>NZ_BAABAH010000013.1:0-136668 GCF_039537325.1 Nocardioides panacisoli
GGCTTCCTCCTCGGCCGTGACGCGGGCGGCCTCGGCCTCGGCGGCGGCGCGGGCGGCTTCCGCCTCGGCGGCGGCGCGCGCTGCCTCCGCTTCCGCAGCGGCGCGAGCGGCTTCGTCGGCCGCGGCGGCACGCGCGGCCTCCTCGTCGGCGGCACTCCGCTCGGCCTGGTCGGTGTCGATCCGGGCGCGCTCGGCCTGGATGTCGGCGATCTGCTGCGCCAGCCGGGCGGCGTGCGCCTCGGCCTCGGCACGGGCCGTCGCCTGGGCGGCCGCCTGACGCTCGGCCTCCGCGCGGGCGCGAGCGTGCTCCAGGGCCTGACGCTCGACCTCGAGAAGCTCGGACTTGACCGCTGACAGGGCCTCCTGCTGCGCGGCTGCCGATGCCTCGAGCTCGGTGAGCGCCTGCCGGGCACGGTCCTCGGCCTCGGCACGGGCGCGCGCGGCCTCGGTCGCGACCCGCTCGGCCTCGGCGAGCGACTCGGTCATCGCCCGCTTCTCCTCGGCCAGCGACGCCGCGGTCTGGTGTGCGGCGGCTGCGGCGGCCTGCGCCTCGCGGGCGAGCTCGAGCTGCTCGCGGGCGGCCTCCTCGGCGGCGCGCCTCGCCTCGTGCGCCTCCTGGGCACGGCGGGCCTGCTCGGCGGCGGACTCGTCGGCGGCGACCCGCGCGGCCGTCTGCTCCTCGGCATGGGCGGCGGCGTCGCTCGCGCGGCGCTCGGCGGCCTCCGACGTCTCCAGCGCGAGCCGGGCCAGCTCGGCCTGCTCCTGCGCGGCGTACTCGGCGCGCATCCGCTCCTCGTGCGCCTGCTGGGCGAGCCTGGCGTGCTCGGCGGCGGCCTGCTCGGCCGCCTCACGCTCCTCCACCGCCTGCAGGGCGCGCGCGCCGTGCTCCTCGGCACTCACGGCGGCCTGCTCGGCGAGGGTGCGAGCCCGCTCCTCCGCCTCCGCGGCGGCCAGGTGGGCCTGCTGCGCAAGCGCGGCCTGCTGCCGGGCGGCCTCCTCGGCGGCCTCGCGGGCGGCGGCGATCTCGGCGGAGCTGCGCTCGGCGGCCGCCCGTTCCTCGAGCATCCGGCGCGCGAACTCGGCGTGCTCGGCAGCCGCGTCGGCGGCAGCCTCGGCCAGCGTCCGTGCGCGCTCCTCGGCCGACGCCCGCTCTGCGTGCGCCAACCGGGCGAGCTCGGCGTACTCCTGGGCGCGTGCCTCGGCCTCGGCCGCCGTCTCGGCCTGCTCGCGGGCCAGGCGGTCCGCCTCGGCGCGCGCCTCGGCCGCGCGGTGGGCAGCCTCCTCGGCGGCGATCCGCTCGGCGGCCTGCTCGGCCGCGGCGAGCTCGGCGTCGCGGCGCAGGCGTGCCGCCTGCTCGGCGACCGCCTCGCTGCGGGCGGGGTCGACCGGCTCGGCGGCCGAGTCCCCGCCGGTCCGCACGAGCGGGCGGGAGGAGGGCCCGGTGGGTCGGGGTACGTCGCGCCGGCGGAACAGCCGTCGCTGGGGAGCGGGCACCGGCTCGGCGAAGCCGATGTCCATCGCCTGCTGGATCACCCGCTCGGCGGCCTCGTCGTCACCCGTCACCGGGACGTAGTCGAGGTCCTCGTCGTCAGTCCGTTCCTCGTCGGTGTCGGCCGGAGCGATCGACCTGCGGGCCTCGGCCGGACTCACGACAGCGAACGCGGCCGCCTCGAACTCGGCGTCCGGGTCGAGATCGGCGGGCTCGGGGTCCGGGTCGTCGAGCACCGACCGGGTCGACACCTCGATCGGCCGGCTCTCGGCGGTGTCGGCCGGGTCGTCGGGGAGCTCGTCCCGCGCCGGCGGCGGGCCGACCCGGCCGCCCATCCGGTCCAGGACGACGTCATCGGCCTCCACGTGCAGGTCGCGCTGACCGGCGTGGCGACCCGACGAGCTGTCGTCCTCGTCGAAGTCCGGGCCGGTGTCGCCGACCATCAGGCTGTCCCAGTCGTAGTCGGACCCGTCACCCTCCTCGACCGGTCGTGGCCCACGACGGGCGGCGACGCGGTCGGCGAGGTCGTCGGGCACGAGGATCTCGTCCTCCGGGTCTTCCTCGGCGGCGTCGTCGACGTCGGTGGTCTCGAGCTCGGGCTCGTCGGACTCCCCGGCGCGGTCGGCCTCGATGCTGCGGCGGATGATCTCCTCGACCTCGTCGCCGTCGAGCTCGAGGAGGACCGGCGCGTCCTCGTCGCCCTTGCGGCGCCACGGACGTCCGCGGCCGCGCGCACGGCGCGCAGGGGTCGCCCGACCGCCGTCAGGCGTCGGGTCACCTCCTGTGACCGAGCTCATGGTGTCCGATGCTACCGATCGGAAGCTTCTTGCACCGGCAGACCCACGAGCTGGGACCGGCGGTATTGCGCGTGGGTGTCGGCGCGCGCGTGGGTGAACCCGAGACCGCTGTAGAGGCGCACCGCCGCCGCGTTGTCCGACTCGACGTAGAGCAGCACCTCCGAGACACCCGCGGCCGCCAGGTGAGCGAGCCCGGCGACGGTGAGCACGCGGCCCATCCCGCGACCCTGCGCGGCCGGGGCGATCCCGACGACGTACACCTCGCCGTGCTCGTCGTCGTGACGCTTGGTCCAGTGGAACCCGAGCAGCTCCCCGGTCCCGTCGATGGCCAGCAGCAGCCCGCCGGGGTCGAACCACGGCTCGGCCATCCGCTCGGCGAGCCCGGCCTCGTCCAGCGCACCCTGCTCCGGGTGGTGGGCGAACGCGGCCGCGTTGACCTCGAGCAGCGGCGCGTCGTCGGCGGGCCCGGCGTAGGACCTGATGGTCACGCCCGCCGGCGGCTCCGCCGCCGGAAGCGGTACGGCGACCGAGCGCCTCATCACCCACAGCTCGCGGACCCGCTCGAAGCCCGTGCGCTCGGCGAGTGCCGCGGCGGCCGGGTGGTCGCCGTGGGACCACGCCGTGAGCCCGCCGGGCGTGCCCGCCACCGCCCGCTCCAGCAGCGCGCCGCCCACGCCGCGGCGGCGCGCTGCTGGAGCGACCGCCAGGTCGAGCGCACCGTCGTGGAGCAGGGCGAACCCGCTGTCCCTCACCCAGGCGCCGTCGAGCGCATCCGCGCCGCGGTGCTTCAGCAGCAGGTGGGCGGCCTCGTCGAGCGGGTCCTGGCCGTCGTGCGCGAGGCACGCGCGGCGTACCTCGTCGACGATCCGCAGGACGTCGGGATCGGGGGAGTCCACGCGGGCGACGCTATACGTCAGGCGTGCTCGGACTCCGGCTGCTCCTGCTCGACGGCGTCCTTCTCGCGGGCCGGCAGCACGAACCGGTAGCCCACGTTGCGCACCGTGCCGATCAGCGTCTCGTTCTCGGGCCCGAGCTTGGCGCGCAGCCGCCGGACGTGGACGTCGACCGTGCGGGTGCCGCCGAAGTAGTCGTAGCCCCAGACCTCCTGGAGCAGCTGCTGGCGGCTGAACACCCGGCCCGGGTGCTGGGCCAGGAACTTCAGCAGCTCGAACTCCTTGAAGGTGAGGTCGAGGACCCGGCCGCCGACCTTCGCCGTGTAGGTCGCGTCGTCGACGACGACCTCGCCGGAGCGGATGACGTGGGCCTCGGGGTCGGCGGCGTCGCGGGCCGCCACGAGCCGTCCGATGGCCAGCTTGATCCGGGCCTCGAGCTCCGCGGGGCCGCAGGTGTGCAGCACGACATCGTCCATGCCCCAGTCGTGGGCGACGACGGAGAGCCCGCCCTCGGTGACGACGAGCAGCACCGGCACGTCGGTGCCGGTCGTGCGGATCAGCCGGCACAGGTCGCGGGCGCCGGCGAGGTCCTGCCGGCCGTCGACGAGCAGCAGGTCGGAGTCCGGCGCCTCGAGCAGTGCGCTGCCCTCGGCGGGCAGGATCTTGACCTGGTGGCCCAGCAGGGCGAGACCGGGCAGCACCTCCGCGGAGGGTTGCAGCGCGCTGGTCAGGAGCAGCAGAGTGCTCATCCGGGGCCTCCTCACGGGCGCCGGGGGCGGGGTCTCCGCCGCGGCAGCCTGGTCGAGAGACCGAAACGCAACACTGGGCTCCGGCCGGTTTTCGTGGGAGGGACCATAGCGAAACAACGGGGACACAGGGAAGGAATCGGCTGGTGGATGAGACCAAGGTCATCCGGGTCCGCTACTGGGCGGCCGCCCGGTCCGCGGCAGGGACGGCGGAGGAGACCCTCGACGTCGACGGCGCGCTGACCCTGGCCGACCTGCGTGCGGAGCTCGTACGCCGGCACGCCGGCTCGCGGCTCCCGGAGGTGATCGCCGTCTGCTCCGTCCTGGTCGGGGACCGGCCGGTCTCCAGCCACGATCCCGCCGCCGTCGAGGTGCCGGGGGGAGCGGTCGTCGAGTTCCTGCCTCCATTCGCCGGAGGCTGAGCACGCCGCCTGCCGGGAGCGGTTAGGCTGCCCGCGTACCTGACGCGCGAGCCCGGAGGAAGAGTTGGCGGCCAGACCCGACCGCGGGATCGTGATCACCCTGGCGTTCGCCGTGCTCGCCGGCGGGCTGTCCTTCCTCGCGACCCAGGGCCTGATCTTCATGATCGGCGCGGCCGGGCTCGCGGGCGGACTGCTCATCCTCGTCCTGCTGGGCTCCGAGCGGACCGCGACCTTCCTGCTGATGCTGGCCTTCGGCACGGCGCCGATGTACCGCGGCATCGAGGGGCTGACCGGGGGCGTGGCCACGCCGACGGACTTCCTCCTCATCCTCGGCATCGTGCTGCTGCTGCCGAGCCTCACGCACAACCGGCTCAGGCTGCCGGGGCTGTACGTCCTGGGCCTCTCACTCGTCTTCGTGATGGGGCTGCTCGCCGCCCTCGTCAACGGCACCCCCATCGGCGACGCGTTCGAGCTCGCCCAGTGGATCTTCTTCCTCGGAGGGCTGCCCGCCATCATCGCGTGGTGGCACCCGTCGGTGCGGACGGTGGACGCGCTGCTCTGGTCCTACCTCGCCGGTCACCTGCTCAGCACGGCGGTCGCCCTCGTCGAGGGGCCCGACGCGACGGATCGCTACCAGGGCCTCACGCACCACCCCAACGCATTCGCGCTGGCCGGCCAGATGTCGATCGCGATCGTGCTCTACCTGATCCCCCGCAACAAGAAGCTGTGGGTCCGGCTGCTGCTCTTCGGCATCGCGGGCTCGGCGATCCTCTCGCTCATCCTGAGCGGGAGCCGCGCCTCGACCCTGGTCGCCGCGGTGCTGATCATCATGATCCCGGTCGTCGAGCGGTCCGCGGTGTCGGGATTCCTGCTCTACGCGACCGGGGCGCTCGTCCTCGTCGCGCTGCCGTTCCTCGCCGCCAGCGGCGGCAAGGGCTCCGCGCTGACCCGGCTGACCGGTGGCGGCACGGCGGCGGCCGCGGACGCCTCACGCTCGGAGGGGATCCAGTACGGGTTCTCCCGCTTCTGGGACTCACCGATCTTCGGCAGCGGCCTCAACCAGATCGAGCTGATCCACAACATCTTCCTCGAGGTGCTCGACTCGGTGGGCGTGTTCGGCGCCGTCGGCTACCTGTGCGTCCTCTACACGCTGGCGCGCCCGCTCTTCTCCCACCACCCGCTCCGGCGGCTCTCCTACATGGCCTGGGCGCTGATCGGGGTCGCCGCCGCGCTGCCGGGCCTCTGGGACCGGACCATCTGGATCCCGCTGTCGCTCGCGATCCTGACGGTGCTGCCGGTGAAGGACGGGACCGAGCCCGAGCCGACGCCGGCGCCCGCCGTGCGCCGGCGTCCGGCCGGGTCCGACCTGCGGGCCCCGGCCGGTCTGCCGCTCAGGCGCCCGAGCGCTTGACCTGGTCGTAGATCCAGGCGTAGGTCTGCGCCATGCCGTCGGCCAGCGGGATCGACGGCTCCCAGTCGAAGACCTCGCGGATCTTGGCGTTGTCGGAGTTGCGGCCGCGGACGCCCTGCGGCGCGTCGAGCTGGTAGTTCCGCTTGCAGCGGATGCCGGCGATCTCCTCGACGATCGAGTACAGCTGGTTGATCGACACCAGCTCGGCCGAGCCGAGGTTGATCGGCTCGGCGTGGTCGCCGGCCAGGATCATCTGCGAGCCCTTGACGCAGTCGTCGATGTACATGAACGACCGGGTCTGCTCGCCGTCGCCCCAGATGTCGATCTCGTGGTTGCCGGTGATGACAGCCGTCGCGATCTTGCGGCACACCGCAGCGGGAGCCTTCTCGCGGCCGCCGGTCCACGTGCCCTCGGGGCCGTAGACGTTGTGGTAGCGGGCGACCCGGGTCGTCATGCCGTAGTCCTCGGCGAAGTGGCGGCACATCCGCTCGGTGAAGAGCTTCTCCCAGCCGTAGCCGTCCTCCGGCATGGCCGGGTAGGCGTCCTCCTCGCGGAGGGCGGTCACGTGCACGTCGGTCTGCTTGTCCGCGGCGTAGACGCACGCCGAGGAGGAGTAGAAGTAGCGCTCGACCTCGTGCTCCTTGGCCGCCTCCAGCATGTGGGTGCTGGTGAGCACCGAGAGCATGCACAGCGCCTTGTTGTTCTCGATGAAGCCCATGCCGCCCATGTCCGCGGCGAGCATGAAGACCTCACGGGCACCGTCGGTCGCGTCCATCGCGTTCTCGCGGAGCGAGAGGTCGGCGACCTGGTTCTGGGCGTCGGGGTGGACCTGGTACCACTCGTCGACGGGCTTCACGTCGACCGCGCGGACCGTCTTCCCCTGCGCGAGCAGGTCGGCCACCAGGTGACCTCCGATGAAGCCGCCGCCACCGGCGACGAGGACGTCCACGGGGGACGAGGGCATGGGGTTCTCCTTCAGCCGTAATGTTTGCCGGGTGATCGTACGACGCCGACCGGGCACGGCGCTGGTGACTGGCGTGACCGGGCAGGACGGCGTCTACCTCGCACGCTCCCTGGTCGCCGACGGCCACCGGGTCGTCGGCGTGGCCTCGCCCGGCAGCGCCACCCTTGCCGCCCGCCGGGTCTACCTCGACGGCGTCGAGATCGAGGAGGCCGACGTCCGCGACGCCGCCGCTCTGGCCTGCCTGGTCGAGAAGGCCGAGCCGGACCTGGTCTTCAACCTCGCCGCGTTCAGCTCGGTCGGCCGCAGCTGGGCCGAGCCCGAGCTCGCGGTCGCCGTCAACCAGACCGCGGTGGAGGTGCTGGTCGCGGCGGCGCTCGACCTGCGGGCGCGGACCGGTCGTGAGGTGCGGTTGTTCCAGGCGTCCTCGGCGGAGGTCAGCGGCGAGGCGACCGCGAGTCCCTACGCACGGTCGAAGGCGGCGGCGGAGCAGGTCGTGCGCGACGCGCGCGATTCCGCCGGGCTGCACGCGAGCATCGGCCGCCTCTACATCCACGAGAGCCCGCTCCGCCCGGCGACCTTCGTGAGCCGGAAGATCACCCGGACCGTCGCCGAGATCGCCCTCGGCAAGCAGGACCGGCTGGTCCTCGGCACCCTCGACGTCGTCCGCGACTGGGGCTATGCCGCCGACTACGTCGAGGCGATGCGTCTCATGGTCGACCTCGACGTTCCGACCGACCTGCCGCTCGGCACCGGGCGGCCGCACTCGCTGCGCGACCTGGTCACCCTCGCGTCCGAGGCCGCCGGCCTCGCCGACGGGCTCAGCCACCTCGAGCAGGATCCCGATCTCGTCCGGCCCGCCGACACCCCGGTGCTCGTGGCGGACCCGGAGCCGGCCGCGGCCGCACTGGGCTGGCGGGCCGCGACGCGTCTGGACGAGCTGGTCGGCCGGATGGTGCGGGTCGACCTCGAACGGCTGCGGTCAGGAGTCGAGGAGCGAGTCGACTACCTCTGAGCGGGTCGCGGCCAGGAGCGACTCGCGGACGACCTGCGCCGTACGGCGCCAGGCGAGGCTGTCGGTGTGCTCCCGCCCGGCCGCGAGCTGCTCGTCCGTCAGCTCGAGAGCGGCCATGATCGCGGCGGCGAGGTCGGCGGCCGACGTCGAGGCCGCGGTCACCGCGTGCCCGCCGGTCACCTCGGCGAGCGCCTCGTCCGCGGACACCACGACCGGGATCCCGAGCCGCATCGCCTCGACCGCCGGCAGGCCGTAGCCCTCGAAGTCGGACGGGAACACCACCAGCCCGGCGGCGGCGAAGCACTCCTGGAACTCCTCGTCGTCGAGCCAGGGCATCAGCTGGACGCGGTCCTCGACGCCCAGCCGGCGCACGAGCTCCGTGGCCGACGCGCGGTCCGCCGAGCCCATGCCCACCAGCCGCAGGCGCCAGCGGTCGTCGGTCGCGCAGAAGCTCGCCCACCCCTCCACCACGGCGTCGGCGTTCTTGTTCGCGAAGTGGCCGAACGCCAGCGCGTACGGTGGTTCCGCGCGCGCCGCGGTCGGCCACGCGTCCACGTGGTCGGCGCCGAGCACGGCGGCCCTGGCCTTCGTCGCGAGCCGGGGGTGCCGGGCCTGCAGGTCGTGCAGGGTCCGCTCGGAGATCGTGAAGATCCCGTCGGCCTGCCGCATGCTCCACCACCAGGACACGCGCCGCGCGACCCGCGTGCCGCGGGAGAACTGGTGCGGGCGGAGCTCGTGGCGCAGGTCGTAGAGGATGATCCCGCGCGGGCTGCCGGTGCCGACCAGGCCGCTCGCGGGCACGCCGGACAGCACGGCGTCGGCACCGAGCCGCGCGGCCGCGCGGCGTACGGCGACCGAGCGCAGCCACAGTCCCGCGGCCGGGCCCGGCATCCGCGTGGACAGGTGCTGCACCTCGACGCCCTCGGGAACGGGGAACCCCGGGCCGTCCTCGCCCGTGAGCACGGTGATCCGGTCGTCGACCGCGAGAGCGCGCCAACCGTCGAGAAGATGCTCGATGACGATGGCGGAACTGCCGGAACGGACGGCAACTGCGTCCACGACGATATGCACCATGCTGTAATACACCGGCCTCGGGCAGGCCTGCACACCGGATCGGATTGGGGTTCCCCTTGACCAAGCGCGCGTTCATCACCGGCATCACCGGCCAGGACGGCTCGTACCTCACCGAGCTCCTGCTCGGGAAGGGCTACGAGGTGCACGGCCTGGTGCGGCGCGCGTCGACGCTCAACCGCAGCCGGATCGACCACCTGCACACCGAGCCGAACCTGCACCTGCACTACGGCGACCTCACCGACGGCGTCAGCCTGGTGAACCTGATCCGCGAGATCACCCCGCACGAGGTCTACAACCTCGGCGCGCAGAGCCATGTCAAGGTCTCCTTCGAGATGCCCGAGTACACCGCGTCCACCGACGCGACGGGGACGCTGCGACTGCTGGAGGCCATCCGGGCGGCCAAGATCGACTGCCGCTTCTACCAGGCATCGACCTCGGAGATGTTCGGCGCGACCCCGCCGCCGCAGAAGGAGTCGACGGCGTTCTACCCGCGCTCGCCGTACGGCGCCGCGAAGCTCTACGCGCACTGGGTGACCGTCAACTACCGCGAGGCCTACGACCTGTTCGCCGTCTCCGGCATCCTCTTCAACCACGAGTCGCCGCGGCGGGGCGAGAGCTTCGTGACCCGGAAGATCACCCTCGGTGTGGCATCGATCGTGCTCGGCGTCACCGACCACCTCACGCTCGGCAACCTCGACGCCGTCCGCGACTGGGGCTACGCCAAGGAGTACGTCGAGGGCATGTGGCAGATGCTGCAGCACGACGAGCCCGACGACTACGTGCTCGCCACCGGGCGGGGCACCACCGTCCGGGAGTTCTGCGAGTTCGCGTTCGCGCACGCCGGCCTCAACTGGGAGGACCACGTCCGCTACGACACCGCGTACGAGCGGCCGACCGAGGTCGACGCCCTCATCGGCGACGCGTCGAAGGCGCGCGACGTGCTGGGCTGGAAGGCCGGCACGGACTCCGAGGCCCTCGCCCGGCTGATGGTCGACGCCGACCTCGAGCAGATGGGCCGCCTGCTCGGGCGGAACGCATGACGGTCCTCGCCCGCTTCCCGCGCGAGGGTCGCGCCGAGCTGGTGTCGCTCCAGTGCGACCTGTGCGTGCCGCCGGTCATCTCGTGCAGCACCACGGCGGAGATGCGCGAGCTCGGCTGGCTGCTCGCCGGCGACGGGCACCCGCACGACGTGTGCCCCTGGTGCGACCTGAGCGTGCCGGCCCGCGAGCGCCGCAGCCGGCAGGACCCCGAGCCGACCACCCCGGACCCCGCACTGCTCCCGAACCTGTTCGTGGTCGGCGCGGCCAAGGCCGGATCGACCAGCCTGCACAACTACCTGGCGCTGCACCCCGAGATCTCCATGTCCAAGGACAAGGAGATGCGGTTCTTCACCGACCCCGACCACCTCTCCTGGGTGGGCCGCTACCAGGCGTCGTTCGCGCCCGGGACGACGTACCGCGGCGAGTCGACCCCGCAGTACACCAAGTGGCCGGTGTTCCCCGGCGTCGTCGACCGGATGGCCGACCTGGTGCCGGACGCTCGGCTGCTCTACCTCGTGCGTGATCCGGTCGACCGGGCGATCGCGGAGTATCTCGAGGAGGCGACCTGGGGGGTCATCACCGAGGACATCGAGACCGCGCTCGCCGACGCCGACCAGCCGCACAACAGGATTCTCGCGCCGAGCCGCTACGCGACCCAGCTGCGCGAGATCCACCGGCGCTTCGACCCGTCCCAGGTGCTGGTCATCGACCTGGCGGACCTGCGCGACGACGCGCAGCGCACGATGAGCCGGATCTTCGACTTCCTCGGCGTGCCGCCCATCGAGCTCGACGACGAGGCGCTGCGGCCGCGCAACTCCTACGGGGACAAGGGCGCCCTGCCGGGCTGGTACCAGGCTCTGCGGCGCCCCGCGCTGATCCGGCTGGCGCACAAGCTCCCCACCGGCCAGCTCTCGCGGTTCCGTTCGTTCGTCTCCCGGCGGATCAGCAAGCCCGTCGAGCGCCCGGAGCCGAGCGCCGAGACCGTCGCGCGGCTGCGGGAGCTGCTGGCGCCCGAGGTCGCGGAGCTCCGGGAGACGACTGGTCTGCCACTGTCCGGCTGGTTCGCCTGAGCAGGACGAGGAGAAGCACTAAGTTGTCCGCCGTGCCGAGACTCAGCGAGCTGCCGTCGAACCTGCGCCACCACGTCGGGTGGTGGGTGCGCGACCGCTTCCCGAACCGCAAGGTCGTCCGGGAGGTGCAGGGCGTCACGATGGTGCTGCCCTGGCCGCACCGGCTGCCGGACTACGCGGGCAACGGCCCCTACGGGCAGAACCTCGTGCAGCTCGCCCGCGCGCTCGCGGAGCACGCCGCGCCGGTCACCGTCCTCGACGTCGGCGCCAACGTGGGCGACTCGGCCCTCCAGATCCTGGACGCCACCGACGCCCGGATCCTCTGCGTGGAGGCCGACCCCTACTTCCTGGAGTACCTCCACCTCAACGTCGACGCCGACCCGCGCGTGAGCGTCGTCGAGGCGCTGCTCACCCCCGACGGCCACACCGAGGCCACGACGGCCGTCCGCACGGGGGGGACCACCCGGTTCGCTGAGGGCGAGGCGGACGACGCGCTGCCCACCGTCACTCCGGCGCGGCTGCTGGCCGACCACCCGGACTTCGGCGACCTGCGGCTGATCAAGTCCGACACCGACGGCTACGACGTGGTGCTGGTGCCGGCGATCACCGAGGCCTGGGGCGGTGCCCGGCCGGTCCTGTTCTTCGAGTACGACCACCGTCTGTCCCGGCTGGCGGGCAACGACCCGCTCGAGGTGTGGCCACGGCTCCAGAAGCTGGGCTACCGCGACGTCGCGGTCTGGGGCAACGGCGGCGACGTCCTCGGGCGGACCACCGTCGAGGCCATCGCCGAGCGCACCGCACCGCTGGAGGAGAAGGTCGGCGTACGGGCGCAGAACTACTGGGACGTCGCCGTCGTGCACGAGGACGACGCGGCCGGGCTGGCAGCGATCGAGAAGCTGGTCCCCGCCTCGCAGCAGCTCGGCTGACGGGCGGCGGCGCCTACGAGCCGGAGTCGGCCGCGCCGCGGAGGACCTTGTTCTCCTTCATGGCGAGCTCGGGGACGACCCGGACGCTGCGCGGCTGCCAGGGCCGCGGCAGGTCGGCGCACGCGGACCGGACCGCGGCCTTGAGCGCCTGCTCGTCCGCGCCCGACGCCGGCACGACGTCGACGGCGACGACGGTGCCGACGAGCGCGTTCGCCCGCCCGTAGACGCGCGCGGCCCGGACACCCGGGACGGCGGTGATCCGGTTCTCCACCGGCAGCGGGTGCACCTTCACACCGCCGACGTTGATGACGTCCGTCTTGCGCCCGCGGAACTCGATCCGGTCGCCGACGACCTCGACGAGGTCGCCGGTGGGCCACCACTCGCCGGCCGGGCGGTCGTCCTCGCCGTAGTAGCCGAGCATCCCCGACGACGAGCGGACCCACAGCTCCTCGTCGACGATCCGGAGGCTGACCTCGGCGCCCTCGTGCTCCTCGAGCAGCGAGGCCGGCAGGCCGTCCACGCCGTCCCGGACCGAGCCGGTCGAGCCGAACTCGGAACCCGCGTAGATGTGGGAGATCCGTGCGTCCGGCCAGGTCTCGTGCAGCTCCTCGAGCAGCCCGCCGGGCGCGGCCTCGCCGCCCAGGGTGATCTGCACCAGCTCGGGCAGCGGGTGCTCGTCGGCGCGGAGCTCGGCCAGCATGAATCGCCAGAACGTCGGGGTGGCGCTGATGTGGGTGACGCGGTGGTCGTGGATCAGGTCGACGACCGCCTGCGGGCGCCGGATCGACGGGGCGACCAGGGTCGCGCCGGTGCCGAGCACGTGGATGAGCACCTGCAGGCCCGCGAACTGCTGGGGGCCGTAGGCGAGCAGCCACACCTGGCCGGCCCCGTCCCTGGCGTTCGCCATCCGGGCCAGCTGGCGCGTCCAGTCGTGCCGGACGCCCTTGGGCCGCCCGGTGCTCCCGGTCGTCAGCACCATCAGCGGTCGCCGCTCCGGCAGTACGTCGATGGCGGTGCCGGCCGTGCGCAGCTCCGAGGCCGGGACGACCGTCGCCTTCCGCTCGCCCAGGTCCGTGCGGTCGGAGACGACCACATCGTGCCCGAACGTCGCGGTCTGGCGGTCCATCTCCTCCGGGCTGATGTCCGGGGCGTAGGTGCACGCCTCGGCGCCGACGAGGGATCCCGCCGCGAGCAGCGCCACGACCAGCGGGATGTCGTTCGACACGACGGCGAACCGGTCGATGCCGGCCGCGCTGAGCCCGCACGCGAGCGCCTGCGCCTCCTCCGCGAGCCGGCCGTAGGTCCAGGTGCCGCTCTCGGCGATGACGGCGACGGCCTCGGGGTCGCGGTCGGCGGCCCGGCGCAGCAGCTCGATCACGGAAGGAACCTACTGGGTGAGACCAACGAGCTCGTCGCGCAGGGTGTCGGTGAAGACCTCGGGTGAGATCGCGATCCGGTTCCGGTCGAAGGACGAGATCACCGTGACCCGTCCCCGGAACGTCGTCGCGGCCACGAAGAGCACCTGGTTCGGCGTCGGCGCGAGGGAGACGCACACCCTCCGCACGCCGCCCGGGGCGTCGCCGTCGACCACGCCGAGGTTGCTGAGGTTCGCTGCCGGGACCGCCGCCTCCATCCACTGCCGGACGACCTTGTCGGCGGCCTCTCCGACGGGGAGCCGCTCGACCCCGCTGAGGGCGAAGAAGAGCTCCGGCTCGCCGCGGTCGACGCGGCGGCGGATGTCCGCCGTCGCCTCGCGCGCGAGCGCGCCGGCCTCCTGGGCCGGGTCGAAGGACGCCGACACCACGGCCGCGGACTGGCCGACGACGTCGACGGCAGGCGCGGCCGCCCGCACCCGCAGGTCGACCGTGGTCGACAGGGGGACGCGGCCCATGCCCGGGGTGAGCGCCGCGATCGCCCGGACCATCGCCGCCGTCAGGGCGCCGTGGACCGTCGCGCCCTGCGCCTTGGACCAGGCGACCAGGCGACCGGACTCCTCCGCGTCGAGCTCGAAGACCGTGAACGACAGGTCGCGGGGGCCGTCCAGCCTCTTGGCGTACCAGTCGGGCACGGCGCCGTTGCCGACGTAGCCGTCCTCGTTCCGGATCTCGCGGGCCGTCTCGAGCATCTCCCGACGGCGGCCGGTCCAGTCCCGCTCCGGCAGCGTGTAGCGCCCGAGCGGCTCGGTCGGCCGGGTGAGCGGGTGGCCGCTGATGTCGGCGCCCTCGAGCACCCGGGCGAGCAGGAACAGCAGCTGGGCCATCGGCCGCCCGTCGAGGGCGACGTGGTGCGCGGTGACGGCGAACGCGGTGCCACCGACGGTGCCGGGCGATGTCGCGCAGCGGACCAGCGGCCCCGTGAGCGGGATGCGGGTGTCGCCGACGGTCGACAGCATGGTCCACAGGTCGGCGTACGAGGTCACCGGCGCGGGCAGCCGTGAGCCCGAGTCGAGGACCGCCTCGCGAGGACCCGACCGGACGACGCGGGCGCCGACGACCGGGACGGCGGCGGTGATCCGCTCCCAGGCGGCCGCGACCTGCGCGTCGTCGTAGGTCCCCTCGAGCTCGAGGTACCCGAGCGCGTTCATCGGCCACAGGCGGTCGACGAGCTCGTAGTAGACCTCGGTCGGGTCCAGGGGGCGGGTGGTCACGGGGGAGTGGGCGGCGATCAGCAGGTCAGGCCGCCGTCGATCACCAGCACCTGGCCGGTGATCCAGTCGTTCCGCTCGTCGACGAGGAACTGCACCGCTCGGGCGATGTCGTCGGGCTCGCCCAGCCGGCCGGCCGGCGTCCGGCGGACGATCTGGTTGAGCTGGCCGTCGTCGAGCCCGTGGCTCATCTCGGTGCGCAGGTAGCCGGACGCGATGCTGTTCACGGTGATCTTGCGCGAGCCGACCTCGCGGGCGAGTGCCCGGGTGAAGCCGTCGATCGCGGCCTTCGTGGCGCCGTAGACCGTGAGTCCCCGGTAGCCGGTGAGCCCGGTGATCGAGGAGATGTTGACGATCCGGCCGCCGTCGTGGGCCAGCATGTTGCGGACGATCTGCCGGCTCAGGTGGATCGTCGCCTTGAGGTTCAGGTCGATGACCGTGTCGGTGTCCTCGTCGGAGAACAGCGCGAGGATGCCGTCCCGGGCGACCCCGGCGTTGTTGACGAGTACGTCGACCGAGCCCCACCTCTCGATGACGGCCTTCGCGAACGCCGTGGACTGGGTGCGGTCGGCGATGTCGGCCTCGACGAACAGGAACCGGTCGCCGTGCTCCTTCTCCCACAGGCGCACCTGGTCGGTGGCCGAGCGCGAGCAGGACGCGACGCGGTCGCCCGAGTCGAGGAACGACTGGACGATTCCTGCGCCGAGGCCCCGGCTGCCGCCGGTGATCACGACGGTCCGCGGGGAATTGCTCATGCCGGGACGGACTCGCCCTCGCCGGAGTAGAACGCGACGATGTCAGCGACGGTCTCGGGCATCAGCCCGGCGCCGAACGGGTCGGTGCCGTACTCGTCCTCGAGCAGCGCCGAGAGCTCTGCGGTCTCGAGCGAGTCGAGGGCCAGCCCCTCGTCCCCGTGGAGAGGCGAGTCGACCGTGACGACGACGTCGCCCTTGTCCGACCGCTCGAGGAGCGACTGGATCAGGGCCAGGATGGAGTCTTGCTTGTCGGTCATTTCCTCAGCTTCCGTCGCGAACTCGGGGACGCTATCAGAACGCACGAGCCCCCCATGCGGTTATCCCTGGATCGCTGCGGTCACCCGCGGTAGCGGTGCCGGTCGTAGAGCGACGCCTCGATCTTGATCGGCGTCAGCCGACGGGCGGGAACGCCACCGTGCAGGTGCGCGCCGGCGATCTGCTGGCGGGTCCAGGCCGTCGAGCCCGCCGCGAGGAGCGCGCCCTCGCCGAAGGTCACGCCCGGGAGCACCGTGCAGTTGGAGGAGACGGTCGCCAGGTTCTCGAGGGTCACCGGCTCCAGGATGATCCCGCCGTCGACCGGGTCGAAGGCGTGCGTCAGGACCGTGCTCCGGATACCCGTGATCCACGCGTTGTCGCCCAGGATCAGGCCGCCCCCGCAGTCGAGGTAGTGCATGCTGATGATGTGGGAGTGGTCGCCCATCCGCAGGGTGCGCAGCGACCCGTGGTCGACGGCCCCCGGCTCGAAGCCGGAGCCGCCCAGGAACCAGTTGAACATCACGATCCGCGAGCCGCGGCCGATCTGGACCAGCTTCAGGTAGCGGAACGCGTTGAAGTTGCCGATGCGGACGCCCTCGGCGATCTCGAACCGGTCGACGGCCTGCACCCAGCAGATGCCGATCCGCGCCGTCGGGTGGATCCGGTGCCCCAGCCGGTTCAGGAGCTTGTTCTTGAGCCCGCCGGCAGGCAGCAGGAACACGAGCATGATCAGGCGCTGGCGCACTGGGGGAGCCTTTCTCGCGACTAGCGGGGTTTGCGGGCGCGCACGTCCAGCGTGATCCGGGGGACGGCCCCGCTGGAGATCGCCTTGTCCATCGCCCACGACACCGGGCGGAGCGACCACGTCGGCGCCCGCAGGGAGTGGAGGTAGGCCGTCGATGACATGGGGTAGCGGACCTCCGGCTCGACGACGACGTCGGTGAAGCCCACCCGCTCGAGCAGCGTGGTGATGCTCTCGGTGGTGTGCAGGATCCGATGGTGGCCGGCGAGGCGGCGGTCGGAGATCCGGGCGATCCGGCCGCCGCTGGCGACCCGGGCCCGGTGGGACAGCCGGTCGGCCACCGTGTTGTGCGGCGTCTGGAGGAACAGGATGCCGCCGGGCGCCATCATCTGGTGGACCTCGCGCATCATCCGCTCGCCGTCGCGGACGTGCGCGAGCACGCACCACATCGTGACCACGTCGAAGGTGTCCTCGTAGTCCTGCTCCGACAGGTCGCCGAGGTCGAGGTCCACGCCGCTCAGCTCGCGGGCGACGGCGACCGCACCCTCGAGGATGTCGTTGCCGGCGACGACGAACCCGTACTCGTCGCGAGCGACCGCGAGGAACTCGCCCGCGCCGGCGCCGACGTCGTACAGCCTCGGCTTCTCGACGTCGGCGACCTCCTGCGAGAGCCAGGAGAGCTTCTCGCGCCAGACCGCGGGGCCGATGCCCTCGCGCTTCTTCTCCACCCAGTCGGCGACGTACTCGACCGAGACCTCGTCCGTGGTGACCACCTCGGTCGGCGCCTTGGTCTCCTCGACCAGGAACTGCGCGCGACAGCTCGTGCAGCGCGCGACCACCGAGCCGGTGCGACGCGACTTCGGCCCGACCTTGACCGCGGTCGAGCCGCAGGCGGGACAGGTCATCGGCCGGCCTCCGCTGCGGCGAGGAGACGGTCGATCTCCTGGCGGACGATCGCGCGCCCTGCGTCATTGGTGTGCAGGCCGTCGTAGGTGAGCTCCTGCCTCCACACGCCGTTGGCGTCGGAGAACTGGTCGATCACGTCGATCAGCAGGATCTCCGGCCCGTCGCCGCTCATCGAGGCGGCAGCCTTGTGCATGGCGTCGCGCAGCAGCTGCAGTGCGCGGGTGCGCTCCTGGAGGGTGCCGACGACCGGGAAGCCGATCTGCTCCTCGGCGACGTCGCTCTCCGGCGGCGGGACGAGGACCAGGACGCGGTCGCTGCCGGTCGCGCGGGCGGACTCGCGGATCCGCTCGAGGTAGGCCGGCACGAAGTCGTAGGTCCCCGGCTCCTCCATCCGCGGCACCAGGTGGCAGCGCACGTCGATCTCGCCGAAGCTGTAGACCCACAGCACGTCCTTGGCGTGCTTGGTGCGGCCGACCAGCCCGAAGATGCGGAGAACGGCGGGCGGCAGACCCTGGCGGGCGATGGAGAACTGCAGCCGCGGACCGAGGTGGCACACCCAGCGGCCGTTCTCGATGTGGCGCAGCGGGGCGCCGAGCACGGTGGCCGGGATGAGCGCGGCGTGCGAGTCGCCGACCCAGATCTCCTCGAGCTGGCCCCGCCACGCGGCCCAGAACAGCCGGACGGAGTAGATCAGGAAGGCGGTCCGGGCCTTCGTGACGCGCAGGACGTGCCGCAGCCTGTGGAACGGGACGCGGTGCGGGTCGGCGGCGGTCACCGGTCGCCTCCGCCGGCCGCGGCCGCGTGTGCCTCCGCCACCGTCGTCGTCTCGCCGGTGCGTACGTCGACCACCGGGAGGTGGCCGATGAGCGCGATCCGCTCGGTGACGCTGCGGATCCGCGACATGGTGCCGTCGGGGTTGCGCGAGGTCAGGAACCGGCTCGCGCGGTAGCCCTCCTCGCTCGTCAGGCTCGGCAGGTCGTTGGCGATGTCGTCGCGCACGAAGAAGGCGTTCGCACCGTTGCTCGAGCAGCCGATGAACCGGTAGCCCCGCTTGTTCGCCTGGTGCACGAAGGCGCCGAGGGAAGCCCCGAAGTAGAGCTGCGAGTAGTGCGCCTCGCTGTTCACGAAGGCGGGGTCGTAGGGCACCGTGATCGCCGCGGACGGGCCGAAGAGGGCGTTGTACTCCATCACGACGATGGCGGGGTCGACGGCCTCGACGGCCTCCCACAGCCAGTAGTCGTTGCCGTCGACGTCGATCGACAGCACGCCGATCTCGCCCTCGAAGCCGTGGTCGCGCATGAGGGTGTTGATGTTGTCGCGGGTGACGAACGCGCTCACCGGCTCGACGTCGTGGCGCCACGCCATGCCGGTGCGGAGCACGAACTGGACGTGCGACTCGCCGCCGTCGATGACCAGGCCGCGCCAGTTGTTGTTCTGGACGAGGAACCGGGTGTTCGACTCGCGGTAGTCCCCGGTGCCGATCTCCACGAACGTGTCGGTGTGCGGACCGATCGACCGGATCAGGTACTGCAGGATGCCGTCCTCGCCGAACTGGGAGAAGACCCGGAACTCGATGTCCTCGAGCTTGTCGGGCTTCACGTTCGAGGCCAGCACGTGGCTCTCGAGGCGGCCGATCGCGAGCAGCAGCTCGTCGTGCTGGGCGCGGAGGCGCTGCACGATCTGGCGCGCCACGGGCGCGGACGCCACGCGGCGGAGCGAGCGATAGGCAAGAGCGGACGGCACGGGGAACCTCCACGCGGGATTCTGGATGACCCCCGGACGATAGCCGACCTGTCTGCGAAGATTCGGGGCATGGCGGAAACCGGACTGATGGCGTCGGACGATGCAGCGACCGGTGCCGGTGCCGCACGCCGTCGCATGAGTGCGGTGACGATCGACAACATCATCTTCAGCGTCTCCAGCCTGGTCGTCTTCCTCTGGGCCGCGAAGGTGCTCGAGCCCGTCGACTTCGGCCGGTTCGCGCTGATCCTGCTGACCTATGTCTTCGTCCAGGGCAGCGTCGTGCGGTCGCTGGTCTCGTGGACGGTGATGGTCCACCCGGAGGACGCGGACGGCCGGCCGCGCGCGGTGCTGGGCAGCGCGCTCATCCTGTCCCTCGGCGCCGGGCTGCTCTGCGTCGCCGCCGGCGCGGCCCTCATGCTCGGCGACCAGGGCATGGGCCGCGCGATGATCCTGGTCGGCGTGATGCTGCCGCTGCTCGCCGTGGAGGAGGTCGGGCGCTTCATCGCCTTCGCGCAGGCCCGGCCCAGCCGCGCGATCGTCCTCGACGTGCTCTGGCTGGTCCTCACCGTCGTCGCGCTGGTCGCCATCCCTGTGTTCACCGACCTCGACCTGATGTGGATGGTCGTCGCCTGGGGTGGCACGGGCGCCCTCGCCGGGCTGTGGGTCTTCGCGCAGCAGGGGATCCCGCGCGGCCACGACATCTCGCTGAGCTGGCTGAAGGAGCGCTGGCACTTCTCCTGGCGCTCGCTGGTCGCGGCCAGCTCCTCGGCCACCGTCGCCCTGTTCGGCGCGGGCCTGGTGGCCGTGGTCAGCGGGCCGCTGGCCGTCGCAGCCGTCCGGGCGGCGCTGCTCCTCGAGCGGCCGAGCACGACCGTGCAGATGGCGGTCGCCACCTCCGCCGGCGCCGAGATCGCCCGCGAGCGGTCCGACAACGCGGGCCTCCTGGTCCACCAGCGGCGCGCCATGATCGTGTCCGTTGCCGTCGCCGCCCTCAACTTCGGGGTCCTCTTCCTGATCCCGGACAAGGTCGGGAAGCTGATCCTCGGCGACGTGTGGCCGCTGGTGACCCCGCTGCTCCTGATCATCGGCCTCCGAGTTCTCGCGATGGCGATGCAGAGCGGCGTGCGGGCGGCGCTGATGGGCCGCAAGCAGATCAGCCAGGTCATGAAGATCGACATCGCCGGCACCGTGCTCTCCATCGTCGGGTTCGTCATCGGCGCCGGCATCGGTGACGCCAAGGGCGCGATGTGGGGCTCGCTGATCGGTCTCTCGATCACGGTCGCCGGCTGGTGGTGGGCGCTGATGAGTCACCTGCGCAGCGGCTGGACCTACCCGGAGCCCGCCGCCGGGGAGCCCGACGACGGGGCCGAGGACCTCTCGATCGAGGAGATCGAGGCGATCGCCGAGCGGCCCGTATCCTGACCGCCGTGCTCCTGCGACTTCTCACGCCGCTGATCCGGGCGGTTCTCCGCCTCCCGATCGTCGCCCGCCAGCGCTGGCAGTGGGCGCGCGACGAGGTGGACGTCGCCCCGGGGTCGTTCGTCGCCCGCACCGCCGTGCTCGGCAAGCGAGTCCGCGTCACCGTGCCGGCCTACATCGACCCCTGCGAGATCGGGCCCTACTCGATCATCGGCCGGGTGGTCATCCGCAGCGCCAACCACTACACGGAGTACCTCAACATCCAGGAGATGGCGCAGCGCAAGGTGATCGGCGGCAAGACCATGCTCAAGCCGATGCAGCGCCCGATCCGGATCGGCGCCGGCTGCTGGGTCGGCGACAACGTCACGATCCTCGAGGGCGTCGAGATCGGGGATGGTGCGATCGTCGGTGCCGGCTCCGTGGTCACCAAGTCGGTTCCGGCCTACGCCGTCGCGGTCGGCAACCCGGCGCGGGTGATCCGCCACCGCTACCCGGAAGAGATCGTCGAGCTGCTCGAGCCGGTCGACTGGTGGAGCTGGAGCGACGAGAAGCTGCGCGCCAACAAGGACCTGTTCGAGCTGGACCTGGCGAACGTCGACCCCGAGGTGCTGCGCAAGCGGCTGGCTGAGCTCGACTGACTAGAGGTCGCTCCACCAGGTGCGGTCCTCGGCGTAGCCGAAGTCCACGAGAGCGTCGCCGGCGAAGGAGTCGAAGACCTCGCCCGCCTCGCGGGTGAAGTGGTTGCGCCAGTCGCCCGCCGCGCCCTTGCGGCGGAAGCTGCGGCGGTCCTCCTCGCCGGTCGAACGTCCGGCGGACCGCGAGAAGTCGTGGCGTCGTACGGCGAGCTCGACCAGCTCGCGGTCGGGCTCCTCGCCCGACGCGTCGGCCAGCGCCTTGCACATCGACCCGACCGGGTCCTCGTGCAGCCCCTCGTAGGTCACGTGCCCGACGCGCGGCCGGTCCCACCAGTCGCGGACGTGCTG
This sequence comes from Nocardioides panacisoli, assembly GCF_039537325.1. Lineage (GTDB taxonomy): Bacteria > Actinomycetota > Actinomycetes > Propionibacteriales > Nocardioidaceae > Nocardioides > Nocardioides panacisoli. The sequence goes on from NZ_BAABAH010000013.1 coordinate 21,292, forward strand.
GTGCCAGGTGACGCCGTGCGTGGTGGGGGAGACCGTCATCTGGTACTCGATGAACTTGGGCATGTTGGCGCGCACGTCGGCCGGGTCGAAGCGGGGACCGTAGAGGTGGTCGAAGATCTCCTGGATGCCGCGGGAGAAGCGGGGGTTCTTGCCCATCTGCGTCGCGCGGGTCCAGTAGAAGTAGAAGGACGTCATGACGTCCCGTCCGTCGCGGCGGATGTAGCACGCCGACGGCATCCGCTCGTCGTAGGAGTAGTGCGAGTGCACGACCGCCTTGAACATGATCGGCAGCTGGTAGTCCACCGGCACCGGCAGCCCGAGCGAGGTGCCCATCAGCTCGCACAGCCAGTTGGTGCCGGACTTGGGGAAGCCGCAGCCCACCCACATGCCCAGGCTGCGGCCGCGGTGCTTGAGGATCCGGTGCGTCGTCGCGGCGGAGTACCGCCGCAGCCTCTCCTCGACCCAGAGCGTCCTGGGGGAGCGTTCGTCGTCGCCGACGACCTGGGTCACTTAGTCGCGTCCTTCTTACGGAACAGGAAGTGGGTGTCGTGCAGGTCGATGAGGGCGCGCAGCTCGTCGTTCTCGTAGACCGGGCGCTCGTCGACCTGCTCGTAGCCGGCCGCCTTCACCAGGTGCGAGAAGTCCTTCATGGAGCCGTCGAGCTCGGTGCTCAGCAGCTGGTGCGGGGTGTTCGGCACGATGAAGAGCCACTCGATGTCGCGTTGCGCGATCTGGCCCAGCCACCACTCGATCGCCTCGATCGAGCACTCCGAGAAGGAGTGGATGTTCACCGCGATGTCGTAGCTGTCCTCGAGCGACTCGTACTCGGTCATCGGCACCACGCGAACGGTGTCCGGCACCTGCCGGTAGTCCAGGTAGTACTGGCAGAGGAACGTCGAGGTGGCGACGCCGTCGATGCAGTCGTAGCGGGCCAGGTTGGGAAGGCCGGCCGAGACGCGGTGTGCCATCCGGCCGTAGCCGGCGCCGATGTCGAGGACCCGGAGGCCCTCGATGCTGCTCAGGCCCATCTGGGCGTCGAGGTAGCTGATCTCGTTGACGCTGTCGAGCAGGTCCCGGCTCACCGGCGGACGGTTGCCGTAGGAGAAGGTCCACGCCCCGAACATGGCGTCCTCCTCGAGCCGCTTCAGCAGGCCCAGGCGGTCGCGCGACTCGACGTCGAGCAGGGTGAGGTACATGCGCGCCTCGGCGGCGTTGCGCAGCTGACGGAACTGCCAGACGTAGGCGTTGTCGCCGCGGAACCACGCGAGGGACAGGTTGCGCTTCAGGAAGCCCTGGCGCCACTGCGTGTGCGAGGTGGCCGCGACGTCGAGGTTGTCGTAGGCCTCCTGCAGCTTCTGCAGCTGCGGGTTGTCCAGCCGGAGCGTCTGCTCGGCGCCCGCCGGCAGCGGGAGGGCGTCGTTGTGCGAGACGCGCGCGTAGCGCCGCGCCTCGTCGTCCATCTTGGTGACGAGGTAGCCGCCCCGGGCAGCGACCGACTTCGCCTGACGCTTCGCCCAGGAGGAGACGAGCGAGGGGTTGGCGCGCTTCAGCTTCGCGAGGATCTGGCTCTCAGTGGGGGGCACAATGCGCAACCATAAGACAGGACGCTGGGTCTGGTGGAATGTTCCACTCGATGACCGGATCGGCCGGACAGAAAGGTTGCGTCTCGCGTGCTCTCCACCCCCGTCGTGATGGTCGCGTTCAACCGCCCCCACCTCGTGCGCCGCACCCTGGCGGCCGTCCGGCAGGTGGCACCGGAGCGGGTCTTCCTCATCGCCGACGGGCCGCGTCCGGACCGGCCGGACGACGCGACGCTCTGCGCGGAGACGAGAGCGGTCTTCGACGAGATCGACTGGCCGTGCCAGGTCGAGCGGAGGTTCTCCGAGGTCAACCTCGGCGTCGAGGGCAACGTGGAGCTCGGGCTCGACTGGGTCTTCTCGCAGGTGCCGGAGGCGATCGTGCTCGAGGACGACTGCACGCCCGACCCCACGTTCTTCCGGTACGTCGAGGAGCTCCTCGACCGCTACCGCGACGACGACCGGGTCTGGCAGGTCTCCGGCAACCGCCACGGCGTGCCGCGGCGGCTCTACAAGGGCGACAGCTACGCGTTCGCCAGCTGGGCCAGCGTGTGGGGCTGGGCGACCTGGGGGGACCGGTGGCAACGGCACCGGGCGGTCTTCACCCGGGACCACGTGCGCCGCTCGGCGACCGACGCCGGTGACGCCCCTGTGCGCACCCGGCCGGCGCTCCCGGCACCCGGCACGCTGGTGACGCGCGCGGGCCAGCGGCACTTCGCCGAGGCCGCCCGGTCGTCCGACGTCGTCACCCACGGCTGGGACAAGCACTGGTGGCTCACGGTGATGACCGAGGGCGGCCTGTGCATTGCGCCGGCCAACAACCTCGTCGTCAACGGCGGGTTCGGCGCCGACGCGACCCACGGCTACTCGCCGGGCCGCGAGGACGATCCCGCGGAACCGATGGAGTTCCCCATGAAGCACCCCGACCGGGTCGCCCTCGACGTCGATGTCGAGCGCGAGCTGGAGCTGCACCTGAACCGGGTCGGCGGGCCTGCCGCCCGGTTCGCTCGGAAGCTCATCAAGTCGCCTAGACTGCGCCGCGCCGCTCGGGCGGCCGTCAACAGCCGACCAGCCAAGAGCGCCGCGCGGGCAGCCGCCCGGATGACCCAGAGGAGCTGAACCACCCTTGCAGACACCGGTCGTCCTGATCGTGTTCCGGCGCCCCGGCGTGACCAAGCGCAACCTCGACGTGCTGCGCGAGGTGCGTCCTGAGCGGTTGTTCGTCGTCGCCGACGGGCCGCGCCCGGGCCGGCCCGACGAGGCTCGCCAGTGCGAGGAGGTGCGCGCGCTGGTGGAAACGATCGACTGGCCCTGCCAGGTCGAGCGCAAGTATGCCGACGCGAACCTGGGCCTCGAGGCCAACGTGGAGCTCGGCCTCGACTGGGTGTTCTCCCAGGTGGACCGCGCGATCGTGCTCGAGGACGACTGCATCCCGGACCCGTCGTTCTTCCGGTTCGCCGAGGAGCTGCTCGAGCGTTACGAGGACGAGAAGCGGGTCTGGCAGATCGGCGGCGACATCCACGCGGTGCCGCCGGAGATGTTCGGCGACTACAGCTACGACTTCACCACCTGGGCCAGCGTGTGGGGCTGGGCGACCTGGGCGGACCGCTGGCACGACCACCGGGCCGAGTTCGACCGGGACCACGCCGGCGCCGAGGACCGGGTCGACCAGCTTCCCCGCACGGCGGACGCGGTGCGCAACCGTCCTGCGCCGCCGCACCCGGACGCGCTCGTGTCCGAGGGCGCGGTGCGGCACTTCACGTTCGTCTCGACCGAGACCGACGGTGACCACTACGGCTGGGACCACCACTGGTGGGTGACGATCATGTCCCGCCAGGGGCTCTCGATCATGCCCTGCACCAACCTGGTGGAGCACGACGGCTACGGCGAGGGCGCGACGCACACCCGCGCGGCGAAGACCCCCTACCCGGCCGAGCGGATGGAGTTCCCGCTGGTGCACCCGCCGGCGGTCGAGCTGAACCGCGACATCGAGGAGAAGCTCGAGGTCATCCTGCTGCGCCACGACGGCAAGTTCGCGCGGCTGGCCCGCAAGCTGATCAAGCCGCTGTGGATGCGCGCGATGGTGCGCCGGCTGATCGACCTCCCGATCGTCTCCCGGGTCGTCCACCGGCTGATGGGCCAGTGAGCCGGCTGCCGGCGCGGCTCCAGCCCGCGTGGCCGCTGCTGAAGCGGGCGCACCGCCTGCTGTCCGTGCTCGTGGGCATGGTGTTCCGTCCGGTGTCCCGGCTGGCCGGCGTCCGGTCCCTGCCCCGGACGGCCACGGTCCGCTCGACGGCCAGTGCCGACGCCGAGCCGGGTGCGGTGACGCTGCATCCCGCAGGCCCGCCCGAGCTGCTCGACCGCGGGCCCGCGTCGGGACAGCCGCCCCGGCACTGGGTCTTCGAGCGCGGGCGCCACGCCGAGGTGCCGGCCCGCTACGTGCTCGACGTACGCGACGGCAGGCTGGTCGGCGACTTCGGCGCCACGGTCACTCCCGGCGGCATCCTCGATTACCAGACCAGCGGCTACTTCGGCCTTGCCGGGTGGCGCGAGCACCCGGTGTTCCTGCACCCCAGGCTGCCCGCCGTCGAGCAGGTCGACGGGACCGTGCTCAGCCTGACCACGCGCGGGACCGCCGGAAACTACTACCACTTCCTCTACGACGCGGTCGCGCGCTACGGCATCTTCGAGGACGCCCTGCCCGGCGAGCGCGTCGACGCGATCGTCGTCCCGCACCAGTCGGGCTACCAGCAGCAGATCCTGGAGCTCGCGGGCATTCCTGGGCCCTACCTGCAGCCGCGGGCCGACCGCACCTTCCGCGCCGACCGCCTGCTGGTGCCCAGCACCCCCAACCAGGACCTCGACGCGCCGCGGTCGGCCACCGAGTGGCTCCGCAAGCGCCTCCCGCCGAGCGGACGGACGGGCACGCCGCCCCGGCTCTACCTCTCGCGCGGCCAGCAGCCCGGAGGCCGTCGCTACCTGCAGGAGCCCGAGCTGTGGCCGCGCCTCGAGCGGCAGGGGTTCGTGATGCTCGACCCCGGCACGCTCACCGTGCAGGAGCAGATCGACGTCTTCCACAACGCAGAGGTCATCGTCGCGCCGCACGGCGCCGCGCTGACCAACATCACCTTCAGCCAGCCCGGGGTGCGCGTGCTGGAGATGTTCGCCGGCACCTACGTGCACCTCGGGCTGTGGACCATCGCCGAGGCCGTCGGCGGCGTCCACTACCGCTACCTGGTCGGTGCCGGCTCGTGGCCCGAGGGCAAGGAGATGACGGGCATCGTCGACGACATCGACATCCCGGTCGCTCAGGTCGAGGCGGCCCTCGAGGAGCTCCTCGCCGCTCGGTGAGCGCCCGTCACTCGGCCTGGGCCGGTGCGGGGGCCGGGACGGACCGCGTGGGGTCCTGGTCGAACGGCAGCAGGTGCCGCACGATCTTGGCCGGTGCGCCCGCGACGATGACGTTGTCCGGCACGTCCTTGGTCACGACCGAGTTCGCGCCCACGACCGATCCGTGGCCGACGTGGACCGGTCCGAGCACCACCGCGTGGGCGCCGATCGTGACGTGGTCGCCGAACGTCGGGAACCCGGCGGCGTCGGCGCTCCCGCGTCCCGGCTCACCCAGCACAGCGCCGGGGTAGATGCGGAAGTCGACGCCGGTCTTGACGTGCGCGCCGATCATCACGCCGGTCGAGTGCGCGAGGGCCAGGCCCGGCGAGAGCTGGGCGTCGGGGTGGATCTCGGCGCCCGACCAGGCCAGGCCGATCGAGCGGATCACGAAGGCGAGGGGACGCAGCGGCGTCTGGGCGACGGCGTGCGCCAGCCGGAACAGGACGACGACGTGGACCTGGGGCGCCGCGAGCGCCTTGCCGATCACCCAGACCCAGAAGCCGATCCCGGTGCGCCTGGTCGGGTCGACATTGGACCGGAGGTCGGCCTCGATCGTACGGAGCATGGGGCGAAACGTACTGGCTACAGGCGTGGACCGCGCTACTTCTTCGATTTCGTCTCGTCCCCGGTCGCCTTGCGGCGCGGAACGGGGGCGGTCTCCTCGTAGTAGTAGTAGTAGTACGAGCCGATCGCCCGCTTGGCGACCATGTTGACCACGACGCCGTAGAGCCGGCCGCCGACCTGGCCGAGCCGCGTCAGCGCCTCGCTGACCTGGTCGCGCGTGGTGCGACCGTGGCGGATCACCAGGATCACGCCGTCCGCGAGGGTGGACAGCACCGAGGCGTCCGCCACCGGCAGCAGCGGCGGGGCGTCGATGATGACCGTGTCGTAGGACTGGCGCAGCCGCTTGATCAGGTCCTGGGTCACCCGCGCCTGCAGGATCTCCGTCGGGTTCGGCGGCTTCGCGCCGCTGGCCAGCACGTGGAGGCCACTGGGCTCGTGCACCTGGATCGCGTCGCTGATGTCGGTCTTGCCGACCAGGGCGGTCGTGAGGCCGATGGCCGGGTCGAGGCCGAGGCCGGACGCGACCCGCGGACGCCGCAGGTCGGCGTCGATGATCAGCACGCTGCGGCCGGTCTGCGCCAGCGCCACGGCGAGGTTGGTGCCGGTCATCGTCTTGCCCTCGCCGGGCACCGCGCTGGTGACCACGAGGACGCGGGCCTTGTGGTCCAGGTCGATGAACTGCAGGTTCGTGCGCAGCAGCCGGAACGCCTCGGTGCGGGCGGCGAAGCCGCCGAGGTCGGTGAGCAGCGGTGCGCTGCGGATGTCCGGGTCGAAGGCGACGCTCGCCAGGACCGGCGCCTCGGTGAGGTCGGCGACGTTCTCCGCCGTGCGGATCGTCCGGTCGAGCAGGTCGCGGGCGATCGCCAGGGCGATGCCGAGCATCAGGCCGATGATCACCGAGACGATGATGTAGAGCACCACATCCGGGCTGACCTGGTCGGGCTCGTAGCTCGCGGGGTTGGTGACGTTGGCCTTCACCTGGGAGACGCCGGCGCTGTTGTCGGGCGTCTCGATCTCGGTGATGTAGTCGGTGAACTGCTTGGTGACCTCGTCGGCGATCGTCTGCGCCTGGCGTGCGTCCCCGTCGGTCACCGTGATCTCGATGAGGACGGTGCCCTCGATGACCTCGGCGTTGATGTGCGAGGACAGGTCCTCCGCCGTCTCCTGGAGGTTCAGTGCGTCGATCACCCGGTCCGCGAGCTCGGAGCTCTCCGCGATGTCGGCGTACGACGCGGCCCGCTGGCTCAGGAACGCCTGCGCCGAGTAGGCGTCGGTCAGGTTCGTGAAGTCCACGCTGAGGAACACGCGCGCCTTGGACTCGTACTGCGGCGTCTGGATGTAGATGGCGGCGCCCGCGACGGCGACCGCGACGACGATCATCGCGATGACGCTGCGCCAGCGGCGTCGCATGACCTGCAGGAACTGCTTCAAGTCCACGTGGATCGACCTTGGGCTAGAGATGGCGGACGAACTGAGAGGCAGCCAAGCTCGGCCGCGCCCCGCGTCCAGTGAACGACGCCAGGGATACTAAGGCACGGGTGGACGCCCACGCACAGATGACTCGGAGAGTCGCGCCGTGGGGCATCCTGTGCCCTGTGTCTCCCCTCGTCCGCCGGCGGCGCGGCCCGCGCTCGCTCTGGCACCGCGCGCGCACCGGGCTGGCCAGCCGGCCCGTGGTGCTGGTGTCGCTGGTGCTGGGCGGGATCCTCGTGCTGGGCATCCTGTGGTGCGCCTTCGTGGGCTGGCGGGCCTCGAGCGACCTGACCGAGGTGCGACGCGACGGCGAGATCATGCGGGACCGGCTGGTCGACGGAGACGCGGCCGGCGCGCGCGAGGCGCTGAGGAACTATCAGGACGCCGCGGCTGCCGCCGCCGACCGCACCGACGGCCCGACCTGGTGGACGTTGGAGCACCTGCCCGTGTTCGGTGACGACGCGCAGGGCATCGCCGTCGCCTCGAGCGTGCTCGACGACCTCGGCCAGCAGGCGCTGCCGGAGCTGGTCGACGCCGCGGACCAGGTGACCTCGCGTGCGTTCCAGCCGCAGGGACACCGGTTCCCGGTGTCGACGATCACCGACGCCCAGGAGCCTGCCGAGAAGAGCGAGGCGGCCTTCGCCGACGCCGACCGGAGGCTCGACGCGGTGGACAGCTCGGGGTTCGTCGGACCGGTTCGTGAGGGCTTCGACAGCCTGCGCTCCCTGGTCACGACCTCGCGCTCCACGCTCGGGTCGGTCTACCGCGCGGCGCGGATCATGCCGGACCTGCTCGGCGCGAACGGCCCGCGGCACTACCTCCTCGTCTTCGAGAACAACGCCGAGCTCCGCTCGACCGGCGGCCTGGCGGGTTCCGTGTCGCTGCTCGCGGCCGACGACGGCCGGGTCGACATCGTCGACCAGGAGGCGACCCACTCGTTCGGCAACAGCCGGCGCTCACCGGTGCCGCTCACCCGCGAGGAGGAGCAGCTGTTCGGCCCGGCGCTGGGGCAGTACTTCCTCGACGCCGACCTGACCCCCGACGTCCCGCGGGCGGCAGAGCTGATGGCGGGGCACTGGGAGAAGGCCTACCACCAGCGGGTCGACGGCGTCTTCATGATCGACCCCGTGGCGGTCTCCTACCTGCTGGCGGGCACGGGGCCGGTCCCCGTACCCGGCTACGGGCCGGTGACGGCGTCGACGGTCGTGCAGCTGGTGGAGAACGAGATCTACAAGCAGACGACGAGCTTCGCCGCGCACGACGCCTACCAGGACGCCGTGGCCAAGGCCGTGTTCAACGCCTTCGCGGACGGCCGGGGAGACCCCGTCCAGCTCGTGACCGGGCTGGTCCGCGGCGTGGCGGAGGGCCGGATCCGGGTGCACAGCTTCGACAAGGACGTCCAGCAGCAGATCTCCGGCACGGCGATCGCGGGTGAGCTGCCGTCCGAGGACCCCGCGGTGGGGGTCTACCTCAACGACGGCACCGCCTCGAAGATGTCCTACTACCTCCGGTACGACGTGCACCTGGTCGCGCGGTCCTGCACCGGCGACGTCCAGGACCTCTCCGGCTCGATCAAGCTCACCAACGACACCCCGCCGGACATCGCCGACTACCCGTGGTCGGTCACCGGCGACAAGAACCGGCCCGACTACTGGGTGACCGGCGAGCAGCAGGTGGTGATCTACCTGATGTTCCCGGGCGACGGGCAGCTCGAGAGCCTCGAGATCGACAACCGGGCGATCAACCCGCCGTCGACACGCCCGCTCGAGCACCGCACGGTCGCGCCGATCTACATCGACCTGCAGCCGGAGGAGACCAGCACCGTCAACTTCGTGCTGCGCACCGGTCACGGTCAGACCGGCGACGTCCACCTGTTCGTCACGCCGGGATCGCAGCCCGGCAGCCAGTCGACGACGGTGAGCAGCCACTGCTCGTCTCAGTGAGCGGACATCAGTCTCGCGGAATGGGACGGGCGCTGTGGACGCCTGGCGGGGCGCCCTAGTGTTGGTGGCATGTCGACGACCATGCTGACCAAGCGACGCGCGGTGGACTACTCCCGCGTCCGCTCGGCGCTGTGTCGAATGCGCTGAGCGGGGTCTGATCCTCCCGGCGGTCCGCCGCCCGACTGGCACCCGGCGCAAGCTCTCTGACGTCTCGTCGTCGCCTGCTGTGCGCGCCCTCGACCCCCCCGCGTCTTGACGAGCCAGTCATGATGTATTTCTAGCAACTCACTCGACAAAGGATATTCCATGAGCCGCGAGAACTCGCTCGTCACCGCCCAGTGGGTGGAGGACAACCTCGACAACGCCAAGGTGGTGCTCGTCGAGGTCGACGAGGACACCACGTCCTACGACAAGGGCCACATCCGGGGAGCCATCAAGCTCGACTGGACCACCGACCTCCAGGACCAGGTCCGCCGCGACTTCGTCAACAAGGAGCAGTTCGAGGCTCTCCTGTCCGACCGGGGCGTCGCCAACGACGACACCGTCGTCCTCTACGGCGGCAACAACAACTGGTTCGCGGCCTACGCCTACTGGTACTTCAAGCTCTACGGCCACCAGGACGTCAAGCTCCTCGACGGCGGCCGCAAGAAGTGGGAGCTCGACAGCCGCGAGCTGGTCACCGACGCGCCGAGCCGCGAGAAGACCCAGTACACCGCCCAGGAGCAGGACGCCTCGATCCGCGCCTTCCGCGACGAGGTCGTCGCCGCGATCGGCACCCAGAACCTGGTCGACGTGCGCAGCCCCGACGAGTTCGCCGGCCGGCTGCTCGCCCCGGCGCACCTCCCGCAGGAGCAGGCGCAGCGCGCGGGCCACATCCCGACCGCCGCGAACGTCCCGTGGAGCAAGGCGGCCAACGACGACGGCACCTTCCGCTCCGACGACGAGCTGAAGGAGATCTACTCCGAGGCCGGCGTCGACTGGAGCAAGGACACCATCGCCTACTGCCGGATCGGTGAGCGCTCCTCGCACACCTGGTTCGTGCTCAAGGAGCTGCTGGGCCAGGAGAACGTCAAGAACTACGACGGCTCCTGGACCGAGTACGGCTCGCTGGTCGGCGTTCCCGTCGCCCTCGGCGACGAGCCCGGGGAGGCCTGAGCATGTGCGGAGCCACTGAGGGCGGTCTGTCGCTCGACGGCGTCAACGTCGCCAAGGAGGCCGTGATCCAGGGCCAGGTCGTCCGGGACGGCGAGCCGGTCCCGAACGCCTACGTGCGACTGCTCGACCGGACCGGCGAGTTCACCGCCGAGGTCCCCACCTCGGCCACCGGCCACTTCCGGTTCTTCGCCGGCGACGGCCAGTGGACGCTGCGCACCCTCGCGCCCAAGGCCGAGCCGGTCGACCGGGTCGTCGAGGCCGCGACCGGCAGCGTCGCCGAGGTCACCGTCAGCATCTGAGAGGCCTGGACCACCCATGACCGGAGTCGTCGTGCTCGCCGTCGCCCTCGTGGCGACGGCGGGCTTCGGCGTGCTCCGGTGGCGCACCGACGGCAACTTCTCGCCGAGTCGGCTCAAGCTTGAGCCGACTCGACGGGGTTCGACCCAAGTTTCTGCCGACTCGGCGTGGTCGCACGTGCTGGCCGCGCTCCCCGGGGAGCGGCCGGGGGAGCGCGCGACGCTCGTGCAGTTCTCCTCGGCGTTCTGCGCGCCGTGCCGGACGGCGCGGGTGGTGCTGTCCGACGTGGCGTCGAAGGAGTACGGCGTCCGCCACGTCGAGGTGGACGCGGAGCAGCACCTCGACCTCGTGCGCGCCCTCGACGTACGCCGGACGCCGACCACCCTCGTGCTGGACGCCGACGGCCACGAGCTCGTCCGCGCAGCGGGGGCGCCGACCCGCCAGCAGGTGCTGGCCGCACTGCCGGTGACGTCGTCGTGACCGGCATCGACCCCCGGGGGCCGCGCTTCACGGCCTCGGTCACCGCGGTGCTCCTCGTCGCCGCCTTGCTCACCCCGCCGGCGGTGGCCGGCACGCTCGTGGCGATCCAGCTGCTGTTCTTCCTGTCCGGCGTGCTGCTCGGCGTGCAGCACACCCCGACCGGGCTGCTCTTCCGCAGCCTCGTGCGGCCACGGCTCAGCCCGCCGGCGGACCTCGAGGACCCGCGGCCGCCGCGGTTCGCCCAGGGCGTCGGGCTGGTGTTCACGGCCGTGGCGCTGACCGGCTACCTCAGCGGTGCGACCCTCCTCGGCCAGGTCGCGGTCGGGCTCGCCCTGGTCGCCGCGCTGCTCAACGCCGTGATCGGCCTCTGCCTGGGCTGCGAGCTCTACCTCCTCGGCCTGCGCGTCGCGCGCAGGCCGTAACCAGCGCGACACCCATCCCGTTTTCTCCGCAGTGTCGCCTGTTCCCGCCGTCTGGCGTTGGCGTCGCCATGGGGGAACGGAGCAGAGGAAGTGCGGAACCTGACACGAGCAGCCGGCGTGGTCCTGATCAGCCTCGCCATCCTCGCGACCGCGTGTGTCGAGCACGACGGCGCCTCCGGCGCGCCGAGCTCCCCCGCCACGAGCGGATCGGTGTCGGCCTCGACGAGCCCGGCGCCCACGACGCCCCCGGCTGCCCCGTGCGCCGGCGAGCACCCGCGCAAGGCCGACGGCGGCACCTACACGTGCACGTTCGACGACGAGTTCACCGGCACGACCATCGACACGACGAAGTGGCAGGCGGGCACGACCGCGCGGAGCGGGCTGTCCTCGCCCAACCACGACTGCTACGTCGCCCTGCCGGGCAACATGTCGGTCTCCTTCGGGTCGCTGCACCTGACGGCCAAGCACGCGGACCACGCGTTCACCTGCAAGAGCCCGCGCGGCGACTTCACGACGGAGTTCACCGGCGCCTCGCTCACGACCCGCGACCGGTTCTCCCAGGCCTACGGCCGGGTCGAGTTCCGGGCGCGCTTCCCTCAGGCCACCACTCCCGGTGTGCACTCGGCGCTCTGGATGAACCCCGCCACCAACGTCTACGGCGCGTGGCCGCTCTCGGGCGAGATCGACGTGGCCGAGTGGTTCAGCGCCGACGCCGGCTACGTCTACCCGACGCTGCACTACGGCGGCGCACGCCTGGGCGTGACCCACAAGTGCGAGGTGCCCACCCCCGGCGACTGGCACCAGTACGCCGTCGAGTGGACGAAGACCTCGATGCGGTTCCTCTACGACGGCGTCGAGTGCTGGAAGACCGGGTGGAAGCCGGTCGCGCCGGTGAAGCCGCCGGCCCCCTTCGACCAGCCGTTCAACATCGTGATGAACCAGGTCTTCGGCGGCGGCTGGAACGCCGTCGACGAGCTGACGCCGACCTCGGTCACGATGGACGTCGACTGGGTGCGGGCCTGGAAGTAGGTCGCCGGCCCGCTCGTGCCACGATGACGCGGTGACCACCACCACCGTCCCGGCGGAGGCCCTTCTCGTCACCGTCGCGCCCACCGGCGCCGAGACCACGAAGGCCGACTGCCCCCGCCTCCCCACCACCCTCGAGGAGCTCGTCGCCACCGCCCGGGAGTGCGAGGCCGCCGGCGCGGCCATGATCCACGTGCACATCCGCGACGACGACCACCTGCCGACCCTCGACCTGGCCCGGCTCACCGACACGGTGCAGGCGCTGCGGGAGGGGACCGACCTGGTCGTCCAGCTCTCGACCGGCGGATCGGTCCACGACCCGCTCGACGTACGCCTCAAGGTCCTCGACGCCGCACCCGACTCCTGCAGCCTGACCATGGGCACCACCAACTTCGGTGACGACGTGTTCAGCAACCCGTGGCCGTTCGTCACCGAGCTCTACCAGCTCAGCCAGGAGCGCCAGGTCGTGCCGGAGTTCGAGCTGTTCGACCTCGGCCACGTCGCGGCGCTGCACCGGCTCCTGGACCGCTACGGGCTTCCGTACGGCGGTCGCGTCCATTGCGACCTGGTGATGGGCGTGCCCGGCGGCATGCCCGGCACCGCCGACGCCCTGGTCGCCGCGGTCGCGGCGCTGCCGCCCCAGGTCACGAGCTGGTCCGCGACCGGGATCGGCCGCAGCACCCTCCCCGTCGCCCTCGCCTCGCTTAGCAAGGGCGGGCACCTGCGGGTCGGCATGGAGGACGTGCTGACTCTCCGCCGCGGGGAGCCGGTCACCTCGAACCGGCAGCTCGTCGACCGCGCGGTCGCGCTCGGCGGCCTCGCGCAGCGCCGCCCGATGACCACCGCCGAGGCAAGGGCGCTGCTGGGACTCACCGGCTGACTGGAACCTGTTCCTACCCGCCGGTAAAGAGTCAAGTGACCTACTCGCACCTCGGTCGTTAGGGACACCAGGACGTCCGAAAACAGCCGAGCGAGAGTGGGGCCCCCAACCCATGCGCGTTCTTGTGCACGACTACAGCGGCCACCCGTTCCAGGTGGAGCTGAGTGGCGAGCTCGCCCGCCGTGGTCACGAAGTTACCCACTCCTGGTGCGAGGCACACGTCTCGGGCAAGGGAAATCTCGGCGGCGTCCCCGGCGTCACCTTCGACTCCATCGCCCGCGGCGAGGTGATCGAGAAGCTGAGCTTCCGCCGGCGCCTGGTCCAGGAGCTGCGGTACGGCGTACAGCTGGCCCGCCAGGTCCGGCGGCTGAAGCCGGACGTCGTCCTCTTCGGCAACGTGCCGGTCCCGATGATGGTCGTCGTCACGCTCTACTTCGTCCTCGCCCGGGTCCCGGCGGTCTCCTGGCAGCAGGACGTCCAGGGCGTCGCGATGCGGTCGTTCGCGGGCGAGAAGCTGTCGCGGGGGTTCGTGGTCCTCGCCTCGGTCGCCGGCTGGCTGGAGAAGTGGTGCAACCGCCGCGCCGCCGCGATCGTCGTGATCTCCGACGGCTTCCTCGACGTCCACCGGGCGTGGGGGACCTACGACAAGACGACCGTGATCCCCAACTGGGCGCCGCTCAAGGAGCTCGTGCCGACCCGTCGCGACAACGCGTGGGCCTGCGAGCACCGGGTCGAGAACGTGCCCCACCTCGTCTACTCCGGGACGCTCGGCCTCAAGCACAACCCCAAGCTGCTGGTGCAGGTCGCCGCGGCCGTCCGTGCGCAGGGCACGCCCGCCCGGCTCAGCGTGATCACCGAGGGCCCGGCCGTCGCCGTGGTTCGCGAGGAGGCCGACCGCCTCGGCGTACCGGTCAACCTGCTGCCGTTCCAGCCCTACGAGCGGCTGCCCGAGGTCCTCGGCTCCGGCGACATCCTGTTGGTCGTGCTCGACCAGTCCGCCGGCGCGTTCTCGGTGCCGTCGAAGACCCTGTCCTACCTCTGCGCCGCCCGGCCGATCCTGGGCCTGATGCCCGAGGAGAACCTCGCCGCCGCCCTGGTCGACGAGGCCGGCGGCTGCGTGCTGCCCCCCACCGAGGCCTCGGTCGACGCCGCGGCGGAGTGGATCGCCGAGGTGCTCGAGGATCACGACGCCTGGGACAAGCTGGGCCGCCGGGCCCGCGACCTCGCCGAGCGCGAGTTCGACCTCGAGAAGTGCGGCGGCGAGTTCGAGCGGATCTTGCTCGGCGTCGGCCGCTGACCCGTCCGCCCCGGCGAAGGGGTCGCGTCAGCCGATCGCGTCCAGCACCTGCCGGCTGACGAACTCCTGCTCCTCGGGGTAGGGGTGCAGGGGGGCGGCGTGGCCGTCCTCGGCGTGCACGCCCGCGATCCACGGGTCGTCGCTGCAGATGTCGTGGCCCTCGCTACCGGTGGCGGTGTCGATGAACCGCACGCCGGCGCGGTCGGCGGCGGCGGCGACGGAAGTGTTGATGCCGTCGATGATCCGGCGGGCCAGCGGGTAGTCGCCCGGCGCGAGGGGGAGCTCGTCGCAGGTGCCGTGCGCGGGAATGATGCTGGGGTAGCCGATGACGAGGACGTCGGCGTTGGGCGCGAGGTCGGTGACGTCCTTCAGCCGGTCGGTGACGTTGTCCTCCATCTGGCTGAGCAGGTCCTTGAGCGAGGCGTTCGGGTTGGCCTCGGCCGCGTCGGTGCAGGGGCTGTCCGCGTCGGGCTCCCGGACCGCGAGCGCGGGGCAGGTGATGAACACGATCCCGATCAGGTGGTAGTCGTTGGCGCCGATGCCGACCGTCACGAGGTCCGTCTCGTCGTTGAGGGCGTCCAGCTGCGGCGCGACGAGGTGTACGCCGCCCGGCTTCCACGGGTCGGTCAGCTGGGTGGTGCTCGCGCCCGAGCAGCTCACGTCGTGGAGGTCGGCGTCGGTCACCTTCGCCACCAGGTGCGGGTAGTTGGCCTCGCTGCGGTGGCAGCCGTCGTCCCCGTCGGGGAACCCGGTCCTGGGCGCGGCCGTGTAGGAGTCGCCGATCGCGACGTAGATGTCGCTCGCGCCGGTGGAGTAGGTACGCCCCGCGGAGTCGCACGCGGCCAGGCTCGAGACGAGCAGCCCGACGACAGGCAGGACGGGCCACACGCGCATGCCCGAAATCTACGGGGCCGCCCCTAGTAGACGAGCGCCTGGGCGTGCTCCGCCATGATCTCCTCGACGAACACCGGCGCGCCGGCCATCCGCACGCCGGCGACCAGGTCCTTCTCCCAGATGTCGCGGCGCGCCGCGCATTGGCTGCACACCGTCACCGAGCCGAGCGACAGCACCGTCTGCAGCAGGTCGGGCAGGGGAGTGGCGAGCGGCAGGTCGAGGTCGGCGGCGCGGCCGGGCAGCGCGAACCACGCCGCCTCGCCGGTCAGCCACAGGGACACCGGTACGCCGGACGCTGCCGCCGTGGCCGCCACGGTGAAGCCCTGGTTGCACCGCTCCGGGTCGTCGGTCCCGCAGGTCACCTTGACGACAAGACTCCTGGTCACGGCGGTCACGGTAGCGCTGGTCGGGTGTGGGACGCTGCGGTCATGACCGACTGGGCCCGGGCTCGGCACCGGCTCCGGGTGCTCGAGGCGATCGTGCTCCTCCTGGTCGCACGAGTGCTGCGCAAGGGCGTGGCGATGCGGCGCTGGTCGGGGCTCCTCGGCGCCACCGGGCCGGTGCGCGTCGGGTTCGACGTCGGGCCGCTGGCCGGCACCGAGGCCGACGTCGGGCGGGCCGTGGCGAGCGCGGCTCGCCGTACCTCTGCCAACTGCCTGGAGCAGGCGGTCGCCGCGAGCCTGATGCTGCGCGCCCGGCGTACCCCGAGTGTGGTGGTCATCGGGCTGGACGCCCAGCGGCCGACCGACGTGCCGCACGCCTGGCTCGTCGGCCGGTCGGGGACGGTCGTGGTCGGCGGCGACGTGGTGGACCGGTTCCGCCCCGTGAACCAGTTCGGCCACCTACGATGACGCCCGTGACAGGGGGGACGATCAGCAGGCAGCCGGGCGTGGTCGAGGCGCAGTTCGACGACATCCGGGTGGTGCTCAACGAGGACCTCGCCTACCTCGGCCTCGACGAGGTCGGTCAGCGGGTGTGGGACCTGCTGGAGGAGCCGCGTTCACTCGACGGCGTGGTGGGTGCGCTCTTGGAGGAGTACGACGTCGACCGCGCGACCTGCGAGCGGGACGTCGCAGCGTTCGTCGCCGCGCTGGAGCAGCACAAGCTGGTGACGCGCGGCTGAGCCGCGCGCTGGCTCAGCTGTGGGCGAGCAGCTTGCCCTGGGTGTGGTGGCCGTCGTGGCCGTGGTCGAGCAGGAACTCGGCGGCCACGGCCGTGCCGATCTCGCGGACGGTCGGCGCGCGCCACTCTTTCCTGTCGGACGGAGCGGTCTGGGACATGGGACACCTTCGGGGTCTCTTGGGGAGCACACAGCAAGCTGCGGTCCATAGTATGCGCCCGATCGCCCAGGTTGGCGAGCGGGTTCCTAGAGTTACATCGTGCACAACGTCGCGGGGGCGGGGAAAGTCACGCTCGACCCGCCCTCGATCACCCGTGAGGTCCTCGGCGTCCCGGTCGTCGAGGGGGAGACCCCCGAGCCGTGGGACGCCCCGGTCGTCGCCCGGCCGTACTGGTGGGCCGACGCCGACCGCCTGCTGTTCCGGTCCGACGACGGCGCGAGCGTGTACGTCGAGCGCGGCGCGGTCACGCTCAGGGCCCCGGACGGCGAGAGCCGCATCGCGAACGACTGGCTGGCCTACGCCACAGCGGCGCGGGCCCTCCTGACGCTTGACGGCCGCTACAACCTGCACGCGACGCTCGTCGCCGCGCCCGACGGACGGATGGTCGCGATCCTCGGCGACTCGCGCGCGGGGAAGTCGACCACGACGGTCGAGCTCGTGACCCGCGGCTGGGGCTTCGCGTGCGACGACATCGCCGAGGTCGTGACGGGGCCGAAGGGTGCGCTCGCCCGGCCCGTCGAGCGGCCCGTCCACCTCTCCGAGGCCGCCGCCCGTCGCCTCGGCGGCGACCCCGCCGTCGGCCGGTGGCTCCCCGAGCGCGAGAAGCGGGTCTACGCGGTGGTCGGCGCCGACCTGACGCCGCGCCCGCTCGCGGCGATGGTGCTGCTGAGCACTCTTGCCGCAGGCAACCAGGTCGAGGTCCGGCCGGTGCCGGCCCTGCAGGCGATCACCACGGTCGCGGACAGCGGGGACCGCTACGGCGTCTGCCACCTCCCCGAGCACCGCTCGGCGTACCTGCGGTGGGCCACCGAGCTCACCCGCACAGTCCCGCTGTGGACGGTCGCCCGCCCGGCCGAGGGCGACAGCGTCGCCGCCGTCGCCGACGCCGTCGCGTCGATCAGCGGCTGAGGACCTCGTCCTCGTACCAGACGACGAAGTGGCCGAGTGAGAACGCGCGGCCGTAGACGTCCTGCCAGAGCACGGCGGTGTCCGGGTCGGTGAGCAGCGGGCTCACGACCGACGCGAGCAGCTCGAGGTCGAGGATCTCGGGCACGACGGGCGAGGCCCGGAACCGCTCGAGGAGCTCCTGGTAGGCGGGCACCTGACCGACTACCCACGCCGGGCCGTCGGCGCTCTGCGCCCCCCAGGTGCGGCGGAGCCGCACCACGTCGGGGAGTACGCCGAGCGCGGTCTCCCGGGCGAGGCCGCGGTCACGGCCGCCGGCGAGCCACGCCTCCTCGGGCATCCGGAGCGCCGTGGCGACGAGCTCGGGGTCGGAGAGCGGGTCGCTCCACCACACAGAGTCCGACATGTCCTGGGAGAGGCCGAACCGGGCGCCGTCCAGACGGACGAAGTCGATCCAGGCGGCGCGGTCGGGGGTGCCGAGCCCGGCCTGGGCCCGCTCGTAGTCCGCCCGCGCGGCGTCGCTCAGCCGGTCGAGACGAGCCGGGAGCGACTCGAGCATCGCGATCCATTCCGGGCGCAAGCCCGAGCGCCGCATGCGTTGCTCGCGGCGCGCGGCGAGCACCCGCGCCGGAAGGGTCTCACGGACCACGCTCCGCGCCGCCCGCCCCCAGCTGAGGCCGGTGCCGTGGCGCAGCGCCACCTGCCGCAGCAGCGCGTCGACTCGGCCCCGACGCGCAAGGGTGCGGAGCACGCCGTCGGAGCTCCTCGAGAACGTCGCGTTGCCGGCGCCTCCGGTCAGCAGCAGCGGAGACCTCAGCGTCTCGCTCCGGCGGACGATCTCGTTGAACCACACCTGGTTCAGCGGGTTGAACGCAGGTTGCCAGGTCCGCTCCATCGCCCAGCGGTCGGCCTCGAGCGGGGTCGTCAGCGTGGTGTTGGCGACCGGTGACCAGGAGAGGCCGTCGATGGACCGCGCGATGGCCTCGGCGTAAGGGCCATCGTCCGCGTCCCAGGCTCCGGGCGGGTCGTCCGTGCCGGGGATGGGCACGTGCGTGAAGGCCTGGACCGACCGGCCCTCGGGCGCGAGCAGGCCGGCGGCCGTCGCGGCGACGGTGCTCGAGTCGAGACCGCCGGACATGGTCGCGGTGACCTGACCGGCCCCCGGCAGGGACACGCGTACGGCGTCCCGCACCGCCCCCCGGAGCAGCCGCGGCGCCTCCCGCACCCGGATCGAGCGGTCCTCGTCGACGTCGGGCTCGAACCACCGGCGCACGGTGACGGTCCCGCCCGGCTCCTGGACGAGGACGTGCCCGTTGGGGACCCGGGCGATGCCCTCGAAGATCGTGACGGCGGGATCGTCGTGGTGCACGGCGAGGTCCACCAGCTTGGCCACGTTCAACGCCGGCGGCCGGGGGAGCGAGCGGATCAGGTCGCGCGGGTGCAGGGCGACGTGCAGCCGGCCGTCGACGACGGCGTACAGCCCGGACTGCTCCCAGCGCGGGCTGGTCGCGACGACGGTCGCGCCGTCGGGCCGGGCGGCGACGGCGACGAACCCCTGGCGCACCGGCGTCGGCCCGGCGCACCCGCCGAGCAGCCAGCGCCGCAGGGCCGCCGCGTGGACGGGCGCAGGGCCGTGGACCGCGGCGAGGTCGGGGCCGTACCGCCGCCAGTCGCCGCACAGGACCGGCCCGGTCGTCGGCGTCACGCAGGACCCGCCTCGTTGCTGAACAGGTGGTCCGGGTCGAGCGCGACTACCGCGTCGGCGACCTCCGCGATCGACGCGCGGTGCGTGGCGATCAGGATGGCCGCCCCGGTCGCCCGCAGGTTGGCCAGGACCGCGCGCTCGGTCGCCGGGTCGAGGGACGAGGTCGCCTCGTCGAGGACGAGCAGGTCCGGCTGCCGGGCGAGCGCGCGGCCGATGGACAGCCGCTGCTGCTCGCCGCCGGACAGCTGGGCGAGGTCGTTGAGCACGGTGTCGATGCCGTCCGGCAGTCGGCGTACGACGTCGGCGACCTGCGCGCCCTCCAGCGCGGCCCACAGCGCGTCGTCGCTCAGCTCGCGGCCCGCGGACCAGGTCAGGTTCTCCCGCACGCTCGCGGGGATCAGCACCGTCTGCTGCGGTACGTAACCGAGCCGCGCCCGCCAGGCCCGCGGGTCGCCCACGGGCATCCCGTCGACGAGCACCTCGCCCGCCTCCGGCACCAGCAGCCCGAGGGCGACGTCCAGCAGCGTCGACTTCCCCGCCCCGCTCGGCCCGGTCACCGCCACCAGCGCCCCCGCCGGCACCTCGAGGTCCAGCCCGTCCAGCACCGCCCCCTCGCCGTACCCCACGGTCACTCCCCGCAGCTCCAGCAGGGGTCTCGATACGCCGGCTCGTTCCTCGCCGGCTACTCGACCAACACCCGGACCATCCGGTGGTCGAGTAGCGGCCGAGGAACGAGGCCGCGTATCGAGACCCTCGGCGTGTGCCGTCTCCTCGATGATCCGCTCGACCGCGTCCAGCGACGGCGCGAAGTGGGCGAACGCCTGCCCCTCGCCGAGCAGCGCGCGTGCGGTGGTGAGCAGGCGGGTGGTGACGACGGCGAGGGCGACCAGCTCAGCGACGCCGAGCCCCATCGTCCGGCCGAGCACGACGAGCAGCAGGGCGATGCCGAGGGCAGCGAAGCTGACGAGGGCCTGCGTCCCGGCGGTGTGCTCGACGTACCTCCGCTGCACCCGGCGCCCGCCGTCGGAGGCCTCCCGCAGCAGCCGGAGCCACTGCGCGGACGCCTCGTGCGCGCGGATCAGCCGCAGCGAGGAGAGCGAGTCGGTGACGGTCGCGCTGAACAGCATGGTGCGCGCGGTCCACTCGACGCCGAGGTCGACGCTGCGGCGTACCCCGCGCCGGGCCACCAGCACGACGACCAGGAGGCACCCGATCGCCGGGAGTCCGAGGCGCGGCTCGATGATCACCGCGACCACCGCGCTCGCGACGAGGAGCAGCGCGTCGACCATCATCCGCAGCGTCAGCTCGAACGCGGCCTCCGCCCGCTCGGCCTCGACGGTGGTCGCGTGCACGACGTCGCTGCGCCGCTGGGTCGCGAGGTAGGACCAGTCCGCCTCGAGGATCCCGCCGAGCGCGCGCAGCCGGAGGGCGTCCAGGGTGCGCAGCCGCAGGTCGGCGCTGGTGACGGCCGACCACCACTGGACCGTCCCACGCAGGAGTACGGCGACGCCCGCCAGCACGACGAGCGTCGTGGGGCTGATCGAGGCACCGACCACCGGCACCTGCGGGTGGTCCGAGCCCGCGAGCAGCTGGATCAGCGGCACCAGCAGCGCCAGCACCGCGCCCTCGAGCACGGACCCGAGCAGCATCGCCAGCAGCAGCCGCACGATCGCCGGCGTACCGCAGGCCGCGACGGCGTTGGCGAGGTAGCGGCGCGCGCGGGCGGTCACCGGTCGCCTCCCGGCGCCCACGCGTCGGACGGCCGGGACCGCGCGGCGAGGCCGTGCAGGATCGCGCCCGCGGCGTCGTGCTCCGGTACGTGCGCCACCCGCAGCGGCGGCAGCACCAGGCTCGCCAGTGCGACCCCGATGTCGCGGGGGGAGCGGCTGCCGGCCAGGCAGTAGGTCGTGTAGCGCAGCGCCGCGTCACCCTGGAAGCGCGTGAACCGCATCGTGCGCCGCTGGGCGCTCAGCGCCCGCGGCAGGCCGGCGCGCACCCGCCGGAAGGGCGGGACCGGTTCGGGCAGCCCGACGGTTGCCTCGGTGACGGTGAGCGACGTGCGCGCGAGCCGGTCGGGGCGGGCCGGCCAGGCGGCCCGGTCGCGCGCGAGGCGGTGGATGTCGACCAGGCTGCGCAGCGAGCCCCAGTCGTCGCGCGCGGCGTGCCGCAGGGCGTGCGCGAACGCGTCGGACCGGCTCATCGTCGCGACCGACACCGGCCCGACCTGGATCCTCTCGCGCCGGGACCAGAGCTCGGCGAAGGACGGCAGGGCGTCGTATGTCGGGTCCAGCCGCCAGTGCAGGTCGACGGTCCCGGACGCGCCCTCGAGCCCGATCTCGTGGGCGACCCGTCGCTGGTAGCCCCACATCCAGCTGCCCGGGTCGCTCGCGTGCTGCGGACGGATGGTCCACCCGGCGGCCCGGATCCGGTCCAGAGCGGCCTCGAGGTCGTCCACGTCGACGAGCACGTCGACGTCACCGGCGCCGCGGGCGGTCAGGTCCCCGGTCAGCTGTACGGCGAGGGCCGCGCCCTTGAAGAAGAGGTGGTCGATCCCGTCGAGCGCCGTGTCGACGGCCGCGATCGCGCGTACCTGGCTCATCGCACCGAGCCGGTCGTCGCGGGTCCCCTCGGCGACGGGCTCCGCCACCTCCCTGGGCAGCGCGAGCGCCTCCGCGGCCGCGGAGAGCGGCTGCGCCACGCGGTGCCGGTCGACCGCCGCGACGAAGTCCCGCACGGGCACCTGGCCGCCCCACTGCCACCGCGGCGCGCGCCCGTCCTCGACCAGGAGCGCCGAGCGCACGGCTCGGCGTACCTGGGAGACCGCGGCGGGGGTCAGCACGGGGTCAGTCTGCCCGGTGGTGCGGCCCTAGACTGGTTCATCGTGGCCTTCGAGATCCCCCCGAACCTGCACCCCGACTGCGGCCCCATCGCGTGGCTGCTCGGCACCTGGCGCGGCAACGGCCACGGCGACTACCCGACCATCGAGAAGTTCCAGTTCGGCCAGGAGCTGATCTTCCAGCAGGACGGCCGGCCGTTCTTCCACTACATGTCGCGCTCCTGGATCATCGACGAGGAGGGCAACAAGGTCCGCGAGGCCGCGCAGGAGACCGGGTTCATCCGGGCTCGACCCGAGGGCCGGATCGAGATGGTGCTCGCCGTCAACACCGGCTTCTCCGAGATCTGGTACGGCCAGGCCGAGGGCGGCAAGATCGAGCTCCGCACCGCCGGGATCGGGTTCACCGAGTCGGCCAAGGAGGTCACCGAGGGACACCGCCTCTACGGCAACGTCGACGGCGACCTCCTCTACGCCTACGACATGGCGGCCGTGGGCCAGCCGCTCCAGCCCCACCTCTGGGCCCGCCTCCAACGTGCCTGACGTCCCCCGCTCCGCGCCCGACTGGCGTGCCGCCCTCCGCGAGAAGGGCTACCGCCTCACGCCGCAGCGCGAGCTGATCCTGACCGCGGTCGACGAGCTCGGCCACGCGACGCCCGACGAGGTGCTCGTCCACGTCCAGCAGCAGGCGAGCACGATCAACGCCTCCACGGTCTACCGCACGCTCGAGGTGCTCGAGGAGCTCGGCCTGGTCCGGCACGCCCACCTCAGCGACCGTGCGCCGACCTATCACTCCACCCGCGGACACACCCACTTCCACCTCGTCTGCCGGGGCTGCCGCAAGGTGATCTCGGTCGACGCGGAGGAGGCCGCGCCGTTCGTGGAATCCCTGACCACCCTCCACGCGTTCACCCCAGACCTGGGCCACCTGACCGTCTTCGGTCAGTGCGACGACTGTCGGCCGGTGGTCGAGGAGGTCGCGAAGCGACCGTCACGAGACCCATGAGGAGATCTTCATGATCAGCCCGCTGCTCAACCTTCCCGGCGCGGTCGCCGGCGACGGCATCGACGCGGGGGTGGCGGCGCACTACGGGAGCCTGTACGGCGAGCAGCGCGCCCTGGCGGCGGGGGAGGGCTTCGTCGACCTGTCCCACCGCGACGTGCTCCGGGTGAGCGGTCCGGACCGCCTCACCTGGCTGCACTCGCTGACCTCCCAGGCCTTCGAGGGTCTCCAGCCCGGCGTCTGGACGCACGCCCTCGTCCTCAGCCCGCAGGGCCACATCGAGCACGCGTTCGCGGGTGTCGACGACGGGGAGGCGTTCACCGCCCACACCGAGCCCGGCCGCGCGGCCGCGCTGATCGACTTCCTCGACCGGATGCGCTTCATGATGCGCGTCGAGGTCACCGACGTCACCGCCGACATCGCAATCGCCTGGCGCCCCGCTCCGCCCGGTGGTCGAGGAGGTCGCGCTAGCGACCGTCACGAGACCCCCGGGCCGTCCGGCGAGGCCGGCCGCTACGACCTGATCCCCCGCGACCAGCTCGAGAAGTACGCAGACGCCGCCGGCCCGGCGGCCGGGCTGTGGGCCTTCGAGGCCCTCCGCATCGCCCGCGGCGAGCCGCGCTTCGGCATCGACACCGACGAGCGGACCATCCCCAACGAGGTCGGCTGGCTCGGCGTCGAGGACGGCCCCGCGTGGGCGGCGGTCCACCTCGACAAGGGCTGCTACCGCGGCCAGGAGACGATCGCCCGGGTGCACAACCTGGGCCGCCCGCCCCGCCGCCTCACCCTGCTCCACCTCGACGGCTCGGAGAACCGCCTCCCCGCCGCCGGCTCGCCGGTGGTTGAGGTGCGAGGCGCCCCAGCGCCGAGCCTCGAAACCTCCGGCGCCCCCACGCGACCCGTCGGTCGCGTCGGCTCCTCCGCCCGCCACCACGAGCTCGGCCCGATCTCGCTGGCCCTGCTCAAGCGCAACGTCGCCATCGACGCGGCGCTCGACGTCGACGGTCTGCCGGCGTCGCAGGAGGTCCTCGTCGACCCCGAGGTCGGCCTGCACTTCCGCCCGCAGCGCTGAACGGCCTGCGCGGCAGTGCCACCGTGCCTACGATGAGGCGGTGGTGGGCTTCGTGAGCGGGCAGCGTCGACGGCCTCGTCGAGCCCGTCCGGGCCCCCGGCCCTGAGGAATCGGTCGTGCAGGCGGACGGACGAACACGCGTGGACCGGGTCCGCGGCGTCTACCGGAGCGGCTTCGAGACCTCGGAGTTCCAGCCGGGCGGGTCGCAGGAGCGGTGGAGCGCGCACTTCTCCGACGGGGCGACCGCGGACTGGGTCGTGCCGAGCTGGACCGAGATCGGGTTCTGGGAGCAGGAGGTCGTCGTCGACGGGCTACTCACCCAGCTCGGCAGCTACGGACACATGGGCGCCTGCGACCGGGGTTTCGAGATCCGCAGGATCTGGGAGGCCGACGGCAGCTCGTTCCGCGCGGGACGCCCGGGATCCTCAGGCATCGCTCCGCGGGCACGAGCCGGGGCGACCGACGCCGCGCTGCACCACGAGATCCGCGCTCTGGTCGACCAGCACGGCATCGACGTGATCCTCAACCCCGCCGCGTTCCAGGCCGCGCTCGAGGACGTGCTCGGGGACACGTCCTTGCCGGTCGGGGTCCTGAGCGTGCTGACCGACGCCGTCCGGACGCGCACGGCCGAGCAGCTGCTGCGGGTGATCGACAACGGCGGCGATCCCGAGGCGGCCGTGCGATCGGTGAGCTTCCGCTTCGCGCAGGAACGAGGCGGAGGCGAGCCGGCGATCTGCGCCTGGGCGTGCGCAGCACTCGGTTATGGGGCCAGCCGGGTCGACGAGCCGACGATGGCGAAGTTCTCGCTCGGCGAGCCGCCGGCGCAGTGGCCGCCAGGAGGCGACGCACGAACGATGCCGCCGGACCGCCCGACCGGCCCACCAGGGCCGCCCGGCGGTCGAGCCGAGGTCACGGTCACACGTCCGGCCGAGGATTCCCCTCCCGGGGAGGAGCGCCGTACGCCGCCGCCGGAACGCCCGCGGTGGCCGCGTGCGGTCGTGGCTCTGGTCGCCGCGCTCGTTGCGCTGGCGCTGGTCGCAGGAGGCATCACCTGGTGGTTGAGAGCCGCAGACGACGAC
The DNA here is from genome assembly GCF_039537325.1 of Nocardioides panacisoli. Lineage (GTDB taxonomy): Bacteria > Actinomycetota > Actinomycetes > Propionibacteriales > Nocardioidaceae > Nocardioides > Nocardioides panacisoli. The sequence continues at coordinate 46,628 of NZ_BAABAH010000013.1, forward strand.
CCGCCGAGCAGCGGCGGCGGGACCACGACGGACGACGGTGCGGAGGACGTTGACCTGAGCGACGTCGACGCACAGTTCGCCGACCTCTCAGCGACCATCACCGCCGCGGTCACCGAGTGCGTGGACGCCTCGACGTCGACCGACCCGGGCTCCGAGATCGACTGCACGCTGCCAGGAGGGACCCTGACACTGAGCCGTTACCCCACGCTGACGGACCTCGACGCCGCACGGAAGCGGCTGATCGACACCCGGGCGGGCACCCTCCGCGACGCGGAGCGTGGGCACCGGTACTACTCCTTCGACCCTGCTCGGACCGGGAGCAGCGAGCCGGCCGAGGTGTACTGGGACTCAGCTGAGTCCTTGACCTCGGCTCACCTCGTCGGCGCGAGGGTCGCCGAGCTCGAGTCGACGTACGAGGCCACGGATCCGACCGTGCCGGCGTCCACTGCGCCCGACAGTCCAGCGCTGATCCGGATGGCCACTGAGTTCGCGCTGACCGAGTGCCACAAGGTGCACACATACTCTCCCGGAGAGGTCGAGGAGTCCGAGTGCACTCTCGGCAGCAGTACGGCGTACGTGGCGCAGCTCGACAGTCGGCAGTCCTTCCTGCTCTACCGAGCCAAGGTCACGAGCTACCAGCGCGAGGACCGGCGGTACCACGGCCCCACGCTGGTCTGCTACCAGCTCGACGACGACCCCGGCTGCGGGTCGACGGCGGGGGAGCACCGTAGCGGCCAGATCAGGGGCTACGTCGCCGGCGACGGAACGCGCTCCGAGAGCGGAGTGCTGTACATCGACGACCCGAGCCGCCTGGCGTTCCTCGAGATCTGGGGCTTCGAGGGCCGGGGACAGGCGGACCCCGATGCGCTCCTCGGGGTCGCCTACCCGCAGTACTGAGGGACGGAGCTGCCGAAAGGCAGCGGGCAGGGCGTTGCTGCCCTTTACCCTCGGACATGGGCCTTTTCCGTCGCTCCCGCGCGACACAGCCGGCCGATCGGCACACGGCGATCGACCACACCGCCGTCGAACGGTTCGCGGCCACCCAGCAGGGCTTCCCCGTCATCCAGGAGCACCGCCTGGTCGGCCTGCTCCCGCTTCCGGACGGCGGTCATGCCGAGCTGTGGACTGTGGCCAGCCACCCGCCACGCGACTTCGCCACCGTCGTCGCGCGTCCCGGCGGCTCGATCCAGTGGATGTGGCTGGCCACGCGCCCAGGGCCCGACGGCGCTTCACGGGTCGAGTTCTTCAACGACCAGAGCACCTTCGGCAGCACCCACCGGGTCCCGCCGGTCCCCGACATCGAGACGTGGGGCGCGATGTCCGAGCAGGTCGTCCCGGCCCTCATGGACCGCGTCGACAGCGAGCGCCGCGGCACGGTCGACCACGCGAACCCGCCCGGAGGCACGACCCCGGCAAGCTCCCACCAGCCCCTCGAGCAGTTCGCTGCAGCCGGAGGCGCACCAGCGCTCGTCGCCTGGCGTGATCGGCCCGACCTCGCCCCGTCGGCACCCGCCGGTGGAGGCCGGATCGAGATCTGGGACCAGGTCTCGGCCAGGGGACCGATCAGCTACCTCCACCTGGGTGTCGGCTACCGCGCCGACGGCACGATCGCCGCGATCGCCGGCGCAGAGGTCGCTCCGGACCTCCATGACAACTGCTTCCTCGGCTTGTTCGTGGGCGGGGGGCACACCAACCTCGGCGAGAACGACGACGTGCGGGACCCGGTCCGGTTCGCCGCCACCGCCGAGCGCCTCCTCGCTCCCCTGATCGTCGACACGCCCGCAAGCCCGCGCGCCGGCGACCGGCCTCGGCCAGACGAGCGCGACCGCGCGGACATCGAACCGGTTCTCGCCGCCGGTACCCAGGAAGTCCGTGGCCTGGACGAGGAGAGCGCACACGAACGTCTTCGTCAGGTACGGATGCGCGCCGTACGCACCTGGCAGCCGGTCGAGGCGGGGACCAGCGCCACGCAGCTGCGAGCACTGCCCGCGATCCTGTTCGCTCTTGGTGCGACCACCGCCGCGCACGTCGTCGAGGCGGCGGCGACACGGCCCGGTGATCCCGGCGCCCTGTTCGACGCCGGCTATCAGCTCTACGACATCGGTCTCCCAGAGCTCGCCATCGAGCCGCTGTCCGAGGCGCTCACGCTCGACCCGAGCCACGTCACCGCGCTCGTCGAGCTCGGCCTCTGTCTGGAGACCGTGGGACGCCCGGACGAGGCGGCTCGTCTCTACGCCGCTCATCGCGACCTCGTCGCCCAGAGCTCCGACGCCCAGGGGCTGTCGCTCCACTACTCGGCGATGATCGGGGACCTGGACGCGGTGGCCCTCGGCCTGAGGACAGCCGACCGGGCCAGCCCGTTCTGGGACCGGGCCCAACGACGCCTGGCGCGAGCCCAGGCAATCGACAGCGGCCGGTGGACGGGAAGCCCGCTGCGACGTTGGGAGGCGATTCTCAGCGGGACGGTGCTGCTGCACCTCGCGACGATCGGGTCGGAGGAGATGAACGGGCGCTACGCCGCCCTCTTCGACGACTACGCCCGGATGCGGCACGTCCTGAACCTGGCTGCGGCCGCGCTCGCCCGCTCCGGCCGTGAGGTCCGGAACGTCGTGCCCGCCGCGGACCGGGACTCCCGCATCCTCGCGGGCGCGTTCGGCACCGCTCTCGGCGTCCCGCTGGTCGACTGGGAGGAGTGGTCACCCGCGGAGGCAGGGGTCAGCCTGCTGGTGGCCTTCGACGGGTCGCGTGACAGCTTCGGTGACCGCGACCTGCGCGAGGAGCCTTCGGTCGTCACGTTCGCCTACTCGCTGGACTGGACGAGGGCCGGAGTGCTCGTCCCAGACCTGACGGGACTGCTGGCCCAATCGATCACGCCGCCGTGGGGCCAGCGGATGCGGGTCAAGGACATGGCCGACCCGTCCGCCGGCATCGAGACGATCCCCGCCGACGAACGAGACCCCCGCCTGGTGGCTGCTGATCTCATCGCGGCATCTCCCGGCCCGGAGTACGTCGGTGACGCTCGTGAGGTGATCGAGCTCGTCGACCGACTGGTCGGCGACCGCGCACCCATCGGTCTGCTCGACGGTGCTCGCGACACGTACTTCGAGCTGGACACCTTGATCACATCCGCCCGGTTCACCTGATGAGTCGTGTGCCGGTGCAGATCAAGGCAGGGAACGCGAAGGGCGCCCTCCGTGCGGAGGGCGCCCTTCGGCGTGGGTGCGACGACTACGCGCCGCTGTTGATCATGCCGGCGCCGACCGTGACGCCGGTCGCCTCGTCGATCAGGATGAACGAGCCGGTGGCCCGGTTCTTGGAGTAGGGGTCGCACAGCAGCGGTACGGTCGTGCGCAGCTGCACGCGGCCGATCTCGTTGACGCCGAGCTCCCTGGTCTCCTGGTCGCGGTGCAGCGTGTTGACGTCCAGGCGGTACTGGATGTCCTTGACCAGGGCGCGGGCCGTCCGGGTGGTGTGCTTGATGGCGAGCTTCTGCCGCGGCTTGAGCGGCGTCGTCGTCATCCAGCAGACCATCGCGTCGATGTCCTGGCTCGGCTGCGGGGCGTTCTTGGTCCGGGCGATCATGTCGCCGCGCGAGACGTCCACGTCGTCCTCGAGGTGGACCGTGACGCTCATCGGCGGGAACGCCTCGTCGATCTCCTTGTCGAACAGGTCGATCCTGGAGATCTTCGACGTCATGCCCGAGGGCAGGACGACGACCTCGTCGCCCGGCTTCATCACGCCACCGGCGACCTGGCCGGCGTACCCGCGGTAGTCGTGGAACTCGTCCGACTTCGGCCGCACGACGTACTGCACCGGGAACCGGGCGTCGATCAGGTCGCGGTCCGAGGCGACGTGCACGTGCTCGAGGTGGTGCATCAGCGTCGGGCCGGAGTACCACGGCGTGTTCTCGGAGCGGTTGACGACGTTGTCGCCCTGCAGCGCCGAGATCGGGATGACCGTGAGGTCCGGGATGTTCAGCTTGGTGGCGAACTGCGTGAACTCGGCGTGGATCTTCTCGTAGACCTTCTCGTCGAAGTCCACGAGGTCCATCTTGTTCACCGCGAGCACCAGGTGCGGGACCCGGAGCAGCGACAGGATCACCGCGTGCCGGTGCGACTGCTCGGTCAGGCCCTGGCGGGCGTCGACGAGCACCAGACCGAGGTCGGCGGTGGAGGCGCCGGTGACCATGTTCCGCGTGTACTGCACGTGGCCCGGGGTGTCGGCGATGATGAACTTGCGGGTGGGCGTCGCGAAGTAGCGGTAGGCCACGTCGATGGTGATGCCCTGCTCGCGCTCCGAGCGCAGGCCGTCGGTGAGCAGCGCGAGGTCGGTGTAGTCGTAGCCGCGCGACGTGCTGGTCGCCTCGACCGCCTCGAGCTGGTCCTCGAAGATCGACTTCGAGTCCAGCAGCAGTCGCCCGATCAGGGTCGACTTGCCGTCGTCGACGGAGCCGGCGGTGGCGAACCGGAGAAGGTCCATGTTGGTGGTGCTCATCAGAAGTAGCCCTCCTTCTTCCGGTCCTCCATGGCAGCCTCGGAGAACCTGTCGTCACCGCGGGTCGCGCCGCGCTCGGTGACCCGGGCGATCGCGACCTCGGCGATGATCTCGTCGATCGTGGACGCGGTGCTCTCGACGCACCCGGTCAGGGTCAGGTCGCCCACGGTGCGGAACCGGACGGTCCGCTCCTCGGCGACCTCACCCTCGCGGCACGGGTTGTGCTCGCTCTCGGAGAGCAGCATCCCGTCGCGCTCGAAGACGCGGCGCTGGTGGGAGAAGTAGATCGAGGGGATCTCGATGCCCTCGCGGCCGATGTAGTCCCAGATGTCCAGCTCGGTCCAGTTGGAGATCGGGAAGATCCGCATGTGCTCGCCCTCGTGCAGGCGACCGTTGTAGAGGCTCCACAGCTCGGGGCGCTGGTTCTTCGGGTCCCACTGGCCGAACTCGTCGCGGTGGGAGTAGACGCGCTCCTTGGCGCGGGCCTTCTCCTCGTCGCGGCGGCCGCCACCGAAGGCGGCGGTGAAGCCGTTCTCCTCGATGGCGTTGAGCAGGGTGCCGATCTGGAGCCGGTTGCGGCTGGTCTTGCCGTCGTCGACGACGATGCCGTTCTTGATGGCCTCCTCGACCGAGGCGACGATCAGGCGGACGCCCAGCCGGTTGACCCAGTTGTCGCGGGTCGCGAGCACCTCGGGGAAGTCGTACCCGGTGTCGACCTGCAGCACGGGGAACGGGATCTTCGCGGGGTAGAACGCCTTCTCGGCCAGTCGCATCATCACGATGCTGTCCTTGCCGCCCGAGAACATCAGGACGGGCTTCTCGAACTCCGCCGCGACCTCACGGAAGATGTGGATCGACTCGGCCTCGAGCTGGTCCAGCTGGCTCAGCCGGTAGTCGGTGTGCGTCTGTGTCATGCGGGGTCGGCGCCATCCTTTCGGGATCGTGTATCCACCGATCAAACTCGGCCCATCGTGCCATGCACTGCCTTGCAGGCTGACATCGCCGCGAATCGCGTAGACAAATCTACGAGTTCGGGCGCTACTCTCGGCGCGTGGCAGAGGACTTCGTCGCCCGGCTGGGCTCACGGGCGTCGGTCCCCGACGAGGTGCGGTCCCGCTACGGGATCACCGAGTACGTCGCCCTGACCGCGCGCGAGGACGGCATCGACGAGGAGCTGCGGCGCCTGGTGCACGACGTCGCGCCCAGCGTGCGCCGTACCGACCCGGACCGCCTGCTCGCGCTCGTCACCGCCATGGCGCGGCCGCCGTCGGCCGAGCTCAACAGGGCCCGCCTCGCCGCGGCGGCTGGCATCCCGGAGACGACGATCGCGCCGTACGTCGACCTGGTCGAGCGGCTGGGCCTGGTCCGGATGCTGCCGGGCACAGGTGCCAGCGTCGCGAAACGCGCGGTCGCCCGCCCACGGGTCGTGTTCGCCGACCCGGCGGTCGCCCGCCACCTCGCCGGCGTCAGCGCCGCCGACCTCACCGAGCTCGCCGGCCGCAGCCGGCTCGCGCCGCTGCTCGAGGGGATCGCGATCACCGAGCTGTTGCGCCAGCGGGAGACCAGCGTCGTCGACTACCGGCTCGGGCACCTCCGCGAGCGCAACGGCCTCGAGGTCGACCTCCTCGTCGAGCTCGCCGACGAGACCGTCTACGGCATCGAGATCCGCACCGCCGCCGCCTTCCGGCCCCACCAGTTCCGCTCGCTCGAGGCGCTCGCCACCCGTGCCGGCTCGCGGTTCCGCGGCGGGATCGTGCTCAACACCGCGCCGGTCGGGTTCAAGTACCGCCCCGGCATGTGGGGACTGCCGGTCTCGGCGCTGTGGGAGTGGGTCTCGTGACGGTCGCTGCGCGACCTCCTCGACCACCGGGGTGGTCGGTCGCTGCGCGACCTCCTCGACCACCGGGGTGGTCGGTCGCTGCGCGACCTCCTCGACCACCGGGGTGGTCGGTCGCTGCGCGACCTCCTCGACCACCGGGTGCCCGGCAGACTGGGTCGATGCTGCATCGACATCCGCTGCTCAGCGCGGTGACCGGGGTCTACCTGGTCTTCCTCGGCTGGCTGACGCTGACGCCGCAGGACCAGCACACGAGCCAGGCGGAGTTCGTGCTGCGCGTCCTCGATGCCCTGCACCGGCGCGGCCACCTGGAGTCCCTCGACTACAACCGGTTCGAGTTCCTGGCGAACATCGCGCTGTTCGTGCCGGCCGGGATGTTCCTGCTGCTGCTGCTCGGAGCCGGGCGCTGGTGGCTCGCGGCGCTGCTCTGCTTCGCGACGACCGCCTTCATCGAGTCGGCCCAGCACGCCATCCCCGGACGAGTGCCCGACGACCGCGACCTGCTCGCGAACAGTGTGGGTGCCGTGCTCGGCATCGCGGTCGCGCTGGTGCTCACTCTTCCCGCGACGCTGCGCCGGAGCCGGCATCGCCGGGCGGCCGCGGACTACGCCCGAGCAGCACGCAGATGACGATGCCGACCAGCCAGCACCCCGCCACGATCAGGTCGTCGCGGTGCACCCCGTTCGTGTCGTTGATCGTCCACAGGATCGGCCCCGACAGCCGGGAGTGGCCGGCGACCCCGAACACTGCCAGCACGGTGATGACCAGTGCCAGGACGGTGGCCTGCACACGGCGAGCGGTCATTGCCCAGACGTTAGAGCACCCGCGCACGAGGATCAGGGCGGCCCCTCGCCCTGATGTGCGAGAGTTTGCGCGTCCGCTCGGCAGCGTCTCGGGAGAGTGGGAGTTCCGGTGCAGCTTCGTCCCGTCCTCGGCGCGGTGTTTCTTCCCCTGCTCGTGATCGCCGGTCTCACGTGCGCTCCTGCCTCTGGCACGGAGGCGACTGATCGAGCCGGCACCGGCTCCCTGGAGGGGACGGTCCTCGACGGTGACGACGGAAGGCCCCTCCGGCAGATCAGCGTCTCCGCGTGGACCGACGACGGGGCCACGTGGCGCGCGCGCACCGATGACGACGGCAGGTTCGAGCTTCCCTCGGTCGATGCCGGTCGCGAGATCCACGTGAACTTCTTCGATGCGGCCTGGCACCAGTACGACGGCGCAGACTTCCCGGGCGTCGTGACGCTCGCGCCGGACGAGCAGCGTGACCTCGGGGTCATCGACCTGGATGACGGCATGAATCTTCGGAGGTCGCCGTCCGCCCTCGACGTGACGGACCCTGCTGTCGTCACCCGGTCCTGGAAGCAGGACGTCCGCGGCTCGTCCAGGACGCCGAGCCCGAGGATCCACGGCTGCAAGGTCGCCCGTCAGCCGGAGCGGGTCCTCCGCAAGGTCGCGGGAGTGATCAACTGGTACCGCGGCATGGCGGGGCTCGACCCCGTCGTGCTGGCTCCGCGTCTCAACCGGCTCGCGCAGCGCTCCTCCGTGATCCAGAGCTATCTGCGATCCGAGCCGCTCTCACACGACCCGCCTCGCTCGACGCGGTGCTGGTCGCGGGCAGGCGCCGAGGCCGCCGGCCGCTCGGACCTGGCCATGGGTTGGACCGGCGGCAGTGCGGTCAACGCCTACATGTCGGACTACGGTGTGCCCTCCGTCGGGCATCGAACGCCGATACTGAATCCAACCGCCACCGCCTTCGGTAGCGGCGACGCCGGCCAGTACAACTCTCTCTATGTCTACGGACCCAACAGTCAAAAGGCTTCGCGCCCGCCCTGGATCTCCTGGCCCAGCGCCGGGTATTTCCCGTACGGCGTGACACCGTCGACCTGGTCCTTGCAGACATCACGCGCCGACGTCGACCTCCGCGGAGCACGGGTGACCCTGACGCTGTCCACGGGCCAGCGCATCCGAGCCCTGGACCAGACGGGAGACACCAACATGCTCCTGTGGACCCTGTCGGCGTCTCCGAGGCGACACCATGACACGACGGTGGTCGACGTCAAGGTCTCCGGCATCAAGTGGCGAGGGGTCACGCAACCTCCGCTCGTCTACACCGTCCGCATCCTCGACCTGTCGTGGTGACGACGGGCAACCGGTGACCGGTCAGCGCTCGGCCCAGGGGATGACCAGGTCGGTGAGCTTCGAGGACTCGCCCTCGGTCGGCACGTAGGCCTGCGCGACCTCGCCGGTGCCCACCACGCGGATGGCCCCGTCGACCTCGTCGGCGTACGCCGCGTCGCCCCGCTGCAGCCACAGCGACTCGCCGGCCTCGTTGACCAGCGCCACCTCGCCGCCGGTGCACACCAGGATCCGCTTGCCCTTCTCCGGGAGCACGGCGCCCGCCGGCTCGGCCTGCGAGCTCTGGGTCACCGAGAGCGCGAAGTCGCCGGCGCCGGGGCTGAACACGTCGGTCGAGAAGCCGTGCTGCCGCGGCGTCACCCGGGACACGCGCGACATGCCCTCCTCGAGGCTGTCGACCAGCCCCTCGGGGGACACGTGCTTGGCGGTGAGCCCGGCCCGCAGCACGTTGTCGGAGGAGACCATGACCTCCAGGCACATCCCGCTCAGGTGGGCGTGGATGATGCCGGACTCGAGGTACGCCGCCTCGCCCGGCTGCAGCGTCAACCGGTTCAGCAGCAGCGAGATCACGATGCCGACGTCGCCCTCGTGGTGCTCGGCGATCTCGACGGCCGTCGCGTAGGCGCGCTTCACGTCGATGCCGAGGTCCAGCGCCGCCTGGCACTGCTGGACCACGCCGGCGACGTCCTCCTTGCTCGGCGGGTCGACCAGCAGCCGCTCGACCAGCTTGACGATGCCCTTAAAGCCAGGGCGCGCCCGCAGCGCGGCGGCGAGCTCCTGGCTCAGCTTCGTCTCCATCGGCGCGAGCACGCGAAGGATCTCCGCGGTCGGCCGGAAGCCGACCAGGGTGTCGAAGGTCGACAGGGCGTAGACCATCTCCGGCTTGCCGTAGGGGTCCTTGTAGACGCGGTCGTCCGCGTCCAGCGGCACGCCCGCGGCCTGCTCGGCGTCGTAGCCCGCCCGCGCGTGCGTCGCCTCGGGGTGCACCTGGATCGACAGCGGACGCTCGGCGGCGAGGATCTTCATCATGAACCGCAGGTCGCCGGAGATGTCGGTGAGCGGCTTGCTGCCCTCCTCCGACACGACCTGCGCGGTCCCCAGCGGGTGCGTGCCCATCCACACCTCGGCCACCGGCCGCCCGTCGCTCTGGCGCCGCTGGAAGAAGGGGATGCCCTCCGTCGAGCCCCAGTCGTAGCCCTTGGTCGGGCAGTCGAGGGCGAACAAGATGGGGCCTCCTCAGGCTCGGAGCTTCGGCGGCCCGACGCTACCTGACGGTCCGGATGTTCGGTGGGTGGTTCGCCGACGTACACCTCGTCGTGGCCGGCCGGTGACGCGGGCGTCGCACGGTCGGAGCGTGAAGATCGCCGTAGTGGGCCTCGGGTACGTCGGGCTCTCCAACGCCGTCATCCTCGCCCAGCACAACGACGTCTGGGCACTCGACGTCGAGCCGGGCCGGGTCGCCATGGTCAACCGGCGCGAGTCGCCGATCATCGACGCCGAGCTGGAGGACTACCTCCGCGACCGGCCGCTCGAGCTCACCGCCACGACCGACAAGTGCGCGGCGTACGCCGACGCGTCGTACGTCGTGGTCGCGACGCCGACGAACTACGACCCGGAGACCAATTGCTTCGACACCGGCAGTGTCGAACGGGTGACCGCCGAGGCGCTGGCGGTCAGCCCGCAGGCGACGATCGTGGTGAAGTCGACGGTCCCGGTCGGCTACACCAACAAGCTGCGCGATCAGCACCCCGGCGCCTCGATCATCTTCAGTCCCGAGTTCCTGCGCGAGGGTCGCGCGCTCCACGACAACCTGCACCCCTCGCGCATCGTCGTCGGCTCCGACACCGAGCCGGGCCGGCTGTTCGCCAAGCTGCTCGTGCAGGGCGCGCTCGACCCCGACCCGCCGGTCCTGTTCACCGGCTCGACGGAGGCGGAGGCGATCAAGCTGTTCGCCAACACCTACCTGGCACTGCGGGTCGCGTACTTCAACGAGCTCGACACCTACGCCGCGATGCACGGCCTGTCGACCCGCCAGATCATCGAGGGTGTCGGCCTGGACCCGCGGATCGGAGCGCACTACAACAACCCCTCCTTCGGGTACGGCGGCTACTGCCTGCCGAAGGACACGATGCAGCTGCAGGCGAACTACTGCGACGTGCCGCAGAACCTGATCAGCGCCATCGTCGAGGCCAACACGACCCGAAAGGACTTCATCGCCACCGACATCCTCAGGCGGGACCCGAAGGTGGTGGGGATCCACCGGCTCACGATGAAGGCGGGGTCGGACAACTTCCGCGAGTCCGCCGTCCAGGGCGTGATGAAGCGGATCAAGGCCAGGGGCGTGAAGGTCGTCGTCTTCGAGCCGGAGCTGGACGCGAAGCGGTTCTTCGGCTCCAAGGTGATCCGCGACCTCGACGAGTTCAAGGCGAAGGCCGACGTCATTCTCGCCAACCGCCGCACCGACGTGCTCGACGACGTCGCCGAGAAGGTCTACACGCGCGACATCTACGGTCGCGACTGACGCCCCTAGTCCGTTCGGGTCAGAGGGTCGGGACCTTCGACGGTGTCGGCCGCCTTGCCCGACGAGGGAAGATTTCGTTACCAGAGGGTTCCTGGCACGTGAACGCGGGTATAGGTCCGGCTGGGGAACGAGCCGCCCGCCCGGACGGCCGTCCGGAAGGGTGAAGCCCCGTGATGCTCCTGGTCATCGCCGTACTTGCCGGCTGGGCCCTGCTCAGCGTGCCGCTGGCCCTCGGCTGCGGGCGCGCGTTCGCAGCGGGCAACGAGCGCCCGATGCCGACCGCCGCCGCGACGGACTACACGCTCGTCGCCTAGCGCTACGAGCGGGCGGCGGGCTTCTTGTTGGCCCTGTTGCCCTTGTCGAGCGGCAGCTTCTCGAGCTCCGCGATGGTCGGAGAGCCGAACATCGGCATCCCCTCCTGCTTGCGGATGAGGCCCCAGATCAGCGGCACCAGCACGATCATCGCGATCCCGACCGCCGCGACGACGTACGGCGAGGAGTCGCTGTCGCCGATCGGTGTCCAGCCGGCCTTGTAGAGCAGGGCGACGCCCGACATCGTCAGCACCACGACGATGCCGCGGCGGATGAACGACTGCGGGACCCGCGGCGCGATCCGCGCGCCGATCAGGGTGCCCGGCACGGAGCCGACGATCAGCGGGATCGCGATCTCCCACTCGAGGCCGTTGATCGCGATGTTGGAGATCGCGGCAGCGAGCACCAGCGGGACCGCCTGGGTGAGGTCTGTGCCGACCAGCTTCACCGCGGACAGGCCGGGGTAGAGCATCAGCAGCGCGATCATGATCACCGAGCCGGAGCCGACGCTGGTGATGCCCACGAGCAGGCCGCCGAGCGCGCCCACGAGGAAGGTCGGGAGCGGGCGGATCTTCGGGTCGGGGTCGGCCGGCGGCCCACCGCGGCGCACCCGCCGGAGGTTGACGTAGAGGCGCAGGGCGTAGGTCGACGCCGCGAACAGCAGCGCGATCCCGATCATCGTCTTGAGCGTGGTGTCGAGCTGGTCGGAGTCGCCGTTGGCGAAGTGGTGCACCAGCCACGGACCGAGGAAGGCCATCGGCACCGAGCCGAGGATCAGCCAGCCGGCGAGCCGGAGGTTGGGCGAGCCCTCGCGGTAGTGCATCGCCGCGCCGCCGGTCTTGTAGACCGCGGCGGCGGTGAGGTCGGCGGTGACGATCGTCGCGGCGTTGCCCGACCCGACGCCGAGGAAGATCAGCGCCGGCGTCATCAGCGCCCCGCCGCCCATGCCGGTGAGCCCGACGACGATGCCGACGAAGAAGCCGGCGAGCACGGTCGCCAGTGCTGTCGTGGTGAAGAGATCCATCAGGGCACGATCCTCTCGGAACCGGTGAGCTGGGGGAGGACGACGCGCAGGAGGCTGTCGATCTGATCAGCCGCCTGCTCCGCGGCCGGGAGGCCGCGGTTGTACGGGTCGGCGACGTCGTGGGCCGGCGCGGTGCCGGCCCGTCGGTGGCCGACGGCGGCGAGCAGCTGGGCGCCGCTGAGGCCGGGGTCGACGCGGGTGATCGACTCGGCGAACTGGCCGAGGGTGAACACCTTGCGGAAGGAGGCGGGGACCTCCTCCAGCACGTAGGCACGGTGCGTGCCCTCCGCGGTCAGGACCAGGTCCGCCGTCTCGACGAGCTTCCTGGACAGCCGGCGGCTGGTGAAGGCGTCGATCTGCTTCTGCGGCACGCCACGGGCGGCCATCACCTCGGCCATCGTCGGGTCCGCAGGGTGCTCCCGGAACCCGTGGGTGCCGGCGCTGGCGAACTCGATCAGCGGCGCGTCCGAGGCGTTGGCCATGAGGCTGCGCGCCCGGAGCTCCATGTAGGGCGAGCGGCAGATGTTCGCCGTACAGACGAAGAGGACGGAGAGAGCGCGCTGGTCGGCGTTGGGCTCGAGGTCGGCATCCGGCTCGCCGCGCATCTCGATCACCTCCGCCCGCGGTGGCTGAGGTGCGAGCGAGGCGAGCCTCGAAGCCTCCGACGACAGGTTGAGGTAGCCCGACTCCCGCAGCGCGACGATCACGTCGTCGAGCGCGTCCTCGATGGTGCGCCCGGTGGTGTCGACGCGGACGTCGGCGTCCTGGGGCTCCTCGTAGGGCGAGGAGATGCCGGTGAACTCGGGGATCTCCCCGCGCCGCGCCTTCGCGTAGAGGCCCTTGCGGTCGCGGCGCTCGCACTCCTCCAGGGGCGTGGCGACGTGCACGAGGAAGAACGCACCACCGGCGTCCTCGACGTACTTGCGCACCTGCTGGCGGGTCTCGTCGAACGGCGCGATCGGGCTGCAGACGGCGAGCCCACCGTGCCGGGAGATCTCGGCGGCGACCCAGCCGATCCGGCGGATGTTGGTCTCGCGGTCCTCCTTGGAGAACGTCAGCCCCGCGGACAGGTTGCGGCGGACGACGTCGCCGTCGAGCGAGGTGAGGGTGCGGCCGCCCTGCTCGAGGATCCGGTCCATCAGCGCGCGCGCCAGGGTGGACTTGCCGCTGCCGGAGAGACCGGTGAAGAAGAGGACCAGGCCCTGCTCCTCCTTGGCCGGGTGCTCGTCGGCGACGATGTCGGCGACCGCGAGCACCAGCTCGCCGCCGGTCGCGAGCTCGACGACAGGGTCGGGACCGGCGTACGCCGCCAGCACCCGCTGCCGCAGCTCCGCGTCGGCCGCCGGGTCGTCGTGCGACGCGAGGGGTACGGCGACGACCGCCGCGTCGAGGTCGCCGGCCAGCCGCAGCGTGGCGCGGATCAGCCCGACCGCGGACAGGGCCGGCGTACCGGTGCCCACCAGCGCCACCAGGAGCACCGGGCCGAGGGTGCGCAGCTGGGCGACCTGGACGTCGGTGAGCGCGTCGGTGACGGCGACGACCGTGCGGCCGGCGTACTGCTCCCGGACCTGAGCGGGGGTCAGGTAGTAGCGCCGGAACGGGCCGTACTGTGCATGCGTCAGCGCGGTGACCTCGAGCCTGCCCTCGGCGGATCCGTCGGCCGTCACGGTGGCCAGGGGGAGCCCCTCGGGGTCGACCAGCTCGACCGCCTCGCCGTCCGCCAGGGCGGCCTCGATCTCGTCGGGGAGCCGGAGGGTGACCGCGCTGCCCGGCTCGTTGAAGCCGGTCGTCGGGTGAAAGGCTCCACCTGTCAGCAGCTCGAGGTCGTCCAGCTCGCGCGCGCTGGGATGGTGCTGGTTCGCCACGTGCGCCATCCTGCCAGACTTTATGAAGTCACTAGTATTTCCCGATCACGGTGATTCGTACCTCTGTGAACCACTTCACCCCGCCAGCGCTTGCAACAGTTAGCATTTGCTAGCAGAGTGGGGGTCATGGCAAAGGGCAAGGTCGGCAAGACCGTCGAGTCGCTGGGCGACTACCTCAAGGACCAGCGGGTTTCGGCCCGGCTGTCGTTGCGGCAGCTCGCTGAGCAGGCCGGCGTCTCCAACCCCTACCTGAGCCAGATCGAACGCGGCCTCCGCAAGCCGTCCGCAGAGGTGCTGCAGCAGATTGCCAAGGCGCTGCGCATCTCGGCGGAACAGCTCTACATCCGGGCAGGGATCCTCAGCCCGGATGACGGTGTCGGTGGTTCGGTCGAGCTCGCGATCCTGAGCGACACCGGCCTCACCGAGCGACAGAAGCAGTCGCTTCTCGATGTGTACGCATCGTTCCTCGCGCTGAACAGCGTCAACGACTCCGACGTGGAGCCCGAAGCCGTCGCCGACGACATCGTGGCTGCAGAGATCGGAGACCTCGTCGACGAGGACGGCGCGAGTGCCGCACCGCAGGTTTCCACCAACATCACCACGGAAGGGTGACACCCAGCATGCCGAAGCTCGAGCTTCCCAAGATCGAGGTCCCCACGATCGACCTCAAGAAGATCGACCTCCCCGACATCCCCCCGGCGGCGGCCAAGCCGATCTACGCCGGTGTCGGTGCCACCGACCTCGCCTACGAGACCGCCCGCGGCTACGTCACCGACGTGCAGACCCGCGTCGCGGAGGTCCAGAAGAACGTCACCACCCGCGTGGCCGACGTGCAGAAGACGGTCAAGGGCCTCAAGGCTCCCGAGCCGAAGACCCTCCAGGACAAGGCCCAGGCCAAGCTCGCCGAGCTCCAGGCCGACGCCAAGGCGCTGCCCGGCGTCGTCACGAGCACCTACACCGAGCTCGCGAAGCGCGGCGTGGTCGTCCTGACCAAGATCCGCACGGGTGAGGGCACCGCCAAGGACGCGCGCGCCAAGCAGGGTGCGCCGGCCAACAACGCCGCGGCGAAGAAGGCTGCTCCGAAGAAGAGCACCGCGACCAAGAAGCCGGCGGCGCGGAAGTCCACCACGCGGAAGACCACCGCGACGAAGAAGACCACCGCTGCCAAGAAGGCCTGACCCTTCGCAGCTCGCAGCAGGACGGCCCCGGGAGTGCGCTCCCGGGGCCGTCTTCTGTCGTGGGGCCGTAGGATCTGAACCGCCATGAACCAGTACCTCTTCGCGCCGCCGGCGACGTACCCCGAGCTCTACTTCAACCTCGCGGTCGTCTTCGCCCTCCTGGTCGTGAAGATCTTCGCGTTCGCCAACTCGTTGATGTACTCGGCCGCGTCCTACGACGCCGCCGGCAAGCTCAACAAGGGGACCTGGTGCCTCGTGCTCGGCATCGCCGTGGTGCTGCAGTTCGTCCCCATCCCGCTGTCGATCGTCAACCTCGCGATGACGATCGCCGCCCTGGTCTACCTGGCCGACGTACGCCCGGCCCTCGCCGGCCTGCGCCGCCGCTGACCTCCTAGGTCGAGCACCGCCGGCACCTGGTGCCGGCTCTGCTCGAGCGAGCGCGTCCGGGCGGCCATCCACAGGTCGTCGATCCCATGGTGTGGCGCCGTCGTCCGACGGCAACAAGCCAGCCATGGCGGTCAACGGCCGGATGCTCGATTTCCTGCACCATGTCCAGAGCGGCGTGCTCGGGCGCTGGCAGCTGCTCGAGCACGGGCTCTCGGACAACGACATCGAGCGCATGCTGCGGCGACGAGAGCTGGCGCGGGCAGCGCCGGGCGTCTACGTCTCCCACACGGGGCCGTTGACCCTGGTCCAACGGCAGTGGGTCGCCGTGCTCGCCTGCTGGCCAGCGGCGCTCACGCTCGAGTCCGCCGTACCGGGTGAGCGTCCAGCGCCGATCCACGTGGCGATCGAGGTGAAGCGGAACCTCCGCCTCCGCCCACCCGGCGCCATCCCGCACCGGATGACTGACTTTCGGACCGATGTCGACTGGCGCGCCGCGCCGCCGCGGGTGCGGCTGGACCGCGCAGTGCTCGAGCTGATGCAGGCGCGGATCAGGCGCGAGGACGTCGCGGGCGCCTACGCAGCGCTCGCCAATGCGTGCCATCGGCGGACGACTCCGGACCGGATCATCAGAGCGCTGGGTCGCAGAGAGCGAGTCAGCGGGCGACGATTGATCGAAGGCATGCTCACCGATGTCCGCGACGGCGTGTGCTCGGTGCTCGAGCGTGGCTACCTCGAGCGGGTGGAGCGTCCGCACGGCCTTCCGCGCGCAGAGCGCCAGCGGGTCAGCTCGGCGACGGGCCGACGGACCGCGCAGGACGTGCGCTACGAGAAGTACGGCGTCGTGATCGAGCTCGACGGCCGGGCGATCCACGACAACCCGGTCTCGTGGGACGCCGACGCCCGTCGGGACCTGGCCGAGCTCGCGGTGAGCGATGCGGTGACCGCGCGGGTCACCTACGGTCTCGTCTTCGGCGGGCAGTGCGAGACCGCCCGATGGGTGGGGCAGATCCTCCGCCGCCAAGGTTGGGACGGACTGGCGCACCGATGTCCGCAGTGCCCGGAGCCGCCCTAGGTCGAGCATTCCCGGCACCTGGTGCCGGCCCTGCTCGAGCTAGTGCGTCACTGACCCCTGGCGGCGTAGGCCGCCTCGACGGCGGCCTTGCGGGGGCGCCACCAGTCGGCGTGGTCGGCGTACCAGTGCATCGTGTCGGCGAGCGCCATCTCGAAGTCGTGGTAGCCCGGCTCCCAGCCGAGCTCGGTGCGCAGCTTGGCGGCGTCGAGGGCGTAGCGGCGGTCGTGGCCGGGGCGGTCGGCGACGTGCTCGACGTCGGCGGGGTCGCGGCCGGCAAGCCGCAGGATCGCCTGCGCGACCTCGAGGTTGGAGCGCTCGCCGTCGGCGCCGACGACGTAGGTCTCGCCGATCCGGCCGCGCTCGAGGATCGCGAGCACGGCCGCGCTGTGGTCCTCGGTGTGGATCCAGTCCCGCACGTGCCGGCCGTCGCCGTACACCCGGGGCCGGCGGCCCTCCAGCACCTCGGTGATCTGCCGCGGGACGAACTTCTCCACGTGCTGCCAGGGGCCGTAGTTGTTCGAGCTGACCGAGATCGTCGCGCGCAGGCCGAAGCTGCGGACCCAGGCGCGAACCAGGTGGTCGGCGCCCGCCTTGGAGGCGGAGTACGGCGACGACGGGCGCAGGGCCGACTCCTCGGTGAACCTGGCCGGGTCGTCGAGGTCGAGGTCGCCGTACACCTCGTCGGTGGAGACGTGGTGCAGGCGTACGCCGTGCCGGCGCACCGCCTCGAGCAGGGTGAAGGTGCCGACCAGGTTGGTGTTCACGAACGGCGCCGGGTCCTCCAGCGCGTTGTCGTTGTGCGACTCCGCGGCGAGGTGCACGACCGCGTCGGCCTCGCCGACGAGCGGGTCGACGACCGCGGGGTCGGCGACGTCCCCGACGACCAGCCGAACCCGGTCCTCGGGGAGCCCGGCGAGCGACTCCGGTGAAGCCGCGGGGGTCAGCTTGTCGAGCACGGTGACCGCGGCGTCGGTGTGCGCGGCGACGTGCCGCACGAAGCTGGAGCCGACGAAGCCGGCGCCGCCGGTGACCAGGACGCGTTCCACGAGCGCAGTCTAGGAATCGGGGCGACCGGGGGTCGGTCGATAGCCTTGCCGACCATGAAGGTCCTCGTCACCGGCGGCGCCGGCTACCTCGGCTCGATCACTGCGAAGGCGCTCGAGGAGGCCGGCCACACGCCCGTCATCCTCGACTCGCTGCTCACCGGGCCGCGGGCCTTCGTGGGGGACCGGCCGTTCTACGAGGGCGACATCGCCGACCGCGAGCTGCTGCGCCGGATCGTCGACGAGCACCCCGACCTCGACGCCACCGTGCACATGGCCGCGCGGATCGTCGTGCCGGAGTCGGTGGAGCTGCCCTATGAGTACTACCGCGACAACGTCGCGAAGTCGCTCGAGCTCTTCGACGAGCTGCAGAGCCTCGGCAAGCCGCGGATCCTGTTCTCCTCGACGGCGTCGCTCTATGCGCTCAAGCCGGAGTTCGAGGTGCGGGAGGGGGACCCGGTCGAGCCCACGTCGCCGTACGCCCGCACCAAGCGGATGATGGAGATGTGCCTGGAGGACATCGCCAAGGCCACGCCGCTGCGGGCGATCATCCTGCGCTACTTCAACCCGGTCGGGACCGACCCGGACCTCGAGACCGGCTACCACCTCAAGGACGCGACCCACGTGGTGCCGCTGCTGGCCCAGACGGCGCTGGGCTACCGGCCGTCCTTCACCATCACCGGCACCGACCTGCCGACGCGGGACGGCACCGGGATCCGCGACTACATCCACGCCTGGGACCTCGCGCGTGCGCACGTGGCGGCGGTCGAGCGGTTCGACGACGTGATCGCGGCCGAGGGGGCGCCGTACTCCTACATCAACCTCGGCGCGGGTGACGGCGTCACCGTCCGCGAGCTGATCGCGGCGGTCGAGCGGGTCGTGGGCAAGCCGGTGCCGACGACCGAGGCCCCGCCGCGCCCCGGCGACGCGGTGGGTGCCTTCGCCAACGCCGACAAGGCCGCCGAGCTCCTCGGCTGGCGCACCGAGCTCTCCCTCGACGACGCCATCGCCTCCGCCCTGGCCTGGGGCGAGAAGCGCAAGTCGGTCCTGGGCTACGAGTAGGTCTCGACTGACCGGTCTCGCTACGCCGGCTGCTCGAGCACCGGCGGGAGGTGGCGGAACGCGCGTGCCTCGCGGCGCCGCCAGCCCCTGCGGCTGACCCACCAGACGACCCGGAAGCCCTGGCCGGCGGTGCCGAAGACCCGCGGCAGCACCTCGGCGGGGAGGTCCTCGGCGATCCAGCACACGACCGTGCGCAGGAAGCCGAACGACTCCTTGTCCGAGAAGTGCTCCTCCTCGATCCGCTCCCAGTCCTCCGGCGTGGTGTGCCGCTGGAGGATCGCGATCGCGCCGGTCTCCTCGTGGCGCAGGTGGTGGCCGAGCAGGTCCTGCGCCTCCACGAGGCGTACGGCGAGCCGGGCGCGGAGCTGGGACCTCGAGCCCTCCCCGTCGCCGACAGCTGCCAGGGCCGCGAACAGCTCCCCGCACCCCTCCAGCAGCGGGTCGATCTTCTCGTGCTCGGCCTCCATCGCGAGCAGGGTCTCCCGCTCGTCGGCGTCGGCCCGCTCGAGGAGGAACGGCCAGATGCCCGCGTCCTCGCCGCTGTGGTGCTTGTGCAGGATGACGCCGAACCAGTCCCAACGGTCCCGCAGCGCACGCCAGGTGTCGATGTCGTCGACGGGCGTGCGGGGCACCGCCGCCGCGAACCGGCGCAGGTCGCGACGGAAGGCGTGGTGCATCAGGTACATCATCATCATGTCGATCGGGCCGTCCGGCGCCGCCGTCTGACCGGGCAGCACCAGCTGGCCGGGGTACGCCGTCTGCGTGCTCATCGGGCGACCTCCTCGAGGTCGTCGCGCTCGTCGTCGGAGGTTTCGAGGCTCGGCGCTGGGGCGCCCCGCACCTCGACCACCGACGAGAAGGGCCAGTACCAGTTCCACTTGCCGAGCAGCGTCATCGTGGCGGGCACGAGCACCATCCGGACCACGGTCGCGTCGAGGGCGACGGCGGCGGCGAGCCCGACACCGAGCATCTTGACGACAACGGCCGGCTCGCTCGCGAAGCCCAGGAAGACGGCGACCATGATCGCCGCGGCGACCGAGATCACCCGGCCGGTCCTGGACAGGCCGCGCACGACCGATCCCTGCGCGTCGCCGGTGTCGAGCCAGTCGTCGTGGACCGCGGACAGGAGGAACACCTCGTAGTCCATGGACAGCCCGAACAGCACCGCGAACATCAGGATCGGCACCCAGCTGGACACCGGGACCGCGTGGTCGATGCCGAGCAGCGACGCCCCGTAGCCGTGCTGGAACACGAGCGTCACGACGCCGTACGCCGCGGCGATCGAGAGCAGGTTCATCAGGGCCGCCTTGATCGGCACCACGACCGAGCGGAACATCAGGGCCAGCAGCACCACGGACAGCACGACCACGAAGCCCACGACCAGCCAGAGGCGCTGGCCGAGCAGGTCGGAGATGTCGCTGAGCAGCGGCGTGTAGCCGGTGGCGTCCACGCCCTCGGGCAGCACGTCCGAGCGCAGGCTCGCGAGCAGGTCGGTGGTCCGCTCGTCGATCGGCGAGGTGGTCGGCTCGACGTCCCAGACGGCGAGCTTGCCGTCGGGGGAGTAGGTCACCGGCCCGGACTCGGCGATCCCCGGCAGGCCGGCCACGTCGGCGTGCACCTGCTTCACCTCGGCGCGGTCGACCGTGTCGAGGTCGGCGACCAGGGTGATCGGGCCGTTCGCCCCGGGGCCGAACTCGTCGGCGACCAGGTCGTACGCCGCCCGCGTCGTGCTGTCCTTGGGGTCGCTCCCGCCGTCCTGCGGCCAGGTACGCATCCCGAGCGCCGGTGCTCCCAGCGCCAGCAGGATGGTCAGCGCGAGCAGCGCCCAGGCCACCGGGCGCTTGGCCACGGTCGTGGCCCAGCGGGCGGTCAGCGGCTCCTTGACCTCGCGGGTCTCGACGATCCCGGTGGTGGAGGAGCGAGGCGCCCCAGCGCCGAGCCTCGAGACCTCCGGGGCGCGGCGCTCCTTCCTCGGCAGCAGCCGGCGCCCGGCGAGCGCGCACAGCGCGGGCACCAGGGTGAGGGCGGCGGCCATCACGCAGACGACGGCGATCGCGGTGGCGAAGCCGAAGGCGTCGTACGTCGGGAGCCCGGCGAGGCGCAGGCCCATCAGCGACACCAGGACGGTGACGCCGGCGCCGAGGACCGCGCGGCCGGCCGTGGCCGTGGCGCGGGCAGCGGCATCGACCGGGGCGTCGCCGGCACGGAGCCGCTCGACGTGCCGGGTGAGGATGAGCAGGGCGTAGTCGATGCCGACGCCGAGACCGACCATGGTGGCGATCGTCGGGGCGGACGTGGACACGTCCATGATGCCCGCCAGCAGCGCGATCCCGGACGAGCCGGCGGCGAGGCCGCCGACCGCGGTGGCGATCGGGAGGCCCGCCGCGAGCACGGCGCCGAAGGCGATCACCAGCAGCACGAGCGCGACCAGGATCCCGATCAGCTCGCCGCGACCCTGCAGGGAGGTGGCGGTACCGGGGAGCTCGCCGCCGTACTCCACCTCGTAGCCGGCGTCTGCGGCGGCGTCGGTGGCGTGCTCGAGGCCGCTGATGTCCTCGTAGATGGCGGGATCGGTGGTGGGGACGTCGTACCGGACGTAGAGGAGGGCGGTGTCGCCGTCCTCGGAGAGCCGCGGCGTGACCGTGGTGACGTGGTCGGTCGAGCGCAGGTCGGCGACGACCTCGTGGACGACCGCGGCCTCGAGCCGGTGGTCGTCGTGCAGGACCACCTGCGCCGACGAGCCGCCGGCGTCGGGAAGGTGGTCGCGGAGCTCCTCGACCCCGGCCTGGGCGCGGGTGTCGGGGACGTTCCAGTTGTCCTGGAACTCGCCGCCGCCGACGGAGGCCAGGCCTCCGAGCGCGACGAGGGCGAACAGCCAGGCGACCACCGTCCGCCAGGGATGGCGTGCGGTCGCGAGGCCGAGACGGTGAAGCGGGGACATCTCGATCTCCTTGGGTGGACTGCGATGTCACCCACCGTCGGTGCTGGTCCTTGGAGGCCACTTGGGGCCGGCTTGAGGCGCGGCCGGAGGACGGTCGCGCGCGGTGTCGCGCACCTCACAGGGCGCGGTCTAGACCATGCAAAGTTGCCAGGTGTAACCGATCACCGTGGTGCCTCGTTGTGGGGGCACGTGTCGTTCTGTCGGGGGGCCCTCGGCACGGGCCAGGTTCGACGTCGTAACGGGGTGGTGTGAGTGACTGCGGTGCTGGGACACGCGACGACCGTCAGGTCGGTACGCCGTGCGCGCAGCCGCAGCCTGCCGTTCCTGCCGCTCGCCGTACTGGGTGGCGACGTGCTGCTCATGGCCACCGTGACCTCCCTCGCGTCCGTCGTCGGCGACGGGATGCCGTTCTTCGACCCGAACGCCGAGGTCGACGTCGCCACCCGCGTCGCCGCCCCGCTGATCGCGGTCGGCTGGCTCCTGATGCTGGCGGTCGCCGGCTGCTACCGGCGCGAGGTGCTCGGCGCGGGCAGCCTCGAGTACAAGCGGGTCTTCAACTCCTCGGTCCTCGAGATGGGCCTGGTGGCCGTCGGCTGCTTCCTCAGCGGCAACCTCATCTCGCGCGGCTTCTACGTCGCGCTCTTCACGCTCGGCATCCCGGCTCTGGTGCTCGGGCGCTTCGGCGCCCGCAAGGTCCTGCACTCGCTACGCCGGTCGGGGTACCTCGGCTTCCCGGTGCTCGTGGCGGGCTCGACCGAGCACATCGACGAGATGGTCGACGTGATCCGGCGGGCGAGCTGGCTCGGCTTCGACGTACGCGGTGCGCTCACGCCCGGCGGCGACGAGGGCATGACCCCCGCCGGCGTGCCGGTCGTCGGTCCGACCGCGGAGACGACCAAGGCCGCGCTGGACGCCGACGCCAACCTCGTGCTGTTCACCGAGGGCGCCTCCGGCTCCGGGCAGGAGCTGCGCGACCGGGTCTGGGACCTGGAGGAGCGCGGCATCGGCGTGGTCGTCGCTCCCGGCGTCACCGGGATCGCCACCGACCGCGTCTCGATCCAGCCGGTGGGCGGTCTGCCGCTGATGCACCTCGGTACGCCCGCGTGGGCCGAGGCCACCCGGATCGGCAAGCGGATCTTCGACGTCGTCGGCGCCACGGCCCTGCTCGTGGCGCTGGCGCCGGTACTGCTGTTCGTGGCGCTGCGGATCAGGCTCCATGACGGCGGGCCGGTCTTCTTCCACCAGTCCCGGGTCGGCCGCCAGGGCATCCCGTTCCGGTGCGCCAAGTTCCGCACCATGGTCGTCGACGCCGAGGAGCGGCTCGCCGCGCTGCACGCGCAGACCGGCTACGAGGGCGGCCTGTTCAAGATGGCCGACGACCCGCGGATCACCAAGCCCGGCAAGTGGCTGCGGCGCTACTCCCTCGACGAGCTGCCGCAGCTGCTGAACGTCGTCCGCGGCGACATGAGCCTGGTCGGCCCCCGCCCGCCGCTCCCGCACGAGGTCGCCCGCTACGACAACGCCTCCCGGCGCCGTCTCCACGTGCGCCCCGGCATGACCGGCCTCTGGCAGGTCTCCGGCCGCTCGGACCTCTCCTGGGACGACGCCGTCCGCCTCGACCTCTACTACGTCGACAACTGGTCGATGCTGCAGGACCTGCACATCCTGTTCCGCACCTTCGGCGCCGTCGTCCGGCCCCGCGGCGCCTACTGAGGTCGAACCCCCAGTTCGAGCACGTCGAACCCTCAGTTCGAGCACGCCCAACCGTCAGTTGGTGCCCGACCGAACTGACGGTTCGACCGGTTCGTACTGAGGGTTCGAGGGGTCCGAAGTGACGGTTCGAGGGGTCCGAAGTGAGGGTTCGACAGGTCTCAGCGGAAGGTCCGCAGCCGCAGGCTGTTGCTGACCACGAAGACCGACGAGACGGCCATGGCGGCGCCGGCGATCATCGGGTTGAGCAGGCCGCTCGCGGCGAGGGGGAGTGCGGCGACGTTGTAGGCGAACGCCCAGAACAGGTTGCCCTTGATCGTGGCAAGGGTACGGCGGGACAGCCGGATCGCGTCGGCCGCGACCCGCAGGTCGCCGCGCACCAGCGTCAGGTCGCCGGCCTCGATCGCGACGTCCGTGCCGGTTCCGATCGCGAGGCCGAGGTCGGCCTGCGCGAGCGCGGCGGCGTCGTTGACGCCGTCACCCACCATCGCCACGACGTGGCCCTCGGCCTGCAGCCGCTTGACGACGTCGACCTTGTCGGCGGGGAGCACGTCGGCGAGGACGTCCTCGGCCGCGATGCCGACCTCCGCCGCCACCGTGCGTGCGACGGCCTCGTGGTCGCCGGTGAGCAGGAGCGGGCGTAGCCCGAGCTCCCGCAGCGAGGCGACCGCCTCCGCCGACGTGGGCTTCACGGCGTCGGCGACCACGACGATGCCGCGCGCCTTCCCGTCCCACCCGACCGCGATCGCCGTAACGCCCGCGCCCCGGGCGGTCGCCAGAGCGGCCTCGAGGTCGGCGGACAGGTGCTGGGACCACTGCTCGAGCAGCGCGGGACGGCCGGCGAGGACCGCGTGACCCTCGACGACGCCCTGCACGCCGAGGCCAGGGACGTTGGCGAAGTCCTCGACGTCGAGGAGCGTCGGGCCGGCGCCGTCGACCACCGCGCGGGCGATCGGGTGCTCGGAGGCGGCCTCGAGCGCGCCGGCGTACCGCAGCACCTCCTCGGCGTCCTCGCCGTCCGCGGGGACCACTTCGCGCAGCGTCATCCGGCCGGTGGTGATCGTGCCGGTCTTGTCCAGGACGATCGTGTCCACCCGGCGGGTCGACTCGAGGACCTCGGGCCCCTTGATGAGGATGCCGAGCTGGGCGCCGCGGCCGGTGCCGACCATCAGCGCGGTCGGCGTGGCCAGGCCGAGAGCGCACGGGCAGGCGATGATCAGTACGGCGACCGCTGCCGTGAACGCCGTCGTGAGGCTGCCGCCGGCGCCGAGCCAGAAGCCCAGCGTCCCGGCCGCCAGCAGCAGCACGACGGGCACGAACACCCCGGACACGCGGTCGGCGAGGCGCTGCACCTCGGCCTTGCCGTTCTGCGCCTCCTCGACCAGCAGCGCCATCTGCGCGAGCTGGGTGTCGGCACCGATCCGGGTGGCGCGTACGACGAGCCGGCCACCGGCGTTGACGGTCGCCCCGACGACGGTGTCGCCGACCCCCACCTCGACCGGAACGGACTCGCCGGTGAGCATCGAGGCGTCGACGGCCGAGCTGCCCTGCTCGACGACGCCGTCGGTGGCGACCTTCTCGCCCGGGCGTACGACGAACCGGTCGCCCACGGCGAGCCGCTCGATCGGCACCCGTGTCTCGACGCCGTCGACGCCGAGCAGTGCGACCTCCTTGGCGCCGAGCTCGAGGAGCGCCCGCAGCGCGGCGCCGGCCCGGCGCTTGGCGCGCTGCTCGAAGTAGCGGCCGGCCAGCAGGAACGTCGTCACGCCCGACGCGGCTTCGAGGTAGATGTTCCCGGCGCCGTCGGCGCGGCCGACGGTGAGCTCGAACGGGTGCTTCATCCCCGGAGTACCGGCGGTGCCCCAGAACAGGGCGTAGACCGACCAGCCGAGGGCGGCGAGCGTCCCGAGCGAGATCAGCGTGTCCATGGTGGAGGTGCCGTGGCGCAGGTTGGTCCACGCCGCCCGGTGGAAGGGCCACGCGCCCCAGGCGACCACCGGCGACGCGAGCGTCAACGAGAGCCACTGCCAGTAGGTGAACTGCCAGGCCGGCACCATCGCCAGCGCGATCACGGGCACTGTTAGGGCGGCCGACACGAGCAGTCGCTGGCGCAGCCGGTCCGTCGGGTCGGGCGCCGCCTCGTCGTCGCTCTTCTCGGCGGCGGGCAGGCGGGCGCCGTACCCGGCCTGCTCGACGGTCGCGACGAGGTCATCGGGCGTCAGCTCGGCCGGGAAGGAGACCTTCGCCTTCTCGGTCGCGTAGTTCACCGTCGCCGTGACCCCGTCCAGCCGGTTGAGCTTGCGCTCGACCCGGTTGGCGCAGGACGCGCAGGTCATGCCGGTGATGGCCAGCTCGATCTCGTGGGGTGCCTGCTGCGTGGTCATCGCGCCGCCACCGTGAACGCAGCCGTGCGGACGACGCCGCGGTGCCGGAAGTCGAGGTACAGGTGGTACCTGCCCGCGCTGGGCACCTCGGCGTGGAACACCACGTCGGGCCCGGGGTCGGTGCTGCCGTCGCCCGGCTCGCCGTCGGGGTGCACGTGCAGGTAGGCGAGGTCGCCCTCCCGTAGCGCGACGAGGTGGCCGTAGGCGCCGAGGTAGGGCTGCAGGTCGGTCACCGGCCTGCCGTCCTCGGTGACCGTCAGCGTCAGCAGCGCGTCCTCGCCGGCGGCGAGGTCGCCGTGGAGCGTCACGCGGTAGTCGCCGACGGTCGCGGTGCGCGACTCGGGGCGGCGCTCGGCCGGCCGGTAGTCGCCCGCCACCGCGAGGTCGGCGCCCAGCGCGAGGGGCTCGGCGCCGGCCGGAGCGAAGTCGGCGATCAGCCGCCAGTCGCCCGCGGTGAGGGCGAGGTCGGTGCGCCAGACGCCGTCGGTCAGCACCGGGTGCACGTGCTGGAACCCGGTGAGGTCGCGCCGTACGGCGATCAGGTGGAGCCGCTTCTCGTGCTGGACGTCGTACGCCGTCAGCGGCTCGCCGTCCGGCCCGGTGATCGTGAACGCGACCGGCCGGGCCGCGCCGGCACGGACGGTGCCGTGCGCCAGGTCGAGCGTGTAGCCGTCCTGCGACACCTGCAGGCCGCCCGGGACGGCGTGGGCGTCCGCGCCCATCTCGGCGGTGTCGTCCATCCGCTCTGCCCCGTGGCCGGCCATCGGGTCGGTCGCCGGGTCGTCGATCGGGCCGACGAACCGGCCCAGCAGGACGGCCACCCCGAAGACGGCCGCCACCGCGACGGCGAAGCCCGCGACCTTCGCGGCCGTGCCCGGCGCGCTCGGCGTGCTCATGCCAGCTGGTAGCCGGCCTCCTCGACGGCCGCGCGGACGGCGCTCTCGTCGAGGGGCTCGGTGCTGGTGACGGTGACCGCGCCGGTGGCGAGGTCGACCGCGACGTCCTCGACGCCGGTGATCTCCTGGACCTCCTCGGTGACCGAGGCGACGCAGTGTCCGCAGGTCATGCCGGTGACGGTGTAGGTCTGGGTGCTGCGCATGGGTTTCCTCCTCCGGGAGTGGATGGTCGTCAGGAGCGGACCAGCCGCGCGATCGCGGCCGACGCCTCGGCGAGCTTCGCGTCCGCCTCGGGGCCGCCGGCCGCCACGGCGTCGGCGACGCAGTGCGCCATGTGGTCGTCGAGCAGGCCGAGCGCGACCGACTGCAGCGCCTTGGTCATCGCCGAGACCTGGGTCAGGATGTCGATGCAGTACTTCTCGTCCTCGACCATCCGCTGCAGGCCGCGTGCCTGTCCCTCGATCCGCCGCAGCCGCTTGAGGTAGTCGTCCTTGCGGTGCGCAGCGATGTAGCCGTGCTCGTGATCGTGCTCCATGCGACACACCATACCCCCCTAGGGTACTAAGTCAAGCCGGGCGCCGGCGGACGCGCCACCACGTCCGCGGACCGGTCGGATACGTTCGACCGTCGTGACCCCCGCCCGTTCCCGGCTGCTGGCCGCACTCGTCGCGCTGCTCGCGCTCGGTGCCGGCCTGGGCACGGCCGCGCTGGGCGCCGCCGGCGTGCTGGACGCGCGTGGGTCGGGGGACGCCCCGTTCGCGTCGGCGTCAGCGTCGTCGTCAGCCTGGACCGCGAGCGCCACGGCCGCGCCGACGACTGCTCCGACCACGGCGGCGACCCAGCCCCCGGAGACCCTGCGACCCCGGCGCCAGCCGCGGCACCAGCAGCACCACCCCGCACCGCTCGCCGGGAAGGTGGTGGTGATCGACCCCGGCCACCAGCTCGGCAACGGCGCCCATCCCTCGGAGATCAACCGGCCCGTCGACGCCGGCGGCTTCGACAAGCCCTGCAACACGACGGGGACCAGCACGAACGACGGCTACCCGGAGGCCACGTTCGCCTGGGAGGTGGCACTGCGGCTCCGCGAGGAGCTCGAGGCGTTGGGCGCGACGGTCGAGCTGACGCGCAACAGCAACAGCGAGGACGCCTGGGGGCCGTGCGTCGACGCACGCGGCCGGGCCGGCAACCCCGGCGAGCCGGGCCCGACGGCGGACGTGAAGCTGAGCATCCACGGCGACGGGACCTATACCGCGGGTGCGCACGGGTTCCACGTGATCGCGCCGGGTGACCTGCCGGGCTACACCGACGACATCGAGGCCGACTCGCTCGACCTGGCGCACGTGGTGCGCGACGCGCTCGTGCACGGCGGGTTCGCGGTGTCGACGTACACCGGCACCGACGGGATCGACGTACGCACCGACCTCGGGACCCTCAACCTCGCGGACATGCCGACCGTGATGGTCGAGCTCGGGAACATGCGGGACGCCGGCGACGCGGCGGAGATGGAGAGCAGCAGCGGCCAGGACGCCTACGCCGACGCGTTGGCCGCCGGGATCAGTGCTTACCTGCGGTGACCTTCGTCGGCGCGGTCACGTGGACGGCCTTGACCCGGCACTTGCCGACGCCGTGCGGGCATTCGTCGCCGTAGCGAAGGCGGCAGCGCACCTTTCGCCGCATCCTGCGGAGAGCCTTCCGCATGGCGGGTGATCCCTTCTCCCCCCAGAGAGCAGAGCAACCCCGAGACCCCAAGAGGACAAATGTCCCACAGGTCGGGTGACCCGGACAGGTTTCTTCCCGGATTCTCAGGCCGTGACCGGATCCGGCTCAGCGGGCGCGGCGGCGGTCGTGCCGCTCGACGTGCGGGCAGCGGTCGCCGTACTTCCGGCGGCAGGCCCGCTGACGACGCCATCGGCGGTACCACTTCACGGCTGGCTCCTCGGCAAGGAAGGGTGCGTGCTCCCGGGACGCGAGGAGCAGCGTAAGCCGCGTAGGAGCACCTCGGTAGGGTCGCCGCATGCCGATCCGGACCGCCCGGTGGGACGACTGGACGCTCGAGGACCTCCTCGTAGCGAAGGGCGACACCACCGTGAGCCTGGTCGTTCCGGCCCGCAACGAGGTCGCCACGGTCGGCGAGGTGGTGGGCCGGGTCCGCGAGCGGCTCGTCGACACCGTGCGACTGGTCGACGAGATCGTCGTCATCGACAGCGACTCCGTCGACGGGACGTACG
This sequence comes from Nocardioides panacisoli, assembly GCF_039537325.1. GTDB lineage: Bacteria > Actinomycetota > Actinomycetes > Propionibacteriales > Nocardioidaceae > Nocardioides > Nocardioides panacisoli. The sequence continues at coordinate 75,718 of NZ_BAABAH010000013.1, forward strand.
CCGCCGCGGCCTCGGCCGGTGCGGCGGTGCACCGGTCCGCGGAGATCCGGCCCGAGCTCGGGAGTCATCCGGGCAAGGGCGAGGCGATGTGGAAGTCGCTGTTCGTGACCTCGGGCGAGCTGCTCGTCTTCATGGACGCGGACCTCCTCGACTGGGACACCCACTTCGTGCCCGGCCTGCTCGGCCCGCTGCTCAGCTGGCCGGAGGTGCAGCTGGTCAAGGGGTTCTACGAGCGGCCCGGGGAGCAGGGCCCGCTCGACGGCGGCCGGGTGACCGAGCTGGTCGCGCGGCCGCTGATCTCGCTGCTCTACCCCGAGCTGCGCGACGTCGTGCAGCCGCTGGCGGGGGAGTGGGCCGTGCGGCGCACGCACTTCGCGTCGCTGTCGGTGCCCACCGGCTACGCCGTCGAGATCGCCGCGCTGGTCGACACCGCGCGGGCCGCCGGCGCGGACGCGATCGCCCAGGTCGACCTCGGCGTGCGCGCCCACAGCCACCAGAGCCTGCTCGACCTCGGCGCCATGGCCACCCAGATCCTCGCCGCCGCCCTCGCGCCGAGTCGGCTCAAGCTTGAGCCGACTCGCGCCGAGTCGGCTCAAGCTTGTGCCGACTCGGCGAATCTGCGGCAGTTCCTGCCGGGGCCGGTGGCGGCCGACCGCGTCGTGGAGACCACGGAGCGACCGCCCGCGGAGGGACTGCTGTGACCCTGAGGCTCGGGCGCCACGAGTTCACCGACGACGCGACGCTGATGATGGCGATCGTGAACCGGACGCCGGACTCGTTCTACGACAAGGGCGCGACCTGGGCCGAGGACGCCGCGTTCGAGCGGGTGCGGACCGTCGTCGAGCAGGGCGCCGAGATCGTCGACATCGGCGGCATCAAGGCGGCTCCCGGCGCCGAGATCGGGCCCGCGGAGGAGAAGGAGCGGGTCGTCGACCTCGTCGCCCGGGTGCGGTCGACGTACCCGGGCCTGGTGATCTCGGTCGACACCTGGCGCGCCGAGGTCGCCGATGCGGTGTGCGCCGCCGGGGCCGACGTGCTCAACGACGCGTGGGGCGGCGCCGACCCCGAGCTGGTCGACGTCGCCGCGCAGCACGACGCGGCGATCGTCTGCACCCACACCGGCGGGGTGACGCCGCGGACCCGCCCCTACCGGATCGAGTACGACGACGTGGTCGCCGCCGCGATCGCCGACACCGTCGGCTACGCCGAGCGCGCTCTCGCCGCCGGCGTCGCCAAGGAGTCGATCGTGATCGATCCGGCGCACGACTTCGGCAAGAACACCTTCCACTCCCTGGAGCTGACCCGGCGGGTCGGCGAGATGGTCGACACCGGCTGGCCGGTGCTGGTCTCGCTGTCCAACAAGGACTTCGTCGGCGAGACCCTCGACCTGCCGGTCGGCGAGCGGCTGACCGGGACCCTCGCCGCGACGGCCGTCTGCGCGCTGGCCGGTGCGCGGATCTACCGCGTGCACGAGGTCGTCGAGACCCGCCAGACCGTCGACATGGTCTGGTCGATCGCCGGACGTCGCCCGCCGCGGCGCGCCATCCGGGGGATCCAGTGATCGCGCTCGTCCCCGGCGTCCTCGCGCTGCTGCCGGAGTACGCCTCGATCGAGGACCCGGTCCCCGACCTGCGCGCCGCCTGCCTGGACGCGGTCGCGGCGCTCGGCCCGCGGGTCCGGGTGCTCGGGACCGGCTCGGGCGAGCGGGTCGGTCGGCACCTGGTCGAGACGGCCGGCGCGGAGGTCGTCGACGCCGGAGAGAGCGGCGTGCTGGTGGTCGCCAACGGCTCCGCCAAGCGCACCGAGAAGGCGCCGGGCCACCTCGACGAGCGGGCCGAGGCCTTCGACGAGACCCTGCGCGAGCTCCTCGTCGGGCCGGATCCCGCCGGCCTCGCCGCGATCGACGCCGAGCTGGGCGCCGAGCTCTGGGCCGACGTCGGGGGCCTGGTCGCGCTCGGCGACCTCCTCGCGCCGGGCCAGGCCGTGGACGTGACCTACGACGCAGCCCCGTTCGGCGTGCAGTACTGGGTGATCCGCTGGTCGCCGGACGCCGTACCCTCCGACGCGTGACCGACCTGCTTCTCGACCGCGACCGCCTCGCCCCGGGTGTCCTCGAGGTGACGTTCAACCGGCCCGAGCGCCGCAACGCCTTCACCAAGGCGATGTACGGCGAGATGCGCGAGCTGTGGCAGCAGGTGCGCGACGACGGTTCGGTGCGGGTGGTCGTGCTGCGCGGCGCCGGCGGCAAGGCGTTCGCGGCGGGCAACGAGATCTCCGACTTCGTCGGCAACGACGACGTGGTCGAGTACGAGAACTGGATCCGCAGCATGTTCGACGGCCTGGCCGCGCTGCCGCAGGTGACGGTCGCGGCGATCGACGGCGTGTGCGTCGGTGGCGGACTGGCCGTGGCGACGTACTGCGACCTGCGGGTGGCGACGGCCGCGTCCCGGTTCGGCTACCCGATCGCGCGGACCCTCGGGAACGCTCTGTCCTCGCCGGTGCTCTACCGCTGCGCGGCGGTCTTCGGCGAGTCGCTGACCCGGGAGATGCTGCTGGCGTCGCGGCTGGTCGGCGCGGAGCGGGCGTACGGCGCCGGCGCGCTCCTGGCCTGTGTCGAGGACGCCGCCGCGCTGGACGCCGAGGTCGCCTCGCTGGTCGACGGCATCGCCCAGGCCTCGCCGGTCACGCTGCGAGTGACCAAGCAGCAGCTGCGCGAGCGGGCGGAGCTGACCGAGCACGAGCCGCCGGACGAGGCGCAGCTGCTGCACGAGGTGTACGGCGGGCCGGACTTCGCCGAGGGCGTGCGGGCGTTCCTCGCGAAGGAGAAGCCGGCGTTCGGCCGGTCCTAGGCTCCTAGCCGATCCTCGCGGTGGCGCGCCGCATCTCGGCCAGCCGGTCGTTGCTGAACAGCACCGCCGCGAGCCCGCCGCCGATCGCGCCGAACAGGTGCCCCTGCCAGGAGACGCCCGGCTGGCCGGGCAGGACGCCCCACAGGGCGCCGCCGTACAGCACCAGGACGACCAGGCCGAGGGCGATCTCCCACAGCCGCTTGTTCACGATGCCGCGCACCACCAGGTAGACGATCCACCCGAAGATCAGTCCGGACGCCCCGATGTGGTCGCTGTTGCTGCCGGCGACCAGCCACACCCCGGTGCCGCCGACGAGCCAGATGACCGCCGTCGCCAGCAGGCCGCGAGCGATGCCGGTCGCCAGGGTGATGAACAGCAGCACCAGGCAGGGGACGGTGTTGCCCTCCAGGTGCGCCCAGCCCGCGTGCAGCAGGGGCGCGAACGCGATCCCGAGCAGTCCCTCGCCCGAGCGCGGCTGCACGCCGTACTGGTCGAGGCGGTGGTTCATCGCGGTGTCCACGATCTCGATCACCCAGAGCAGCGCCGTGAAGCCGCCGGCCCCGAGCGCGGCGACCTGCCAGGCCGGGAGCCGGCGGGGGTCGAGGTCCACGGCATCAGTGTCGCGTGCGCGTCAACCGCCCGAAGGGACTACGCGCTCTCCCGGCGCACCAGCGACGGCGGGAAGATCACGCGGATCGGCCGGCCGTCGCGCTCGCCCTCGATCTGCTCGAGCAGCAGCCGGGTGGCCTGCTCGGCCATCTCCCCGATCGGGTTGCGCACGGTCGTCAGCGTGGGGTGCGTGCGGTCGGAGACGCCGAGATCGTCGTAACCGGTGACCGCGACGTCCTCCGGCACCCGCTTCCCGGCGGCGGCGAGGACCCGCAGCGCGCCGGCGGCCATCAGGTCGGAGGCGACGGCGATGCCGTCGAGATCGGGGTACGACGCCAGCAGCTCGCGCGCCGCGGCCTCGCCGCCGGCCTCGGTGAAGTCGCCGTAGGCGACGGCGTCGTCGGGCAGCCCGGCGTCGCTCAGCGCGGCACGCCATCCCTCGAGCCGGTCCGTGCCGGCGGCCATGTCGGTCGGGCCGGCGATCGTGCCGATCCGGGTGCAGCCGCGCTGCACGAGCAGCTCGGCGGCGATCCGGCCGCCGGCGACGTTGTCGGTGTCGACGTAGGCGACCTTGTCGGCGCTCTCGATCGGGCGGCCGACAAACGCGCACGGCAGCGCCAGCGCGGCGAGATGGTCCGCGAGCCGGTCGCTGCGGTGGTGCGAGACGACGAGGACGCCGTCGATGTGGCGGCGGCGCAGGTAGCGCAGCATCCGCCGCTCCTCGTCGCCCGGCCGCGCCAGCAGCAGCACCAGCTGCAGGTCGCGGACCGAGAGCACCCGGTTGACGCTGCGCAGCGTGTGCACGAAGAACGGGTCGGTGAACACCCGCTCGTCCGGCTCGGGGACGACCAGCCCGATCGAGTCGGTGCGCCGGGTGACCAGGCTGCGCGCGGCGGGGTTGGGCGAGTAGCCGAGCGACTCCACCGCGGCGTCGACGGCCGCCTGCGCCGTCGCGCTGACCCGGTTGCCGCCGTTGATCGCGCGCGACGCCGTGGCCCGCGACACCCCCGCGAGGCGCGCGACCTCGTCGAGGGTCGGCGCCTGCCCGGGGCCTGGGCCCTGGACCTGGCCGTTCGGGTCGGAGGACGTCACTCGCGCCACGCTAGTCGTCAGCCTGCCAGCTCGGGCAGCTCGGACAGCGGCGGCAGCGTGCCGCTCGCAGCGACCCGCGCGTAGTAGCGGGCGCTCGCCTTCGGCGTGCGCGCCTGCGTCTCGTAGTCGACGTGCACGATGCCGAACCGCTGGGAGTAGCCGTAGGCCCACTCGTAGTTGTCCAGCAGCGACCACGCGAAGTAGCCGCGGACGTCGACGCCCTGCTGGATGGCGTCGTACGTCGCCCGCAGGTGCGCGTCGATGAACGCCAGCCGTGCCGGGTCGTCGATCCGTACGCCGCCGTCGCCGGCGGCCGTCTCGACCTGGTCGTCGTACGCCGCGCCGTTCTCGGTGATGTAGAGGGGCGGGACGTCGTACTCCTCCTTGAGGCGGACCAGCAGACGGGTCAGGCCCTCCGGCTGCACCTCCCAGTCCATGCCGGTCGTCGGCAGCCCGCGGCGCGGGAACGCGATGTCCTCGCAGCCGGGCCAGGGGATCGAGGTACGCCGCTCCGGGTGGCGGATGCGGCTGCCGAGCAGGTCGGCGCCCGGCACGGTACGGCCGGCGGGGGCATCGCCGTGGTAGTAGTTCACGCCGAGCACGTCGATCGGCGCGCCGATCAGCGCGAGGTCGCCGTCCTCGACGAAGTCCTGCCACGGCCTGCCCTCGAACAGCATGCCCTCGGTGTCGCCGGCGAGGTCGTCGGCGTAGCGGCCGCGGAGGATCGGGTCGAGGAACATCCGGTTCCAGAACCCGTCCAGCCGGCGGGCGGCGTCGACGTCGGCGGGCTCGCCGGCGTCGAAGGGGTCGGCCACGGTCAGGTTGAGCGTGATGCCGAGCTGAGCCCCCCGGCCAGCGGCACCACGGCGACGGATCTCGTCGACAACCAGACCGTGGCCGAGCATCAGGTGGTGGGCGGCGACCACGCCGGCGACGCCCTCCTGCCGCCCGGGCGCGTGCTGGCCGCCGGTGTAGCCGAGGAACGCCGAGCACCAGGGCTCGTTCATCGTCGTCCAGTAGGGGACCCGGTCGCCGAGGGCGTCGTGGAGAGTGAGGGCGTACTCGGCGAACCGGTAGGCGGTGTCGCGGTTGGTCCAGCCGCCCGCGTCCTCGAGCGCCTGCGGCAGGTCCCAGTGGTAGAGGGTGACCCACGGCGTGACGCCCCGCTGCAGCAGCTCGTCGGTGAGCCGGCTGTAGAAGTCGATCCCCTGCTGGTTCGGCGCGCCGCCGTCGGGCCGGACCCGCGGCCAGGACGTGGAGAACCGGTAGGCGCCGATGTTGAGCGACCGCATCAGGGCGACGTCCTCGGGCATCCGGTGGTAGTGGTCGCACGCGACGTCGCCGGTGTCGCCGTCGAGCACCGCGCCCGGCACCCGGGAGAACGTGTCCCAGATGGACGGGCTGCGCCCGTCCTCGGCGACGGCGCCCTCGATCTGGTACGCCGCGGTGGCGGCTCCCCAGAGGAAGTCGGCGGGGAAGGTGACCTCGCCGCGGGTGGCGGGCTCGGTCGTGGGGGCTTGGGAGGTCATCCCTTGACAGCTCCTTGCATGATGCCGGCGACCAGCTGGCGGCCGGAGACGACGAACAGGATCAGCAGCGGGATGGTGGCCAGCCCGGCGCCGCAGAGGACGAGCGCGTAGTCGGTGGTCTGGCCCTGGCCGGTGAGGGCAAGCCGGTCGAGCGCGACGGGCAGGGTCTCGGTGTCCTGCAGCGCGACCAACGGCCACATGTAGTCGGTCCAGACGGTCATGAACGTGAAGAGGAAGAGGATCGCCATGGCCGGACGGGCTGCCGGTACGGCGACCGACCAGAACGTCCGCAGCATCGACGCGCCGTCCACCCTCGCGGCCTCGATCAGCTCGTCGGGGATGGCGTCGATGAGGTACTGGCGCATGAAGAAGACGCCGAACGCGGTCACCAGGGTCGGCAGCGCCACCGCGGCCAGCGTGTCGAGCAGGCCGTAGTTGCGCATCAGCACGAACAGCGGGACGGTGGCGAGCTGGGTCGGGATCGCCATCGTCATCACGACGAACCCCATCAGCGTGCTGCTGCCGCGGAACCGCAGCTTGGCGAAGCTGTAGCCGGCCAGGGTGCTGAAGAAGACGACGGAGACGCCGCACACGGTCGCCACGATCAGGCTGTTCAGCAGCGCCTGCCAGAAGTCGATGGTGTCGAGCACCCGGCGCGCATTCTCGAAGAAGTGACCGCCCGGGAGCAGCGGCGGCGGGCTGTCGTTGGCCTCGTCCTTGGTGTGCGAGCCGATCATGTAGGACCAGTAGAGGGGCAGCGCCGAGCCGAGGACGACGGCGGCGAGGAGGCCGTAGACCAGGAAACCGGGGCGGCCGGTCGCCGTACTGCTGCGGCGGCTCACTTCTCGGCCCTCCGGGTGAGGAAGCGGGTCAGGCCGAAGTTGAGCAGCGCGATCGCGACGATGATCACGAACAGGATCACCGCGGCGGCCGAGGCCCGGCCGTAGAACTGGTCCTCGATGCCCTTGACGTAGATGTAGAGGGTCGAGGTCATGAACTCGTGGTCCGCACCGCCCTCGCGGTTCGGGGTGTCGTCGAAGAGCCGCGGCTCGGTGAAGATCTGCAGGCCGCCGATGGTGCTGGTGACGATGACGAAGACCATGGTCGGCCGGATCATCGGCAGCGTCACCGACCAGAACTGGCGGATCTTGCCGCCGCCGTCGAGGGCCGCGGACTCGTAGAGGTCGCGGGGGACCGCCTGCATGGCGGCGAGGAAGATCAGCGCGTTGTAGCCGGTCCAGCGCCAGTTGACCATCCCGGCGATCGCGAAGTGACTCCACCAGCGGTGGTCGTGCCACGCGACCGGCCCGATCCCGAGCTGGTGCAGGACCGGCCAGTCGCCGATCTGCGCGAGGACCTGGTTGACCAGGCCCGACCGGTCGGCGAGCAGGCTGCCGAAGATGAGCACGGCGGCCGCGGGCACCACCGCGAAGGGCAGCAGCACGCTCATCCGCCAGAACGTGCGGCCGCGGAGCTGACCGTCCAGCAGCGCGGCGATGACGACGGCGAGGACGATCTGCGGCACCGACGACATCAGGAAGATGCTGAAGGTGTTGACCAGGGCCTTCTGGAAGACCGGGTCGTGCAGGACGAAGTCGTAGTTGGCCCAGCCGTTGAACCCACCGCGGCGGTAGTAGAGCCGGTCCCAGTCGTGCACCGACAGGAACACGGTGTAGACGAGCGGGTAGAGACCGACGATCCCGAACAGGACGAAGAAGGGCGAGACGTAGAGGTACGGCGAGACCTTGAGGTCCCAGCGCGAACGTCGCTGGCGCCGCAGCAGCCGGCGGTCCACGGTCGGCGTCGCCGGCTCCCGCGGAGCGGCCTCGGCTCGTTGTTCGGTCAGCATCACGGTCCCTCACTCCGGCGGGGGTGGGGCCAGGCCGCCCGGGGCTGGCGGTTCCGGGCGGCCTGGCACGGGTCGGTCAGTCCAGTGGACCCGAGAGTGTCACTGGAGCGACGCGACGTCTTGTTCGAAGGTCGCCCACGACTCGTCGGGGTCCTTGCCCGCGTCGACCCGGTTGATGGCGTCCTGGAACTTGCCGAGGATGTCGGAGTAGAGCGGCCCCTTGTAGGGCTGTACGTCGATCGCCGCCGCGCGGTCCGCGAAGATCTCGCCCACCGGGGCGTTGTTGAAGTACTCGTCGGTGAAGCTGGTGACCTTCGGGTCGGACAGCGCGTCGACCTGCGAGGGGAAGTTGCCGTACTTCTCGAAGATCTGCGCCTGCTGCTCCGGCGCGGTGATCCACGTGATGAACTTCAGCGCGTCCTCCTGGTGCGTGGAGGTCTTCGGGATCGCGAGGTAGGACCCGCCCCAGTTGCCACCGCCGCCGGGGAAGACGTCGGCGACGTCCCAGACCGCGCCCTTGGGCGCCGGGTCACCGGTGTTGTCCTTGATGTTGCTGCGCATCCAGCCCGGGCAGGGCACGGTCGCGACCTTGCTGTCGGCGAAGTTCGCGGTCCAGTCGTCGCTCCACTGCGGAACCTGCGGCGAGAGGTCGCCGACGTGCGAGGAGACGGTCTGGTAGACGTTCTTGAGGCCGTCGTTCTCGATGTCGACGGCGTTGTCGGACTTCTCGAACGGGTAGGGGACCTGGTTCAGCATCGCCTGCGCGACCGAGCCGCTGGCGTCGTACCAGTAGGCGTCGGAGTTCTTGACGAACTGCTCGCCGAGGGAGAAGTAGTCGTCCCAGGTCGTCATCAGCTTCGCGACCTCGTCGCGGTCGGTCGGCAGGCCGGCGTCCTTGAACAGGTCCGCGCGGTAGCAGATCGCCTCGGGGCCGGCGTCGGTCGCGTAGCCGAGCAGCGCGCCGTCCGGCGTGGTCGCGGCGGCGCTCTTGAAGTCGAGCCACCGTCCGTCGACCTCGGACTGGGACAGGTCGACCCAGCGGTCGGGGGCGGCGACGACCGCGGGCATGTAGTCGCCCTCGATCGCGACGACGTCCGGGAGGCCGGAGCCGGCCTGGAGATCGGTGTTGAGCTCGTTCTTCCAGTCGTCCCAGAGCGCCACCTTGGTCTGCTTGACCTGGATGTCGGGGTTCTCCTGGTTCCACTGGTCGATGAGCTCGTCGTAGCCGAACTCGCCGAACGTGGTGATGGTCAGCTGGTCTCCCTCGCCGAGCGACTCCTGCTTCGCCGACTTCGTCGGGTCGGAGTTGTCGCCGCACGCGGCCGTCAGGCCGAGGAGGAGGGATCCGGCGGCTGCTGCGGCGAGCAGTCGTCGGGTGGGGGCGGTCCGTTTGCGCACGGTGACTCTCCTGACTTGCGCCGTGGAAGGTGTGAGAGCGCTTCCACTCTGGATGACCGCGCCACCATGACACTGGTCACAATCGGTGTCAAGGCCCGCCTGAGAATCCGGGCAGCCCTCGAGACTGTGTATGAAAGCGCTTCCACTAGACGCCGGCGTGCGGTCGTCGTACTGTGTGCCGACGACATGACCGAGGCCACCCCTGCCAGCGGGCGGCCGGCCGGAAGGAAACCCATGGCGACGGTGCGGTTCGAGCACGCCGAGCACGTCTACCCGGGCGCGAAGAGCGCCGCGGTGAGCGACTTCGACCTGTCCATCGAGGACGGCGAGTTCGTGGTCCTGGTCGGCCCCTCGGGGTGCGGGAAGTCGACCTCGCTGCGGATGCTGGCCGGGCTCGAGGAGTGCACCGCGGGCGCGATCTGGATCGGTGACCAGGACGTCACCAACGTGGCGCCCAAGGACCGCGACATCGCGATGGTCTTCCAGAATTACGCGCTCTACCCGCACCTCAGCGTCGCCGACAACATGGCGTTCGCGCTCAAGATCGCCGGCGTCGGCAAGGCCGACCGGCGCGAGCGCGTGGTCGAGGCCGCGAAGCTGCTCGACCTCACCGACGTGCTCGACCGCAAGCCGAAGGCGCTGTCCGGCGGCCAGCGTCAGCGGGTCGCCATGGGCCGCGCGATCGTGCGGCAGCCGCAGGTGTTCCTGATGGACGAGCCGCTCTCCAACCTCGACGCGAAGCTGCGGGTCTCCACCCGCACCCAGATCGCGGCGCTGCAGCAGCGGCTCGGGATCACCACGGTCTACGTCACCCACGACCAGGTCGAGGCGATGACGATGGGCCACCGGGTCGCGGTGATGAAGGACGGCCTGCTCCAGCAGGTCGACACCCCGCTGGCGCTCTACGACCGGCCCGTCAACCTCTTCGTCGCCGGCTTCATCGGCTCGCCCGCGATGAACCTGCTCAGCGCCAAGACCGCCGGCGACGGCATCGCCGTCGTCGACGGCTTCGAGCTGCCGATCGACCGTACGGCGGCCGCCGCCTCCTCCGGCGCGGTCACCCTCGGCATCCGCCCCGAGGCGTGGCGCGTCGCCGGCCCCGACGAGCCCGGCTACCCGGTCCAGGTCGTCGTCGTCGAGGAGCTCGGCGCCGACGCCTACGTCTACGCCACCCCCGCCGGCGCCTCGGAGCGACCCGTGGGCGGCGTGCTCCCGCAGATCGTCGCCCGCGTCACCGGCCGCCAGACCCTCACCCGCGGCCAGGAGGTCCGCCTCACCGCCGACCCCGCCGCCGTCCACGTCTTCGACACCGAGTCGGGGGCGCGGCTCGCGGGTTGACGTCGAACCCTCAGTTCGAGCCTGTCGAACCCTCAGTTCGAGCCCGTCGAACCCTCAGTTCGAGCCCGTTGAACCGTCGGTTCGGAGCGCTGACGCCAACGCGGCCACGTGCTCAGCCGCTGGCTCGGAGCCGGGGAAGTAGCAGCACACCCGGGGCGCGACGTCGCCGAACCGGCGCAGCACCTCGGCAGCGCACTCCTCGGGGGTACCCACGACAGCCAGCGTCGAGAGCATGTCGTCGGTGACCAGCTCGATCATCGCGGCGACGTCGCCGACCTTGGACAGCCGGTTGAGCTCGGGTTGCACGTCCTCCCAGCCCTCGACCTCGAGGACCGGGCGGTAAGCCGGGGTCGAGCCGTAGAACGCCAGCAGGGCTCGTACGCCGACCGCGGCCTGAGCGAGCTCGGCGTCGGTCCGCCCCATGGCCACGATGGCCTGCGGATAGAGGGGGAAGTCGGACGCATCGCGCCCCGCCCGCGCCAGCCCTTCGGCGACCGCGGGCAGGGTTCGCTCCCGGAAGTGGCGGTGGCTGTGGAACGGCATGACCAGCAGGCCGTCGGCGACCTCCGCGGCCGTGCGGGTCATGACCGGCCCGAGCGCGCCGAGCAGCACCGGCGGGGGACCGTAGGGGTTCGGCCCCGGCACGAACGTCGGCGGCATCAGCGTGTGCGTGGTGTGCTCGCCGCGGAACTCGAGCCGGGTCCCGTCCTGCCAGGCCGAGAGGATCGCCTTGACCGCGAGCACGATCTCCCGCATCCGGGCCGCGGGCGGCGACCACGTGGCGCCGTACCTCTTCTCGATGTGCGGCCGGATCTGGGAGCCGAGACCGAGCCGGAACCGTCCACCGCTCATCAGCTGCAGGTCCCACGCCGCGTGGGCGAGGTGCATCGGGCTGCGGGGCATCGCGATCGCGACGTTGGTCATCAGGTCGGCATCGACCCTCCCGGCGACGGCCGCGAGGGGGAGGAACACGTCGTGGGGGCCCTCGAAGGTGAACAGCCCGGCGGCTCCCGCAGCGCTCAGCTCCTGCGCGCGGGTGAACGCCTGGTCCGGACGGCCGTCGAGCTGGAGGTCGAGGAGCACGGGGCCGAACCTAGCCTTCGGCGGGCTCGAAGTGAGGGTTCGGCGGGCTCGAAGTGAGGGTTCGGCGGGCTCGAAGTGAGGGTTCGGCGGGCTCGAAGTGAGGGTTCGACGAGGATCAGGGGAAGATGCGCGGGACCTCCGAGGCGCGGCCGCGGAACTCGGGGGTGCGCTTCTCGAGGAAGGCGGCGACGCCCTCCTTGCCGTCGGCGATCGAGGCGTAGTACATCGCGAGCGAGTCCGACAGGTGCGCCTCGAGCGGCTCGGCGGCGGCGCTGTTGCGGTAGAGGAGCTGCTTGGCGAGGCCGAGGGCGACCGTCGACCGGTCCTTGACGAACGACCGGGCGAGCTCGAGGGCGGCGGGGACGAGGTCGTCCGGCTCGTGCAGGGAGCGGACCAGCCGGCCGGCATGGGCCTGCTCCGCGGTCAGGATGTCGGCGGAGTAGACCCACTCGAGCGCCTGCTGGATGCCCACGATCCGCGGCAGGAACCAGCTGGAGCACGCCTCCGGCACGATGCCGAGCCGCCCGAACACGAACCCGATCCGCGCCTTCGTGGACGCGAGCCGCAGGTCCATCGCCAGCGTCATCGTCGCCCCGATGCCGACGGCCGGGCCGTTGATAGCGGCGATCACCGGCTTCGGCAGGGCGTGGATCGCGAGGGTCACCTTGCCGCCGGTGTCGCGGACGCCCTCGTTGTACGGCGCCTGGTCGAACGCGGCCCGGAACTCCTCCGGCGTCGGCCGCAGCGACTCGTCCAGCCCGAAGACGTTGCCGTCCGCCGAGAGGTCCATGCCGGCGCAGAAGGCGCGACCCGACCCGGTCACCACGACCGCGCGGACGTCGTCGTCGCGGGCGTCGGCGAGGAAGACCTGCTCCAGCTCGCGCGCCATGGTCAGGTCGAACGCGTTCAGCGCGTCCGGCCGGCTCAGGGTCAGCGTCGCGACGCCGTCGGCGTCGACCGTCCAGTCGATGGTCTCGTAGGCCATGACCGCGAGTCTGTCAGTCGGCCGTCACGACCAGGTCGGCGCGTTCGCGCGTCGGTACGACGAGCCGTGCGTTCGACTCGTCGGAGCGTCGCACCCACTCCTCGGCGTCAGCCGGTGTGCGGCCGTGCTGCACGTGCCGCGCGATCAGGCGCGGTACGCGGACCGCGTCGGACAGGTCGACGTACCAGCACTCGTCGAGGAGCCCGCGCACGTCGCGCCAGCCCGGCTGGTCCAGCAGCAGGTAGTTGCCCTCGGTGACGACGAGCCGGTGCTGCGGCAGCACGGCGATCGCGCCGGCCAGCGCCAGCTCGCGGTCACGGTCGAACACCGGCGCATGGACGGTGTCCTCCTCACGCAGCCGCCGCAGCAGCGCGACGTACCCGCCGACGTCGAAGGTGTCCGGGGCGCCCTTGCGGTCCGACCGGCCGAGCCGCGCGAGCTCTTCGTCGTGGAGGTGGAAGCCGTCGAGCGGTACGACGACCGCCGCCTCACCGAGCGCCCCGACCAGCCGTGCGGCGAGGGTCGACTTGCCGGCGCCGGGCGGTCCGCACAGTCCGAGCACCGCACGGCGGCCGGGGCGGACCAGGGCGTGCGCCCGCCCGACCAGGTCGTCGAGCACGCTCACGCCGGCCGGTCTCCTACCGGTTCGCCTTGCGGGCCCGGGCGGCGGTCTTGGCCCGCTCGTTCTGGTCGAGGACCACCTTGCGGATCCGCACCGTCTCCGGGGTGATCTCGACGCACTCGTCCTCGCGGCAGAACTCCAGGCACTGCTCGAGGGAGAGCTTCTTCGGCGGGATGAGCTTCTCGAAGTTGTCGGAGGTGGCGGACCGGATGTTGGTCTGCTGCTTCTCCTTGGTGATGTTGACGTCCATGTCGTCGGCGCGGGAGTTCTCGCCGACGATCATGCCCTCGTAGACCTCGGTGCCCGGGTCGACGAACATCACGCCGCGCTCCTGCAGCGAGGTCATGGCGTAGGACGAGGAAACGCCCGCGCGGTCCGCGACGAGCGAGCCGGACTGACGGGAGCGGATCTCGCCTGCCCACGGGAAGTAGCCGTCGAAGATCGAGTGCGCGATGCCCGTGCCGCGGGTCTCGGTGAGGAAGTCGGTGCGGAACCCGATCAGGCCGCGCGCCGGGACGACGAACTCCATGCGCACCCAGCCGGTGCCGTGGTTGGTCATCCCCTCCATCCGGCCCTTGCGGCTGGCGAGCAGCTCGGTGATGGTGCCGAGGAACTCCTCCGGAGCGTCGATGGTGAGCCGCTCGAACGGCTCGTGCAGCTTGCCGTCGATCTCGCGGGTGACGACCTGTGGCTTGCCGACCGTCAGCTCGTAGCCCTCGCGGCGCATCTGCTCGACCAGGATCGCGAGCGCCAGCTCGCCGCGGCCCTGCACCTCCCACGCGTCGGGGCGGTCGGTCGGCAGCACGCGCAGCGACACGTTGCCGACCAGCTCGGCGTCGAGGCGGTCCTTGACCAGCCGCGCGGTGACCTTGTGGCCCTTGCCGCCCTTGCCGACCAGCGGGGAGGTGTTGGTGCCGATCGTCATCGAGATCGCCGGCTCGTCGACGTGGATCAGCGGCAGCGCGATCGGGTTCTCGGGGTCGGCGAGCGTCTCGCCGATGGTGATCTCCGGGATGCCGGCGACCGCGACGATGTCGCCCGGTCCGGCCTTCTCGCCGGGCTTGCGCTCGAGGCCCTCGGTGACGAGGAGCTCGGTGACGCGGACGTTCTTGATGTCGCCGTCGCGGCGGATCCAGGCCACGGTCTGGCCCTTCTTGAGCTCGCCCTGCTTGATCCGCAGCAGCGCGAGCCGGCCGAGGAACGGCGAGGCGTCGAGGTTCGTGACGTGGGCCTGCAGCGGCGCGCCCTCGTCGTACGACGGCGCCGGGATGGTCTCCAGGATCGTGCGGAACAGCGGCTCGAGGTCCTTGCCCTCGGGCAGCGTGCCGTTCTCCGGCTTCTCGAGCGAGGCGATGCCGGCCTTGCCGGAGGCGAACACGACCGGGAAGTCGAGCGCGTCCTGGCTGTGGTTCTCGTCGAGCAGGTCCATGAACAGCTCGTAGGTCTCGTCGACGACCTCGTCGATGCGCGCGTCGCTCCGGTCGGTCTTGTTGACGACGAGGATCACCGGCATGTCGGCGTTCAGCGCCTTGCGCAGCACGAAGCGGGTCTGGGGGAGCGGGCCCTCAGAGGCGTCGACGAGCAGCACGATGCCGTCGACCATCGACAGGCCCCGCTCGACCTCGCCGCCGAAGTCGGCGTGCCCGGGGGTGTCGATGATGTTGATGACCATCCCGCCGGCGGCGTCCGCACCGAGCAGCTCGTGCGCGGACGGGCCGCGGTAGTGCACCGCGGTGTTCTTCGCGAGGATCGTGATGCCCTTCTCGCGCTCGAGGTCACCGCTGTCCATCACCCGGTCGGCCACGCTCTCGGCCTGGTGCTCGGTGAAGGCGCCGGCCTGGCGGAGCATCGCGTCGACGAGGGTCGTCTTGCCGTGGTCGACGTGGGCCACGATGGCCACGTTGCGGAGATCGTTGCGGAGGGTCCTGGACACGAGGGAACAGCCTATCCGCGGGTCCCGCCGACCCTCGCATCCGCGAACCGGCCGCCCGGGGTCCTTCCGGGCCGTTGTCTAGTGTCGACGGCATGGTCACCATCGCCAAGGCGGAGCGGGTCGACCGCGACGCGCTCCTCGACTTCGTCCGCCCCCGCCACCGGCTGACCCTGGTCACCCACCGCCGCGACGGGCGGCTGCAGGTGTCGCCCGTGACCGGAGGCCTGGACGAGCGGGGCAGGGTCGTGGTGTCGACGTACCCCGACCGCGCCAAGGCGGCCAACCTGCGCCGCGACCCGGCAGCGACCGTGCTGGTGCACGGGGAGGACTGGAACGACCCCTACGTCCAGCTCGACGGCACCGCCGAGGTGCTCGACATGCCGGAGGCGGAGGACGCGCTGGTCGACTACTACCGCTGCATCTCCGGCGAGCACCCGGACTGGGACGACTATCGCGCGGCGATGCGCCGTCAGGGCAAGTCACTGATCCGGATCACCATCGACGACTGGGGACCGATCGCGAGCGGCGGCTTTCCGCCGGACCGGGCCCCGGCCTGACCCGGATAGCATGCGCCCATGCAGACCATCGGACTCGTCGGCGGGATGAGCTGGGAGAGCAGCGCGGCCTACTACGAGCTGCTCAACCGCGGCGTCGAGGAGCGGCTCGGCGGGCTCTCGTCGGCGAAGACGGTGCTGGCCTCGGTCGACTTCGCGGAGGTGACCGCGATGCAGGAGGCCGAGGACTGGGACGCGGTCGCCGACGTCCTCGCCGGCGCGGCGAAGGCGGTCGAGCGGGCGGGCGCGGACTTCCTGATGCTCTGTACGACGACCTTCCACCGCGTCGCCGAGCAGGTCGAGGCGGCGATCGGCATCCCGCTGCTGCACCTGGGCGACGTGGTCGCCGAGGAGGCGAAGGCCAAGGGGATCGAGTCGGTCGCGCTGCTCGGCACCCGGTTCGCGATGTCGCGGACCTTCTTCACCGACCGGATCGCCCGGCACGGGCTCGAGGTGCTCGTCCCCGAGGAGGGCCACCACGACGAGCTGAACCGGATCATCTACGACGAGCTGGTGCACGGGAAGGTCCTCGACGCCTCCCGCCGCCAGGTGGTCGGGCTGATCGACGAGCTCTGGGACGCCGGCGCCGGCGGCGTGATCCTGGGCTGCTCCGAGCTCGAGCTGCTGGTCAAGCAGGCCGACTCCGACCTGCCCGTGCTGCCCTGCACCACGCTCCACGTCGAGGCGGCGCTGGACCGCGCGCTCGGTTGAACCCTCAGTTCGAGGTGCTCGAACTGAGGGTTCAACCCTGGACCCGGTGCACCTTGTGGTGGGCCGCCTGGGCGCGCGGCTTGATGACCAGCTCGTCGATGTTGACGTGGGCGGGACGGGTGGCGACCCAGGCGATGGCGTCGGCGACGTCGTCGGCGGTGAGGGGCTCGGCGACGCCGGCATAGACGGCGTCGGCGCGTTCCTGGTCGCCCTCGAAGCGCACCAGCGCGAACTCGTCGGTCCGGACCATGCCCGGGGCGACCTCGCAGACCCGCACCGGCTGGTCGAACAGCTCCAGCCGCAGCGTCTCGGTGACCACCTGGGTGCCGTGCTTGGCGGCGGTGTAGCCGGCCCCGCCCTCGTAGGCCACCCGCCCCGCCGTCGACCCGACGTTCACGATCACGCCGGCGCCGCTCGCGACGAGCGCCGGCAGCAGGGCGCGGGTGACCTGCATCAGACCGATCACGTTGACGTCGTACATCCGCCGCCACTGCTCGCTGTCCGCCTCGGCGACCGGTGAGAGCCCGAAGGCGCCGCCCGCGTTGTTCACGAGTACGTCGAGCCGCGGGCCCACCGCCTCCGCGAGTGCGCGGACGGACTCCTCCGAGGTCACGTCGCACACCACGGCACGCCCGCCGATCTCCGCGGCCAGCGCCTCGATCCGGTCCGCGCGGCGGGCCGCGCAGACGACCTCGAACCCCTCGGCCGCGAGCCGGCGGGCGGTCGCCGCTCCGATCCCGCTGGACGCACCGGTGACGACGGCGAGAGGGGTACTCATGGACCCATTGTCCCGGGTACGGGAATGCGATCACGCACCGCGTGGTTGCACGCTGCGGAGAGTCAGGGCCGGACCACAGGAGGCGCGGTGCAGCGGATCGGGCGGGTCGCGATGATCAGCCTGCACACCTCACCCCTCGACCAGCCCGGCACGGGCGACGCGGGCGGCATGAACGTCTACGTCGTCGAGCTGGCCCGCCGGCTGGCCCGCCAGGGCATCGAGGTCGACGTGTTCACCCGGGCCACGAGCTCCAGCGTCGACCCGGTCGTCCAGCTGGCCGACGGCGTCACCGTGCGGCACATCCACGCGGGGCCGTTCGAGGGGCTGACCAAGAACGAGCTGCCCGGGCAGATGTGCGTGTTCGCGCGCGAGGTGCTGCGCACCGAGGCGATGTTCCCGGTCGGCCACTACGACGTCATCCACTCCCACTACTGGCTCTCCGGCCAGGTGGGCGCACTGGCGGCCGACCGCTGGGGCGTGCCGCTCGTGCACTCCATGCACACGATGGCGAAGGTCAAGAACGCCGCGCTCGCCGACGGCGACGCCCCCGAGCCCGCCCAGCGGGTGATCGGCGAGGAGCAGGTCGTCGAGGCCGCGGACCTGCTGGTGGCGAACACCGGCATCGAGGCCGGTCAGCTCCTCGACCTCTACGACGCCGACCCCGCCCGCGTCGAGGTCGTCCACCCCGGCGTGGACACCGAGCTCTTCCGGCCGCTCGGCCCGGCCGCGCGCGCCGCCGCCCGCGCCGCTCGCGGGATCCCGCAGGACGCGATCGTCCCGCTGTTCGCCGGCCGGATCCAGCCCCTGAAGGCTCCCGACGTGCTGCTCCGCGCGATCGCCGTGCTCCTCGACCGCGAGCCCGCGCTCCGTGAGCGTCTCGTCGTCCCGGTGGTCGGCGGGCCGTCCGGCTCCGGGCTGGAGCACCCCACCGCGCTCGCCGACCTGGCCGCCGGTCTCGGCATCGCCGACGTGGTCCGGTTCGTGCCGCCCGTGGCGCAGGACGAGCTCGCGGAGTGGTACGCCGCCGCCACCCTGGTCGCCGTACCGTCCTACAACGAGTCGTTCGGCCTGGTCGCGATCGAGGCGCAGGCCGCCGGCACGCCCGTGGTCGCCGCCGACGTCGGCGGTCTCGGCACCGCCGTCCGCGACGGCCGGAGCGGCCTGCTCGTCGCCGACCACGACCCGTCGACCTGGGCGACCGCGATCGGCCGGATCGCCGCCGACCCCGCCTTCCGCGACCGGCTCGCCGCCGGCGCCCGCCGCCACGCCGTCCGGTTCTCCTGGGACGCCACTGCGGCGCAGTCGCTGGCCGTCTACCAGCGCGCTCAGGAGCTCATGCGATCCTCGGCCGCATGACGTTCACCCCACGACGTTCTTCGTCTCCCCCGCTTCGCTCCGCCGACGAACAACGCCGCGGGGACCCCGAATGACGGACTTCGACACGAAGCTCGACCGGGCGGCGCTCGCCGCGGTGCGCGACCACCTGACCGAGTCCGGGATCGAGTACGAGGAGCCCGAGCCCGGCATGTTCACCTTCGCGCTCCCGGGGGAGCGGAAGCTGCAGACGCCGGTGCGCGTCGACGTCGGCCCGCACGCGCTGTCGGTGCACGCGTTCGTGTGCCGGCGGCCGGACGAGGAGTTCGAGCGGGTCTACCGGTGGCTGCTCGAGCGCAACATGCGGATGTACGCCGTCGCGTTCGCGCTCGACCCGCACGGCGACATCTACCTCGACGCCCGCCTCCCGCTCAGCGCCGCCAACCCGGAGGAGCTCGACCGGCTGCTCGGGTCGGTGCTGACCTACGCCGACGAGTCGTTCAACAGCATCCTCGAGCTCGGCTTCGAGAGCTCGATCCGCAAGGAGTGGGAGTGGCGCAAGCTCCGGGGCGAGCCGACGAAGAACCTGGAGGCGTTCCGCGGCTGGCTCGAGGGCCCCGAGGAAGCCGCCTCTCCGGCGGAATAATAAAACGCTACCGTCTCGTTTCGTAACGCGTTAGCGTGGGACGCATCCCACGAACCGAGCGAGCGGAGCCACCCATGACCGCACCCGCACCAGAGACCGCACCCGTCGACGGCACCGACAGCGGTCATCCCCGCCGCTGGCTGATCCTGGCGGCCCTGGTCCTCAGCCTGATCGTCGTCGTCCTCGACAACACGGTCCTCAACGTCGCCCTCAAGACCCTCGCCGATCCCGAGGACGGGCTCGGCGCCTCTCAGGGTGAGCTGGCCTGGATGATCAACTCCTACACGCTGGTCTTCGCCGGACTGCTGTTCGCCTTCGGCGTGATCGGCGACCGGATCGGCCGCAAGCGGATCCTGCTGGCCGGGCTGGTCGTGTTCGGCGCCGCGAGCCTGCTCTCGGCGTATGCCCAGGACCCGGCGCAGCTGATCGGCTACCGCGCGCTGATGGGCGCCGGCGCCGCCGCGATGATGCCTGCCACGCTGTCCATCGTCCGCGCGATCTTCTCCGAGGAGGAGTTCCCCAAGGCGCTGGGCATCTGGACCGGAGCGGTCGGGGTCGGCGGCGCGCTCGGCCCGATCGTCGGCGGCAGCCTGCTGGAGAACTTCTGGTGGGGCTCGGTCTTCCTCATCAACGTGCCGATCGTCGCCCTCGGGATCGGGCTGATCGCGTTTCTCGCCCCGGAGTCCCGCGGCCGCCAGGGCCGTCCCGACCTGGTCGGGATGGCGATCTCGGTCGTCGCGCTGGTCTCGCTGACCTACGGGATCATCAAGGCCGGCGACGACGGCTCGTGGGCCGGAGTCGACATCTGGGGCACGATCGCGCTGGGCGTCGTCGGGCTGGCGGCGTTCGTCGGGTGGGAGCTCCGTACGCCGAACGCCTCGCTCGACGTGCGGCTGTTCCGCAACCCGAGGTTCGCCTCCGCATCGGCGATCATCGCGCTGGTCTTCTTCGCGATGCTCGGACTGTTCTTCTTCATGACCTTCTACATCCAGCTCGTCCGGGACCGCACGCCGCTGCAAGCCGGTCTGCTCTTCCTCGCGTTCGGGGTCGGGATGATGCTGTTCGCGCCGCTGTCGAGCGCCGCCGTGGCCCGGTTCGGCGCCCGGAACCTCGGTCTGATGGCGCTGACGCTGATCGGCGGCGTGTTCGTCGCGATCGCCCAGTTCGACACTGACACCCCGCTGTGGATCCTGGTCGTGCTGTTCTTCCTGCAGGCGATGGGGATGGCCAACCTGATGCCGCCCGCGATGAACACCCTGATGTCCTCGGTGCCGCGCGAGCACGCCGGTGTCGCCTCGGCGCTCGGCAACACGCTGCGCCAGGTGGGCGGCGCCTTCGGCGTGGCGGTCCTGGGCACCGTGATGGCGCAGGCCTACCAGTCGCGGATCGGCGAGACGGTCCCCGGTCTCCCCGAGGAGGCGCGCACCTCGCTCGCGGCCACCTACGGTGCCCTCGAGGGCGGCGGGTTCGACCCCGCGTTCGCGCACCAAGTGGTCGCCGGCGCCAACGAGGCGTTCATCGACGCGATGCACGTGACGGCCTATCTCGCGGCCGGCGTCGCGGCCGTCGGCATGCTCGTCGTCGCCCGCTTCTTCCCGGGTCGCCAGTCCGCACGCCAGGCATCCCGCGAGGAGGCGGTCGCCGTGCCTGTCGGCGAGGGGTGAGCCACAATGACGAGGTGACCACCAGCGCCGACGACCCCGACGGCCCGGCCCCGCGCCGAGCCGCGGGACGGCCGCGGAGCGAGGCGACCAGCCAGGCGATCCTGGACGCAGTGCTCGACATGATCGCGGAGCAGGGCTCCTTCAACACGCTCAGCATGGAGGCGGTCGCCGCGCGCTCGGGCGCCTCGAAGGCGACGATCTACCGCCGCTGGCCGACCAAGGAGGAGATGGTGGCCGCGGCCGTCGACAGCATCAAGTCGCCTGTCGCGCTGGAGCTGCCGCACATCTCGGCCCGCGACGACCTGCTCCGACTGGGGAGGAGCATCCGCACGTCGCTGTCGGAGAAGGAGCAGCGGATCCTGCGGGTGATCACCTTCGAGGGCGCGAGCAATGCCGAGCTCCGCGCGCACCAGCAGCGCTACATGGCGCGCCGGCGCGAGGCCGGCCGCGAGGTGTTCCGCTACTGGGTGGAGAAGGGCGAGCTCCGCGAGGACATCGACATCGGCATCGCGGCGGCGATGTTCACCAACACGATCCTGATGATCATGGTCTACGACCACTTCCCCGACCTGAAGTCGCCGGACGTGGTCGAGCGGGTGATCGACCACCTGCTGCCGGGCATCGAGGCGCGCGCGTCGGGCTCAGAGTGACCCCACGGTCACGCTGAGCCCGACGAGGCGCTCGCGTTGAGACGCGCGGCCTGCCGGGTCAGGTGGTCCCGCTCGGCGGCGTTGGTCGCCTTCGCGGCCGCGACGGCGTACAGCCGGGCGGCCTCTGCGCACTCTCCCGCCTTCTCGTGGAGGTACGCCGCCACCGCGTCCCACCGCGGCAGGTCCGGGTCGACCCCGTCGAGCGCGCGCAGCCCGGCGAGCGGCCCGTCCGCCTCGCCGACCGCGACCGCCCGGTTGAGCGCGACGACCGGGCTGTCGGAGAGGGCGAGCAGCTCGTCGTACCACTCCAGCACCTGGGTCCAGTCCGTCTCCTCGGCGGTCGCCGCGTCGTCGTGCAGGGCGGCGATCGCGGCCTGCGCCTGGTACTCCCCGAGCCGGTCCCGCGCCAGCGCACCCTGCAGCACCTCGACGCCCTCGGTGACCATGGCGGTGTCCCACAGCGACCGGTCCTGCTGGGCGAGCGGCACGACCTCCCCCGAGGACGTACGCCGAGCGGCGCGCCGGGCGTGGTGCAGCAGCATCAGTGCGAGCAGCCCGGCGACCTCGGGGTCGTCGGTGGCGGCGGCCAGCTGCCGTGTCAGCCGGATCGCCTCCTCGGCGAGGTCGACCTCGCCGGTGAAGCCCTCGTTGAACACGAGGTAGAGGACCCGCAGCACCGCCTGGACATCGCCGGGGGTGTCGAACGAGCCGCCGGCCACGGTCCGCTTGGCCCGGCTGATCCGCTGCGCCATCGTCGCCTCCGGCACCAGGAACGCCTGCGCGATCTGGGCGGTCGTCAGCCCGCCGACCGCGCGGAGCGTCAGTGCGACCGCGGACGCCGGCGTGAGGTCGGGGTGGCAGCAGCGGCTGAGCAGCAGCAGGGTGTCGTCGCTGTGCTCGGTGGGGCCGGGCGGGGGCTCGAGCTGCACCTTGAGCTCGCGCCGGCGACGCGCGGACTCCGCCCGCTGCGCGTCGATCAGCTTCCGCGTCGCGACCTTGACCAGCCAGGCCCGCGGCTCGTCGGGCATCTGGTCCGGCCAGTGCCGCACCGCCTCGACCAGCGCCTCCTGCACGGCGTCCTCGGCCGCCGCGAAGTCGGCGCCGCGGCGGACGAGGATGCCGAGGACCTGGGGCGTCAGGTCCTTGAGGAGCTCGTTCACCGAGCGGTTCTCACTCGGTGATGGTCGGCGGCTCGGACATGAACGGCCGGACCTCGATCCACTCCCGGATCGGCCTGCCGCCCGGCCCGGGCGCCGACGAGGCGAAGGCCGCGGCCTCGTGCGCCCGCTCCTCGGACTCCACGTCGATGACCCACCAGCCGGCGATCAGGTCCTTGGTCTCGGCGAACGGACCGTCGGTGACCGGCGGCTTGCCCTCCCCGTCGTAGCGGACGAAGGTGCCCTCCGGCGAGAGCGCCTGGGCGTCGACAAACTCCCCGCGCCGCTTGAAGTCCTCGGTCAGCTCGAGCATGAAGTCGATGTGCGCCTTGACCTCCTCCGGCGTCCACTGGTCCATCGGCGCGACGTCCTCGGCGGCGATGTCGTGGTCGCCGCGGTAGTGCTTGAGCAGCAGGTACTTGGCCATCGGGTTCTCCTTGGGTTCGAGGCGGCCTTCGCGCCGCCTTCACACCGTGGACGGAGCCGCCGCGGGTTCCTCGACATCGATCTTGGTGGAGATCTTCCGCCGCCGCGCCACCCACACGCCGAACAGCGCGAGCGCGCCGCCGACGTACGCGATCGTCGGCGGGGTCTCGTCGAGGAAGACCAGCCCCATGACGATCGTCAGGGGAGGGACCAGGTACGTCGTGACGCCCAGCGACGAGGCGCTCATGTGCCGCAGCGCGTAGGCGTAGGTCGTGAACGCGATCGCCGTCGGGAACACCCCGAGGTAGACCAGCCAGAGCGAGGAGGACAGCGGGGCATCGGCCGCCTGCTGCACGAGCGAGCCGGCCCACGGGAGGCAGGCGATCATGCCGACCGTGCACGCCAGCCACGTCACGTGGACCGCCGAGAGCTCCTGCATGAGCGGCTTCTGCAGGATCACGCTGGTCGAGTAGACCGCGGCCGGGACCAGGCACAGGAGCACCCCGACCAGGTCGGCGCCGCCGCCGTCGTCGGCCAGTGCGATCACGGCGACGCCCGCGAACGCCAGGGTGAGGCCGATCCCGAGCTGGAGCGTGAACCGCTCGCCCAGGAACGCCGCGGCGAGCACGGCGATCAGGATCGGCGAGGTCTGCAGGATCAGCGACGCCGTGCCCGCGTCGACCCGGTGCTCGCCGGCGTTGAGCGAGACGTTGTAGACGCCGAACCACAGCACGCCGATCGCCACGATCCGGACCCACTGCTGCTTGGACGGCCGCGGCAGCCCGCGCGGCAGCGCCACCGCGCCGAGCGCCACGGTGCCCACGAGCAGCCGCCCGAGCGAGAGGGCGCCGGGGGAGAAGTCGTGCCCCAGGTGGCGGATCCCCACGAACGCCGAGGCCCAGAGCACCATCGTGGTGCAGACGGCCGCGACGGGGAGCCAGGTGCGGGGGGTGGCGGAGGGTTCGTTCACGTCCCCACGCTAGGCGCCGGCACCGACACCCGTCGCGCGGTTTTCGGACACGTCAGCGCGATCGGGCGCCATCGCGCGGGGTCGGCTCTAGATATCGAGCTTGTAGCCGAGGCCGCGCACGGTGACGAGGTACTTCGGCTCGCTCGGCTCGGGCTCGAGCTTGGCGCGCAGCCGCTTGACGTGCACGTCGAGGGTCTTGGTGTCGCCGACGTAGTCGGAGCCCCAGACCCGGTCGATCAGCTGGCCCCGGGTGAGCACCCGGCCGGGGTTGCGGAGGAACATCTCGAGCAGCTCGAACTCCTTGAGCGGCAGCCGCTGCTCGGTCCCGTCGACGGTCACCACGTGCCGCTCGACGTCCATCCGGACCGGGCCGGCCTCGAGCGTGTCCGGCATCAGGTCGGCATCGAGGCCGCGGCGCAGGACGGCGCGGATCCGCGCGACCAGCTCGCGGGGGGAGTAGGGCTTGGTGACGTAGTCGTCGGCGCCCAGCTCGAGGCCGACCACCTTGTCGACCTCGTCGTCCTTCGCGCTGACCATGATCACGGGCACGTTGGAGGTCTGGCGGATCGTGCGGCAGACCTCGGTGCCGGGGATGCCGGGGAGCATCAGGTCGAGCAGCACGATGTCGGCCCCGTTGCGGTCGAACTCGGTGAGCGCGGCGTTGCCGTCGGCGGCGATCGCCACCTCGAACCCTTCCTTGCGGAGCATGTAGGCGAGGGCGTCGCTGTAGCTCTCTTCGTCCTCGACGACGAGTACCCGGGTCACGGGCGTTCCTCCTGACTGTCTGCGAGCGGCGCCCCGATGGACGCGGGCACTGCCGGGGACGTCGTCCCCTCGTCGACGGGCGCCTGCGCAGCCCCGTCGTCCGTCCTGTGCTGCTGGTGCTGCGGCAGCGAGAGCGTGAACGTCGATCCCTGGCCCTCGACGGACCACACGCGTACGTCGCCGCCGTGCGTGGCCGCGACGTGCTTCACGATCGAGAGCCCGAGGCCGGTTCCGCCGGTGGACCGGTGCCGGGCGGGGTCGACGCGGTAGAACCGCTCGAAGATGCGGTCGATCTCGTCGCTCGGGATGCCGATGCCCTGGTCGACCACGGAGATCTCGACGAACCCCTCGACCGCACGGGCGCGGACGAGGACCTTCGAGCCGGGCTCTGAGTAGGCGACCGCGTTGGCAACCAGGTTGGCGACCGCGGCCGTGACCTGCTCCTCGTTGCCGAGCACGGCGAGGTGCGGCTCGACGTCGGTGAGCACCTGGATCGACTTGGCGCCGGCGTCGATCGCGCTGGTGTCGACGGCGACCGGGATGACGGTGTCGACCTGGATCGGGCCGGGTGACTCGACCGGCTCGTCGCCCTGCAGCCGGGACAGCTCGATGACCTGCTGGACCAGGTGCGCCAACCGGTCGCTCTCGGTCAGCATCCGCGCCGCGAACCGCTGCACGGCCTCGGGGTCGTCGGACGCCTCGTCGACGGCCTCGGCGAGCAGCCGGATCGCACCGACCGGCGTCTTCAGCTCGTGGCTGACGTTGGCGACGAAGTCGCGACGGACCTCCTCGATCCGCCGCTCGCGGGTGCGGTCCTCGACCAGCGCCAGCACCAGCCGCGGCCCGAGCGGGGCCACCCGGGCGGTGACGTTGCGGGACGGTCCGCTCTGGCGCGGCACGATCAGCTCGGTCTCGCGGATCTGCCCGTCGCGGCGCACCTCGTGGACCAGCCGGTTCAGCTCCTCCGACACCAGCGAGGTGCCGCGGACGAACCCCATGGCGAACGCGGGCGCCGACGCCTTCACGACGACGTCGTGGTCGTCGACGACCACCGCGCTGCTGCGCAGCACGGACAGCACCGTCGCCACGCCGGCCGGCAGCCGCGGCTCCTCGGTGGCGGGCTGCTGGTGCTGCTGCCGGTCACTGATGTGCCAGGCCAGGAAGGCGAGGCCGGCCACCGCGGCGCCGAGCAGCGCGGCGAGGAACGCCTGCGTCGTCGGATCCACGGTCTCAGGGTACGGCGACCACTCCGCCCGGCCCTGAATCGTGGAACGCGACGTTCCGACTGTTCACCGCCCGTTCACCGGGGCACCCCGATCGGTCAACTCTTCGCTCTAACCTCCAGCCATGCGCGAGGCCTTCCACGACCAGCTCGATGCCATCTTCGACGACCTCGCCGGGATGTGCGGCCAGGTCGAGACCGCGGTCAGGGAGGCGAGCCGCGCCCTGATGGAGGCCGACCCCGAGGTCGCCGAGCAGGTGATCAGCGCGGACGCGCAGATCGACCTCGCCCGCGAGCAGATCGAGGAGAACGCGTTCAGCCTGCTGTCGCTGCAGCAGCCGGTCGCGGGCGACCTGCGCACCGTCGTCGCCGCCCTCCGGATGGTCAGCGAGCTCGAGCGGATGGGCGACCTGTCCGTCCACGTCGCCAAGATCGCGCGGCTGCGCGTGCCCGACCTCGCCGTGCCGGAGGAGATCCGGGCAATCTTCGTCCGGATGGCCGAGGTCGCCGAGGGCATGGTGGGCAGGCTGCGGACGGTGATCGCCGAGCGCGACGCCGGGAAGGCGCGGGTGGTCGGCGCGATGGACGAGGAGATGGACCACCTGCGCCGGCAGAGCTTCGCGCAGGTGCTCGGCGGCAACTGGAACCACAGCGTCGAGGCCGCGGTCGACGTCGCGCTGCTCGGCCGCTACTACGAGCGGATCGCCGACCACGCCGAGTCGGTCGCCAACCGGGTGATCTACGTCGTCACGGGGGAGAACCCGGCCCTCGAGGGCTGAGCTCCGGCCCGGTCCCGCGGGCTACCGGCCCTGGTTCGCGACCGCCGCGGCAGCGGCGGCGGCGGCCTCGGGGTCGAGGTAGCGACCGCCCGGGACCGTCGGGGCGAGCTGGTCGTCGAGCTCGTAGACCAGCGGCATGCCGGTCGGGATGTTGAGGCCCGCGATGTCGGTGTCGCTGATCTGGTCGAGGTGCTTGACCAGCGCGCGGAGGCTGTTGCCGTGCGCCGCGACCAGGACGGTGCTGCCGGCGCGCAGGTCCGGGACGATCGACGCCTCCCAGTAGGGCAGGAAGCGGGCGATGACGTCCTTGAGGCACTCCGTCCGCGGCAGCTCCTCGCCGAGGTCGGCGTACCGCGGGTCCCCGACCTGGCTGTACTGGTCGTCGTCGGCCAGGGGCGGCGGGGGCGTGTCGAAGGAGCGCCGCCAGAGCATGAACTGCTCCTCGCCGTACTCCTCCAGCGTCTGCTTCTTGTCCTTGCCCTGCAGCGCGCCGTAGTGCCGCTCGTTGAGGCGCCAGGACCGGCGGACCGGGATCCAGTGCCGGTCGGCGGTGTCGAGAGCGAGCGCGGCGGTGTTGATCGCGCGGCGCTGGAGCGAGGTGTGCACGACGTCGGGGAGTACGCCGGCCTCGCGCATCAGCTCACCGCCGCGCACCGCCTCACCACGGCCCTTCTCGGTCAGGGCGACGTCGACCCAGCCGGTGAAGAGGTTCTTGGCGTTCCACTCGCTCTCGCCGTGGCGGAGCAGGACGAGGGTGTGGGTCATCACTCGCCCTCGCTGCCGGAGGACGGCGCGCTCTCCTGGTCGCTGCAGGTGTAGAGGTCGCCGGCCGAGCTGTCGCTGCTGGCGGACTCGCTCGAGCTCGGGGACGCCGACTCCGAGGATCCGGACGCGGAGGCGGACGCCGACGCGGACGGGGTGGGCACGGCGGTGTACTGGTAGCAGTTCTTGACGACCGGCACCTCGAGCTGAGCCTTCTCGCCGTCGGCGAAGGCGAACTCCAGCGACAGCACGTCGCCGGCCTTGAAGTCGCCGGTCACCGGCAGGCCGCCCTGGGCGGACAGGCTGACGGCCGTGTCGGCCTTGATCTCCAGCGGCTGGAAGCCGATGGTGAACGCGCTGCCGTCGGTGTTCGTGATGCCGGTGAGGCTCGCGGACCCGTCGGTCGAGTCGTTGTCGACAGACCCGATCACCCGGCCCTCGCCCGCGGCCGACGAGAGCACGCGGATCCCGAGCAGCTTCACGTCGCCGTCGCGGTAGTTGGCGCCGGCCGCGAGCTGGTTGATGCGGTTGGTGGGGAAGTCGTCGGCCCCACCGCAGGCGGACAGCGTGGCGCCGAGCGCCACCGTCAGGAGCAGCGCCCCCAGGAACTGGTGCCGTGCGTTCGAACGACGGTGAAGCATGTGCGGCAGGCCTCCGCTGATCGGGTGGGGTCAGGGCGGCCACACTCTAGCGGCCGCGGCCGGGGTGCTAGCGAGAGAGTCCGTCCCGTACGCCGAACACCCCCAGCAGCACCACGATCACCACCGTGTAGAGCGTCGACAGCATGAGCAGCCGGGTCGCCCCGATCTTCATGCCGAGCTTGAGCGGGAGGTAGGTCCAGCCCTCCGCGTGGTCGGCCACGAGGCCCCAGACCGAGCGCAGGAAGTGGATCCCGATGCCCAGCAGAGCCGCGAGCACGGTGATCGAGGTCTCCGGCGGGTTGCCCAGCGCCTGGCCGCCCCAGCCGCCGTAGGACAGGTACGCCGGCAGCATCGCGAACGACACCGCCCACGACCACCACGAGAGGAAGCCGGTGCGGAAGAGCACGTTGCCGAGCATCCCCACCGCGACCGAGCCCATGTAGATGCAGCCGGCGGTGATGCCGGTCGTGACCGCGAGCGGGAGCAGGACCCAGAAGGCCGCGATGATGGCGTACCAGACCGTGCCGGCGTCCAGCCGCCCGTCGGCGACGGGCTTGCCGGCGACCTGGTTGTCCTGGTCCTTGCGGCGGTCGACCACGTCGTTGTGCCAGCCGAGGATCGCCTGGCCGACCAGCACCGTGCAGACGATGACGCCGACCTCCTTCGCCGAGCGGCCGGTCAGCACCGCGACGCCGCCCACGCACAGCGCTGTCAGCACGGCCTGCTTCGGGTGGGTGGTCTGGAACAGCAGGAGCGGGGTCCAGGACCTCAGCGAGAACCGACCGCGGGCGGCGCCCAGGTCGCGGACCGAGGAGCCGGCCGGCGTGGTCGGCTCCGGCTCGTCCACCGCCCCGGACCCGGCGTCGTCCTCGACGTCGATCGTCGGGTCCTCCTCGAGGTCGTCCTCGAGCTCCTCGTCGGCCTCCTCCGCGGGCTCGTCGCCGGGCTCGTCGACGGGATCGTCGACAGCCACGCCGGCCGCCTCCTCGGCTGCCGGCTGCACGTCCTCCCCGGAGGTGCCGCGTCGTCGTCCGCGCTGCAGTCTCACCATGGCCGCCAGTATCGACCACGTCGGGCAAATCACATCGATACTCGCCCGTGGAACACATCCCGACCCGGCTGTCAAGATCACGATTGCGGCGCTGACCTGCGGAAACGCTTCCTGAGGGATTCCTGAACCGTGGTAGGATGAACGCCTAGGAAGGGGTTCATCACATATGACTTTCACCGTCGGCGAAACGGTCGTCTATCCCAATCACGGGGCCGCAGTCATCGAGGACATCGAGATGCGGAAGATCAAGGGAGAGGAGCGCCAGTACCTCGTTCTGCGGATCGTGGCTCAACAGGACCTCGTGGTCCGAGTCCCTGCAGACAACCTGGATCTGGTCGGAGTACGGGACGTCGTCGACAAGGAGGGCCTCGACCGCGTGTTCGGCGTCCTGCGCGCTGAGCACGTCGAGGAGCCGACCAACTGGTCGCGCCGCTACAAGGCGAACCTCGAGAAGCTGCACAGCGGCGACGTGATGAAGGTGGCCGAGGTCGTGCGCGACCTGTGGCGCCGCGAGCGCGACCGCGGGCTCTCCGCGGGCGAGAAGCGGATGCTCGCCAAGGCCCGCCAGATCCTCGTCTCCGAGCTCGCTCTCTGCGAGAACACCAACGAGGACAAGGCCGAGACCATCCTCGACGAGGTCCTCGCCTCCTGATCACCGCCGAGCCGGCAGAAACTCCGCCCTCCGGGCCCGAGTTTCTGCCGGCTCGACGCGTTGTGGGGCCAAGTTCCTGCCGACTCGACGGGCCTCTAGGTTGAGAGCGTGACGGTCGACCCCTACGACGTGCCCGCATCCGGCCTCGTCATCGACGAGGACCGCGGCCACCTGCCCTACCGCCTGGTCCACGGCGAGGCGCTGGTCGCCGCCGCGGCGTGGGCGGCCGGTGCGGCCGGTGTCGACCTGCTCGACCAGACCACGCCCTGGGAGGTCGCCGCCGAGCGCGGCAGCCCGGTGCTGCTGCACGACGCCCTCTGCCCGATGACCCCGCCGGACTTCCTCGCCCGCTGCGTGGAGATCGCCGAGGCCCGCGACGTGGTCGTCGTCGGGGTCCGGCCCGTGACCGACACGGTCAAGGAGCTCCACGACGGCCGGCTCGGGGCGACCGTGGACCGCGACCGGCTGGTCTCGGTCTGCTCGCCGATCGTGCTGCCGGCCCGGGTGGTCGCCGACGTCGACGGGCTCCCCACCCGTGACTTCGTCGCGCTGCTGGCGTGGCTGCGGTCGGCGTACGACGTCGAGATGGTGGAGGCGCCCGCCGCCGCCCGCCGGGTCGCCTCCGACGACGACATCCGGTTGCTCGAGGCGATGACCGGACCCGTCAGTCGTTGAGCAGCGCCTCCGCGAGGGCGATGTCCTCGGCGTAGGTGACCTTGAGGTTCGTCGGCCCCGCCGGCACCGCGACGACCGGCAGGTCGCTGTAGCGCGCCAGGCAGCCCGCCGTGTCCGTCGCGTCGAAACCATCGGCGTCCGCCGCCCGGTAGGCGTCCAGCAGCGGCCGTGCCCGGAACGCCTGCGGCGTCTGCACGCCGACGACCGGCCCGTCGGGGAGCGCGGGCGATCCCGGGTCGCGGTCGGCGAGAGCGGGCAGGTCGAGGGTGGGTACGGCGGCTCCGTGCTCGCGCGCCGTCTCGATCACCCGCGTGAACAGCTCGGCGCCGGCCAGCGGCCGGGCCCCGTCGTGGATCGCCACCACGTCGATGTCGCCGGCCTCGACGGCGGGTGCGAGCACGGCGAGCGCCGCGTCCTCCGACGCGTGGCGGGTCTCCCCGCCGTCGACGAGCAGCAGCTCCCGGTCGCCGAGCAGCGGCGCGACCTCCCGCTCGAGCGCGGCCCGGTCCGCGGCCCGGCCGACGAGCACGAGGGTGCGGACGTCCGGGACCTCGAGCGCCGCCTGGATCGACCACGCCAGCAGCGGTCGGCCCGCCAGCGGCAGGAGCACCTTGTTGGTCTCCGCCCCGACGCGGCTGCCGCTGCCGGCGGCGAGGACGACGATCGCGGCAGGCATGGGGAGACGGTAGCCGGTCGAGAGGAAGCGTTTTCGTGCGCGTAACACGGCGAAACGCCGGCGAGAACAAGGCCGCCCTACGTTCCTCGGCATGACGGGTCGGTCGGGTCCGACGGAGGAGTGGCAGCCGGTGTGCCGGCTGGCCGAGCTCGAGGTCGCGCGCGGCGTGACCGCGCTGGTGCACGGGCAGGCGATCGCGATCTTCCGGGGGCCGGACGACGAGGTCTACGCGCTCGGCAACCACGACCCGTTCGCCAAGGCCGGTGGCAGCGGGATCGCGAAGGGGATCGTCGGCGTACGGGACGCGGTGCCGTTCGTGGCCTCACCCGCGCACAAGCACGCCTTCGACCTGCGGACCGGCCGCTGCCTGGAGGACGCGCACGTGATGGTGCCGGCGTACGACGTCAGGGTGGTCGAGGGCGTGGTGCTGGTCGGTCACCGCAAGGTCGACGCGGCCTGAGTCCCGGCCCGGCCGGGACGCACGAGCTGCTCCGCCGCCTTCGGCGTGGCCGACGAGGCGGCAGCGCGGTCGATGATCGCGAACAGCTCGTCGGTGACCAGGTGCGGCCGCTCCAGGGTGAGCATGTGGCCGGCGTCGGGGGCGACGAGCATCCGGGCGCCGCTGATGCTCGCGGCGATCCGGCGGGCGTGCGGCGGCGGGGTGAGCAGGTCGCGGCTCCCGACGAGAACGGTGGTCGGGACGCCGTCGAAGGCCCGCAGGACCGCGGCCCGCTCGTGGGTCATCATGTTGCGGTAGAAGGCCGACATCGTCGCCGGCGGGCAGTTGATGATCTGGTCCACGACGAGGTTCATGTCGCGCTGGTGCTTCGGCTCGCCGAACAGGAACCGCCGGGTGACCTGGCGCTCGATCAGCGGGATGCGCTGCCGCTGCCGGCGGGTGAGCGTCCTGGCGCGGGTGGCGAGCAGGAACGGGATCCGGTTGCGCATCGCCTTGCCGAGGACCTCGGGGAAGCCGAGGGTGACCGTGTGCAGCCGGCCGCACGAGGTCGCCACGAAGAGCAGGCCGGCGACCCGCCCGACCAGGTCGGGTCGCTCCTCGGGGAGCGCGCTGATCGTCATTCCGCCGATCGAGTGGCCGGCGAGGACCAGCGGGCCGGTCGGCACGAACTGGTCCACGACGGCGCCGAGGTCGCGCGCCAGGTCCGCGATCGTGCACCCGTCGGCGGGCGCCGGGTCCGAGCGGCCGTGGCCGCGGTGGTCCCAGGTGACGATCCGGATGTCGTGGCCGTACTGCGCCAGCAGGTCGTGCACCTGGTAGTGCCAGTCCGCCTCGTCCGCCGTCCAGCAGTGCGCCAGCAGCACCGTCAGCGGCGCGTCGTCGCGGCCGCGGACGGTCACGTGCAGGGACAGGCCGTCGTGCGTGGCGAGCCGGTGCGCCCTGGTGCCCATCAGCTGTCCCCCCGCGCATGGACCAGGGCGGTCGCGACGGCGGCCACTCCCTCGCCCCGGCCGGTGAGTCCGAGGCCGTCCGTCGTCGTGGCCGACACGCTCACCGGCGCACCGGCAGCCTCGGTGAGCGCCGCCTCGGCCTCCGCGCGCCGTAGGCCCAGCCGCGGGCGGTTGCCGATCACCTGGACCGCGACGTTGCCGATCTCGAAGCCGGCGGCGCGGACCCGGCGCGCCGTCTCGGAGAGGAGCACGGCGCCCGCGGCGCCGGCCCACTCGGGCTCCGAGGTGCCGTAGTTGCTCCCGAGGTCGCCCAGCCCCGCGGCGGATAGCAGCGCGTCGCACGCGGCGTGCGCGGCCACGTCGGCGTCGGAGTGGCCCTCCAGCCGGTGGTCCTCGTCGGGCCAGGTCAGGCCGGCCAGCGCGAGCGGCGGGTCGTCCGCACCCCGCTCGACCAGGCGGTGCACGTCGGTGCCGATCCCGACCCGCGGCACGCCGTACGAGGTCCCGTTCACGGTCCCGATCATGCCGGACACCACGGGCGCCGCTCACGCCGTCCGCGTTTCGTAAGGGTGTTCGGGCACGTCCTCACCCGGCCGTGGGACAGAATCGGCCGGGTGAGGACCTCGCGAGGCTGGTGGGCGATCTCCGGCGTCGTGGCCGGTGCGCTGGGCCTCGCGGTGAGCTATGTGGTCGCCGGGCTGCTGCACGTGCGCGAGTCCCCGGTGGTCGCCGTCTCCGAGGGCGTCGTCAAGCTGACCCCGGGCGTGGTCGTCGAGTGGGCCATCGACCACTTCCAGCACAACGACAAGCTGGTCTTCACGATCGGCATGTTCGTCCTGCTGACGGTCGTGTTCGGCCTGATCGGCTGGCAGGCCCGGCGCCGGTGGTGGCTGGCCGTGTCGGCGTACGTCGTGCTGGCGGCGATCGGCGGCTACGCCGTCTACGTGAAGCCCGGTGGCACCGGCGCCGAGCAGGTACCGGTCGTCGTCGGCCTGCTCGGCTGGGTCGTCGCGATGGCGGTGCTCGCCGAGTGGCTGCGCCGCTGGGAGCTGATCGAGGCGAGCGACGAGCCCTCGGACGAGCCCACGCACAGCCGGCGGTGGTTCTTCACCGCGCTCGGCGTCACCGCCGGCGTCGCGGCGGCCGGCTGGGGGCTGGGCCGGATCACGACCAGCGGCCGGCGGCGGGTCGAGGAGACCCGGCGGCTGCTGCGCCTGGACAAGGTCACCGACGCGCCGGTGCCGAAGGGGGTCGAGATCGGCGTGGACGGCGTCGCGCCGTGGCAGACACCCTCCTCGACCTTCTACCTGATCGACACCGCCTTCACGAAGCCCACCATCGAGCCGAAGGACTGGACGCTGCGGATCCACGGGATGGTGGACCGCGAGATCACGCTGACCTACGACGACCTGGTCTCCCGCGAGATCACCCAGGACTGGATCACGCTCAACTGCGTCTCCAAC
This sequence comes from Nocardioides panacisoli, assembly GCF_039537325.1. Lineage (GTDB taxonomy): Bacteria > Actinomycetota > Actinomycetes > Propionibacteriales > Nocardioidaceae > Nocardioides > Nocardioides panacisoli. Next base: position 109,971 of record NZ_BAABAH010000013.1, read on the forward strand.
CCGGTCGGCGGCGACCTGGTCGGCAACGCCTGGTGGAGCGGCGTGCGGCTGGCGGCGATCCTCGCCGAGGCCGGACCGCAGGAGGGCGCGGACGCCGTGCTGCAGACCTCGGACGACGGCTGGACGTGCGGTACGCCGCTCGCGGCCCTGACCGACGACCGCAACGCGATGCTGGCGGTCGCGATGAACGGCGAGCCGCTGCCGGTCGAGCACGGGTTCCCGGTGCGCACGATCGTGCCGGGGCTCTACGGCTATGTCTCGGCGTGCAAGTGGGTCGTCGACATGGAGGTCACCCGCTACTCCGACTTCACCGCCTACTGGACCAGCAAGGGCTGGTCGGAGCAGGGCCCGGTGAAGATGGCCTCACGCATCGACGTGCCCGGGGACGGCGGGAGGGTCGACGCCGGCGCCGTCGTCTTCGCGGGCGCGGCGTGGGAGCAGCACACCGGCATCGAGCGGGTCGAGATCTCGGTCGACGGCGGCGCCTGGGCCGAGGCGGACCTGGCGCGCGTTCCCAACGACGACACCTGGGTGCAGTGGCGGGTCGAGATGGACGTCGAGGCGGGGGACCACCAGGTGAAGGTGCGGGCCGTCGACAAGTCGGGCCAGATCCAGACCGGGGTCCAGGCGGACGTGGTGCCGAACGGCGCGACCGGCTGGCACACGATCGGGTTCACCGCGTCATGAGCAGGGAGCTCGCCGGCGACTTCGCCGGGCTGGCCGGGGGCGCGTTGGTCGTCGGCGGCTCGGGCGCGATCGGCCGCGCGATCGCCACGATGCTCGCGGAGCGAGGCGCCCGGGTCGCCGTCACGCGGCGGTCGGCGCCCGCGGAGGACGGGCTCACGTCGTACCCGCTGGACCTGACCGACCGTCCTGCCGTCGCGCCCGTCCTCGCTCAGGCCGCCGAGGACCTGGGCGGGCTGCACACGGTGGTGTACGCCGCCGGGCCGCACGTGCCGATGGTGCACCTGTCCCGGGTCGCGCCGGACGCGATGGCTGACCAGCTCGAGGCCGATGCGGCGGGGTTCTTCGCCGTCGCGGCGGCCGCCGTGCCGCACCTGCGCGAGAGCCGCGGCTCGCTGGTGGCCGTCACGACCGCGGCGACGACGCGCTTCCCCGTCCGGGACGGGCTCTCCTCGGCGCCGAAGGCGGCGGTCGAGGCGATGGTGCGGGGGCTGGCGGTCGAGGAGGGGCGGTTCGGTGTCCGGGTGAACTGCGTCGGGCCCGGGATGCTGACCGACGGCATGGCGGACCGGCTGATCTCGTCCGGGGAGCTCTCGGAGTCGGCGCTCGAGATCACCCGGGGCAACATCCCGCTGCGGACCTTCGGGTCGGCGGTCGACGTCGCCGAGGCGGTGTGCTTCCTGGCTTCGCCGCGGGCGGGGTTCATCAGCGGGCAGAAGCTCGACGTCGACGGGGGCTACGGGGCGTAGCTTCGCTCGCCGAGTCGGCTCAAGCTTGAGCCGACTCGGCTCGCGACCCTGCTCGCTGCGCTCGCGGGACGCTCTGCTGCTTGCGTGCTACCAGTTCGAGTGCTTGCCGGGGTGGGGGAGGGGGTGGGCCTTGTCGTGGATGACGTAGGCCATGCCGCCGGAGGCGTCGAGCCAGACCTTCTCGAACTGGCCGCGGTCGTAGGTGCGGCGGACGCCGGACTTGGTGGCGGCGGCGGGGTCGTTGACGACGGGGTCGCCGTTGTCGCGGAAGCCGACGATGACGACCAGGTGGCCGTTGGAGGAGGAGATCGGGGCGCCGTCCAGCTCGCCGGGGCCGAAGGCGATCGAGGCGACGACGGGGATGCCGGCCTTCACGAGCTTCTCCGCCTCGGCGAGGGAGCGGAGCCGGGTGACGAAGGCCTTGCCGGCCAGCGGGGCGGCGTACGCGGTGTTGAACGGCCAGTTGCCCGTGCCGTCGTAGTCGTGGTCGTAGGTCGCGCGGGCGGCGTAGTCGACCCACGGGGCGGGGTCGCTCGACGGGACCCAGGTGTAGCGCTTCGCGGCGGGCAGCGCGTCGTAGTAGCCGAGCACCATCGAGGTGGAGGTGGGTGAGCACCAGGCCTCGCCCCCGCCGCCGTAGGCGGGGAAGTGGCCGACGTGCGCCATCTGCGAGTAGCGCGGCACCGGCAGCACCTTGCCGCGCGCGACGCCGGGGGCGGAGGTGGGGCCGGCGTGGTCGGGGATGCGGGAGGCCATCGCGGTGGCGAGGTCGAGGCTGGGGGTGGCGGCGGTGCCGGTACGGCGCATCAGCTCCAGCCGCAGCTGGTAGTCCGCGAGGCCGTCGGTCACCCAGGTGTCCACGTTGACGGTCGTGCCGTCGTCGGGCTGGCCGGAGACGCTGCTGCGCTTCAGGTGCAGGTGGCCGGCCTTCCAGCGCGCCATCAGGTCCCAGCTCGTCGCGTCGCCCGACGCGGTGCGGCCGCGCACCTCGACGCCGATCCAGGTGTCGCCGTCGGTCAGCGCCGACCAGGACGGGATCAGGTTCTGGAAGGAGAAGCCGGGCTCGACCCACGGCGACGTCCAGGTCGCTCGGTCATAGCTGCGGCCGGCGTACGACGTGGTGCCGGTCGCCTGGTCGAAGACCAGCCTGCCGCCCTGCACCGCGGTGCCGTCCAGGCTGCCCTGGCGCCACTGCGCGCCCGAGTCCCAGGTGTGCAGCCGGATGCTCCGGTCGCCGCCCGAGCCGGCGCGGGCCGACACCGGGTGGTGCGGCCGGGCGTCGGCGGGCGCCGCGGCCGGCACGGCGACCGCGGCGGTGGCGAGCACGGTCAGGAGGGGAAGAGCGACACGTCGCATGCGGTCGACGGTACGTCACTCCAGTCACTCGAGTCACAACGTTCCGGCGGGTGTCGTGGATGCGGGCCCGACGTACTCCGATCCCTAGACTTGCCCGGTGACCTTCAGGCTCTACGACACCCAGACCCGCGAAGTCCGTGACTTCGTGCCCCTCGTGGAGGGCGAGGCGGGTCTGTACGTGTGCGGCCTGACCGTGCAGAGCGAGCCGCACGTCGGGCACGTCCGGTCCGGCGTCAACTTCGACGTGCTGCAGCGCTGGCTGCGCCACCTGGGCTACCGGGTCACGTTCATCCGCAACGTCACCGACATCGACGACAAGATCCTGGCGAAGTCGGCCGAGCAGGGACGCCCCTGGTACAACCTCGCCTACGAGATGCACCGCCAGCTCGACCGGGCGTACACCGCGCTGAACGTCGCCGCGCCGACCTACGAGCCGCTGGCGACCGGGCACGTGCCGGAGATGATCGAGCTGATCGGCGAGCTGATCGGTCGCGGCCACGCCTACCCGGCGGAGGACGGGACCGGTGACGTCTACTTCGACGTGCGCTCGTGGCCGTCGTACGGGGAGCTCACGCACCAGGGCATCGACGACATGGCGGCCGCCGAGGACGCCGACCCGCGGGGCAAGCGCGACCCGCGCGACTTCGCGCTGTGGAAGGGCTGGAAGAAGGAGACCGAGCCGGAGACCGCCGCGTGGCCGTCGCCGTGGGGTCCCGGCCGGCCCGGCTGGCACATCGAGTGCTCGGCGATGGCCGGGAAGTACCTCGGTCCCGCCTTCGACATCCACGGCGGCGGCGTGGACCTGCGGTTCCCCCACCACGAGAACGAGCAGGCCCAGTCCCGTGCCGCGGGGCGCCCGTTCGCGACGTACTGGATGCACAACGCGTGGATCACCACCGCCGGCGAGAAGATGAGCAAGTCGCTCGGCAACTCCTTGACGATCCCCGCCGTGCTCGAGCGCTATCGCGGGATCGAGCTGCGCTACTACCTCGTCGCCGCCCACTACCGCTCCCACGTGGAGTTCTCCTTCGAGGCGCTCGACGAGGCGGCCGCTGCGTTCCGGCGGATCGAGAGCTTCCTGGAGCGGGCCGGCGCCGCGCCGGCGGGCGAGCTGCCGCATGCGTTCGCCGACGCGATGGACGACGACCTCGGTACGCCGGCCGCGACCGCCGTGCTGCATGACCAGGTCCGCGAGGGCAACCGCCGGCTTGCGGCCGGCGAGGACGTGGCGTCGGTGGTCTCGGGCGTCCGCGCGATGCTCGACGTGCTCGGCCTCGACCCGAGCGACCCGGCCTGGGTCGGCACGTCGCGGAACGCCGACGACAAGCTGACCAGCGCCGTCGACGCGCTCGTCGCCGGGCTCCTGGAGGAGCGGGCCGCGGCCCGCGAGGCCAAGGACTGGGCCCGCGCCGACGCCCTTCGCGACCGGATCAAGGCCGCCGGTATCGAGGTCACCGACACCCCTGACGGACCTACCTGGACGGTTGGCTGATGCCCGGTAACTCCTCGCGCCGAGGCGCGATCCGCAAGACCAGCAAGAAGCCGGCCGCCGGCTCGGGCGGGCGCGTCAAGCGCGGCCTCGAGGGCAAGAAGGCGACGCCGCGCGCCGAGGACCGCGTCTACCACAAGGCGCACAAGGCCAAGCAGGCCAAGGAGTCGGCCGCGAAGAAGGCGGGGAGCCGCGGGCCGCGTCGCCGTACCTCGTCCGAAGCGGAGTGGATCGCCGGCCGAAACCCGGTCGTCGAGGCGCTGCGCGAGCGGGTGCCGATCACGTCGGTGTACGTCGCCGAGGGCGCCGAGCGCGACGGCCGGCTGCGCGAGACGTTCAAGCTCGCAGCCGAGCTCGGCGTCGGCCTGCTCGAGGTCAGCCGGGGCGAGCTCGACCGGCTCACCAACGGCGCGGTGCACCAGGGGCTCGCGGCGAAGATCCCGGCCTACGAGTACGCCCACCCCGAGGACCTGCTCGAGGCCGCGGCCGAGAAGCGCGAGGCGCCGCTCGTCGTCGTCCTCGACGGCGTCACCGACCCGCGCAACCTCGGCGCGATCGTCCGCAGTGCCGCAGGGTTCGGCGCGCACGGCGTGGTGATCCCCGAGCGCCGCTCGGCCTCGATGACCGCGTCGGCCTGGAAGACCTCTGCCGGCGCGGCCGCGCGGATCCCCGTCGCGCAGGCGGGCAATCTGACCCGGCAGCTGAAGGCCTACCAGGATGCGGGCTGCTTCGTCGTGGGCCTCGCGGCCGACGGCGACCTGACGCTGCCGGACCTCGCCGCCGACGCCGACCTGGTCGGCGGCCCGCTGGTGGTCGTCGTCGGCTCCGAGGGCGACGGCCTGTCCCGGCTCGTGAGCGAGACGTGCGACCACCTCGTCTCGATCCCGATGGCGAGCGGCCTCGAGTCGCTCAACGCCGGCGTCGCCGCCTCGGTCGCTCTCTACGCCATCAGCCAGGCCCGAGGGTGACCCAGCGCCGACGGATCACGGTGGTCCTGGCGCTGAACCTGGTGATGATCGCCGGCCTGGTGGTGGCCGGCCTCGCCGCGCACTCGATCGGACTCCTGTCCGAGGGAGGCGACTTCCTCGCCGACTCCGCCGCGCTCGGGCTGGGAATGCTCGCGATCCACCTGCGCGACCGGCACCGCAACCGGGCGGCGACGACGTGGGTCGCGCTCGTCAACGGCGTGTGGCTGCTGGTGCTCTCGGTGGGCCTCGCTGTCGCCGCAGTCCGCCGGCTGGTGTCCGGCAGCCCCGAGGTGCACGGCTGGACGGTGCTCGTGGTGTCGGCGATCGCAGCCGTGGCGATGCTGGCCGCCGCTCTCCTCCTCGGCGCCGACGCCGCCAGCGAGGACCTGCACATGCGGTCGATCCTGCTCGACACGATCGCCGACGGCGCGGCGGCGGCCGTCGTCGCGGTCGTCGGGCTCGTGATCGCCCTTGCCGACCGGTGGTACTGGCTGGACTCCGCCGCGGCCCTCCTCGTCAGCGCGGTGGTGCTGCTCGCGGTGGTCAACCTGCTGCGCGACGTCGTGCGGGCGCTGCGGGCGGGCACGACGTACGAGCCCAGCCTCGACGACTGATCGCCGCGACCTAGGGTGGGTCCATGGGCACCGAGGTGGAGCGGCTGCTGCCGACCGACGAGGCGCGGGAGCTGCTGGGTCTGGCGCGGGAGATCGCGGCCAAGGAGCTGGCGCCGAAGGCCGCCGAGGCCGAGGAGCGCGCCGAGTTCCCCGCCGCGGCCTACGAGCTGCTCGGCCGCTCGGGGCTGCTGAGCCTGCCGTTCGCCGAGGAGCACGGCGGCGGTGGCCAGCCCTACGAGGTCTACCTCCAGGTCGTCGAGGAGATCGCCACCGCCTGGCCCAGCGTGGGCGTCGGCACCAGCGTGCACAGCCTCACTGCGACGGTGGTCGCCGCGAACGGCAGCGACGAGCTCGTGAAGACCTGGCTGCCGCGGCTGCTCTCGGGCGACTGGCTCGGCGCCTACTGCCTCTCCGAGCCGCAGGCCGGCTCCGACGTGAGTGGCATCAGGAGCCGGGCGGTCCTCGACGGCGACGACTACGTCGTCGACGGCGTCAAGCAGTGGATCAGCAACGGCTCGTGCGCCGACTACTACATCCTCTTCGCCCGCACCTCGCCCGACCCGAAGCGCGGCCTGTCCGCGTTCCTGGTGCCGGACGGGACCGAGGGCATGTCCTTCGGCGCGCCTGAGAAGAAGATGGGCCTGCACTGCGACGTCACGACGCAGGTGCTCTTCGACGGTGCCCGGATCCCGGCCGACCAGCTGATCGGCGAGGAGGGCGCCGGGATGCGGGTGGCCCTCTCGGCGCTGGACGCCGGGCGCCTTGGCATCGCCGCCGTCGCGACCGGCATCGCCCAGGCGGCGCTGGCCCATGCCGTCGACTACGCCCGCGAGCGCGAGCAGTTCGGCCGCCCGATCGGGGACAACCAGGGCCTGCAGTTCATGCTCGCCGACATGGCCTGCGACGTCGAGCGGGCCCGGGCGACGTACCTCCACGCCGCCCGGCTCAAGGACGCCGGCCGCCCGTTCTCGCGCCAGGCTTCGATAGCCAAGCTGACCGCCACCGACGCCGCGATGCGGGTGACGACGGACGCGGTGCAGGTGCTCGGCGGCAACGGCTACACGCGCGAGTATCCGGTGGAGCGGCTGTTCCGCGACGCCAAGGTCACCCAGATCTTCGAGGGCACCAACCAGATCCAGCGGATGGTGGTCGGTCGCGACCTGCTCCACTGAGTGGCGGTACGTCGTACGCTGCCGCCATGGTGAAGAGGAACGCGTTCTACTTCGGAGGTCGCGGTGGCTGACATGTTCATCGACGTGCCGGAGGGCAAGGACCCGATCCTGTACGTGTGGGGTGAGCTGGTGCCGGGGATCGGCCCCGCCGCCTCCGCGTTCGCCATGAGCGTCTATGAGCACGGCACGCTGGGGCTCCGGGAGTTCGAGTCGGCGCGACTCCGGATCGCGCAGCTCAACGGCTGCCTGTTCTGCCAGGACTGGCGCACCGAGCGGGACGGCCAGAAGGTGGAGGAGACGTTCGCGCAGGCCGTCGAGGAGTGGCGCACAACTCGTGACTTCGACGACCGGACCAGGCTCGCAGCCGAGTACGCCGAGCGGTACGCGCTCGACCACCACGGCCTCGACGACGAGTTCTGGGCCCGGATGCGGGCGGCGTACGACGACCGCGAGATCGCGGAGCTGACGATGTGCATCGGGTCCTGGCTGTCCTTCGGCCGCCTCAACCGGGTCCTCGGCCTGGACGTGGCCTGCGTGCTGCCGAGCCACGTGGTCGGGTCGGGCCGCTGATCGGGCGCGACCTGCCGCGGTGATCCGCGCCCTGGTGCCACAGCGCCGGTGTGGCGCGCTGTCTGGTCTGCCGGCCCCGGGCGCCGCCGGCACAGCCGGGCCCTAACCTGTACTTCGATCCCCGGTTGGTCTGCCGGCAGGGCCCGCCTGACTTTGAATCAGGACTAGCGACGTAGGTTCGACTCCTACCCGGGGAGCTCGTGCGGCTCGCCGGTCCGTCCGCAGGACGGACCGGCGAGCGTGGTGCCGGTCAGTGCACCCGGACCCGGCAGATCGGCGAGTCGGTGGTCACCGAGTCGACGACCTCGGTGCGCAACCGCCACGTGCCGCGGTGGTTCGGGTGCAGGCGGAACCGGTAGTGCCCGCGGGCGTCGAGGTGCGCCGTGCCGAGCAGCACCGGGCCGCGGTGCCGGAGCCGGTAGAGCGCGACCTCCGTGCCGGCGCCCGGCTCGGAGTAGGCCCCCTTGACCCGGAGGCGCTGACCCAAGGTGAGGCGGTGCCGCGAGACGTGCTCGGTCAGGGTCTGCGTCGTCGCCGGGACGACCGTCACCGATGCCGCGGGGGAGTGCGAGGCGTCGTACGCCGAGTCGCCCGCGAACACCCACTGGTAGGTGGTCGTCTCGGAGGGACTCACGGTCACCTCGACCTTGCCGGAACCGTCAGTGGTCGCGGTGCGCACCGTCGTCCAGGTCGTGCCGCCGTCCGTGGACGCGTCCAGCCGCACCGTGCGGCCGGACACCGCGGCGGAGCCGGTGGTCACCAGCTTGCCGTCGACCGTCGCCGAGCCGCCCGCCGTGATCGATGCGGGGTCGCTCGCGATGCTGAGCGTGGTCGGGGAGGTGCCCGGGGTGGAGACGGTCACCCCCGCGATCACCGACGTCGAGGGGTCGTAGGTGGCGTCGCCGTCGAAGGTCCACAGGTAGAACGTCGAGACTGTCGGCGTGACCGTGTGCGAGGCGTGCCCGGACGCATCCGTCGTCTCATGAGCGACCGTCGTCCACGTCACGCCGCCGTCGGTCGACGACTTCAGGGTCAGCGTCCGTCCGGAGACAGCGGTGGAGCCGGCGTGCAGGTAGCCGGTGACGGTCGACGAGCCGCCGGCGACCACCGTGTCGGGCGTCGTCGTGATGCCGAGGGCGCTCGGTGTGGTGTCCGGGGCGGACACGGTCACCCTCGCGACGGCCGACGACGACGGGGTGCTCGTGGTGTCGCCGTCGAAGACCCACACGTAGGAGGTCGACACGCTCGGGTGCACGGTGATGGACGCGCGCCCGGAGCCATCGGTGGTCGGGGTCCCGATCACTGTCCAGGTCGCGCCGCCGTCCGCAGTGGACTTGAGCGTCACGTGCTGCCCGGTGAGCAGGCCGCCGTCGTCGACGCGGGTCAGCTGCGTCGAGAGGATGCTGGACCCGCCCGATGCGATGCTCGTGGGCGAGGCGTCGATCGAGAGCGCGCTGGTGCGCCGGACCGTCACGGTGGACCACGTGCTCCAGGTCGCCGGGTACGGCGGTTCGTCGCCGGCGTGCGCGCATCGGTACACGGTGTCCCGCACGGGGTGCACCGTGAACTGGAACTTGCCGTCGCTCAGCGTCCGCACGTCCTGGTAGCTCCCGAACCTGACTCCGCCGTCGGTCGACTCGTCGAGGAAGATGTGTGCTCCGGCGATCGGCGCTCGGGTCGCGGTGTCGACCATCTGGCCGTTGATGTGGGTGCTGCCGCCCTCGTCGATCGTCAGGTCGACCGGGCCGCACGTCACCGTGGCGGCCCTCGGCGTGACCGTCACGGTCGCGTTGGGCGAGGTCGCCGGCGCATTCGCGATGTCGCCCGGCCAGCGCCACTGGTACACGGTGGTGGTCGTCGGAGAGGCGTTCACCGACGCCTGGCCGGCACTGTTCGTGGTCGGGGTGATGCTGAGCGTCCAGGTGTGCCCGCCGTCGGTCGAGAACCACAACGAGACCGGCGCGCCCGGGATCGCAGCATGGCTGTCGGTTTCGGTGAGCGTGGTCGAGATCGCGGTGTGGTCGCCCGCAGTGAGGGTGGTCGGAGTGGCGTTGATCGTCAGTCCGGTGGTGAGCCGGACCGTGACGGTGAAGGCGGCCGACTCGTGCGTGACAGGGATGCCACCGCTGACGTAGGTGTAGCGGCACCGGAACATCGACGTCCGGGTCGGGCTGATGTCGGTGTGGAAGTTGCCCGCGCTGTCCGTGGTCGCGGAGCCGACCGATGTCCATGTCGAGCCGCCGTCGGTGGACCGGAACACGCCGACGGTCGCGGACGCGATCGGCGTACCGCCGTCGTTGAGGTTGCCGCGGACGGTCGTGTGCCCGCCCTCGTCGATCGTGGTCGAGTCGGGACTGCACGAGATCGCCGGTGCGGCGAGCGCTGGTGCCGCGGGCAGCGCGACGATCGCCGCCATGGCGACCAGCGCGAGCACCACGGCTCTCACGGAGAGGTGGATCGATGGGAGCTTCATGGCCGTCCTCCAGGCTGGGACCCGCCGCGGTCCGGCGGGAGTTGGTGGCAGCGTGCGCGTAAGAGGCCCGAGCGGTAATCGGGTGAATTCCTTACGCAACGCCTGATCAGCCTGCGGCGGGACCGGTGGACCGGGCATCGGGGTGGCACCCCCATGTTTGGCGCGGGCCGCGGCGCCCTCAGCCGTTTACCTTCGGCCGGGGAGGGCACCGGGGGGACACCGATCTGCCGGTACTTCCGCCTGACAGACAGGACCTATGCGATGAATCGGTGTACGAACTGCGGCGCAGAGAACGCGGAGGGCTCGCACTTCTGCGGATCCTGCGGTCTGGCGTTCACCGCGCCCGCTACCGCGCCGCTGTCGGGTGCTGGACCGCAGGTGAGCCCGTCGTCACCCCTGCCGCCCCCACCGCCCGCGGCCCCTCCTGCGCAGGCGCGTCCGATCCTGCCGCCCGCGGGCGAGCCCGTCGGCAACGCGATGCCGTCGATCGACTGGCGACGCGTCCTCACCGGCAACTGGCTCGGCGCAGGCCTCACGGCGGTTGTCGCGCTGGGCGCCGCAGCAGTCGTGTCGGCGCTCGTCGCGTTCCTCAGCGCGGACCACTTCGACCTGAAGAGCGCCATCGGTCTGACGGCGCTGCTGACTGAGGCGTCGTTCGGCGCCGACGTGGTCAGCGGAGCGGGCGCGGTCACCACGTCTGTCGGCCAGTACCCGCTGCTTGCCACGTTCGTCGCGCTGGGCGCCGCCGCTCTGGTCTTCCGCCGGGTCATCAGGGCCTACCCCGACATGCCCTCGGCTCTTGGGGACGCCGTGCGTGCCAGCCTGATCCTCGCGGTGCTCCTGACGCTGGGCGCGGTGGTGACCAACATCGTCGAGCCGGACCTGCGTGGATACACCAGCGACGACGACTCGCTGGCCTCGGCCGGCTCGCTCACGGACTATCTCGCCAGCTCGGGGGCCAAGGCCGGCCTCGGTGACTTCAGTGGCAAGTCGCAGACGTCCGTCGCAGGCGCGATCTTCCTCGGATTCCTCCTCCTGCTCATGACACTCGTGCTCGTCGCAGTCGCACGCCGGGCAACCCTCGATGGCGTCTGGCTGAAGGTGCACGAGTGGCTGGCGGCGCCGGTGGCCGGGCTCGCCGCGATCGCCGTCGGTCTCTGCGTGGCGGGCCTCGTCTACATCGCTGCGGTCCTGGTCGGTCACGACGACGCACGCGACTTCACCAACATCGTCGGGATGATCGCGGCGCTCCCTGCCCTGGGGATGCGCGTGGTCGGTCTCGGGTTGGGCGCACCGTGGGGCGCGTCGACCGACTACAAGAAGGAGCACGAGGAGGCGATGTCCCACATCGGCGGCTTCGCCGACGATCACGGGGGCCTGTTCTGGATCAGCATTCCTGTCGCGCTCGCGCTCGCCGGGCTCGCCGTCTGGACCGTCGTGCGGCAGTCGGCCGATCGCAGAGCGGTGCTCCGCAACGTGCTGGTCTACCTCGGCCTCCTGGTCGTCGCAGTGCCGCTGCTCGTGCGGGTGTCGAACTTCCACCTCAGCTATGGGCGCAGGAAGGACGTGGCGACGTTCTTCCTCGGGCTCGGCGGGGCGCAGACCACCGCTCTCTTCATCCTTGCGAGTGCGGTGATCGGAGCCGTCGTGCTGCTGGCCACCGGGGGCATCGACGTCGACGCCCTGAGGGCACGGGCCGGCACGCTCCAGCGCAACCCGGCGAGCGGCCCCCATCCCGGCTCCTCGGTGCCCCCGCCGCCCCCGCCATCGAGCCAGGCTCCGCCGGCGCCGCCGTCGGCACCGACCGAGCCGCCAGGGACGCGGCCGCGCGAGTAGGGCGCCGCAGCCGTATCGACGAGATCTCGCGAAAGCCCCCTGACCGAGGGGCACCGTACCTACTGTGGCGAGCATGGCTTCCACGCTGCGGCGCTCGGCAGCGACCTCGGCACTGGCCGCGACTGCAGCGCTCTCCCTGACCAGGCTCGCGACTCCAGCCGAGGCGGGGCCGGCGCCCGGGACGGCACCGCACAATGCCAGGGCGACAGCGACGCAGATCGAGCACGTCGTCGTGCTGTTCGGCGAGAACATCTCCTACGACCACTACTTCGGCACCTACCCCAGGGCGACCAACCAGGACGGCGTGCCGTTCCACGCCGCGAAGGGGACCCCGTCGAACCACAACGTGGTGACGGATCACCTGCTGCACGGCAACCCCAACTCGCGCGACCCGTTCCGGATCGCGCCGAGGCACGCGCTGACCTGCGACCAGAGCCACGCCTACGGAGACGAGCAGAAGGCCTACAACAACGGCCACATGAACCGTTTCGTCCAGACCACCTCGAAGGGGCCCTGCGGCAACGGCCTGTACGGCGTCGCCGGCATGACGATGGGCTACTTCGACGGCAACACCGTGACGGCGCTGTGGAACTACGCGCAGCACTACGCGATGTCCGACAACAATTTCGGCGCGACGTTCGGCCCGTCCACGCCGGGCGCGCTGAACCTCGTGTCCGGCCAGACCCACGGCGTCGTCTCGGTCGACCCGCAAACGGGATTGCAGACCGCGGTGCCGGACCCGTCGGTCGTCACCTCGCCGGACGGCTCCGGTGTCGGCACCGTGATCAAGGACCCCGAGCCCTTCTACGACGACTGCTCCAACAACAACGGGAAGGCGCACAGCAACCTCGCCGTCATGACCGGTCCCAACATCGGCGACCGGCTCAGCGCCCAGGGAGTCACGTGGGGCTGGTTCCAGGGCGGGTTCACCGCGGACGCGCCGTACGACGGGACGAGCCCGGTCACGTGCACGGCCGGGCACAAGAACATCGGCGGCCACCGGTCGGGGGACTACAGCCCGCACCACGAAGGCTTCCAGTACTACGCCTCCACGGCCAACCCGCACCACCTGGAGCCCGCCGACGTGAACGAGGTCGGCCACGACGGGCCGGCCAACCACAGCTACGACCTGTCCTGGTTCACCAAGGCTCTGAACGCCGGCAACCTCCCCGCCGTCAGCTACCTCAAGGCGCCGGCCTACCAGGACGGCCACGCCGGCTACTCCGACCCGATCGACGAGCAGCACTTCTACGTCAAGTACGTCAACGCGATCATGAAGTCGCAGTACTGGGAGAACACGGCTGTCTTCATCACCTACGACGACTCCGACGGCTGGTACGACCACGTGGCGGCACCGGTCAGCAACGGCTCGAACGACCCGGCCCAGGACCAGCCCTGGTGCTCGTCGGGCCCCGCCCCCGCGAACGGCTACCTCGACCGGTGCGGCCCCGGCCCACGGCTGCCGCTGCTCGCGATCTCACCGTACGCGAGGAAGAACTTCGTCTCCCACGACCTCAGCACCCAGGCCTCGCTCATCAAGTTCATCCAGTACAACTGGGGCCTCGCGCCGATCGGCGACGGCTCGTTCGCCGACGGCGCGCCCAACCTGACCTCGCTGTTCGACTTCAACCGAACGCGTGTGCTCGAGCCGCTGATCCTCCGCCCGAACGGCTCGGTGAAGTAGCAGCCCTCAGCGCTCGAGCAGGACCGTGAACGGTCCGTCGTTCACCGACGCCACCTCCATGGCGGCACCGAACACACCGCGCTCGACGTGGGTGCCGAGCCGCTCCAGCTCGGCGCACACGGCGTCATAGAGCGGCTCGCTCACCGGACCCGGGGCCGCGGCGGCCCAGGTCGGCCGCCGGCCCTTGCGCGCGTCGCCGTACAACGTGAACTGGCTGACGACGAGCACCGCGGCGCCGGTCTCGGACGCCGAGCGCTCCTCGCGCAGGATCCGCACGTCGCGGATCTTCCGTGCCATCCACGCAACCTCGTCCCGGCCGTCGCCGTGGGTGACTCCGAGATAGACCAGGAGGCCGGGAGAGTCGATCGCCCCGACGACCTCCCCGGCCACGGTGACCGACGCCGACGTGACCCGCTGGACGACCGCACGCATGGCGAGAAGTCTTGCCGATATCCCGTTGTGGCGTGGACCCGGACCGCGCGAGGGTTGGGTCGTGACCTCGACGATCTCGCACACCACGATCGACTGCCGCAACGCCTATGAGCTCTCCGAGTGGTGGAAGCCGGTGCTCGGCTATACCGACCTGCCCGACGACCCGAACCTTCCCGGTCACGTCGAGTGCATGATCGTGGACCCCGGAGGCGCCGGCCCGCGGCTGCTCTTCATCGAGGTGCCCGAGGCGAAGTCGGTGAAGAACCGGGTCCACCTCGACGTCCGGCCCACCGACCGGACTCGCGACGAGGAGGTGGCGCGGCTCCTCGACGAGGGTGCGACCCAGGTCGAGGACCATCGCGGCATCCGCGGCGACGGCACGGGATGGGTGACGCTCGCCGACCCGGAGGGCAACGAGTTCTGCGTCCTCCGCTCCCGCGCCGAGGTGGAGTCCGCCTGACCCCGTCGGCGGCGGGGCCGCCGGGCGCAACGGTAAAGAAATGATCCTCCGCGGCTCGGGACCGGCCGGGGACTGGCCGTAGTCTCGTCGTCATGGCCGACCAGCTGACCGTCATCGTGCTCGCCGCGGGTGGTGGGACCCGGATGAAGTCCAAGACGCCGAAGGTCCTCCACCGGGTCGCGGGGCGCAGCATGGTCGGCCACGTCCTGCACGCCGTCAGCGCGACGAAGCCCGGGTGCGTCTGCACGGTGGTCGGCCACCAGCGCGAGGTCGTCGGCCCGCACGTGACCGAGCTGCTGCCCGACGGCGTGCTCGCGGTCCAGGAGGAGCAGCTCGGCACCGGCCACGCCGTACGGGTCGCGCTCGACGCCCTGACCGCGGCGGACCGGATGCCCGAGGCGGGCACCGTCCTGATCGCGTACGGCGACACGCCGCTCCTGCAGGGCGACACGCTGCGTGACTTCGCCGCCCAGCACGAGGCCGCCCAGGCCGCGGTGAGCATCTTGTCCGGCATCGTGGCGGAGCCGTTCGGCTACGGCCGGGTCGTGCGCGACGACGACGGCGAGGTGCTCGCGATCGTCGAGGAGAAGGACGCCACCGTCGAGCAGCGGGAGATCACCGAGATCAACTCGGGCATCCTCGCCTTCGACGCGGCCTTCCTGATCGACGCGATCAAGCGCATCGGCAACGCCAACGCGAAGGGCGAGTACTACCTCACCGACTCCGTGCAGCTGGCGCGTGAGGCCGGCCTGACCGTCGCGGCGCACCCGATCGACGACGTCTGGCAGACCGAGGGCGCCAACGACCGCGCCCAGCTCGCCTCGCTGGGGCGGGAGATGAACCGCCGCATCGTCGACCGCTGGATGCGCGACGGCGTCACCGTGATGGACCCCGCCACGACGTGGATCGAGAGCGACGTGCAGCTCTCACCGGACGTGACGATCCTCCCGGGCACGCACCTGCTGGGCGCCACCGTCGTCGGCGAGGACGCCGTGATCGGCCCGGACACCACGCTCCAGGACTGCGAGATCGGCGAGGGCGCGCGCGTCGTGCGGACCCACGCGCAGCTCGCGGTCGTCGACGCCCGCGCCAACGTCGGGCCGTTCTCCTACCTGCGGCCCGGCACGCACCTGGGTGCCGACGGCAAGATCGGCGCGTTCGTCGAGACCAAGAACGCCCGGATCGGCGCTGGGGCCAAGGTGCCGCACCTGTCCTACGTGGGCGACGCCGAGATCGGCGAGGGCACCAACATCGGGGCGGGCACGATCTTCGCCAACTACGACGGCGTGGAGAAGCACCGCACCAAGGTCGGCCGGCATGCGCGCACCGGCTCCAACAACACCTTCGTGGCGCCGGTCGAGATCGGCGACGGCGCCAGCACCGGCGGCGGCACCGTCGTACGACGCAACGTCCCGCCGGGCGCGCTCGCCGTCAGCTCCGGGCTGCAGCGCAACATCCCCGGCTGGGCCCAGTCACGCCGCTCGGGCACCCCGCAGGCAGACGCAGCAGCGGCCGCGGCGTCCGGCGCGGAGCCGGACGACACGGCCGCTGACTGACGGCGGTCGGGTCAGGAGACCGCGACCGCGCAGAGCTTCGTGTCGCGGGTCTTGTTGGCCACGCCCTGGCTGCCCTTCGGGCACTGGCCGCCGGCGCTGTCGAGCACCGCGGTGATCTTGACGACCGTCGACCCGTCGGTGGCGGGCGAGCAGGCGACCTTCTCGTCCGGGTCGTTGATGCCGTTGATCTTGACGCAGTCGCCGGCCTCGACGTCCCAGGCCAGGCAGAGGTCCGCGGCGTCCTTGCCGGTCACCGAGATGGTGTAGCTCAGCTCGGTGTCGTCGCACGAGCCGTTGTCGGACACGACCTTGTAGAGCACGCCGTCGGCGCCGCAGGTCGCCTCGTCCGCGTTGGCGTCGGTGCTGGAGCCGCTGAGGGTGACGCACTTGCCGACGTCGGGAGCATCCGCCTTGGCGCCGAGGAAGCCGATGCCCCATCCGGCTCCGAACTTGAGTGCGACGACGACCAGGACGATCACCAGACCGCCGACGCCGCCCACGATGCGCTTGAGCATGTCTGCCTTTCCCCCGAGAGGCCGCTGCCCGGTGCGACGGCTCGGCCGCAACCTAGCGGAGTTGCGCCACTCGGGACCCCGAATCCGGCTTTGTGCAGCGGCCGGCGGGAGCAGGTGACCGGCTGGTGAACGCGCCGCGTCTCACCGGGAGTCACTCCGGGTTGGGGCTCACCGTGCCGACACGGCAGAATCCGTGCTGTAAACCACTCCGGCAAGCCAGGGGGCGACGGACGCGTGACCGGACTGAAGCGGACCACCGAGAAGAACCTGATGGTCTTCTCCGGCCGGGCCCACCCCGAGCTCGCCGACGAGGTCGCGGCACTGCTCGACCAGCAGCTCGTCCCGACGCAGGCCTACCAGTTCGCCAACGGCGAGCTCTACGTCCGGTTCGAGGAGTCGGTGCGCGGGTGCGACGCGTTCGTCATCCAGAGCCACACCACCCCGATCAACGAGTGGATCATGGAGCACCTGATCATGGTCGACGCGCTCAAGCGCGCCTCGGCCAAGCGGATCACGGTGGTCATGCCGTTCTGGGGCTACAGCCGTCAGGACAAGAAGCACCGTGGCCGCGAGCCGATCTCGGCGCGCCTGGTGGCCGACCTGTTCAAGACGGCGGGCGCCGACCGGATCATCACCGTCGACCTGCACGCCGACCAGCTCCAGGGGTTCTTCGACGGCCCGGTCGACCACCTGATGGCGCTGCCGCTGCTCGCCGAGCACATCAAGTCCAAATACGGCGAACAGCCGCTCGCGGTCGTCTCGCCCGACGCCGGTCGGATCAAGGTCGCCGAGCGCTGGTCGTCCCGGCTCGGCGGCGCGCCGCTGGCGTTCATCCACAAGACCCGCCGCACCGACGTGGCCAACGAGGTCGTCGCCAACCGCGTGGTCGGTGAGGTCAAGGGCCGGATCTGCGTGCTGACCGACGACATGATCGACACCGGCGGCACGATCACCAAGGCGTGCGAGGCGCTGATCGCCGACGGCGCCGCGGGTGTCGTCATCGCCGCCACCCACGCGATCCTCTCCGACCCCGCGGTCGACCGGCTCAAGAACTGCAGCGCCACCGAGGTGGTCATCACCAACACGCTGCCGGTCCCGCCGGAGAAGCAGTTCGACAAGCTGACCACGCTGTCGATCGCGCCGCTGGTCGCGCGCGCGATCCGCGAGGTGTTCGAGGACGGCTCGGTCACCTCGATGTTCGACGGGCAGGCCTGACTCTTAACTTTCCGCGGTCGAGAGCTGGATATCGGCCGACGCCGGCCGATCCGACTGACGTGAACTGGATGGAGCCGCGGGACCACCGTGCCGCCGGACGCAACGTCCTGCTGCTGTGCTGCGTCGCCGCGGCCGCGACGGTCGTGCTCTCCCCGTGGCTGCCGGCGGACAACCGGCTGGGGCCGGACGCGGTCGTCGCGGGTACCGGGATCCTGGGACTCGTCGTGCTCCTCTCCGTCCTGGCCCGCGTCTCGAGCCGGGTCAACGTGCTCGCGTGGGCGTTGTGCCCCCTGCTCGCCGTCGTCGCCCTGGTGGTGCTCGACCTGCTCACCCACGACGCCACGGTCGACGCGCAGATCTTCTTCGTCTTCCCCGTGCTCTACGGCGCCTCGCAGCTGCGGCCTCCGGGCTCGGCGGTGATGACCGGGTCCGCCCTGCTCGGCGAGCTCGTCGTCGCCGCCCAGCTGCCGTTCACGCAGACCGTCGCGGAGACCGGCTACGTCGCCGCCGTCCTGGTGACCGTCTCGGTGATGCTGACCATCAGCACCAGGAGGAACGCCCGGCTCATCGAGCACCTCGAGCGCATGGCGGCGGTCGACCCCCTGACCGGCCTGGTGACCCGGCGCGTCTTCGACGAGGCCGCCGCATCGGCCATCACGGGCTCGGCCAACGAGGAGGGCACCTCCCTGGTCCTGCTCGACGTCGACAACTTCAAGGCGATCAACGACCGCTACGGCCACCCGGGTGGCGACGAGGTCCTGGTCCAGCTGGCCAGGCTGCTGCTCGCGGACATGCGCCGCGGCGACGTGGTCTGTCGCCTCGGCGGCGACGAGATCGCCGTGCTGATGCCCGGGTGCTCGCGCGAGGACGCCCGGCTCCGGGCCGAGCAGAAGCTGGCCGAGGTGCGCTCGCACGTGTTCCGCCTCGCCGGCGCCGAGGCCGTGCACGTCTCGGTGAGCATCGGGCTGGCGCACGCCCCGACCGATGCCGAGGACGTCCGCACCCTGTACACCCGGGCCGACGCCGCCCTCTACCGCGCCAAGGCGGGGGGTCGCGGGCGCGTCGCCCTCGCTGCCTGACCCGCCATTTTGTACGGCGACTCAGGGCGCGGCTAGGATTCTGCGGTTGCCTCGGCGAGGGAGCACCCGCTTCTGTGACTCCGTGATCGACTGGGCCGGTTCGTCCTCTACGACGCCGCGCGCCCGCCGGTCATCGGGCCAGAGAAGCGGAGCCTCGCCGGGAACCCCACCCGATCGACGAGGAGCTGCACCATGACCGACAAGATCAAGGCCGAGACCCGTACCGAGTTCGGCAAGGGCGCCGCCCGCCGGATCCGCCGCGAGGACAAGGTGCCCGCGGTCGTCTACGGCCACGGCAACGACACGATCCACCTGACCCTCCCCGGCCACGACACGATGATGGCGATCAAGCACGGCGGCGCCAACGCGCTGCTCGAGCTCGACATCGAGGGCAAGTCGCAGCTCGCGCTGACCAAGCAGGTCCAGGTCGACCCGGTCCGCCGGACCCTCGAGCACGTCGACTTCGTCGCCGTACGCCGCGGCGAGAAGGTCACCGTCGACGTGCCGGTCCACGTCGTGGGCGACGCCGCCTCGGAGACCCTGGTCGTCACCGAGAACTCGACCGTCCAGGTCGAGGCCGAGGCCACCCACATCCCCGAGTTCTTCGAGGTCGACGTGACCGGCGCCGAGGCCGGCACCCAGTTCCACGCCGACTCGCTCGACCTTCCGAGCGGGACCACCCTGCTCACCGAGGGCGAGACCCTCATCGTCAACGTCACCGCCGCGCAGACCGCCGAGGCGCTCGAGGCGGAGCTCGAGGAGGCCGAGGCCGAGGCCGGCATCGAGAAGGACGAGCACACCCCGACCGACGACGAGGTCGCGGCCGACGGTGGCGACGGCGAGGCTGCCGAGGGCGGCGACTCCGAGTGACCCCGATCAGGCGCCTCAGGTGGTTTCTGGGGCGCCTGGTCTCACCGGTGCGTACCGATGCGGCACGCACCCCGGTTCCTGCGACCGAGGAGGACGCGGTGGGCGGCGAGGTCTGGCTGGTCGTCGGACTGGGCAACCCCGGTCCGTCGTACGCCGGTCACCGGCACAACGTCGGCTACCTGGTCGTCGACGAGCTCGCCCGCCGGATGGGGAGCCCGTTCCGAGCCCACAAGTCCGGCCGTGCCGAGGTCGTCGAGGGCCGCTTCGGCGCGCCCGGCAGCGACGGCCCGCGGGTCGTGCTCGTCAAGCCGCGCTGCTACATGAACGAGGTCGGCGGCCCGGTCAAGGCGCTCGCCACCTTCTACAAGGTGCCGCCGGCGCGGATCGTGGCGATCCACGACGAGCTCGACATCGCCTTCGGCACCTTGCGCGCCAAGCTGGGCGGTGGCGACAACGGCCACAACGGCCTCAAGTCGATGCGCTCCTCGCTCGGCACCGGCGACTTCTACCGGGTCCGGGCCGGCATCGGCCGGCCGCACGGTCGGCAGGAGGTCGCGGACTTCGTGCTGTCGAACTACTCCAGCGCGGAGCGCAAGGAGCTGCCCTTCCAGGTCGACACCGCTGCCGACGCCGTCGAGTCGCTCGTCCTCGACGGCCTCGAGAAGACCCAGCAACGTTTCAACTCCTAGGGCCGACCGCGGCGGTCGCCGCGTGCCCACCGCTCGCTAGGGTGGGCCGGTGACTTTCGAGCCCGGAACCCCTTCCCCTGAGACCGTTGCGGACGACCACCTGCTCGCCGCCTGGCTGGCCGAGGTGGCCGGCCGGCGCCTGCTCGAGGTGCGGGGCGAGGGGCTGGAGGGCAAGGAGCTCAAGGACGCGGGGGACCGGGCCGCGCACGAGCTGCTGATGTCGCTGCTCGCCGAGTACCGGCCGGACGACGCGGTGCTCTCCGAGGAGGGCAAGGACGACAAGGCGCGGCTCACGGCGCAGAAGGTCTGGATCGTCGACCCGCTCGACGGCACCCGGGAGTTCTCCGAGGTGCCGCGCGACGACTGGGCCGTGCACGTGGCGCTGTGGGAGAAGGGCAACCTGACCGCCGGTGCCGTGGCGCAGCCGGCGTTGGGGGAGACCTTCAACACCGGCAACCCCCCGGTCGTCCCGCCGCGTACGTCGCAGCGGCCGCGGATCGCGGTGTCCAGGAGCCGCCCGCCCGCGTTCGTGGAGGCACTCGCGGAGTCGATGGACGCCGAGCTGGTCCCGATGGGGTCGGCCGGCGTGAAGATGATGTCGGTGGTGCGTGACGTCGCGGACGCCTACGTGCACGCCGGCGGGCAGTACGAGTGGGACTCCGCGGCACCCGTCGCGGTCGCGCGTTCCGCCGGCCTGTTCACGAGCCGGGTGGACGGCAGCGAGCTCGTCTACAACCAGGACGACGTCTACCTGCCCGACGTGATCGTGTGCCGCCGCGAGCTGTCCGAGCCGATCCTGGAGTTCATCGCCGAGCACGGAACCGACTGAGCCGGGACGCTACCGCCGGCCTTTCCGGTGGCCGTGCCCGTGGTGCCGTTGATGGTGGTGCCGGTGGTGCCGAGCGTGGTGGCGGTGGTGGTGTCGGTGGCGTCGGTGGGGGTGGTGCCGAGCTCCCGGGTGCTGCTTCGGCTCGGAGACGGCCGGCTCGGTCTGCGCGACCGGTCGCGACTGGGTCGCCCCGCGGGTGTGCGCCGCCGTGTCCTTCTCGACCGTTGGGGCCGCGGCTGCTGCCGCCGTCGGCGGGGGCTCTGAGCCGCTCGTGAACCAGGCCAGCCCGAGCACGAGGGCGACCGCGACCGCTGCCGCGACGCCGAGGAGAGTGCGGCTGCGCCCGGTCCGATTGCTGGGGACGACGGTCGGCGCGGTGTCGAGGTCCGGGAACGGGCCGGGCAGCGCGAGGGCGGCGGTCGATGCACCCGGCTCGACCGACGCCGACGCCGGCTCGGTGGCCGCCAGCGCCGACAGCCGGGCGGCCGCGGTCGCCGCGCTCGGCCGGTCCGCGGGGTCGATCGCGGTCATGGCGTCGAGGAGCCGGGTCCAGCCGCTCCCGAGCGAGACCGGGATGACGGGTCGTGCCTGGAGGCGGGCGAGGGCGGCCTCGGTCGGCGGGCCCGGGTAGGCCCGGCGGCCGGTCAGCGCCTCGAGCAGGACGAGGCCGAGGGCGTAGACGTCGCTCGCGCCGGTGACGGTGAGGCTCCGCACCTGCTCGGGTGCGAGGTAGGCGGCGGTACCGACGGTGTGACCGGGGTTGGTGAGCGCCGTCCTGTCGTCGGCGACCCTGGCGACGCCGAAGTCGGCGAGCTTCGGCCGGCCGTCGGCGGAGAGCAGGACGTTGGCGGGCTTCACGTCCCGGTGGACGATCCCCCTGGCGTGCACGTGCGCCAGCGCGGTGGCCAGCCCGGCGCCGATCGACGCCACCTCGCGAGTGGGCAGCGGGCCGGCGGCGATCCGTTGGGCCAGGTTCGGGCCGTCGACGAGCTCCAGCGCGAACCAGGGCCGGCACAGGTCCTTCGACGCGCGCTCGACGCCGGCGTCGAGCACCATCACCAGGTGCGGGCTGTTCAGCCGCGCCAGCATCCGGGTCTCCGCGGCGAACCTCCGCTGGTCCAGGTCGCTGGTGAGGGTGGGCCGCAGGAGCTTGATCGCGACGTCGCGATCCAGGAGCACGTCGCGGGCGCGGTGGACGTCGGCCATCCCGCCGCTGCCGAGGACGTCGCCGAGCCGGTACCTGTCGCCCAGGAGCGTCGATCCGTCTGCGCCCATGGGCATGTCGGCGCTCCTTCGGATCGGGCGACCGGTTCGGGGCGGATCGCTCCGACGTCAGGTACCCGGTCGTCCCCGGCCCATCCGCAGCGGCGCGGCGCAGGAGTATCCGCAATTCCCGCCGCCGGCTGCGCCGAGCCCCTAGCGTGACGGCCATGTTGCGAGCGATCAGGGCGCTGATCGTCTTCGGTGTCCTGGCCGCGATCCTGTCCTGGCCGGCCATCTTCTTCTCCGTCCACGGCGACACGGGCGACCCGACGGAGGAGGAGACGTCCTTCACGACGTACAAGGCCGACTTCACCGTCCACGACGACGGCGGGATGGACGTCGTCGAAACGCTGCAGACGGACTTCCCGAGCAGCGACAAGCACGGCATCTTCCAGTTCTTCGACCGTCTCGACTCCTCCGACCCGCACGCGCGGCACCCGATCGAGGACTTCACGGTCACCCGCGACGGCAGGTCGGAGCCGTACACGCACAGCCTCAAGAGCGGCCGGTTCGACGTCTACCGGATCGGCGACGCGGACACGACGCTCTCCTCCGGAGAGCACACCTACAAGATCACCTACCACGTCGACGGCGTGCTGACGCCGGGCGGCGACGAGGTCGGGACGCCGTACCAGTTCTACTGGCAGCTGGTCCCCGGCGGCTGGCTGCAGCAGATCGAGCGGTCGCGCCTCACCGTGCACCTGCCGGCCGATGCCGAGGACGTGCAGTGCGTCATCGGCTGGGGCGACGGCACGCCGTGCAAGGAGAATGGCGACGGCACCAAGGACATCACCGTCACGACCGGCCACCTCAGCGCGCAGACCCCCGTCACGCTGATCGCCGGCGAGGACGTGTCGTCGCCGACCGAGCCGACGACGCTGCCGTGGAGCGGTCGCTGGGACCGGGTGCTCGGGCGCAGCGTCCCGGTGGCGGGCGCGATCGCTGCCGGCACCGTGGCGGCCGCGGCGCTCGGCCTCCTGCTCGCGTTCCTGACCTACGAGCGGGCGCCGCGGTTCCCGCTCCAGTACGCCCCGCCGGACGGCATCGGGCCCGCCCAGGCGTCCTACATCCTCACCGAGGCGCACGACCGGAAGCAGTACGTCGCCACGCTGCTGCATGCCGCGGAGCACGGCGCGATCAGCCTGACCCCCGGCCAGGACAGCTGGACGATCACCGACAAGGCCGGCCCGCAGGGCTGGGCCGGTCTCGACCCGCTCACGACCAGTGTCGCCGGCCTGCTGGGCGGCCCGGGCACGAGCTTCTCGGCGGGCAAGAAGGACGTGTCGGCGGGGCTGAAGCTGAAGACCGCGATCAGCACGTTCGACAGTGCCGTGGCGCAGTGGGCGAAGAGCGCCGGCCTGCTGGCCCGCGCGGGGATCGGCGGGTTCGGCGGCACGCTCGTCATCGGGGCGCTGCTCGTGACCGGCGCGATCGTCATCTGGCACCCGTTCGACGTCACCGGCCTCGGCCTGCCGGCGGCCGCCTTCTTCGCTACCGGCATGCCGATGCTGGCGACCGGCGCCGCGACGAAGCGCACCGCGGCGGGGCGGGACCTGTGGTCCCGGATCGGCGGCTTCAAGCGGGTCCTGTCGACCACCTCGGCGGAGGATCGCTTCGACTTCTCCGGCCGCAAGGAGCTCTACACGGCGTACATCCCGTGGGCCGTCGCGTTCGGCTGCGCGAAGGAGTGGGCGTCGAAGTACCGGCTCGAGACCGGCGAGGACCCGCCGATGCCCGGCTACTTCTACGGGTACGGCTACGGCTACGCGAGCCTCGACTCCGGCATCGACTCCATCGTCGACAGCTTCGACAGCACCCTCGACAGCGCCATCTCTGCCTACGACGCCACCCAGTCGTCCTCGTCGTCGGGTGGCGGCGGGTTCAGCGGCGGCGGCGGTGGCGGTGGCGGTGGTGGCGGCTCGTGGTAGCGCGGTCGCGGCAACCGTCGTCCCTCACTAGATTCGGCAGTCCCCAACCCGAGAGGTCCCGCCCATGCTCTACGTGATCATTGCGGTCGTCGTGCTCGTGCTCCTCGTCGGCTTCTTCGTCGTGGGCTTCAACAAGCTCCGCAAGAGCGACGTCGGGGCGCAGGAGGCGCTGGGCGGGATCGACGTCCAGCTCACCCGGCGCGCCGAGCTGATCCCCAACCTGGTGCAGACCGTGAAGGGGTACGCCGCGCACGAGAAGGACGTGCTGGAGGAGGTCACCAAGGCGCGTACCGGCGTGCAGGCCGCCGCGGCAGGGGACAGCGTGCCGGCCAAGGCCGCCGCCGACGCCGCGCTCCAGCAGGCGCTGGTGAAGGTCAACGCGGTCGCCGAGTCCTACCCCGACCTCAAGGCCAACCAGAACTTCCTGGACCTGCAGAAGCAGCTCGGCCAGACCGAGGACCAGATCGCGTTCGCCCGTCAGTACTACAACGACGCGGTGCGCGAGCTGAACCAGTCGGTCCGCACCATCCCTTGGATGATGTTCGCCGGCGTCGCCGGCGTGAAGGAGCGGGAGTTCTACGACGCCCCCGCCGCGAACGAGGCGGCCCCCGGGGTGGAGTTCTAGTCAGAACACGTTGAACGGTCTGAACTGGACCGAGAGCCGGGGGCCGGCCGAGGCGACCTTGGGGACGGCGTGCTCCCAGGTGCGCTGGCAGCTGCCGCCCATGACGACGAGGTCGCCGTTGCCCATCGCGACCTTGACCGAGTCGCCGCCGCCGCGGGGGCGCAGGTGCAGCTGGCGGACGTCGCCGAGGGAGACGATCGCGACCATGGTGTCCTGGGTCGAGCCCCGACCGATGGTGTCCCCGTGCCAGGCCACGCTGTCGCGGCCGTCGCGGTAGTAGCAGCACCCGGCCGTGCGGAACGGCTCGCCCAGCTCGGCGAGGTAGTGCCGGCTCAGCTCGTCGCGTGCGGTCTCGAGCCCGGGGTGGGGGAGCGGCTCGTCGATCATGTAGGTGTAGACGAGCCGCGGGACGTCGACCATCCGGTCGTACATCCGGCGCCGCTCGGCCCGCCAGGGCACGTCGCGCACGAGGGTGTCGAAGACGTCGTCGGCGCCGGGCAGCCAGCCGCGGGCGATGTCGACCCAGGCGCCCTCGGTGAGCTCGCGGCGCTCGATGGCGTCGAGGTCGACGGTGTCGGTGGCTCCGAAGAGAGTGGTCTGCACGTCCACGTCACGAGGCTAGCACGAGTTCGAACACATGTTCGGGAGCGACGTTCCGGGGGCGGTCCGAGCGGTTAAAGATTCGTCGTTCCCCGGACGTGTCCGGAGGGTCGCCTTTAACCTGCGTTCGTGGACACGGGACAGCAAGGGGTCGCTGCCCGGCGCGCGCCGAAACACGTCATGATCCGCGAGTACGTGAGAGGCCTCGTGCTCGGCTCCGCCCCCGGCGCACCAGCGCCGTCGGAACGAGACCTCGTCGACAGGTTCGGTGTGGCGCGCATGACCGTGCGCCAGGCCCTCGACGCGCTCGTGTCGGAGGGCGTCCTCGAGAGGTTCCCCGGTCGCGGCACCTTCGTCGCCCGTCCGCGCCGCATCCCCACCGGGATCAGCAGCTTCACCGAGGACATGGCCCGCCGCGGCGTCGTCGCCGAGTCCCGCACGATCGTCGCCGACCGCGTCGGCGCGGCCAAGGGAGTGGCGCGCGCGCTCGGCATCGCCGTACGTCAGCCCGTCGTGCACTGGCGGCGGCTGCGCCTCGCCGACGGCCGTCCGGTCTGCCTGTCCGACGCGTTCCTCAGCGACGGCCTGGTGCCGGGCTTCCTCGACGGCGAGCTGCCGTCGAGCCTGTACGACGACCTGGCCGCGCGGGGCCGCCGGCCGAACTGGGCCGAGGACTCGGTGACCGCCGGCATCGCGACGGCCGACGAGTCCGCGCTGCTCGAGATCCCGCCGGGGTCGGTGGTGATCCGGCACAGCCGCCGCGCGCTGTGGGGCGAGCACCCGATCGAGGTGACGCGCAGCGTCTACCCGGCCGACCAGCACACGATGTGGCTGCAGTTCTGCGACGAGCGCGCGTCCTGACGCCGCTCGCGAAGCACGTCTAGGTGTACTCGGCCAGGAGGTTGGTGACACTCTGGGCCGGTTGTTGACGTAGCGAAGACCTCCGGGTGCGGTGGGCGCTGTCTAGGTCACCTACCGTCCGGAGGTCTTCGTGACTCACCGTAATGCCCGGCTGAACTTCCGCGGCCGGCAACTCCTCGTC
>NZ_BAABAH010000014.1:0-121351 GCF_039537325.1 Nocardioides panacisoli
TCTGACAAAAGCCAGAATCATTGAAATGCCGAAAAAACCCACACACCCAACCCCAAAAGGCCAGATGCGCACAAACCTCACATCGACATATGCATGACACACTGTTGAGTTCTCAAACATCAGACGCACCGGACCTCGCCCTTGCGGGTTCGTGTCCGAGCTGATGGTCACCGCGCACACAACGGGTCCGGATTTTCACCGGATTGCTGTGTGAGTGGTGGGCGGCCGCCCGGGGCCGGAGACCCGATCTCCGGATGACTCCGGACCCTCTTGTCTCCCGCCGCTCCCTGGCGACTCGGAGAACATTAGACCACTCCCGGACGCAGTACAAATCGGGGTCGCGTGTGCCGGGTCACAGGCCTCCGAGAGCCCCCGCGGGAGCCCGGATCAGGCCACCCGCACGCCTGCGAACCGCTTCTTGCCGCGCCGGAGCACCAGCCAGCTGCCGCCGATCAGGTCGCTGCTCGTGGGCACCAGCTCGGGGTCGTCGACCCGCACGTTGTTGAGGTAGGCGCCGCCCTCGGCGATCGTGCGCCGCGCCTCCCCCTTGCTCTTGACCAGACCCGTGAGGGTCAGCAGCTCGACGACATCGGGGATCCCCGACGAGGCGTCCACGTCGACGGCGCCGGCCTCCCCCAGCGCGGCTGCCAGCGTCGCGGCCGACAGCGAGGTGATGTCGCCGGTCCCGAACAGGGCCTGGGCGGCCGCCCTGGCCTGCTCGGTCTCGTCGGCGCCGTGCACCAGCGTGGTGACCTCGTCGGCCAGCACCTTCTGCGCCTCGCGCAGGGACGGCTTCTCCGCGTGCCGGGCCTCGAGGTCCTCGATCTCCTCGCGCGACAGGAACGTGAAGATCCGCAGCAGCTGCCCGACCTCGTCGTCCTCCCGGTTGAGCCAGAACTGGTGGAACCCGTAGGGCGGCATCATGTCGGCGTCGAGCCAGAGCGCGTCGCCTTCGGTCTTGCCGTACTTCGTGCCGTCCGGCTTCGTGATCAGCGGGGTCGCGAACGCGTGGGCGTCCCCTCCGTCGGCGCGGCGGATCAGCTCGACGCCGCCGGTGAGGTTGCCCCACTGGTCCGACCCGCCGAACTGCAGCGTGACCCCGTGCCGGCGGAACAGCTCGAGGAAGTCCATCGACTGCAGGAGGACGTAGGAGAACTCGGTGTAGCTGATGCCGGACTCGAGCCGGCGCTTGACGGTCTCGCGGCCCAGCATCCGGTTGACCGGGAAGTGCTTGCCGATGTCGCGGAGGAAGTCGATCGTCGACAGACCCGAGGTCCAGTCGTAGTTGTTCACGACCGTGGCCGCGTTCGCGCCCTCGAACTCCACGAACGCCGACACCTGGCGGCGTACGCGCTCGCTCCAGTCCTTCACCGTCTCCAGCGAGTTCAGCGTCCGCTCCCCCGAGTCCTTGGGGTCGCCGATCATGCCGGTCGCCCCGCCGACGAGGACGTACGGCGTGTGCCCGGCCAGCTGCAGGCGGCGGGCGGTGACGAGCTGGACGAGGTTGCCCATGTGCAGGCTCGGGGCCGTCGGGTCGAAGCCGACGTAGTAACGCACGCTGCCCTCGCTGAGCGCCGCCTGGAGGGCGTCGCGATCCGTGGAGTGGGCGATCAGTCCGCGCCACTCCAGGTCGTCGAGGAGCGTGGGGTCGACGGGCACGGTCGGCCTTTCTCGAAGTCTGGGTCGGAACAGGCCAAGGATAGGCTGGACGGCGCGATGGAAGCCGGGCGCGTCACAGACAGGTACTCGCTGGACCGCAAGATCGGTCAGGGCGGGTCCGGTGCCGTGTGGTTGGGGCGCGACGACGTCCTGGGGCGGACCGTCGCGCTCAAGCAGGTCGGCTACCCGCCCGGCTCGGTCGACGTCGACCTGATCCGCGCGGAGCGCGAGGCGCGGCTCGCCGCCCGGGTCAACCACCCGAACGTCGTCGCCGTCTTCGACCTCGTCGAGGCCGAGGCCGGCTACTGGCTGGTGATGGAGTACGTCGAGGGCACCACGCTGGCCGCCACGATCGAGCAGCGCGGCGCGCTGTCGCCGGACTACACCGCCCGGGTGATGGCGCGGGTCGCGGACGCGCTCGCCGCGGCGCACGCCGCCGGCATCGTGCACCGCGACGTGAAGCCGTCGAACATCCTGCTCGGCGACGAGGACACGGTGAAGCTCACCGACTTCGGGATCGCACGGGCCGTGGCCGACGCCTCGCTGACCCAGACCGGGCTGGTGACCGGCTCGCCGGCGTACCTCTCCCCCGAGGTCGCCTCGGGCCGCTCGGCCACGCCGGCCAGCGACGTCTGGTCGCTCGGCGCGACCATGTTCCACGCGCTCGCCGGCAAGCCGCCGTACGACATCGGCGACAACGTCATGGGCGCGATGTACCGGATCGTGAACGAGGACCCGCCGCGCCTCCGCACCGCCGGGTGGCTCGGCCCGCTGCTCGAGATGACGATGACCCGGGATCCCGCGAGCCGGCCGGCGATGGCAGAGGTGCGCGACTACCTCCGGGCGCCCGCGACCTCCCGGGAGACGCAGCGGATGCCGGTCGTGCCGCCGCCTCCCGCACCACCGGCGAACCCGCCGACGACCGCCACGCCGATCGCCCCGCCGCCCGAGCCCGCGCCCGACCCGGCTCCGGTGGCGCCGGCACGCCGGGCCGACGGACGGGACCGCAGGGCCGGCCTCGTCGCCGCGATCGGCGGCGGAGCGGTGGCCCTGCTCGTCCTCGTCGCAGCCTTCCTCCTCCTCGGCAACAACGGTGACGACACGCCCGCCGCGCAGACCGGCGGCGGAGCGAGCACCGGTGGCGGCGCGGCCACCAGCAGCAGCCCGCCCAGCAGCTCCGACGAGACCACCGCTCCGCCGCCCACCGCCGCCGAGCTCGAGGGCTTCGCGCAGTCCTACCTGCAGACGGCGAGCAAGGACCCGGCCGCCGGCTTCGACCAGCTCACGCCGGCCTACCAGCAGCGCAGCCCGCAGTACCAGGAGTTCTGGGGGTCGGTGTCCGGCGTCAAGGTCCTCGACATCACCGCCGACCCGTCGAACATGCGGGTCACCTACACCTACAGCTACCACCTCAAGGGCCGTGGCGCGGAGAAGCACACGGACCAGGTGACGCTGTACCTCGTGCGGAAGGGCGACCAGATCCTGATCGCCGACGCTACGTCGTCGCCAGCCTGAGCAGCTCGGCCTCGCGCTCCGCGGAGATTCCGCTGACCGGCGCGTCCGGCTGCTCCTCCAGCCAGGCGAGCGTGTCGCGACTGGTCTCCGCGATCGACCGCAGCTCCAGGCCCGCGCTCAGCGACGGCTCGACGTCGTGGGTCGGCAGACCGTCGTAGTCCGGACGCGGGAGCCAGAGCGGGATGGATTCGGGGCCCATCCACGGCTCGACGTCCAGCTCGGTCAGCCGGTCCTGGCCGACCCAGGTGTACGCCGCGCCGGTGTCGCCGACCCCCGCGGCGCACTCGCCGAGCATCCGCCACATCTCCATCGGCTCCCCGACGCCGTCGTAGACGCCCTCGGTCCGGTTCTCGGCGAGCGTGACGATCCACGCGGCGAGGTCGCGCACGTCGATCACCTGCATGAGGTCGTCGGGGCTGCCCGGCGCCAGCACGTTCCCGCCGCGCGCGAGGCGCCGGGGCCAGTAGGAGAACCGGCCGGTCGGGTCGCCGGGCCCGACGATCAGGCCTGGCCGCACCACCGTGGCGGAGGCCGCCTCGTCGAGGACGATCCGCTCGCAGGCGACCTTCATGCCGCCGTACGCCTCCGGGTCCTCGGCGAGGTCGACGTCCTCGGTGATCGGGTCGCGGAGCGGGATGGTCCCGGGGGTGCCGCCCGGCGTCGTGTCGTCGGCGTACACGTTGACGGTCGAGACGAAGACCCAGTGCGCGTCCGGCAACGCCGCGACGGCGGACCGCACCCGCGACGGGTGCCTCGCGACGTCGACGACCGCGTCGAACCCGCCCTCGGCGAGCTCGGCCGGCACCGGTTGGTCGCGGTCCCAGGTCACCAGCCGCGCGCCCTCCGGGACGGACCCCGACGTGCCGCGGCAGGCGCAGGTGACCTCGTGACCGCGGGCGACGGCGTCGGCCGCGACCGCGTGGGACAGGAAGACGGTGCCACCGAGAACCACTAGTCGCATGTGGTCACTATGGAACATGGGCGAAATCCGCGTCGGCATCTCGGGCTGGTCGTACCCGCGCTGGCGGGGCGACTTCTACCCCAAGGGCCTGGTGCAGAGGAGGGAGCTGGAGTACGCCGCCGAGCGGATGACCAGCATCGAGATCAACGGGTCGTTCTACTCGTTGCAGCGGCCGACGTCGTACGCCGCCTGGCGCGACGCGGTGCCCGACGGCTTCGAGTTCGGGGTGAAGGGCGGCCGCTTCATCACCCACATGAAGCGGCTCCGCGGCGTCGAGTCGGCGCTCGCGAACTTCTTCGCGTCCGGGGTGCTCGCCCTGGGGCCCAAGCTGGGCCCGGTGCTGTGGCAGCTCCCGGCGTCGGTCCAGTGGGACGAGGAGCTGCTCGGGCAGTTCTACGACCAGCTCCCCCGCAGCACGGCCGCGGCGGCCGAGCTGGCCGCCCGTCACGACGACAAGCTGCGCGGCGACCGGGTGCACACCGAGATCGACGCGGACCGGCCCGTCCGCCACGTCCTCGAGTTCCGGCACCGCAGCTTCTGCAGCGACGAGGCGTTCGACCAGATGCGGGCGCACGGCATCGGCTGCGTCGTCTCGGACTCCCCCGGCCGCTGGCCCGAGGCCGACGTCGTGACCAGCGACGTGGTCTACGTGCGGCTGCACGGCCACACCGAGCTCTACACGAGCGGCTACTCCGCCAGGTCGCTCGACTCCTGGGCCGAGCGCTGCCGGGAGTGGGCTCAGGAGGCCGACGTCTACGTCTACTTCGACAACGACGCGAAGGGACGGGCGCCCTGGGACGCCGTCGGGCTCATCGAGCGGCTGCGACGGAGCTGACCGCCGCGTCGACCCGTTCGGCCGGGCCGGCGACGAAGACGTACTCGACGTTGCGGAGCCGGGCGACCTCGCCCACCTTGTCCCCCGCCGGGTTGTAGATGCCGATCTGCGCGCCGACGTACCGCTTCCGGTCGAAGCTCAGCAGCCGGACCGTCTCGTGGCCCGCCGCACGCAGCATGTCGGTGATCTCCTCGGCCGTGACCCAGGACTCGTCGTTGTAGGAGACGACGAGGACGTCGGCGCGGACCGCCGACAGCACCCGCCGCAGCGCGTCGGGCATCGTGCGCCGGCTGTTGAACACGCTGCGCGTCTCGCGGGTGTCGACCCGCTTGCACGCGACGCCGTAGTGCTCCGGAGCGTCCCAGCGGACCAGCGTCTCCCAGATGTGGTAGTTCGCGAAGTAGCGGTGCTGGTTGTAGGGCGGGTCGACGTACGCGAGGTCCACGTGCGGCGCCCGGGCAACGGTGTCCATGACGTCCCCGGCGAGCGTCGCTCCCGCTCCCCTGATCAGCTCGGGGCGCGTGAGCCGGAGGTCACGGTGCGCCCGCGGCGCCCACTCCTTGAGGTAGGCCATCTGGACGCCGGTGGTCGAGTCGACCCGGTCGGCGGCCAGCATCAGGCTGGTGAGCAGCACCGGCCGGAGCGGGCTGCCCGGCGGGTGGTCCCGCTCGATCGCGTCGCGGACCGCGTCGACGCGCGCGCCGTTCTTGGCCTGGAAGAAGCGGCTCCGCTCGCAGAAGGTCTCGGTGAAGTAGCCCGGCGCGCCGGGCAGCGCGTCCAGTCGCGCGAGCTCGACGTCGAGGTCCTCGCTGACCGCGTCCGCGTCGGTCGCCACGTAGCAGTCGCTCAGCACCGTCGAGTACGACGCGACATCGGCTGCCGTGACGTGGATCCCCCGGCGCTTCAGCTCCTGGGCGACCCGGGTGGTCCCGGTGAAGAGATCCAGTGCGGTCCGCGCGCCCGCGCCCACCGCGAGGTCCCCCAGCACCGGCACGAGCGTGCGTTTGGAGCCGAGGTACTTGATCACGCGCCGAGCGTAGGGCTTCCCCGCCCGCCGCCGGTGGAGGATCGTGTCCCCGTGACCGAGCAGCCTCCCCCGCCGCCCCTGACCCCCGTCGACGAGGACTGGGACCGCGCGCTGTGCGTCGTGGCCCACCCCGACGACATCGAGTACGGCGGTGCCGCCGCCATCGCGCGCTGGACCGCGCAGGGCAAGACCATCGTGTACTGCATGGTGACCAGCGGGGAGGCCGGCATCGACGGCCTGGCCCCCGACGAGTGCCGCACCGTGCGGGA
This sequence comes from Nocardioides panacisoli, assembly GCF_039537325.1. Lineage (GTDB taxonomy): Bacteria > Actinomycetota > Actinomycetes > Propionibacteriales > Nocardioidaceae > Nocardioides > Nocardioides panacisoli. The sequence goes on from NZ_BAABAH010000014.1 coordinate 6,267, forward strand.
GGCGGAGGAGATCGAGTCCGCGCGCATCGTCGGCGTGAGCGAGGTCGAGTTCCTCGGCCTGCCCGACGGGATCCTGGAGTACGGCGTGGACCTCCGCCGCGCGATCGCCGGCTCGGTCCGCAGGCACCGCCCCGACATCGTCATCACCGGCAACTTCAGGGAGACGTGGGGCGGCAAGAACTTCAACCAGGCCGACCACATCGCCGTCGGCCGCGCTGTCATCGACGCGGTCCGCGACGCCGGCAACCGCTGGGTCTTCAACGAGCAGCTCACCGACGGCGTCGAGCCGTGGGGCGGCGTACGCCAGGTCTGGGCGCTGGGCTCGCCCGAGTCCGAGCACGGCGCCGACACGACGGAGACGTTCGAGGCGGGCGTCGAGTCGCTGCAGGCGCATGCGGCGTACATCGAGGGCCTGGGCTGGGAGAACTGGGATCCGCGGGAATTCCTCGAAGGGTTCGCACGCCAGGCCGGCGCCCGGATGGGGGTCGCGTTCGCTGCGCTGATCGAGGTGTTCCCCATGGGCTGGGGCGACTGAACCGCATGCACGTCGTCGTCTTCGTCGTCCTGCTCGTCCTCGGCATCCTGGCGATCAACGGCGTCGTCTGGGGGATCGTGCTCACGGCACTCTCCCGCCGTCGGAGGGCAAGGATGGCGGAGCTTCAGGCGGACCTCGCCGCCACCGGCGACCGGGTGGTGCTCGGCCCGGACCGCGGCAACTACTGCGGCGGCACCGGCGACTTCCCCCGCGTCGCCAACAACAGCCTGCTCACGCTGACGACCGCGGACCTGCTGATCCATCCCTACCTCGGCCGGGCCGTCACCGTCCCCGTCGCCGCGATCACCGGCGTGCGGGTCGAGAAGGCCTGGAACGGGCGGGTCGTCGCGGGCAAGCACTTCTTGGTCGTCTCCAGCGATCACGGGGAGGTCGGGCTGTTCGCGCCGGACCCGGACAGGTGGAGGTCGGCGATCGAGAGGTTCGCCGTCCGCTGACCCGGTGCGACGGCGGTCGACCGGCCGTAGGTCCTTGGACCCTGCCGGACGACTCGCACGTCCGTTGGACTGAGAGCGTGCCCAGTACGGATGTCCGCACCCCGCGTCGCGAGGGCCGGGCAGCGTCTCTCGATCGTCTGGTCGTCCGGCCGACGGTCGCGCTTCTCCTCGCCGCCAGCGTCGTCGTCCTCGACGAGGTCGTGCTCTGGTCGGGCCAGCCCGCCGGCCGACCGACGTCGGCTCAGGTCTCGGAGTGGTACCAGGCGCACCCAGAGCGGGTCCTCGTCGGCGACGTGCTCTGGGTCCTCGCCTGCATCGTGATCGCGTGCGCCTACGTCCGGGCGGGTCGGACGGTGCGCCGGGCCGGACGCCGACCGTTCGTCGCTGCCGGCGTCGGCGCCGCGACGGCTCTCGCCGCATCAGCGGCGGTCGCGGCAACGCTGGCGCTCGGCGCTTCGGATGACGCAGCGTCCTGGTGGACGCGCGAGGGCCAGGCGTACCGGATCGGCCTGCTCCTCGCCGCGGCGTCGATGATCGTGCTCGCCTGCGCGGTCGGCAGGAGCAGGAGGTGGTCGGCTGCGGCGGCCACCGTGGTCGCTGTTCTCCTGGTGCTTCCCGCCACCTCGATGGCGGGTCTCGTCGCACTCGTCGTCCTGCTTGCGGGAGAGGGGCGAGCGCCCGCCGGCGCTACCACAAATCGGCCGACGCCGTCGCCTTTTGGCATGTCGGACGTTGAGAAGTAAAGAGACAGTTTCATCGCAGCGACGAGGCAGTCAACATCTTCTCGGGACCTGAGGGGGTCGGTCCGGGGGGACTGCTCGTTTTTCCCCGTCTCCCCCAAGGAGCACCCATGCGTAGGCTCGCAGTCCTCTTCAGTCTTCTCCTAGCAATGGCCGGCGGCCTCGTCGTCGCCTCCTCGTCCACCGCCGGCGCCGCCGACCAGGTGCCCGTCCCCTACGGCATGTCTGCCTTCGGGTTCGGCGCGAAGGTCAAGGGTGGTTCCCTCCCGGTGGGATCCGGCCCGATCGCCCGCGCGATCGTCGCCTGCAACAACATCGCGGGCATCACCAAGACCAGTGCGACCGCCTCGGTCGACCTGCAGGGCCTCGGCACCGCCGAGGGTCTCGAGACCAGGGTGTGGACCCGCAAGAACGGCGACACCGTCTCCACCTACGCCCGGCACCGCATCGCGGATGTCGAGCTCTCCGACAACGACGCCGGCACCCTCGCCATCACCGGCATCGAGGCCTGGACCCGCGCCTACCACGACGCAGCGGGCTACCACACCGCCGCGCACACCAACGTCCTCGGCATCACGTACACGCCGTCTGGGGGCAACCCGCAGACGTTTCCGCTCCCGGGCCCGAACCACCCGGTCGTGATCCCCGGCGTCGGCACCATCAGCCTCGGCGGGACCACCCAGGTCCACGGTGCGCACCGCGCGGTCGCCCAGGCCACGGGTCTGCGCGTCCACCTCGACTCGAGCAACACCACGGTCGCCCTCGCCCGCGCGGTGGCGCGACTGATCGACACGCCGCACGGCGTCTTCGGCGGCATCGCCTACGGCCTCAAGGCCAGCGTGCTCGGTGACGTCGTCGGCGTCGGCGCCACGCCGCAGGTGTTCATGCCGTGCGCAGGCACCGACGGTGACGTCCTGCAGTCCTCCGTCGCCACCGTGAACCTCCCCGACGTTCTCGAGGCGGGGGTCGCCCAGGCCAAGGAGCGGGCCGTCGCGACCCGCAAGTCCGCCAAGGGCTGGGAGCAGGCCGAGATCGCCAACGTGGATCTCGCCAACGGCGCCATCCACATCGAGGGCATCAAGGCGCGCGCCTACGTCGAGCGCGATCGCGGGTCCCGGCACCTCATCCGCAGCAGCAAGGGAACGGGCACCGTCCTGATCTCCGTGAACGGGGAGCCCCAGCAGATCCCGCTCGACGGCCTGGAGATCCCGGGTCTGGTCAAGATCGAGACCAATCTCGTCAAGAAGCTGAAGGCCGGCATCGAGGTGACCGCCGTGCGGCTCACCCTGCTGGACGGCTCCGGTGCCGTCGTCGACCTCGGCGTGGCGCGGATGCGGGTCGGCCAGCTGCCGCGCTGACCCGTCGGCCCGAGCTCGTGCGGACGGGGGTCATCCCCGTCCGCACGACCCGCGTCCCTCCGGACCGACTCCTCGTGGGTGCCGGTGGGTACTCCGCCATCATGACGACACGCATCGGCTTGATGGCCGATCCGTCCAAGCCGACCGATCTCGCGCGCCGGATGCACGACCTCGCGCCGCCGGGGAGCGACGGTCGCGGCGGATGGGACGTCGAGGTCGTCAGCGAGCCGTTCACCGTCGGGTGCGAGGACGTCGACACCGCGCTGTCACGACTGACCGGCCAGGCTCAGGAGCACCGCTGGGACGTCGTCGTCGGTCTCACCGAGCTGCCGCTGCGCGACGACGACGGCCGCTACCTGCTCGTCGAGGCCGACCCGCAGCAACGGACCGCCGTGCTGTCGCTGCCTGCGCTCGGTGCCTTCCGGATGCACGCACGGAGCCGAGCGGCCGTCCGCGAGCTGGTCAGCGGCATGACCGACGACTCCGGGGACGACCTGCGCGTGCCGCTCCCGCGTCTCAGCGGACGCTGGCGGCTGCTCCTGGGGATGGTGCTCGCCAACCGCCCCTGGCTGCTCGTGCCCGGGCTCAAGTCCGCGCTCGTCGCCGCCCTCACCACGGGCGCCATCGCCACCGTCAACTCCACGATCTGGCTGCTGGCGGGCTCGTTGTCCCCCTGGCGTCTCGTGGTCGCCACGATCCTGTCCATCGCGCTCGTCGTCGGCTGGCTCGTCATCGACGGCGAGCTCTGGGACCGTCCCGACGACGACTCGCCGGAGGCGAAGGAGCGCTCGCGCCTCTACAACACCTCGACGCTGCTGACGCTCACTGCCGGGTGCACGATCTGCTACGTCGCGCTCTATGTCCTGAACCTGCTCTGGGCGCTGTTCGTGCTCGATCCGGCCGTGATGGGCGGCTACCTCCACGCGTCTCTCGGGTACGGCGACCTCGTCGTCCTGGCCTGGTTCGTGGCCTCCGCCGCCACCGTGGGCGGCGCCCTCGGCAGCGGCCTCGAGTCGGACGAAGCCATCCGCGCCGCGGCGTACTCCAAGCGCGAGGAGGAGCGTCGCCACCGGCTCGTGGACGAGCACGACTGACCGACGACGCGGCGCCCGAATCGGTCTCGCATCGTGGCGCCTCTGCTCTGACCGACTGAGCCACTCCCTGCGTTGGGGTCGCCTCAGCCCGGCGTCCTCGACAGGCATCCCGAGAAGGGCCGGCCAGCAGGGTCACCTTGCATCAGCGTGACGGCCGTCACAAGCCGTTCGTCCTTCGCTGAGCGGTCATCAGACCGATGGCATGGCGCCCCCACGTTCCTACCGTGGAAGCGGGAGAACGTTCCGCGACCCGCGGGAGCTTCGTGGGGAGGGAAACATCATGCGTATTCGGTTCGCCGTCGCAACGTCGGCCATTGCAGCCATTATCGCCGGTTTCGCGTTCACCGTGACTCCATCGCTGGGCGTCGAGCGCGTGACGCTCGAACGCCCGCACATCGAAGGCAAGCATGTGGTGCTCACAGGGAGCGACCCTGCACTCACGACCATCCGGATCCTGCGACGGATCTCCGGAGACTGGGTCGACCTCACGAGCGAACGCTCGGGGCCGACCGGGCGATACCGGATCGACCTGCCCCGCCCCGCGGGCGTTGCCTGGATAGTCCTGGCGTCGGCTCGAGGAGCGCAGAGCCGCGTTCGCACCGTCCGGCCGTCGCCGATCGACACCACGCCCTCTGATGCATGCGGTCCGGGGGTGCGCAAAGCCGATGGGTCCTTCTGGGCCTGCACCTTCGTCGACGACTTCTCTGCCGGTGCCCTCGATTCTGCGAAGTGGGTGCCCCAGCAGACGTCCATCACCGGCGTTGCCAACGGGACCGCCTGCTTACTCGCCGGCCCCGACCAGATCTCGGTGACCGACGGCAGCGCGACGCTGAGAGCACGGCATCTGGCCACCCCGATCACGTGCAAGAGCCCCTACGGAGACTTCGTAACCGACCGCGTGTCCTCGACGATCACGACCAAGGGACTGTTCAGCCAGGCCTACGGTCGCTTCTCCTTCAGGGCCCAGTTCAGCACCGCCCGGGTCCCGGGTGCGCATTCAGCAGTGTGGCTCTACCCCGACCGACAGACCTACGGGCGGTGGCCCCTCTCGGGAGAGGTCGACGTAGCCGAATGGTTCAGTGCCCTGCCCGCAGGCGTGTTCTCGTCGCTCCACTACGTCGACGGCCGCACGAACGTGCACACAGGGCGCGCCCACGTCGTCGACGTGAGCCGATGGCACGTCTACACCGTCGAGTGGACACCGCCGATCATGCGCTTCTACCTCGACGGGACGATGGTCTACCAGCACACCTGGAGGCCATCGGATCCGCTGCGGAGCCCCCAGCCCTTCGACCAGCCGTTCAACGTCGTGCTCACTCAAGGCTGGGGTCAGCTCTGGAACGCGCCGGTGGCGACGACTCCCCAGACGGTGGAGATGAAGATCGACTACGTCCGAGTGTGGAAGTAGCCGCGTCACAGTTTCCAGCCGAACCAACGAAGACGATATGTGGGGCGGGTGGGGCTCGAACCCACGACCCAAGGATTATGAGTCCTCTGCTCTGACCGACTGAGCTACCGCCCCTCGCCTCGAGGAGCCTATCGAGGGCGCCGGCTACGGTCCGCCGACCGGCTCACCTGCCGCGTCGCTTCTTCACGATCAGCGCGCCGAGCCCGACGGCGGCCAGGCCGGCGGCAACCAGGCCGGGACGGTTCTGCCAGCGGGCGTACTCCTCGGTGACCTGGGGCCACGCGGTGTCGATGGCGGTCGCGGCGTCCTCCGGCGTGGCCTCGAGACCCTCGACCGAGACCGGGGTGCCGAACACGACCCGGACCTTGCGCGGCAGCGGCCAGCGCCGCTTCTCGGTGCCCGTGATCGTCGCCGGGACGATGGGTGCGCCGGCCTCGATCGCCAGCCTGGCGGCGCCGCGCTTGGGGACTCCGAGTCCCTCACCGCGGAAGCGGGTGCCCTCGGGGAACAGCGCGAGCACGTCACCCCGGGCGAGGATCGCGCGAGACGTCTCGAGTGCCTCGGCGTCCGAGTCGCCCCGGCGCACCGGGAAGGCACCGAGCCGGAGGAAGATCGGAGCCATCGGGCCGTCGAAGTGCTCGGCCTTGCCCATGAAGTGCACCGGGCGGCGCAGCACGATCGCCACGAAGAACGGGTCCCAGAAGCTCTTGTGGTTGGGGACGATGACGACCGGGCCCGTCTTCGGGACGTTCTCCGTGCCGGTCGCGGTGAAGCCGCAGAGCAACCGGAAGACGAGCGCGGCGACGAATTTCACGAACAGGTAGAGCGGCCCGCTCACCCCGTGCTCACGAGCGATCCGGTGGGCTTCCTCGTTCGTGGTCAAGCTCTGGGTCCCATCAGCCGGTGCCGTACTCCGCCTCGACGTCGGCCACCGTGACGCCGGTCGGGTGGTAGGCGCATGCGTCCTTGGCGCCCGTCGCCGGGTCCTTCTTGTGGCCGCCGGACCCCGGCTCCGGGTTGAGCGCGCGCTGCACGACGTCGCGCATGTAGTCGAAGTCCGGGTCGGCCGAGCTCCACTGGTCGTCGGTCTTGAAGACCACCGACTTGATCTTCGCGTCCTTGACCCGCAGGCCCAGCTCGACGAACGCCGAGGCGGCCTGGCGAGGGATGTCGGTGTAGACGATCTCCTGCCCGGCCTTGAGCAGGTCGAGGTAGCGCAGCAGCAGGTGACCAGGGTCGGCGGCCTTCACCAGCGCGTTGACCATGCACCGCTGCCGGTCCATCCGCTCGTAGTCGTCGGAGCCGAACCGACCGCGTGCGAACCACAGCGCGTAGTAGCCGTTGAGGTGCTGGTCCGGCCCGGGTGCCAGCCACTCGTCGGGCGGCTGGCCGCAGTCCGTGCAGCCCTGTACGGCGACCGGCTCGTTGATGTTGACGGTGACCCCGCCCATCGCGTCGACGAGCTCCTTGAAGCCGTCGAGGTTCACCAGCACGTAGTAGTTCACCGGGATGCCGAGGGTGCCCTCGACGGCCTGCTTGATCGCGTCGGCGCCCTCGTTGGAGCTCTTGCCGAGCACGCCGGGGTGCACCGCGGGGACGTTGCGGTAGATCGCGTTGAGCATGTACTCGCCGTCGGCGGGGTCGCCGTCGGTGAAGCCGTTCGGGTAGAGGTCGTGCAGCGGGCTGTCCTCGGGGAACTGCGCGTCCGCCATGTTGCGCGGGAGGCTGAACGTCACCGTCTTGCCCGTGTGGGTGTCGATGCTCGCGAGGATCACAGTGTCGGTGCGGACGCCCTCGCGCCCCTCGCCTCCGTCGCCGCCGAGCAGGAGCACGTTGACCCGGTCCTGGCCGGCCCACGGGTCGTCCTCGGTGACCCCGTGCGGGGCGGTGGCGGTGCTGTTGCCGTCGAAGACGGTGTGCACGAAGTCCGCCGTCGCGAGCCCGTACTGCGCGGCCCGCAGCACCGGCGCCGCGAAGATCGCGCAGAACACGACGACCGCGACGTTGCCGACGATCGTGTGCCAGCGTGGGCGCTCCCTCGGCCGGACCAGTCGGTAGGAGGTCCACACCACGAACAGCCACACGAGCAGGAGCGCAGCGAGCACGCCGACGGCGATCTTCAGGGCGGTCGGGTTCAGCGCGAGGTCGAGCGCGTGGTGCCAGTTCCGCCCGAAGTGCCACGCGACGAAGCCGACGATGGCCAGCCAGCCGGCGAGCACGATGCCGCCGATGAGCTTGCGTCCGGCGTACAGGTAACCCGAGCCCGGGACCATCGCGCCGAGGAGGGTCATCCCGAGGGTGCCGGCGAGGCCGTGGGTACGCCGCTCGGTGCGCAGCGCCCGACGACCGCCTCCGGCGGAGCCGGTGCTGGTACGGCGGGCGGCGGTCAGGTCCTCGCCGCGCAGGGCCCGGCGGCCGCCCTGGCTCTCGGCGTGGCGGAGGCGTTTGCGGTCACGACGGGTCAGCCGTATCGACCGCGGCGCGCGGCGCGCGCCACCGCGGCTCGTCGGTTCGACCATGAACGACCCCTCACCACTGCGCGCGTGACCTCCTCACGCGCCCCGGAAAGTATCGCCAGCCCGAGCCGTGGCGTCACATTCGTGGGCTCCTCCCCACTGGCGGCTCCCCCAGCAGGGTACCCAGCCAGTAGGCGGGAGCATCGCCCCACTCGCCGAGCTCGGCGGGTGTCATGGTCGCCACGCAGCGTCGCCAGCACTCCACCCGGCCCAGCCGGGCGAGCTGCAGCGCCGCCGGCAGGGCCTCGCGCAGCGTGCCGAGGTCGACCAGGTCGCTCCACGCGTCCAGCCCCGCATCGGCCACCCGCCGGAGCCGGGGGTCATCCGGTCCGGCCTCCCACAGGTGCGCGCACAGGTTGAGCGGGATCAGCAGGGCGCCGAGCGGCTCGGTCAGGATCGCGTCGCCGAAGTCGAAGAACCGCAGCGGCGCGTCGCCGCTCGGGACGAAGGCGTTGTTGTCGTGCAGGTCGTTGTGGTTGAGCGTGATCGGCAGGTCCAGGTCACCGACCTGGTCGGCCCACGCGTCGATCACCGGCAGGTGCGCCTCGAGGGCCCGAGCAATGTCGGGGTCGAGGCGACGCGGGTCGTCCGGGGCGAGGGCCGCGAGTCGCCCGACGGCGTCGGCCACGTACCCGACGGCGTCGCCGGGCGCCAGCACCCCGATCGGCAGCTCGGCGACGTGCGTGGCGACCGCACGCTGCAGCGCCGCCGCGTCCGTCACGATCCGGCACCACGCGGCCGGGTCATCGGCCGCGCCGGCTGCACGCAACGTGGGCCCAGCGTCGGCGGTGAGCAGGAGGTCGCGCGCCGGGTCCGCAGCGACCACGGGGACGACGTACTCGGGGGCGATCCGGGCGAGCGCGGTGATCAGCGCGGCCTCGTGCGCCTGGCCGGGCGAGTTCTGCTTGGCGAAGTACGTCGACCCGCCGGCCTCGGCCCGCCACACGGTGGACCACGGCCGGACCTTGACCGGCTCGAGGACGTCCGGCTCGCCCACCGCGCCCGCGACGAACTCGCGGAGCTCCGCACGGAACTCCGCCGTCATCCACTCGGCGCTGGACCAGGTCACGGCGGAAGCGTGTTCCTCCGGACCGGTCCAGCGCCAGCGGATTACGGCGGTGTCAGCCGGCGTCAGCTGTTGACGGCCGGGCTGTTCCCGTCGGCGATCAGCGGACGGCCGTTGTTGCGCGTGACGGTGATGTGGCGGCCCGCCGTGTTGTCCCGCAACCGGATCGCGTCCATGTTCGGGTGCTGGCCGTCACCGGGCTGGTGGGCGTAGGGCAGGTTGTCGACCACCCTGATGTTCTTGCCGACCTTGTTGTTGCGCAGCATGATCCGCCCGTCGTTGCGGGTGACGCTGATGTTGTCCTTGACGGTGCTGAAGCAGATCGCCACGTTGTGGGAGCGCGTGACGATGATGTTGTTGCCCACCGTCGGGTCGAACCGGCAGTGCCGGGGGCCGATCTTCACGTCGCGGGTGGCGCCCTTGATGTGGATGTTGCGGTCCACGGGCGTCGCGATGATGTAGACGTTCACGGCGCCGTGCAGGGCCTTGAAGTTGCCGAGGACGTGCGCGTTCGCGAGGAAGCAGGACGCACCGCGAGGGACGGTGACCTGCTTGTAGGTGCCTGTGTAGGGGTTGTTCCGGTGGTTGTCGCAGATCAGGGTCTGACCGGGTGCGGCGTGGGCAGGCGTGCCGACGAGGGCCGGGACCGATGCGGTCGCGAGCGCCAGGAGGGCAGCACAAAGAGACTTCTTCATGACTGGCTGACTTTCTGTTCGGGGAGCTCGTCCAGCTGCGTGCGCACCCGAGAAAGTCGCCCTGCGACTGGACCGTCCTGGAGGTACCCAGTCGCTCACCCGTCAATCGCCAGAATTTTTTGCACCGTCCAGCCGGTGCGACCCGCTGTAGACGTTCATCGACGTCCCGCGGAGGAAGCCGACCAGCAGCATGCCGGCCTCCTCGGCGAGGTCGACCGCGAGCGAGGAGGGCGCGGAGACCGCCGCGAGTGCCGGGATCCCGGCCATCACGGCCTTCTGGACCAGCTCGAACGAGGCCCGCCCGCTGACCATCAGCACCGTGCCCGTCAGCGGCAGCGCGCGGTTACGGACGGCGTCGCCGATCACCTTGTCGACGGCGTTGTGCCGGCCGACGTCCTCACGGACGGCGAGCAGCTCGCCGTCGGCGGTGAACAGGCCGGCGGCGTGCAGGCCGCCGGTGGCGTCGAACACGGTCTGAGCGGCGCGCAGCCGGTCCGGCAGGACGGCCAGTTGCCGGGCGGAGATGTGGAACGGGTCGTCGGCCACCGAGTACGCCGAGGCGGTCCGTACGGCGTCGAGGGAGGCCTTGCCGCACAGGCCGCAGGAGGAGGACGTGTAGAAGCTGCGCTCCAGCGACGCCGCAGGCGGCGGCACCGACGGGTCGAGGACCACCTCGACCACGTTGTAGGTGTTGGTGCCGTCGTCGGTCGCGCCGGCGCAGTAGCGAAGGGCGACGACGTCCTCGGCGCTGTGCACGACGCCCTCACCGACCAGGAACCCGAGCGCGAGGTCGAAGTCGTGACCGGGGGTGCGCATCGTGATCGCCAGCGGCCGAGCACCGATGCGGATCTCCATCGGCTCCTCCGCGGCCAGGGTGTCCGGACGCCGCGACCGTGCGTCGTCGCGGACCCGCAGCACCGGTCGTCGTACGGTCACTCGGCCCATGGCCCCAACACTAGGGTCGACGGCGTGACCACAGAGACCGGACCGACGCCCCAACACAGCGAGGGGCTCGTGACCGTGGTGGTCGCGCTCGTCGCGAACCTGTTGATCGCGCTCGCGAAGACCGTGGTTGCGGTGATCACGGGCTCGGCCTCGATGGCGGCGGAGGCCGCGCATTCCTGGGCCGACACCGGCAACGAAGTGTTCCTCGTCGTCGGCGATCGGCACGCCGCGCGCCCGCCCGACGAGGAGCACCCGCTGGGGCACGGCCGCGTGGGCTACGTCTGGTCGATGTTCGCCGCGTTTGGCCTGTTCAGCGTCGGCGCGGCGGTCTCGGTCTGGCACGGGATCCAGGCCCTCGGTGCCTCCGCGTCGTCGGAGGAGGTTCCCTACGGCTGGGCGTACGCCGTCCTCGCTGCCTCGTTCGTGCTCGAGGGCGTCTCCTTCCTCCAGGCGCTCCGCCAGACCCGCTCGGGGGCGCGGCAGCGTCGGCTCCACCCGCTGCGGTACGTCCAGCTCACCTCCAACCCGATGCTGCGCGCGGTCTTCGCCGAGGACCTCTCGGCGCTGGTCGGCATCGTGATCGCGACGGCTGGCATCGGGCTGCACCAGGTGACCGGCGACCCGGTCTGGGACGCGATCGGCTCGATCGCGGTCGGGGTCCTGCTCGGGGCGGTGGCGCTGTTCCTGATCATGCGGAACATGGACTTCCTCACCGGCGAGGAGGTGACGCCGCTCGCGCGGAACGCGGTCCTGCACACGCTCCTGGAGCACCCCGACGTCGAGCGCGTCAGCTACCTGCGGACCGAGTGGGTCGGCGCCGACCGGATCTACCTCGTCGCCGCCGTCGACCTGGTCGGCGACGCCCCCGAGTCGGAGGTGGCCAGCCAGCTCGCCGCCGTCGAGGACGCCCTCACCGAGAGGTCGCCGCTGATCCTGCGCGCCGTGCTGACGCTGACGCGGCCCGGCAACGAGACCGACCTGCGACCCGGCGCGCTGCCCAGCTGGTACGTCGCCCAGCAGTGACCGCGTAGGAGACGATGTCCCGCGTGAGACCGTTCCTGCTGCTCGCGACGCGCGCCGAGGACCAGGCCGCGGACGGCGAGTACGCCGCGATGCTGCGCGCGTCGGGTCTCGACGAGCGGGACCTCCACCGGGTCCGGCTGGAGGCCGGCCCGATGCCGCGGATCGACCTCGACAGCTACGCCGGGATCGTGCTGGGCGGCGGTCCGTTCGACTCCAGCGATCCGGAGGACTCGAAGTCGACGACCCAGCGGCGGGTGGAGTCGGAGCTGCGCTCCCTGCTCGACGAGGTGGTCGACCGCGACTTCCCCTTCCTCGGCGCCTGCTACGGCGTCGGCACGCTCGGCGTGCACCAGGGCGGCGTCGTCGACGGGACGTACGCCGAGCCGATCGGCGCCGTCCCCGTCACGCTGACCGATGCTGGCCGGTCCGACCCGCTGCTGGCGGGCCTGCCGGACACGTTCGAGGCCTTCGTGGGCCACAAGGAGGCGTGTCGGGACCTGCCGCCGACCGCCGTGCTGCTCGCGTCGTCGCCGGCCTGCCCGGTGCAGATGTTCCGCGTCCGGACGAACCTCTACGCGACCCAGTTCCACCCCGAGCTCGACGTCGACGGCATTGTCACGCGGATCCGGATCTACCAGCACTACGGCTACTACCCGCCGGAGACGATGGACGAGATCATCGACCGGGTGCAGGAAGCCGTCGTGACCGTGCCGCCACTGATCCTGGCTCGGTTCGTCGAGCGCTACGGCTGAGGCCCGACCCGGACCAGCATCCCGCGCGGCATGAAGTCGCGGACCTCGAGCACCGCCCACGGCGCGGCGTCGCCGGTACCGCCCTCCGGCAGCAGGGACCGGATGAGCTCCACCTGGCCGGGGTCACCGACCTGGACCACGGCATTACCGCCCGGGCTCAGGTGGCGGAGGGCGACCCGGACGCCGAGGACGACCAGGTCGGTGCCGTCTGCCCCGCCGTCGATGGCGAGCGGGGGGTCCTCCGGGAACGTCCCGATCCGGGCCGTCGGAACCCACGGCGGGTCGACGACGGCCAGGCCGAACCGCTCGTCCGGAGCCAGCGCCTGCTCGACGGCGGCCTCCCGGACGTCGGTGGTCAGGCCCGCGGCCGCCGCGTTCCGGCGTACGTACGCGGCAGCCACGGGATCGAGGTCGGCCTGGACGAGCGGCCGACCGGTCAGGGAGGCGGCGAGGAGCCCGATCTGCCCGGCACCGCAGAACAGCTCCAGGATCGGGCCGTCGGGGCACTGCGGCGACAGCTCGGCCGCCCACTCGCTCTGCGCCGCGGTCCAGGCCCGCGGCTGCAGGACCCGCGGATCCCACGCGATGTCGAGATCGCCGAACCGGGCAATCTCCGTCGTCTGGTCCGATGCCATGGTCACGACCCGGAGTTGCCCAACCGACCGGGGTTTCATCCCCCAGAGAATTCTCACGCGAAGGCCTCAACCGGGCCGGACGGCTGCCGATGGCAACCATGATGCCCGGGTCCGCCCGGGCGCGCCCGCCCGAAGAGAGTTGGATCCGCCCATGCGACCTCAGTCCCGCAGGCTTCGTGCGACGGTTCCCGCGCTCCTGGCAGCCGCCCTCTCCCTGGTGGTCGTGGCCACCCCGGCGGAGAGCGCCCAACGCAGTCCCGCCGTCTCGGCCCACGCCGAGACCCGCACCGTCATCGTCACCGGATCGCGGCAGGCCGTCCGGGACGCGAAGCCGATGGTCTCCGGGTTCGAGGGCTACCAGAACCTTCCGATCATCCACGGCTTCGCAGCCGACCTCACCGACCAGCAGGTCGCCGCCCTCGAGGCGACGGGCCTGCACGTCTCCGACAATGCGCCCGTCACCGTCAACGACGCGGACTGGGGAGCCGGGAGCCACGACGCGTCGGCGGTCTACCCGCAGGCCGACGGCGCTCCCGCCGCGTGGGCGAGCGGCGTCGACGGCCACGGCGTCGGAGTCGCGGTCATCGACACGGGCATCAGCAACACCGGCGACCTGGCCGGCAGGGTGGTCGACGGCTACGACCTCAGCGGCGAGGGCAGCTACGCCACCGACAGCTTCGGCCACGGCACCTTCGTCGCGGGCATCATCGCCGGCTCGGGCGTCGCATCCGGCGGGGCGATCAAGGGCGTCGCGCCCGGCGTCGACCTGATCTCGCTCAAGGTCGCGGGCGCCAACGGCTCCAGCGACGTCGTCCGTGTCATCACCGCGATCCAGTGGGCGGTCAACCACGCTGCGAAGGACAACATCCGGGTCCTGAACCTCTCCCTGGGCACCGACTCGACCCAGAACTGGCGGATCGACCCGCTCGACGCTGCGGTCGAGGGCGCGTGGCGCAGCGGCATGGTCGTCACGGTCGCAGCCGGCAACTCGGGCCCGGGCGGTATCTCCAAGCCGGGCGACGACCCCTACGTCATCACCGTCGGCGCCACCGACGACGCGACCACCGCGGACCCCGGCGACGACACCGTCGCACCGTTCTCCTCGACGGGCCCGACCGCGGCCGGGATCGCGAAGCCGGACCTCGTCGCGCCCGGTGCGCACGTCGTCTCCACCCGCGCCTCCGGCTCCTCGATCGACACCCAGTTCCCCGCGTCGCGGATCGCCCCCGTCTACTTCCGCGGCTCCGGTACCTCGTTCGCAGCCCCGCAGGCAGCCGGTGCCGTCGCCCTGCTCCTCCAGCAGCGTCCGGACCTGACGAACAACCAGGTCAAGGCGATGCTGACCGGCACCGCCGTCCCGGTGCCCGGCGCTCCGGCCACCGCGCAGGGAGCCGGCAGGCTGAACATCGCCGCCCTGCTCGCCGCGCCTGCAGGAGCGGCCGCCAACCAGGGTCTGCTCCGGTCGGACGGCTCCGGGTCGCTGTTCAGCTCCGAGGGCTCGCTGGTCAACGCCGGCGCACCCACCGGCGACAGCGCCGCGTGGAACTCCGCCGCATGGAACAGCGCCGCATGGAACTCCGCGGCCTGGAACAGCGCCGCCTGGAACTCCGCCGCCTGGAACAGCGCGGCGTGGAACACCCTGAACTGGAACGGCTACACCTGGAACGCGCTGCTCTGGAACAGCGTCGCGTGGAGCTCCGCCGCCTGGAACGCCTACGAGTGGGCCGGCGCCGCCTGGAACGGCTACGACTGGCACTCGGCCGCCTGGAACTCCGCGGCGTGGAACAGCGCGGCGTGGAACTCGGCGGCCTGGAACAGCGCCGCCTGGAACAGCGCTGCGTGGAACTCGGCGGCTTGGAACTCCGCCGCGTGGAACGCCGGCGGGTGGGCGTCCACCGGGTTCTGGTCGGCGGCATGGAACTGACCCCCTCGAGGGTCCCTAAGGTCCTGCCGCCGGCGGGGCTGACAGCGGTCTGCGCCGGAGTCGGCGCAGCCGCTGTGGCCGCGACGGTCCTGGCCGCCGCCCGCGGCGGCCAGGAGTCGTTCCCGCACCCGTTGACGTTCGCGGTGCTCACGGTGCTGCTCGTCTACACCCACCTGCGCCCGACGCGGCTCGTGCACCGGCACGGCAGCGTGGAGTCCGACCACCTGGACGAGGCGTTGCTGCCGCCCATGATCCTGATGCTCAGCCCCTTCGAGGTCGCGGTCGCCGTCGTGGTCGCGTCCTTCGCCGGGAACCTCGCCGCGCGGCGAGCACCGATCAAGACCGTCTTCAACGTCGGGCAGACCGTCCTGGCCAGCCTCGCGGGGTACGCCGTCGCGTCGCTGATCGTGCCCCCTGCCGCTTCGGCCCTCACCCCGGCGGCGATCCTGGCGTGCGCCGTCGGTGGCCTGGTGTTCGCGGTGGCCTCCTCCGGCGCCGTGGCCGTCATCGTCCGGCTCGCCGTCGGGGACCCGATCCTCCTCAGCATGTGGGAGCAGTGGCGCAGCCGCGGCCTGGCTTCGTTCGGCGCGCTCCTCCTCGGCGTCGTCGCGGCGGTCGCCGTGCACGACCACCCCGTCGCGGCGATCCCCGCGATCGCGCTCGCCTGGACGATCGAGGCGGCGTACGTCGCCGTCGTCGTCCAGCGGCAGGGTCGGCTGGCGGCCGAGGCGCTCCAGGACGGCGTGGTCGCCGTGCGCTCCTCCGCCGACCCGGACGAGGTCCGGGCACAGCTCCTGTCCGCTGCCACCGACGTCCTGCGCGCGGGCGCGGCGACGTACGTGTCGCCGACGGAGCCGGCCTCGGCCGGGGACCTGCGCGCCGAGATCGACGACCACACCGAGCTGCGGGTCTGGGACCGGATCGGCGGCGGCGCGTGGATCGACACCGAGCGCGATGCCCTGTCGACGCTCGCGAGCGTCGGGGCGGAGACCCTGCGCAACGCGCAGCTGCTCGCCCACCTGACGGCCATCACCGATGCGCAGTCCGAGAGCGTCCTGGCCGTCGACGCGGCCGGCGTGATCACCTTCGCGAACCCGGCGGCGCACGCACTGCTCGCCTACGACGGCGACCTGGTGGGTCGGCCGGCCGACGACGTCTTCTCGATCAAGCGCACCTCCGGCCCCCTGCGGCTCCGGGACGTCTCCGAGGCCCACGACACCGTCCGCGACGACGACGCGGTGCTCCGCGTCGGCGAGGAGCGCATCCCGGTCGCCCTCACCGCGGCGAGCCTGCCGGTCCCCCATCCGGGTCTCGTGCTGGTCCTGCACGACATCACCGAGCGCAAGGCGTTCGAGGAGCGGCTCTCCTACCTGGCCTTCCACGACGCCCTCACAGGCCTCCCGAACCGGCGGCTGTTCCAGGACCGCGTCGAGCACGCACTCGTCCGGGCGCAGCGGCACCAGACCCGGCACGCGCTGCTGATGTTCGACCTCGACCGGTTCAAGCTCGTCAACGACTCCTACGGTCACCCCATCGGCGACGACCTGCTCGTCCACGTCGCGGCCCTGCTGCGGCGACGTCTGCGGCCCGAGGACACCTGCGCGCGGCTGGGCGGTGACGAGTTCGCCATCCTCATCGAGGACATCGCCGACCAGCGCCAGGCGGTGGCGGTCGCCGAGCGGATCCTGGCCGACGTCGCCGAGGGCACCGTCATCGGCGGGCACGAGGTGTTCGTCAGCGCGTCCATCGGGATCGCGACCACCGACCAGGCAGACAGCCGGGAGGCCCTGGTCGCGGCCGCGGACAGCGCGACGTACGCCGCGAAGAGAGCCGGGAAGGGCACCTTCCGGCTGTTCACGCCCGCCACCGCCGAGGACCCGCGGGCCCGTCTCGAGCTGGAGACGGGACTGCGTCGCGCGCTCGACGAGGACGAATTCGAGCTCTACTTCCAACCGGTCGTCGACACCGTCACCGGTCGGACCGTCGGCGCCGAGGCGCTGGTGCGCTGGAACTCCGCCGACGGCATCGTGACCCCGCTGCGGTTCGTGCCGGTCGCCGAGGAGACCGGCCTGATCGTCCCGCTCGGCGCGTGGGTGCTGGAGGAGGCCTGCCGGCAGACCCGCGCCTGGGCGCTCGCGCACCCGGAGCGGGAGCCGCTGAGGATCAATGTGAACCTCTCCGCCGTGCAGTTCAGCCGACCGAACATCGTCGCGGAGGTGGCCGACACCCTCCTCCGCACCGACCTCCCGCCCGAGCAGCTGTGCCTCGAGATCACCGAGACCGGCCTGATGGCCGACACCGAGCTGACCATCGCGACGCTCCGCGAGCTGAAGGCGCTGGGTGTCCGGGTGGCGATCGACGACTTCGGCACCGGGTACTCCTCCCTCTCCTACCTGCAGCGGTTCCCGGTCGACGTCGTCAAGGTCGACCAGGCGTTCACCGCCGGGCTCGGCCGGAGCCAGGTCGACTCCGAGATCGTCGCCGCCGTCGTCCGGCTCGCCGCCGCCTGCGGCATCACCGTCGTCGCCGAGGGCGTCGAGACCGTCGAGCAGCGCCGGGCGCTCGTCGACCTCGGCTGCCCGCTGATCCAGGGCTACCTGATCGCGAGGCCGCTGCCCGCCGGCCAGTTCGAAGACCTCTGGCTCGCCCGGCCGGACGGCCGGCCTGCCGGCCAGCGGGACCAGCAGCGCCAGCCCGCCTGAGGACAGGCTGCCTGGGTACCGCCGGGCCATGGCACGCGCGATCTGGACCGGCTCGGTCTCGTTCGGCCTGGTGAACATCCCCGTCGGGCTCTTCTCCGCGACCCAGGAGCACCAGGTCCACTTCCACCAGTTCGAGAAGGGCACCTCCTCGCGGATCCGCAACAAGCGGGTCAACGAGGACAGCGGTGACGAGGTCGACTACGACGACATCGTCAAGGGCGCCGAGGTGGGCGACGACGAGTACGTGATGCTGACCCAGGAGGAGCTGGAGTCCGTCGAGCCGGGCACGAGCCGGACGATCGACATCAGCGACTTCGTCGAGGCCGCCGAGATCGACCCCATCTTCTACCAGAAGTCCTACTTCCTGGCGCCGACCGACGAGACCGCGAAGAAGGCCTACGCGCTGCTGGTGGGCGCGATGGACAAGGCCGAGCGGGTCGGCGTCGCGACGTTCGTGATGCGTGGCAAGCAGTACCTCGCCGCGATCCGACCGAAGGACGGCGTGCTCGTGCTGGAGACGATGTACTTCGCCGACGAGGTCCGCGATCCCAAGAAGGAGCTCGACAACCTGCCGGGCCGGGCCTCCTCCCGGGGCAAGGACCTGAAGATGGCCGTCGACCTCATCGAGACCCTCACGACCTCCTGGAACCCGAAGAACTACCGCGACACCTACACCGAGCGGGTCGAGAAGCTCATCGACGCGAAGAAGAAGGACCGGGTCGTCGTCACCCAGCCGGACCGCGAGGAGTCGGAGGAGAAGGTCGTCGACCTCCTCGCCGCCCTGCAGGCGTCGGTCGACACGAGCAAGAAGCACCGGGCCGGCAACACCCAGGACGTGGCGCCGGTGCGGACCCGCAAGCGGGGCCCGGAGGACGTCGACCTGGACGACCTGCCGAAGAAGCAGCTGGTCGAGCTCGCCAAGGAGCTCGAGATCGAGGGGCGCTCGAAGATGAGCGCCGCCGACCTGCGAAAGGCGATCACGAAGGCCAAGAGCGACCGCGGCGGGCGCCGCAGACGCGCGAGCTGAGCCCCCGGCCGCGGCAGGGTCTTTGTACCTGGCATCGCAGTTCCTTGCGTCCTCAACAGGCGCGCCTGCTTCAGGCAGGCTGGTGCGATCGCACACATGGGGGAGACAGCATGAGGAACGAATTCGTCCGCGACCACGCTCGGGACAGACGGCGCACCGAAAGCAGCTGAGATGCCCGCCCGCAGGGTGGGACGGTCGGTCACGGCGTCGGTCGTCGCCGGCTTCGCCGCCTGCCTGGTAGCCGTCGGCGCACTCATCGTGTGGGTGACCGCCGCGACCTTCGACCGCGAGCGCGACCGCGCCGAGGGCCAGCTGACCGCACTCGCCGCGACCGAGGCGACCGAGTTCGGCTCCCTGTTCGACAGCGCCGCGCCCCTCCTTGACAACCTTGCGCGGAACCCTGGTCTGAGGCAGCTGGATCGCCGCGGGTGCGAGCGAGCCCTCGCTCCTCTGGCGAGCGTCAGGTCAGCGGCGCGGATCGTCGTCGTCACGGCCGGCGGCCGAACCGTCTGTGCCCTCTCCGGGGATCGAGGGGAGACGGTGCCGAACACTGCCTACTCGGAAGCACTCCACGAGGCGACCACCGTTCCCGACGACCGCATCTTCATCGATCCGGGCAGCGGGCATCCCGCCGTCACGATCGCCGCGCCGATCCCGGGCCCGGGTCACCCGGTGGGAGCGGTGGTTGCGGTGCTCTTCACCGACGTTCCCGAGCTCGCCCTACCGGCAGGAGCCGACGCGGCGACCGTGGTCGTTGCGATCGACCCGGCCAGCGGACTCGTGGCCGCCACCACCCCGCACGCTCCCTACGAGCCGGGCGCCGCGGTTGCGTGGACGCGCCCACCCGCGGTCGGTGTCGACGGCACCCGTCGGATCTGGCGTGAGGTCGAGGTGCCTGCGACAGGCTGGCGGATCCTCGCGGGCCTCGACGAGCACGCCGCGACCGCCTCCGCCCGGGACCAGCGCCGTTCCCTGCTGTTGTTCGGCGGCGCCATCGTCGCTCTGGTGATCGCACTGGCGGTGGCGCTCCACCGCCGGCTCGCGCGACCGATCCGGCGACTCGGATCGGCGATCGCCGCTTCACGAGACGGTGGTCCGCGACGTCCGGCGCCCGAGTCCGGTCCCACGGAGGTCGCCGAGGTGGCCCGGGCCTTCAACGACCTCGTCGAGGCGCACGACGGCCTGGTGCGACGTCTGCGCCACAACGCCCGTCACGACTCGCTCACCGGACTGCTCAACCGGCGCGGCGTGACTCGAGAGCTGACCAGGCTCCTCGCGGATGCCGAGGCCGCCCCGGTGGTCGTGCTCTTCATCGACCTCGACCGGTTCAAGCTGGTCAACGACAGTCACGGCCACGACGTCGGGGATCGGCTGCTCGTCGAGCTGGCCGACCGCCTTCGCGCCGCCGTGCCCCGTGACTGGATCGTCAGCCGGTTCGGTGGCGACGAGTTCGTCGTCCTGGGACCCCGGACGGCGGATCCTCGCCCGGCGGTCGAGAGGTTGGCAGCCGTGCTGCGCGGAACGATCCGGGTCGACGGCCTCGAGCTGCGCGTCGGCGGGTCGACGGGCATCGCCCGGTCCCGGCCCGGCCTGAGCGGTGACGACCTGATCCGCGAGGCCGACACCGCCATGTACCGCGCCAAGGAAGAGGGGCGGGGAGGGTGGGCCGAGTTCGACGACCACATGCAGACCCTCGCGGTCGAGCGGCTGCGCACGGAGGGCGAGCTCCGGCGTGCCCTCGAGCGCGGCGAGCTCACACTGCGGTACCAGCCGCTGGTCGACCTCGCCACCGGACGCACCGCCGGCGTGGAGGCGCTCCTCCGCTGGCAGCACCCACGCCGCGGCCTGCTCAGCCCCGAGGCGTTCCTGCACGTCGCCGAGGACTCCGACCTGATCCTGGAGATCGGCAGCTGGGTCGCCACGGAGGCTGCTCGGCACGCCCAGGCGTGGCGGGCCGCGGGCTGCCCGAAGCGGGTGTCCATCAACGTCTCCGCGGCGGAGCTGCTCCGGACCGATGTCGTGGCGACTCTCGGCCGCGCGCTCGCCGAGACGGGCGCCCGGGCCACCGACCTGATGGTCGAGGTCACCGAGTCGGCCGTCCTCACCGACATCGAGGCGACGGTCGTGCAGCTCGAGATGCTCCGCAGCCTCGGCGTCGGCGTCGCCCTCGACGACTTCGGCACGGGTTTCTCCTCGCTGTCCCACCTGCGTGAGCTTCCGGCTGACGAGATCAAGATCGATCGGACCTTCGTCGCCGAGCTGGGCAGCAACCCGGTGTGCGACGCGATCGTCTCGGCGGTGATCACCCTCGCCCACGCCATCGGCCTGGTGGTGGTGGGCGAGGGCATCGAGACCGAGAGACAGCGCACGCACCTGGCCCTGCTGGGATGTCATCAGGGCCAGGGATACCTGCTCGGGCGACCGGCTCCGCCCGACAAGATTCCCTGCTAGCACCGGACGCGCGGCTCCCCGTTCATCCTTGCGGGGCGCCGCCGAGCTCCGCGGCCCGGCCGAAGACCTCGTCGAGCATCGGCTCGGTGAGCCGCCCGGTGAAGGTGTTCTGCTGGCTGGGGTGGTAGCAGCCGAGCAGCGTGACGGAGCGGGCGTCGTGCACGAGGGTCGCCTCGACGCCGTGACCGAACCGCGGCTTGGGCCGGGCGACCTGCCAGCCGAGGGCGGCGTACACCCGCAGGGTCGCGTCCCAGCCGTAGCCACCGAGCGCGACCACGACCCGGACGTGCTCTGCGAGCAGGCCGAGCTCCGCCTCGATCCACGGCGAGCAGGTGTCGCGCTCGCTCGTGGTCGGCTTGTTCTGCGGCGGCGCGCACCGCACCGTCGCGACCATGCGGGTGTCGACGAGCTCGAGGCCGTCGGCGGAGTGGACGCTGGTGCCCTGCGTCGCCAGGCCCACCCGGTGCAGGGACGCGAACAGCCAGTCGCCGCTGCGGTCGCCGGTGAACAGCCGGCCGGTGCGGTTGGCACCGTTGGCGGCCGGTGCGAGCCCGACGACCAGGATGCTCGCGGTCGGTGGGCCGAAGCCGGGTACGGGCCGCCCCCAGTAGGGCTGGTCGGCGTACGACGCGCGCTTCCCGTGGGCGACGTCCTCCCGCCAGCGCACCAGCCGCGGGCACGCGCGGCAGACGCTGACCCGGGCGTCGAGCTCCCCGAGGTCCGCGCGTCGGGCGAGGCGGCGTACCTGAGCGGGAGTTCGCGCGACCGGCGTCTCCGCCGTCGCCGGATCGCCGGGCCAGCCGGTGCCCGGCGGCACCGGCGATGCGAACAGCTCGCCGGTCGCCGGGTGCGGCAGCAGGTCGTCGTGCATCTCGCCATCCTCCACGGTCAGAACTTCCGGGAGAAACCTCGCCGAGAAGCGCTTCCGCTGCCGATAGGCAGTCAGGATGCGCGCGCACACCGGCGTGCGCTCCGGAGACCTGCTCACCTGGGTCTCCCTGGAGGGAGGGCCACAGATGACTCGTGCCACCGTTCGCCTTGCCGTCGCTCTCGCAGTGGCCATCGCCCTGGTGCTGACCGGCGCGGAGGTCGCCGGGACCGCGGCCGCGGTGGTCTCACCTTCCGCCGCCGCACCGGAGGTCGCGGCTGCTCCCGACTGCTCCGCCCAGCAGGCGGCGTACGACACCGCGGTGTCCCAGCGGACAGCAGCAGTGGCGAAGATGCGCGCGGCCAAGCACCGGGTGACGGTGACGAAGCGCAGGCTCCGGCATGCCGTCGCTGCCCACCAGGCGGCCAAGGCCCACAAGCTGGCCAAGAAGGTCCGGAAGCTCCAGCGTCGCGTGCGGCGCCTGACCCACCGGCTCGAGCTCGCCCGTGCACAGGTCGGTGCCACCGCGCTCGCACTGGTGACCTGTCAGCACGGCGGTGGCGGTGGTGGCGGTGGTGGCACCAGCAGCCCGATCCAGACGCTCTGCGACACCGGGCTCCCGGAGCAGCTCTGCGACGCCCTCGGAGGACTTGCCGGCGGTGACGCGACCACTCCGCTCCAGCAGCTCTGCGACGCCCTGCCCCAGCTCCAGCCCCTCTGTGCGGCCGCCGCCGACGGCCTACCCGCCGACCCGGCCGCGTTGACCGAGCTCCTGCAACCTCTTCTGGACTCCCTCGGGCTCGGCGGGCTCCTCGGAGGAGGCGGCGGAGGGCCTCTGCCCAGCGACCTGACCTCGGTCCAGGCGCTCTGCGACGCCGGCCTCCCCCAGACCGTCTGCGACAGCCTCGCCGGCCTCGCCAACGGCCTCCCCACCGACCTCACGCTCGCCCAGCTGTGCACCGCCGTGCCCCAGGCACAGGCCATCTGCGATGCCGCGGACCTCGGAGCCGGCCTGCCCACGAACCGGACCGGGCTCACCGACCTCCTCAGCCCCGTGCTCGACACCCTTGGGCTCGGCGGGCTCCTCGGAGGAGGAGGCGGAGGGCCCCTGCCCAGCGACCTGACCTCGGTCCAGGCGCTCTGCGACGCCGGCCTCCCCCAGACCGTCTGCGACAGCCTCGCCGGCCTCGCCAACGGCCTCCCGACCGACCTCACGCTCGCCCAGCTGTGCACCGCCGTGCCCCAGGCACAGGCCATCTGCGATGCCGCGGACCTCGGAGCCGGCCTGCCCACGAACCTGACCGGGCTCACCGACCTCCTCAGCCCCGTGCTCGACACCCTCGGGCTCGGCGGGCTCCTCGGAGGAGGCGGCGGAGGGCCGCTGCCCAGCGACCTGACCTCGGTCCAGGCGCTCTGCGATGCCGGGGTGCCGCAACTGGTGTGCACGACGCTCGCCGCCCGAGCGGGGAGCCTCCAGCCGAGCGCGTTGTCGCTGACCGAGCTGTGCACGGCCGTTCCCGGGGCGCAGCCGATCTGCGACGCGGCCAATGGTCCGGGCGGCCTGCCGTCCGGCTCGGCCCTGACGGACCTGCTCAGCCCGGTCCTGGACAGCCTGGGTCTCGGTGGCCTGCTCGGGCTGCTCGGGCTCTAGCCCGTTCCAGCGGCGGCGCTCGCCGTCGCGACGCCCGCTCCGCTGCGGGCCGCGCGAGCGAAACGGCCCGTGATCCGCGCGAACGCGCGGTCACGGGCCGTTCTCTTTGGCTCCCCCGGTTGGACTCGAACCAACAACCCTCCGGTTAACAGCCGAATGCTCTGCCAGTTGAGCTACAGGGGACCGGCGCGGGTCTGTTCGGCCCGCAGCCCGGACAGATTAGCAAGGGCGTCGGCGGCGGATGAAATCGGTGGTCACAACTCGCCGATGTCCGCACGGGCACGGTCCAGCGCGTCGCCGACGGTCGCGCGGACCGCCGGGTCGGCGGGGTCGGCGCCGGCGTCGTACTCGACCAACCAGGTGATCTCGCCTCGGCCCGACGGCGGCCGGCGGCCGACGATGCGGGCGGTACGGCGTCCGCCGAGCGGCACGTGGCGCTGGAGCACGATGCTCGCCGTCACCCGCTCGCGGACCAGCTGGAGCAGCCGGTCGGGTTGCTCCAGGCGGAGCAGGTGCCGCGGCTGCGCCTCGCCCCACGGCGCGAGCTCGACGACCGTCAGCGTGGCCTCCTCGGAGTCCCAGTCGGCGCTCGCGACCTGCTCCCACGGCACCCGCCGGGGCTCGTCGCCGGTGGGCAGGAAGATCGCGTCGCGGCTGCCGGACACCGCGCCGTCGGCGCCGCTCGCCGAGGCGAGCACCCGCTCGGACCGGCTGGGCCTCGACGGGAGCCTCAAGGAGTGCCCACGATGTTGTCGCGCAGCGAGCGGCGGTGCTGCTCGAGGGCGGCGAGCTCGCCGAACATCTTGTTGTACTCCGTCGCCTGCTCGACCGGGTTGGTCCGTTGCAACCGCGACTTGATGTCGGCGATCCGCCGCAGCGCCGTGAGCTCCAGCAGCCGGAACACGTGGTGGGCGACGTAGCCCGAGTCCGGCTCCCCGCTCGTCTGCACCGGCTCGACCGCGAGCGCGGTCACCGCGGCGGCGACGTCCGGGTCGGTGGCGGCGTCGCGGACCTTCGCGGCACGGTCCGGGTCGCCGGCGCCCGCAGCGAACCCGCCGTGGGCCTCGATCAGCTGCCAGACGGCGCGGTAGGTCGGGTGGGTGAAGTCGTTGGCGCCGATCTCAGCCGTCGCCCGGCCGATCGCGATCGGGTGCTGCAGGGCGAGCTTGAGGGTCTCCCGCTCGATGCCGAACCTAGGGTCGCGCAGGTCGGGGAGGGCGGGTCGCTGCGCCTGCGTCGGCGCCCCGTGCTCGGCCTGCTCGGCCTGCTGGCGGCTGCCCCGCGCCGCGGCTCGCCGTACTTCTGCGCGCGCGTCGTCGGGGTCGACGCCGATCATGCCGGCGAGCTCTCGCGCGAAGGCGTCGACCTTCGACTTGTCCCGCACCGAGGACACCAGCCGCGCGCCCTCGCGGAGCGCGTCGACGCGGCCGTCGGCCCGGTCGAGGTCGTACTTGCCCACGATGTTGCCCAGCACGAACCGGTAGAGCGGGCGCCGGGTGGCGATCAGCTCGCGCACCGCCGCGTCGCCCTCCTTGATCCGGAGCTCGCACGGGTCCATGCCCTCGGGTGCGATCGCGACGTAGGTCTGCGACACGAACCGCTGGTCCCCGGCGAAGGTCTTGAGGGCGGCGTTCTGGCCCGCCTGGTCGCCGTCGAAGGTGAAGATCACCTCGCCGCGGAACTCCTCGTGGTCGCTGAGGAAGCGGCGCAGCACCCGCGCGTGGTCGTCCCCGAACGCGGTGCCGCAGGTCGCGACGGCCGTCGTCACGCCGGACAGGTGGCAGGCCATCACGTCGGTGTAGCCCTCGACCACCACGGCCTGGAACGAGCGGCCGATCTCGCGCCGGGCGAGGTCGATGCCGTAGAGGACGTGGCTCTTCTTGTAGATCGGGGTCTCGGAGGTGTTGAGGTACTTCGCCTCGATCTTGTCGTCGTCGAAGATCCGGCGGGCGCCGAAGCCGATCGTCTCTCCCGAAGCCTCGCGGATCGGCCAGAGCAGCCGTCCGCGGAACCGGTCGTACGGCGACCGGCCCACCGCGACCAGCCCGGCGGTGACGACCTCGTCGAGGGTGAACTTCCGGGACTGGAGGTGGCGCCAGAGGGCCTCCCCGTCCCGCGGGGCGAAGCCGACGCCGAAGTGCCGGGCCGCGGCCTGGTCGAAGCCGCGCTGGTCGAGGAACTGCCGCCCGGCGACGGCGTCGGGGCTCGAGAGGTAGCTCTCGTAGAACTCCTGGGCCGCCGCGTGCGCCTCGATCAGCCGGCGGCGCTGCGGGCCCTTGGGGCGGTCCTCGACGCCTCCCTCCTCGCGCCGCAGCTCGACGCCGTACTTGTCGGCGAGCCGCTCGACGGCCTCGGTGAAGGACACCCCGTCGATCTTCATCAGGAACGAGATGACGTCGCCGCCCTCGCCGCAGCCGAAGCAATGGAAGAACCCACGACTGGGAGTGACGTGGAACGAGGCCGACTTCTCGTCGTGGAAGGGGCACAACCCCTTCTGCGACCCGCCACCCGCGTTCCGCAGCGTGACGTACGCCGAGACCACGTCGTCGATCCGAGCCCGCTCACGCACGACCGCGATGTCGTCATCGCGAATCCGGCCGGCCATGTCGGCGATCCTACGGTCCGCCCGGCGGCCACGGGCGGGCGCTCCACAGCCGGTCGGTCAGTACTCCCCCGTCATCACGTTCGCGAGCGGCGCGCCGGCGGCGAAGCGGTGCAGCTGGTCGCGCACCAACCGGTGCGCGCGTGGCCACATCGCGCTGCTGGCGCCGCCGACGTGCGGGCTGATCAGCAGGTTCGGCGCCGACCACAGCGGGTGGCCCTCGGGGAGCGGCTCGGGGTCGACGACGTCGAGAGCGGCGCTGATCCGCCCGCGGCCGAGCTCGCCCACCAGGTCGTCGGTGACCACGACCGCACCTCGGGCGAGGTTGACCAGCAGCGCGCCGTCCTTCATCGCGGCGAGGAAGCCGGCGTCGACCAGGCCGCGGGTCTCGTCGGTGAGTGGCACGACCAGGATCACGACGTCGGCGTCCGGCAGCAGGGCAGGCAGCTCGCCGATGCCGTGCACGCCGTCCCGCGGCGTCCGACCGACCTTGACCAGCTCGATCTCGAACGGCGCCAGCCGCGCCTCGATCGCCGCACCCACCGCGCCGTACCCGATCAGCAGCACCCGCCGGTCGGCCAGCGCCGGGCGCCACTCGAACGACCACCGGCCGCGATCCTGCGCCCGGACGAAGCCGGGGACGCCACGCAGCGAGGCGAGCACCAGCGTGAGCGCGAGCTCGGCGGTCGAGGTCTCGTGGATGCCGCGCCCGTTGCACAGCGTGACGCCGGCGGGGATCCGGTCGCGCACGTTGTCCACGCCGGCGGTGAGGGTCTGCAGCACCCGCAGCCGGGTCATCTGCTCGATCACCTCGACGTCGGCCGGGCCGCCCAGGTAGGGCGGGACGTAGAGCTCCACCTCGCCGACGCCGGCCGGCACCAGCTGCGACGGGTCGACCACCTCGTAGCGCAGCCCCGCGGGCGGGTCGCCGAGGAGCGCCGGCTCGAACGGGAGCCACACCAGGGGACGGCCGTCGGTCATCAGCGGACCAGCCGGTCGTGCCAGGTCACGGCGCTGGCGTCGGTGAGCGAGGCGACCTGGTCGATGACCACGCGGGTCCGAGCGGCGTCGTCGACGGCGTCCTTCCAGTCAGGCAGGAACATCTCGTCGAGCTGGTGCGGCGCCTGCTCGACGAGCGTCTCGACGAGCTCGGCCAGCAGCTCGCGCTGCCGCGCCATCGCCGCGACCCGGTCGTCGGCCTGCATCACGTAGTGCGCGGCGATCCCCTTGAGCACGGTGATCTCCGTCCACGTGTCGGCGGGTACGACGAGGTCCGCCGCGTAGCGGGTGAACGGTCCGTCGGCCACGGCGAACGTCGCCTGCTGGACCGCGCCGCAGAAGCGGCCGATCAGGTCGCTGGTCAGGTTCTTGAGCGCAGCCAGGCTCCCCCGACTCCCGTCGTACGCCGACCGCGGCCAGCTGCCGACGGAGCGGAGCCGCGCGAGGGCCTCGTCGAGTGCCGCGTCGGTCGCGTCGGGCGCGTACCACGCGCGCACCGTCGCCCAGACCGCCGGCGCGTCCAGGCCGGTCAGGTCGACGCGTTCGGCGACGGTGCCGTCCTCGACGTCGTGGACCGAGTAGGCGACGTCGTCGGCGAGGTCCATCACCTGTGCCTCGACGCAGCGGCGGCCGGCGGGGGCACCCGCGCGCATCCAGTCGAACGCGGGCCGGTCGTCGTCGTACACGCCGAACTTCGCGGCGTCGACGGCGCGCGGCCAGGGGTACTTCGTGCAGGCGTCGAGCGTCGCCCGGGTGAGGTTGAGCCCGACCGAGCGTCCGGCCGAGTCGGCCGTCTTGGCCTCGAGCCGGGTGAGCAGCCGCAGCGTCTGCGCGTTCCCCTCGAACCCGCCGCACTCGGACGCGAGCTCGGCGAGCACCCGCTCGCCGTTGTGACCGAACGGCGGGTGGCCGAGGTCGTGCGCCAGGGCGGCCGTCTCGGCGATGTCGGGGTGCGTGCCGAGCGCGCGGGACAGGTCCCGCGCGATCTGGGCGACCTCGAGGCTGTGGGTCAGCCGGTTGCGGACGAAGTCGTCGCTCTGCGGACCGACGACCTGGGTCTTGGCCGCGAGCCGCCGGAACGACGCGGCGTGGACCAGCCGGGCGCGGTCCCGCTCGAACGGCTTCCGCTCGGGCGCGTCGACCCGCTTCGGCGGCTCGGGCACGACCCGCTCGCGCGCGTGCTCGTCATAGAGCGCCTCGACGTCCGCCACCCGCGGGAGGCTACCGCCTGGCCGTCGTCGGCCGGTCGGTCAGTTGGTCCCGATGTGGACGTGGTCCATGTGGTTGGCCGTCGGCGAGCCGTGATCGCCGTAGTCGCGCCAGCCCTCGGACGCGCGCACCGGGGTCCAGATCCGGTCGTACCAGATGATGTCGTAGAGGTTCAGCTCCGAGGCGTGCTCGAACGCCCACTGCGCGATCGCGTCACCGAGCGCCTTGTCGCCGTACACCATCACGTCGAGGGCGTGGCCGGTGTTGTGCTCGGTGCGAGCCGCCCAGCCGCCGTACTCGGTGACCTGGGGGAACGCGTGGCAGACCGAGCGGTAGACGAGGATCGTGTCGGCCGCCAGACCCTGCTCCACGGAGGAGTCGGGGCACGGCGCGTCGGAGAGGCCGGCGCCCGAGCCGAGCGGCTTGTCCTTGCTCAGGTAACCCGAGGTCACCCAGCGGGACTCGCCGTCGACCACGATCTCCTGGCGGCCCTCGAGCGAGCGGCCGGTCACGAGGACCTTCTTGCCGCTCTTGATCTCGCCGGTCTGCTTCGCGGTCTTGTCCGGGCGGGTCCAGAGGTTGAGGTCCGTGGTCGTCCACAGCTCCAGGTGCGCCCGCTTCACCGCCGTCCTCACGTTGGCGGGGAGCATCGCGATGTCGGCGGGCGTCTGGATGACCGGGGTGTCCTGCGGCGCCGTGGGCCGGATGTTGTCACCGTCGCGGGAGAGCGTCGGCGTGCGGTCGGCGTGGTCGATCGAGCCGGCCGCCGCGGCGCTGTCCGCGGTGAGCAGCGCGTCCGGGCCGCCCGAGCCGAGGACACCCGCGGTGACCGCGGCGCTCGTCGCGAGGACGGCGAGAGAGCCGGCGACCCAAGGAGCCCGGGAGCTCCTCAATACCCGCTTGGCGTTGTGCTTGCCCCCCACAGAGGATCCTTACGTCGACGACAGGACGGCGCCCGAGCCAACCTAGCGGCCCCCGGCGCGATCATCTACCGAACCACACGACTTTTCACCCGCCCAATCGCCGGCGGCGCACAGCCACGTGTTCCTGGTCACCCGCCCGTCGTCTCGTCCGCGTCCTCGCGGACCGCGCAGTCGCTGCCGTCGGTGTCGTCGAGCCAGCCCTCGGGCAGCACCACGCGGTTGCGCGGCGAGCCCTGGCGGCCCCGCGGCGCACCCAGCGCGCTGACGGGAAACGGCTCGTCGGGATCGAGCTCGGCCAGCAGCCGGTCGAGGCTGGCGAGGGAGTCGACCAGACCCAGCGAGCGCCGCATCTCGCCGCCGGCGGAGAAGCCCTTGAGGTACCAGGTGACGTGCTTGCGGAACTCCTTGCAGCCCCGCTCCTCCCCCATGTGCTCGCAGAGCAGCTCGGCGTGCCTGCGCATCATGGCGGCGACCTCGCCGAGCGTGGGGAGCGTGGTCGTCGCCTCTCCAGCAAAAGCAGCGGCGAGATCCCGGAACAGCCAGGGGCGGCCGAGGCAGCCGCGGCCGACGACGACACCGGATGCACCGGTCTCCGCCACCATCCGGAGCGCGTCCGCCGCCTCCCAGATGTCGCCGTTGCCGAGGACCGGGATGTCGACGTTGTCGACCAGCCGCCCGATGGCGTCCCAGTCGGCCTCGCCGGAGTAGGCCTGCGCGACGGTCCGGCCGTGCAGCGCGATCGCGGCGCAGCCCGCCTCCTGGGCGATCCGGCCGGCGTCGAGGTAGGTGAGGTGCTCCTCGTCGAGGCCCTTGCGGGTCTTCATCGTCACCGGGACGTCGTACGCCGACGCGGCCGTCACGGTCGCCTCGAGGATCCGTGCGAGCAGCCCCCGCTTCCACGGGAGCGCGCCTCCGCCGCCCTTCCTGGTCACCTTGGGGACCGGGCACCCGAAGTTGAGGTCGATGTGGGCGACGCCGTACTCCGCGCAGAGGATCTCGGCGGCCTTCGCCATGTAGGTCGGGTCCGTGCCGTAGAGCTGCACCGAGCGCACCTGCTCCGCGTCGTCGAAGACCAGCATCCGCCGCGTCGTCTCGTCGCCCTCGACCAGCCCGCGGCTGGTGATCATCTCGCAGACGTAGAGCCCGGCGCCGTACTCGGCACACAGCCGGCGGTAGGCCGCGTTGGTGATGCCGGCCATCGGCGCCAGCACCACCGGCGTCGGCACCTCCAGGGGGCCGAGCGCGAGCCCCGTCGGCGCGGTCACTGCTGGCCCTTCTTGCCCTTCTTGCCCTGGTCGTCCTTGCCGTCGTCCAGCGGCGTCAGCGAGCCGGTCCAGCTGATCGCGTCGGCGACCGGCCGGTGCTCGGCGTCGACGGGCTGGAAAGCGACCGAGGTGAACTCGCGTCCCGGGTCGAGCAGGTAGAGCAGGCAGACCTTGGTCTTCGCGCCTGGCTTGAACTTCTTCGGCAGCGGACCGCCCGGGCAGGGCTCGAAGGTCTCGTCCTGCGCGATCGTCGGCTGGACGTGGATGCCGGTGTCGTCGACGACGGTCAGCGGCACCTCCTCGCCGCCGAGCCGGTCCTCGCCCGCGTTGGACACGGTCGCCTGGACGAACAGCGGGGTCTGCCCCTCCATCTCGTCGGTGATCACCCAGCCCTGGAACGACTCCTTGAACGTCGTCCGCTCCACGCGGTCGACGGTCACGTCGAGGATCGCGGTCTCGTCGATCCGCGGCTCCCAGGCGATCGTCGCCGGCTGACCGAAGTCGAGCATGGTCCCGGGCGGGGTGAGCGCGACGTCGTCGGGCACCTCGAGGTACTCGCCATCCGTCGGTGCCGCCGACGAGGAGTCGCTCGACGTCGCGGACGACGACTCGCCCGCGGAGCCCTCGTCGCCGCTGTCGCTGCACCCGGCCAGCAGCACCAGGGCCAGGACGGAGAGGACGATCGCTCGACGGAGGGTCATGGCCCCCATTCTGGCAGCCGGGTGCGGGCGGCCGCGGTGGCACCGGCAGATGCCGTTGCGCCTGGCAACGAACTTTGCAAAAACCCGCCTACGAGGAGGCGCGCTGCTTGATTGGTTCCCCTGACGCAGCCATCGGGGAGCGTCCGGATCCACGGAGAGTCAATGCTCGAACGCCACCTCGGGGCGCGGTTCGCGCGCTTCCGCTCAGCTCTGCTCGCTTTCGGCCTCGGGGCGACCCTGGTCGGCCTGGTCCCGTCACCGGCAACTGCGGCCACCGTCGACGTCGGCACGTTCGACGCCCTCCAGCTGGCCTTCGTCTGCCCGCCGAGCGATCCGGGCACGGTCCGGATGACCGCCGACATCACCGCCCCGAGCACAGCTCTAGGCGTCGGCTGTAGCGAGGTCGTACTCGACCTCGCCGGGCACGACCTCGCTGTCCAGTCCGTCTTCATGGTCCCGGGTGCGCGTCTGGTCGTCGACGACTCCGTCGGCGGCGGGTCCCTCACGGCCGACGCCTCCGGCCAACCCAACACCGCGGGCATCCGTACCAGCCTCGCCGAACTCGTCGTCAACGGCGGCACGGTCGTCGCGCGCGGTGGCGCCCAGGCCGCAGGCATCGGCAGCGCCTGGCCGTCGTCACCGCTCGACCTCATCTTCCTCGACGCAGGGAGCACCAAGATCAACGGTGGCTCCGTCACTGCCACCGGAGGCGTGGACGGCTCCGGCATCGGCGGTGGGCTGAACGGCGGAGGCGGGACCACCGTGGTCAACGGGGGGACGGTCGTCGCCACGGGCGGCAACGGCGCACCCTCCCAGGGGCTGGGTGCGGTCGGCATCGGCGGCTGGGCAACCGCAAACTTCAGCACCGTCACGATCACCGGCGGTGTCGTCACCGCGCACGGGGTGGGCGAAAGTCCTGGAGTCTCCAGCAGCGGGGACCCCGGCGGCAAGGTGGCGATCACCGGCGGCACCGTCACCGCCACCGGCAACACACCCAGCGCGGTCGCGTTCCCCTTCGGGCCGGGCGGACCGGCCATCGGCGGCCAGCCGAACATGCGGCTGGAGATGACCGGCGGGACCCTTCGGCTACCTCCTTCCGGCTGGCTGTACGTTCCGGACACCGCGGGCACCGAAGTCACGCTGGGCCCGGACGCCGTGATCGACGGCACGGCGAACGCCTCCTCGACGTACGGCGTGATCTTCGGCGACGGCAGGATCGACAACGACGGCTCCATCCGGCTGCCCACGGACCGAATGATCGGACTGGTCGGCGGACAGCTGCCGACGCCCACGGTGACCCGACACAACTACACGGTCTCCTTCGACACCCAGGGCGGTTCACCGGCTCCGGCCGCAGTGCGGGTGTTCGCGGCGAACCTCACTCGCGGGAATCGAACGCTGCCGCCCGCACCGACGCGCAACGGTCACGTCTTCGTCGGCTGGAACACGGCGGCCGACGGGAGCGGTGACCCGGTGACGGCGACCAGCACACTGCCCGGGTCGAGCACCAACGGCACGCCCGTGCCGCTGACGGCGTACGCCCAGTGGGAGCAGCTCCCCGTGACCGTTCCGGAGCCGACCGTCAGCGGCACTCCGGAGATCGGTCAGCTGCTCACCGCGCACGTCGGTGTCACCGATCCGGCGAACGCCACCTTGGCGTACCAGTGGTACCGCGTCGACCGACTCGGCTCCACCTCCGTCGTCCCGGGCGCGAACGCGGCCACCTACCAGGTGTCGGCCGCGGACGTCGGCGCCCGGTTGCAGGTCGAGGTCACGGCCTCGGCGCCCGACTACCGCTCGACCACCCGGACCTCGGCCGCCATCGGTCCGGTCCCGGGCGAGCAGCGCCTCGCCTTCACCTCGACGCCGCCCGATCCGGCACGTGTCGGTGGCTCGTACACCCCCGCCGCCGCGGGCGACACCGGGTCCGGCAACCCGATCGTCATCAGCGTGGCCGCGGCCCCGCACGCGCCCTGCTCGATCGACAGCACCGGCGTGGTCCACTTCGAGCACGTCGGCACCTGCGAGCTGATCGCCGTCGTCGACGGTGACGAGAACTATCCGATGGCGCAGGCCTTCCAGGACATCGAGGTCGCCAAGGGCCGGCAGACGGTCACCTTCACCTCCGGAGCGCCTGATCCAGGCGCTGTGGGTGAGACCTACACCCCCGCGGCGACCGGCGGCGACTCAGGCGCGCCGGTGAGCTTCTCGGTCCTCCCCGTCCCGGACGGGGTGGCTGTGGCGTGCTCGGTGCACGACGGGGTGGTGACCTTCGAGGCCGCCGGTAGGTGCGAGCTGCGCGCCGATCAGGCGGGCACTGCGGACTACGACGCTGCTGAGCCGGCGGAGCAGTCGATCACGGTCATCGCGAAGGCCGCCACGACCACGAGCGTCCAGGTGCGACCCGACCGGCTGATCGCGGAGGTCCACGGCGACCCAGCAGCAACACCCACCGGGTCGGTGACCTTCACCGTCGACGGCGGTGCGGTCGGCTCGGGGGATCTCGTCCCGACCGGTGACGGCGTCGCGCGGGCGGTCCTCCCGACCGTCATCCCCGCAGGCGACTCACGGCACGTCCAGGCCGCCTACTCCGGCGACCGGTTCCACGCCGGCTCGACGGCGTCGACCACGAGGACGGACCCGGTCGTGACCGCGACGGTCCAGGCTCGCCACGACCGCACGCGCGGCTGGTACCGCACCCCGGTGCGAGTCGTCTTCGACTGCACGCCCGGCAGCGCGACGGTCGACTGCCCGCGACCGGCGAGGCGGTCGCAGGACGGCGCTGACCAGCGGGTCGAGCGCACCGTCACCGCAGCCGACGGTGGCAGCGCGAGCGTGCACGTCGTGGTCTCGATCGACCGCACCAGGCCCGCCGTCCGCGCGACCGGCGTCCGGGACGGCGCCACGTATGACCACTTCCGGAGGCCGGTCTGCGTCGCGGACGACCTCCTCTCCGGTATCCACGCCTGCACCGTCAAGGTCGACCGCTCGAGCGGCGGCGACGGCCTCGTCCTGGTCAGCTACCGGGTCCGAGCGGTCGACGTGGCAGGGAACAGGAGCACGGTGCGCGGCACCTACTTCGTGCGGCGGTGACAGGCGCTCAGCACCCCAGCAGGCGCTCGGCGAAATAGGAGGTCAGCTTGTCCAGCGCGATCCGCTCCTGCTGCATGCTGTCCCGCTCACGGACGGTGACCGCGTGGTCCTCGAGCGTCTCGAAGTCGACCGTGACGCAGTACGGCGTACCGATCTCGTCCTGGCGGCGGTAGCGCCGGCCGATCGCGCCCGAGTCGTCGAAGTCGACGGTCCAGTTCTGCCGCAGCTCGGCAGCGAGGTCCTTGGCCTTCGGTGTCAGGTCGGCGTTGCGCGACAGCGGCAGCACCGCGACCTTGACCGGGGCGAGCCGGCGGTCCAGCCGCAGCACGGTGCGCTTGTCCACGCCGCCCTTGGTGTTGGGCGCCTCGTCCTCGTGGTAGGCGTCCACCAGGAACGTCATCAGGCTGCGGGAGAGGCCGGCCGCGGGCTCGATGACGTAGGGCACGTAGCGCTCGTTGGCGGCCTGGTCGAAGTAGGACAGGTCGGTTCCCGAGTGCTTCGCGTGCGTGCTCAGGTCGAAGTCGGTGCGGTTGGCGATGCCCTCCAGCTCACCCCACTCCGAGCCCGCGAACTTGAAGCGGTACTCGATGTCGACGGTCCGCTTCGCGTAGTGGGAGAGCTTCTCCTTGGGGTGCTCGAAGTGGCGCAGGTTGTCGGGGTCGATGCCGAGGTCGGTGTACCAGCGGGTCCGCTCGTCGATCCAGTACTGGTGCCACTCCTCGTCCTCGCCGGGCCGTACGAAGAACTCCATCTCCATCTGCTCGAACTCACGGGTGCGGAAGATGAAGTTGCCCGGCGTGATCTCGTTGCGGAAGCTCTTGCCGA
Source organism: Nocardioides panacisoli (assembly GCF_039537325.1). Taxonomy (GTDB): domain Bacteria; phylum Actinomycetota; class Actinomycetes; order Propionibacteriales; family Nocardioidaceae; genus Nocardioides; species Nocardioides panacisoli. The sequence continues at coordinate 41,729 of NZ_BAABAH010000014.1, forward strand.
TCTGGGCGATGCCGAACGGCGGCTTCATCCGCTGGCTGGTCACGACGTTGAGGAAGTTGAGGAAGATGCCCTGGGCCGTCTCGGGCCGCAGGTAGTGCAGGCCGGACTCGTCCTCGAGCACGCCGAGGTAGGTCTTCAGCAGGCCGGAGAACTGGCGCGGCTCGGTCCAGGCGCCGCGGGTTCCGCAGTTGGGGCACGCGAGCGTCGCGAGGTCCACCGAGTCGGGGTCGACCTCCTTGCCCTTGCGCGCCTCCTTCTCGGCGTACTCCTCCTGCAGGTGGTCGGCCCGGAACCGCTTGTGGCAGGACTGGCACTCGGTCAGCGGGTCGGTGAAGGTCGCGACGTGGCCGCTGGCCTCCCAGGTCTGGCGCGGCAGGATCACCGAGGAGTCCAGGCCGACGACGTCGTCGCGCATCTGCACCATGGACTTCCACCACTGGCGCTTGATGTTGTCCTTGAGCTCGACGCCCAAGGGGCCGTAGTCCCATGCCGAGCGGGTGCCGCCGTAGATCTCGCCGCACGGGTAGACGAATCCTCGCCGCTTGGCGAGGGAGACGACGTTGTCGACGACGGACGGCGGGGGCTTGGCCACGGCGGTTCCTTAGGTTGGGGGCTGCGCGGCCGGCTGCCGTGCAGTCATGCAACGGCCTAGGTTACGCGGCTGCGTGCCTCGTTCAGAACCGCGTTCGGCTCCACGACCTCGTAGGCGCCCGGCTCGTCCAGGGCCTGGCTCAGCACCGGGATCCCCTTCAGCTTCACGTCGTACGACGACAGCGCCCTGCGGTAGGCGCCGACGTTCTCCCACCGGGTCGTGAGGACCCACAGGTCGGGCTCGTCCAGGTTGCGGCCGATCGCCCCGTCGACGTACCCGGGGAAGCCGGCGAGCAGCGCGTGCACCGCCTCCAGGTCCGCGCGCAGGCCGTCGCCGCCACGGAACCGGTTCACGACGAGCACGAGCCGAGAGTACGGCAGCGTCGGTTCAGGGGACTTGCGCGACCGCCGGTTCCGGATGAGAATGATTCTCATGTTGGTATTGGAGGCTGAAGGCGGCGGGTTCCTTCACGAGTACTGGTCCATCCTCACCGACCCCGCCCACGTGGCCGTCGAAATCACCCTGACGATCCTGCTCGACGTCGTGATGCTCGGCATGCTGTGGCCGCTGATCAAGGGCTACTTCAACGCCCGGCTGGCGCGGCAGCACGAGCTCCTCGACAAGGAGCACGGCATCATCCACCACGACGACCACGTGCACCACGGCGACCACGTGCACCCGGTGGTCGAGCCCGAGATCGAGCCCGGGGTCGAGCACTGACCGGCGGTCAGGCGTTGGGCATCGCTCCGCCGTACCGGCGGTCGCGCCGGGCGTACTCGTCGATCGCCTGCCACAGGTGCCGCCGGTCGACGTCGGGCCAGAGCACGTCGGAGAAGACGAGCTCGGCGTACGCCGCCTGGTAGAGCATGAAGTTCGAGAGCCGCTGCTCCCCCGACGTCCGCCAGATCAGGTCCGCGTCGGGCAGCTCGGGGACGTAGAGGTAGCGACCCAACGTCCGGTCGTCGACCTTGTCGGCCCTGATCCGGCCGAGGGCGACGTCCTGGGCGAGCTTGCGGGCCGCGTCGCCGAGCTCGGCCCGCCCTCCGTAGTTGACGCACATCGTCAGCGTCAGCACGTTGTTGCCGCGGGTCATCTCCTCCGCGACCTGGAGCTCCTTGATGACCGACTTCCACAGCCGCGGCGCCCGGCCGGCCCATCGCACCCGCACGCCCAGCTCGTGCATCTCGTCGCGTCGTCTCCGGATGACGTCGCGGTTGAAGCCCATGAGGAAGCGCACCTCGTCGGCGCTGCGGCTCCAGTTCTCGGTCGAGAACGCGTACGCCGAGATCGCCTTCACGCCGATCTCGATCGCTCCCTCGACCACGTCGAAGAGCGAGGACTCGCCCTCCTCGTGCCCCTTGGTGCGCGGCAGGCCGCGCTCCTTCGCCCAGCGCCCGTTGCCGTCCATCACGATCGCCACGTGCTCCGGCACCAGCTCGCGCGGGATCGCCGGCGGCCGCGCTCCCGACGGGTGGGGGCTCGGGGGTCGGACGGGCGTACGGCGCGGCACGGCGCCACCCTAGTGGGGCGCGGTCAGGGTGCGCGGGGGCCGAATCATCACGGTATGCAGTCGAATGGTCGGTTCCCGGCCGGAATTCCGCTGGGGAGGCGCTCACTCACCTGCTTACCGTGATGATTCGCACCGCTCCGCGGCGGGGTGACGCCACCAGGCGAGCCAGATGTTGTCCACAACGAGGCCATCAGTGCCGGTCCTCCACAGGAAGTTTCGTCGGAGAGGCATCGAGGCGGCGGCGCGACAGAGAGTGATCGCGTGGAACTGTTGAGAGGTCTGACCGCCGCAGTCGGGTACTTCACGCGCCCTCAAGCGCTGTCCGCCGGGTTCGCGGACAAAGACCTCACCCGACTGGTACGGCGACGCGAGCTGACGAGATTCCGACGGGGCGCCTATGCGTTCAGCGACGAGTGGTCCCGTCTCGACGCCGTCGGCAGGCACAACGTTCGTGCCAACGCCGTGATGCACTCGCTCGGACCGTCCGTCGCGCTTTCGCACCAGTCCGCGGCGGCTCGTCACGGGCTGGACCTCTGGGGGCTGCCGCTCGGCAAGGTCCACGTCACGCGTCTGGACGCCGCGACCGGCCGGGTCGAGGGAGACGTCGTTCATCACGAGGGCAAGATCGCCGACGAGGACCTCGTGACAGTCGACGGACTCGCGACCGTGCGAGCCGAGCGTGCCGTCCTCGAGGCGGGCTCTCGCGTGTCCAACGAGGCCGCTCTTGCTCTGTTCGACGCGGGGCTCAGGGTGAAGGCCTTCGACCGCGCCGCGCTCGAGAGGACGTTCGAGGCCATGGAGAGCTGGCCTTTCATGCGCCACCTACACATCCCGGTGCGGATGGCAGACGGACGCAGCGGCTCGATCGGCGAATCGCGTGGGATGTGGGCATTCTTCGTTCTCGGCTTGCCCCGGCCCGTTCTGCAGTACGAGGTCCGCGACCTGACGGGTGCGCTGATCGGCATCACCGACTGGGCGTGGCCCGACCACGGCGTGCTCGGCGAGTTCGACGGGCGGGTGAAGTACGGCCGTCTGCTTCGACCTGGCCAGCAGGCCGGCGACGCGGTCTTCCAGGAGAAACGTCGTGAGGACATGCTCCGCGAAGCGACCCAGTGCGCGATGCTCCGGCTGGTCTGGGCGGACTACGACGAGCGCGCCTCGATCGGTGACCGCTTCTGGCGCCTGAGCCGGAAGATCGGCTGAGAACCTCAGCCGCGATCGCCGTACGGCGGCTCGCTGCGGGTGAGCCGTGGGGGTGCCGAATCATCACGGTATGCAGGTGAATCGACGGTTCCCTTGCGGAATCCCACCCGGGAAGTGCCTTCTCACCTGCATACCGTGATGATTCGCCCACGCCACGCCCACGCCCACCCCACGGACCGCGCGGGCGCCGCGCGACGGTCAGCGCTCGAGGTAGGCCAGCGACCGCAGACCGCGCTCGAGCTGCCACTGGACGAACGCCGCGACCAGGCCGCTCGCCTCGCGCTCGTGGCGCGGGTCGGCGGACTCGATCGTCGGCCAGTCACCGGCCAGCAGGCCGCCGAGCAGCCGGAGCGTCTCGGGCGCGGGGCTCGCGGAGCCGGGGATCCGGCAGGTGGCGCACAGCACCCCGCCCATGGACGGGTTGAACCAGCGGTGGGCACCCGGTGCGCCGTCGGGCAGCACGCTGGGCGACCGGCCGCAGTGGGCGCAGTCGACGCAGGACGGGGCATAACCCGCGATCGCGAGGGAGCGCAGGAAGTAGGAATCGAGCACGTGTCCCGGCCGCCGCTCCCCCGACGCCATCGCGCGCATCGCGCCGAGCAGCAGCAGGAACTGCTGCACCGCGGGCTCCCGCTCCTCGACGACCAGCCGCTCCGCGGTCTCCAGCATCACCGTGCCGGCGGTGTAGCGGTCGTAGTCGTTGCCGATCGCCGCAGCGTAGGCACCCCGGGTCTCGGCCTGGGTGATCGTGTCGAGGCTGCGGCCCTCGGCGAGCTGCAGGTCGACGTGGGTGAACGGCTCGAGCCGCGACCCCCACCGCGACGTCGTACGTCGTACGCCGCGCGCGACGGCGCGGATCCGGCCGTGCTCACGGGTCAGCAGCGTGATGATGCGGTCGGCCTCACCCAGCTTGTGGGTGCGCAGCACGATCGCCTCGTCACGGAAGAGCGGCACCTGCCCATTCTGCCGCGCACCACCGACAAACCTGGGCACGCCGGGCGGTCAATGTGGGTGGTTCTTGCCGATCCGGCTCTCGACACCTCGCTCCTAGCGTCGCGGCAGTGCGGTACTCCCGCCGCCACCTGACAAGGAGAAGCACATGTTCAACCGACCTCTCTGGGGCTTTGCCGGCGCTACTGCGCTCGTCGCCGTCGCCCTCACCCTCGGGCCGCGCGCCGACGCAAGCGGTCACGCCAGCAAGTTCGACGACCTGCGCGACGTCACCGCGCCGTTCCGCGCGGGCCCGGCCGCGCCGTGGACGACCGAGGTGATCGACCTCGACGGCATCAGCTGCATCACGGACCCGGACGGCACCGGCGACATGGGCGTGCACTACGTCGACGTGGACAACCTGCAGGACGGACGGATCAGGCGGCTCGCTCCCGAGGCCCTCATCTACGAGCCGGAGTCCGACGGCTCCAACCAGCTCGTCGCGGCCGAGTACCTGGTCCTCGCCGACGCCTGGGACGCCGAGCACCAGCGCGCGCCGAAGCTCTACGGGCAGCGGTTCGAGCGGGTCGAGGAGGGCAACCGCTACGGCCTGCCGACCTTCTACGAGCTGCACGTGTGGCACGAGCGGCACAACTCCCTCGGCACCTTCAACGACTGGAACCCGCGGGTCTACTGCCCCGAGTGACCGGCTCACGCGCGATCGCCGCTCGGGCGGCGCTCGCGCGTGACGGATGCAACAGGCAACCGTTGAGACCGTCGTGCTCGGACGACGCCTCGCCACCCTGCTCGCCCTGGTCCTCACGACGGCCGCCCTGCTGGTCACCGGTACGGCGACCGGCGCGCTCGCCGACCCGGCGAGCCCCACGCCGGCGTACGCACCACTGGACCGCCCCGGCCCGGCGCTCGACGTACCCACGGCCACGCTGCGGGCGGCGATGCAGTGCCACGGCACGCCCGGCAAGGGCCCCCGCGCGGTGTTCCTCAACCCGGCCACCAGCGTGACGCCGGACGAGAACTACAGCTGGAACTGGGAGCCGCTGTTCGACGGGCAGGGTCGCTACTGGTGCACGATGACCATGCCGTTCCACACCTTCGGCGACATCCAGACCGCAGCGGAGTACATCGTCTACGCGATCCGCACCATGTACCACAGCACCGGCGGCAAGGTCGCGATCCTCGGCCACAGCCAGGGCGGCATGAGCGGCCGGTGGGCGCTCCGGTTCTGGCCCGACCTGCGGCACATGGTCTCGGAGGTCATCGGGATGGCGCCGTCCAACCACGGCACCAAGTCGCTCGCCACCTGCATCGTCGGCGTCACGAGGTGCGTGCCCGCCGTCTGGCAGCAGGCCTACGGGTCTCAGTTCATCCAGGCTCTGAACTCGCGCGCCGAGACCTTCCGGGGCATCGACTACACGAACATCTACACCGCGTTCGACGAGGTGGTCACCCCTCCGAAGAGCGCCGGGCTCACCACCGGGCAAGGACGGATCTCGAACATCAAGGTCCAGTCGGTGTGCCCGCTCGACCCCTACGAGCACGTCCTGATGGGCACCGTCAGCAACACCGTCTACTCGCTGGTGATGGACGCGCTGACCCATCCGGGGCCGGCCGACGCGGACCGGGTCCCGGCGAGCGCGTGCAGCCGGCTGTACATGCCCGGCATCGACCCGACCGACATCGACACGCTGACGACCCCGCTGATGGCGCTCCCGACGCTCGTCAGCACCGCCGTCCCCGACATCACCTTCTCCGGCGCGCCGCTGCTTCCCCGCGAGCCGAAGGTCCGCTGCTATGCGTTCGTGGACCGCTGCCGGCGCTGAGGCCCGCGCCAGCAGTCGAGCACGAACTTGGTCGCGGCGAGGTCGAGCCGCTCGGGCCGCAGTCGCCACTCCATGATCGAGCGCGCCCGCTCGAAGGTCGAGTTCGGCAGCTCCTCGGAGAGCAGCTCGGCGTCGGCGACCGGGTGCAGCGGGTCGCGCGGGTGGCCGACGACCAGCGCGGGCGCGGTGATCGCCTTGCGCTCCCGCAGGCTGGGCGCCGCTCGCCCGAAGAAGAGCCCGTGGACGTACGCCGCCACGGGTCCGGGCCGCTGGTCGAGCGTGTCCAGCCCGATCCCGAGCCACCACGGCACCACGCCGCGCGGCACCGCCCGGGTCGCCCACCGGACCCCCGTCAGCGCGCCCGGGAAGAAGCGCGCGGTCAGCAGCAGCGGTGCGAACGCGATGATGGCGGCCTCGAGCGCGGTGTCGAGCACCGGCATCTCGAGGATCAGCCCGCGCACCCGCTTGGGCGCGATCACGGCGACCTCGAGCGACACGTTCGCGCCGAGCGACGTACCTCCGACCACCGCCTGCGGCGCGCCCAGGTGGTCGAGCAGCGCGACGACCTGCTCCGCGAACGAGGTCACGGAGTAGACCAGCGGGTCCGCAGGCTTGTCCGAGCGCCCGTGGCCGAGCAGGTCGAGGGTGACGACGTGGGCGCCGTTGGAGGCGAGAGCGCGGGCGAGATGGTCGTGCATCCGCCGCGGCATCAGCAGCCCCGGCAGCAGGACGACCCAGGAGTCGCCGGAGCCGTACTCGGTGTACTCCAGCCGGTCCCGACCGCGCTCGGTGTCGAGGAAGAGCTGCCCGATCCGCTCGGAGACGAGGACGCGATCCGCACCGGTCATGGTTCGATGATGGCACGAGCGGAGGACGGCCCGCTGTAACGTCCGGCAGCCAGCGGCCAAGTAGGGGCATGGACGAGCCGCAGACGACCGAGGTGCACCGCATCGGCGAGGACCCCGACGCCCTGGAGGCGTTCTACCGGCAGCACCTGCCCGCCGTGCAGCGCTTCGTCGCGCGCCGTGTCTCCGACGCCCACCTCGCCGCCGATCTCACGGCCGACGTGTTCGTCGCCGCGATCGACAACGCGCGGAGCTACCGCGCGGACCGGGGCTCACCGGGAGGCTGGCTGATGGGGGTCGCCCGGAACGTCGTGGCCTCCGAGTTCCGGCGCCAGCAGCGGCACCGCTCCGCCGAGCGCCGGATCTCCGGGCGGCGGCTCGTCGACGCCGACGCCCTCGCCCGGATCGAGGACCGGATCGACGTCGAGCGGGAGGCGCGGGAGCTGTACGCCGCCCTCGCCGCCATCCCCGAGCGCGACCGGGCGCTCATCGAGCTCGTCGCCCTTGACGGGCTCTCCGTCACCGACGCCGCCGCCGTGCTGGGGGTGAAGCCGGCCACCGCGCGGGTTCGGCTGCACCGCAGCCGGGCCCGGGTCCAAGCACACCTGCGGCCACCGCTCGCCGACGCGGTGGCCGCTCTCAACCTGGAGGTACAGCCATGACCACCCGCGCACCCCTGGACGGGTTCGAGAACGCGCTGCTCACCGAGCTGCGCCAGCACGTCGCCACCCGTGCGCCGGCAGCTGCCCGGCCACGGCTGAGGCGGCGCCTCACCGCCGCCGGGGCCGCCCTCGGCGCCGCCGTCGCCGTCACCGCCGGCGGCCTCGCCCTGCGGCCCGACGCCGCGTTCGCGGTCGACCCGCAGGCCAATGGCGACATCGTCGTCACCATCTCCAGCCTCAAGGACGCCGACGGGCTCGAGAGCGCGCTCCGGGCGCAGGGCGTCGACGCCGAGGTCGACTACTCCGCCGACCTGCCCCCCGCACCGGAGCCCGGCGACAACGGCGGCACCGTCACGCACTCCGAGCAGCCCGGAAGCGGCGACACCGGCGGGACGCTCGAGCGCCACGACGCCCCCAAGGGGACGCCGGCTCCTGCCGGGCCGTGCGGTGACGCACCGCCCACCGCCGCGGAGCGGGACCAGTCGACCGTGTCGGTCGAGCGCTCCGGGGACGGCGTGACGTTCACGCTGTCGAAGTCCTTCGTCGACTCCGACACCCAGGTCCACATCACGACGAGCGGTGAGGACGACGGCGCGGCCGGGATCATGGTGCAGGTCGAGAAGCACTGCTGACGACGTACCGACGACGACGGCCCCGGATCGCTCCGGGGCCGTCGTCGGTCTCGATACGCGCTCGTTCCTCGCGCTACTCGACCACCGGGGGTCAGGCGGGGATGGTGACGGCCTGGGCGCGGTTGGCCGCGCACACGACCGCGCGCAGCGACGCGGTGACGATGTTGTGGTGGATACCGATGCCCCACACGATCTCGCCCGCGACCTCGCACTCGACGTAGGCCGCGGCGACCGCATCGCCGCCCGACGAGAGCGCGTGCTCGGCGTAGTCGAGCACCCGGATCTCGGCGCCGGCCTGCTGCATGCCGTCGACGAACGCCGCCACCGGACCGTTGCCGCGTCCGGAGAAGGTCCGGTGCTCGCCGCGCACGGCGAGGTGGACCTGCTGCTCGTCGTCGCCGTCGGCGTCGGTCTGGGAGGTCCAGCTCTCCAGGGAGTACGGCGTCTCCCGCTCGAGGTACTCGCGCTTGAAGATCGCCCAGATGTCTTCCGGCGTGACCTCGCCACCCTGGGTGTCCGTGTGCTGCTGGATGACCCGGCTGAACTCGATCTGCGCGCGGCGCGGCAGGTCGAGGTTGTGCTCGGCCTTGAGGACGTAGGCGACGCCGCCCTTGCCGGACTGGCTGTTCACCCGGATCACGGCCTCGTAGGTGCGGCCGACGTCCTTGGGGTCGATCGGCAGGTACGGCGCCTCCCACGGGATGTCGCGCACCGAGATGCCCTGGTCGGCGGCCCGCTTGTCGAGATCCTCGAGGCCCTTCTTGATGGCGTCCTGGTGGGAGCCGGAGAAGGCGGTGTAGACCAGGTCGCCCGCGTAGGGGTGGCGCGGGTGGACCGGCAGCTGGGTGCAGTACTCGACAGTGCGACGGATCTCGTCGATGTCGGAGAGGTTCACCTGGGGGTCGATGCCCTGGCTGAACAGGTTCATGGCGAGGGTGACCAGGTCGACGTTGCCGGTGCGCTCGCCGTGGCCGAACAGGCAGCCCTCGACCCGGTCGGCGCCGGCCATCAGCGCCAGCTCGGTCGCCGCGACCGCGGTGCCGCGGTCGTTGTGCGGGTGCAGGCTGATCGCGGTCACGTCACGACGGGTCAGACCGCGGCCGAAGTACTCGATCTGGTCGGCGTAGGTGTTCGGCGTCGACATCTCGACGGTGGCCGGCAGGTTGAGGATGATCTCCCGGCCGGGCTCGGGCTGCCACACGTCGGAGACCCGCTCGCACACCTCGAGCGCGAAGTCGGTCGGGGTCTGGGTGAAGATCTCCGGGCTGTACTGGTAGCCGAAGTCGGTGTCGCCGGGGCCGGTGAGCAGCTGCTCGGCGTACTTCATCACCCACTCGGTGCCGCGGGTCGCGATCGCGATGCACTCGGCCTCGGTGACGTTGAAGACGATCCGCTGGAACAGCGGGGCGGTCGCGTTGTAGAGGTGGACGGTCGCCTTGTCGGCGCCGACGAGCGACTCGACGGTGCGCGAGATCAGGTCCTCGCGGGCCTGGGTCAGCACGGAGATCCGTACGTCGTCGGGGACCCGGTCCTCCTCGATGAGCTGGCGCACGAAGTCGAAGTCGGTCTGGCTGGCCGACGGGAAGCCGACCTCGATCTCCTTGTAGCCCATCCGGACGAGGAGCTCGAACATCTTCAGCTTGCGGCTCGGGCTCATCGGGTCGATGAGCGCCTGGTTGCCGTCGCGCAGGTCGGTGGAGAGCCAGCGCGGCGCGGAGGTGATCTTGCGGTCGGGCCAGGTGCGGTCCGGCACGGTCACCGGCTCGAAGGCGGTGTACCGCCCGAAGGGCATCCCGCTGGGCTGCTGGGAAGGAATGGTGGTCATGAGTTCCTCGACTGTGGTCGGTGGGCGCCGGGCGCGCGACTCACTCCGCAGCGAGGGGGTCCGGCTTTCAGACCTCGCTGCGGCCGCTAAGGAGCAGAACGCGCTTCATGACGACCCGAGGCTAGCACGTAGTCTCGGCCGCGTGCCTCGGTTGCTCGTGGTCCACCACTCCCCCTCGCGGTCGATGCAGGCGCTGACCGCGCAGGTGGTCGCGGGTGCCGGCGACGACGCGATCGAGGGTGTAGAGGTCGTCGTACGACCGGCGCTGGAGGCGACGGCGGACGACGTGCTCGCGGCCGACGGCTACGTACTCGGCACGACCGCGAACTTCGGGTACATGAGCGGGGCGCTCAAGCACTTCTTCGACTCGACGTTCCTGGCCGTCGGCGGCAGCCTCGACCCCAGCGGTGCGGCAGCGGAGGCCGACGGCGACGACGGGACCAAGGGTCGTCCCTACGGGCTCTACCTGCACGGCCGCTACGACCTCACGGGCGCTGTGCGGTCGGTGCAGTCGATCGTCGGCGCGCTGGCGTGGAAGCAGTCCTACGACGTGCTCGAGGTCCTGGGCGAGGTCGGCGAGGAGCAGCGCGCGGCCGCCTACGAGCTGGGCGCTACGATCGCCGCACTGCTGAGCAATTGACCGCTTCGGAGGGACGACCTTGACGCACCGGCGCGCCGTGGCGGCGCTGTGCGCGGTCGCCGGGGTGGTGGCGGCGCTGGCGCTCGGCGGGTGCAGCGCCGAGGACCAGGGCGGCAACGTCGACCCGGACCTGGTCGACGCGACGGACCCGCCGCCGGACGACGCCTGCCGGATGCTCACCCCTGAGGACGTCGAGCAGCCGGCCAACGCGACCAAGACCGTCGCCTGCTCGGCCAAGCACACCGCGCAGACGTTCCTCGTCGAGGACCTGCCGGCCGGCTACGACGACGCGGGATACGACGACCAGGACGTCGGCAAGTACGCCTACGAGGCGTGCTCCAAGGGGTTCGCCAAGTTCGTCGGGGCCGACGAGAGCCTGGTCCTGCGCACGATCCTGAGCTGGGCATGGTTCCGGCCGTCCGAGACCGCCTGGGGCAAGGGAGCGCGCTGGCTCAGGTGCGACGTCGTGGGCGGTGCCGAGGGCAGCTCGAGCTACCGACCGCTGCCCACCACGACGAAGGGACTGCTCCTCGGGCTGCCCGACGACCAGTGGCTGGTCTGCGCCAGGGGCGACACGTTCGAGCGCAGTGAGAAGCTCCCGTGCTCGGAGAAGCACGACTGGCGCGCGGTCAGCACCGTCACGGTGGGCAAGGCCGGCGAGTCCTATCCCGGTGACAAGGTCGTTGCCGGCCGTACCGATGCGTTCTGCCGCACCTCGGTGCAGGCGTGGCTCAACTACCCGGCGACCTTCAAGTTCGCCTACACCTACTTCCACCAGGCCGAGTGGGACGCCGGCAACCGGCGCTCGGTCTGCTGGGCGCAGACGGACCAGTGACGCAGATGCAGGGCGTACGACGAGCCGCGGGCGCTCTGGTCGCCGTACTCCTGCTCGCGGGGTGCGACGACGGCGGCTCCTCGACTCCTCCGCCGGAGCACACGACGGCGCCGACCCCGCCGCCGTCCGCGGCGCCGCCGCCGCCGGGCCCGAAGACCGGCGAGTGCTACACGCTGACCTTCAAGCAGGCCGTCGCGCCGACGAGCAAGCGCAAGCCGCGCTCGTGCGACGAGCCGCACACGTCGGAGACCTACGACGTCGGCGACCTCGACACGGTGGTGGACGGGCACCTCGTCGCCGTCGACTCCGACCGGGTCCAGGAGCAGATCTCGCAGGCCTGCCCTGCGGACCTGAGCGCGTTCCTCGGCGGGGACCTCACGGACCTGCGGCTGAGCATGATCCGCCCCGTGTGGTTCACACCGACCGTGCGCGGGTCCGATCGCGGCGAGAACTGGTACCGCTGCGACGCCGTCGTCGTCGCCGGGGACAACGAGCTCGCCGAGCTCGACACCAGCCTCGAGGGCGTGCTGGGCAAGGACGACGGCCGAGACACCTACGCCATGTGCGGCACCGCGGCCCCCGACGCCGACGACTTCGAGCGGGTGCAGTGCTCGAGCCAGCACACGTGGCGCGCCATCGCCGTCGTCCCGTTCACCCCCGGCCCCTACCCCGGCGTCCAGGCTGCCGAATCCCGCGGCCAGACCCCCTGCGAGAACGCCGGCCTCGACGTCGCCGACGACCCCCTCCAGTTCGACTGGGGCTACGAGTACCCCACCGCCGACCAGTGGGCCGCCGGCCAGACCTTCGGCCGCTGCTGGGCCCCCGACTAGTCGCCGAATCTTTCCCCGTGCCGCGCCGAATCTTCCCCCGTGGCGCGGCGAATCTTTCCTCGTGCCGCGGCGAATCTTTCCTCTTGCCGCGCCGAGCCTTGCTTCACGTCGTGTCAGCTCGCGCGCGCCGTGCCGGATTGTCGCGGCCCAGCTTCCGTCCACAGGACCGGCATCGAGTGGCGTCGTCCACAAGCGTTTCCCTCGCCGTCGTGCGTTCCGTCCCCGGGCGGAAATCTCCACCCCATGGATGCTTCTCCCCGACTGCCTGACACGCCGTTCTGTCTGGTCGACCTGCCGCAGCTCGGACTCAGCCGGCACGCGCTCGACCAGTTGATCCGGCAAGGACGTGTGCGGCGCGTGACGACGAACGCGTACGTCGACGCACGCCTCCCGTGGACGGTGGAGCTTCGCGCCCGGGCGATGATCCGCGTCCTCCGCCCTCACGAAGTCCTGTGTGACCGCACCGCCGCCTGGATCTGGGGCGTCGATGCGTACAGCTGGAGCGACCTCGACCAGCCGCCGATCGAGACTGCAGCGCGGATCGGCAGGAACTCGTGCAAGCGACAAGCGGTGTCCGGACACACCCGCGACCTCGCCGACCGGGACGTCACGGTCGTCGGTGGTGTCCCGGTCACGACTCCGCTGAGGACCGCACTGGACCTCGGCTGCATTCTCGAGCGCCGCGACGCGCTCGCAGCGCTTGATGCACTTCGACGTCTGCACGGCATCGAGCTCGGTGAGCTCAGCGCCGCCGCGACTCGGTTCCGTGGCCGCCGCGGCGTCGTACAGCTGCGCGAGCTCGTACCCCTGAGCGATCCGCGCGCCGAGTCGCAACGTGAGTCGTGGACCCGACTCGCGATCGTCGACGCCGGGCTCCCCTCCCCCGAGCCACAAGTCTGGATCGAGGTGGACGGCGTACCGGTCTACCGGCTGGACCTCGCCTACCGTCGCCGGCGCGTGGCCGTCGAGTACGACGGCTGGGACGCGCACGAACGCAACGAGCAGCAGCGAAGGCACGATGAGGAGCGGCGCGCATGGCTGCGGGCACACGGCTGGGTCGTGATCGTCGTACGCAAGGGAGACTTCACCGGTGAGGCGCTGGCCCGGTGGCTCGGCGAGGTGCGCGAGGCTCTTCGTTCGCCGTACTCCAACCGCCGGAGGCTCGAGCGCGGCGACCGCCTCCGCGACGCGTGAGCGCATTTCACAAGATTCGGCGCAGCATGCCGCAAGATTCGGCGCGTCAGGAGGGAAGATTCGGCGGAAGGAAGGGGTCAGAAGCCGAGCTTGCGGAGCTGGCGGGGGTCGCGCTGCCAGTCCTTGGCGATCTTGACGTGCAGGTCGAGGTAGACGGGGGTGCCGAGGAGGGACTCGATCTGCTTGCGGGCGGTGGTGCCGACGTGGCGGAGGCGGGCGCCCTTCTTGCCGATGACGATGCCCTTCTGGGAGTCGCGCTCGACGTAGAGGTTCGCGTGGATGTCGAGCAGCGGCTTGTCCTCGGGGCGGCCCTCGCGGGGGAGCATCTCCTCGACCACGACTGCGATCGAGTGCGGCAGCTCGTCGCGGACGCCGTCGAGGGCGGCCTCGCGGATCAGCTCGGCGACGAGCACCTGCTCGGGCGCGTCGGTGAGGTCGCCGTCGGGGTAGAGCGGCGGGCCCTCGGGCATCTGCGCGATGAGCACGTCGCTCAGCAGCTCGATCTGGTCGCCGGCCACCGACGAGACGGGGACGACCTCTGCCCACTCGGTCTTCGTCTCCTCGCCGAGCGCGGCGATGTCGAGCAGGTGCTCGGCGATCCGCTGCGGGGAGGCGAGGTCGGTCTTGGTGGCGACCGCGATCTTCGTCGTACGGCGGGCCTTGGCCAGCTCGTTGACGATGAACCGGTCGCCGGGGCCGATCTTCTCGTCCGCCGGGAAGCAGACGGCCACGACGTCGACCTCCGCCCAGGTCGACATCACCAGGTCGTTGAGCCGCTCCCCCAGCAGGGTCCGCGGCCGGTGCAGGCCGGGCGTGTCGACGAGCACGAGCTGACCGTCGGGACGGTGCACGATGCCGCGCACGACCGTACGGGTGGTCTGCGGCTTGTCGGAGGTGATCACGATCTTCTGACCGACCAGCGCATTGGTGAGCGTCGACTTCCCCGCGTTCGGCCGCCCGACGAAGCACGCGAAGCCGCTCCGGTAGCCCTCCGGAGTGTCCACCGCGCCGAACACCGGCGCGGGAAGCGGCCGGTCGCCGAAGGCCTCGTCGAAGTCCTCGTCGAGCTCGTCGTCGCTCATCGCCGCGCCGCCTCGTCGTACTCCGCCCAGATCTCGGCGTCGGACTTCCCGGCCGCCTTGCCGGCGCGCCAGATCGGCCCGGGGTCGACCTTCCGCGGCTGTCGCGCCTCGACCGAGCGCCAGTAGCCCATCACGTCGTAGCGGTCGCTCGGCAGCTTCCGCTCGCGCATCAGGTGCTTGCGGATCGCGCGCATCTGCGCGGACTCACCGGCCATCCAGAAGTACCCGTCGCCCGCCGGCCAGTCCATCGTCTCGACCACGGCGGCCAGCCGGCTGGAGCCGGCCGGCGGTGTCAGCCAGGTCGTGTCCGCGCCGCTCGGGAGGTAGCCGTCGAGCTCCTCGGGCAGGTCCGCGACCTCCGCGTGGATCCGCGTCGGTACGCCGTGCGCGTGCTCCTCGGCGATCCGGGCCATCGCGGGCAGGGCGGTCAGGTCGCCGACCAGCAGCAGCCAGGCGGCGTCGTCGGGCATGGAGAACGAGCCCTTCGGCTCGGTGATCGTCACCCGGTCGCCGACGCACTCACCGCTCGCCCACTCGGTCACCAGCCCGACCTCGTGCACGACGACGTCGAGCACCAGCTCGGTCCCGTTCCACGACCGCACCGTGTAGTAGCGGCTCTGGAACTGTCCGGGCACGACCAGCCCGACCCACTCGTCGGGGATCCCGGTCGAGACGAACCCCGACAGGCCCGCGCCGCCGAGCGTGAGCCGCACCAGGTGGGGGCTCAGCTGGTCGC
Organism: Nocardioides panacisoli; assembly: GCF_039537325.1. Classification (GTDB taxonomy): domain Bacteria; phylum Actinomycetota; class Actinomycetes; order Propionibacteriales; family Nocardioidaceae; genus Nocardioides; species Nocardioides panacisoli. Next base: position 57,086 of record NZ_BAABAH010000014.1, read on the forward strand.
GCCGAAGGACCTCGGCGGCGTACTCCTGGGCCCGGGTGCTCACCCGACGAGCCTACCGAGGCCGCTCCTCCGGGATCCCCCCGGTCAGTTCGCCAGGATCTTCTGGAACGCGACCTTCGAGACGTCCAGCGGGTTGGGGAGCTGGGACTCGTCGGCGCCCTTCGCCTTGAGGTAGAGGATGTCGGTCGCGACGGACTGCGACAGGGTGGCGACGATGATGCCGTCGAACTGGGCGCTCTTGAGCTGCCACGCCGTCGACTGACCGAGACCGTTCGTGTTGACCTGCGCGGTCACGTCCCCGGCCGCCTTGATCTGGATCGTGGTCCCGTCGGGCAGCGTCCCCGACGGGCAGTTCAGGCCGTCGACCAGCAGGCCGAAGGCCTGCGCGGCCTCGTCCGGGGTGTCGTAGACCTGGATCTCCTGGACGATCGAGGCGCCGACGGCGTTGTTGTCGAGCTCCGTGCCGCCATGGGCCTGCGGCGGGACCTGCGCGTCGATGCCGGGCGAGCCGGGCGCGGCGCACGGCAGCGCGCTGTCGTCGTCGCTCGGGGTCGGACCGGCGGTGAAGCCGTAGCCCTGGAGGTCGTCCGGCACCAGCAGCGCCGGCGTCACCTGGTCGTCGGTCAGCGGGGTCGAGGTGCTCGACGCGGTCGAGTCGGTCGCCGACGACGTCGATGCGGACGCACTCGTCGAGGAGCTGCTCGGAGCCGACGACGATGTGTCGCTGTCGGACGCGCTGTCGTCGCCGCCGGAGTTGCAGGCGGAGGCCGCCAGGCACAGCGAGACGGCCGCGACCGCCAGCAACGTACGCCGGCCGTTTCGTGCAGGACGGAACATCGGGAGCTCCTCAGAGGCGTCGGGAGACGTGACCCCCCGAGGCTAGGTAAGCGGATGCCCGGGTGGATATGGCCCGAACGGGTCAGACGCCGAAGCCGGGCCGCAGCGGGTAGCCGCTCACGCCGTTCTCGTCGGTCTTCGTCGCCAGGACGTGGTGCAGCTGGATCTCGTTGCGCTCGAACGCGATCCGGGAGCCGACCATGTAGAGGCCCCACACCCGCGCGGTGCCCTCGCTCGTCTCGGCGACGCAGGCGTCCCAGTTCTCCACCAGGTTCTCGCTCCAGCCCTGCAGCGTCTTGGCGTAGTGGATCCGGATGTTCTCGTGGTGCTGCACCTCGAGCCCGGCGTTCTCCACCTCGCGCACGATCGTTCCGGAGCCGATCAGCTCTCCGTCGGGAAAGACGTAGCGGTCGATGAACGCACCCGCCTTCGGGCTCTTGGTGCTGTCGTCCCGCGTGATGCAGTGGTTGAGCAGCCGGCCCTGCGGCTTGAGCTTGTCGCGGAGGGACCCGAAGTACGCCGGGTAGTTCGCCACGCCGATGTGCTCGGTGAGCCCGATCGAGCTGACGGCGTCGAAGTCGCCCTCGGGCACGTCGCGGTAGTCGGAGAACCGCACCTCGGCCAGGTCGTCGAGGCCCTGCCGCTTGATCTCCTGGGTCGCCCACTCCGCCTGGTTGCGCGACAGCGTGACGCCGAGCGCCTTGACGCCGTAGTGCTTGGCGGCGTGGCGCACCATGCCGCCCCAGCCGCAGCCGACGTCGAGCAGCCGCTGACCGGGCTGGAGGTCGAGCTTGCGGCAGATCAGGTCGTACTTGTTCTCCTGCGCCTCCTCCAGCGTCGCGTCCTCGGTGGGGAAGACGGCGCAGGTGTAGGTCATCGAGGGACCGAGGACGTACTCGTAGAACGCGTTCGACACGTCGTAGTGGTGGTGGATCGCGTCGGCGTCCCGCTCCTGCGAGTGCCGGCTCCACTGCGTGACCGCACGCAGGCCCTCGAGCCGGTGCCGCCAGGCGGGCAGGTGCTCCTGCGGCGGCGGCGCCGGCGGCACCAGGTTGCGCAGCCCCAGCGCGCGCACCAGCTCGATCACCTGCGAAGGGCGCGGGATCCCGAAGTCGGTGTGGTCCTTGAGCAGCGAGAACGGCCCGTAGGGGTTGCCCGGGTGGGCGCCGTGCAGCGCGATGTCACCGGCGACGTACGCCCGGCCGAGGCCGAGGTCGCCCGGCGCGGTCAGGAGGTAGGACAGCGCGCGGGGGCTGGTCAGCTCGATCGTGTACGGCGAGTCCTCCGGCCCGGCACTGCTCCCGTCGTACGCCGTCAACCGCAAGGGCAGTCCGTCGGGGAACAGGGACGCGATCGTGGGGGCAATGTCGGTCATCTGCTGCGCACCGCCTTGTCGTAGAGGTTGGTCAGTCGGTCGTCGGGGTCGTAGCGACGCTTGACCTCGGCCAGGTCGGCGCCGCTGTAGAGATCGTCGAAGGTCTCACGGTCGTAGAACGCCTCGGAGTAGAGCGACTTGTGGCCGCCGAGCTCGTGCACCTTCTCCTCGATGGCCCGGTTCTTCGGTGCGTTCACCGCGTCGGGGCCGACGTGGACGGTGCCCCAGAAGCCGGCGTTGACGTAGGCACGGCCGGGCTCGAGCGGGTACGTCGTCCACGCCCTGCCGCCGGCGGAACCCTTGGCGACCAGCGGGCACAGCCACACCGGTCGCATGCCGATCTCGCGGTCGAACCAGTCCAGGAACTCCGGCAGCCGCTCGACCGGGACCTCGATGTCCTGCACGACGCGCTCGCGCAACGGTCGGCCGGCGCGCCGGTCGAGCCGGTCGGCGACCGCGAACCGGCGGTCCAGCTTGAGCAGCTTCATGTACACGTCCGACCGGCGCAGCCGCCGCGGCCAGACCCGGCGGACCAGCGGGTGCTGCGCGCCGAACGCGCCCGAGCACCAGAACCAGTCGGTGTCCCAGCGCCACAGGTAGTCGTAGATCGTCAGCAGGTCGGTCTCGCGCTCCTGGATCGAGCGGTAGAAGACCTGCTGGCCCGCGTAGTCGCTCGGGGTCTCGTGACGGTCGCCAGGGCGACCTCCTCGACCACCGGAGGAGGGCAGCTCGTCGGTCCAGCGGGCGAGGGTCAGGTAGTACTCCCCCGGCTCGAAGGCGACGCCGTCGAGCCCGTGCACCGGCTGCCCGTCGTGCTCCCCGCTGGCCGTGATCTCCTCGATCGTCTTGGCGAGCAGGCCCGCGTCGTCGAAGCGGAGGTGCTGCAACGCGACGTACGGCGGCACCTCCTCGAGCTCGATCCGCAGCCGGGTCGCGTAGCCCAGGCTCCCGTAGGAGTTGGGGAACGCGTCGAACAGGTCGTCGCCCGGCCGGGTGGTCACGACCTCGCCGGCGCCGGTGAAGACGTCCATCTCGACGACCGACTCGTGCGGCAGGCCGTTGCGGAAGCTGGTCGACTCGATCCCCAGCCCCGTGACCGCGCCGCCGAGCGTGATCGTGCGCAGCTGCGGGACGACGTACGGGATCAGGCCGTGCGGCAACGTGGCGTCGACCAGGTCCTCGTAGGTGCACATGCCCTGCACGTCGGCGGTCCGCGCGACCGGGTCGACCTCGATGACGCCGGTCAGACCGGTGACGTCGAGCCCCGGCGCCGTGGTCGCCGACCGGGCCCGGAACAGGTTCGTCGTGGGTTTCGCCAGCCGGACGGTCTCTCCCCGCGGGATCGCTGCGTACGACGCCGCGAGCCGCTCGACCGCCTTCTGGTGCTCCTCCCGAGCAGCCTCAGCCATGAACTCCACCTTAGAGCCAGCCGTTTCGGTCCGCCACGAGGCATGCCTCGGCGCGGTTGGCCGCCCCGGTCTTGCCGATCGCGGACGAGAGATGGTTGCGGACCGTGCCCTCCGAGAGCACCAGCGTCCGCGCGATCGCGGCGACGGTCGAGCCGTCCCGCGCGGCCCGGAGGACGTCGGTCTCGCGGGCGGTCAGCGGGGACTCGCCAGCGATGAGGGAGTCGGTGGCGAGCGCCGGATCGACGACCCGCAACCCCTGGTGCACCCGGCGTACGGCGTCCGCGAGCTGCGCCGCCGGCGTGTCCTTGACGACGAACCCCGAGGCGCCGGCCTGGAGCGCGCGACGCAGGTAGCCGGGCCGCCCGAACGTGGTGACGATCAGCACCCGCGTGCCCGGGGCGGCCGCGAGCACCTCGGCGGTCGCCGAGATCCCGTCCCGACCGGGCATCTCGACGTCGAGCAGCGCGACGTCGGGACGCAGCCGGCGGGCCGCCTCGACCGCCTCGTCACCGGAGCCGACCTCGGCCACCACCTCGAGATCGGGCTCGAGCGACAGCAGGGCCGAGAGAGCGCCGCGGACCAGGGCCTGGTCGTCGGCGAGCAGCAGCCGGATGGTCATGCCCGCACCACCGCCAGGGACCAGCCCGGCTCGAGCCGCCGGGTCACGACGGTCGCTCCGACCGCATGGGCCCGCTCCTCCAGCCCGCGCAGGCCGCTGCCGCTCCCGCCCGGGCTGGTCGGCCCCGGACCGTCGTCGCGGACCTCGGCTCGGGAGGCGCCGAGGACCACCTCGCACCGGCGGGCGCCGGAGTGCTTGAGCACGTTGGTCACGCCCTCCCGCACGGTCCAGGCGAAGAGCTCGCGCAGGTCCGACTCGACCTCGTCGGTCGAGTTGGGCAGCTCGGCGTCGATGTCGGCCGCGGCGAGTGCCGTACGCGCCCTGGCCAGCTCCCCGGGCAGGGTGAGCTCGCGGTAACCCTCCACGGCCCGGCGTACGTCGGCGAGCGCGTCGCGGCTGAGCCGCTCCAGGTCCGCCACCTCGGCCCGCGCCCGCTCCGGGTCGGCGTCGAAGAGCTTCCCGGCGAGCTCGGCCTTGAGCGCGATGACCGTCAGCGAGTGGCCGAGGATGTCGTGCAGGTCCCGTGCGAACCGGCTGCGCTCGTTCTCGACGACCAGCTCGGTGTTGGTCCGGTGGGCCTCGAGCAGCTTCAGGTTGCGGTCGATCACCCGCAGCACGCCGCTCATGGCGAACGCGGCGAGCGCGATGGCCAGGGTGAGCGACGCCTGCCGGGTCCAGCCGGACACGAGGTGCGGCAGCACCTCGTTGGCGACCGCCACGACGGCGACGAGCACCATCGCCCAGCGCCACTCGAAGCTGATGACGATCGCGACCGCCAGGAAGACGAACGTGGCGGTGCCGTCCTGGCCGACCGCCACGCACAGCGCGGCCGCGATGACGGCAAGCACCGTGACACCGGTGACCGCGCGCTGCCAGGGGATCCGGCCACCCGCCCGTCGAACGGCCCTGGTGAACAGGAACGTCGCGAGGTACGCCGCCGCGAACGCGGCGAGCAGGACGAGGCCGATGAAGCCCCGCGGCGACGGCAGCAGCTGCACCGCCGTCGCCGCGGGAGCCTCGAGGAACGCGAGCCAGACGGCGGCGTAGACGATGCCCAGCCAGCCGCGGCCCTCGGTGTCGAGGCTCTCCACGGGTGCGGTCACGGTCGTCACGCTAGTGGTCCTCAGACCCGTGCCGTGTCCTTGCTCATCCGCCACGCAGCACCGGCGACGAAGAGCGCGAACCAGCCGACCGCGTTGACCACCGCGTACCAGGGGAGCTCGTGGGTCAGGGGTGAGCGGACCACCTCGGCGACGCCGTACATCGGCGTCCAGTAGGCGATCAGCCGGACCGCGTGGGCGTACTGGCTGAGCGGGATGAACAGGCCGCCGAGGAACGACAGCAGCGCGAGGCCGGGGCCGAGGATCTGCATGGCGTTCTCGCCCGGGACGACGTACCCGACGAAGACGCCGAGCGCGGCGAAGGTCAACGTGCAGACCAGGCCGAGGGCGGCGCCGGCGATCCAGATGTGCTCCGGCATCTCGGCCTTGCCCTGGAGGATCCCGATCAGGTTCACCGCGCCGATGGCGAGGGCGCCCATCACCAGGGCGACGAAGGTCTTCATCATGATGTAGGCGACCGGGTGCAGCGGAGTCAGCCGCAGCTGCCGTGACCAGCCGAGCGCGCGCTCCAGCGCGACCATCGAGCCGCCCGCCGCGGCGGTCAGCGCCGCGCCGTACAGCGCCATCGACAGCAGGATGTAGGCGCCGACGTTTCCGGAGCCGACCGGGTCGTCCCACCCGGCCTGGCCGCCGAAGGACAGCATGAGGGCGGCCGGCAGCACCAGGGTGAAGATGATGGTGCGGCGGTTGCGCAGCATCCGCATCAGCTCGATGCGGAGCACCGTGAGGTTCATCCCGCCCAGCGGCGGGACCTTGCGGGCGGTCGGGTCGATCGTGCTCGTCGTCATGTCAGTCCTCTTCCTCGTGCGCCGCGTCGCCGGTGAGGCTGAGGAACGCCTCCTCCAGGCCCTTGGCGGTGATCTCCAGGTCGCGGGCATCGGTCTCGGTCAGCAGGTAGCGGGCGACGGTGTCGCTGTCCTTGGCGTGAACCAGGACCGTGTCACCACGGACCTCGACCCGGTCGACGCCGCCGAGCGAGGCGATCGCGTCGGTCACCCGCTCGTCCGCACCCGGCAGCGTCACCCGGACGGTGCGTCCCGAGGCGAGCGCACGGATCTGCGAGCCGGTGCCGTCGGCAACGATCCGGCCGTGGCTGATCAGGACGATCCGGTCGGCGTACTGGTCGGCCTCCTCCAGGTAGTGCGTCGCGAAGAGGACCGTCCGACCGGACTCGGCGTCGGCGCGGATCGCGGACCAGAAAGCCCGGCGGCCCTCGACGTCCATGCCCGTCGTCGGCTCGTCCAGCAGCAGCAGTGCGGGGTCGGAGAGCAGCGCCATCGCGAACCGCAGCCGCTGCTGCTCGCCGCCGGAGCACTTGGCGACCCGACGGCCGGCGATGCCGGCGATGCCGGCGCGGTCGAGGACGTCGTCGACCGGCCGGGTGTTGGCGAACAGGCTCGCGGTGTACTCGACGGTCTCGCGGACCGTGAGGTCCTTGAGGAGCCCGCCGGTCTGCATGACGGCGGACACCAGCCCGCGGGCGATCGCCTGGCGCGGCTCGAGCCCGAGCACGGACACCTCGCCGGTGCTCGGCCGGCTCAGGCCGAGCACCATGTCGATGGTCGTGGTCTTGCCGGCCCCGTTCGGGCCGAGGAAGGCGACGATCTCGCCCTGTTGCAGCTCCAGGTCCACGCCGCGAACGGCGTGGACGTTGCCGAAGTCCTTCGTCACGCCCGAGAGGCGGACCGCCGGGACGGTCGTTGCTGAGGTCATGCCACGAGCATGCGGGCCGGAGCGGCCCCGACCCTCAACCGGTCGTCACGAGTCCTGGCTGACAAATGTCATGGTGCCGGAGATCGTGCCTCTCGGGTCGCCGACGTGGACCACCGCGCCGCTCGCGCCCGCGAAGTCGCCCAGCACGGCTGCGTCGTCCTCGGACACGATGCCCGACTCCCCCAGCACCACGCACGCGTCGACCGCTGTCGATCCCGACGCGACGGCCATGGCGACGCACGCCTGGACGGCCGTCAGCCGCAAGGAGGGCAGGTCGACGGTGGCGGCGGCGTAGGTCCGGCCGTCGGTGTCGCGCACGGCGGCGCCCTCGGCGGCCTGGATCCGGGCCCGGGTGGCGCGGGCGAGGGTGACCAGCTTCTTGTCCTCAGCGGAGAGCGGCTCGGGCATGGCCGCGATTATCCCCGAGCCGTCATCCCGCGGGATGGAAGGGGATTCATCCCTCAGGTCGACGTGCTCCAGCGCCGCGACGGTCACCCTGAAGTGGCGACGGACCGGCTCCGTCGACCAACCACGATCGACACCACAGGAGAACTCCGATGTACAGACCGCAGCACCACCTCGCGGCCGCCGCGGGAGCCGTGCTCGTGCTCGGCCTGCCGTTCGGCCTCACCACCCACGCCGAGGCCGCGCCCGTGCCGACCTGCCAGGGCTTCACGGCCACCATCGTCGGCACCCCGGGTGCCGACGAGATCAAGGGCACGTCCCACGACGACGTCATCGTGAGTCTCGGGGGCGCCGACACCATCGACGGCGGCGACGGCAACGACGTTCTCTGCGGAGGCGGGGGCAACGACGAGCTCGATGCCGGAGCTGGCAGCAACACCCTGGACGGTGGGTCCGGGAAGGACACCCTCTTCGCGCACGGCATCGACGCGCTTCTCGGCGGCGACGGGAACGACGACCTGTTCGCGCAGGAGGACGCCGGCGGGGTCCTCCTCGACGGCGGGGCCGGCGACGACTACCTCGGCGGCTCGCACCACACCGACCACATCGACGGCGGGCCCGGCAACGACGAGATCGACGCCGGCGACGGCGACGACCGCGACGTGCACGGCGGCCCGGGCAACGACGAGCTCGACGGCGAGACCGGCACCGACGAGCTCTACGGCGACGGCGGCAAGGACGACATCCGCTCGGGCTCCGGCGACGGCTCGCACCTGTTCGGGGGCGCCGGCAGGGACTCCCTGCACGCCGAGGGATTCCAGGTCGCCCTGCTCGGAGGCGACGACGCCGACTACCTGGAGACGAGCGCCGAGGCCACCCTGCTGGACGGCGGGGCCGGTGCCGACGAGATCCACGGCGGCGACTACGGCGACACCGTCGACGCCGGCACGGGGAACGACGTCGTCGTGCTGGGCGCGGGTGACGACACCGCGGTCAAGGGCGGGTCCGGCCAGGACCGGATCACCGCGGGCCCCGGCCATGACGTGATCCACGGCAACGGTGGTGCCGACGACCTCCGGGCGAGCACGGCCGACACGGCCACCCTGTACGGCGACGGCGGCGACGACCACGTGACCGGCGGCCCGAACGCCGACGTGGCCGACGGCGGGGCCGGCAGCGACACCCTGCTCGGCAACGGCGGCGACGACGTGCTCCGCGGCGGAGCCGACGTCGACACCTGTGACGGTGGCGACGGCAGCGACTTCTGCGACGGCGGCGCACCCGGCACCACGGCGAACACCGCCGACGACCCGGACCTGTGCACGGCGGAGACCATGCAGTCCTGCCGCAGCACCGGCCTGCCGCGAGCCTGGACGGTCACCGTGACCGGCACGAGCGTGCACAAGCCGTCGAGCTCCTCGACCGAGACGACCCGGTGGACGGCCACGACGACGATCCACGTGTCGGGGACCTTCGAGTCGACCGTGGACTACGTCGACGACAACGTCACCACGGGCAGCTACACGGTCGAGGGCAACAACGGCGACTGCTCGCTCTCCGGTAGCGCCGACCTCCAGGCCGACGACGGCTACGTCGAGCCGTCGATCGACTCCGCTGCAGGCACGATCCGCTTCCAGTGGGGCATCCTCGAAGGTGCGGCTGCGTCGCGGAGCTGCCCCGACGGCCACACCTACCCCTACTCGGTGCGCGTCGACGCCAAGGAGCAGTTCACCGTGCCCTTCCAGCCGGACGGCGCCGGCGTGGTCACGCTGCACCGGACCTTCGTGAGCGACTCCGGGACCTCGGTCGACTACACGCTCACGATGACGCCGCTGGGCTGATCGCCGGACCGTCGGGACCGGCCCAAGTGCTTCCCAAGTCAGCCTGAAGTGTCGAGGGGCACGGTGCGGTCATGACGCACCGACGCCCCTCGACGCCTCCGGAGCACAAGATGAACCGACACCGCCTGACCGCGGCAGCAGCCGGCACCCTGCTGGTGCTCGGCCTGCCACTCGCTCAAGCCGCGCGCGCCGACGCCGCGCCCGTGGCGTCCTGCCTCGCCTTCAAGGCGACCGTCGTCGGCACCGAGCACGCCGACAAGATCACCGGGACCCCCGGTGACGACGTGATCGTCAGCCTCGGCGGGGACGACGAGATCGACGGCGGCGGAGGCGACGACGTCATCTGCTCCGGGGACGGGGACGACACGGTCTCCTCGGGCGTGGGCAACAACAGCATCGACGGCGGCGCGGGCGACGACACGCTCTTCGGGCACGGGATCGACGCCCTCCTCGGCGGCAAGGGGAACGACGACCTCTACGCGGGCGAGAGCTCGCGGGCCACCCTCTTCGACGGCGGTCCGGGCAACGACTACATCGGCGGCTCCCACCAGCCCGACCACATCGACGGTGGGCCGGGCAAGGACACCATCGACGCCGGCGACGGCAAGGACACCGACGTGCACGGCGGGACCGGCGACGACCGGATCGACGGCGAGGACGGCACCGACGAGCTGTACGGCGACGGCGGCAACGACACCATCTGGTCCGGCGACGGCGAGGGCGTGCACCTGTTCGGCGGTGCGGGCGCAGACTCGCTGACCGCCCAGGGTCCGCAGGACGCCCTGCTCGGCGGCGACGACGCCGACCACCTGGAGACCACCGCGGAGTTCACCCTGCTCGACGGCGGGGCGGGCGCCGACGAGATCGTCGGCGGCCCCTACGCGGACACCGTCGACGCCGGTGCGGGGAACGACGTCGTCACCTTGGACGACGGCGACGACACCAGCGTCAAGGGCGGCGCCGGCAGAGACCGGATCACCGCCGGGTCCGGTCACGACGTGATCCACGGCAACGGCGGCGCCGACGACCTCCGGGCGGGCACGACCGACGGGGCCACGTTGTACGGCGACGCCGGCAACGACCACCTCACCGGCGGCCCGAGCGCCGACCTCGCCGACGGCGGCACGGGCAGCGACGCCCTGCTCGGCAACGGCGGCGACGACGTCCTCCGCGCCGGCGCCGATGTCGACACCTGCGACGGCGGCGACGGCAACGACCTCTGCGACGGGGGCGCGCCGGGGACGAGCGAGAACACTCCGGACGACCCCGACGTGTGCACCGCCGAGACCGAGCACTCCTGCCGCAGCACGGAGGAGGCGCGGTCCTGGACCGCGACCTTCACCGGGACGACGGTGTGGGCGCCGGCACCGGGAGCCCACGAGGAGACCACGCACTGGACGATGACGACCGTGCTGAACGTGTCGGGGACGTTCCACTCCAAGGTCGACTACATCGACGACAACGCCGCCGGCTCCGGCAGCTACACGGTCGAGGGCTTCAACGACGCGTGCACGATCACGAACAGCGGGACCCTCGACGGCACCGACGACATCGCGGTCGGGCTGGTCATCGACAGCGAAGCAGAGACGATCAGCTTCGACTGGATCGGCCTCGGCTCTGCTCCCGACAGCACCTGGACCTGCCCGGACCAGACCTTCACCCGGCCCACGCACGTGGAGGCCAAGGAGCAGTTCACGACGGCCTACCAGCCGGACCCGTCGGGAGTCGTCACGCTGCACCGCAGCTACGAGGGAGCCGGCGACACCACGACCGACTACACGGTGACGCTCACCCCGCGGAGCTGACGTCGGCCCGGTCGTCGAGGCGGCGGATCAGGACGGTGGAGACCTGGTTCCGCCGCCCGGTGGCCTCCTCGGCCTCGAACCGCAGGCCGTGCGCCTCGACGGCGGAGCCGGGGATCGGGACCTTCCCGAGGTGCTTGGCCATCAGGCCGCCGACCGAGTCGACGTCCTCCTCCTCGACGTCGAAGCCGAACAGCTCGTCGAGGTCGTCGATCGGGTAGCGGGAGGACACCCGGACCGAGCCCCCGTCGAGGCGCTCGACCGCGACGCCGGCCTCGTCGTACTCGTCGGTGATCTCCCCGACGATCTCCTCGAGCAGGTCCTCGATGGTGATCAGCCCGGCGGTCCCGCCGTACTCGTCGACGACGACCGCGATGTGCTGGCGACGCGCCTGCATCTCCCGCAGCTGGGCGTCGACCGGCTTGGAGTCCGGGACCCACACGACGGGCCGCATGATCTCGGAGACCGGCTGGGTGAACTCGACCTCGGGTGCCTCGAAGTCGCGGCGGACCACGTCCTTGAGGTAGGCGAAGCCGAGCACGTCGTCGAGGTTCTCGCCGATGACCGGGATCCGGGAGAAGCCGGAGCGGAGGAACAGCGAGAGCGCCTGGCGGAGGTTCTTGTAGGCCTCGACGTAGACGACGTCGCCCCGGGGCACCATCACCTCGCGGACCGTGGTGTCGCCGAGCTCGAACACCGAGTGGATCATCTTGCGCTCCTCCTCCTCGATGAGCGCGGACGCCTCGGCGATGTCGACCATCTCCCGGAGCTCGGTCTCGGTGGAGAACGGCCCGTGCCGGAACCCGCGGCCCGGCGTGATCGCGTTGCCGACGAGGATCAGCAGCGACGGGATCGGCCCGAGCACGCTGGTGAGCACCTGCAGCGGCAGCGCGGACCACAGCGCGACCGTCTCGTCGTGCTGGCGACCGAGGGTGCGCGGCGCGACGCCGACGACCACGAACGAGACCACCAGCATCGAGCCGACCGAGATGCCGACCCGCACCCACCAGGAGTCGTGGACGTGCTCGGCGACGAACAGCGTGACGAGCACGACCGCGGCGGTCTCGCAGAAGAGCCGCAGCAGGAGCGCGGTGTTGAGGTGCCGCGGCGCGTCGTCGAGTACGTCGACCAGCCGGCGCGAGCCCGCACGGGACTCACCGACCAGCTCGTGCGCGCGGGCCTTCGAGAAGCCGCCCACCGCCGCGTCCGCGGCCGTGAAGAGGCCGGCGAGCACGACCAGCACGGCCGCAGCCACGAGCTGCCACAGGTCGCCGGAGGCCATCGTCAGCCGTCGTCAGGCGGTGCCGGCCGGCGCGCGCCAGCCTGCGAGCAGCTCGTCCTGGAGACCGAACATCTCCTTGTGCTCCTCCGGCTCCGCGTGGTCGTAGCCCAGCAGGTGCAGGATGCCGTGGACCGTGAGCAGCTCGAGCTCGGCGACGGTGCCGTGGCCCGCGGTCTCGCCCTGCCGCTCGGCCACCTTCGGGCAGAGCACCAGGTCGCCGAGCACGCCCTCATCGGGCTCCTCGTCGACCAGGCCGGGCCGCAGCTCGTCCATCGGGAAGGCGAGCACGTCGGTCGGGCCCTCCTTCTCCATCCACTGCTCGTTGAGCCGCTCGATCGTCGCCTCGTCGACCGCCTTGATGCACAGCTCCGCCATCGGGTGGACGCGCATCCTGTCGAGGACGTAGCGGCTCAGCTCGGCCAGGTGCTTGACGTCGACGTCGTAGCCGGACTCGTCGAGGACCTCGATGCTCATCGGTTCAGCCGTCCCGGGCCGCTCTGCTGGCCGCGGGCGTCGAACTCGTCGTAGGCCGCGACGATCCGGCCGACCAGCTTGTGGCGCACCACGTCGTGGCTGGTGAGCCGCTGGAAGGTCAGGTCGTCGACGCCGTCGAGGATCTCCTCGACGATTCGCAGCCCGGACTTGGTGCCGGTCGGGAGGTCGATCTGGGTGATGTCGCCGGTGACGACGATCTTGGAGCCGAAGCCGAGCCGGGTCAGGAACATCTTCATCTGCTCCGGCGTCGTGTTCTGCGCCTCGTCGAGCACGATGAAGGCGTCGTTGAGCGTGCGTCCGCGGAGGTAGGCCAGCGGTGCGACCTCGATCGTGCCCGCCGCCATCAGCTTCGGGATCGCCTCGGGGTCCATCATGTCGTGGAGCGCGTCGTAGAGCGGGCGCAGGTAGGGGTCGATCTTCTCGCTCAGGGTGCCCGGCAGGAACCCGAGCTTCTCCCCCGCCTCGACGGCCGGCCGGCTCAGGATGATCCGGTTGACCTGCTTGGCCTGGAGGGCCTGGACCGCCTTCGCCATGGCGAGGTAGGTCTTGCCCGTTCCCGCGGGGCCGATGCCGAAGGTGATCGTGTGCTTGTCGATCGCGTCGACGTACCGCTTCTGGTTGAGGGTCTTGGGACGGATCGAGCGGCCGCGGTTGCTCAGGATGTTGAGGGACAGCACGTCGGCCGGTCGCTCGGTGGTCTCGGCGCGGAGCATCGAGGCGACCCGCTCCACGGTCTCGGGCGTGACACCTTGGCCGGTGCGGATGATCGCCACCAGCTCGTCGAGCAGCCGCTCAGCGAGGGCGACCTCGCCCGGCTCGCCGTGCAGCGTGATCCGGTTGCCGCGCACATGGATCTCGGCGTCGAAACCGCGCTCGATCACGCCGAGGTGCTCGTCACCGGGACCGAGCAGGCTGACCATGTCGATGCTGTTGGGGACCACCACGGTGTGGCGGGTCTGTGTCTGGTCTGCCATGGGCGCCCGGAGGGCTCAGCCTTTCAGTGTGGGGACGTACTCCTCCATCGTACGCGGCACCTCAGCCCGGGGGCCACGTCATTGCCCGGCCGGCCAGCACGTGCAGGTGGGTGTGGAACACCGTCTGGTGCGCGTCGGCGCCGGTGTTGAGCACGAGGCGGTAGCTGTCGTAGCCCTCCGCCCGGGCCACCGCGTCGGCAGCGGCGATCAGCGCGGACGCGTCCTCGCCGTCCGCGGCGGTGGTCGCGGCTGCGTTCGGCTGGTGCTTCCGCGGCACGACCAGCACGTGCAGCGGCGCCTGGGGGTTCACGTCTCGGAACGCGACGGTGCGCTCGGTCTCGTGCACGATGTCGGCCGGGATGTCGCCGCCGACGATCTTGCAGAACAGGCAGTCTCCGGGAGTGGCTGAGGTCACCTGCCCAGCCTGCCAAATCCCGCCGCACCGAGGTCAACCCGTTCGCGGGTGCGCGCGTGGAACTACCGTGACCTCCTATGTGGCGCTTCCCGGGATCGCCGGCACCCGGCCGGCGGCGTACGTCGTGACCGAGCGGTCCGACGCGCGGGCCGCTGCTTCCGCCGGCAGCGCCGCCGACGAGGGCATCGAGCGCCTCTACCTCGAGCACTGGGACCGTCTGGTCCGCTTGTCGGTCCTGCTGGTCCGCGAGCAGGGAGCCGCGGAGGAGATCGTGCAGGACAGCTTCGTGGCGGTACACCAGCGCTGGGACCGCCTCAACGACCCCGAGCGTGCGCTGGCCTACCTGCGCCAGGCGATCGTCAACCGGTCCCGCTCCGCCCTGCGGCACCGCGCGGTCGTGCAGCGCTACCTGAACCGGCAGGCGCTGCCGGACCCGGCGCCCGGCTCGGACGAGCCGGTCCTCGGCGACGCCCGGCGCGGGCTCGTTCTCGACGCGCTGCGCCAGCTCCCCCGCCGGCAGCGTGAGGTGCTGGCGCTGCGCTACTACATGGACATGTCCGAGGCGCAGATCGCGGAGACCCTCGGCATCAGCAAGGGCGCCGTGAAGAGTCACGCGTCCAGGGGGGCGGCCGCGCTGCGGCCGATCCTCGACCAGCTCGGCCCCGACGTGAGAGGAGGATGACGATGGCTGACGACACCGACCACACCGGCGACGACCAGGCACTGCGTCGCCTCCTCGAGGAGGCGGTGGCCGACGTCCACCCGCCGGACCGGTTGATCGAGATCCGCCGCCGGACCAGGCGCCCCGCGCGCCCTCAGCGGCGCTGGCTGCCGGTGGTCGTCGGCGCCGGCGCCGCGACCGCCGCCGTGGTGGCGGGCGCGGTTCTCGTCGGCCAGCTCGGCCGCTCCGGTGACGACGGACCGCCCGTCGCGGAGGCGCCGCAGGACCGCGCCGCCGCGGTCTACTTCGTCGGCGAGGTCCCGGGCGGGACCCGTCTCTATCGCGAGTTCCAGTCCGTCCCCGCGGCCAGCGGCACCGAGGCGGTCACCGAGGCGCTCGCCCGGCTGGAGTCCGACGCGGGCCCCGACGACCCCGACTACCGGACGGCGTGGCCGGCTGGCTCCTTCGGTGCGGTCAGCGTCACCGACCACGAGGTGGTCGTGTCGCTCAACCAGCCGGCGACCCGGCGCCCGGCAGGCATCGCTCCTGCCGCCGCCCGGCTGGGCGTGCAGCAGGTCGTCTACACCGCCGACGCCGCCCTGGGGCGGGCGCTCCCGGTCTCGTTCGAGTACGCCGGCACGGCCGCCCGCCGGGTGCTCGGCACCAGCGTGCCGGGGCCGGTCGACCGAGCGGCGCAGGACCGCACGGTCGCCCCGGTCAACATCAGCGACCCGTCGGAGGGCTCGTCGGTCGACGCCGACTTCCTCGTCGCGCGCGGCACGATGACCGACGGCGTCAAGAAGGTCGACGTCCTGGTGCAGAACCTCGACGACCCGGGCTCCTCGTCCGCCATCTCCGTGACCGTCCCCGGGAAGGCGATCCAGGACGGCACCCTCGCGGTGCGCGGCATGCTGGAGTGGGAGGCTCAGATCGACGTCCAGGGCCTGGGCGCCGGCCGCTACCAGCTTGTCGTCAGGGCCGTCCGGGCCAACCCGATGGCACCGGTGCCCATGGACAGCCGTACGTTCCTCGTCCACTGACGGTCCTCACCGCTCCCGCAGAATCGAGGCGTCATGCCCACCCGCTCCCTGTCGCGCGCCCTCGCGGCTCTGGCCGGCGTCGTCCTGGCACTCGGGCTGACGGGCTGCGACCTTGCCGGGAAGGACGCACCAGGAGGAGCGCAGCCGACACCCGGCACGGACGCGGAGGTCCGGGTGCCGGCGTACTTCGTCGGGCACACGCCGCGCGGACCGCGTCTGTACCTGGAGCAGCACGACGCCGGTGGGAGCGACCGGCTCACCGCCGCGGCCGAGGCGCTGCTCGCCGGCCGCCCACGCGACCCGGACTACCGCTCGCTGCTGCCGCGCGGGAGCCTCGCCGGCACCGGTCGGGTCGCGGCGCACCGCACGGGCGACCGCGTGACGTTCTCCGTGTCCGTCGCGAGCCACCGGTGGACACGGCGACCGCACGGGCTGTCGCGGGAGGAGGCGCGACTCGCCGTCCAGGAGCTGCTGTACACGCTGCGGGCGGCCGCCGGCGACGGGTCGGAGGCCGCGCGGATCGAGTTCCGGCTCGACGGCCGCGCGGTCCCCTTCCTCGGGGTGCCCAGCGGCGCGACGGCCGCCCCGCGGGTGCGGACGCTCGCACTGGTCAACGTCCTGGAACCCGACGACCAGGCGGTCGTCACCGGCGACACGATCTCCGCGAGCGGGCTTGCCGACTCCTTCGAGGCGCACGTGCCGTGGCAGGTCCTCGACGACCGCGGCCGCCGGGTGCTCAACGGCTTCACGACCGCGCAGGGGTGGGGCACGCGGCTCTACCCCTGGCAGGCCTCGGTCGACATCAGCAGCCTCCAGCCCGGGCGCTACACCTTCCTCGCGAAGACCTCGAACCCCTCCGGTCGCGAGGGCTTCGAGCCGACCGAGGACACCAAGACCTTCCGTGTCTCCTGACGTCGGCGCCCGCCCCTAGGGTCACCGCATGCGGTTCTCCCGACGCCGGCTCAACCGGACCCTGCTGCTGCGCCAGCACCTGCTCGAGCGGGTCCGCCTGACGCCGGAACGGCTCGTGGAACACCTGGTGGGTCTGCAGGCGCAGGAGCAGCTCGCGCCGTACCTCGGCCTCGCTGCACGGCTCACCGACCTCGACCCGCACGAGGTGACCCGCGCGCTCGAGGACAAGCGGCTGGTCCGGGTGCTGAGCCTGCGCGACACGGTGCACCTGCACGTGCCGGACGACGCCCTGGCCCTCCCGGTCTGGGCCGCGCCCGTCCGGGATCGCGAGCTGCGGGCGAGCCAGTCGATCGGCCGGGCCCGGGAGGTCGATCCCGAGGCGTTCACCGCGGCGGTCGCGGACATCCTGGCTGAGGGGCCGGTGGCGTCGGGCCGGCTCGGCGCGGCCCTCGCGAACCGGTTCCCCGACCACCAGGCGACGGCGCTCGGCCACGTCGCCCGGGTGCGCGAGGTGCTCGCCCAGCTCCCACCCCGTGGCACGTGGAACCCACCCGCCGGATCGACCGGTGTGGTCTACGACCACCTGGCGACCTGGCTGGGGCGCCCGCTGAGCGACCCCGACGTGCCCGCGGTCGTGCGCCGCTACCTGCGCGCCTTCGGCCCGGCGACGGCCGCAGACGTGACGGCATGGTCCGGCATCACTCGCCTGGGCGCCGTCCTGTCCGCGATGGCGGACCTCGAGCAGCACGAGGACGCCGACGGCCGCACCCTCTACGACGTCTCCGGCGCCCCGGTCGCCGACGAGGACGCACCCGCACCCGTGCGGCTGCTCGGCGCCTACGACAACGTGTGGCTCTCCCACGCCTCCCGTGACCGCGTCACCGAGCCGGACGCGCGGAAGGAGTGGATGGGCAGCAACGGCGGCGTCGGCAACACCCTGTTCGTCGACGGCTGGCTCGCCGGCATCTGGAAGGCGGAGGACGGCCGGGTCGTCGTACAGAAGCTGCTCCGCGACCTCACGCCTGCCGAGCAGCGCGAGCTCGACGACGAGACCGCCCGGGTCGAGGCGTTGCTGGCCGCCTGAGTTGCGGCGCACCTGCAGGTTTCCCAAGGGATGCAGGGAAAGCTGCGCCTCCCTATGGTTGCAGCGCTTGGGGAGTGGGATTGTTCCTGCATCCCTTGGGAAACCTGCAGGTGCCGCGGGCACGATTCCGTCCCATGTCCGGCCACCAAGTCTCCACAACGGTCGGTGCTCGACCCTCTTTCCACAAGGTGGCGCCCTACGTCGGCGCAGCGGCGTACCGCCCTCGGATCATCGCCGCCATGGATCCGCTGAGAGTTCTGACCGCCGAGTGCGGCTTCTTCACGTGTCGGGAGGCGAAGGAGGCCGGGTACGGCGACCGCGACATCGCGCGCATGGTGAGGCAACGAACCTGGGTTCGCTTCCGCCGGGGCTGCTACGCCTTCGCCGACGAGTGGACCAATCTCGACGACGTCGGCAGGCACCGCGTACGTTCGAGTGCCGTCCTGCGCTCCCACGGCGACCGCGTCGCCCTCAGCCACGTCTCCGGCGTCATCCGGCACGGGATCGACACCTGGGGAGTGCCTCTCGAACGGGTTCACGTGACCCGGCTGGACGGCGGTCCGGGACGCATCGAGCGGGACGTGATCCACCACGAAGGCTTCGCACCACAGGACGACGTCCGGACGGTCGGCGGCGAGAGAGTCCTCACCGCGGCCCGGTGTGTGGTCGAGGCCGCCTCCCGTGCGAGGAACGAGGTGGCGCTGTGCCTCTTCGATTCCGGCCTGCGCGCAGAGGCCTTCTCCGTCGACGACCTGCACCACAGCTTCCAGCTGATGGAGCACTGGCCATTCGTCCAGCACCTGCACGTGCCGATCCGGATGGCGGACGGCCGGTCAGGATCGGTCGGTGAGTCCCGTGGACGGTGGTGGTTCCGCTCGGTGGGGATGCCGGCGCCGCAGCTGCAATTCAAGGTTCACGACGCCGACGGCGTACTCCTCGGTATCTCTGACTGGTGGTGGGAGAGCCAAGGCGTCCTCGGCGAGTTCGACGGACGGATCAAGTACGGACGGCTGCTCAAGCCGGGACAGGAGCCCGGGGACGTCGTGTTCGAGGAGAAACGTCGCGAGGACCGCCTCCGCGAGCAGACCGGTGCCAAGATGTTGCGCCTGGTCTGGGACGACTACCAGTCACCTCGGGAGATCCGAGCGCGATTCGAGCGGCTGGTGGGCCGGGTCGGCTGAACATGTTCAGCGAGCGCCCGTCGCCGTACCTCTGCAGGTTCCCCAAGGGATGTAGGAAAGGTTGCGCTCCCCAAGAGCTACAACCATGGGGAGGCGCAGGTGTCCCTGCATCCCTTGGGGAACCCGCAGCAAGGCGCCATCAGCCCCAGCGGCCCGTACGGGCGAGGAGCGCGGCGGTGGCGGCGAGGCCGGCGGTCGACGTACGCAGCACCTCGGTGCCGAGGCGGCAGGTGACGGCGCCGGCGGCCTCGAACGCGGCGATCTCGTCGTCGGTGATTCCGCCCTCGGGACCGATGACGACGACGACCTCGCCGGAGCGAGGTACGGCGAGCGCGCCGAGCGGCTCGGTGGCGTCCTCGTGGAGCACGACGGCGAGGTCGGCGGCGGCGACGACACCGGCGACGTCCGTGGTCGAGGCGAGCGGAAGCACCTCGGGGTGCCACGCGCGCCGGGCCTGCTTGGCTGCCTCGCGGGCCGTGGCCTGCCACTTCCCGTGCGACCTGATGGCGCGCTCGCCCTTCCACACGGCCACGCTGCGCGCGGCCGCCCACGGGACGATCCGGGCGACCCCGACCTCGGTCAGCACCTCGACCGCGAGCTCACCGCGGTCGCCCTTGGGCAGCGCCTGGACCGCGACGAACCGCGGCCACGGCTCCAGCACCTCGTCGACCGCGGTGACCGCGACCTCGAACACCCGCTTGCCGGTCGACGCGACCTCGCCCGTCGCGACCAGGCCCAGGCCATCGGTGAGGGTCACCGCCTCCCCGACCCGGAGCCGGCGTACGACGACCGCGTGGTGCGCCTCGTCGCCCTCGACGGTGACCGTCGAGCCGACGCCCACCCCGGCCAGCGACGGCACCAGGTGCTGCGGCAGCGTCATCGGCGCCGGCGCTAGTGCGTGGCGCCGAAGGCGTCGCGCAACCGCCCGAACACCGATTTCTGAGCCGGCTTCACGTGCCCAGTGGGTCGCTCCTCACCACGCACCGCTGCCAGCTCGCGCAGCAGCTGCTCCTGGTGGGCGTCGAGCCGGGTCGGCGTCTCGACCTGCACGTTGACGACCAGGTCGCCGCGCCCGCCGCGCAGCCCCGGCACACCGAGCCCACGGAGCACGGCCTCGTGGCCGGACTGGGTGCCCGGCGCGATCGGCAGGTCGTACGTCGTCTCCGCACCCGACCCGTCCTCGGCGTCGAGGTCGGCCTCCAGCGTCGGGAGGGTCAGCGTGGTGCCCAGCGCCGCGGCCGTCATCGGCAGCGAGACGGTGCAGTGCAGGTCGTTGCCGTGCCGGGTGAACAGCGGGTGCGGGGCGACGTGGATCTCGACGTAGAGGTCACCCGGCGGCCCACCGCCCGGACCGACCTCGCCCTGCTCGCTCAGCTGGACCCGGGTGCCCGTGTCCACGCCGGCGGGGATCTTCACGGTCAGCGTGCGGCGCGAGCGCACCCGGCCCTCGCCGGCGCACTCGCGGCAGGGGTCCGGGATGACCGAGCCGAAGCCGCGGCAGGTCGGGCAGGGCCGCAGGGTGCGGATCTCGCCGAGGAACGAGCGCTGCACGTGGGCGACCTCACCGGCCCCGTGGCAGGTCTCGCAGGGCACCGGGTGCGACCCCGGCGCGGCGCCCTCGCCGTCGCACGTCGAGCAGCGCACGGCGGTGTCGACCTTGAGCTCGCGGGCGACGCCGAACGCGGCCTCGGCCAGGTCGACCTCGAGCCGGATCAGGGCGTCCTGGCCGCGGCGGACCCGCGAGCGCGGCCCGCGCGTCGCACCGGTGGCGGCGCCGCCGCCGAAGAACGCGTCCATGATGTCGGTGAAGGAGAAGCCGGCGCCCTGGCCGAACCCGCCGGCGCCGCCGAATGGGTCGCCGCCGCGGTCGTACGCCGACCGCTTCTGCGGGTCCGAGAGCACCTCGTAGGCCGCCGAGACCTGCTTGAACCGCTCCTGGCTCTCCGGGTCGGGGTTGACGTCCGGGTGCAGCTGCCGTGCCAGCTTGCGGTAGGCCTTCTTGATGGTGTCGCCGTCGGCGTCCCGCGGGACGCCGAGCAGGTCGTAGAGATCGGTGTTCACTGATTGCCTTCGTCGAGGATGCGGGAGACGTAGCGCGCCACCGCGCGCACCGCCGCCATCGTGCTGGGGTAGTCCATCCGGGTCGGGCCGACGATCCCGAGCGACGCGAGCGCGTCGTCGGGTCCGTAGCCGGTCGCCACCACGCTGGTCGAGGACAGCTGCTCGAAGGGCCCCTCGGTGCCGATCCGCACGGTGACGGCGCCGCCCGAGGTCGCCTCGCCGAGCAGCCGGAGCAGCACGACCTGCTCCTCCAGCGCCTCGAGCAACGGCCGGACCGCGGTGTCGAAGCTGTCGCCGTAGCGGGCCAGGTTGGCCGTGCCGCCCACCGCGACCCGCTCGTCGGAACGGTGGTCGCTCATCGCCTCGACCAGCGTCTCGACGACGGCGACGGTGGCCGGCGGGGCCGGCTGCTCGCCCTCGACGAGGTCCTGCAGCGCAGTCGCAGCGAGCGCGATCTGCTGTCCTGTCGCCGCGAGGTTGACCCGCGACCGCAGCGCGGCGAGCTCGTCCTCGTCGAGGTCGGCGTCGAGCTCGACGAGCCGCTGCTCCACCCGGCCCGTGCTGAGGATCAGGACCACCAGCAGCCGGCACGGCGTCAGCGCGACCAGCTCGATGTGCCGGACCGTCGAGCGCGACAGCGTGGGGTACTGCACGACCGCGACCTGGCGGGTCAGCTGCGCGAGCACCCGCACCGAGCGGTGCACGACGTCGTCGAGGTCGACGGCGCCGTCGAGGAACTGGGCGATCGCCCGGCGCTCCGGCGCGCTCATCGGCTTGACCGTGGTCAGCCGGTCGACGAAGAGCCGGTAGCCCTTGTCGGTCGGCACCCGGCCGGCGCTGGTGTGCGGCTGGGCGAGGTAGCCCTCCTCCTCCAGCGCCGCCATGTCGTTGCGGATCGTGGCCGGCGACACGTTCAGCCCGTGCCGCTCGACCAGCGCCTTGGAGCCCACCGGCTCCTCGGTCGCGACGTAGTCCTCCACGATCGCGCGCAGTACGGCGAGCCTGCGGTCCTCCTGCATGCCCACCTCCCGACCTGACTGGCACTCCGAACGAACGAGTGCCAATCCTAGCGCGGACCTGTGCCTGCACGGCCGACCACGTGGGTTGCCGCGTCGGCCGCGCGGGTACAGGCCGGACATGAGCCAGCAGAACGAGGAACCCGACACCGAGTCCGGCACCGAGTCCGGCACCGAGTCCGGCACCGAGACCGACACCGCGTCCGACTCCGCGTCCGACTCCGAGTCCACGGTCGGCATCTCCGACGAGAACCTCCCGGACGACCTGGTCCCCGGCGAGGACAACCCGCTCGCCGAGGGTCTGCCCGACGGGGAGCAGGCCGGGGACCTGCTCGACGAGGGCAAGCAGGCGGAGAAGACCGTCTACGAGCCCGGCGAGGAGAACAAGGTCGCCGAGCAGACCATGACCGGCGACGACGACTCCGACGAGGACGAGAACGCGGACAAGAGCGCGGACAAGAGCTCCGAGGAGACCACCGAGTCGTCCGACTAGCGTGACCGCATGCCGTTCACCGAGGTGGCGCCCCGGGTCTGGGTCGCCCACTACGACTTCATCGACATCAACATCGGCCTCGTCGGCGGCGAGCGGGGCCTGGTCGTGGTCGACACCTACGCCTCGGCCCCGCTCGCCCGGCAGGTGATCGACGACGTCCGCGCGCTCGGCGCGGGCGAGGTCGTGGGCGTGGTCAACACGCACGAGCACTTCGACCACACCTTCGGCAACGGCACCTTCCGGCAGGAGTACGGCGACGTGCCGATCCACGCCACCGAGGAGGCTGCCGCGCGGACGGTCCTCAGCGGCGACGGCTGGAAGGCGCGCTCCGAGCAGTACGACGACCCGCACGTGCCCGGTATCAGGGCGACGGAGATCGTCCCCGCCGACCACACCTTCTCCTCGGCAGCGGTCATCGACCTCGGCGACCGGCTGGTCGAGCTGGTGCACCCCGGCCGCGGCCACACCGGCGGCGATCTCCTTGTCCGCATCGACGACGCCGACGTGCTGCTCGCCGGTGACCTGGTCGAGGAGTCCGGGCCGCCGGCGTTCGGCGCCGACTGCTTCCCGCTCGACTGGCCGCAGACCCTCGACGTGGCCACCGGCCTGCTGACGTCCGGGACGGTCGTGGTGCCGGGGCACGGCGCACTCGTCGACCGCGCGTTCGTGCTCGACCAGCGCGTCGAGATCGGCATGGTGGCCGCGACGATCCGCGACCTGGCCGCGCGCGGCGTACGTGCCGACGACGCGCTCGACGCGGCCGACGAGTGGCCCTTCGACAAGGACCGGCTCGAGCACGCGGTGCGCCGGGGCTACGAGCACCTCGGGCCGGGCGACCGGCGCCTGCCTCTGCTCTGAGACCCGCAACCCGGATTGAGCCCGAAATATCAGGGAATGCTCGCTGCAACCGATGAGAGACGTGAAGCGTCTCAGTCGATACGGAACGAGGAATCACGGCGACATGCCAAGGGCAGGAGGTGGAGGAGATGAGCGAGCAGGTGACCCACGCAGCGAGCGCGGCGGTCCAGCGGATCGCGGATGCATCGATCTGGATTTTCTTCCGCGTGAACGGCGTGCGTTCGTGAGGGCGCGGACGGCGCGGCACCGCCGCCGCTGACCCCGTCCGGCGTACGGTCCCGGGTCGTGACCGACCGCTACGGATCCGACGTCCTGTCCACCGACTGGCGCAAGCCGAGGAACGGCCGCGCCGTCGAGGCGGCGGCCGAGATCGGCGCCGTGGTCGAGGAGGTCACGACCGACTGGTGCGGCGAGATCGTCGCGGTCGACCGCGACCTGCACACGCTGACCCTCGAGGACCGGCGCGGCAAGCGCCGCACCTTCCCGCTCGGACCGGGCTTTCTGCTCGAGGGCAAGCCGGTGATCCTCACCGCGCCCGTGCGCTCCTCGGCGCCCAAGAAGCCCACTCGCACGGCCAGCGGGTCGGTGGCCGTCCACGACGCGAAGGCGCGGGTCGCCCGCGCGAGCCGGATCTTCGTCGAGGGTCGGCACGACGCCGAGCTGGTCGAGCGGGTCTGGGGCGACGACCTCCGGATCGAGGGCGTGGTCGTGGAGTACCTCGGCGGCGTCGACGACCTCGCCGACCACCTGGTCTCCTTCAAGCCCGGCCCGGAGCGCAAGGTCGGGGTGCTCGTCGACCACTTGGTCCGCGGATCGAAGGAGTCCCGCATCGCCGATGCCATCGCACGCGGCCCGCACGGCCAGCACGTGCGGATCGTCGGTCACCCGTTCGTCGACGTGTGGCAGGCGGTGAAGCCGGACCGGCTCGGCCTGCCTGGCTGGCCGACGATCCCGCGGAGCATCGAGTGGAAGAAGGGCGTGTGCCAGCACCTCGGCTGGCCGCACCGCGACCAGGCGGACATCGCCCGCGCCTGGCAGCACATCCTGTCCAAGGTGCAGTCCTACGACGACCTCGAGCCCGCGCTGCTCGGCCGCGTCGAGGAGCTCATCGACTTCGTGACCGTCGACTGACAGCTCCCCGACCGCGGTCGGTCAACCGGTCAGTTGGGTCGCAGGGGCCGGCCCTGGGCGTCGTTCGGCTCGCCCGTCAGCATCATGATGCCGTCGATCAGGCCCCAGATGCTCCCGATGCCGCAGGTGAACACGGTCACGACGATCTGCAGCACGCCGGTCTGGGTGTCGCCGATGTAGAACCGCCCGACACCGAACCCGCCGAGGAAGATCTGCAGGAGTCCCGCGACCATCTTCTGCTTGTCGGAGTAGGGGATGCCGCTCACCGGGTGCACGCCGTACGGCGCTCCCGGGGGGCCGAAGCCCGGAGGCGGCGCGCCGTAGCCCGGCGCTCCGGTCCCCGGCACCGGCGGGTAGGAGCCCGGCTGCTGCTGCTGGTTGTAGGGCTGGTAGCCCGGCTGCTGGTCGCCGTAGGGAGGCGGGGGCTGCTGGCCCTCGGGGTTCTGCGACCCGTCGTAGGGGCCGCTCGGCGGTGTGGTCACGCCCGAAGCGTACGGCGCAGCGGGCCTCCCGCGTCGCAGACCTGCGGATCTCACCCCAACAGGTCGCGCACCACGCCGTCCGCGAGCAGCCGGCCCTCCCGGGTCAGCACGATCCGGTCGTCACCCGCCCACGCGTCGCCGTCGACCAGGCCGCGTCCGACGAGGGCCGGCACTGCGGCCAGGCCCGCGGCGTCGAGGACGTCGCCGTGCATCCCGTCGGCCAGCCGCACCTCGAGCAGGACCCGCTCGACCCGCCGGGTCTCGGCGTCCAGGAGCTCGCGCGCGTGCGCCGGGCTGACACCTGCGGCGATGCGATCGGCGTACGCCGCCGGGTGCTTGACGTTCCACCACCGCACGCCGCCGACGTGACTGTGTGCGCCCGGCCCGACGCCCCACCAGTCGGCGCCCCGCCAGTAGCCGAGGTTGTGCCGGCAGCGCGCGCGCTCGTCGGCGGCCCAGTTGGACACCTCGTACCAGCCCAGCCCGGCCGCCGTGAGCCGCTCGTCCGCGGCGAGGTACTTGTCCGCGAGGTCGTCCTCGTCCGGCATCGGCAGCTCGCCGCGCTTGACCCGGCGGGCCAGTGCGGTGCCCTCCTCGACGATCAGCGAGTACGCCGACACGTGGTCGGGCCCGTAGCCGACGGCCGCCTCGAGGCTGGCCTGCCAGTCGGCCATGGACTCCCCCGGCGTGCCGTAGATCAGGTCCAGGCTGAGCTGGTCGAAGCCGGCACGCCGCGCGGCCTCGACGACGCCGGGCACCCGGCGTGGGTCGTGGGTGCGGTCCAGGGTGGCGAGCACGTGCGGCACCGCGGACTGCATGCCGAACGAGATCCGGTCGAACCCCGCCTCCCTCAGCCCCTCGAGGCTCGCGGCGTCGACGGAGTCGGGGTTGGCCTCGGTCGTCACCTCGGCGTCGGGCGCGAGCCCGAGCTCGTCGTCGATCGCGGCCAGGATGCGCCCGAGGTCGCCCGGCGGCAGCAGGGTCGGTGTGCCCCCGCCCAGGAAGACGGTGCCGACGCTGACGTCGCGGTCTCCGAGCACCCGACGCGCCAGCCGAACCTCCGCGACGGCCTGGTCGGCGTACGTCGACCGGGAGACGCCGGACCCCAGCTCCTCGGCCGTGTAGGTGTTGAAGTCGCAGTAGCCACAGCGCACGCGGCAGAACGGCACGTGCACGTAGACGCCGAACGGGCGCGTGCCGACCTCGGTGAGCGCCGCCTCCGGGAGGCTGCCGTCGCGAGGAGCAGGATCCCCCTCGGGCAGCGCTGACGGCACCCGACCAGTCTCACACCTCAGCCGTAGAAGGAGTCGATCAGGTCCTTGTTGTTGGTCTCGACGACGGAGCGCTTCACCTTCAACGACGGCGTCAGCTCACCCGACTCGATCGTGAGGTCGTGGTCGAGCAGCTCCCACTTCTTGATGGTCTCCCAGCGGTTGAGGTGGGAGTTGAGCTCGTCGACGTACTCCCCGACCATCTCACGCACCTTGGCGGAACGCACGAGCTCGGCGTAGGCCGTGCCGCCCATGCCGTTCTCCTTGGCCCAGTCTGCGATCGCGTCCGGGTCGAGGGTGATCAGCGCGACGACGAAGTTCCGCTCGGCGCCGAACACCATGAACTGGCTGACGTAGGGGCAGAGCGCCTTGAACTTCGCCTCGATCGCCGGCGGGGCGATGTACTTGCCGCCGGACGTCTTGAACAGCTCCTTGATCCGGCCGGTGATGCGGAGGAAGCCGTCGTCCAGCTCGCCCTTGTCGCCGGTGCGGAGCCAGCCGTCCTCGGTGAGGGTCTTCGCGGTCTCCTCGGGAAGGTTGTGGTAGCCGGCCATGACGTGTGGCCCCTTGAGCTGGACCTCGCCGTCGTCGGCGATCCGCACCTCGGTGCCCGGGAACGGCTGCCCGACGGTGCCGATCCGGTTGTCGTCGGGGTGGTTGACCGTGGCGCCGGCGGCGTTCTCCGTCATGCCGTAGCCCTCGAGGATGAGGATGCCCGCGGCGTTGAACCAGGCGGCGATCTCGGCGTTCAGCGCGGCCGACCCGGAGATGAAGAAGCGGACCCGGCCTCCGAACCGCTCACGCACCTTGCTGAACACGAGCCGGTCGAACAGGCCGTGCTGGAGCTTGAGACCGAGCGGGATGGCCTTGCCCTCGCGACGGAGCCGGTCGTGCTCGATGCCGACCTTGAAGGCCTGGTTGAAGATCCGCTCCTTGAGCCCGCCCTCCGCCTGGGTCATGGTGACGATCCGCCCGTGCGCCTTCTCGAAGATCCGCGGCGCGGCGCCCATGAACGTCGGCTTCACGATGCCGAGGTTGTCGACGATCTTGTCGACCCGGCCGTCGATCGCGGTCGGGAACCCGCACGCCAGCTGGGTGGAGAGCAGCACCTTGCCGAACGAGTGCGCCATCGGCAGCCACAGGAACTGCAGGTCGTCCTCGCTGAGGATGTCCTGGGCCTTGATCGCCTCACCCTCGAAGACCCACGCGCGGTGCAGGGTGCGCACGCCCTTGGGCTTCCCGGTCGTGCCCGAGGTGTAGATCAGCGTCGCGAGCTGGTCGGGCTGGATCTCCTTGGCGATCTCGTCGACCGCGTCGGGGTGGTCGGCGAGGTAGCCGTCGCCCATCGACGCCAGCGTGTCGACGCTGATCACCCACTCGTTGTCGGCGAGAGTCTCGTCGAACACGATGACGCGCTCCAGCGCGGGCAGGTCGGCCTTGTGGTCGCGCAGCTTGGCCAGCTGGCTCTCGTCCTCGGCGAAGACGAACCGGCACTCGGAGTCGCCGAGGATGTATGCCGTGTCAGCGCCCCCGGTGCTCGGGTAGACCGTGGTGGTCGCGCCGCCGGCGCACATGACCGCGAGGTCGGCGAGGATCCACTCGTAGCGCGTCGAGGACGCGATGCCGACGCGCTGCTCGTTGTCCAGGCCGAGAGCGCGGAGACCGGCCGCGAGCCGGCGTACGCGCTCGCCGACCTGCTTCCAGGTGACGGACTCCCAGGCGTCCCCCTTGGGGAACCGGAACGCCTCGCGGTCGCCGGACTTGGCGACCCGATCGAAGAACTGCACCGCCACGTTGGGTGGCATGTGCGCCAGGAAGCCGGTGTCAAGGTTGATGGGCATGACGCTCCTCAAGCGCTCAGCGAGAACGACGGGCTACTCCACGTAACCTAGAACACCTGGTTACGCGCCGGTAGCCGATCCCATCCGCAAGGCGTTCTCCTCGGCCCTCCGGCGGGCTTTCTCCGCCAGCCCGGGCACCCGCAACAGCTCCGGCAGGAGGTCCTGACGGAGCGTCAGCGCGAGGAACATGGTGCGCACGGTCACGCCGTGGCCGGGCACGTGGACGACATGGATCTCGTCGCCGGAGGTGACCGTTCCCGGCGTGAGCACGCGCAGGTAGGGCCCCGGGCGCTGGGCCGCGGCGAACCGCTTGACCCAGGCCGTGTTGTCGTAGCCCGACTCCCCCATCCACCCCTTGAAGTCGTTGCACGGCGTGCGCGTGAGCGCGATCTCGAGCTCCGCGCTGCCGATCCGCCACCGGCTGCCGACCTCGGCCTCGTTGAGGTCGAGCCCCTCGGTCGTGAGGTTCTCCCCGAACTGGCCGTCCCGGATCGTGCGCCCGATCTCGCCCTCCCAGAAGTCGATGTCCTCGCGGGCGTACGCCGACACCGCCTGGTCGGGGCCGCCGTGGTGCGCGGTGTCCGACACCTGGTCGCCGGCGAGCCCGAGCAGCTCCACCGCCACCGGCCCGGTCGCCGGCCGCTTGTCGATCGACGTCCGGCCGATGCCCGCCCAGTCCTTGACCTTCGGGAGGCCGACGTTCACCGATCTCAGGTACGCCATGGCCGGATCCTCCCAGGATCGCCGCCTTCCGGCCTCCCATTTCCCGCGCGCGCAGCGACCGTCACGAGGCTCCTCGGTACAGGCGCGGCCCGTAGCTTCCGAACGCGTCCCAGGAGTCGGAGAAGACGGTGGAGCTGGGGTCCTCCGGGTCCGTCGGCTCCACCCACCCGTTGGCGTACACACCCGCCTCGATCCAGCGCGGCTTGCCGAGGCACCTGCGTGCCACATGGGCACGGACCGTGTCGGCATCGGTGTCGACCTCGGGGTAGACGCGGCAGCCCTCGCCCACGACCGTGTAGGCGAACGTCGTCGTGCCGCAGTCATCCCGCGGGGCGTTCTTCGGCAGTCGGCCGATGAAACCCATCACCCGGACCTTGCCAGCATCGGTCCGGAATCGGTTGACGTCGAGCTCCCAGCGCGCTGCCGGCGTCCGGAGCCGGAACGTCACCCATTGCTCGCTCTCCTCCTCGAGGTCCCGGAACCGCCCCTTGAGCCACACGGCGCGGTCGGCGTGGCGCGCCGTCAACCGGACCAGGTCGTCGTTCTTGTCACCGGTCGCGTCCACGTCGGCGTGGCTGCCGCACGGTGCCGGATCGGGGCTGAACCAGAACCCGGCGACGTCCTTGCGCGGGTCGGCGCCTGTCCAACGCTCTGCGTGGGCGGCCGAGGGCAGCAGCACTGCCGCAGCAACGAGAACGGCCGCGACTATCCGAGACATGCTGAAGATTCTGGATGAGCCGGACACCCCTCGCAGCGGAACACCCGAACTCGGCCCGCACCACCGCCGCTTGAGCCGCCGCCGGTGGTTGAGGTGCGAGGCGCCCTGGCGCCGAGCCTGCGCCGGTGGTTGAGGTGCGAGGCGCCCCAGCGCCGAGCCTGCGCCGGTGGTTGAGGTGCGAGGCGCCCCAGCGCCGAGCCTCGAAACCTCCGGCACCCCACCGTTGGTTGAGTAGCCCTCGCGAGGCACGAGCGAGGGCGTATCGACACCATCCGTGCCCAGCCCGGGTGGGCGAATTCCCTGTCCACAGGCGGGTTCTCGACGTCTCTTTGTGTCGGCGGTCGGTGCTTGAATTCGCTCATGGATCTCGGGAAGCACCCCTCGCCGATGGGGCGGTACGACGGCCGCTCCACCCGCGACCTGCTCGCCGGGCTCACCACCGCGTTGAAGGTCCAGCGCGACGCGCGGATCGATGAGTGGTGCCAGATCGTGGCCTGGGCCGACGCCAACACCACCGACTGCACCGAGGGTGCCGCGACGATCACCGACGGCTTCCTGGACACCGGGGTCCCGATCGCCGGCCCCGGCGCACCCCTGGTCAGTGAGTTTGGGTTGATGGAGCTGGTCGCGGTCCTCGGCCGGTCTCCTGATGGTGGCCGTGACTACGTGGGTCGGGTCATCGAGCTCGGCTGGCGACTGCAGCGGACCTTCGCCGCCGTGCTCGACGGGCGGTGTGCCGCGTGGCGTGCCGAACGGCTCGCCGACCTCACCCGCCAGCTCTCCGCAGACGCCGCGGAGTTCGTGGACCGCCACATCGCGCCCGTGATCGCGACCTGCACCTGGGCCCAGATCGAACGCCTGGGCGAGGAGGCGATCATCCGATTCGACCCCGAGCTCGCCGAGAAGCGCCGTCGCGAGGCCGCCGAGGAACGGCACTTCGACATCAACCTGCGTGAGGTCGACAGCAGCGGCCTGGTGACGGTCGAGGGGGTCCTGGACGCCGCGGACGGGATCGACCTGAACACCGCGATCGGCCGGCGGGCGAACCTGCTCGGGAAGCTCGGCTCCGAAGACACCCTGGACCTGCGGCGGTCCAATGCCGCCGGTGAGCTGGCCCGCCAGGACCTCACCCTCGATCTGGAGGTCACCGACCCCCAGACCGGTGAGGTGGTCCGGACCGTTCCGGGCAGGAAGGTCGAGCTGCACGCCCACCTCACCGACACCGCCATCCGGGCCCTCGCCGCCACGGGACTGGGCGCGTTGCCAGCGCATGCCGCGGTCGGGCGGCTCGCCAACGCCCAGACGCCGATCAGCCCGTTCCAGATCAGGGAATGGGTCAACCAGCCCAACACCACCGTGATCGTCCGACCGGTCATCGACCTCGCCGATCACCTCCCCGTCGGGTCCTACGAGATCCCCGACCGCCTCAAGACCCGGGTCCGGCTGCGCGACCCGCACTGCGTCTTCGCGCATTGCGGCCGCCCGGCCGAGGCCTGCGACCTCGACCACGCCAAAGAGCACACCAAGGGCGGGTCCACCTGTCCGTGCAACCTGGTCCCCCTGTGCCGCCGACATCACCGCGCCAAGACCCTGAGCCTGTGGCGCTACGTGATCGTCGAACCCGGCACCTACCTGTGGATCGCGCCCCACGACCGACACTTCCTCGTCGACCACGACGGCACCCGCCAGCTCGACCCACCCCGACGCCTGGACCCGGAGACCATGGACGTCGAGCACCCCTGGGAAACAACCGAGCTCCACGACTACGACGGCGCCCCGTGCCCCGGCGCCCACCCACCCGACCAGTGACCGTCCCGCCCCACACCCCGCCTGCCCCGAGCAGCACCGGCGGGGTCATCGACACGTCCAAAGGGCCCTGAACGGGTCTCGTGACGGTCGATGCGCGACCTCCTCGACCACCGACCGCCTCCGAGCCTCCAAGCCGCGACCACAGACCGTCGACCCCCAGCGGCGAGCGCCCACGTATCCAGAATCCTGAACGCAGGCCGCGGACCCGGGGTTGTCGATTCGACCGGCGGAAGATCGCGGAGCCCGCTCCAGCCTTCCGGCGGCGAACCTCGCTCAGCTGGCCACGGCTCCGGGCGGCCGCCACGGCTCGTGCTCGTGGGAGAGCCAGACCTCCACCGGGTCGAGTCCGCGGACCAAGTGCTGACCCTCCGTCCGCGGCTCGTCGAGCTCGGCGAAGTAGACGGCAGTGTCGCCGGCGATCACCGACGTGCCGGCGCCCGTCTCCACGACGACCACCTGCGAGCCGCGGGTGTGTCCCGGGGTGGCCACCAGCCGCACCCCCGCGAGCAGCTCCAGCGTGCCCTCGACGGGCGTGTACTCGACGCCGTCCGCGTCGACCCACTCCCGGATCGTGTAGTCGTCCCTGCTCCGCGCCTCCTCGAGCTCGACCCGCTGCACGTAGACCGGGGTGCCCGCGAACAGGTGGTTGCCGCCGCAGTGGTCGAAGTGCAGGTGGGTGTTGACCACGAGGTCGATCCCGGCCAGGTCGAAGTCCGCCTGCGCGTCGAGCGGGTCCAACCGCGGATCCATGTCGGCCACGGCTGGGTGCAGCCGCGTCATCCCGGTGTCGACGAGGATCCGCCCCTCGGGGTGGTCGACGACGTGGACGTAGACGGGCATCCGGTCGTCCTCGGCGAGCAGGTCGCCGACGAGGACGGGGGTGATGGTCGAGAGCGTGGTCACGTCCCTGTCGACTCCTCCCGATCGCGGTTCTCATCGGCGGCCCGTCGCATCAGTCCTGGACAGCCTTCGCCACCGTGATGCATCGCGTGACGTGGTCGCGGTCCTCGGCGTCGAGGGGCCGGCCGGCGCGGACGGCGTCGGCGTGAGCCCAGTGGGCGTCGAGGACGCTGCGGACGACGACCCAGTCGCGGGCGCGGTGCTCGTCGAAGCCGGCGGCGTCGACCAGGGCGTGGAAGCGGCGCCGGATGCCGTCGCGCACCGACCCGAAGGCGCCGGGGGCGGCGTACTCCTCGAACCTGTTGCGCAGCATCGGCTCGAGCTCGTAGTGCGGGTCGCCGTTGGTCGGCTTCGGGTCGATCGCCAGCCAGGTGGGCGCGCCGTCGCGGTCGCCGAGCAGGACGTTCTCGTAGTGCAGGTCCGCATGGATGACCGCGGTGGCGGGCTCGGCACAGAGTTCGCGGGCGAGCGAGACGGCCTGGTCGACGAGGCGACGCGGGACCGGTACGTCGTGCGCGTCGCGGGCGAGGGCGGCGGCCCAGCGGGCGACGTACGTCGACTGCGCCCGCAGCTGGGGCATGACGGGCAGGTGGAGCAGGGGATAGAGCCCCGCGACGATCCTGCAGGCCTCCTCGTCCCAGTGGTCGGAGAGATCGGTGCGCTCGAGCCGCTCGAGGAGCAGCGCGCGGCGGCCGGGGTCGGCGCGGAGCAGCCGCACGGCTCCACGGCCGCGCCAGTGCTGGAGCGCGAGGTGCTCGTGGTCGGACTCCTCCGCGTCGGCGTCGGTGTGGATCTTCAGCACCGCCGGGCGGCCGCGCGTCGTGGTGACCGGCGCGACCAGCGAGCAGAACCCGTGCCAGAGCGGGCCCTCGAAGGTCAGGCCCCACTCCTCGCTGACGTCTGCGGCGAGCACCGGCAGCCGGTCCAGCCAGTCGGCCCAGTCGGCCCCGAGCGACCGGTGCTCCTCCAGACCCGGCGGGACCGGTCCCGGCAGCCTCACCGGAGGTCCTCGACCGTGACCGGACGCGGGGTGCCGCCGCGGACGAGGAGCAGCAGGTGCTGGTCGGCGAGCACGAACCCGCCCGGGTGCAGCCGCTCGCCGGTCTCGGAGTCGAGGACGACCTGGCCGGCGCCGCCGGAGGTGCGGAACACGACGACGCCGGAGCCGGCCTGCAGCTCGATGCCGTTCACCTCGCTGCGCGGCACGTCGGCGATCCAGCGGTCCGTACCGGTGGCGAGGTCGACGCCGTGGATCCGGTTCCGGAAGTCGAAGAGGACGGCGGTGCCGGTCGACAGGTCGGCCACCTCGTCCCAGATCACCGACGGAGCGAGGTCGCGGCGCAGCCAGATCCGCTGCAGGCCGTCGAGGCGGACCAGCTCCAGACCCTGCACCCCCGAGACGATCATCCGGTCGTCGTCGACCTGCGCGATCGCGGTGGCGAAGTCCCCGACCGGGCGGCCGTCCGGGTACTCGACGAGGCCGCCGGCCTCGTCGCCGACCAGGTGCGGTGTCAGCGGCACCGTCGGCCGGTGCTCCTCCGGGGTGCCGGTGGCGACGTCGGCGCCGGTCCGGGCGTCGACGATCGCCCAGCGCCGGTCGCGGGAGCCGTCGACGACGAAGGCGCCGCGTCCGGCGTAGCTCCCGAACGCGCCGGGATCCTCCCGCCGCGACCACAGCTGCCGGCCCTCGGGCGTGAAGCCGGCGAAGACCTTCGGGCCGGGGGGCGACGGGTCGGCGTACGACTTCTGCGCCTCGACCACCACGACCGGTCCCCGGGCGGTCGGTACGCACCCACCGGACGTGGTCCACGTGCCGTCGACCTCGAGGCCGGAGCCGGGCGGAGCCAGCACGCCGGGTACGACGACGTGGTCGCCGTCGACGACGACCAGCGGCCGGCCGTCCTCGGACACGACCGCGACCGAGTCGCAGGTGTCCAGCCCGAGCAGGGCCGCGCGGTCCCAGTGCAGGTCCGAGAGCTGGGTCGGGTGACCGGCGGCCGGCGTGGCAGGCCGGTCGGCCGCGGGGTCGGGCCCGGTGTCGTGCGCGGTGAGGACGCCCCAGCCGGTCGGCAGCGCCGTGACGACGGCGGCGGCCGCGAGGACGAGCAGCGCGCGCCGGGTCACTTCTTGGGCTTGTCCCCCGCAGGTCCGGTCGTGGAGAGCGCGGCGACGAAGGCCTCCTGGGGGACCTCGACGCGACCGACCATCTTCATCCGCTTCTTGCCCTCCTTCTGCTTCTCCAGCAGCTTGCGCTTGCGGGTGATGTCACCGCCGTAGCACTTGGCGAGCACGTCCTTGCGCATCGCCCGGATGTTCTCCCGGGCGATCACCCGGGCGCCGATGGCGGCCTGGATCGGCACCTCGAACTGCTGGCGCGGGATGAGCTCCTTGAGCTTGCCGGCCATCATCACGCCGTAGGAGTACGCCGCGTCGCGGTGGATGATCGCGGAGAAGGCGTCGACCGGCTCCCCCTGGAGGAGGATGTCGACCTTGACGAGGTCGGCGGCCTGGTCGCCGGAGCGCTCGTAGTCGAGGCTCGCGTAGCCCTTGGTGCGGCTCTTCAGCTGGTCGAAGAAGTCAAAGACGATCTCGCCCATCGGCAGCGTGTAGCGCATCTCCACGCGGTCGGCGGACAGGTAGTCCATGCCCTGGAGGTTGCCGCGCTTCTCCTGGCACAGCTCCATGATCGTGCCGATGTAGTCGGACGGGCTGAGGATCGTCGCGTTGACGACCGGCTCACGCACCTCGGCGATCTTGCCGTCGGGGTACTCGCTGGGATTGGTCACCTCGATCACCTTGCCGTCCTCCAGGTGCACCTCGTAGACCACGTTCGGCGCGGTGGAGATCAGGTCGAGGTTGAACTCGCGCTCGAGGCGGTCCCGGGTGATCTCCATGTGGAGAAGCCCCAGGAAGCCGACCCGGAAGCCGAATCCCAGGGCCCCTGAGGTCTCCGGCTCGTAGGTCAGCGCGGCGTCGTTGAGCTCCAGCTTCTCCAGGGCGTCGCGCAGCACGGGGTAGTCGTCACCGTCGATCGGGTAGAGGCCGGCGTAGACCATGGGGTTTGGGTGCTGGTAGCCGCCGAGCGACTCGGTGGCGCCGTGGTGCTGGGACGTGACGGTGTCACCGACCCGGGACTGGCGAACGTCCTTCACGCCGGTGATGAGGTAGCCCACCTCGCCGACGCCGATCTCGGTCGCCTTGACCGGCTCGGGGCTGATCACGCCGACCTCGAGCATCTCGTGCACGGCGTTGGTCGACATCATCCTGATCCGGTCGCGGTGCTTCAGGCTGCCGTCGACGACCCGGACGTAGGTGACGACGCCGCGGTAGGTGTCGTAGACGGAGTCGAAGATCAGCGCCCGGGCCGGTGCGTCGGGGTCGCCGACCGGCGGCGGCGTCTGCCTGACGATCTCGTTGAGCACGGACGCGACGCCCTCGCCGGTCTTGGCGCTCACCTTGAGCACGTCGCCCGGGTCGCAGCCGATGATGCCGGCGAGCTCCTCGGCGTACTTCTCCGGCTCCGCGCCGGGCAGGTCGATCTTGTTGAGCACCGGGATGATGTGCAGGTCGGCGCCCATCGCCAGGTAGAGGTTCGCCAGGGTCTGGGCCTCGATGCCCTGCGCGGCGTCGACGAGCAGGATCGCGGCCTCGCAGGCCTGCAGGCTGCGGGAGACCTCGTAGGTGAAGTCGACGTGGCCGGGGGTGTCGATCATGTTGAGGACGTAGGTGCCCGGCTCGACGTCGTGGAGCTCTCCCGCCTCGGCGGTCACCGTCCACGGCATCCGCACGGCCTGGCTCTTGATCGTGATGCCGCGCTCGCGCTCGATGTCCATCCGGTCGAGGTACTGCGCCTTGGCGTCCCGGTCGGACAGCACCCCGGTCAGCTGCAGCATCCGGTCCGCGAGGGTCGACTTGCCGTGGTCGATGTGCGCGATGATGCAGAAGTTGCGGAGGATCGCGGGGTCGGTGTGGCCCGGGGCGGGCGCGGCGGCGGCTTGCGGCATGGTCCGCCCATTCTCGCAGGGGGCCCGCACGGTCCGGAATTCGTCGGCGAGGATGTGCGGGTGATCCCGACGACGATCCCGCACGGCCGGACCGCCCGACGCCTGGAGTGGGTGCACCTGCCGCCGCACATCAGGGCCGCGGTCGAGTCGCGGTTGGGGTCGCCCGTGGTGGAGTCGGAGTCGCGGACCTCCGGGTTCACGCCGGGCCTGGCGTCGGTGCTCGTGTGCGCCGACGGGTCGCGGCACTTCGTGAAGGCGGCCTCGACGGTCGCACAGAAGACGTTCGCGGGCGCCTACCGCGAGGAGGCGCGCAAGCTGCGCCTGCTGCCGCCCGCGGTGCCGGCGCCACGGCTGCAATGGGTGCACGACGCGGACGACTGGGTCGTCCTCGGCTTCGAGTACGTCGACGGCCGGCCGCCGGGTCGTCCGTGGACGGCGGCGGACCTCGCCGCGGCCTCCGCGATGGTGGTCGAGACGGCCGGGCTGCTCACCCCGGCGCCCGCCGGGATCGAGACCGCCGCGGAGGCGTTCGGCGACTGGCCGGCCCTCTGGGAGCGGATCGACGATCCGCACGCAGCCGAGTGCCGGGCGCTGACGGTGCGGTTCGAGGACGTCGTCGCCGGCGACACGCTCGTCCACTGCGACCTCCGGGACGACAACCTGATCATCCGAGCCGACGGCTCGGTCGTCGCCTGCGACTGGAACTGGCCGGTCGTCGGCGCCGCCTGGCTGGACTCGCTGTTCCTGCTGATCGGGCCGCGCGGGGACGGACTGGACGTCCAAGCACACCTCGCGGACCACCCGATGCTGTCGAGAGTCGACCCGGAGGCCATCGACGTCGCCCTCGCCCTGATCCTGGGCTACTTCGCTGCGAGCGCCGCCCTGCCGGTGCCGACCACGTCGCCGTACATCCGCGACGTCCAGGGCTGGCAGCGCGACGTGGTCCGCGACTGGCTGGCGGAGCGCCGGGGCTGGTGACCCACGGATTTGGGTGGGGAATCCCGGCGCTGTTAGCCTTGTCCGTCGCGTCAGGGCGCGCTGTCCGCATGCCCGTCGCACTCCGGACCTGACCAGAATCCTCGATCCTCCGGGATCCCGAACACCAAGAGGCGTAGCACACGTGGCGAACATCAAGAGCCAGATCAAGCGGAACAAGCAGAACGAGAAGCGCCACGAGCGCAACAAGGCGGTCAAGACCAGCCTGAAGACCGCCGTCCGCAAGTTCCGCGAGGCCGCCGAGGCCGGCGACAAGGACCAGGCCGTCGAGCTCGGCAAGACCGCCAACAAGATGCTGGACAAGGCCGCCTCCAAGGGCGTCATCCACAAGAACCAGGCCGCCAACCGCAAGTCGGCGATCGCCAAGAAGGCCGCCTCTCTCTGACCTTCACCGGCTCCGGTCCGGAGTCACGCCGAGTCGGCAGAAACTTGAGCCAAGTTTCTGCCGACTCGGCGTTTTTTCACCGGTCGCGGAAGGACGAGATGGTCAGGACCAGGCGCTCGAGGGTGTAGGACGCGTCGCTGGCGGCGCCCTTGAGGTCGGCGTCGGCCAGGGCGACCGCGCGGATCGCGCGGCCGAGGCCCTGCTCGGACCAGCCGCGCGCCTGGGCGTTGAGCGACTTGGCCTTCCAGGCGGGCATCCCGCCGTCCCGGTTGCCGGCGACGTGGTTGGCCAGCGAGCGGACCTGTCCGGCGATGGCCGACAGGATGTAGACCTCGGAGGTCCCGGCCTCGATGGACCAGCGCAGCTCGCGCAGCGCCAGCTCCCGCTTGCCGGCGAGGATCGCATCGGCGATCTCGTAGTTCTTCACCTCGGCGCGGCCACCGAAGTAGCGGCGCACCTTCTCCTCGGTGATCCGCTCCCCCGGGAAGTCGTTGGTGAGCTGGTCGACGGCGGCGGCGAGCGAGCGTAGGTCGTTGCCGACGGCGGCCACGAGGACCTCGGCGGCGTCCTTGTCCAAGGTGGCGCCCAGCCGCCTGGCCTCGCCGGTGGCGAAGCCGCTCATCTCCCAGGGCTTGACCTCGGCGGTCTTGACCTCGGTCACCGTCGGGAGCTTGCGGAGCTTCGCGAGGACGCCGCTCCCCTTCGGCCCACCGCCGTGCACCAGCACCAGGGCGACCTCCTCGGCAGGCTGGGCGGCGTAGCCGAGCAGCCCGTCCACGGACTCGTCGGGCAGGTTCTCCAGGCCGCGGACGACGACGCAGCGCACCGCCGAGAACAGTGAGGGCGCGGACAGCTCACCGAGGGTGGCCAGGGTCAGGTCGGAGGCGTCGGCGTCGGAGACCTCCGCCTCGGCGTCATAGGCCTTCACCACCTGGCGCACCTCGTCGACGGTGCGCGCGGCGAGGAACTCCTCCTTGCCGGTCAGCAGGGCGACCCGTCCCAGCACGTCCTCGGCCCGCATGGCGCAAACCCTGCCACACCCTCCCGACACGTCGGCGCAGCCCCGATCAGTGCGCCCGGACCAGCTCCGGGCCGCCGTCCGGGCCGACGACGACGGCCACGCTGCCGTCCTGGTCGGTACGGCCGACGTCGGTGTGCTGGG
Source organism: Nocardioides panacisoli (assembly GCF_039537325.1). Taxonomy (GTDB): domain Bacteria; phylum Actinomycetota; class Actinomycetes; order Propionibacteriales; family Nocardioidaceae; genus Nocardioides; species Nocardioides panacisoli. Next base: position 96,102 of record NZ_BAABAH010000014.1, read on the forward strand.
CCGCGAGGAGGTCGAGCAGCGACTCATCGGGGTGGCCGTAGTCGTTGTCGACGCCCACCGACACGACAGCGACCCGCGCATCGAGGGAGGTGAGCCAGTCCCGGTCCTGGTAGCGGCTCCCGTGGTGCGGCACCTTCAGCACGTCGACGTGCAGGCCGGGCAGCATCGCGGCGATCTGCTCCTGGCCCGGCGGTTCGACGTCGCCGCCGAGCAGCAGCCGGATCCCGTGGCTCTCCACGAGCAGCACCACGCTGGCGTTGTTGGCCGAGCTGCCGTCGCCCGCGCCCGGCACCGGGCCGGCGACGTCGGGCCAGAGCACCTGGAAGCGGACGTCGCCGTACGTCATCGACTGCCCGTACGGCGCCATCGCCACCGGCACGCCCGCGTCGTCGGCGACGTCCCTGACGAGTGACACGCCCTCGGGTGGGTCGAGGACCGGGCTGGTCTCGATGGCGCCGACCCGACGGCCCCGCAGGACCCCCGCGAGCCCGTCGACGTGGTCGGCGTGGAAGTGGGTGAGCACGACGAGCGGCACCTGCCGGACCCCGAGGCGGTCGAGGCACCGGTCGACCGGGGCCGGGTCCGGGCCGGCGTCGACGACGATCGCCGAGCCGGACCCGACGGCGAGGGCGAGCGCGTCGCCCTGCCCGACGTCGCACGCGACGAGGACCCAGCCGTCGGGCGGCCAGTGGCCCGGCCAGAACGGGACCCGCCCCGGCACTCCCAGCACGACGACCACCAGCAGCAGCGCCGCGCTCGCCCCCACCAGCGGGTGGCCCAGCAGCCACGGCAGCAGCAGCCCCAGCGCGACGCAGACGACCACCAGGACCGCCAGCGCCACGACGCCGCTCCCCCAACCGATCGCGGCCCCGGGGAGCCCGGCACCGCGCTCTGCGACGACGACCAGCCAGGCCACGCACCATGCGGCGCCGGTGCCCACCAACGACGCCGCCCACGGCCACACCAGCCCGACCAGCCCGGCGACGAGCCCGAGCACGGTGGCGGGCCCGACCAGGGGTGCGACGAGCAGGTTCGCGACGACCGCCACCAGGCTCACCTGGCCCGACAGCCCGGCGATGACCGGCGTGCATGCGAGCTGCGCGGCCAGCGGTACGGCGACCGCCTCCGCGAGCGGCGCGGGCAGCCAGTGCCCCAGCGCCCGCTGCAGGCCCGGTCCGAGCACGACGATCCCGGCGGTCGCCAGCGCCGAGAGGGCGAAGCCGGGCGAGACCGCCAGTGCCGGCTGGACCAGCATCAGCACGACCACGGCGACCCCCAACGCGCGCAGGCCCCGGCGCCGCCCGTCCGCACCGAACGCGAACAGCGCCACCACACCCATCACCGCCGCCCGGAGCACGCTCGGCTCGGTGCGCGCAAGGAGGACGAAGCCGACGATCCCGAGCAGGCCGACCAGGTGCAGCCACCGCCGGCGTACGCCTGCCAGCCGCGCGATCGTCAGCAGGAACCCGACGACCAGGGTGAGGTTGGTGCCGGAGACCGCCGTGAGGTGGGTCAGCCCGGTGGTGCGGAAGTCTTGCTCCACCTCCGCCGGCAGCGCCGCGTCGTCGCCGTCCACCAGCGCCGGGACGAGGCCGCGCTGGGCGTCGGGGCGATGCGCCACGGACGCCCGGATCGAGGCTCGTACGGCGTCGGCCGCCCGCCACCACACGTCCGGCCCCCTGATCAGCACCGGCGGCCGGGCCCCGGTCACCAGCGCCACCGTGTCCGGGTCGTCGGCGGGGCCGAGCCGGCCCTCGACCGCGACCCGCTCGCCGAGCGCGACGCGCCGCCACGCCGGATCGCCGAGCACGACCACGCTGCCGCCGACGTCGTACGTCGTCGCGCGGGCCGACGCCGCATGCACCTGCAGCCGCACCACCACCTGGTCGCCCCACTGCCCGCTGATCGTGCGCGGGTCCGACACCACGGTCGCGTCGAGCTCGGCGACCGCACGCTGCTGCGCCCACGCCTCCAACGGGCTCGCGGCGACCGCGGTATGCCGCAGCACGACGCCGGCGAGCACGGCGGCCGCGACCAGCAGCAGACCGGTCGCCAGCCGGAGCCGTGCCCGGTGCTGCTCCGTGCCGGCGCGCCACGCGCCCGCGGCGGCGACGACCACCCCGGCTCCCAGGAGCGGCACCAGCCGGTCCGGCCAGGGCGCGGGCAGGTAACCGACGAGGCCGGCCAGCCACGCCGCCGCACCGAGTGCCGGCATCCGCCAGTCGTGGGTCACGCGGTTCGCTTAACCTTCGGCGGGTGACGAGCTACAGCAGGCCCGAGATCGCGCGGGGAGCCCTCGGCGCACTCCTGGGGATCGCGGTCTCCGGCGCGACCGCGAAGCTCGTCCCCGGCGGGTCGGACCTGCTGCCGTTCCTGGTGGCTCCGATGGGTGCGAGCGCGGTGCTGCTGTTCGCCGTGCCGGCGAGCCCGCTCGCCCAACCGTGGCCGGTGATCGGCGGCAACCTGGTGTCGACGACGATCGGCCTGACGGCGCACTGGCTGGTTCCGGACGTGCTGCTCGCGGCGGCCGTCGCGGTCGGCGTGGCGATCGGCGTGATGATGCTCCTGCGCTGCCTGCACCCGCCTGGTGGCGCCTGCGCCCTGCTGGCGGCGACGGCGACGCCGGCCGTCTATGACCGCGGGCTGGTGTTCGTGGCGGCCCCCGTGGCGGTCAACACGCTGGCCCTGCTGGCGATCGGCATCGCGGTCAACAACCTGTCCGGGCGTCGCTACCCGCACCGGGCGGCCGTGGCCCCGGGCGGGCCCGCCGCCCAGCTCGGCCTGGCCACGCCGGACATCGAGGAGGCGATGCGGCGGCTCAGCCAGCGCCTCGACGTGCTGCCCGAGGACGTGCTCGCCCTGGTCCAGGACGCAGAGACGCACGCGCTGGACCGGCGGCTCGGCTCGCTCCCCGTCGAGCGGATCATGCTCACCGACGTCGCGGTGGTCCAGCCGTTCGAGTCGATCTATCGCGCCCGGACCGCGATGGTGCAGCACCAGGTCAAGACGCTGCCCGTCGTCGACCAGGACCGGCACGTCGTCGGCATCATCTCGATCATCGACCTGTTCACCCGCGACATCGTCGAGCTCGAGCCGGTGGAGTCGATCATGCGGCGCGACGTCACCACGATCCACGCCTCCACGCCGGTGGCCGAGCTGGTGCCGCTGATGACCCAGGAGGGTTTCAAGAACGTGCCCGTCGTCGACGACGACGACCGCCTGGTCGGGATCATCACCCGCGGCGAGCTGATCGCCGTACTGCACCGGGCGCTGCTGGGCGCCGACGGCGCCGCCACCGCCTAGCACCGGTCAGACCGTCACGTACGGCGTCACCTGCGCGAGCGTGGCCTCGCCGATCCCGTCGACCTCGAGCAGCTCGTCGACGGAGGTGAAGCCGCCGTGCGCGTCGCGCCAGGCGATGATCGCCTGCGCCGTGACCGGCCCGACCTCGGGCAGCGACTCCAGCTCGGCCTCCGTCGCGAGGTTCAGGTTGACCAGCGCGGTCGGCCCGGAGGGCGCCGCAGATCCCCCGGGAGCCCCGGACGCCGCGGCCGGCGGTGCCACCGCGGGCTGGCCGACCACGATCTGCTCCCCGTCCACGAGCAGGCGCGCCAGGTTGAGCGAGGCCAGGTCGATCCCCGGTCGCGCGCCACCGGCGGCCTTCACGGCATCGACGACCCGGGCACCGGCGTCGAGGACGACGATCCCCGGCCGGCGCACCTTCCCCGTCACGTCGACCGTCACCTGCGCACCGGCCGACCCCGTGCCGGCCGGCCCCGAGGCCGCCGCGGACGCGGCCGTCGCCGTGGACGTCGGCTGCGGCACGAGGGGCGAGGCCTCGGCGACGGGGACCGCCTGCACCGGCTGGGCATGGTCGCGCGCGACCCACCACGCGGTGGCGGCCAGCCCGACGGCCGCGAGCACGGCGACGACGGCGACCTGCGCCGCTCCGAGAGCCGGCAGCGCCGGCGTCGCCGGACGCCAGGCCGGAGAGCGCCTCCGCCGCGCAGCGTGCCGGCCCGGCTGCGGGAGCCCCGCCGGCTCCGGCGGGTCCGGGTCGGGTGCCAGGGCCTCCTTCCACGCGGCGGCGGGCGACTGCGCCACCCGCGTGTGGTCGGCCCACCAGTCCTCGCGCGGCCGGGTGTGGTCGTCCGACCCCGCCGGCGGCGCGCCCCCGAGGTCCGCGGTCAGCTGCGCCAGCCGGCGCGCGGCCGCCTCGGACCACGCGGCGTCCGTGCTTCGTCTGCTGCGCATGCCGGGAACCTAGGCAGCCGGTCCGGCACGCGCACCGAGCCCGTGTCAGCCCTGTGGACAACGCCGCAGCAGCGGCGCCCTGTGCACGCTTCCTGGCCCGTCCTCGGCGAGGGGTCAGGGGAGGTCGGGACGCGGGGAGACGCAGACCGCGAGCATGCCGGGGCCGACGTGGGCGCCGAGCACGGCGCCTAGCTCGGCGCACCGGATCTCGCGGCCCTCGAGCTGGCCGGCGAGCCGCTGGCCGAGCCGCTGGGTGAGCTCCTCGGCGCGCTCGGCGCTGGCCATGTGGGCGACCGCCAGGTCGACGGGGCGGTCGCCGGCCCGCTCGACGGCGAGCTGCTCGAGCCGGGCGATCGCCTTCGTCGACGTCCGTACCTTCTCCAGCGGCTTGATCACGCCGTCGACGATGCTGAGCAGCGGCTTGACCGCGAGCGCCCCGCCGAGCAGGGCGCCGGCCGCGCTGACCCGGCCGCCGCGGCGGAGGTACTCCAGGGTGTCGACGTAGAACAGCGACGACGAGGCCGCGGCGCGCGCCCGAGCGGCCTCGGCGGCGGCGAGCCGGTCTCCCCCGGCCGCGAGCACGGCGGCGGCGGTCTCGACGGCGTACCCCGTCGCCGGCCCGACCTCGCGGGTGTCGACGCAGGTCACCGGCACCGTGGCCGACCGCGCGGCGAGGTGCGCCGACTCGAAGGTGCCGCTGACGCGGCTGGACAGGTGCACCGACAGGATCTGGTCGGCGCCGGTGGCCGCAAGCCGGCGGTAGACGTCGCCGAACACCGCCGGTGCGGGTCGCGAGGTGCTGACCGCCCGCTTCTCCTTGAGGGCGACCGCCACCCGCTCCGAGGTGACGTCCGCGGCGCCCTCGTCGTAGGACACGTCGTCGACGACCACCTGCACCGGCACCACCTCGACGCCGAGCCGCTCCGCGACCTCCGGCGGCAGGCTCGCGGTCGAGTCGGTGACAATCGCGGTGGTCACACCTCAACCACCGACGACGACGTTGACGAGCTTCGGCGCACGCACGATCACCCGGCGCACGTCCCGGCCGTCGATCGCACGGACCACGTCCGGATCGGCCAGCGCGACGGCCTCCAGGTCGGCGGCGGTGATGTCGGGGGCGACCTCCAGCCGCGCCCGCACCTTGCCCTGGATCTGGACGACGGCGGTGACCGAGTCCTCGACCAGCAGCTCGGGGTCGACGGTCAGCCACGCCGCCTGCGCGACGGACGGCTGGTGGCCCAACCGCTCCCACATCTCCTCGGCGGTGTACGGCGCCACCAGCGACAGCAGGATCGCGACGGTCTCGGCGGCCTCCCGGACCGCGGGGTCGGCCGGACCGCACCCGCTGTCGATCGCCTTGCGGGTCGCGTTGACCAGCTCCATGACCCGCGCCACGACGACGTTGAACCGGTAGGACTCCAGCAGCTGCTCGGCCTCGTGCACCGTCTTGTGGGTCACCTTGCGCAGCGCGACGTCGCCGCCCGTGGCCGGCGTGCCCGGCTCCGAGGTGACGTCCCCGGACAGCCGCCAGGCGCGCTGCAGGAAACGCAGGGAACCCGCCGGCGACACGTCCGCCCAGTCGATGTTGTCCTCGGGCGGGCTCGCGAACACCAGCGTCAGCCGTACGGCGTCGACGCCGTACTCCGACAGCTGGTCGCCGAGGCTGACGCCGTTGCCCAGCGACTTGCTCATCTTGCGGCCGTTGTTGACGACCTTGCCCTGGGACAGGTACGCCGAGAACGGCTCGTCCCAGGTGATCAGGCCCATGTCGCGCAGCGCCTTGGTGAAGAACCGCGAGTACAGCAGGTGCAGCACCGCGTGCTCGTCGCCGCCCAGGTAGAAGTCGACCGGACCCCATGCCTCGGCCAGCGCCGGGTCGAACGCGCGGTCGTCGTCGTGCGGGGACAGGTAGCGGAAGAAGTACCACGACGAGTCCACGAACGTGTCCATCGTGTCGGTGTCCCGCTTCGCCGGGCCGCCGCACGTCGGGCAGGTGACGTCGACCCACTCGGCCGCGGCCCCCAGGGGCGAGGTGCCCTTCGGCTTCAGGTCCGCACCGCGCAGCTCGGGCAGCTCGACCGGCAGCTGGTCCTCGGGGACGGCGACCTCGCCGTCGACCGGGCAGTGGATGATCGGGATCGGCGCGCCCCAGTAGCGCTGCCGCGACAGCAGCCAGTCGCGCAGCCGGAAGTTGATCGTGCCGTTGCCCAGGCCCTTGCTCTCCAGCCACGCGATGATCGTCGACTTCGCCTCGGGCACGTCCATGCCGTTCAGCGACACCTCGTCGTTGGCCGAGTTGATCGCCGGGCCGGTGCCGGTGAACGCCTCGCCCCCCGAGGACTCGAAGTCCGCGGGCGGCTGCACCGTCCGCACGATCGGCAGGTCGAAGGCCTTCGCGAAGTCCCAGTCACGCTGGTCCTGGGCCGGGACGGCCATGATCGCGCCGGTGCCGTAGTCGGCCAGCACGTAGTCGGCCGCCCACACCGGGATCCGCTCGCCGTTGACGGGGTTGACGGCGTACCGCCCCAGGAAGACGCCGGTCTTCGGACGCTCGGTCGACAGCCGGTCGATGTCCGAGGCCTTGCGCACCTCGTCCAGGTAGACCTCGAACGCCTCGCGCTGCTCCGGCGCGCAGATCTCCGCGGCCAGCTTGGCGTCGGCCGCGACGACGAAGAACGTCGCGCCGAACAGGGTGTCCGGCCGCGTCGTGAAGACCGTGACCGGGCCGTGGCCCTCGACCTCGAACACCACGTGGGCGCCCTCGGAGCGGCCGATCCAGTTGCGCTGCGAGTTGACGACCTTGCCGATCCAGGTGTCCTGCAGGTCATCCAGCCGGTCGTACAGCTCCTGCGCGTAGTGCGTGGTCTTGAAGTACCACTGCGTCAGCTCCTTCTTGGTGACCTCGGCGCCGCACCGCTCACAGGTGCCGTCGGCCAGCACCTGCTCGTTCGCCAGCACGGTCTGGTCGTTGGGGCACCAGTTGACCGGGCTGTTCTTCCGGTAGGCCAGCCCCTGCTCGCGCAGCTTCAGGAACAGCCACTGCGTCCACTTGTAGTACTCGGGGTCGGACGTGTGCAGGCGTCGCGACCAGTCGAAGCACAGGCCGTAGCGCTTCATCGACTCCAGCTGGGTCTCGATGTTGGCGTAGGTGTACGTCGCCGGGTGCTCGTCGTTGCGGATGGCCGCGTTCTCCGCGGGCAGGCCGAAGGAGTCCCACCCCATCGGGTTCAGCACCTCGAACCCGCGGAACCGCCAGTAGCGCGAGATCACGTCGTGCAGGGCGAAGACCTCGGCGTGCCCCATGTGCAGGTCGCCGCTCGGGTAGGGGAACATCGTCAGCGCGTAGCGCTTGGGCCGCTCCCCCGCCAGCACGGCGGCGTCGTCGGCCCGGAACGGGTCGAGCTTCTCCCAGACGGGCAGCCACTTCTCCTCGACCGCGTGGACGTCGTAGGACCCCGGCTCGGTCCGCTCCTGCTCGCTCATCGCTTCGTCTCTCTCCATCGTTCCTGCTCCGGACACACAAAAGCCCCTCGCAGGGAGGGGCGGCCGCGTCGACCCGACTGGATCGTCGACGCGGCTAGGGAAGAAGCAGGGTCACTCGCACCCCGCCATGATATCGCACGAATCCGCCCCTAGAGTCGCCGCATGACTGTCACCGATCTGTTCCGGCTCGACGGCCGGGTCGCCGTCGTCACGGGTGCCTCCTCCGGCCTCGGCGTCGCCTTCGCGCAGGCGCTGGCCGAGGCCGGCGCCGACGTCGTGCTCGGCGCGCGCCGCGCCGAGAAGCTCGCCGACACCGCCCGACTGGTCGAGGCCGCCGGGCGGCGGGCCGTCACCGTCGCCACGGACGTGAGCGACCCGGAGTCCTGCACCGCGCTCGTCGACGCCGCGATGGCCGAGCTGGGGAAGGTCGACGTGCTGGTGAACAACGCGGGCGTCGGCACCGCCGTCCCCGCGACCCGGGAGACGCCGGAGCAGTTCCGCCAGGTGATCGACGTCAACCTCAACGGCTGCTACTGGATGGCTCAGGCGTGCGGCCGGGTGATGCAGCCGGGCGGGAGCATCATCAACATCTCCTCGATCCTCGGCATCACCACCGCCGGCCTGCCGCAGGCGGCGTACTCCGCCTCGAAGGCCGGGCTGATCGGGCTCACCCGCGACCTGGCGCAGCAGTGGACCGGTCGCAAGGGCATCCGGGTCAACGCGATCGCGCCCGGGTTCTTCGAGAGCGAGATGACCGAGCAGTACCCCGAGGGCTACCTCGAGCTGATGCGCGGCCGGATCCCGATGGCCCGCAAGGGCGACCCGCAGGAGCTGGCCGCCACGGTCGTGTTCCTCGCCTCGGACGCCGCCGGCTACGTCACCGGCCAGACCTGGGCGGTCGACGGCGGGCTGACGATCACCTGAGGTACGGCGTGCGCCCGAGCGCACGCCGTACCCGGGTGTAGGTCAGCCGACGACCGTGTAGGAGGTGGAGGCTGCGACGCCGGTCTGCGCGCCGGTCGTCTTCACCTTGTACTTGCCGAGGGTTTTCATCGGGAGCTGGGCGGAGGCGCTCCCGACGGTCAGCTGGAGGTCGAGCGTCTTGCTGTAGCCGTTCGGCCCGGTGACCTTCACGCTCGCCCGCCGATCACCCTCGAACCCGGTGAGGTTCAGCGTCACCTTCTTGCCCTTCCTCACCTTGGCCGGGGTGGCGGTCACGGCACCGTCGGAGCTGGCGTCCGCCGGGTCGTCGACCAGGCCGAGGCCGTCGCGCATCGTGAAGTAGAGGTCGGTCTGGTCGGTCAGGCCGACGACGTTCGCCGCGTAGGGGCCGTAGCCGGCGAGCCGGACCTGGGTGCCCGTGTGCTGCTGCGAGCCACCGGTGTCGGCGGTGCCGTAGGAGATCGTCATCGGCGCTCCGTCGGCAGTCATCAGCGTCGTGGTGAGGCCCGGCGGGACCGTGGCCGGCGACGCGGGGTTGATGTCCTCCGGGTTGATGATCTGGCTCGAGTGGCCGTGGTCGGCGGTGAGCAGGACGAGGGTGTTGCCGTCCTGCTTCGCGAAGTCGAGCGCCACCTGGACGGCCTCGTCGAGGTCGACGGTCTCACCGATCTGGCCACACGGGTCGGCCGCGTGGTCCTGCTTGTCGATCGAGGCCCCCTCGACCTGGAGGAAGAACCCGTTCGGGTTCTCGAGCAGGTCGATCGCCTTCTGGGTCATGTGCGCGAGGCTCGGCTGGGCGGCGGGCCGGTTGGGGTTGTCCGTGCAGGTGGCGGGCGGGTCCGCGTAGCCGCCGTGCTTGGCGATCGGGCCCGTCCAGCGCACCGGCATGTTGCCCGGAGCGAACAGGCCGAGCAGCGGGTGCTCCTGGTCCGCCTCGGTCACGGCGTCGAGGCCGGCCTGGTCGGTCACGGTGGTGAAGCCGCGAGCGGCCGCCTGCGCGGTGAGGGTCTGGCCGGCGTACTCGCCGGTCGTGGCGCTCGCACCGAACCACTTCGCGCCGCCGCCCATCAGCACGTCCGGGCGCACCTGGAGCTGCTGCTCGGTGATCGAGTAGGTGTCGTTCGGGCAGTTGTTCATGCCCTTGGTGACGGTGCCGCCGTTGTTCAGGCCGGGCTGGTAGCAGCCCCGGTCGGCGACGTGGGCGGTCTGCACGGCCGGGGTCGCGTCCTGGATCTCGGCGGTGGTGACGTCACCGGTCTTGAGGCCGTTGACCTTGGCGAGCTCGAGCAGCGTCTGCTGCGGGACGCCGGAGAGGTTCTCGCTGATCGCGCCGTTGTAGGTCTTGGTGCCGGTCGACCAGCCGGTGCCCGACGCGGCCGAGTCGGTCACGTAGTCCGGCTTGCCCTGGTAGGGGCCCGACTTGTGCAGGGCGTAGGTCGTGTAGGACCCGGTCATCGGCAGCTCGTCGATCCCGTCGAAGTGCCCGGCGGCGCCCTCGGCGTAGTTGCGGGCGACGGTGATCTCCGAGTCGCCCATGCCGTCGCCGATCAGCAGGATCACGTTCTGCGGGTGGCCGCTCCTCACCTCGCTGCGCACGGAGGCGGTCTGGTCGCCGTCCAGGCGACGGGCCGCGCCCTTGAGGGTGAGGTCGGCCGGGGTGTCGGAGTCGCCGGAGGCGAGACCGGCGGTGACGAGCACCCCGCCCGCGACCAGGGTCGCGGTGACGAGGCTGAGAGTCCGGGCGCGCTGGGAGGCGCCGAACGATCGGGGCATCGGGTGTCTCTTTCCTGAGGGTGGGCACGAACACCCGAAGCCGATCAGTGGCGGGTGAACCCAGCCGGTTGCCCCGGTGTCGGGCGGGCGAAGCCGAGGCAGGCACCTGGTGGCGCGTCAGGCTCCGAACGCCGGGGCCACGAGCAGCGCCATCCGCTTCGCCAGCTCGTCCCCCGCCGGCGGCGGCATCGTGACGAGCCCGAGCGCCAGCCGGGCCATCAGCGTGGCCGCGGCCTCGACCGTCGCGGCGTCCACGGTCGGCCAGCGCCCGGCCAGGCCGGCAGCCAGCCGCTCGGCGATCCGGTCCAGCAGCGGGCCGCTGTCCGCGGTCACGATCCGCACCAGGTCGTGGTGGGCCTCCCCGGACTGGACGCGCCGGATCAGCGGGTCCTCCGCCGCGCCGGTGAGGAACAGCTGCATCGCGGCCTCGAGGGCGGCCAGCGGCTCGGGCTCGGCGGCGAGGAGGTCGTCGACGGCGTCGCAGTAGGCCTCGGCCATCGCGAACGTGTACGCCTCGGCGAGCCCGCGCCGCGAGCCGAAGTCGTTGTAGAGCGTCTGGCGGCTGACGCCCGCCTTCTTCGCGACGGCCTCGAGGGTCACCTCCGCCCACGGGTTCTCGAGCAGCAGCTCGCGGAGGGCCGCGAAGACGGCCTCCCGGGTGCGCCCTCGGCCGCGCGACCTCGCCATGGCCGCCACCCTAGTGCGGCGGCAGCGGGATCACGGTCAGCCCGTGGCGAGCACGAGGACGACGACGGCGAGCGCGACCACGCCGACGGCGGCGGACATCGCGACGAGCAGGTGCGGGCGCGCGATCGGGGCGGCCCGGCCCTCGCCGATCGCGACCTCGACCGCGCGCCAGCGGACGCAGGCGAGCACGGCGCACACGCCTCCGCAGAGCGCGAGCACGCAGCCCAGGACGCGCACGACGGCCGTCGGCCACGGCACGTCGACGACGGCCAGCCCGGCGGAGGCCGCGAGCAGGGCGAGCGCCGTCCGGATCCAGGCCAGGAAGGTGCGCTCGTTGGCCAGGGAGAAGCGCGGGTCGGGTGCCTCGCTCACCAGGTCACCTCGTGGCACTGCCGGGTCGGGGCGGTCTCGGTCTGGAGGGTGGCGTGCTCGATCCGGTGCTGTGTCGCCAGCACCGTCTGCGCGCGCAGGAGCACGACCTGGGCGTCCGCGCCGCCGGCGAGGACGAGGTGGGCGGTCGCGACGTGCATGCCGGAGGTCAGCGTCCAGACGTGCAGGTCGTGCACGCCGCCGACGCCCTCGACCGCCTCGAGGTCGGCGACGACCTGCTCGAGCTCCATGCCCTCCGGTACGTGCTGACCCAGTACGGCGAGCACCTGCCGGCCGAGCAGCACCGCGCGCACGGCGACGAACAGCCCGATGGCCACGGCGACGCCGGTGTCCCACCAGGCGCTGCCGGTGAGGGCGACGAGGACGCCCGCGGCGATCACGCCGAGGCTGCCGACCGCGTCGGCGACGACCTCGAAGTAGGCGCCCCGCACGCTGAGCGCCTCGGCGGCGCCCTCGCGGAGCAGCAGCATCGAGACGACATTCACCGCGAGTCCCACCACGCCGACGACGAGCAGCGCGCCGCTGCCGACCTCGGCCTCCGACCCGATCCGGCCGACCGCCTCGACGACCACGTAGACCGCGACGCCCAGCATGACGAGCACGGTGAGCCCGGACGCGAACACCTCGGCCCGGTAGGAGCCGTAGGTGCGCCGGCCGGTCGTGTCCTTCCTGGTCGCGATCCGGGTCGCGACCAGCGCCGCGCCGAGGGCCACGACGTCGGCGGCCATGTGACCCGCGTCGGAGATCAGGGCGAGCGAGTCGGCGAGCAGGCCGGCGACGACCTCGACGACGAGGAACGCGGCGACCAGGGCGAAGGTGACCGCGAGCCGCCAGCGGTAGCGACCGGCGGCGTGGCCGGGCGCCACCCCGTGCCCGTGGCCCGCACCCATTCCCCGAGTCTCCCAGATGGCCGGAGGCTCGAAGATGCGTGCCGCGCCGCCACCTGCAACATGCCCACGGCCGTCCGCGCCGCTCGTTACCGTTTGATCCGGCTTCCCCACAAAGCCGAGGAGGGCTGTTGCCCGAAGCTCCGGGGCCTCGCTTCACCCCGATCCCACCAGGCGGTGGTGCGAGGCTCCGGCAGCGGGACCGTCAGGTCCGCGCGAGGAGGCCCTCGCCGTGGCGGGCGCGGTAGTCGCGCGGCCCCATGCCCTTCCAGCGCCGGAACGCCTGGGAGAAGCTCGACACCTCGACGTACCCGAGCCGCACCGCAACCTCCGCGACCGGCAGGCCACCGCGGACCAGCAGCTCCTCGGCGAGCCGCTCCCGGACCTCGTCGAGCAGGGCGCGGAAGGTGGTGCCCTCGACGGCGAGCCGGTGCCGCAGCGTGCGGTCCGAGACCGCGAGCGCGGCGGCGACCTGCCGCGCCTCCGGCGGGTCGGCGAGGTTGGCGACCAGCAGGTCGCGCACCTTCCCGGACACGCCGGTGCGGGCGTGCCGCCGGTCGAGGAGCTCCCGGCACTGCTCGAGGGCCATCGCCATCGTCACCTCGTTGGCCTGCGGCAGCGGCAGGTCGAGGAGGCCGGCGTCGAGCGTCGCCACCGTCTCGGGGGCATCGAAGGACGGCCGGGTGCCGAGGAGCGCCGTGCACCGCTCGACGACGTCCGCCGACGGCTCCGGGAAGCCGAACTCGACCGCCACCGGCCGCGCCCGGTCACCGAGCAGGTCGCGCTCGAGCACCCGGATCGCCGCCACCTCGCGCTCGACCACGAACCGCTGCAGCGCCGGCTCCACGTCCGGCGCCGTCACCACGAGGCGCAGCCCGTCGCGGCCGGGCCGCCGCTCGATCCTCGTGAACGCGAAGGTCAGGTCGAGGAACTGGAACGCCACGTCGACCGCCGAGCGCAGCGTCGGGCTCGTCACGAGCGCGAACCCCCAGATGCCGTAGGAGGACAGCGTGAACCGCGAGCCCGCCTCCAGCCCGCGGCCGGGCTCGTCGCCGGCGGCGCCGACGATGTTGCGGATGATGTCGAGCTCGGTCGCGGGCGTCACCTCGAGCCGCGGGTCCCCGAGCCGGTCGGCGCGCAGGCCGGTGCCCCGGAGGCTGACCGCCGCCGGGACGCCGAGGTCCTCGCCGAAGCGGACCGCCAGCAGGGCGCCGGTCGGCGTACGCGGCACGTCCCAGTGCACCACCCCGCGCCACCTCCCACCCGAACCGGTTGCCGATCCTAGTAACTTTTCGGCCATCGATCACCTGTGCGGGCGGCTCGCCGTCTCCTAGCGTTACGGTCACGAGTCCCACCCGTCCGAGGAGCCCCCATGAGCACCGCTGCCACCTCGACCCCGTCGGTCGCCGTCATCGGCACCGGCTTCGGCGGCATCGCCGCCACCATCGAGCTCAAGCGGCTCGGGTACGACGACATCGTCGTGCTCGAGAAGGCCAGCAGCCCTGGCGGCGTGTGGCGGGAGAACACCTATCCGGGCGCCGCGTGCGACGTGCCCTCGCCGTTCTACTCCTACTCCTTCGAGCCGAACCCGCGCTGGCCGCACCGGTTCTCCCGGCAGCCGGCGATCCTCGAGTACATCAACGACGTCGTCGACAAGTACGACGTGCGCCGGCACTGCCGGTTCGACACCGAGGTGCTCGGGGCGGCCTTCGACGACGCGACCGGCAAGTGGACGATCGAGGTCGACCGCGGCGAGCCCGTGGTCGTCGACGTGCTCGTCCCCGCGGTCGGGCAGCTGTCCCGGCCGTCCTACCCCGACATCCCGGGCAGCGAGACCTTCGAGGGGGCGATGTTCCACTCCGCCCTCTGGGACCACGACGTCGACCTCCGCGGCAAGAGGGTCGCCGTGATCGGGACCGGCGCGAGCGCCATCCAGTTCGTGCCGGCGATCCAGCCCGAGGTCGGGCAGCTGAGCGTCTTCCAGCGGACGCCGCCCTACCTCCTGGGCCGGCCCGACCGGGAGTTCTCCGAGCTGCACCACAAGGTCTTCGAGCGGGTCCCCGCGACCCAGCTCGTCGAGCGCGCGACCTGGTACGGCATGGTCGAGAGCCTGAGCCTCGCGTGGGTCTACGCCAAGCCGCTGGCCGCGGTCCTCCGGGCCCGCTCGAAGCGGCACATGCGCAAGGGGGCCGCGGCCAAACCCGGCCTCTTCGAGAAGGTCTGGCCGGACTACCCGATGGGCTGCAAGCGGGTGCTGTTCTCCGACGACTACCTGCCCGCGCTCGCGCAGGACAACGTCGACGTGGTCACCGACCGGATCCGGGAGATCACGCCGCGCGGGGTGGTCACCGCCGACGGCGCCCTGCACGAGGCCGACGTGATCATCTGGGGCACCGGCTTCAAGGCCACCGAGTTCCTCTCCCCCATGCGGATCACCGGCTCCGGGGGCCGCAAGCTCGAGGACGAGTGGTCGCTGGGTGCGCACGCCTACTACGGCCTGACCGTCCCGGGCTTCCCCAACATGCTGGTGATGTACGGCCCCAACACCAACACCGGCGGCGGGTCGATCATCTACTTCCTCGAGACGCAGGCGAGGTACGTCGGCGACTACGTCGCGCACCTCGCCACCACCGGCGCGCCGCTCGCCGTACGCCCGGAGGTCGAGCGTGCCTACGACCAGAAGGTGCAGGAGAAGCTGTCCGGCAGCGTGTGGAGCGCGTGCACGTCGTGGTACCGCCAGCCGGACGGGCGGATCACCACCAACTGGCCGTCGCTCGGGATCGAGTACAGGACCCACGCGCGGTTCGACCCCGCGGACTACGAGAAGGTGAGCTGACCAGGTGCCTCGCGACTTCATCCCCCGGACCGTGATGCGCGGGATGGTGCGCACGTCGGTGCGGCCCATCCTGTCCCCGTCGCTGCCCGTCACGAAGCAGCGGCTCGCCCTGGACGCGCTGGGGCGGGTCGCCTCGCTGCCACCGGGCACCAGCATCACCGAGACCACGCTCGGCGACCGCCCGGCCGACCTGCTCGAGGTCGGGACCCCGGCCACGGACCGGGCCATCCTCTACCTCCACGGTGGCGGCTACACCCTCGGTTCGCGGCGCACGCACCGCGCGCTGGCCGTGCACCTCGCCGCGGCGACCGGCTCCCCGGTCCACGCACTGGACTACCGGCTCGCCCCGGAGGACCCCTACCCCGCCGCCGTCGAGGACTGCGTCGCTGCCGTGACCGCCCTGTTCGAGAGCGGGCTCGAACCGAGCCGCGTCGCGATCGTCGGCGACTCCGCCGGCGGTGGCCTCGCGCTCGCCACCGCGATCCACCTGCGCGACCACGGCGGTCCGCTCCCCGGCGTGCTCGGGCTGATCTCACCGTGGGCGGACCTCACGCTCGACCACCTCGAGCCCGTCGCGAACGACCCGATGCTGCGGCGCGAGTGGCTCGAGTCGTGCGCCCCGGCCTACGCCGGCGACCTTGACCGCGCCGATCCCGCGGTCTCCCCCGCCCTGGCCGACCTCGCCGGGCTGCCGCCGATGGTCGTCCACGCCGGCTCGGACGAAATCCTGCTCGGCGACGCCGAGACGATCGTGAAGCGCGCCCGCGCGGCCGGCGTACCGGTCGACTACGAGTTCCTCGACGGCTGCTGGCACGTGATGCACCTGCACGCCGGGCTGGTCCGGGAGTCCACCCAGGCCGTCGAGCTGCTCGCGACCGCCCTCGCCCGCGCGGCAGCGCTGGACAGCTGACCGTGCCATGACCGGGATCGTCGAGCACCTGCTGTCGGCCCCGGCGTGGGTGGCACTCCTGGTGGTCTTCGCCCTCCCGGCGCTGGAGTCCTCGGCCTTCCTCGGCTTCGCCTTCCCCGGCGAGACCGCCGTCATCCTGGGAGGCGTGTACGCCGGCCAGGGCGACCTCTCGGTGGTCGCCGTCGCCGCCGCGGCGATCGCCGGGGCGGTCGCCGGGGACGCGGTCGGCTACGTCGTCGGGCGCCGTTGGGGCCGCTGGTTGCTGGACTCGACGTTCGGCCGCTTCGTCAAGGTCGAGCACCTCGACCGGGCGCAGAACGCCCTCGCGCGACGCGGCGGCTGGTCGGTCTTCCTCGGCCGGTTCACCGTGGTCCTCCGGGTGATGATCCCCGGCCTGGCCGGGATGTCCGGCATGGCCTATCCGAAGTTCGCCGTCGCGAACGTGAGCGGCGCCGTCGTGTGGGGCGTCGTCATGGTGCTCATCGGCTACGTCGCCGGGAACAGCTGGCACACGCTCGCGCACCTCGTGTCCACCGCCGGTGCGGTCGTCACGGTCGCGCTCGTCGTGCTGCTGGTCCTCGTCTACAAGGTGCGGCGACGCCGTACCGCTGCGGCGGCCGCGCTCACCGACCGGCCATGATCGGGGCATGGCCTACTTCGACCGGCTCGACGACCACCGTTTCGCCGCCTCCCAGGAGGTGAGCGGGGCCTGGAACACCGAGGAGCAGCACATCGCGCCCGCGCTCGGGCTGCTCGTGCACGAGGTCGAGCGGGACCGCGACGGACGCGGGCGGCAGGGGCTGGCCGTGTCCCGGCTCTCCTACGACATCCTGGGGACCGTGCCGGTCGAGCAGGTCGAGGTGTCGGTCTCCGTCGCGCGACCGGGGCGGACGGTGGAGCTGGTGGAGGCGCGCCTGCGGCACGGCGGGCGCGACGTCGTACGGCTCCATGCCTGGTTGCTCCACCCGGGTGAGACCAAGCAGGTCGCCGGCACCCGCCTCGCCCCGATGCCGCCGGTGTCGGCGCTCGAGCCGTGGGACCCGGCGATCTGGCCCGGCGGCTTCGTCCGGTCGGTGGACGTGCTCCGGGACCAGGAGGAGCCGGGTCGCGCGCGCTTCTGGGTGCGGTCGCGGACCACGTTGCTCGGAGACGAGCCCGTGAGCGACCTCGCGCGCTTCACCGCCCTCCTGGACATCGCCAACGGAATGACGGTCCGCGAGTCGCCCACCGAGGTCGCGTTCCCGAACGTTGACCTGACCGCGCACTTCTTCGAGCAGCCTCGCGGTGAGTGGGTCGGCTTCGACACGACTGTCTCCTTCGGTACGACGGGCCTCGGCCTCACCTCGAGCGTGATCCACGACCAGGGCGGACCCGTCGGGACGCTGGCGCAGGCCTTGACCGTGCGCCCGCTCTGAGGAGTCAGCGCTCGAAGAGAACGTCCCACCGGCCGCGCGCGAGCACCGGACCGGGCGCAGCTCCGAGGACGGCGCGCGGCCCGGCGCGCTCGACCGGCCTGCCACCCGGCGCCGCGGGAAGCGGCTCGGGAAGCGCGAACAACTGGAAGACGTAGCGGTGCGGGCCGTGACCCTTGAGCGCCTCCGGTCCCTGGTAGCCCCGGCCCATCGTCGCGCGCAGCACCCGCACGCCCGAGGCGTTCCGCCCCTTGCCCAGCGCTCCCGCGGTCAGCTCGGTGAGGCCCGCATCGAGGAGAGCCACGCAGTGCACCCATGGCCGCGGCGTGGGCGCATCCGGGTCCTCGACCACCAGCAGCAGCTCCGCGGTCCCGGCGGGGGCCTCGTCCCAAGTCAGCGATGGCGACACGTTGTCGCCGCCGGCGCGCTTGGCCACGTGCTCCCTCGGCATCGTCGACTCCGCCGGTACCTCGGGGCTGCGGAGGTCCAGGATGTCCGGCCCGGCGAGGTCCGGGAGGTTCCAGGCGAGCTTGTCCTGACCCGCCCGCCTGTTCCTGAGGAGGCCACCGATCGAGAGCATGTCGTCACCGTAGGGGACGCACCGTTCGCCGCGGCCCAGGATCACGACCGTCCGACCGGGTACCGCCGCTCCCATGGATGACGAGCGGGAGCTGCCCACGAGCAACCATCCGTTGCACGGCGAGAAGCGGAAGCTGGCGCCCGCGCTGCTCGCCGTGTTCGGCATCCTGCTGGTGGTGGCGCTCGTCTTCGTCGTCACGCTCTGGCTCCGGTACAACACCTGATCGCCCGAGCACAGGGACTCGCGCCGCTCACGTCACGCAGGGGTTCCCGTAGTGGCCGGCGGTGCTGGTCCCTACCGTGAAGGTTCCACCCACGCTGACCCCCAGAGGCGGGCTGCCGACGGTCACGACATGCGTGAGCGTGAGGACGATCGCGTCCTGTCGGACCACGGTGTAGGTGCGGATGCCCTCCGTCCACGTCCGCACGGTCTGCCGGTTGAACTCCACGGTGCCGAGTCCGTTCGGCAGGTCGTACCTCTGATACCCGGCGATCACGTCAGGCAGGTCGAGGCCCCCGATCTTCGCGCCGACCACGCGCGAGCTGCCCACCAGAGCGGGGAGTGCGCCCAGGACGCGACAGCGCGCGTCCGCGGAGGACTCGACCGCCGCGACGGTGATCGGCGTGTCCGTGCCCGCCAGCAGGCTCAGCTTGCCGAGGGTCACCTCCGCGCGGCCGCCGTCCCCGACCGCGAGCGGCGCGACATTCGGGCTCGACGGCTCTGCCGTCTCGCGAGTTGTCGCCGCCGAGATGGTCCCGATGGTGCCCACGGGGACCGTCGAGGACGAGTGCTGCTGGCTGATGCAGTCGGTCGGGCGCTCGACGTAGGACTGGGGCATCGTGGGGTCGGTCCGCGGCAGCGCACGGCAGACGAACCATCCGTCACGGTCGGCGTCGTCGATCCAGGCGACGCCGGTGTCGTCCGCAAGCGTGGCACCGGACGGCTCGAGCAGCTGGACGCCGAACCATTCGTCCGGCTCGTCGACGCCGGACCCGCGCACCGTCACCGCGAAGGTCTTCTCCTGCTCGCCGGCGGCGAAGGTGACCACTGAGTCCTTCGCGTCGTAATCCGGGGAGGACGAACCGTGGAGGGCGGTCCCGTCGAACGTGCGCGCGCGCACCGTCACGGCAACGGGTGCCGGCGCGTCCAGGCTGATGGTGAACGAGGCCTGGGTCGAGGTCCCCCACGGTTCCACGATCCGCAGGTCGTTGATCTGCAGGGACGCTGCTGCACCGTCAGCCCGCGCGGCGTCGGCGCCCGCGAACAGGCCCACGCCGGCCGCGACCGTGGCCAGGAGGGCCGCGCAGAGCATGCGCCGCATCACTTGGGCAATCGTCATGTGCCGCGCCTCTAATCGGCTTCGTGCAGAGCGCCCGAGACCCCGGGGGAGCAATCTGATCCTTATATAGACCTTCTCCCTGCCCGTGTCCAGAGACCCCCTGCTGCCGGGAGCGGGCGGATCAGAGCCAGTCCTTGCGCTTGAAGGTGACATAGAGGGCGCCGGAGAGAACCAGGATGAGGACCGACGACGTGACGAACCCCGAGTGGTGGGCGAACCCCGGGTAGGGCAGGTTCTGGCCGTAGAACCCCGTGATCGCAGTGGGTACGGCGATGATCGCGGCCCAGCTCGTCACCTTCTTGGTGATGATGTTGAGCCGGTTGCCCTGGATCGTCAGGTTGGTCTCCAGGATGGTGTTCACGAGGTCGCGGAGACTCTCCGTCCACTCGGTCGCGCGCAGCACGTGGTCGTAGACGTCCTGGTAGTAGGGCATCAGCTGGTCGGGGACCAGCCCGGTGTCGCGCCGCATCAGTGTGTTGACGACCTCCCGCATCGGCAGGACCACGCGTCGGAGCTGTACGAGACTCTTGCGCAGCTCGAAGCTGCGGCGTTGGACCGTATGGTCGTGCGGGCGGTCGTCGAAGAGGAGGTCCTCCAGCTGCTCGATCTGGTCGTCGAGCGACTCCACGGCGTCGAAGTGGCCGTCGACCAGGAAGTCCAGCAGGCCGTGGAGCAGCGCGCCGACACCGAACTTGGTGAGGTCGGCCTCGTCGTCCCACCGCTTCACCAGGGCGTCGATCGAGAACGACTCGTCGCGCCGGACGGTGATCAGGGCGGTCTTGGTGACGAACGCGGAGATCTCAGCCGTCACCAGCCGGCCACTGTCGACATCGAGCTGCACCGAGTAGGCGCTGAGGAAGTCGTGTCCCGCGTAGCGGTCGTACTTGGGACGCTGACGACCCTGCGCGGCGTCCTCGACCGCCAGCTCGTGCAGCCCCAGCTCGTCGGCCACCCGCTGCAGATCGTCGAGATCCGGCGCGCACAGGTCCACCCACACGACCGCCGACTCCTCCGCCAGGTGCTCGGAGACCTCATCGATCGGGAAGTCCTGATCGGTCAGGACTCCTCCGCGGTAGCAGCGCGTTCGTGGCATCCGTTCAGTATCCTCGCGACGCCGCGCCGCGCCCGCTCGTCGGGATCCGAGCAGGCTGCGCGGGATCTCAGGTGTCCGGGTGGATCCGGCGCGGCGGAGCCGAATCTGCCACCACCGAGGGGACGTCCGGCGAGAGCGGCACGTCTGCAACGACCACCGGTTCCGCGGGACGGTCCTCGGTTGACTCGTCATCGTCACGGAGGGCCTTGGTCTCCGCCTTGAAGATCCGGAGCGCCTGCCCCGTGCCTCGAGCGAGGTCCGGCAGCTTGGCCGCCCCGAAGACCAGCACCACCACGGCGAGGATGATCAGCCATTCGAAGCCCTGGGGCATCCCGATCATCGGCGAGACCACCAAGCTGGTCGTGGGCATGTCGATCATCATTCCGTCTCCTTCGTGGTCGGTCGTGCTGTCGCACGCGGGGCACCCTGACGGGGCTGGTTCGGGGTGCCCCACGCGATGAGGCGATCAGGCCGGCCAGTCGGCGGTCGTGACCTGCCCGCCTTCGATCGTGACCCGCAGGACGGCGCGGACGTGACCCTTCTCGCGCAGGTCGTAGTCACCCGCCCTCAGCTCGGGGAAGACCAGGGAGGCCACGTCTCCACCGGGGACCGGTCGGCGTACGACCGCCACGTGGTCGTGGTGCCCCGGGGTCACTCCGGGGGATGCGATCTCCACCTCGTCCCCGGTCCGGTCCGACGGCATGGTCACCACGAGCGCCCCCACGTCGCCTCCGATGTCGAGGAGCACCGGGCCTTGACCGGCGTGCGGGTTCTCGTGGTGATCGTGGCTGTGCTGATGACCGTGATCGTGGCCGTGCTCGGTGCTCATGACGCCTGGGTGGTGCCGGGCTGGGTCTGGTACCCGCCACCGGGCAGACCGAGGAACGGGAAGTCGTCCAGCAGGTCGGCGTTGGTGTCGGAGGTGCCGTCCTCGACGGCCGACGCGGCGCCATCCGGGGTGTACGACGGATCCACCAGGGGGATGGTCAGCCCGGCGACCGCGCGGAGCTCGATCGTCACGACGTCGTCGATGATCCGTCGGCCGTTGGGGAAACCTGCGGCATCCCCGGCGACCAGCCCCAACGAGTTCGGGTTGTCGCTCGGCGGGATGGCCATGTTCAGCCGCAGCATGTCCGCCTTCACGGGTCCCGTGTAGTTCGTGAATCCAGGGACCACTCCCGACGGGATGCCCGTGAGAAGGATCGCGTCCAGGTCCGCACGTGACTTGTCGTAGGCCGCCAGGTTCGGGAAGACGCCGGGGTAGAGCGCGGGCAGCAGGCCGGCCAGCTCGGGGTGGTCGACGTACTTGGCGAACTTGTCGTCGGCGTTGGGCGGCAGGGAGTTCCACTTGTCCTTCCGGCCCATGGGAACGATGACCTCGTTGAACAGCGGGTTCCCGAGCCGGGAGACCTGGACCCAGGGACCGCGACCGACGAACTTGCCCTGCTGGGCATCGAACACGCTGCCCTTCTTGCGGCTCGCCGTGGCCCAGACTCCGATGGTCGATCGGCGGTCGAGCACGTCGGAGGGCGCGGCGCCATCCCTGGTGAGGGCCTTGGCGGGCACCTCCAGCGCAATGGTGTGCACGTTGTAGGACTGCACCGCGTTGACGCCGCCCATGTTGGGCATCGAGATCACGTGCGCCTCGTTGAACGGCCGCAGCGCGCCGAGGTCGAAGATGCTTCCGAGGTCGACGTGGAAGGCATCGGCCCGCTGCCCCGCGAACACACGGTGGTTGCCCACGGTGTGCACCGCCTGCTCCGCGAGTGCCGCGTAGTTGGGGGTGCTGCGCGGTCCGACGTTCACGGGCGGGCTGGTCAGCCCGCTGGCGAGCTGCCTCGCCTCACCGTTGACCACCCGGGTGAGGGAGTACTTCTGCGGCCTGTTCCAGGTCGCGTCCGTGATGTCGGAGATCGGCCCGGTGTTGTAGAGGAACGACGCTGGGTTCCGCACGTGCGTGTGGAACCGGAACTGGTAGCTGATGTTCGGCTCGGCCTTGTTCGTGTTCGAGACGTGGATCTCGTAGAGCACGTCGTCGCCGAACTCGTAGAAGTTGGGGCCGCCGTCCGGCTTCTGCAACGGGATGAAGTTCGCGATCAGGATGACCTTGGACGGATCGGCGGGACTGACGAAGGCGTACACGTCGGTGCTGTCGGCAACCGGGTCCTTGGAGATCTCCGGGGCTTCGCGGTGTGAGGACATCTCAGCGACCGCCTGCCGCGTTGAGCAGCCGAGTGACGAGGTCGCGGTCCTGGACCACGACCTCCCGCTCGCCGACGAGCAGTCGCACCTCGGAACCTCGGTGGTCCTCGACCAGGGCGAGCAGCGGCTCCTTGGCCCGTTCGGGATGTGGTGTCGCCCGCGCGGGTGATCCTCCCGCCACCAAGCCGACGGTGCCGGCCGCCGTACCGATTCCTGCCGCTGCGAGGAACTTGCGCCTGTTCGTCTCACTCATGCCGGGCTCCTTGGTCGCGCGCACGCTCAAGTGAGCGGCGTCACACAGGAGTTCGTGGCGCCCGTCAGTCCGGATTGGAAGACGTCGCAAAATCCGAGCTTGCGGCCGACGCGTCCGGAGTCCGAGCGGCGTCCGCTATCCCGCCGCGAGCCGCCTGGCGAGGGAGTGACAGAGGCTCGTGGTCGCGTCGGCATCGAGGTCGTGGGTGACGGCTCCTTCGATGGCAAAGGTGACGACGGCGGTTTCGGCCGCTCGGCGAGCCTCCGGGACCTCGATGGTCAGCTGGTCCTCGAACAGGGTCTCCATCTGCCTGTGGAACCCGGAGTGCCACTGCTCGATTCGCGATGAACGCGCCACGCGTGCGTGCACGGTGGCAACCAGGTGTCGCACCGGCCTCAAGCTGTCGACGAGCCAGACGAGTTGCCGCGCGAGAGGTTTTTCGGCGACTGTTGCGTGCTGCTGGAGGAGCCGGGCGAGGTACAGGTCGGCGACGGCGACGAACAGCTCGTCCTTGTCACGGAAGTACCAGTAGAGGGTGTTCGGCGTGAGCCCGGCGGCGGCCGCGATCTTGCCCATCGACGCCCCGTCGTACCCCTCGGTGAGGAACAGCGAGCTGGCGGCGGCGAGGATCTCGTCGCGCTTGGCCTGCTTGGTCTGGTCCTGGCGGTTACGTGGCACACCTCATCTTGACAGGCATTCAAGAGTCCTGCCAGCATCTCTTGTATACCAATCAAGAGGAGCTGTCGTGAGCGGCCGTCGAGAACTGTTCTTCCCCTCCGGCGCGGATCAGTGCCACGCGTGGCTGTACCTGCCCGAGGGCGCGTCTGAGGCGACTCCGGCACCAGTCCTGGTGATGGGACACGGTTTGGGCGCTGTGAAGGAGATGCGGCTCGCCGCGTTCGCCCAGCGCTTCCAGGCCGAGGGATACGCCTGCCTGGTGTTCGACTACCGCCACTTCGGAGGGAGTGGCGGCGAACCGAGGGAGCTGCTGAGCATCCCCCGGCAGCGGGAGGACTGGCGGTCGGCGGTGGCGTTCGCGCGCACCTTGCCCGAGATCGACCCGATGGCCGTGGTGGTCTGGGGCACCTCGTTCGGCGGAGGCCACGCCATCGTCACCGCTGCCGACGATCCCGCTGTTGCGGCGTCGATCGCGCAGTGCCCGTTCACTGACGGATTCGCTTCGCTGAGGAGGATCCCGCCGCGGGCGGCGGCTCGCCTGACCGGCGCTGCGGTTCGCGACCTGATCGCCGCTGCGACCGGTCGCGAACCCGTGCGAGTCGAGGTCGCGGCCCGCCCCGGCGAGGTCGGCCTGATGAGCGCGGAGGACGTCTCCGAAGGGGCGCTCAAGCTGCTTGAAGCGTCCGGCATGACCGAGGCCGATTACCGGTCCCTCGTCCCGGCTCGCATCGGACTCGCCGTGCCGCTTGCCCGACCGGGTCGCCGCGCCAAAGACCTCACCCAGCCGGCGCTGTTCTGCGTCTGCGACCGCGACACCGTCGCCCCGGCACCGGCCACACTGCGCCACGCCGCCAAAGCGCCGAAGGGCGAGGTCCGACGCTACGACGCCGGGCACTTCGACATCTACGTCGGCGACGGCTTCGACGCCGTCATCGCCGATCAGACCGCGTTCCTGCGAAAGCACGTACCCTCGCGCCTCACCGCAAGACCACACGACGCCCCAGAGCCGTAGAAGCTGCAGTTGCCCACGAATTCGGACAGAAGTGGCAGCCCCACGCTGAATCCGGACCCACTTCCGTCCGAATAGCCACCGGGCGATGCAACGCCCCGGCCTGGCTGCCCGAGAGCGCGCTGTGCCTGCTCGTCGTGCGGTGTTGGTGGAGCTGAGGGGACTCGAACCCCTGACCCTCTGGAGTAACCCCCTCGAACCTCCGCCTTCGGACGTTCTCGCTGCTCTTAGACCAAATGCCGCCTGACCTGGGCCGATGCACTGGATCACCGACACGGACGCCATCAGCATATCGGCCGATCTCGGGCGATGCCGGCCCTCATCGGCTCTCCTCGCATCCATTTCTGGTCCGTTTCTGGTCCACTCCCCCGCCACTTCTCTGTGCGAAGCGCACTCTCATGGCTCCCTTCTGTGTCAAGACACCTTCGGAAGTGCGGGTTTAGGGTGTTGTGTGGCGGGTCCGCGGAGTGGCTTGTCCGAAGAGCTGGCATCGGGATGTGAGCCGGTCGCGCTGGAGTCAGA
>NZ_BAABAH010000015.1:0-109898 GCF_039537325.1 Nocardioides panacisoli
CCGCCGTCCTCGGCAACCACTCCGAAGTGCTCGACCTCGGCCGCGCCGACCGGCTCTACCGACCACCCCAACGCAAAGCCATCCGACTCCGCGACCGCCGCTGCCGCGCCCAAGGCTGCGACCACCCCGCCCCCTGGTGCGAGACCCACCACCTGAAGTCCTGGGCATCAGGCGGCCCCACCGACCTCGCCAACGCCATCACCCTCTGCTCCTGGCACCACCACCGCATCCACGACCCCCGCTACGAACACGAGGCCCTCCCCGACGGCGACCTCCTCATCCGCCGCAAGCGGTAGGAGCTGAAGATGAGTCGTCGAGGTCTTCCGTACCGAACGGTCGTGACTTTGAGCAGTGTCCGGTCGAGGGCGGGCGGTGTGAGGCTCTGACCATGATCGGCTCCAGGCGCGGCTCGAGAGCGGAGAAGAGGCGCGCGATGTATGCCGGCGGTCGGCCGAACGACGCGGCAAGGACTGTCCATCGCCGGTTCGTCTCGGGACCGCTCCCGCGGCTGCTGCCCATCGCAGCGGTGCTCGAGGTGCGTGGTCGCACCACCGGGGCGACGATTCGGGTTCCGCTCGCCGTGGCGCGATATCGAGGCAGGTGGTACGCGGTCTCGATGCTCGGGGAGCAGTCGAACTGGGTACGCAACGTTCGAGCCTCCGGCGGGGACGCCGTGGGGACGCATGGGCGGAGTCAGCCCGCCAGGCAGAGGCAGAACGGGTGACCGGCGGGGTCGAGGAAGACCCGGAAGGTCGTGCCGGGCTGGTGGTCGTGCTTCCGGGCGCCGATGGCCAGCACCGCCTCCTCGCCGGCGTCGAGGTCGTCGACGTCCACATCGAGGTGCATCTGCTGCGGGACCTCCTGGCCCGGCCAGTCGGGGGCGCGGTAGTCGTCGACCTCCTGGAAGAAGAACGCCCGGCCGGAGCCGTCGTCGGCCTTGACCGATGCCCAGTCGCTGTCCGGGCCGGCGCCCGCCTTCCAGCCGAGCAGGGCGGCGTAGAACTCCGCGAGCGCGGCGGCGTCGGGGCAGTCGAGGACGAAGTAGGGGTCGCGTGCGATAGCCATGCGGCGACGTTAAACGCGCCCACCGACAGGGGCTCGTGACGGTCGCTGCACGGGATCCACGCTCCCGTCCACAGCCGCGCCGGGGCCACGTTTCGGCGTACGGCGCTCGTGCGCAGGTTCCCCGCATGGAGATGCACACCACCGGCGCCCCGGCCGGCCGCGACGTCCTGGTCACCGTCCCTGCCCGCTGGCACCGGCGGGAGGACCTCAAGCACGGCGTGGTGGTCGCGGCCCGGGCGCGCGCCGCGCCGCCGAGCGGTCATCCGCCGGAGCTGGTCGTGCGCTGCGCCGCGGTCGAGGAGAGCCTCGCGACCTGGCGCGCAGGGGCGATCGCCGCGCTCGCGCGGCAGCTGCCGGCCTTCGCGCTGGAGGACCGGGACGAGTTCGACCTGGGCGAGCAGCCGGTGGCCTACCACCGGTTCGGCCACCGGCTCGGAACGCTCGAGCTGCTCAGCGAGCAGTGGGCGTGGCTGGTCGACGGCCTCGGCGTGACGCTGACCTGCACCGCCGCGCGCGAGGACTACCCGGCGTTCTGCGACCTGTTCGAGGCGGTGGCGGCGACCGTGGACGTCATGCCCGCCGCGGCGTGACCGTGATCTGCGCGCCGTGCCGCGGGACCGAGGTGATGTTGCGGACCTTCGGCACGTCGCGGCCGGCCGCCCGCACGTCGTACCTCGAGAAGATCTCGCGCAGCACCTCGACGCCCTCCATCAGCGAGAAGCCGGCACCGATGCAGCGGCGCACGCCGCCACCGAACGGGATCCAGACGTTGAGCGGCGGCACCTGGCCGTCGTTGAGCTCGGCGATGAACCGCTCGGGCCGGAACGTCTCCGGGTCGGGGAAGTTCGCGTCGGCGCCGTGGCTGAGGATGATCGACGGGCCCACGGTGGTGCCGGCGGGCAGGTCGATGCCGCCGACGGTGGCGGGCTTCATCAGGGTCCGCACCACCATCGGGATGATCGGATGCAGCCGCATCGACTCCTTCATGACCGCCTCGAGCCAGGCGTCGTCGCCCTCGTCCGCCGCGCGCTGGGTCCGCGCCAGCAGGTCCGGAGACTTGCCGACCTCGTGGAGCGCCCAGGACAGCGCGCTCGCCGTCGTCTCGTGTCCGGCGAGCAGCAGGGTCACCAGCTGGTCGCGGAGCTCGGTGTCGTCGAGGCCGGGGTCGTCCTCGGCGTCGGCGCCGGCCCGCAGCAGCCGGGTCAGCACGTCCTGGCGCTCCTCGAGGTCGGCGGCCGCGCGCCGCTCGCGGATCTCGGCGTACATCAGCCGGTCGAGGACCAGCTGGTTCTCGACCGTACGGCGCCAGGGGCCGAACCGCTGCAGCCACGGGTAGGCCCAGCCGAGCAGCACGGCGGGGCTGACCTCGACCGTGCGGTTGACCGCGGGCCGCAGCTGCGCGAGCCGCTCCTCGTCGGTGATCCCGAAGACGACGCGCAGGATCACCTCCAGGGTGAGGGCGTTCATGTGCTCCAGCGCGCGGAACGGCTCGCCCGTCGGCCAGGCCTCGACCTCGTCCCTCGCGACCTCCGCCACCATCGACTTGTAGCCGCGCAGCGCGTGCCCCAGGAACGCCGGCATCACCAGCTTCCGGGCGCGGTGGTGGTCGACGGAGTCCTGCAGCAGCAGCGAGTGCTCGCCCATGATCGGGCCGAGGATCGCGTTGCCCTTGCCGGCGTAGAAGACCTCCGGATCCGCGGCGAAGATCTCCTTGGTGACGTCCGGGTCGGCGAAGAGCACGAGCGGGCGGCCGCCGGGGACGAGCTGGACGGTGAACGCGTCGCCATACCGCTTCCGCATCCACGGGTGGAACTGGTGCCGGAAGCGCATCAGCGCGACGGTCTGCACGATCGCCGGCCACCTCGGCCCGGGCGGAAGGCCCTCGGCGGGGACCGGCGGCAGGTCGGGCCCGCCGATCACGCTCATCTTCCGCAGCCGGCCCAGGGTCAGCTCGGTGGTGTCGGCGGGTGTGGCGGTCAGCTCGGCTGTCACCCGAGTGACGGTACGCCGACCGGCGCCGCCGTACGTCCGACCGCGGTAGGAACTGGGAGGCGTCAGGGCAGCAGGCCGTCGCGGCGGGCGATGGCGGCTGCCTCGGTGCGGCCGGCGGCGCCGAGCTTGCCGAGGATGTTGGAGACGTGGACGCTCACGGTCTTGGTGCTGATGAACAGCTGCCTGCCGATCTCGCCGTTGCTGCGCCCGTCGGCCACGAGGGCCAGGATCTCGCGCTCCCGCGCGGTGAGCTGGTGCGAGGCCGCTCCGGTCGCCCGAGCGGGCGCGTTTCCGGCCGCCTTGAGGTCGTCGAGCACCGTGGCCATGCGGAGCCGGTGCGCGACCTCGCGGGCCAGGTCGCCCTGGTCCCGCGCCCGGCCCGTCTCGCCGACCAGCCGGAGGATCCCGGCGTACGTCGCCCGCACCTTGGCGAGCTCCGGGACCGCCCCGAGCCGCTCGTAGGCCGCCACGGCGCTCGCCCAGGCGTCGAGGAGCTCCTCGCGCGCGGGCGCATCGATCCCGGCCAGCCACCGCACCCGGAGGTGCTCGGCGGTGACGCGGAGCTCCCACGCCACCCCCTCGGGTCCCCAGGGTCCGAGCTCGGCGGCGACGACGGCAGCGGCGTCGGCGGCGAGGCCGGCCGCGCGGTCGAGCAGCGCCGGGCGGTCGGTGCTCGGCACCGCGGGCAGCGCGCGGGCCAGCGCGTCGAGGGTCTGCGCGGCCAGGCGGACCCGGCCGCCGAAGTGCTCGTGCCAGATGACGGACAGCAGGCCGACGACGTCGTCGTAGGCCGCGAGCGCCGCGGCCGCGTCGGCGGCCCGTCCCGCGGCTTCGATCTCGGGGCCGGCGGCGAAGACGGCGATGCCGCCCTCGTCGGCCCAGGTCTTGCGCAGCCGCGCGATCTCGGCCGAGACGTCCTGTCCGCGGTCGGTCTCGATGGCCAGCCGGACGGGCTCGATGATGGCGCGCGGGATCAGCGGTCCGCTCGGGTCGTCGACCACCGCCACGAGCTCGAGGGCGTGGTCCCACTCGCCGCGCATGTACTCGACCCAGGCGAGCTGCCACCGCGCCTCGAGGGAGTAGGGCGCCCAGGGGAGCCCGACGGCCAGGCCGCGGTCGAGCCCGGACTGGAACCACCGGGCGGCGTCCTCCCACTCCGCGTGGTCCTGGTGGGCGCGGCCGAGCAGGAACCGGCCCCGGAGCTCGGCGGGCACGGCGCCCGCGGCCGCCGCGCGGCGTACGGCGTCCTCCAGCGCCTCCTGGAGCTGGCGCCGGTCGTCGCCGTCGTGCCCGCTCCGGATCCGCATGCTGGTCAGGGTGGTGACCGCCTCGGAGGCGACGGCGTGCATCCCGAGCCGCTCGGCGAGCGCGAGCGCCTCGGTGGCCACGGTCTCCCCCTCCTCGAAGCGGTCGAAGTTCATCAGCACCCGCGCGTGCGTCGACAGGACCTTCGCGCGCAGGGGGCTCTCCCCGACCGGCGCGAGCGCCATCGCCTCCTCGGAGATCGCGACCTGGTCGAGCGGCGTCTCGATGTAGCAGAGAGTCATGGCGTACTCGCTCAGCAGCCGCGCCCGGGCGTTCGCCGAGGTGTCGTCGGGGAGCCGCTCGAGGTGCTCGGCGAGCAGCTCTGCGGCGCGCTGGTTGTCCCCGCTGGTGGAGAGCGCGTCGGCCGCCTTGACGGCCAGCTTGGACAGGTCCACCTCGAGGCGCGCGGCCCGGTCGGGGTCGGCGAGCAGCTCGAGCGCCTGCTGGTAGTGGTGGGCCGCCTCGTCGGGCCCGGAGACGCCGATCGCCTCGTCGCCGGCCTCGATGCTGGCGGTCGCCGCGCGGTCGAGGTCCATCGAGCGGCGGGCGTGGCGGGCGAGCTCGGCGGCGGTGCCCCGGCCGGGCTCGGAGGTGAGGGCGTCGACGTACTGGTGGTGGAGCCGGACCCGCTCCCCGGGCAGCAGGTCGTCGTAGACGGCCTCGCCCAGCAGCGCGTGGCGGAAGGAGTAGGTGCCGGTGCCCGCGACGAGGACGTTCATCTCGACCGCCTGGCGCACGCCCTCCTCGAGGTCGCCCGGCGAGAGGTCGGAGGCGGCGGCGAGCAGCGCGTGGCTCACGCGCCGGCCGGCCACGCTCGCGAGCCGGACCACCTGGCGGGCGTGCTCGCCGAGCCGGTCGATCCGGACGAGGAGCAGGTCCGCGAGGTCGTTCGGGAGGCCGTCGGCGCACTCGGAGGCGACCAGCTCCTCGACGAAGAACGCGTTGCCCTCGGCGCGGTCGACGATGGTCGCCACCTGGCGCTCGGGAAGGCGCACCGGCGCCAGCTCGGCGATGAGCGCGCGGACGGCGGGCTCGGACAGGCGGGACAGCTGGAGCCGGTCGACGCTGGGGATCCGGGACCACTCGGCGACCTGGCGACGCAGCGGGTGGCGGCGGTGCAGGTCGTCGGAGCGGTAGGACGCCACGAGCGCCACCGGGTTCTCGAAGCTGCGGGTGAACAGGAAACCGAGCAGGTCGCGGGTCGACTGGTCGGCCCAGTGGGCGTCCTCGATCACGACCAGCAGCGGCGTCTCGGCGGCACCGGCGTCGAGCAGCGCGTGGAACGCCTCGAAGAGCTCGGAGCGGTCACCCGTCGCACCCGGCTCCGAGACCGCTCCTCCGGCGTCGCCGTCGGCCGCGCGGACCCGGCGCCCGGGCTGGAGCCGGGTGATCGCGGGGTGCGTGGCGGCGACCCGGTCCACCAGCTCGGGCTGGTCGGCGGCGAACCGCCCGAGCACCTCGCTGAAGGGCAGGTAGGGCAGCGCGCTCTCGCCGAAGTCGAGGCAGTGGCCGGCGTAGACCCGCCAGTCCTCGGCTCGGGCGAGGTCGCGCAGCTCCATCAGCAGCCGGGTCTTGCCGACACCCGCGTCCCCCGAGAGGAGCACGGCGCCGGGTCGACCGCGCCAGGGCCGGTCGGGCGTCCCGAGACCGACGAGGCCCGCCAGCTCCGTGATCTCGCTGTCGCGCCCGACCATCGTCCGGCTGGTGTGTGCGGCCACGGGCACCATTGTGTCGCCCGACGCCGACAGCCGGACCGGGTTGGGCCACCCGGTTCGGAGCGCGGTCACTCGGCGAGGTCGCGGCGGGGGAACTCGGCCGCGGCGACGCGCCGTGCCCAGGCGGCACGGGAGCGACCCCGACGGCTACGGGCGATGCCCTTGGTGACGAGCTCGCGGCGGTAGGCGATCTGGGACTCGATGAGAAGGCTGTTGTCGAACATGTCCCCGAGGTTCGCCGTCTGAGGTAGTGCCGCACATCGGGAAGGTGCCTTAGATCGGGCACGAGGCGGCCGGCGTGCACCTCCCTCCTAGCCTTAGGTCGTGGAGTTCGCGGAGGTGGTACGGCGGCGCCGGATGGTGCGCGCCTACACCGAGGAGCCGGTCGACCGGGCGGTCGTCGAGCGCGCCCTCGCCAACGCGACCCACGCGCCCAGCGCCGGGTTCTCCCAGGGCTGGGCGTTCGTCGTCCTCGACGACCCGGACTCGGTGCGCGCGTTCTGGGCGGCGCAGAGCGACGCCGTCGACCACCCGGACCGGTGGTTGGCCGGCATGATGAAGGCGCCCGTGGTGATCGTGCCGTGCAGCATCAGGGCGGCGTACGTGGACCGCTATGCCGAGCCGGACAAGGCGAGCTCGGCGTGGGCGGGCCGGGACGGGACCGGGTGGTCCATGCCCTACTGGCACCTCGACGCGGCGATGGCGTCGCTGCTGATCCTGCAGACCGCGACCGACGCCGGGCTCGGCGCCTGCTTCTTCGGGCTGGTGCCCGGTCGCATCGAGGCCGTCCGCCGGACGCTGGGCCTCCCGGACGGCGACGACGCGCCCGAGCCGATCGGCGCGATCACGATCGGCCACCCGGCCGCGCCCGGCACCGGTGCCGCCGGCTCACCGATGCGCCGGCGCCGCACGCCGTGGCAGCAGGTGGCCCACCGCGGCCGCTTCGGCAGCGGCTGGCCCGTGGAGACCTGATGAGGCCGGGGATCCAGGCGCACCACCTCACCCGCAGCGACCTCGAGCGCAGCGACCCGGTGCTGCCGCGCATCGCCCAGCTGCTGGCGCCGTACCGCGGCAAGATCGCGCTGGTCCTCGTCGCCGTCGTCGCGGCGGCCGGCCTCACCAGCCTGGTGCCGTTCCTGACCCGCGCGGTCTTCGACGACGCCCTCTTCCCGCTCGACGGGAGCCCGCCGCACCTCGGGCTGCTCGGCTGGCTGGTCGCGGCGATGTGCCTGATCCCCGTGCTGGCCTCGCTGATCTCGATCGTGCAGAACTGGCTGACCTCCACCGTCGGGAACTCGGCGATGGCCGACCTGCGCGGCGACCTGTTCGAGCACCTGCAGCGGATGGAGCTCGCGTTCTTCACCGCGACCAAGACCGGCGCGATCCAGTCGCGGCTCGCCAACGACGTGGCCGGTGTGCGCACCGTCCTCACGGACACCGCGACCTCGATCGTGCAGAACTCCGTCACGGTGACCGCAGCGTTCGTGTCGATGGTGGTGCTGTCCTGGCAGCTGACGATCCTGACGCTGGTCATGATGCCGCTGTTCGTCTGGCTGCAGCTCCAGGTCGGCAAGCGGCGACAGCGGCTCGCCCGCAAGACCCAGGAGTCGCTCTCGGAGATGACCGCGATCACCGAGGAGGCGCTGTCGGTCTCCGGCATCCTGCTCGCGAAGGTCTTCAACCGGCACGAGGCCGAGGTCGAGCGCTACCGCGAGGCGAACCGCCGGCAGACCCGGCTGCAGGTCGAGCAGGCGATGACCGGCCGGACCTTCTTCGCGGTGGTCCAGACGACGTTCTCGATCACGCCGGCGGTCATCTACCTCGCCGCGGGCTGGATCATCGCCGGCCGGCTGCCGGTCGGCGCCGACGCGCTGACCGCCGGCACGCTCGTCGCGTTCACCACGCTGCAGGGCCGCCTGCAGATGCCGCTGCTGCAGCTCATGCGGGTCTCGCTCGACGTGCAGACCTCGCTCGCCCTGTTCCGCCGCATCTTCGAGTACGTCGACCTGGAGCCCGCGATCGTCGACCGCCCTGGCGCGATCGACCTGCCGGTCGACGAGGTCAAGGGGCGGGTGGAGCTCAAGGACGTGTGGTTCCGCTACCCGGAGCCGCGCGAGCTCAGCGGATCGGTGATCTCCGACCGCTTCCAGCGGGCCGAGGAGCCCCCGGTGGCCGAGGAGGTCGCCCAGCAGCCGTCGCGCGACCCCGTCGAGACGTGGGCGCTGCGCAACGTCAACCTGGTCGTCGAGCCGGGCCAGCTGGCCGCGATCGTCGGGCCGTCCGGGTCGGGCAAGACCACGACGACGTACCTCGTCCCGCGGTTCTTCGACGTGACCGAGGGCTCGGTGAGCATCGACGGCCACGACGTCCGCGACCTGACCATCGACTCGCTCGCTGACCTGGTCGGGATGGTGACCCAGGAGCCCTACCTCTTCCACGGCACCATCCGCGACAACCTCGCCTACGCGCGGCCGGACGCCACCCGCGAGGAGATCGAGCAGGCCGCCCGCGACGCGAACATCCACGACCGGATCATGAGCTTCCCGGCCGGCTACGAGACGGTCACCGGCGAACGCGGCTACCGGCTCTCCGGCGGCGAGAAGCAGCGCCTCGCGATCGCCCGGGTGCTGCTGAAGGACCCGCCGATCCTGATCCTCGACGAGGCCACCTCCGCGCTCGACAACGAGACCGAGCGGCTGGTCCAGGAGGCGCTCGAGCGGGCAACCCGTGCCCGGACCACGATCGCCATCGCGCACCGGCTCTCGACGATCCGCTCCTCCGACGTCATCTTCGGCCTCGTCGACGGCGAGGTCGTCGAGCGCGGCACCCACGACGAGCTCCTCGCCGACCCCGAGGGTCTCTACGCCCGGCTCTGGCAGGAGCAGCTCCGCGCGCGGCGCGGCTAGGGCCGGCGTGGCCGAAGCCCTCTGGTCATCGCCACGCAGCAGCGCTATCGTGCCTACGCGACCGATCGGTCGCATAGATGAGCCGGAGGACCCGATGGCCACGACGTACGAGCGCTTGCTCGAGGACAGCATCGACATCGCGGCGCCCGCGGGACGCGTGTGGGCGCTGGTGAGCGACGTCCGCCGGATGGCCGAGTGGAGCCCGCAGGTGACCTCCACCCGGCTGCGCAGCGGCTACGACGAGGTCGCGCTCGGCGCCGAGTTCACCAACCGAAACCGGCTCGGCGAGCTGGAGTGGACGACCCACGGCCGGATCGTGCGCCTCGAGCCCGAGCGGCTTCTCGCCTTCCGGATCGAGGAGAACTGGGTGGTCTGGTCGTTCGCCCTCGAGGCGGCGGGTCCGGGGGGCACCGGCACCCGCCTCGTGCAGCGACGGGAGGCACCCGACGGGATCTCCGACCTCTCGCTCGAGCTGACCGACGGGTTCCTCGGCGGCCAGGAGTCGTTCACCGCGACCATGCGCGCCGGCATGCGCGAGACGCTGGAGCGGATCAAGGCCGCAGCCGAGGGGTGACCGCCGGGCCGATCGCTCAGGACCGGGTGAACGTCACGTGCGTCGTGCCGCTCGCGGTGGTGACCGACTCGACGTCGTAGGACGACTCCAGGCCCTCGAGCCCGTCCCACAGCCGCTCCCCGCGACCCAGCACGATCGGCGCGACCGCGAAGTGGGCGTGGTCGACCAGGCCGGCCGCGAGGAAGTCGCGGACCACGCTGACGCCGCCTCCGATCCGGACGTCCAGGCCGCCGGCGCCCTCACGTGCCACGGCCAGCGCCTCCTCCGGGGTGGCGTCGAGGAAGTGGAACGTGGTGCCGCCCTCCATCTCGATCGATGGCCGCGGCCGATGGGTGAGCACGTACGTCGGCGTGTGGAACGGCGGGTTGGGTCCCCACCAGCCCTTCCAGTCCGCGTCGTCCTGCCAGCCCGGCGGCCCGAACTTGTTCGCGCCCATGATCTCGGCGCCGATCCCCGGCATGAACTGCGCGGCGAACGCGTCGTCGGCGCCCCGGCCGCCACCCTCCTGGCCCAGCATCTCCCGGCCGAACCTGGTGGCGAACATCCACGGGTGCAGCCGCTGGCCCGCGTGCCCGAACGGCGACTCGAGCGACTGACCCTCGCCCGTGCCGAAGCCGTCGAGGGAGACGGAGAAGTTGTGGATCCGGACCAGGGACATCGCAGGCTCCTCGTGTGGTGGGTTGGACGATGAGACCGTCGCCCGGCGGCGGAATCATCGGCTCCCCCGCTCTGGTTATCGTTGTGGAGAGGTGAGCACGATGGCCGAACCTTCCCAGAACCCCGGCCCGCGGGAGGACCCCGCGCGGGCCCGCGACCGGCGCGCAGCCGAGAAGGCGGCGGCCCGCGCCCGGATCGCCCAGCAGCACACCTGGGTCGACCTGCAGGTGCAGCGGGCGATGGAGCGCGGGGAGTTCGACGACCTCCCCGGAGCGGGCAAGCCGATCGAGGGCCTCGGGGTCCAGCACGACCCGGACTGGTGGCTGAAGAAGCTGGTCGAGCGCGAGCGGATCGCCGTGCTGCCGCCGAGCCTCCAGCTTCGCAAGGACGACGCCGAGCTCGACGCGCGGCTCGACGGGATCGCCTTCGAGGGCGACGTGCGTCGGGAGATCGAGGACTTCAACGCCCGCGTGATCCGTGCGCGGTACACGCCGGCCGACGGCCCGCCGCTGATCACGATGCCGCGCGACGTCGACGAGACCATGGCCCGCTGGCGCGAGCGCCGGGAGGTACGCCGGGCGCGGGCCCGCGCCGCAGCCGCGGCTAGTGCCGCCGCTGCAGCTCCCAGGCGGCGCGGATGGCTGCCCGGATGGCTGCGTCGTCGCCGCTGAGCAGCACCTGCACCTTCATGTGCTTCTCGTAGCGCGGCGGCACGCCGAACGTCTCCGGGTGGGAGCTGACGAACCCTTCGCGGTCGGCGAACCCGGCGCGCACCAGCAGCTCGCCGTCGTCGACCAGCCGCGCGACGAGCCGGTCGTCGACGTACCAGGCCGGGTGCGCCGCCGTGCCCTTGCGCTTGCAACCGGGCAGCGACCGCGCGAAGTCGTCGACCTCCTCGGGCGTCATGCGTCGAGGCTACGACCGCCCACCGACGCCGGGCCGTCTCGCCGAGACCTGCGTCATACCGCGAGACCTGACCCGCCGGTAACGTCAGCCGGCGTGAGTCACAAGAGCCCCAAGGACTTCTTCCGCCCGCTGGCCGTCGGCGCCCCCGCGCCGCTCCGCGAGATCCCCGCCCGCCCGAGCCGGGCGATCCACTTCTTCGACCCGAGCAACGAGAAGATGGCCGCCAAGATCCCGGCCATGATCGGCACGGTCGACGTGCTGCTCGGCAACCTCGAGGACGCGATCAAGGCCGACAACAAGGTCGCCGCCCGCGAGGGCCTGGTCCGGATCGCCAAGGCCACCGACTTCGGTCCTACCCAGCTGTGGACCCGGATCAACGCGCTCGACAGCCCCTGGGTGCTCGACGACCTCACCACGCTCGTCCCCGAGATCGGCGACAAGCTCGACGTCGTCATGGTGCCGAAGGTGCAGGGCGCCGAGGACATCCACTACGTCGACCGGCTCCTCGCCCAGCTCGAGGCGAAGGCCGGCCTGGACCGCCCGATCCTCATCCACGCGATCCTCGAGACGGCCCGCGGCATGGCCAACGTCGAGGAGATCTGCGGCGCGAGCCCGCGGATGCAGGGGCTCAGCCTCGGCCCGGCCGACCTGGCCGCGGACCGGAAGATGAAGACCACCCGCGTCGGCGGCGGCCACCCCGGCTACCTCGTGCGCCAGGACCCGCCGCGCGACGCCGAGGGCAACGCGCAGATCGACGCCCAGCGCGCGGTCTTCCAGCAGGACCTGTGGCACTACACGATCGCCAAGATGGTCGACGCCTGCGCGACGCACGGGATCTATCCCTACTACGGCCCCTTCGGCGACATCGCCGACGTGGTGGCGTGCGAGGACCAGTTCCGCAACGCCTTCCTGCTCGGCTGTGTCGGCACCTGGTCACTGCACCCGAAGCAGATCGCGATCGCGAACAAGGTCTTCTCCCCCAGCGTCGAGGACATCGCCCACGCGCGCCGCGTGGTCGCCGCGATGGGCGACGGCACCGGCGCGGTGATGATCGACGGCAAGATGGAGGACGACGCCTCCCTCAAGCAGTGCCTGGTGCTCGTCGACCTCGCCGAGAAGCTGGCCGAGATCGACCCCGAGCTCAAGAAGCAGTACGACGCCATCGAGGTGCCGGCATGACCGACTTCCGGCCCCGCCGCTCGGTCCTCTACATGCCCAGCTCCAACGAGCGGGCGCTCGAGAAGGCCAAGACCCTGCCCGTGGACGCGCTGATCCTCGACCTCGAGGACGCCGTCGCGCCCGACGCCAAGCCGCAGGCCCGGCTCAACGCCGCAGCCGCCGTGCGGAGCGGCGAGTACGGCGCCAAGGAGCTGACGATCCGCGTCAACGGCGCCGACACGGAGTGGCACGACGACGACCTGAAGGCCGCCGCCGAGGCGGCCCCCGACGCGATCGTCGTGCCCAAGGTCAACTCGGTCGACGCGGTGCTCGGCCTGGTCGACGCCTTCGACGCGGCGGGCGTGCCGGAGTCGACCAGCCTCTGGGCGATGATCGAGTCGCCGTACGCCATCCTGCACGCCGAGGAGATCGCCGCCGCGTCCGAGCGGCTGAACGTCCTCGTGCTCGGCACCAACGACCTGGTCAAGGAGCTGTACGTCGACCACGTCGTCGGTCGCACGAACATCGTGACCAGCCTGCAGCTCGCGGTCCTCGCGGCCCGGGCGACCGGCAAGGTCGTGCTCGACGGCGTCTACAACGACGTGAAGAACCTCGACGGCTACCTCGCCGAGGTCGAGCAGGGCCGGGCCTTCGGCTTCGACGGCAAGACGATCATCCACCCCGGCCAGATCGAGGGCGCCAACAAGGGCTTCGCGCCGAGCGACGAGGCGATCGAGAACGCGCGCGGCCTCATCCAGGCCTGGGAGGACGGCAAGGGTTCCGGCGTCGTCACCTACAACGGCCGGATGGTCGAGAACCTGCACGTCGAGTCCGCCCGGCGCACGCTGGACATCGCTGCGGCGATCGAGGCGATCGAGGCCTGACCCCGAGGCCCGCACCGGACACGCCGGTGCGGGCTTCCTTTCGCCGTACTACTACGCGAGCCGTAGTACTGTGCGACGCATGGACACCACCCAGCTCCTCCGCGGGGTGCTCGACCTCGCGGTGCTCGCCGTGGTCGAGCGCGAGGACGGCTACGGCTACGACGTGCTGCGCAGGCTTCGCGGCGGAGGTCTCACCGAGGTCGGTGACGCCTCCGTCTACGGGACCCTGCGCCGCCTCTACGCCGCCGGCGCCCTGACGTCGTACGTCGTCCCCTCCGACGAGGGCCCGCACCGGAAGTACTACGGCATCACGCCGGCCGGGCGCGACCAGCTCGCCGGCCAGGCCAAGGAGTGGACCTCCTTCGCCGACACCGTCTCCTCCCTCCTTCCCCGCTCGACAGGAGCCAGCTCATGAGCGACACCCACTTCCTCGCCCGGCCCGACGTCACCGCGTTCGTCGAGGAGGTACGGCGGCTGCTGGCCGACCTCGACGACGAGACCCGCGACGAGCTCCTCGGCGGCCTCGAGGCCGATCTCACCGACCAGGTGACCGACGGGGCGGAGCTCGGCGACCCGGCGACCTACGCGGCGGAGCTCCGCTCGGCAGCCGGGCTGCCCGAGCGCCGGCGGCGCCTCCGCGGAAGGCTCTCCTCGGGGTCGCCGGTCAGCCTGCTCGACAGGGCGCGGTCGCGCTTCGACCGCACGGTCGCGCGGCCGCACGTCGCGCCCGCGTGGGAGGTCGTCGCAGCACTACGGCCCGCCTGGTGGGTCCTTCGTGCCTGGATCGCCGTCACGGCCCTGGACGTCGCCGCGGGCGGATGGGAGCCGGTCAGCCTGGTCCCGAGCCTCGGCGTGCCGGGCCTCGGCGCGCTCCTCCTCGTCGTCGGGACCGCCGTCAGCGCCTTGATCGGCATGGGCCGGCTGTGGCCCGGCACCGGCGAGCGCAGCAGCGCCGCCCGGTTCACGCTCCTCGCCCTCAACGGCGTCGCGGTCCTGGCGCCGCTCACGTGGTCGATCCCGATGCCGGCCTACCTGGGCTCGAGCGCCTGGGACGGCGGCTACAACGACTACACCCAGGGCTACATGGACGCGCAGCGCCAGCACAAGGGCCTCGAGCTCGACGGCAGCAGGGTGCACAACCTGTTCGCCTACGACGCCGACGGCAGGCCCGTCAGGGGCATCCGGCTCGTCGACCAGGACGGAAACCCGGTGACGGTCCGTCCCGAGGACTCGACCACGGGACGCGGCGACGCCCGCCGCACCGGCTGCCCGGCGTGGAACGGCGACACGGCCACCTACGAGCTGTTCCCGCTCCCCGAGGCGAGCCTGGACCGCGGCCTGTGCGACACCCGCGCCGAGGCGGCGACGGCTCGTCGCCCACCGTTCCCGCTGGCTTCACTGCCTCCGCTCGAGGGCGGGCGGCGCCAGGCCGGCCCGGATCAGGGGAAGAGCGGCCGGTAGGGCCGGCACACGGTGCCGGCCGGCGGCAGCTCCTGGTCGATCAGGTAGGCCGCCATCCACGTGCGGACGCACGCGCTGGTGTTGAGCGCGCCGTGACCCCAGCCGTCCAGGGTCAGCAGCACCGATCCGGCGAACTGCCGGGTCGCCGTCCGCGCGCCCTGGATCGGCGTGGCGGGGTCGTGGGTGTTGCCGACGACGAGCAGCGGGGTGGAGGTCGTCGTACGCCACGGTCCGCGGTAGGCGTCGTCACCACCGGCGCCGGGCCACCGCGCGCACAGCGAGCTCGCCCAGGTCCACAGCCGGCCGAACCACGGCTGGGCCGTGTCGGCGGTGCGGCTCGCGCGCTGCCAGGCCCACGGATCGGTGGGGTTGACGGCGTCCGAGCACACGACGGACTCGAAGCCCACGTCGGTCACCCGGTTGGTGAGCGCGCGGCCCGGTGGCGCGTAGCCGTAGGGGCCGGCGGCCTGCTGCCGGTCGCGGACCCGGACCAGGTCGGCCCAGTCGGAGGCGAGGGCGCGCGAGGCCCGCGCCGTGCGGTGCCGGCGCTGCTCGGCGACGTCGTGCAGGAACCGCACGAGCTGCCGCTTGATCGCCGGCGCCTGGTAGAGCGCTCCGAGCGCGGTGCTGACCAGGTCCTGCGTGACCAGCCGGTGCCCGTCGACGCGCAGTCGGCCGTGCCGCGCGAGCCGGTAGGTGCGCTGCCAGATCCGCTCGGCGTGGCCGGCGATCGAGCACCGGTCGCGACCGACCCGGTCGCACTCCCTCAACGCCGAGACCAGGGCCTCGTGGGCGCCGTGCCCGCTCCCGAGCCGATAGGTCGACGGCACGGACGGGTCGCGGCCGGCGGTCCACTCGATCGGGTCGAGGACCCCGTCGACGATGATCGCCCGGACCCGGTCGGGGAACATCGCGGCGTAGGTCTGGCCGACCATGCTCCCGTAGGAGATCCCGTAGTAGCTGAGCTGCTCGTCACCGACGGCCTGCCGCACCACGTCGATGTCGCGGACGTAGTCGGCCGTCGACATGTGGTCGACGATCGCGTTCCGCCCGGAGGCGCAGTCCTCGTCGAGGATCCTGTCGGCCCGGATCTGGCGCCCCGCCTGGTGCTGCGTGACCGGGTAGGGGACGGCGAGCCCGGGCGGCGCGTCCTCGGAGGGATAGCGGCACAGTGCGTACGGCGGGGCCCCGATCCCGCGCGGATCCACGCCGATCACGTCGAAGTGCCGCCGGATCCCCGGCCCGATCAGGTAGCCGGCGTACCTCGCGAAGTCCCGGGCCGAGCCGCCCGGGCCGCCCGGGTTCACGAACAGGCTGCCGATCCGCCGCCCGCTCGCCGGCACCCGGTCGACGCTGACCGGCGTCGTGGCACCGGTCGGGTCGTCGTAGTCCAGCGGCAGGTCCACGGTCGCGCACTCCACGGTCTGGCCGTGCGCGGTCCGGCTCGCATCGCCGGGGCAGGTCTTCCAGGTGAGGGTCGGGACCGGGATGTCCACCTGGTCCCCTGCTCGTGCCGCGGCTGCCGCGCCGTGGGCCGGGCCGGGCGGTGCGACCGCAAGGACCGCCAGGACGGGGAGGACGAGGAACAGGGGCAACCCGAGCGAACGACGCACCGGGCGACTCTAGATGACCGGGCCGTACGGTTGCGCGCATGACGACGGGACTGCTCCTGCGCGGCGCCCGGCTGGTGCCGCTGCGGCCCGGCGAGGAGGTGCCGGACCGGCCGGTCGACGTGCTCGTCGAGGGTGACGAGGTGACGGCTGTCGGTCCCGCGCTGCAGCGGCCTGCCGGCGTCGAGGAGTACGGCGTCGACGGTCGCTGGATCATGCCGGGCCTCTGGGACGCGCACGCGCACCTCGGCCAGTGGACGCTCGCTCGGCAACGGCTCGACACCGGTGCGGTGACCTCGGCCGACGAGGCCGTCGCCCTGGTCGCCGCCAAGGTCGCGGAGGCGCCGGGACGCCCGGTGGTCGGCTGGGGCCACCGGCCGGGCGGCTGGGCCCGGCTGGGCACGGTCGCCGAGCTCGACGCCGTGTCCGGGGTGACGCCGGTGGTGCTGGTCGCCGGAGACGGCCACCACGCGTGGCTGAACACCGCGGCCCAGGCGGCCCTCGAGCTGCCGCTGCGCGAGAACGTCGTGCGGGAGGACGAGTGGTTCGCGGCGTACGGCCGGCTCGCCCACCTCTCCGCGAGCGGCGACGGGCCGGCCGACTACCGCGAGAGCCTGGATCGCGCGGCCGCGCTCGGGGTCGTCGGCATCGTGGACCTCGAGTTCGCCGGCGGCATCCCCGGCTGGCGGGAGCGCTGGCACGAGGGCTGCGACCTGCTGCGGATCCGCGCGGCCGTCTACCCGGAGGGCCTCGACGAGGCGCTCGGAGAGGGCCTGCGCACCGGCGACGCGCTGCTGCCGGGCGTCGACCTGCTCCGGGCCGGCCCGCTCAAGATCATCAGCGACGGGTCGCTGAACACGCGGACCGCGTGGTGCTGCCAGCCCTACGCCGTCGGCGGGGACCCGGTGGCTCCGTCCGGCGCGCCCAACCTGTCCGCCGACGACCTGCTGGCCCACCTCGGCCGCGCGCACGAGCACGGATGGGAGGTGGCCACCCACGCGATCGGTGACGCAGCCGTGGCCCGCGCACTGGACTCCTACGAGCGGACCGGCGCCCGCGGGTCGATCGAGCACGTGCAGCTGCTCGCCGACGGGGACGAGGAGCGGCTCGCGCGGCTCGGGCTCCGGGCCAGCGTCCAGCCGCACCACCTGGTCGACGACCGCGACCTGACCGAGGCCATCTGGCCGGGCCGGTCGGACCGCTGCTTCGCGTTCCGGCGGCTCCTCGACGCCGGCGCCACCCTGACCCTCGGGTCCGACGCGCCGGTCTCGCCGCTCGACCCCTGGCTGGCCGTCGACGCCGCGGTCCGCCGTACCGGCGACGCCCGGCCGGCCTGGCACCCCGAGCAGGCCCTCACCCGGCGGGAGGCCCTCGCCGCCTCGGTCGACGGCCAGCCGGCGGTCGGCGCCGGCTCCCGGGGGGACCTGGTCGTGCTCGACCACGACCCGCTCGAGGTGCCCCGACCCGACGTCGAGCTGACCGTCGTCGCCGGCCGGATCGTCCACGGCGGTCCGGT
The DNA here is from genome assembly GCF_039537325.1 of Nocardioides panacisoli. GTDB lineage: Bacteria > Actinomycetota > Actinomycetes > Propionibacteriales > Nocardioidaceae > Nocardioides > Nocardioides panacisoli. The sequence goes on from NZ_BAABAH010000015.1 coordinate 17,750, forward strand.
GTCGTGACCGCCGCTAGGGCTGCGACTTCCTGACCAGCTCGGTCACGAGGTCGGCGGCGACCTGCTGCTCCTTCTGGTAGGGGTGGTACGGCGCCGCGGGCGCAGTCGGCTCCATGCCGGCCAGCCACGGGTCCTTCGCGCACATGTCGTGGCCCTCGGTCGCGGCGAACAGGTCCACGTAGTCCGCGCCTGCCTCCTCGGCCGCGTGCTTCTGCGCCCGCACCAGCCCCCTGTTCAGCCGGAGCGCGAGCGCGACGTCGCCCTCGGCGATCGGGAACTCCGCGCACGGGTGCTCCGGCGCGAACCGCGGGTAGCCGACCACGACCACCTGAGCGTTCGGCGCCGCCGTCACCACCCGGTTGAGGGAGTGCACCAGCCGGTCGCGGGTCCGCGAGATCACACCGTGCACGTAGCCGTAGGCCTTCTTGTCGATCCGGGTGCACGGCGAGCCGCGGAGCGCCTCGTCGCTCCCCGGCGTCACGCACACGGCGAGGAACTTGGAGTAGAGGTGCTCGTCGTTGCCGCCGAAGCTGAAGGTGACCAGGGCCGTCGAGTCGGTCACCGCGGACACCTGGGGCGGCTGCGTGGTGCCGTGCGGCGGCGTGTAGGAGTTCCAGACCGCCTCGGAGGTGGCGCCGCCGCAGCTGACGTCCGTGAGGTCCAGCTTCAGCTCGTCGGCGACCAGGAACGGGTAGCTCTTGCTGCCCCGCAGGCAGCCCGCCTGGGTGTGCCCCATCCGCGGGCCGGAGGTGTAGGAGTCGCCCATCGCGACGTACTCGTCGCCCGGGCCCACCACACCGGGGCTCGGCGCCGGCGCCGGCGCCGGCTCGTTCGAGTCGCAGCCGGCGACGAGGAGCGACGCGGCGACCAGGACGACGGCCGCGAGCGGGAGACGAGTGGGCATCGGGGTCTAGGTTACGGACGCGTCCTCGGCGTGGACGCCGAGTGCCAGGGTCAGCGCCAGCACGGTCGCGGGATCGTCGAGCCGGTCGCCGTACGCCTCCCGCAGCTGGCCGACGCGGTAGCGGACCGTCTGCGGGTGCACGAACAGCGCCGCCGCGACCTCCTCGCGGCGGCCCTGGTGGAGCAGCCAGGCGCGCAGCGTCTCGGCGAGCTTGGCCCGGGTGGCCGGCCGCAGGTCCGCGAGCGGCGCGAGCGCGCGCTCGCGCAGGTCGGCGAGCGCCTCGGGGTCGGCGGTCAGCACCAGCCGCGGCAGGTGCTCCTCGGTGTCGCCCTCCAGACCCAGCGCCCGCGCGCGCAGGGCCCGGGCATAGGAGGACCGCGCCTCGAGCCAGGGACGGGGCGGGCCGATCACGCAGCCCTGCCCGGCCACCGACCGCACCATCGCCGCGCGCCGGCGGCCGTGCGCGTCCGGGACGAGGAGCAGCGCGGCGGCATCGAGCTCGGCCACGTCGGCGCTCGCCAGGGTGCGCCGGGGCAGTGTCTGCAGCAGCGGCGCGACCCGCGCCTCAGGGGCGATGATCGCGGTCAGCGTGGTCGGGACGACCCACTCGGCGCGCTCGGCCGCCGCGAGCACGGTCGGCTCGGGCGACCCCGCGAGCAGCAGCCGGACGACGCGCTCGAGCAGCCGCTCGAGCACGCGGCCGGCGGTCGCCGACTCGTCGTTGTGGCCCGCGACGCTGGCGGCCGAGAGCTGGTCGATGTAGGCGAAGACGAGCTCGGCGAAGGACACCAGCACCCGAGGCTCCAGGTCGAGCGCGACGGCCTGCTCGGAGAACTCCCGCCAGGAGACCCGGGCGCCGATCCGGTACGCCGACAGCAGCGCATCGGTGCTCCGCCCGCTGCGGGCCTCGCCGCGGCCGAGCTGGTAGGCGCCGTCGACGGCGGAGCGGGTCAGGGTGCGGACGTCGCCCCCGCCGCTGCGGCCCGAGACCAGCGACAGGAAGCCGCCGTGCGCGACCTGCACGGCGGTCCGGATCGTCTCGCCCATCGGGCCGCTGAACGCGTCCTCGTAGGCGGGCACCTCGGCGATGATCTGCTCGACGACCTCGTCGGCGATCCGCGGGAGCTCGACGCGGATCGCGCTGACGACCGGCCCGGGCAGCCGCAGCTGCGGATCGTCTCGGTGGGCCATGGCGCGCCTTTGTTCGCAGAGGACAATTTGCTCGACCCGATTCACCATCGGTTGTCATGACTTTAGCCCTCGGCGCAGGGAGTATGGAAGGCGTGAGCTCGTTCAGTGTCCCCACCCTGACCCGCAGCGCGGGGCCCTCCCGCGGGCTGCGCGACCGGCTCCGCGCCGTCGCGGACGCCGCGGTCAGCCCGCTGACCGTCGACGACCTCCTCGACCACTTCCACCCGCTCCGCAAGGACACGGAGCTGCGCGGCCGGATCGTCTCCGTCACCGCCGAGACCCCGGAGTCGGCGACCGTGCTGATCAAGCCGGGCAAGGGGTGGACGGGTCACGTCCCCGGTCAGTACGTCCGCCTCGGCGTCGACGTGGACGGCGTACGGCTCTGGCGCACCTACTCGCTGACCCACGGCCCCCGCGCCGACCGCAACATCAGCATCACCGTCAAGGCGATCCCGGGTGGCGTCGTCTCCGGGCACCTCGTCCACGACGCGCGCGCCGGGCAGCTGGTCCACCTGGCCCCGGCCGAGGGCGAGTTCACCCTGCCGACGCCGCTCCCGGGCAAGCTGCTGATGGTGACCGCCGGGTCCGGCATCACTCCGGTGATCGGGATGCTGCGCAACCTGTTCCTGCGCGCCACGCCCGTCGAGGCCGACATCGTGCTCGTCTCGGTCAACCAGAGCGAGTCGACCGCGATCTTCCGCGACGAGCTCCGGGCGCACGCCGAGGCCGGGCACATCACGCTGGTCGAGCGGTACGACGACCGCGACGGCCTGCTCGACGTCGACACGCTCGACGCACTCGTGCCGGACTTCGCCGACCGGCTCGCCTACGCCTGCGGTCCCGCGGGGCTGCTCGACGCGCTCGAGCAGCACCACGCGGAGCGCGGGCTGGCGCTGACCACCGAGCGGTTCCGGCCGGTCGTGCTCGCCACCGGCCCCGACGCCAGCGGCGGCACGGTCGCGTTCGAGCAGACCGGGACCGACCTCGAGGTCGACGGCGCCACGCCGATCCTCGACGCCGCGGAGGCCGCCGGCGTGCTGATGCCCAGCGGCTGCCGGATGGGCATCTGCATGGCCTGCGTCCTGCCGCTGAAGGAGGGCGCCGTGCGCGACCTGCGCACCGGAGAGCTCACCGTCGCCGTACCCGGGGAGACCCACAGGGACGGCGTCCCCATCCAGACCTGCATCAACACCGCCGCCGGCGCGTGCCGGATCAACCACTGAGGGAGACCCATGACGACCGTGACGAAGAAGCCCGAGAACCCGATCGCCCACCTCACCGAGGCCGACATCGAGGCCATCGGCGCCGAGCTCGACGCGATCCGCCAGGAGGTCGTCGACGCGCGCGGTGAGAGCGACGCGGCGTACATCCGCGGGATGGTCGACCTGCAGCGCAAGCTCGAGCTGGGCTCGCGCGCCGTGCTGCTCTTCTCGGCCCTGCCGCCGGCGTGGGTGGTCGGGACCGTCGGCCTGTCCCTCGCGAAGATCCTCGACAACATGGAGATCGGCCACAACATCCTCCACGGCCAGTGGGACTGGATGCGCGACCCCAAGATCCACTCGACCACGTGGGAGTGGGACAACGCGACGCCGTCGGAGAACTGGAAGCACTCGCACAACCAGATCCACCACACGTACACGAACATCATCGGCAAGGACAACGACCTCGGCTACGGCATCATGCGGGTCGACGAGGAGCAGCGGTGGACGCCGATGCACCTCGGTCAGCCGCTGTGGAACTTCGTCAATGCCTGCTTCTTCGAGTACGGCATCGCGGCCTACGACCTCGACCTCGGCCGGCACCTGAAGATGCCCAAGGACAAGCGCCCCGAGCACTTCCGCAAGGGCGTCAAGGCGACGCTGGCCAAGGTCCGCAAGCAGGCGACCAAGGACTACGTGGTGCACCCGCTGCTGTCCGCGCCGACCGGCTCGCTGCTGCCGACCCTGGCCGCCAACTTCGTCGCCAACGTGGTGCGCAACCTCTGGTCGCACTCGGTCATCATGTGCGGCCACTTCCCCGAGGGCGTCGAGACGTTCGAGCGGGCGTCGATCCCGGACGACGAGTCGCGCGGTGCGTGGTACGTCCGGCAGATGCTCGGCTCGGCCAACATCTCGGGTTCCAAGACCATGCACATCCTGACCGGCAACCTGTCGCACCAGATCGAGCACCACCTGTTCCCGGACCTGCCGAGCAACCGGTACGCCGAGGTCGCACCCAAGGTCCGCGCGGTGTTCGACAAGTACGGCCTCAACTACTGCTCGCGACCGCTCGTCCCGCAGGTCTACTCGGCCTGGCACAAGGTGGTCCGGCTGTCCTTCCCGAACGGCTGGCTCGCCACGACCAACGCCAAGAACCTGCCGCAGCAGCTCGGGGTGCTCTACAAGCTGGTGCGCGGCGACCGGCGGACCCGACGGGTCGTGCAGCTGGGCCTCGAGCGGCGCGCCCAGCAGCTGGCCGCCGCCTGAGCGCGGGCCCGCTCAGGCACCGGTCTGCTGGCAGAGCACGTAGACCCGCGCCGTCAGGAACGCGCTGCCGCCGGAGGCCAGGATCGTCACCTGCCACCCCGTGGCCGGATCGCCGTCGGTGCCCGGCACCGGCGCGTTCACGACGGGCGGCCCGTTGAGCCCGTTGCCGCCCGCGTAGTAGCCCCCGCCGACGGCCTGCTCCCCGGAGAGGCACTGAGCACTTCCCGACGCCTGCCCGCTGTTGCCGGAGAAGTCGGCGTAGCGAACAACGACCGGCGCCACGATGCCGACGCCCGCCGGCCCCGGCGGGCCCTGGGGCCCCTCCGGTCCCGCCGGCCCCGCCGGCCCGTCGGCTCCGTCCGCCCCTGCCGGTCCGGTCGGCCCCGCGGGGCCGTCTGCTCCAGCGGGTCCCGCCGGCCCGGGCGACCCCGCGGGGCCGACTGCACCCTTGGGCCCTCGCTTGCTCCACGTCAGAGCCTTCTCGTTGTCGTGGCACGACGCGCTCGCGCTCACGAACCGCAGGTCACCGCCCGATGTCCGGTAACAAGCGTGGATGGAGCCGCTCGCATCGGGAGCCGCCGCGTAGGCAGTGATGCCGCTCGACGCCAACGCGCCAGCGGCAGCAGCGAGGCCCAAGGCCACTCCTGCCCTGACCTTCTCGTTCCCCATGGTGCTCCTCCTCTTGTCGACGAGCTCGCGCTCGCCGTCGGTCGACGCCTCGAGCCTGCGCCGAACAGCGCCGAGGCACAGGAGAGGTAGCCCCCCGGTCCGCGGCGGCTGCCCGGGGGGCCGGGCTGAGGGTTACCCGGGGGTTCGGCATCGTCTTCGCCCGGGCGCTGCTCGACCGCGGAGCAGGCGCCGACCGCCGGTGCCCGGTCGAATACCCTTGGACCATGAGCTACGTGACCTGCGAGGTCGTGGACGGGATCGCCCACGTCCGGCTGGACCGGCCCGAGAAGCTGAACGCGCTGACCCTCGACCTGCTCGAGGACCTGGTCGACACGGCCCAGCGGCTCCGCAGGGACAAGGACCTGCGTGCGGTCATCATCTCCGGCGAGGGCGACGCGTTCTGCGCGGGCCTCGACTTCGCGACGGTGCTGCGGAACCCCGCCGGCATCGCCAAGGCGTTCGTCCCCCGGCCGTGGCGCGGGACCAACACGTTCCAGGAGGCGCCCTGGGCGTTCCGCCGGATCCCGGTGCCGGTGATCGCTGCCGTGCACGGTCACTGCCTCGGCGGCGGCGTCCAGATCGCACTCGCGGCGGACTTCCGGGTCGCGACGCCCGACTCGCGCTGGTCGGTGCTCGAGGGCAAGTGGGGGCTGATCCCGGACATGTCCGGGATCCGCAGCCTCGCCGAGCAGGTCGGCATGGACCAGGCGAAGTGGCTGACGATGAGCGCCGAGGTGATCGACGGATCGCGCGCCGCCGATCTCGGCCTGGTCACCCGGCTCTCCAACGACCCGCTCGCGGAGGCGCAGCGGATGGCCGAGCAGCTGGCGAACCGCTCCCCCGACGCGCTCGGCGCCGCGAAGCGGCTGTACAACGACACCTGGAACGCGTCCGCTCGACGTACCTTCGCCCGCGAGCGGCTCGAGCAGGCCTTCCTCCTGGTCGCCCGCAACACCAAAGCAGCCCGCGAGGCCGCCTTCACGAAGTCCGAGCCGGTCTACGGCCCTCGCGGCCGCTGATCCGCCGACGCACCCCTCGAATCGGCGTTGAATCAAAGGCCTCTACAGGTTGATTCGAGGTTCTCTAGAGGTTGATTCGAGGTTCTCTAGAGGTTGATTCGAGGTTCTCTAGAGGTTGATTCGAGGGTCTCTAGAGGTTGATTCGAGGGTCTGCGTACGCCGAGCACGACGAATCGTCGAACGAACGCCGATCAACCTTCGATTCGACCCTTACCAATCCTCGATTCAACCTCCACGAACCATCGAATCAACCCTGACAGACCTTCGAATCAACGGGGTCAGGGATAGGAGAGGCCGACGGTCTTCTCGCTGAGCTCCCAGAGGCGGCGGGCGGCGTCGGGGTCGCGGGCGAGCCGGGACCGGCCGACCAGGCGCGGCGTGCCGCCCATCTGCGCGGGGCCGGACGGGCCGCAGAACGAGTCGCCGGGAAGGTCGGCCGTCGCGGCCATCAGCGAGGGCCAGGCGCCGGCGGCGGCCGACTGCGAGATCGCCTTGACCGAGGCATCGAGGATCGAGGCGATCCCGCCCTCGGCACGCCCGTACTGACCGTTCGCGGCCAGGTGCGTCCCCGCGAAGCCGGGGTGCGCGGCCAGCGCCTTGACCGGCAGCGCCGCGGCGTCGAGCCGACGCTGCAGCTCACCGGTGAACAGCAGGTTGGCGAGCTTGGTCTGCCCGTAGACCGGCCACCGCCAGTAGTGGCCCTCCTGCGCCAGCGGGTCGCCGAGCGGAGCCCGGGGCGCCGTGCGGTGCATGTGCGAGGAGACCGTGACCACGCGGCCGGCACCGCTGGCCGCGAGCTGCGGGAGCAGCAGGCCGGTGAGCAGGAACGGTCCGAAGTGGTTGGTGGCCATCTGCAGCTCGAGACCGTCCTCGGTTCGCGCGTAGGGCGGGGCCATCACGCCCGCGTTGTTCACGAGTACGTCGACCGCCCCGAACCGCTCCGCTGCTGCCCCGGCGCTCCGGACCGCGGCGAGGTCGGAGAGGTCGAGCGGGAGCGTCTCGAGGACGGCGTCCGGGACCTCCTCGCGGATGGCGGCGACCGTGGCGTCGACCTTGGCGGGGTTGCGTCCGGCCAGCACGACGCGGGCGCCCTTGCGCGCCAGCTCCAACGCAGTGTGGTGGCCGAGGCCGCCCAGGCTCGGGCCGGTGACGATCGCCGTCCGGCCGGTCTGGTCGGGGATCTGGGTCGGGTTCCAGCTCACGGTGTCACGGCCAGCTGCTCGACGATCTGCTGACCGAGCGCCTGGTCGCCCTCGATCCGGAACTCGCCCTCGGCGGGAGCGCGCCGGCCGCCGGCGACCACGATGAAGGTCTCCCGGTCCGTCGACAGCCGGACGTCGGGCTCGGCCGGCACCTCGGGGAGCCGCTGGGCGCGCCCGTTCGCATCGACCTCGACGGCGACCGGCTCGGAGCCCTCGACCTCCAGGACAGCGGAGGTCCCGGACGGCGGCTGCACGCGCTTGCCGACCACGACCGGGAAGGACTCGGTCAGGTAGTCGGCCGAGTGCCGTGCGGGCGCGGTGTCCATCCCGCCGGGGAGGCCGACCGCCCGGCGTACGTCCTGCTCGTGCATCCACACGTCGAGCGGCCGGTTGCGGAGCAACGTGCCCCAGGTCCAGCCGATCGCGCCGAAGACGCCGTCGGCTGGCGCGGCAGGGTCGGGGACACCGGCCGCCAGCTGCTCGCGGCGCCGGGCGGTGTCGCGCCGGATCGCGGCGACGGCGTCGGCCATCGACCCGTCGCGACGGGCGTGGACGCCCTGCTCGGTGAAGACCGACATCATGCTGCGGACGTGGGCCGGCGCGCCGATCTCGATGCCCGGCACCTCGTCGTGCGCGCCCCCGACCGAGAGGTGCTCGAGGTGGGCGACGTGCGCGACGATCGCCGCCACGTCCCACCCGGGGAGGTCGGTCGCCATCGGCGCCGCGCTCTCGGGCAGCCCGTCGATCAGGGCGGTGAAGTCGCCGATCGCCTGCCACCAGGTGTCGACGTACTGCCGCAAACGGTCCTGGCCACGGCCGGCGTCGTCGTTCATGCGGGCACTGTAGCGAGGCTGCAGGCCGCTACCCGATGGCCAGTCCACCGGCGAAGCAGAGCATCCCGACGCCGATCGCGAGGTCGAGCACCTGCCAGGCCCGCGGCCGGGCGAGCAGGCCGTGCGCGGCCCGCGCGCCGTACCCCAGCCCGGAGAACCAGATCACCGACCCGGTCGCTGCGCCGACCGCGAACCACCAGCGACCGTCGACCCCGTGCTGGTTCGCGACCGACCCCAGGAGCAGCACGGTGTCGAGGTAGACGTGCGGGTTGAGGTAGGTCAGTGCGGCCGCCGTCGCGATCGCGCTCACCCGGGTGCTGGCCCCGCGGGACGCCGCCTCGAGGCCGTCCGCCCGGCGCGCCGAGAGGAGCGAGCGGACGCCGTACGCCGCCAGGAACGCGACACCGAGCCAGCGCAGCACGGTCAGCACGACCGGCGCCCGCTCGACGATGGTGCCGATCCCCACGACACCCGCCCCGATGAGCACGACGTCGGAGAGAGCACAGACCGCGACCACCGCACCGACGTGCCGGCGCGCGAGGCCCTGGCGCAGCACGAACGCGTTCTGGGCGCCGATGGCGACGATCAGGGTCAGCCCGGTCGCGAGCCCGGCGGCGGCAGCGGTGATCACGCTTCGAAGCTAAGGCCCGGTCCACGGTTCAGACCAGCGAATGTTTCTTCAGATCGTTTAGCATCGCTTCATGACCCCGCAGCCGGCCCAGCTCGAGGCTCTGGTCGCCGTCGCCGACCTGGGGACGTTCGAGGCCGCCGCGCGCGCCCTGCACGTCACGCCCAGCGCCGTGAGCCAGCGGATCCGGGCCCTCGAGTCGGCCGCCGGGCAGGTGCTGGTCCATCGCGGGACGCCCTGCCGGGCTACCGTGGCCGGCGAGACGCTGGTGCGGCTCGCGCGGCAGACCGGCCTGCTGTACGACGAGGCGCGCGCCGCCCTCGGCGAGGGCGGCCCCGTGGCGACGGCCGTCGCCGTCAACGCCGACTCCCTCGCCACCTGGTTCCGCGACGTCCTCGACGAGGCGGCCGGCTGGGAGGGGGCCGCCCTGCGGCTGCGGGTCGAGGACCAGGCCTACTCCGCCGGCCTGCTGCGCAGCGGCGAGGCGCTCGCCGCCGTCACCAGCGACCCGGCACCGGTGCAGGGCTGCTCGGTCGAGCGGCTCGGGGTGCTCCGCTACGCGCCGGCGGCCACCCCTGCGTTCGCCGAGCGCTGGCGCACCGGCCGCGGACCGGACTGGGCCCGGATGCCGGTCGTCGTGTTCAACGCCAAGGACGACCTGCAGCAGGAGCTCCTGCGCGACCGTGGCCTCGGCCTGCCGCCGGTGGTGCACGAGGTGCCGACCTCGGCCGACTTCCACGAGGCGGTCCGCCGCGGGCTCGGCTGGGCGGCGATCCCCGAGCCGCAGCTGCTCCCCGACCTCGCCGAGGGACGCCTGGTCCGGCTGCACGCCCGCGCGCACGTCGACGTGCCGCTGTACTGGCAGCGGTGGCGGATCGACTCTCCCGCCCTGGACCGGCTGACCGCCGCCGCGCGTCGCGCGGCGGCGGCCCACCTGCGGTCCTAGAAGGAGGCCTCGTCGAGGTCCATCAGCGCCAGGTCGGTGGCCTGGCCGATGGCGACCTCGGCGGAGACCTTCGGCAGCACCTGGGTCGCGAAGAACTGCGCCGCCGCGACCTTGCCCTCGTAGAAGGCCTTGTCGCCCCCGACGTCGCCGGAGAGCTTGTCCAGCGCCACCTCGGCACCGCGGAGCAGCAGCCAGCCGACGACGACGTCACCGAGGACCATCAGCAGGCGGGTGCTGTTGAGGCCGACCTTGTAGACGTTGCGCAGCTCGCCGCCGGAGCTGGCGTCGGCCGACATCAGGTCGTTGACCATGTGGCCGACGAGCGCCTGGGCGTCCTCGAGCGCCTTGGCGAGCAGCTCCCGCTCGTTCTTGAGCCGGCCGTTGCCCGCCTCCGAGTCGATGAAGCCCTTGATCTCCCCGGCGAGGTGACCCAGCGCGTTGCCGCCGTCCTTGACGATCTTCCGGAAGAAGAAGTCCTGGCCCTGGATCGCCGTGGTGCCCTCGTAGAGGGTGTCGATCTTGGCGTCACGGACGTACTGCTCGATGGGGTACTCCTGCAGGAAGCCGGAGCCACCGAGCGTCTGCAGCGACTCGGTGCCGAGCAGCGTCCAGGAGCGCTCCGAGCCGTAGCCCTTCACGATCGGCAGGAGCAGGTCGTTGACCGTCTCGGCCAGCTTGTCCTCCTCGCCGGCCGCCTTCGCCAGCATCACCTTGTCCTGCCACGCGGCGGTGTAGAGCACCAGCGAGCGCATGCCCTCGGCGTACGCCTTCTGGGTCATCAGCGACCGGCGGACGTCGGGGTGGTGGGTGATGGTGACCTTGGGGGCGGTCTTGTCGGAGGCCTGGGTGAGGTCGGGGCCCTGGACGCGCTCCTTGGCGTACTCGAGCGCGTTGAGGTAGCCCGTCGACAGCGTGGAGATGGCCTTGGTGCCGACCATCATCCGCGCGTTCTCGATCACGTCGAACATCTGCGCGATGCCGTTGTGGACCTCGCCGAGCAGCCAGCCCTTGGCCGGCTCGCCGCCGCCGACCTGCGGGTCGCCGAAGGTGACCTCGCAGGTGTTGGACACCTTGATGCCCATCTTGTGCTCGACGTTGGTGACGTAGGCGCCGTTGCGCTCGCCCGTGAGCTCGCCGGTCTCGTGGTCGAAGTGGTACTTCGGGACGAGGAAGAGCGAGAGGCCCTTGGTGCCCGGACCACCGACGCCCTCGACGCCCTTCGGGCGCGCGAGGACCAGGTGCATGATGTTCTCCTGCAGGTCCGACTCGGCGCTGGTGATGAAGCGCTTGACGCCGGAGATGTTCCACGAGCCGTCGTCGTTGGCGGTGGCGAAGGCCTTGCCCGCGCCGACGTCGGAGCCGGCGTCCGGCTCGGTGAGGACCATCGTCGCGCCCCAGAGGCGCTCGACCATGATCTCGGCGATCCGCTTGTCGCGGTCGTTGCCGTTCTCGTAGACGACCTTGGAGAAGAACGGCCCTGCGCCGTACATCCAGATCGGGGTGTTGGCGCCGAGGATCAGCTCCGCGGTCGCCCACACGAGGCTCGGCGGGGCGGCGGTGCCGCCGACCTCCGGCGGGGCCTGCAGGCTCCAGAAGCCGGACTCCATCCACGCGTCGTAGGACTTCTTGAAGCCCTCGGGAACCGGCGCGGTGTTGGTCGCGGGGTCGAAGACCGGCGGGTTCCGGTCACCCTCGACGAAGGACGCGGCGAGGTCCTCCCGGGAGATGCGGTCGATCTCGGCGAGGACCTCCTTCGCCGTGTCCACATCCATCTCCTCGAACGGGCCGGCGCCGAGGATCTCGTCGCGGCCGAGCAGCTCGAAGAGGTTGAACTGGATGTCGCGCAGGTTGCTCTTGTAGTGGCTCACGTGTTCCACCGTTTCTGGTCGTGTCAGGCGGCGACGCCGCCATGTCCGGGTGAGATGACGATTAGCCTACTCGCCAGTAACAAAAGCCTACGGGGTGCGCTAACAACTTGCAAGCAGAGGTGAGCGCCGCAACTCCGTGGAGAGGCGTGCATGTCCACTGAACCGATCGAGCTATCTGACACACTGGACCCATGCGAGTTTCCGCCAAGTCCGACTACGCGCTCCGCGCGCTGATCGAGATGGCGGGTCGCGCCGACGGCAAGGCGGTGAGCGCCGAGGAGCTCGGCCGGCTGCAGGAGATCCCGCACGGCTTCCTCCAGGCGATCCTCGCCGACCTCCGCCGCGCCGGCATCGTGATGTCCCAGCGCGGGCAGTCCGGCGGCTGGCGGATGGGCCGCCCGGCGGCCGACGTGTCCGTCGCCGACGTGATCCGCGCGGTCGACGGCCCCCTCGTGTCCGTCTACGGCCTGCGGCCGGAGGCCGTGAGCTACAACGAGTCGGCCGAGGTCCTGCAGTACGTCTGGATCGCCGCCCGCCGCTCGCTCCGCGAGGTCTTCGAGCAGGTCACGATCCAGGGGCTGGCCGACGGTCAGCTCCCCGACGCCGTCACCGCGCGGACGGCCGACGAGGACGCCTGGCAGCCCCACTAGGGCGCACCGCTCAGGTCGGCGTGCTTCCTGCCGAACCGTGAGGAATCGGCCGCGCGTCCTGGCGTGACGCACCGGTGGCAGGGACGCTGCCGGCAGGCCATGCCAGGAAGGTGACGCCGTGGCCCTGCGCCGGCTGTTCTTGTCGTTCGCTCTCGGGACGCTGCTGGTGGGCTGGGCGGCCCTCGCCGTGCCGCACGCCCACCACTACCCACCGCGGTGCCCCGGGGCGGGCGAGCTCTCCCTGGTCCTCCCCGGCGCCTGCGCGCACGACGACGTGGCACCTCCCGGCGTGGACCCGCACCAGCCGGTGCCCACCGCCTTGCTGCGTCAGCGCGACGGCGCCGGGGTTCAGGCCTACGAGGCGGCCGAGCAGCTCGGCGTGGCCGCCCCGCAGTCGGTCAACGTGGCCACCCCCGCGGTGCCGTGCGACGGCGACGGCACCTCGGGCTACCGCGTCCAGGCGATGTACGTCGTCGAGGCCGGCTCGACGAACCGCTACGCCGCCCTCCAGGCCAGCTTCCGGCTGTGGGCCGCCGGCGTGGACGACGTGATCAACCGCTCGGCGGCCCTGACCGGCGGCGTGCGGCACGTCCGCTACGTCACCGAGCCGAGCGGGGGCGGCTGCGTCGCCAAGGTGCTCAACGTGACCGTGCCCAACGGCTCGCTGTCGTCGTTCGGCGCCACCATCAGCGCGGTCCAGGCCCTCGGCTACACCGACCCGGCCCGCAAGTACCTGATGTGGACCGATGCGACCGCGCTCTGCGGCGTCGCCACCCTCTATCCCGGCGACGGCGAGAGCCAGGCCAACCCGAACAACGGCTTCTACCCGCAGTACGCCCGGATCGACTCCGGCTGCTGGGGCTTCGGCGACGGCGCCCGCGACCACTCGGTGGAGGCGCACGAGCTGCTGCACACCCTCGGCGGCGTGCAGGACTCGGCACCGCACTCGACGCACGCCGGCCACTGCTGGGACGAGTCGGACACGATGTGCTACGCCGACGGCGGCAACCACGCGATGGTCCAGGTCTGCCCCTCCGAGCGGGAGTACTTCTACGACTGCTCCAACGACGACTACTTCTCGACCTACCCCGACCCCGGGAGCTACCTGGACGGCCACTGGAACGCCGCGGACTCGAGGTTCCTGATCGGTGGCGGCGACGGGACCGGCGGCGGCTCCGCCGGTACGCCGACCGTCCTCGGGGCGACCATCGCCGTCAACAACCCCGCGGTGCCGGGTCTCGCGACCCAGGCGTCCGTCGCACCGTCGCTCCCCGCCGGGCGGACTCTCGCCTCGGTCACGTGGAAGTCGACCCGCGCGGACTGCACGTTCAGCGCGCCGACCGAGCTGCAGACCGAGGTCACCTGCAACGCCACCAGCGCGGCGGCGGCGACCGTCACGGCGACCCTCGTCGACTCGACCGGCGCGACGAAGGCCGTCGCAAGTCCGCTGACCTTCGCCACCGGCACCGCCCGGCCGGTCACTGTCGCCCTGAGCGCGGCCGGCCAGACACCGGCGAACGGGGGCAGCGCGGCGGTGTGCTCCGGGGCCCCGTTCGCGCTGGCCGCCACCGTCGTGGACGACGCGAGCGGCCAGCCCGTCAAGGGCCTGGCCGCGACGTTCACCAAGAAGACCGAGGCCATGACGTCGGCCGTGGCCGCCGGTACGGCGACCACCACCGCCGAGGGCACGGCGAGCACCAGCCAGACCGCGACGGTGTCGACCACCTACAAGGCACAGACGTCCGCCGGCACCGTGTACGCCGCCGGCGGACCGGCCGCCCTCGTCGCCGTACCGGCCAAGTGCGCCACGTCCCTCACTGCCGCCGCCGACCCGGCCTCGGTCTACTACGGGGACCCGGTCACGGTCTCGGGACGACTGACCGCGACGTCCGCCGGCACTCCCGTCGCGGCGGCCGGCGTGTCGCTGGCCGTGCGGCTGACCACCGGCGACGGCAAGGTGCTGTCTCTGGGAACCGTGAAGACCGGCGCCGACGGGAGCTACTCGCTCGCGGTCAAGCCGACCGCGAGCGGGACGGTCTCGGTCGCCCTGACCGCGTCGACCTCCTACGCGGCCGCCACCGCGACCGCCGGCAGCCTGACGGTCCGGCTGCCGGAGACCGCGCTGACGGGGGCAGTGAGCCCGACCGACGTGGGCTACGGCACCAGCGTCGAGGTGACCGGCACGCTGCAGCGGGTCGCCGGCGGCAGCACCACGCCGCTGGCGGGCAAGACGGTGGGGATCCTCGTCGCCCCAGCCGGCGGTGGCGCGACCGTGAAGATCGGCTCGGCCACGACGACCGCGACCGGCGCCTTCACCACCCTCGTGCCCCTGCGGGTCTCCGGGACCCTGTCGGTGTCCTTCACCGCCGTGGCCGGGCAGCCCGGGGCGACGGTCGAGGTGGGTCCGGTCAAGGCCGGCACCTGGACCACGGCCGTCACCGCCTCGGCGTCGGCGGCGACCGTCCCGTCCGGCGGCACCGTCACGCTCTCGGGCACGGTGACGAAGGCGTACGGCGCGGCGCCGGTGCCGGCGGGCGCCGTGAAGGTGTCGATCTACTTCAAGGCCGACGGCGCGAGCACCCGGACGCTGGTCGCCTCACCGACGACGGCCGCGAACGGCACGTTCTCCCAGCGGGTCACCCCGAAGGCCACCGGCACCTGGACGGCCGTCGTGGGCGAGGTCGCGGGCTACACGGGGTCCAGCGCGACTCCGCTCACGGTGCACGTCGGCTGAGGGCAGGCCGCTCAGGCGACCTCGGACAGCCGGCGCTTGAGCTTCTTCCGCTTCCTGTCGACGACGGCGAGCTGGTTCTCGAGGCAGTCGTTGCGACGGGTGAGCCGCTCGATCTCGCGGCGCGCGTCGTCGATCGACGTGAGCCGGCGGACCGTCACCGGCTCCGGCACGCCGTCGAGCCGCAGGGAGGGGCTGGCTGAGCACGACCGTCGCCTTGCCCTTGTGCGCGCGCCGGTAGAGCGTCGCCCACTGCCCCTCGACCTCCTTGCGTCCGAACCCCCACGCCCGGTGCGTCCGCGTCACCTCCACGGCGGCACGGAAGGACTCGTCGGTCGACCTCGCCGGCGCGAGCACACCGAGCTCGAACAGGGCCTCGCGGTGCCGGACCAGCGCCGTCTCGATGATGTCTCCGGCCCCAGGGACACCCACGTGGACGTACGCCTTGCGCTTCTTGGGCATGCTCACAGGATCGACCGTCCCGATGAGTGCGCGGTGACATCTCGTCGACCACGAGATGACGAGCCGGAACGGCTCGGGTGACTAGAACATGTTCCACTTTTCGCCGTACGATCCCCGCATGATCACCTCCGACGCCATCACGTGGACCGCGCCGAACGACCCGCACCCGGCCCGCGCCGCGTCCCAGCGGTCCTACTCGGCGGTCGCGAAGGGCGACCTCGCCGAGTGGCTGACCGTGTACGCCGAGGACTGCGTGCTCGAGGACCCGGTGGGTCGCTCGATGTTCGACCCCGAGGGCACCGGGCACCACGGGCACGCGGGCATCTCCGCGTTCTGGGAGAAGGCGATCGCCCCGATCGCGAAGTTCGAGTTCGACATCTACGAGTCCTTCGCCAACCCCGAGAGCAACACCTGCGCCAACATCGGGCGGATCCGCACGTCGTTCCCGGACGGCAGCTACACGGTGACCGAGCTGATCATGGTCTACGTCATCGACGACGACGGCCGGGTGACGTCGATGAAGGCGTTCTGGGAGCCCGAGCGGACGATGGCGACCTTCACCAAGGCCGACTGACGCACGAACGTCCTGCGGATCGCGCGCCCCGACGTGCGATCCGCAGGACGTTGTGACGCGGCGCGGCTGGATTGCGTCGTACTGGGTGTCACGACGACCCAGGAGAGACATGATCGAGCCCGTGCCGCCGTTCGAGGAGTTCGCTCGCGCGCGGATCCCGCACCTGTACCGGTCGGCATGGCTGCTGACCGGCAGCCGCGAGGAGGCGGAGGACCTCGTCCAGGACACGCTGGCCAAGGTCTACGTGCGGATGCACAAGCGGCTCGCGCCCCGGCTCGAGAACCCGGCGGCGTACGCGCACACCGCACTGACGCGGACGTTCCTCAGCTCGCGTCGCAAGCGGAGCAGCACCGAGACCCCGTACGCCGACCTGCCCGAGGGCGCCGCCGCCGACCACGCGGAGGCCGCCGACCTCCGGCTGTCCCTGCGCCACGCACTCGCCGGCCTCCCGCGCGTCGACCGTGCCGTGGTCGTGCTGCGCTACCTCGAGGACCGACCGGTCGACGAGGTGGCCAGGCTGCTCGACCTCTCTCCTGGTGCTGTCAGGAACCGGAGCATGCGCGCGCTGGCGCGGATGCGGGAGAGGAGCACCCGATGAACGAGCACGAGATGACCGACGTCCTCGCCCGGTCCGCCGACCGGCTGGAGCCCGACGTCGCCACGATCGTGGCCGCCGCAACCAGGAGGGGTCGGAGGTCGATCAGGCGCCGGCGCATCGGGGGCGCGGCCGCCGTGGTGGCCCTCGTCGGGGTGGTGACCGCGACCGTCCCGGGATGGGACGGCGGCGGGGACAGGGGGGTCGACAGCACCACCACCCAGCCGAGCGGTTCTGCTGGGCCGCGCAAGCTCGCCGCCAGCGACGCGATCCGCGCCGGGTTGGCGGACGCCCTGCCGGACGGCGACGTCACGGACCTGAAGGTCACGGCCTACGAGGACGGCGGGGGTGTGGACGTCTCGCTGCGGTTCAACGGGGACCGCGTCGAGCTCGAGGCGGAGCGTTCGCTCCCGCCCGCGTACTTCGCCGAGGATCCCGGACCGAGGCCCCAGGGCTGCGACGAGTCGGCGTTCCCCGAGGGGCACGGGGTCGCGACGATCGAGGCGCTGCGGAACATGACCGCGCACGACGGCCAGTCGGCTCGCTGCCTCAACTGGGTCAGCGCCAGCCGCGAGAGGGAGTGCGTGACCGATGCGGACTGCTGGGACCGCTACTACGCCGAGTTCCTGAGCGGCAACCCGTGCCTGAGGACTCCCGACCTCACCGGCTGCACGCAGCTGCCGGACGGCAGCTGGTTGCACACGGGGACCCGGGACGCGGCTGGACAGGGCACGGCTTCGACAGCCGATCTCAGCACGGTCGACAGGTTCCAGGTCCGTGCCGAGGACTTCGGCTCCGCGCTGAGCCCGGATCAGCTCGGGGAGCTCGTCGCCAGCGACATCTGGTTCGAGCGGTAGCCGTCACGCCTCGCCGTGCTCGGCGAGCCAGCTGACCAGCGGCCGGAGCCGGCGCCAGTCGTCGCGAACCTTGTCCAGCAGCTCGGCGGTGTGCACGAACGGCTCGAAGCCGTACTTCCTGGACCCGAGGACGCTCTTCATCTTGAGCAGCTCGATCCTCGGGTGGTCCTTCTCGTAGCCGCGCGGCGCGGTCTTCAGCCGCTCCCCACCGAGCTCGAAGCCGCCCCTCTCCAGGTCCCGCAGGATCCGCTGGAGCACCGCGCCGGCGCGCTTGTCGGCCATCGCCTCCCGGATCGCGCCGAGCTGGGCGCCGCCCGCGTGGTAGATCCCGCCGCCCACGCGCACGCCGGGCGCCGCCACCTCGACGTACCAGCCGGTCGCCGGGGCGACCGCCACGAACGCGCCCTGGTGGGTCTTGTACGGCGTCTTGTCCTTGGCGAAGCGGACGTCGCGGTAGGGACGGAACACCTTCGCCTCGCCGAACTCCGGGGCCAGCGCGTCGGTCAGTGCGACCATCGGCGCGCGCACCGCGTCGTCGTACACGGCCTTGTGCGCGTCCCAGAACGACTTGGTGTTGTCGACCTCGAGGTCGTCGTAGAAGTCGAGGGCGGCGACGGGGAATCCGGTGAACTCCACCACGCGAGGGTACGGCCCCGGGTTCCGCGGGTCGGGACGGGTACTGCTCGGTCATGACGAGCCACAGCAGCGAGCCCGAGCAGGAGAAGATCCAGCAGGAGAAGGAGTACGGCGACTCCGCGACCGCCGTGACCCCGGACACCCAGCAGCCCGCCCAGGGCGAGCGGGTCAACAACGGCGACGAGAACGGCGACGGCGACGGGGACGACACCGGCGCGCAGGGCGCCGACGCCGACACGATCCCCGACGACGCCGACGCCGAGTCCGGCTTCTACGGGTAGGAGATCCAGGCCTGGCCGCCAGCGAGTCCGGCACCGTGCGGACCTCGCCCGCGGCGCGGCAGCGTGTCGGGAGCGGAGCCGGCCTTGTCGACGTCCGAGCGTAGAGAGCGAGGAACGAGCGACCGGAGCGAGGAAGGCGATCGGCCGGCGCAGCGGAGGCACGCTCGCGCAATCAAGGTCAGAGCGGACGACGAGGTTCGAACTCGCGACATTCAGCTTGGGAAGCTGACGCTCTACCAACTGAGCTACGTCCGCGTGCGCCTGCAACCAGGCGCGGGGGAATGCTACCCGATGCGCCTCAGCCCAAGATGATCGGTGCGAGCGAGGGCCGCTTGGGCTCGACGCCGTCGCCGGACGAGCGCCCGGTGATCCGGCGCTGGACCCACGGCGCGAGGTGCGTCCGCGCCCACGCGAGGTCCGCCTGCCGTTGGGCGCGTCGGTCGAGGACCGCCACGACGGGCGCCGGCAGCGGCTCCAGCGCGTGCGGCACACCGAGGGCGTCGAGCACGGCGATCGCGATCGCCTGGTGCCCGACCGGGTTGAGGTGCAGGCGGTCGTCGGCCATCACCTCGGCGACCTTCCAGCCGCGCATCCGCCACATGTCGACGACGGTGGCGCCGTGCCGGTCCGCGATCTCGCGGACCCACTCGTTGAAGACCGCGGTGCGGCCGCGGATCAGCTTGAGGACCGGGTTCAGGCCGGGGTCGGCGATCGTGAACACGACGACCCTCGCGCCCGACGACGCGAGCCGGGCGACCGCCTCGTCGTAGGTCGCCGCGAGCGCGTCCAGGTCGACCTTCGGCCGGAGGACGTCGTTGCCGCCTCCGTGGATGGTCACCAGGTCCGGCCCGAGCGCCAGGCCGCGCTCGACCTGCTCGTCGATGATCGCGGGCAGCTTGCGGCCGCGGATGGCGAGGTTGGCGTAGCCGAACTGCGGGTCCCGGGTGGCGAGCACCTCCGCGACGCGGTCGGCCCAGCCCCGGCAGCCGTTGGGGCGGTCGGGGTCCGGGTCGCCGACGCCCTCGGTGAAGGAGTCGCCCAGGGCGACGTACCTCTGGAAGCTCACGCCTCATTCTGACCCAGGCTCCGGGGGACGTCCCGATAGGGTGCCGCTGTGCTGCTGAGCGACCGCGACATCCTCCAGGAGATCGACGCCGGACGGATCGCGATGGACCCCTACGACCCGGCGATGCTCCAGCCGTCCTCGATCGACGTGCGGCTGGACCGGTTCTTCCGGGTCTTCGAGAACCACAAGTACCCGCACATCGACCCCGCCGCCGACCAGTCGGACCTCACGCGGGTGGTGGAGCCGGAGGGCGACGACCCCTTCATCCTGCACCCGGGCGAGTTCGTGCTCGGGTCGACGTACGAGGCCGTCACGCTGCCGGACGACGTCGCCGCGCGGGTCGAGGGCAAGTCGAGCCTGGGGCGGCTGGGCCTGCTGACGCACGCCACGGCGGGCTTCGTCGACCCCGGGTTCTCCGGACACGTCACGCTCGAGCTCGCCAACGTGGCGACGCTGCCGATCAAGCTCTACCCGGGCATGAAGATCGGGCAGTTCTGCTTCTTCCGGCTCACCTCACCCTCGGAGCACCCCTACGGCTCGGAGAAGTACGGCTCGCGCTACCAGGGCCAGCGCGGCCCGACGCCGTCGCGGTCCTACCTCAACTTCCACCGGACGCAGATCTAGCGCGCCGGCCGAGGGACTTGGCGACCGCGACCCCGCTCGAGACCTTGTCCATCAGCGCGACCGCGATCTTGGACACGTCCTTCCCGACCGGCCAGACCGGGTTGAGGAGCGCATCGGTGCCGCCGTCGGCGTACACCACCGAGCCGACGAGCAGGCTGGCCGCCGGCGAGAGCAGGAAGGCGATCAGGTCGGCGATCTCCTCGGGGCGGCCGCCGCGGCCCAGGGCCGACGGGTAGGCCTTCACGAACACCCCGAGCTTGGGGTCGGCCTTCATGGCCGCGGACATCGGCGTCTCGATCAGCCCGGGGGCGACCGCGTTGACCCGGATGCCGGCGCCGCCCCACTCGGCCTTCACGGCCTCGCGCCGCGCCCAGTAGGCGACGGCTGCCTTGGTGGCGGGGTAGACGTGCACCGGCTCGCTCTCGGCGGCGGCCGCCCGGGCCGCCTTCTCGTCGCCCTTGAGGCAGGCGGAGGCCACCTCCCCCGACCAGCCCGGCTGGGCGGTCACCGAGTTCGAGGAGAGCACGACGACCGCACCCCCGTCGGTCAGCAACGGCCGCAGCCCCTCGACCAGCGCGATCGCGCCGAAGTAGTTGACCGACACCAGCTGCGCCGGGTCCAGCCCGGTGACCGGCCCGAGGCCGGCGCACGGCACCACACCGTCGAGCCGGCCCTCGGCGAGGTGCCGGACCTCGGCGATCGCGGCCTGGCGGCCGTCCTCGGTCGAGAGGTCCGCCCGGACGTCGCCCTCCTTCAGGTCGACGGCGATCACCCGGTGCCCGTCGCCGGTCAGCCGCGCGGCGACCGCCGCTCCGATGCCGGATGCTGCCCCGCTGACGGCGTAGGTCCCCATGGCGTCACATCCAACTGGAACAGGTTCTAGTTGTCGAGGGCAAGCAGCCCGGTCCCACCTAGCGGACCGGCAGCGTGAGAACCGATCGGTGCGCCGGCCCCGTGTAGAGCTTGATCGGCAGGGCCTGCGGCAGCACGTCGGGCAGCGGACCGAGCAGGTGCGGCAGGTCGTAGCCCTGGACGGTCACCCGCAGCCGGTGCCCCGGCTCGATCGCGGCGCCGGTCGGGAACACCTCGACGTCGACGGGGGCGATCGTGCCGGGCGCGAGCCGCGCCTTCGACGCCTTGGTGAACGGGTGCCACGGCTGGATCAGCCGGCCGTCGAGGTAGCGCGACCTCGACGGCACCAGCTTGCGCTGCGAGATGACCTGCCAGCCGCCGGTGATCCGGTGCACCGAGCCGTCCGGCGCGACGTCCTCCACGGCGACGGACAGCATGCCGTCCCCGCCCGTCGTGGACACGAACAGGTGGGCGTTGATCGGCCCCTGGAACCTGACCTCCTGGGTCACCGGCGCGGTCTGGAAGGTCAGCCCGGACAGGTCGTTGAGCTTGTTGTCGGTGAGGCAGGGGTTGTCCGGCCAGATCATGTTCATGATGCCGGCGGTCCACTGGTTGGCCGAGCGGGTGCAGATGCCGGAGACCGGCAGCGGGACCATCGTCGACGTACCGGCGACCGGCGCGGCCGTGGTCAGCCCACCGGACACCCCGCCCATCGCCGACGTGCCGGACAGCGCGTAGGAGCGGGCGTGCAGGTCGTTGTCGACGAACTTGTTCGCGTGCACCCAGTCCCCGGTGCCCTGCTCGTAGTAGGTCACCGGCGGGATCGCGTCGAGGTCGGTGTCCAGGCCCTTGATCCAGTGGTCGAACCACCGCAGCTGCAGCTCCGGGAGGGTGCCGTAGCCGGCGTCCGCGACCTCTGCGCCCGAGGAGCCCTGCAGGTGGTCCCACGGCCCGAGGATCATCCGCACCGGGGCACCGTTGGCCTGGAGCTTCTCGAAGTCGAGCGGGGTGCCGCGCTGGAACAGGTCGTACTCCCCACCGATCAGGAAGGTCGGCACGGTCACGTCGTCGAGGACCTCGATCGGCGAGCGCTCGCGGTAGAACGGGCCGTCGTACGCCGCGTCGCCGCCGGTGAGCGCCCGGATGCTGAGCGGCAGCGTGAACGTCCCGCCGCCGATCAGGTGGTCGACCAGTACGCCGAGCGCGTCGGCAGGCTCGGTGGCGGTGTAGGCCGGCGGGATCAGGCCGGTCATCGTGACCAGGCCGAGCCAGAGCGGGATGAAGCCGACGTCGATCTGGCCGCCGGAGGCGACGACGTCGCGGTAGACGTCGGCGGCCGGCACCTGCGGGAAGATCGCCTTGAGGCCCGGCGGGTGGTCACCGGCCGCGAACAGCTGGCTGATGCCCATGTAGGACGCACCGATCATGCCGACGTCGCCGTCGCTCCACGGCTGGCTGTGC
Organism: Nocardioides panacisoli; assembly: GCF_039537325.1. GTDB lineage: Bacteria > Actinomycetota > Actinomycetes > Propionibacteriales > Nocardioidaceae > Nocardioides > Nocardioides panacisoli. The sequence goes on from NZ_BAABAH010000015.1 coordinate 40,264, forward strand.
GCCCAGGCGACGACCTCGCCCGAGTCCTTGTTCTCCCGGGCCGAGAACGCCTGCCAGACGCCCTGGGAGGTGCCGGTGCCGCGGGCGTCGACGACCAGCTCGGCGTACCCGTGCTTGACGAGGTAGTCGGGGTCGCCGCCGGACAGCACCGCTCCGCCACCGGACTCGAGGACGGTCTTGTTGTAGGCGGTGATGGTGACCAGGACCGGGACCGGCTGGTCGGTCGCGTTGCCGTCGGCGTCCGCCGGGAGCGTGAGGTCGGCCCTGAGCTTCACGCCGTCGCTCATCGGGATCGTCAGGTCGTGGCGGGTGACCGTGCTCGCGTACTGCTCGGGGCGGGGCTGCCAGCCGTCGACGGCCGCCGGCCGTGGCGCCGCGGCCGGGGGGGCTGCGGCCTGCGCCCCGCCGACGGGGATCGTCAGGCCCGCGAGCAGGACCGCGGCGGTGGCGGCGGCGCTCAGCAGGCGGTCGTGCGGGCGGCGGGCGTGGCTGGTCATGCGTCTCCCTCGTTGGCTCCGGAACTGCCAACGAGGGAGGCGGGGAACGGGTTACAGCGCGTCGTAACCCAGGCGGCGGGACTTGCGGCCGGACTTCGCCCGGGACTCGAGTCGGCGGCGGCTGGCGCGCGCGACCCGGTCGGCGATCTCCTGACGCACCCGGAGCTCAGTGGTCGGTTCGATCATGTCGGTTCCTCCTCCCGGGCAGTGAGTTCGTGGTGGTTCCTGGTGACCACTCTTGCAGTGGCCACCGACAGCGGAGCTGGCGCGAGATCCTCGGACTGACGGGGGTTTCAGGCCCGCACGAGGACGACGTCGCCGGAGACCGTGGTGGCCCGGAGCTCTACGGAGTCGGCACCCGGCTCGGGTTCGCCGACCCCCTCGACGGAGGAGCTCAGGTGGCCGGTGACGGTGCGGATGTCGGTCCAGACCGGCGTGCCCTCGGGGATGCCGATCCGGACGTCGCCGGAGGCGCCCTTGCTGCTGATCTTGCCGCGGCGGGCGGCGCGGATCACGGTGTCGCCGGAGCCGGTGTTCATCGCCACGTCGCCGTAGGCCTCGCCGACCTGGAGGTCGCCGGAGCCGGTCTTGACGACCACCGGCCCGGAGGTGCGGTCGAGCTGGACGTCGCCGGAGCCCGTCGACACGGCAGCCGTCGACGAGCTGCCGATGGCGACGTCACCGGACCCGCTGCGGATCCGCACCTCGGCGCGCGCCTCCTCGACCCGGATGTCACCGGAACCGGTGTCGACCACCGCGACGTCGTCGACGACATCGAGGACGACCTCGCCGGAGCCGCTCTTGATCTTGGTGGCACCGACGGTGCCGCTCACCTCGATGTCCGCGCTGGCGGTCTTGACGACGACCCGGCTGCCGGTCGGCATCGAGACGTCCATGTCGAGCTTGGTGTCGTTGCCGAAGAAGCTGCCGCGCAGCTTGGGCGCGACGACCGAGACGCCGTCGCCGTCCTGCGAGATCGTGACCTGGTCGGCGTACTTCCCTGCCACGTGGACGGTCGTCCGCTGCGTCTCGGTCGCGGTGATCGTGACCGAGCCGCTGCCGTTCTCGACGAACAGGTCGATCGGGCCGGGGGTGTCGAAGCCGCGCTCGACCGGGTGAGTGGTGGTGCTCATCGTCATCTCCTGGGGGTAGTCAGAGCCAGCCGGTCATCCGGCGGTTGCCACGCTTGTTGCCGAACGGGAAGTCGTTCCCGAACGGGAGGCTGGACAGGTCGACGTCGACGTGGATCGCCGCGTCGCGGGTGGCGCCGCGGACCAGGTTCACCAGCCAGGTGTTGAGCGACTGGCCCGCCGCGGCGGCGGCCTCCTCGGCCTTGGTCTTGACCGACTCGGGGAGCCGGAGCGTGATCCGGGCAAGGCCCTCCTCGTCGCCCGGCGGGGGCGGCGGCGGGGGCGGAACAGGTGCGCTCGGCGGCGTCGACGCCTGCGTGCCCGCGTCGACCACGAAGTCGAGCTCGCGCCCGTTGAGGCGTACGTCGACGCTGCCGTTCGACATCGCCGCGGTGATCTCCGCCGCCGCCTGGCTGATCGCCTCCATCAGCGCCAGCCGGGCCGACGGGTCGAGCGCGAACCCGAGCCGCTCGGCGACCCGGTGCGCCTCGTCGCTGATCCCCTCGGCCGCGGACATCAGGTCGCGGCGGAGGTTCTCGACGTACGGGGTGATGTCCATGTGCATCACGATGACATCATCATGATGTCATGTCAAGGCAGTTGTGATGTCAATGTGCCCCGCGGTGCCGTCAGCTCGTGCCAGCAGCAATGGGGTGCAGGAGCTCGACACCCGCAATGGACCCGTCGGCTGCGAGGTCGATCTCGATCGGGGGGCACCACCCGGCTGCGCGACCATCCACCGGGGGGTCGAAAGAGACATAGATCGGCGTCACGCCCGACGGCCTGCTGTCGAGAGCCGACCGCTCCTGGACGCACATCGTGACCGCATCGCCCCGGCCGGCGTTCGGCGACCGTCCGATGTCGAGGAGCGGGCTCAAGAACCGGTCCCGAGGCGGACCTTCGACGTGCAGGTGGTGCGGGACCGTCGTCAGCTGCGCGATCGCCGCGAGCACCGAGTGGCACGAATTCTGGTCGCACAGCGTCCAGCTGCCGGGATCGGCGGCTTCGGTGGCCGTGAGGTGCTCCACCATGCCTCCGGCCGCCGTGACGATGTCGTCCGAGAAGGCAGGTGGCCCACCGAGGCCGCGGGCGAACCGGATCAGACCGAGGACGCGACTCCACTTCTGTGTGCTCGCAGTGACGGTGCACGACCCCAGGCCGGGCCCGCCGCTGACGTCCAGCCGCACCGCGTCACCCCCGTGGAGCCGCATGCCCTGGGCGGGAGTCGTCCTGACCACGTACCCGGCCGGCACCGTGCAGCTGTGACCCTTCCGGACCGTCAGGTCGACGCCTCGCCCCGCGAGGGTCGCGCGCGCCTCCGCCGTCGTGTAGGCGACCAAAGAGGGCATCTCGTCGGAGGCGTAGGCGTGCTCGTGCTCAACCACCGGGTGGTCGGCGGGAAGCGGCGGACTGTCGCCGCTGCCGAGGTGAGTGGCAACCAGCCAACCACCACCGAGGACGAGGACGACCGCTGCCGCAGTGGCGAGGAGCAGGGGCCAGCGGGGCCGGGTCGGCTCGGGTAGGCCGGCGAGGCTGAGCGGTGCGCTCTGGTCAACAACAATGGTGGCGGCCGCGCGGGCGAGGAGCTCGCGAGCGTCGTTCTCAGTAGGCATCGGGGGCCTCCACGAAGGGAGCGAGCGCCTGGAGGGCGCGGGCGGTACGGGACTTGACCGTGCCGGGAGCGACGCCGAGCGCCGCCGCGGTGTCACGCTCGGAGAGGTCGGCGAAGAAGCGGAGGACGAGGACCTCGCGGTGCTCCTGCGACATCGCGCCGAGCGCTCGGCGTACGGCGATGCCGCTCGCCCACGCCGTGTCGTCGGCGGGCGAGGGCTCGGGAAGGACGTCGGCCGGCAGCTCCCCGTTCCACCTGCGCGCACGTGCGTCGATCAGCGTCGTGACGAGCACCCGGTGCACGTAGGCGTCCGGACCGTCCGCCCGGCTGACGTGCCGCCACGACCTATAGCACTTCAACAGCGCGGTCTGGACGACGTCCTCCGCGTCGCCGGACGGGCAGCCCAGCAGCACGGCGGTCCGCACCAGTGTGGGACGCCGCCGCGCGACGTAGGCGCTGAAGTCCATCCGGGCTCCTTGTCGGTCACCCATCCTGACCGCTTGGCCGGCCGATCGGTTCCCGTCAGGGCCAGAGTGACCTGGAGGTCACTCTCCCCCGGACGCGACCAGGCCGAGCGCCTTGGCCGACTCCTCGCGCATCTGCACCTTGCGGATCTTGCCGGTGACCGTCATCGGGAACTCCTCGACGAGCATCACGTAGCGCGGGATCTTGTAGTGCGCGAGCCGGCCAGTGGCGAACTCCCGCACCGCGTCGGAGTCGAGCGGCTCGGCGCCGGCGCGGATCCTGATCCAGGCGCACAGCTCCTCGCCGTACCTCTCGTCGGGGACGCCGACGACCTGGACGTCCTCGACGTCCGGATGCGTGTAGAGGAACTCCTCGATCTCGCGCGGGTAGATGTTCTCGCCCCCGCGGATCACCATGTCCTTGATCCGGCCGACGATGTTGCAGTAGCCGTCCTCGCGCATCACCGCGAGGTCGCCGGTGTGCATCCAGCCCTCGGCGTCGATCGCCTCGCGGGTCTTCTCCTCGTCCTCCCAGTAGCCGAGCATCACCGAGTAGCCGCGGGTGCAGAACTCGCCCGGCTCGCCCCGCTCGAGCGTGTCGCCGGTGACCGGGTCGACGATCTTGATCTCGACGTGGGGGGCGGCCCGGCCGATGGTCGCCGTACGACGCTCCAGGTCGTCGTCGCGACGGGTCTGGCAGGAGACCGGCGAGGTCTCGGTCATGCCGTAGGCGATCGACACCTCGCTCATGTGCATCTCGTTGACGCAGCGCTTCATGACCTCGACCGGGCAGACGGCGCCGGCCATGATCCCGGTGCGCAGCGAGGAGAGGTCGAAGCTCGCGAAGTCCGGGTGGCTCTGCATGGCGATGAACATCGTCGGTACGCCGTAGACCGCCGTGCACCGCTCCTCCTGCACGGTCCGCAGCGTGGTGGCAGGGTCGAAGCCGGGAGCCGGGATCACCATGGTCGCGCCGTGGGTGCTGCAGCCGAGGTTGGCCATCACCATGCCGAAGCAGTGGTAGAAGGGCACCGGGATGCAGAGCCGGTCCTCCTCGGTGAAGCCGATCAGCTCGGTCACGAAGTAGCCGTTGTTGAGGATGTTCCGGTGGCTGAGCGTGGCGCCCTTGGGGAAGCCGGTGGTGCCGGAGGTGTACTGGATGTTGATCGGGTCGCCCGGACCGAGGTCGTGGGACCGCCGGTCCACCACGTCGGCCGCCTGCTCCTGGCCGGCGGCGACCAGCGCAGCCCAGTCGTCGGTGTCGACGTAGACGACGCGCTCGAGGCCGGGGCACTCGGCCTTCGTCTCCTCGACCATCCCGCGGTAGTCGCTGGTCTTGAAGCTGCTCGCTGCCATCAGCAGCCGCATCCCGGACTGGTTGACGGCGTAGGAGAACTCGTGGGTGCGGTAGGCCGGGTTGACGTTGACCAGCACCGCGCCGATCTTGGCGGTCGCGAACTGGGTGATCGTCCACTCGGCGCAGTTCGGCGCCCACATCCCGACCCGGTCGCCACGCTCGATCCCGTAGGCGATCAGGCCACGCGCGACCTCGTCCACCGCGTGGTTGAGCTCGCGCCAGGTCCACCGGCGGCCCGACGCCATCTCGACCAGCGCCTCGCGGTCCGGCCAGGTCGCCACGGTCCGCTCGAAGTTCCGGCCGATCGTCTCCTCGAGGAGCGGCGTCGTCGTCTCACCGGCTGCGTAGGACTCCGTCATGCCTCATTCCTACGCCACCCGGGTTGGCTCACGGTAGGCGTGCGGCGACGTGCTCCGCGAGCAGCCCGAGGGGCAGCGCACCCGACTCGAGCACCGCGTCGTGGAAGGCCTTGATGTCGAAGCCCGCACCCTGGCGCGCCTCCGCGGCGGAGCGGATCCGCAGGATCTCGAGCCGTCCGATCATGTAGGACAGCGCCTGTCCCGGGGTGACGGCGTACCGGTCGATCTCCGCGGTGGCGTGGCCGACCGACTTCTCGGAGTTCGCCAGCATGAAGTCGATCGCCTGCTGGCGGCTCCAGCCCATCGCGTGCATGCCGGTGTCGACGACCAGGCGGCAGGCGCGCATCGAGTCCGCGGCGAGCATGCCCATCCGGTCGAGCGGCGAGGAGTACAGCCCCATCTGGTCGGCGAGCCGCTCGGTGTAGAGCCCCCAGCCCTCCGAGTACGCCGTCACGAAGGCCGTCTTGCGGAAGTCCGGAAGGTCCTCCAGCTCCTGGGCGATCGCGATCTGCAGGTGGTGGCCGGGAATGCCCTCGTGGAACGAGGTCGACTCGATCTCGTAGCGTCCCCAGCCCTCCGGCTCGGACACGTTCATGAAGAAGACCCCGCCGCGGCTGCCGTCGAGCGCCGGCCGGAAGTAGTAGGCGATCGCGCCGCTCGTCGTCGCCTCGACGTCGCAGTCCGACCTCGGCAGCCGCCCGAACCAGTCCCCCATCGCCGCGCGCGCCTTGGCCATCGCGGCCTTGGACGCCTCGACGATCTCATCGGCGTCGGTGTGGTGCAGCGCCGGGTCGTCGCGGAGCGCGGCCAGGATCGACGGTACGTCGTCGGTGCCCACGGCGCTCGGGCCGAGGTCGGCGTACTCCCTGGCCAGCGAGGCCACCTGCTCCAGCCCGATCTCGTGGATCTCCTGAGGAGTCAGGCCGGTCGTCGTGTAGTAGCGGGTGAGCGTCGCGTAGGCCTCCTCGCCGCCGGGCAGGTAGACCAGCCCGACCCGCTCGTCGTCCCGGGCGCGGGACAGCACCTCGTCGCGCAGGACGGCGCGGTAGGTCGCCACGGCGGGACGGACCCGCTCCTCGACCGCAGTCCGCATCCGGGTGAGCAGCGCGTCCCGGTCGACGTCCTCGGGCGTCGGCGCGATCGCCAGCAGCCGGTCCTGGTCGAGCGGTGACGAGAGCCACTCGTCGAGCTGGCTGATCGTGTCGGCGACCGCGAACGCGGCGGGCGTCCGGCCGCTGTCGACGCCGTCCCGGTGCCGGTCGGCGAGATCGGTGAAGTACGTCGCGATCGCGCCCAGCTTGTCGACCATCGCGTCGGCCACCTCGGCCGTCGGGATCGAGAGCTTCGGGAAGTAGGTGCCCAGCGAGGCCTGGGCGCCGAAGATCGGGTTCGCGCCGTACTCCGCCGAGCGCAGGGCGCTCACCTCGGCGGTCGAGGTCGCGTCCCACACCAGCATCGCGCGGGAGAGCCGCTCCTGCTCGCCGAGGGCGGACTCCTCGACCGCCTCGGCCCGCTCCGCGAAGCTGCGGGCCTCGGCGATCGTCGCGTCCTCCGCAGCGCGACTGACGTCCGTGTAGCTGCCGGCGAGGGAGTACTCCCCCGTCATGTGCGCCCACAGCGGGCTCTGGCGGTAGCGGAAGGCCTGGTACTCGTCGGCGAGGTTCGCGATGTCTCCGGGGTTCTCGGTCACCCCGACAGTTCTACAGGTCGAACAGGGAGTCCGACTCGTTGATCTTGACGTCGGTGCGCGGCTCGTTGGTCTCGCCCGAGGACTGCGCAGGCTCCTCCTCCGCGGCAGGCTCCTCGGTCGCGGCCGCCTCCTCCGCGCGGGCCTCGTCCTCGACCGGCTCGGTCTCGGCGACCGGCTCCGGCTCGGGGGCGGGCTCCGCCTTGGCGGTGGGGGCGTCCGGCTCGTCCGACGCGAGGTCGAACAGGGAACCGCTCTCGGAGATGCTGGCCGACTCGGGCGCAGCGCCCTCGACGCCGCCCTTCGCCTGGGCGTCGGCGACGGCCTCCTCGGTCGGCTTCGGAGCCGGCTCGGACTGCTTCGCCTCGGGCTCGGGCTCCGGGTCCGCCTCGGGCTCCGCCTCCGCGGCGGGCTCCGGCTCGTCGCTCACCGCGTCGAACAGCGACCCACCCGCGGCGGGCTCCTCCGACTTCGGCTCCGACTTCGGCTCGGCCTTCGGCTCCGGCTTCTCCTCCTCGGCCGGCGCGGCGTCGAACAGCGAGCCGCCCGTGGACGCGGGCTGCTCGTCCGGCTCGTCCTCCGCCGCTGCGTCGAAGAGCGAGGACCCGCCCGACGCCTTGGCAGCGGGGCCGGCGTCGGCGGTTTCGGTGACCGTGTCCTCGGTGACGGTGACGTCACCCGCGGACGGCTCGGCCTTGGTCGCCACGGCGACCTTCTCGCCGGCCCTGGCGCGGGTGGCGACCTCGCCCTTCACCGAGGCCAGCAGCATCTGCGCGACGTCGAGGACCTCGACCTCCTCGCGGGCCGTGCCCTCGGCCTGCGCCTCGAGCAGGCCGTCGGACAGCATCACCCGGCAGAACGGGCAGCCGACCGCGATCTGGTCCGCACCCGTGCCGACCGCCTCGTTGGTCCGGTTGACGTTGATCCGGCTGCCGAGGGTCTCCTCCATCCACATCCGGGCACCGCCGGCGCCGCAGCAGAACGACCGCTCGCCACTGCGCTCCATCTCGACGACCTGGGCGCCGGGCATGATCTGCAGCAGCTCGCGCGGGGGCGCATAGACCTGGTTGTGACGACCGAGGAAGCACGGGTCGTGGTAGGTGATCGACCGCTGGTGGGCGCCGTCGCCCTCCTTCATCGGCGTCAGCTTGCCCTCCCGCACGAGCCGGTTGAGCAGCTGCGTGTGGTGGATGACCTCGAGCTCGATTCCGAGGTCGCGGTACTCGTTCTTGAGGGTGTTCATGCAGTGCGGACAGGTGGAGACGACCTTCTTGGCCTTCGCCTCGGTCAGCACCTCGATGTTCTGCTGTGCCAGCCCCTGGTAGACGAACTCGTTGCCGGCGCGGCGTGCCGAGTCGCCGGTGCACGTCTCGCCGTTGCCGAGTACGCCGAACGACACGCCTGCCATGTCCAGCAGCTCGGCGACGGCGCGGGTGGTCTTCTTCGCGCGGTCCTCGTAGGCGCCGGCGCAGCCGACCCAGAACAGCCAGTCGACGCTGTCCAGCGACTCGATGTCCTCACCGACGACCTGCACGTCGAAGGGCAGGTCCTTCGCCCAGTCCATCCGCGCCGTGGACGACATGTTCCACGGGTTGCCCTTGTTCTCCAGGCCGCGGAACAGGCCGTTGAGCTCGGACGGGAAGTTCGACTCGACGAGCACCTGGTAGCGGCGCATGTCGGTGATGTGGTCGATGTGCTCGATGTCGACCGGGCACTGGTTGACGCAGGCACCACAGTTGGTGCACGACCACAGCACGTCCGGGTCGATGACCGCGCCGCCACTGGGCTCGGTCGGGTCGCCCTCGGTCTCGCCGACCAGGATCCGCTCGGCCTCGTGGACGACGCTCTCGGGCAGCGAGCCGCGCTTGTCCTCGCTCGCGAGGTGGTAGGGCGCCGACATGAACGCGTTGTCACGCAGGTTCATGATCAGCATCTTCGGAGAGAGCGGCTTCTCGGTGTTCCAGGCCGGGCACTGCGACTGGCAGCGGCCGCACTCGGTGCAGGACGCGAAGTCGAGGTTCGCCTTCCAGCTGAAGTCGGTGATCGTGCCGACGCCGAGCGTGGCGTCCTCGTCGAGGTCGTCGACGTCGTCGAGGGTGACCGGCTTGCCGTCGTTCATCATCGGCTTGACCGCGCCCAGCGCGACCGTCCGGCCGTCCTCCCGCGCAAGGGCGTCGGGACGCTTGAACATGACGTTCAGCGGCGCCACGAAGATGTGCAGGTGCTTGGAGTGCAGCACGTCGAGCAGGAAGACCAGCATGACGCCGATGTGCAGCAGCAGGCCGATGCCGATGAGCAGGTTGCTGTCCGGCAGGACCTGCCCGAGGAGGTAGGACACGAAGGCGGCCTTGCCGTAGCCCACACCGGCGGGCGAGTGCGCCTCGACGGCGCCACGGAACAAGAACATCGTCCAGATGACGTTGAAGATCATGAACAGCACGAGGTAGGCGCCGCCGAGGTGCGAGCCCGAGAAGCGCGACTCCCGGCCGAGCTTCTTGGGCTCGTTGCGGACCCGGATGAAGTAGAAGATCACCAGGCCGACGAGGCACAGCACCGCGATCAGGTCCTGGAGGAAGCCGAGCGGGCCCCAGGTGCCGAGGATCAGGAAGTGCCAGTCCGGGTTGCGCGAGATCAGCGCGCCGTACGCCTCGACGTAGACCGAGGCGAGGATCAGGAACGCGTACATCACGAAGGAGTGCGCGACACCCGGGATCGTCCACTTCAGCAGCCGCCGCTGGCCGAGCACCTCGCGCAGCTGGGTGCCGATGGCGCCGGCCGCGCGCTTGGTGACGTTCTCGACGCGGTCCGGCGCTGGCTGGCCGTTGCTGATCAGCCGGTAGAGGAACCAGACCCGCTTGGCTGCGAACGGCAGGATCGCCGCGTTCAGCAGCAGTCCGAGGATCAGCGTGAGGGTCATGGCGCTCAAGACGTACTCCAAGTCGCGAGGGACGGTGTGCCGGTCCCGGAAGGGGCGGTCAGCAGCCTACAAAGCGCTCGCCACACCCGAGGGGCGGGCTAATACTACTGGTCAGTAACAGAAGCGGGAGGTGACCCTTGCCACCCCCCGCTTCCGCAGGAACTACGTATGGAGTTGTGCAGGACCGACGGTCAGCTGTGCGGAACCCGGCCGACGCGCGTCCGGGCCACGCCCAGGTCGACCACGGCGCCGGAACCGTCGAGCAGCGTCACGCGGAGCGCGGTGACCTCGAGGCCACCCTTGAGCTTCTTGACGAGATTGCCCTCGATCTTGACCAGGCCCGGGATCTCGATCGGGTTGGCCGTGAGCTGGTCGAGGTCGTAGGACGTCCCGTTGATCGTGATCACCGCGGTGTGGGTGCCGATCGCGTTGCGGATCAGCGCGCGCTTGCCCTTGATCCGCTTGACGAACGCCCTGGCCTGGACGCCCTCGATGTGCACGGCGCCGCCGAGCAGGTCGACGTCGGCGATCGTGGCCTTCTCCCAGGCCGAGTTGGCCTTGGCGGTGTGCATCGTCTTCTCGCTGACCTCGCCGACGCCGGCGTCGAGGACGCCGGGGATCGGGACCGAGACGATCGAGGAGGAGAGCACCTGGCCGTCCGTGCCGGCGCAGGGCATGAAGACCTGCGGCGTGGCGCCGACGCCGACGATGTCGCCGAGGACGCTGGCCTTCAGGCCGTAGGCGATGCCGCCGAAGACACCCTCGGGCGCCTCACCCATCCGGGCCACCGCGCGAGCGAGGGCGACGGTGGTGTTGGTGGCGTCGAGGTGGACCCGCAGGCCGGTGGCCTCCGAGAGGGCGCGGTGCTTGCCGTGCACCTGGGTGCTGCCGCCGAGACCGATGGTCGCGACACCGGGGATCTTGATCGGCTGGCCGAGGCTGGGCAGCGGCAGGGTCTGCGCCGGGAGGCCCGGGGGCTTGTACTTCAGGCCGAGCACGTTGGTCTTGGCGTCGGTGTGGAAGCCGGTGGCGTCGTGCCAGGCACGGACCCACGAGCTGATGCCGGTGATGGTGAGCTTGCCGGCGACGTTCTCGAAGAGGACGACGTCGGCGATCGTGTGCCGGGCGTACGTCGACACGGTGTCGCCGCTCTTGCGCGTCCAGACCTTGGTCTCGACACCTTCGATGGTGCCGAGGCCGGGCAGGTCGACCGAGGCGGTCGCGTTGTCACGGGTGATACCGGCCACGTTGTTGCAGGCGACGATGGCGCGGGCGATCGGGCCGGACCCGATCGGCAGGTCGCCACCCTTGATCTTGGCGCCAAAACCGAACGCAGCCATACCGAACCCGACGGGGCGCTTCTCGGCGGAAGCCGGAGAAGTGGACCCGACGACGAGGGCGCCGGTCAGGGCTACGAGCAGGCTGAGCAGAGCTGCGAGCCTTCGCATGAGGACTCCTTGGAGAGCATCGGACGGGGAGTGATGTTTCGGACGCCTCCCCCTGCCGGGCGCCGCGAGACTGATTTTGCAGACGTATCGTAGCGTTCGCGGGCTGTTACTCATGGGACAACCCCCGACACGCGAGAAGGACACGGCTTCGTCGACGGCCGGGAGCGGACCGACCGAAGCGCTCCCCCGGCGGTAGAACTCGTTCTACAATCCGCGGATGCGCGTGCTCCCGCTCGCGCGGGTCGGCGCCGTCCTCGCGACGGTCGCGCTCGCGTTCCTCGCTGCCCCCTCCGCACCTGCCGTGCCCGCTCCGGGGGCGGGCTCGGGCCTGCCGATCCCGTCGCTGCCCACGGACCTGCTGGTGCCACGGTTCCTCGGTCATGCCGCCGTCCCGCACCCCGTCGCCGCGCCGCCGGTGCCGCAGAACCCGTTCCTCGCACCCAATGGCACCAGCAGCATGCACGACGACCCCTACAGCACCGACGCCTACGACGTCAGCGGTCCGCTCGGCCGTCGGCCGCAGGTGACGTCCCGCAGCTACGGCGTCCGCGAGTGCGCGACGGTCGCCTTCGACTCCCACGGCCGGCTGGTCGGGCTCTGCGGCGGACTCGACGGCTTCACGATGATGGTGATCGATCCGGTCACCCTGGACCCGGTGGACCGCCTCCAGGTCTCGAAGCGCGACCTGACCAGCGGCGCCAACCCGCTCACCGACATCTGCGGCGGCACCTACTTCTTCCTCGACGACGAGGACCATGCCTTCGCCACGACCACCGACGACGGCATCGCCGAGATCGCGGTCGCCGACGACGGGGCGCTCACCCGGGTCCACGACTGGTCGGCCGCCTCCGAGCTCTCGGCGGACGACTGCCTGGTAGCGACGGGGGTCGACTGGAACGGCCTGGTCTGGTGGTTCAGCCAGCAGGGCGTCGTCGGCACCCTCGACCGCGCGACCGGCGCGGTCCACTCCCTGCGGCTCCCCGCGGGCGAGGGCATTTTCAACTCGGTGTCGGGCGATGAGACCGGCGGGATGTACGCCGTCTCCACCCACGCGATGTACCGCTTCGACGCGGCCCCCGACGGCACGCCCGAGGTGACCTGGCGCGAGGTCTACGACCGGGGCAGCCGGGTGAAGCCGGGCATGCTCTCGCAGGGCTCCGGTACCTCGCCGACGCTCCTCGGCGACCGGTGGGTGGCGATCGCCGACAACGCCGACCCGCGCACGAACATCCTGGTCTACGACCGCCGCAGCGGCGTCGCGGACCGGCTGCACTGCTCGGTGCCGGTGCTGCGTGACGGCGCGAGCACCACGGAGAACAGCCTGGTCGCCGCAGGGAGCTCGCTGATCATCGAGAACAACTACGGCTACAGCGGCGTGCAGTCCACGATGCTCGGCCGTACGACGACACCGGGCCTCGCGCGTGTCGACATCGACGCCGACGGCTGCCACGTCGCCTGGACCAACGACCGCGTCTCGGCTCCGACGTCGGTGGCCAAGGCATCCCTCGGGAACGGGCTGCTCTACGCCTACACCAAACCGGCCCGCAGGGACGGCATCGACGCCTGGTACCTCACCGCGCTCGACATCCGCACCGGCAACGTCGTCTGGAGCCGGCTGACCGGCACCGGCGTGCAGTGGAACAACCACTACGCGGCGATCTACCTCGGCCCGGACGGGACGGCGTACGTCGCCACCCTGGCGGGCCTGGTGCGGGTCGCCGACCGCTGACGCCCCGGCGCTAGCCGAGGATGCACGACCGACCGGCGGCCAGGAGGTCGCCGAGGACGGCCGGGTCGAGGTCGTCGCTGTTGGTCGTGCCGACGTGGTGGTCGGCGTCGAGGAGGCCGCCCGCGACCAGGCCCGCGATCCCGCGCGTGCGGACGAGGTATCGCGCCACGCAGTCCGCGTCCACGCGGTCGACCGTGCCCTGCTCGGCCAGCACGTGCGCGATCTCCGTCGTGACGCCGTGCTCGTCCGCGCTGTCGCCACCGCCGACCGACCCGCTCCTGCCGACCACGATCGCGACCGCGACCGCGACCGCTGCCGCCAGCACGGCGGCGTACGGCGTCCGCCGCCGCGCCAGCGCGCGCAGCTCGTCCCGCATCGCCGCCGCGTCGGGGTAGCGCTCGGACGGGTCGGTGGCGAGCGCGGACCGCAGGACCCGATCGAGCCTCCGGCTCCGCCGGCCGGGTCCGAGCGCCGTCCGCAGCAGGCAGCCGAGCGAGTAGACGTCGCTGGTCGGCGCCGGTCTGCCGCCCGCGACCAGCTCGGGGGCCATGTAGCTCGGCGTCCCGGCCGCACCGGCCCCGGGAGCACCCGGCGCCCCGACCCGGCAGGCGATCCCGAAGTCCGTGAGGTACGCCGCGATCCCGCCCTCCCGCACGCGCAGCAGGACGTTCGCCGGCTTGACGTCGCGGTGGACCAACCCGGCCGCGTGGGCGTCGGCGAGCCCGGCGGCGACCTGACCGACCAGGTCGGCCGCGACGGCGGCAGGGAGCCGGCCGCGCACGCGCAGCAGGGCGCCGAGGTCTCCGTCCGGGAGCAGCTGGGTGGCGATGAACAGGCGGCCGTCGACCTCGCCGTGCGCATAGACCGTCACGACGTGCGGCGAGTCCAGCGACGCCTGCGCGCGGGCCTCCCGGATGAAGCGCCGGCGGAAGCCCGGCACCGCCGTGAGCTGCGGCGCGATGAGCTTCAGCGCCACCCGACGGTCGAGGGCGTCGTCGACCGCCTCGAACACGACGCCCATGCCGCCGCGCCCGAGCTCGCGGACGAGCCGGTAGGGACCGACCGTGGTGGGCACGCACCGGTTCTACCCCCGGGACGGCCGCCGTGCGAGCGGCCGTCCCCAGGTCTCGTCGGAGCCCTCAGAACAGGAGGGCGGTGGCGGGGTCGGACACGATCCCGGCCACGTCGGCCAGGAACCGCGAGCCGGTGGCGCCGTCGATGTGGCGGTGGTCGAAGGAGAGCGACAGCGTCATCACGTCCCGCGGCACCACCGCGTCGCCCACGACCCAGGGCTGCTTCTTGATGCCGCCCATGCAGAGGATCGCCGACTCGCCGGGGTTGATGATCGGCGTACCGCCATCGACGCCGAACACCCCGACGTTCGTGATCGTGAACGTCCCGCCGGCCATCTCGGCCGGCTGGGTGCGGCCCTCCCGGGCGGTGGCGGTGAGCTGCTCGAGCTCCCGGGCCAGCCCGGCGAGGGAGATGTCCTGCGCCTCCTTGACGTTGGGCACGACGAGCCCGCGCGGTGTGGCCGCGGCGATGCCGAGGTTGACGTAGTGCTTGACCACGACCTCCTCGGCGGCGTCGTCCCACGTCGAGTTGATCACCGGCGACCGCCGGATCGCGAGGATCGCCGCGCGGGCGATGACGAGCAGCGGCGACACCTTCACGTCGCGGAACTCGGTCCGCTTGCGCAGCCGCTCGACGAGCTCGACGGTCGCGGTGGCGTCGATGGTGACCCATTCGGTCACGTGGGGTGCCGTGAAGGCCGACTGCACCATCGCCGCCGCCATCATCTTGCGCACACCCTTGATCGGCTCGCGGGTCTCCCTGCCCTCGGCGTCGGTGGTTGAGGTGCGAGGCGCCCCAGCGCCGAGCCTCGAAACCTCCGACGTCGCCGCCTCGACGTCCGCGCGGGTGACCTGACCCTCCGGACCCGAACCCGTCAGCACCGACAGATCGACCCCCAGGTCCTTCGCGAGCTTGCGCACGGGCGGCTTGGCGAGGACGTGGGCGTGGGTGGCAGCCTCCCGGCGGCCGCGCGGGTGGTGCGGCACCGGACGGCTCTCGTCGGACGGCTCCTCGGCCTCGACCATGGGCGAGGCGGCGCCGGGCATGAAGGACGCCTGCGCCTGCGCACGGGCGGCGATCTCCGGCGTCGGCAGTCGGCGCGGACGGCGCTGGAGCGCCGTCTCCTTCGGGCCGTAGCCGACCAGGGTCGCCTGGCCCTCGGGCGGGACGTTGGTGTCGATCGGCGCCGACGACCTCGGTGCGCCGCCTCGTTCCTGGGCGGCCTCTCGATCGGCGCCCGCCTCGCCCGCGGCGCCGATCGCGATGATCGGCGTGCCGACGGCGATCATCTCGCCCTCGCCGACCAGCAGCGCGGTCACGGTGCCGGCGTAGGGCGACGGGAGCTCGACGATCGACTTGGCGGTCTCGATCTCGACCACGATGTCGTTGATCGCGACCTCGTCGCCGACCTTGACCCGCCAGGCGACGATCTCGGCCTCGGTCAGTCCCTCACCGACGTCGGGCAGCTTGTACTCGGGCACGAAGGCTCCTCCAGCTCTCAGTAGGCGAGCGCGCGGTCGACGTGGTCGAGCACCCGGTCGAGGTCGGGGAGGAACGCGTCCTCCACCCGCGCGGGCGGATAGGGCGTGTCGAACCCGCCCACCCGCAGCACCGGGGCCTCCAGCGAGAAGAAGCACTCCTCGCTGATCCGGGCCGCGAGCTCCGAACCGAGGCCGAGGTTGGCGTGTGCCTCGTGGACCACGACCGCGCGGCCGGTGCGGCGCACCGACTCGACGACGGGCCCCATGTCGAGCGGCGACAGCGTGCGCAGGTCGATCACCTCGAGCGAGCGGCCCTCCTCGGCTGCGACCGACGCGACGTCGAGGCAGGTGCTCACGGTCGGCCCGTAGGCGATCAGGGTCAGGTCGCCACCGGCCCGGACGACGCGCGAGGAGAACAGCGGCGCGGGATCGGCGCTCTCGTCCACGTCGGCCTTCGCGGCGTGGTACTGCCGCTTGGGCTCGAGGAAGATCACCGGGTCGTCGGACGCGATCGCCTGCTGGATCATCCAGTAGCCGTCAACGGGGTTGGAGCAGGTGACGACCTTGAGCCCGGGCGTGTGCGCGAACTGGGCCTCGGGGGACTCGCTGTGGTGCTCGACCGCGCCGATGCCGCCGCCGTAGGGGATCCGGATCACCATCGGCACCCGGAGGTTGCCCTTGCTACGGAAGTGCATCTTCGCGACCTGGCAGACGATCTGGTCGTAGGCCGGGTAGACAAACCCGTCGAACTGGATCTCGACGACCGGGCGGTAGCCGCGCAGGGCGAGGCCGACGGCCGTGCCCACGATGCCGGACTCCGCGAGCGGGGTGTCGATCACGCGGTCCTCGCCGAAGTCCTTCTGCAACCCGTCGGTGATCCGGAAGACGCCGCCGAGCCGGCCGACGTCCTCGCCCATCACGACAACCTTGGGGTCGTCCTCCATCGCCCGGCGGATCCCGGCGTTGAGCGCCTTGGCGAGCGTGAGCTGCGTCATCGTGCCGCCTCCTCGAAGGAGTCGAGGTAGGCCGCGAAGCCGTCCTGCTGCGCCTGCAGCTCGGCGGTCTGCTCGGCGTACACGTGGTCGAAGATCGCCCTCGGGTCGGGATCGGGCAGCGCGTGGCACTCGCGGCGCAGCATCTCGCCGAGGTCGTCGGCCTCGGCGGCGACGCCGGCGAAGAACTCGTCGGAAGCCACCCCCTTGCGGCGCAGGAACGCCTCCACCCGGGCGATCGGGTCCTTGAGCTTCCAGTGCTCGACGTCCTCGATCAGCCGGTAGCGGGTCGGGTCGTCGGTCGTGGTGTGCGCGCCCATCCGGTAGGTGTAGGCCTCGACCAGCGTCGGACCCTGACCCTCTCGAGCCCGCTGCAGCGCGGCCTTCATGACGGAGTACGTCGCCAGCACGTCGTTGCCGTCCACGCGGAGCCCAGGGAAGCCGAACCCGCGAGCCCGCTGGTAGAGCGGGATCCGGCTCTGCCGCTCGATCGGCTCGGAGATCGCCCACTGGTTGTTCTGGCAGAAGAACACGACCGGCGCGTTGTAGGACGCGGCGAACACGAACGCCTCGTTGACGTCGCCCTGCGACGAGGCGCCGTCGCCGAAGTGGGCGACGACGGCCACGTCGCGGTCGGGGTCGCCGGTGCCGACCAGGCCGTCGCGCTGCACGCCCATCGCGTAGCCGGTGGCGTGCAGGGTCTGCGCGCCGATCACGATCGTGTAGAGGTGGAAGTTGTGCTCCGCCGGGTCCCACGAGCCCTGGTCGACGCCGCGGAACAGGCTGAGCAGCTTGACGGGGTCGACCCCGCGGCACCAGGCCACGCCGTGCTCGCGGTAGGTCGGGAAGACGAAGTCCTGCGGCGCGAGCGCGCGGCCGGCGCCGATCTGCGCGGCCTCCTGGCCGAGCAGCTGGGCCCAGAGGCCGAGCTCACCGTGCCGCTGCAGCGCCGTCGCCTCCACGTCGAGGCGTCGGGCGAGCACCATGTCGCGGTAGAACCCGCGGACCTGCTCCTCAGGGAAGTCGAGGTCGAACTCGGGGTGGTGGACCCGCTCGCCCTCCGGGGTGAGGAGCTGGATCAGCTCGGTGCCGCCATCGCTGGGCCGGGGGCCGAAGACGTCGGCCAGGTCGGGTCCGAATCCGGAGGTGGCTTCGGGGTCGGTCATGGTCTTCCCACTCCTTGCGTCGCCGGGTCGGCGGGGGTAGCCGCGCTCCCGGTGTCGGGTCGAGATGTCCGGCCCGTCACAGGGGTGGCGCGACGTGATCCGGAACACATCGTCGGTGCGGGCAAACCTACCGCATGACCGGCTCTTCCCAGGCCTCGACGGCCGGTCCCTTCGGGATGATCCCGGAGGGATTGATGTCGTTCTGGACGACGTAGTAGTGGGCCTTGATCTGGTCGAAGTCGATCGTCTCCCCGAAGCCCGGCGTCTGGTAGAGATCGCGGGCGTAGGCCCACAGGTTCGGGAGCTCGACGAGCTTCTGCCGGTTGCACTTGAAGTGGCCGTGGTAGACCGCGTCGAACCGCGCCAGGGTCGTGAACAGCCGGACGTCCGCCTCGGTGATCGCCTCCCCCATCAGGTAGCGGCGCGACGCGAGACGTTCCTCGAGCCAGTCCATCGCCGTCCAGAGCCGGTCGTACGCCGCGTCGTACGCGTCCTGGGAGCCGGCGAACCCGCAGCGGTACACGCCGTTGTTGACCTCGGTGTAGATCCGCTCCATCACCGCGTCCATCTCCTCCCGCAACCCCTCGGGCCACAGGTCCGGCGCACCCTCCTTGTGGAAGTCGCGCCACTCGTGGAAAAGGTCGTGGGTGATCCACGGGAAGTCGTTGGTCACCAGCCGGCCGCTGTCGACCTCGACGATCGCCGGGACCGTGATGCCGCGGTCGTAGTGAGGGAACCGCTCGAAGTAGGCGTCCTGGAGCCGCTCGATCCCGAGCACCGGGTCACGGCCGCCGGGGTCGAGGTCGAAGCTCCAGCTGCGCTGGTCGTGCACGGGCCCGGGCATCCCGAGCGAGATGACGTCCTCCAGCCCGAGCAGGTTGCGGACGATGATCGAGCGGTTCGCCCACGGACACGCCTTCGCGGCGATCAGCCGGTAGCGGCCGGGCTCGACGGGCCAGAGCTCGCCGTCGACCGGGCCGTGCTCGGGCGTCCGGGCACCGCGCGTGATCCGGTCCGGGACATACATCGTGTCCCGCTTGAAGTCGGTCTCCGCGACGTACGCAGCCATGACCCCACCCTAGGAACGTGCTCCAAGGCGGGGCCACGGCTGCGTCGTCAGGCGCGCGTCACTTGTCCTGGTAGGTGAAGTCGTCGATCAGCCAGTCGAGGGTGGGGTCGGGCACCAGGGTCCAGGTGCAGGAGAACGTCTTGTCGGTCTCCGGCGCGTAGACGTCGGCGGCCAGCGTGACCGAGCCGTCGCCGTTGTCGGTCGGGTCGGAGAACGTGTACTGGACGTCGGACATCGCGAGGTTGGGCGAGGCCTGCTTGCAGGACTTCTGGCTGCCGAAGTTCGACTGCCAGAACTCCGGCGTCGAGAGGCCCTCGACGGCCTGGCAGTTGCCCTCGAAGAAGGAGTCGAGGAACGCCTGGGCGCTGATCGACGGCTCGGTGCCAGGGGTCGTCGCCGTGGTGTCCGTGGTGGACGGGGCGGTCGACGTGTCCGTCGGGGTGGACGCGCTCGAGGAGTCCGGGGTGCTGGCCTCGGTCGTCTGCGAGCTGGTGTCGTCGGACGCCTTGGAGTCATCGTCGTTGCCGCTCAGCAGGAAGAAGCCGCCCACGCCGGCGAGGACCACCAGCACGACCACGGCGACGATGATCCCGATGATCAGGCCCTTGCCGCCGCCACCGCCCCCGGTCGGCGGAGCCGGGTAGCCGCCACCCGGCGGCGGCGGGTAGCCCCCACCGCCCGGGGCGCTGCCGTACGGCTGCTGGGGCGGCTGCTGCGGGTAGCCCTGCGGCGGGACCCCGCCCTGGGGGACGATCTGCGTCGGCGCCGGCTCGCCGGGCTGGCCCGGCGGCGGGGGGTAGGGATTGCTCACGCAGAGAAGGTAGGGCAGAAGCGGCCCGCCCAAACGCGGATCACCGAAGTTTCATCCCCAGGACTGAGCCGAGGACGTACGTCGCCCGGGCAGCAGCGTGACCACGACCAGCCCCAGCCCCACGACGGCCGCCGCGACGGCGACCATCGTCGCCCGGGACCGGAGTGAGTCGCCGACCACGCCGAGGATCAGCTGGACCAGGGCGCGCTGCCCGGGGTCCGCCTGGTGGGCCAGGGCGTGCACGACCGGCGGGGTCCCCACCCGCACCAGCAGGCCGCCCACGGCCAGCCCGAGCGCCGCGACCCCGATCGCGCGGAGCCGGCCACGCCAGCCGCGGGCGACGAGCGCCGCGAGGCCGACCAGCAGGACCCAGGTGACGGCGAGGACCAGCCCCGCCCCGTCGAGCACCCGGTAGGCGGTGCGGTACTTCGCGAGCTGGGACTCGCGCGCCACGGGCACGCGCAGCTCGGGCGTCGGGATGCCCGCGACCGGAAGCCCGGTCGCGTCGCCGAGGTGCTGGTAGACGTCCACCATCAGGGGCGAGAGATCCACGGTCACCCAGCCGTTCGGGTTGCCGCCGTGCTCGTTCATCACGCGCAGGAACTCGCGGTGCGCGTCCCGGTTGGCCTCCCGCCAGAAGTCGGGGAACCCGGAGTCGGCGACGACCTGGCGGGCGGCGGCCCCGGTCATCTCGTCGATCCCGTCGGGCACCGCGACCGGAAGCCGCTGCTGCAGCTCGGCCACGGCGGCCTGGCTCATCCGGTTGGCCAGCTCGGCGCGGAGCGTCGGGTCGTCGGCCAGCGGCGCGACGGTGTCGACGTAGGCGTCCGTGCTGTCGGCCGTCGAGGACAGCCACACGGCGGTGATCGCGAACGGCGACAGGATCGTCGCCACGAGCACGAGCGTGGCGGCGAGCGCGCCGCGCATCACATGTCGCCGGTGTCGGAGTCGACCTTCCAGTCGCCGTCTTCCTTGACCATGGTCAGGGTCTCGTCGGACTTGGGCTGCTCGAACGCCTGGCCGAGGGTCTCGTCGTCACCGGTGTACTTGACCTCGATCGTGTACTTCACGGTGGCCTTGTCGCCGTTCTCGTTCACGTCGCCGATGTCGTAGTTGACGTCGAGGTCCTTGAAGAAGTCCTTGAAGCTGCCGTCCTGGCCGGAGGAGGCGAGCAGCTCGTCGTACTTGTCCTCGACCTCGCTGCACTTGCTCGCGCCGGAGTCGTCGAAGATCTTCTTCTGCGCGTCGCCCGAGGACAGGTCGCAGGCCTTGTTGAAGTCGCCGTCGGCGAGCGCGCCCAGGTAGTCGTCGGCCACGCTCTTCGGGTCGTCACCGCCCTTGAGGATGAAGAAGCCGCCGATGCCGCAGACCAGCAGCACCAGCACGACCGCCACGATGGCCCCGATCAGCAGGCCCTTCTTGCCGCCGGACTTGGCGGGCGCACCGTACTGGGGAGCGCCGTAGCCGGGCTGCTGGGGAGCGCCGTAGCCGGGCTGCTGCGGAGCGCCGTACGGCTGGGCGCCGTAGGGCTGCTGGGCCGGCGCGCCGTAGGGCTGCTGCGGCTGCTGCGGAGCCGGGTAGTCCGCCGCGCGGTTGGGCGCGACCTGCGTCGGGGCGTCCGCGGAAGGAGGCGCCTGGGGCGCCCCGGGCGTGGGGCGCTGACCACCGGCGTCGCCGGGCTGCGTGTGCTCGGTCCACTGCTGGCCGTCCCACCAGCGCTGGCCGCCCTGTCCGTCGGGATACCAGCCGGGAGGGGTCGTGGGCTGGTTCGGGTCGGACATGACGACTCCTCAGTTCGGGTTCGGTCGGACCGGGTTCGGCCGGCAACGGTGCGGGCGCATTCTCGCACGCGGGCTTTGCTCAGCTGCCGGTGATCAGCCAGACCACGACGACGAGCAGGACCAGCACGACGGCTGTCAGCAGCCCCATCCAGAACCCGATGGTCCGCTTCTTCGAGGGCGGCGGCGGAGGCAGGAATCCGGCGGCTTGCTGGGGCGGGTAGCCGGGCGGGGGCTGCTGCGGGTAACCCTGCTGGGGGTAGCCCTGCTGCGGCGGCACGCCGTACGGCGGCGGCTGGGTCATGCCGGACAGCCTAGGCGTGCCCCCCGGCCCGTGCAGCGGATCACGGCGACGCGGTGAGCGAGCCGAGGTAGGACTCGATGTAGCTCTCGAGCTCCGACGGGTCGGTCGGGAAGTCGGTCGGGAATCCCGAGGGGAAGTCCGTCGGGAAGTCGCTGAGGAAGTCCGTCGGGATGTCCGTCGGGACCGACGCCGACGGGATGTCGGTGCCGGAGAAGTCGAAGTCGTCGATCTTCCAGTCACCGCTCTCGTCGACCAGCTTGAAGGTGAGCGGCAGGTCCTCGCCGCTGTCGGTCGCGGTCGCGTCGACCTCGGCGGTCCCCGCCGAGTCGTCCACCCGGGTGTCGTCGATCGTGTAGCTGTCCAGGGTGTCGCTGCTCATCGTGTCGCACTCGCCGATGATGTTCTTGAAGTGGTCGGTGACGATGTCCTGGATGGCGTCGCAGTCGTTGGTCTTGGCGGCGTCGAGGAACTGCGCGACCACGGCGTCGACGGCGTCCTCGTCGGAGGAGCCCGCCGCCGAGCCGGAGGACGAGGATCCCGAGTCGCCCGAGTCGTCACCGCCGAAGACGACGATGCCGAGGACGACCGCTGCACCGATGAGCACCAGCACGCCGACGATGGCGAGGGCGATCCACAGGCCCTTCTTCCCCGACCCGCCACTCGGCGGCGGGGCGCCGGGGGTCCACGGGGGCGGCGACTGCGGGGGCGGCGCCTGGGGTGGCACCGCGCCGTAGGGCTGTCCCGGCGGAGGCGGAGGCGGCGGCGGAGGCTGGTTGTAGCTCATCGGGGTCTCCGGAACGTGAGGTCGGCGGGCGCTGCGCTCACCGTAGCGACACGCGGGCCAGCAGCTCCACCAGCCGGTCCGTCGCGGCCGGCTCCGCGACCGTGACCCGGACGCCCTCGCCCGCGAACGGCCGCACGCTCAGGCCGGCGTCTCCCGCGGCGGCCGTGAACGGCCCGGTCGTCTCGCCCAGGTCGAACCACACGAAGTTCCCCTGCGCCTCGGGCACCGTCCAGCCGGCCGCGCGGATGCCGGCGAGCATCCGGTCCCGCTCGGCGACGAGCGTCGCGACCCGCTCGAGGAGCTCGTCCTCGGCCCGCAACGAGGCGATCGCGGCGGCCTGGGCGATCGAGGACACCCCGAACGGCGTGGACACGGCGCGGACGGCCGCCACGACGGATGGCGCGGCGACGGCGTACCCGACCCGCAGCCCGGCCAGCCCGTAGGCCTTCGAGAAGGTGCGGAACAGCACGACGTTCTCGTGCCGGCGACGCAGGGCCGCGCCGTCGACCGGGTCCGCCATCCGCACGAACTCGCGGTAGGCCTCGTCGACCACGACCAGGACGTGGGGCGGCACCTGCGCGAGGAACCGCTCGACATCGGTGTGCGTGAGGGCCGGTCCCGTGGGGTTGTTCGGCGTGCACAGCAGGACCACCTTGGTGCGGTCGGTGACCGCGGCGGCCATCGCGTCGAGGTCGTGCCTGCCGCCGTCGGCACCGGTGGTCACCGGGACCGGTACGCCGGTCGCGCCGCTCGCCGCGACCGCGATCGGGTAGGCCTCGAAGGAGCGCCACGCGTGCACGACCTCGTCGCCCTCGGAGCAGAACGCGGTGAGCAGGTGGAAGATCAGCGCGACCGAGCCGGTCGCCACGGCCAGCTCCTCCTCGGGGCACCCGAGCCGCGCGGCCAGCTCGGCGTACAGCGCCGCGGAGCCCATGTCCGGGTAGCGGTTCATCTCCGCGACCGCCGCGTGCGCCGCCTCGATGACACCGGGAAGCGGCGGGTAGGGGTTCTCGTTGGAGCTGAGCTTGTACGTCGTCAGCCCCGCCCGGGCCACCGGCGGCTTGCCGGGGACGTAGGGCGGGATGGCGCTGACGCGCGGCAGCGGCTGGGGACCGGACACGATGCCGACCCTATGTGCCTAGGCGGCCGGCTCCTCGTCGAGCTCGGGCAGCAGCACCCGGCCGCCGAGGACCGGCTCCAGGTCGCGCCCCCGGGTGATGTCGAGCGGGTTGGTCAGGCAGCGCACCGACCCGCCGCCGAGGTGGAACTCGGAGACGTCGACCACGAGGACGTCGAAGCCCCAGGCCTCCAGCTGCGCGCGGACCCGGTCGGGGCACGCGGGCATCACGACGGTCCGGCCGATCACGACCGAGTTGGCGCAGAAGGTCTCGATCGCCTCCTCCTCGGTGATCACCAGCGGCTCGGGGACGAGCGCGAGCAGCGCCTCGGCCGAGGGAAGGTCGAGCGCGTCGGGGCAGACGATCGCGCGGCGCTCGTCGAGCGGGCAGAACGCCAGGTCGAGGTGGTACATCCCGGGGTGGGTGATCCGCAGGCCGCGGACCTGGACGCCGAGGTCGGCGGCGACGGCCTTCAGCGCGAGCTCCTCCGTGCGCGGGCCGTAGCCGATGACCAGCTCGCCGCGCCACGGAAAGGCGTCGCCGGCCTCGAAGTGCGGGCCGATGCCGCCGCGCCCGACGTACGACGCCGCGTAGCCGCGGCTCTGGAACCACGCCTCGGCCGACACCGTCTCGTGGCGGCGCTGCTCGTAGCGCATGTGGGACATGACGACCGACTGCCGGCCGGGGCCGCTCCACTCGGGGCGGTGCACGACCAGGCCGAGGTTCATCCCGTAGACCATGTCGGGGCTGTCGGCACGCGCGGGGATGACGTCGACCTTCGCGCCGGCGCTGCGCAGCGCGGTGGCGAGGGCGTCCCACTGCTCCGCCACCCGCGTGTGGTCGGGCTGGACGGCGGGATCCATGAACGGGTTGATGGCGTAGTCGATACGGAACTGCGACGGGTCGACCATCGCGTAGCGGTGGCCCCACTCGAGAGCGCGCTCGTCCATTGGATCCCTCCCTTGACGAAGAAGCGTTGCTTTTGTCTGACAATCTGACAAAGCGGAGTGTGACAGATGGCGGCGCCATCCGCCAGCCGGGGGTCCGGACCGGCACAATGGGGCCATGTCCCGTCCCGCCACCGCGTTCGCCGGCCTGAGCGTCGAGCACGCCTCGACGGTCGAGCGGGTGGCCGCGGAGCTCCGGCGAGCGGTCTTCGAGGGCGAGCTGGAGAGCGGCACGCCGCTGCGCGAGATCGCCCTGGCCGAGTCGCTCGGCGTCTCGCGGCCGACCGTGCGCGAGGCGCTCACCGTGCTGGTGGGCGAGGGCCTCGCGACCCGCGAGCCGCACCGCGGCGTGAGCGTCGCGACGCCGCGCGCCGACTCGGTGCGCGACGTGTGCCGTGCGCGCTGGGTGCTCGAGGGTGCGGGCGTCCTTGCGTGGGCGACCGCGGACGACGTACGCCGCCAGCGGGTGCGGTCGACGCTGGAGGCCTACACGACGGCGGTGCGGACCGGGCAGGCGTCCTACGAGGAGCTCAACGAGCGGCACCTCGCCTTCCACGTGTCGCTGGTCGAGCTGACCGGCAGCCCGCGGCTGGTGCAGATGGCGGAGGCGCTGATGGACGAGCTCAAGCTCGCCCTCGCACAGGTCGACCGGATCCGCCGCAACGCCCACGACCAGGCCGACTCCCACGAGGGCCTGGTAAGACTGCTCGAGGTGGCCGACATCGACGCTGCCCACGAGTTCCTGCGGCGGCACATCGACGACGCCGCGGACGAGATCATCGAGGCCCTGGAGCTCACTTGACCCGCATCCTCGCCCGCTGGGCGATCACCGCCGCCGCGATCGCGTTCGCGGCCTGGCTCTTCGACGGCATCTGGTTCCGCGGCCCGACCCACGGGACGGCCGAGCTGCAGCACAAGATCATCCCGCTGCTGATCGTCGCGGCGCTCGCGACCGTGGTCACGGCGTGGGTCAAGCCGGTGCTCACGGTCCTGTCGATCCCGCTGATCCTGCTGACGCTCGGGATCTTCCTGCTGATCCTCAACGCCCTGATGCTCAAGTTCGTGGCGTGGCTGTCCGGGCTGGTCGACCTCGGCTTCCACGTCAACGGGTTCTGGACGGCTGTCTGGGGGTCCGTCGTCATCAGCATCGTCACCTGGATCCTCGACGCCCTCGTCGGTCCCGACGAGTGAGCCGACCCGACCTGCCGGCGCCACGGGACCCCCGGCGCTACCGGATCGCCGTGGTCTGCCTGGGCAACATCTGCCGCTCCCCGATGGCGCACGTCGTGCTCGCCGACCGGGTCGCCGCGGCCGGCCTCGACCACGTCGAGGTCGTGAGCTCCGGCACCGGCGACTGGCACGTCGGCGAGGGCATGGACCGGCGCGCGGCCGCGACCCTGCGCACGGCCGGCTACGACGGCAGCCGGCACCGGGCGCAGCAGGTCACGGCGGACTGGGCCGGCGAGCACGACGTGCTCCTCGCCATGGACGCGCAGAACCTGCGGGACCTGCGCGAGCTGTTCGCGAGCGAGGTCGACGACGAGCGGGTGCGGCTGTACGGCGACTTCGACCCGGTGTCGCCGGGAGCCGAGGTGCCCGACCCCTACTTCGGCGGCGACGAGGGGTTCGCCGAGGTGCTGGCGATGGTGGAGCGGACCGCCGACGAGATCGTCGCCGCGCTCACTCGAAGTCGGCCGACCTGACCGACCGCAGCAGCTGGTAGGCCCGCTCCCGGTCCGCGTCGTCGAGCGACGCGAGACCGAAGTCGATGTCGGTCAGCGCCTTGGTCGCGTCCTTGAGCACCCGCTCCCCCTCGGCCGTGAGCGAGGCGAGCACCCGCCGGCGGTCGACACCGTCGGCCGTGCGCGAGACCAGCCCGGCGTCGACGAGCCGGTCGATCGCATTCGTCACCGACGTCGGGTGCACCATCAGCCGCTCGCCGATCTTGCTGAGCGAGAGCTCCCCGGCGTGGCTGAAGGACAGCAGCACGAGCACCTCGTAGCGCGCGAAGGTGATGCCGAAGGGCCGCAGCACCCGGTCGAACTCGGCGAGCAGCAGCTGCTGCACGCGCATGATCGAGGTGGCCAGCCGCATCGCCGACGGGTCCCCGATCCGCTCGCCCCACAGCTCGCCCGCGCGCTCGATGGGGTCGAACGGCAGGCGGGGCCTCTCTGCCATGGACGGAGATCGTAATCGCACCCGCGCCGTGCGTTGTTGGCGCGGTTGGTCGGATGTCCTATCATTTTCCTCGGATGTCCGACTATCTGAAGGGCTAGCGATGACGCTGTACCGGCCGCAGCACCCCGTCCGCGTGGTGACCGCGTCGAGCCTGTTCGACGGCCACGACGCGGCGATCAACATCATGCGGCGGATCTTCCAGAGCCAGGGCTGCGAGGTGATCCACCTCGGGCACAACCGGTCGGTCGCCGAGATCGTCGAGGCCGCGATCGAGGAGGACGTCCAGGGCGTCGCGGTCTCGTCCTACCAGGGCGGGCACGTGGAGTACTTCGAGTACCTCGTCGAGCGGCTCCGCGAGCGCGGTGCGGGCCACGTGAAGGTGGTCGGCGGTGGCGGCGGTGTCATCGTGCACGACGAGATCGACCGGCTCGCGAAGGCCGGTGTGCGGATCTTCTCCCCCGAGGACGGCCAGCGGCTGGGCCTGCCGGGGATGGTCAACACCGTCGTCGAGGACTGCGACGTCGACCTGTGGTCGATGCACGAGGTCTCCGCCGACGAGGTGCTCGCCGGCGACCGGGCCGCGCTCGCACGGGCGGTGACCGGCGCCGAGACCGGACGGCTCGCGCCCGAGGTGCTCGACCGGCTGCGCGAGGCGGGCGCGGGGGTCCCGGTGCTCGGCCTGACCGGCACCGGCGGGTCCGGGAAGTCCTCGCTGACCGACGAGCTCGTGCGCCGGCTCCGCGTGGACCAGCAGGACAAGGTCCGGGTCGCGGTGGTCGCGGTCGACCCCACCCGGCGCAAGGGCGGCGGCGCGTTGCTCGGCGACCGGATCCGGATGAACAGCCTGGACCTGTCCGGCGAGGGGATGGACCGCGACCGGGTGTTCTTCCGGTCGCTGGCGACCCGGGGCGCGCACGAGCTGCCCGAGCACCTCGAGGACGTGCTGGCCGTGGTGAAGTCGGGCGGGTTCGACCTGGTCGTGGTCGAGACGCCCGGCATCGGCCAGGGCGACGCGGCGATCGTGCCGTTCGTCGACGTCTCGCTCTACGTGATGACGCCGGAGTTCGGCGCCGCCTCGCAGCTGGAGAAGATCGACATGCTCGACTTCGCCGACGCGGTCGCGATCAACAAGTTCGAGCGTCGCGGTGCCGAGGACGCCTGGCGCGACGTCGGCCGGCAGCTGGTGCGCAACCGGGAGGCGTTCGGCGCGCGGCCCGAGGACATGCCGGTCTTCGGGACCTCTGCCGCGACCTTCGACGACGACGGGGTGACGGCGCTCTACCAGTACCTGCGCGGGCTCCTGGCCGAGAAGGGCCTCGACGTCGGCGAGGGCACCCTCGCGCCGGTGGGCGGCCGGAAGTCGACGCGGATCCAGCACGTGCTGCCCGCCGATCGCACCGGCTACCTCGCCGAGATCGCCCGCACGGTGCGTGGCTACCACGGCGAGACCGAGGACCTGGTCGCGAAGGCGCGCCGGGCCCAGCGGTTCAGCGAGGTCGCCGCGGAGATCGACGTCGAGGACGTGCGCACCGCCGCGACCCGCGCCGAGGCCGACGTGCCGCTGGAGGTGCGCGACCAGCTCGGGGCCTGGCCCGGGATCGTCGAGGACTACCGCAAGGACACCGAGGAGCACGGACGCGAGTCGCTGTCCGGCAACCGGGTCGCGCGGGTCGCCGTACCGCACTACGAGGACCACGGCGAGCTGGTGCGGTTCTGGCGGCGCGAGAACCTCCCGGGCTACTTCCCGTTCACCGCGGGGGTGTTCCCGTTCAAGCGCAAGGGCGAGGACCCGGCGCGGATGTTCGCCGGCGAGGGCGACCCGTTCCGCACCAACCGGCGGTTCAAGCTGCTCTCCCACGGCCTTGACGCGACCCGGCTCTCCACCGCCTTCGACTCCGTCACGCTCTACGGCAACGACCCCGACGAGCGGCCGGACATCTACGGGAAGATCGGGACCTCGGGTGTCTCGGTGGCCACCCTCGAGGACATGAAGGCGCTCTACGACGGCTTCGACCTGCTCGCTCCGACGACGTCGGTCTCGATGACGATCAACGGCCCGGCGCCGACGGTGCTGGCGTTCTTCCTCAACACCGCGATCGACCAGGCCAAGGAGTCGGGCATCGATCCCGCCGAGGCGCTGCGCACGGTGCGCGGCACGGTGCAGGCCGACATCCTCAAGGAGGACCAGGGGCAGAACACCTGCCTGTTCTCCACGGAGTTCTCGCTGCGCTGCATGGCCGACATCCAGGAGTGGTTCATCCAGAACGAGGTCCGCAACTTCTACTCGGTCTCGATCTCGGGCTACCACATCGCCGAGGCCGGGGCGAACCCCATCAGCCAGCTCGCGTTCACCCTGGCCAACGGGTTCACCTACGTCGAGTCCTACCTCGCGCGCGGCATGGACATCGACGACTTCGCGCCGAACCTGTCGTTCTTCTTCTCCAACGGCATGGACCCGGAGTACTCGGTGATCGGCCGCGTCGCGCGCCGGATCTGGGCCGTCGCGATGAAGGAGCGCTACGGCGCCAACGAGCGCTCGCAGCGGCTGAAGTACCACGTGCAGACCTCCGGGCGGTCCCTGCACGCCCAGGAGATGGCGTTCAACGACATCCGCACCACCCTGCAGGCGCTGATCGCGATCTACGACAACGCCAACTCACTGCACACCAACGCCTACGACGAGGCCGTCACCACGCCGACCGAGGACTCCGTACGCCGCGCGCTGGCCATCCAGATGATCATCAACAAGGAGTGGGGCTTGGCGATGAACGAGAACCCGCTGCAGGGCTCGTTCGTCATCGACCAGCTCACCGACCTCGTCGAGGAGGCCGTCCTGCACGAGTTCGACCGGATCTCCGAGCGCGGCGGCGTGCTCGGCGCGATGGAGACCGGCTTCCAGCGCGGCCGGATCCAGGACGAGTCGATGCTCTACGAGCACAGGAAGCACGACGGCTCGCTGCCGATCATCGGCGTCAACACCTTCCGCAAGGACGGCGCCGACGACGGCACCCCCGACCACGTCGAGCTGGCCCGCGCCACCGACGACGAGAAGCAGTCGCAGCTGCGCCGGCTCCGCGACTTCAAGGAGCGGCACGCCACCGACGCCCCTACGGCCCTGGCCCGGCTCAAGGAGGCTGCGACGTCCGACGAGAACGTGTTCGCCGTCCTCATGGACGCCGCGCGGGTGTGCACCCTCGGTCAGATCACCGAGGCGTTCTTCGAGGTCGGCGGCCAGTACCGCCGCAACGTCTGAGACCGGCTCAGCCGTCTGCGAGCACCCTGATGCTCGGCAGCAGCGCGAGGGCGTTCACGACGACCGAGAAGACCAGCAGGCTGACCGCCCAGCCGCCGTGGCCGGCGTCGGCCAGCGCGAGGCACGCCAGGCCGAAGACGATCACCTTCGCGACCGGCCGGACCACCGCTCCGCCGTACGCCGCCTTGGGCGAGGCGAAGAAGAACCACGCCGCCATCGCCACGGCAGGCAGCGCCCAGACCAGCAGCCACCGCGGGTCGTTGTCCCAGCCCCAGACGCCGAACGCCGCCACCGCCAGCAGCTCGTCGACGAACACGAGCGCCAGGACCGTCCATCCGAAGATCGCCACGGCGCAGATCATGCCGTGGGCTGGTCCGCCTGGCGACGTCGTTCGTGAACACCACTACGTCGGCGAGTGGTTGGCTCCAGGTCGCCTGTATCGCGACTACCTCGCGCCACCCTCTCGGCGAAGGGATGCGACCGGCTACTCGGATTCGATCGTGACCATGGTGACGTTGCTGGCGATCTCCTCTCCTCGGGCGTCGAGGTAGGTGAAGCGGATGCGGTCCCCATCAACTCCCGCGGGGACTTCCCCGCCGAAGGCCTCGTTGCGTACGCGGAACGACTTGGTCCAGCCCGGCCCGGCTACTCGCACGCGCGCTACGTCGGCCGTCATGCCTCTGAAGTCGCCGTAGACAACTGCCGGGCCGTCGGCGGAGGTCTGCCAGTGGATTCCGCGGCGCAGGTCCGTCTGCTCCGAGCCGTAGCCCCAGCGTGCACATCCGACTCCGAAGTCTCCGGGCCTGGTGACGGTTCCGGTCATGTCTCGGATGACGCACTGGCCGTCGGTGGTGTCGGCGTACCAGACACGGGCCTGCTTGCCGTTGCTGAGCGGGACATCAGCGATCAGGCGCTCGTTGTAGATCGGGTCGGGCCAGCCGTCCTGCCCGCCACGAATCTGCTGGAAGCGATCGGCGACGATGTCGGGGACGAGGCCGGTCGCGTAGGCGGTGGCACCGCCGGTGACGATGACACCGCACAACCCGAAGGCGGCGGCCCTGTTCATCCACCGAGGCTTGGGTCGGCGCTCTGGCGAAGCCAGAACGGCGGTGAGCATCTGGCGGGAGCGCTCGTCGGTGAGGTGTTCGGCGCGGGGTCGGATCTCGTCGAGGACGTTCACTGTGCGCTCCTTGCGATCGGCAAAGCGGGGCCGGTTGACGTGGATTCGATGCGGGCTCGAGCCCGGTGGAGTCGCATCCTTAGGGTCCCGGGGCGGCATCCGAGCACCTGTGCTGCTTGCTCGGTCGTGAGGCCATCCCAGGCGACCAGAAGCAGTGCCTCCCGGTCGTGTTCGGGCATGGCGGCGAGGACCGCGAGCGCTTCTGCTCGCTCGGTTGCGGTGACGCTCGCGTCTGGTCCCGCGAAGGCCGACTCGTCCAGCAACGCCAGCCGTTGCTCCAAGCTGCCCCGGCGTCGGAGGGAGCGCTGATGGTTGCGGACGTGTCCGCGGGCCACCGAAATCAGCCAGGGAAGAGGTTCGGGCGGGACAACGTCCCAGGTCCGCCACGCGGTGAGGAAGGTAGAAGAACCGATGTCGCAGGCGACATCCCGGCCGACATGACGTTCCGCGTAGGCGACGATTCGTCGGATGTGGGTGTGCCAACACGCTTCGAACTGCGCGGTGTCCACGGGGGCTCCGTTCCTTGACCTCACACTATGAAACGTCCGGGAGGTCGACGTGTGTCACCGGCGGATCAGACTCGTTCGACGCCATCGATGATCGGCGAAAGCCACCCCTGGTTATCGGATGTGTGTTCGATTATCATCAATACATGCCCTCGGCGTACTCAGATCACACACCGCAGCAGCTCTTGGCTGCGGCGGAGTCCGAGATCGTCGTACGTCGGCGGAGCGAGCTGCGGACGATGCAGATCGTGCTCGCGTGGGCTGACACGTTTTCCGGCAATCCGCAGGACGACCCACGCTTCCGGCGCAAGGCGAGCAAGGGCGGTCCTCGGCTGGTCCGGCTCGGCGGTGACGGGACGCCCAAGGTGCAGGACCTCGCGCTGCTGGAGCTCGCTGTCGCGCGCTGCGAGAGCCTGTTCAGCACCCGTCGCGCGATCGCCGACGGGCTCGACCTCCGCCACCGGTTGCCGGAGCTCTGGCAGGCCGTCTCCGACCTCCGCGTCGAGATGTGGGTCGCGCGCAAGATCGCCATGATGTGTCGCAAGCTCGACGCCGACCAGGTCAAGCTCGTCGACGCCGCGCTCGCCGAAGCGGCGGATGAGCCTCCCACCGTGCTGCTCCAGATCGCGGAGGCCAAGATCATCGAGGCCGACCTCGAGGCCCACGAAGAGCGGGTCCGCAAGGCCAAGCAGCACAAGGGCGTGTGGATCCGCCACACCGAGCCCGGCGATGCCGTGGACGACGAGGCGGGTGAGCCGGGGACGGGCATGATCTTCGCCCGGCTCGACGAGGGCGACCTGAGTGCACTCGACGCCGTGGTCGAGGAGCTGGCGAACAAGCTGGCAGAGAACGCCGAGACCACCACCGATGCCGGCGGATGTGCGCTGGGCATCGACCACTTCCGAGCCGAGGCGCTGGCGATGCTCGCCGACCCCAAGGCGGTGCTCGACTTCTTCGCAGCCACTGACCCGCAACCGGAGGACGAGCCGCCTGCGCCGACCGCCGAGCGACCGATGCCCGACAAGGCCCGGATCTATGCCCACATCGACGCCGAGGTCCTGCTCGGCATGGTCAACGGAGTGGCGCGGGTCGAGGGACTCGGCCCGCGGCTCCTGTCCCAGCTCCGCGACCTGCTCAGCCATCACCAGGTGTTCCTGACCCCGGTCGTGGACCTCAACGCGGGACGGTCCACCAAGGCCTACGAGCACCCCACCAAGGTGAAGCTGCGCAGTGAGCTGCGCACGGGTGGTGAGGTCTTCCCGCATTCCTCGACCAGGATCAACCATGCCGGCCGCTCGCCGGACCACGACCATCCGACGCCGTTCGACGTGCACGGTCCGCCCGGCCAGACCGGCGATCACAACGACGCTCCGCTCACCCGCCAGGCTCATCGGGCGAAGACCCACCTCGGCTACTCGGTCCTGCAGCTCGGACCCGACAAGTGGCTTTGGGGCACGCCGCACGGCCTCTACCGCCTGGTGACCACCAAGGGCACCACGATGCTGGGCTCCCTCGAGGCCCAGTTCATCCGAGGCACCGCGATCGACGTGACCGGGTTCAACGCCGCCTGATCCCGCTCAGGAAGTTGCAATGGCGACCAACCCGGCGACGCCGAGGGCATAGAGGACCAGCACGACCAGGGAGTCGACACCCATCCGGGCCACCCGTCGCTCGGGTCGGAAAAGCAGCCCCGCCGCGTAGACCATGGTGAGCAGGATCGCCAGCGCGGTCAGGTAGATGTCGGTGTCGTGCGCCTGCGGCAGCACCGCCTGACCCGAGAGCAGGGTGGCGAGCAGGAAGAGGACCGGCAGGAACGCGTTGCCGCCGAAGATGTCGCTCACCGCCAGCTGGTAGTCCCCCTGCCGGACGGAGGTCAGGCCGGTGGACACCTCCGGAAGCGAGGTCGCGGCGGCCAGCACGGTGGCACCGAACAACACACCGGACAGGCCGACGTCCCCGGCGATCGCGTCGCCGCTGAGCTCCAGGAACACGCCTGCGACCAGGGTGAGGAGGGCCGCGGCGGCGAAGATCGCCGCGGACCTGGCGGTGCTCACTCCCCTGGCCGATGCGTCCTGCTCGGTCTTCTGCTGCGAATGACCCTTCGGTGGGACCTGGTTGTCCGGAGCCTCTCCGGACTCGTGCCACGGCAGCCCCTTCCCCGCTCGTTGCAGGAGCAGGAGGCCCGCGACCCAGAGGACCGCGATCAGGACCGGCGCGGGGGTCAGCCGCCACACGATGAGCCCGCCGGGGAGCTGGCTGCCGGCAACGACCACCCCGAGCATGGCGACCACGAGGGCGGCCTCGAGGACCAGCACCAACGACGCCGCCTGATGGGTGAGCGGCCGCTCCCCCCGCACCCCGAAGGCGTCGAGCACCACGAGGACCACCGTCTGGATGGCGATGCCGCCGAGGATGTTCCCCACCGCCACGCTGATGCTCCCGGACGTCGCCGCGCTGGCGACGATCGCGATCTCCGGCAGGTTCGTCGCGATCGCCAGCATGATCAACCCGCCGAGCGCAGCACCGAGGTGCAGCCGCGTGGACAGCACGTCGGTCTGGTCGGAGAGCTGGATCCCCGCAACCCAGATCGCCCCGGCAGCGGCCGCGAAGATGATCAGCAGGACAGGCAGCGACAGCTCCGACACGGGGACGCGGTACCCGATCCGGTGCCCGGCTATTACGGTCGACGGGTGACCGAGCCAGGCCAGGACCTCGTGGTGCCGCCCGGCCCGGGGCTGCCGTCCGGCGCCACCATCCCTGCGGCCGAGCTCACCGAGCGGTTCTCCCGGTCGCCCGGTCCGGGCGGCCAGTCGGTCAACACCACGGACTCGCGCGTCGAGCTGCTCTTCACCCCCGCGACCTCCTCGGCGTTCACGGACGACCAGCGCACCCGCCTCGTAAGCCGGCTGCCTGGCCTGGACTCCGCCGGACAGGTGTCGGTCGTCGCCTCCGAGCACCGGTCCCAGCACCGCAACCGCGTCGCGGCCCGCGAGCGCCTGGTGGCCCTCCTCCACGCCGCGCTGGCGCCGCCGCCACCGCCGCGGCGCCCGACCAAGCCCAGCCGGAGCTCCCAGCGTCGACGCGTCGAGGAGAAGAAGAAGGCGGGCCGCACCAAGGCCCTGCGGGGCCGCGTCCGCGACGAGTAGCCGCGCTGCTAGCGCAGGACGCCGAGCAGCCAGAGCATCGCGGGGCGGTACTCCGCCCAGGTCATCGCGTGCGACCGGCCGGGCAGGATGCTCACCACGAAGACCGATCCTGCTGTCATGCGCTTCGCGATCGAGGCGACGGGCGGGAAGTTCCGGACCGCTCCGTACAGCGGCACCGCCCCACCGTCGAGAGGCACAACGGTGTCGAGAGCGCCGTGCCACTGCGCGACCCGCACCTTTCCCCGGTCGCAGGCGCCGTCGTAGGTCGCCGAGAGCGCCGCCACGGCGGTGACAAGGTCAGGGCGCTCGCACGTCGCGCGGAGTGCGAGCATCCCGCCGTTGGAGACGCCGAGCGCACCCACGCGGGCACGGGCGATCGACCACGACGCAGCGAGGTCGTCGACGACCTCGGCCAGGTAGCCGACATCGTCCACGGGTGCGGTCGTGCAGCACACACCGGCGTCCCAACGCCGCGAGCCGTCCTTGCTGATGCCGTAGACGAGGATCGCGTCCGGGGCGATGGCGTGGAACGCCCCGAGCCAGTACGCGCTCGTGGCGGGGTCCTCGAGGCCGCCGGCGCCGTGGAGGAAGAAGATCACCGTTCGCGGCTTGGCAAGGACGTCGGCGCACTCCGCGCTGCCCACGGGCGAGCACGTGGGCACACGAGCGACGTAGGTGCGCCCGTCCGGCAACGAGATCGACGCTAGTTGGCAGCAGTCCGGTCGCACACCGGTCGTTGGTCCCACCCCGCACGGCCGGAAGCCCCGCGGCTCGCGAGAGCCCTCGCCTGTCAGGCCGCGGCTTGAGCCGCGGCCCGGGCGACGGCGCCGACCACCTCGAGGAACACCGGCTTCCAGCGCTCCCGGTCGAAGACGAGCGAGGCGTGGCCGCCGGGTGCCTCGCGGACGTAGCCGTTCGGGAGCAGCTCGGCCAGCTGGCGCTGGCGGGCGGTGGGGATCGCGTGGTCCCTGGCGGTGATGACCATCCCGGTAGGTACGGCGACCTCGCCGATCCACGGCGTCGCGTCGAAGCGGCCCAGCTCGGAGAGCACGTGCGGCAGC
The DNA here is from genome assembly GCF_039537325.1 of Nocardioides panacisoli. Lineage (GTDB taxonomy): Bacteria > Actinomycetota > Actinomycetes > Propionibacteriales > Nocardioidaceae > Nocardioides > Nocardioides panacisoli. The sequence goes on from NZ_BAABAH010000015.1 coordinate 76,312, forward strand.
ACCCACGGGCTGGTGCTGCGCAGCTCGGCCAGCGCCCAGGCCCCAAGGTGCGGGCTGTCCAGCGGCAGCTCGGGGAGGTCCTCGGCGTGCAGCCGCACCCGGTCGGGGACGCCGGACAGGAACAGCTTGTTGACGCCCGAGAGCACGGCGTAGAAGGCCCGCTCCCCCAGGTGGCCCTGCCAGCGTGCAGCCGTCGAGCAGAGCACCAGCCCGGCGACCCGCTCCGGGTGCCGGTGCCACAGCACCTGCGCGGTCGCCCCGCCCATCGAGTAGCCGACCACGACGGCGCGATCGATTCCGAGGGCGTCGAGGACGGCGGCTCCGTCGTCGGCGCAGTCGTCGAGCAGGAAGGTCTCCGACGGGATCCCGCGCCCGTGCCAGCGCTGGTCGTAGGTGATCACCCGGTAGTCCCGCGCCAGCTCGGCCATCACCGAGAACCAGGTGAGGCTGCCCGTGGTCGCGATCCCGTGCAGGAGCAGGATCACTGGCGCGTCGGGGCGGGGCCCCGGGAGGTCGACGACGTGGGTCTTCCCACGTCCGGGCAGGTCGACCACCGTCCCGGCGGGGACCGGCCCGACGTCCGGCATCGGCCGCCCGCGGCCGGCGAGCAGCGCGACCCCCCGGACCACGAGCGGCAGGGCCACGCGGCCGATCCTCCGGAACGTCATGCGGTCTCCTGGTGCTCGGCAGGCTCGTGCCCGCGGAGCTCGTCGAGGGCGGCGGGGAGGTAGGACGCCAGCACGTCGACGTCCGGCAGCAGGTCCGGGCAGGCCAGCAGCGAGAAGTTCATCCGGTCGACGTACGACCAGACGGTGACGTTGAGGCCGATGCCCTCGACGAGCGGGCCGACGCTGAAGATGTCGGAGAGGCGGGCCCCGCCGATGCTGATCCGCTGCCGCGGCCCCGGGACGTTCGAGACGATCGCGGAGAACGCGGAGGGATGGAAGCGCGTGAGGCGGTAGCGGCTCCACAGCTGCACTGCGAACGAGAACGGCGCCGGCGGGGCGAACTGGCTCCACTGGGTGAGCATGCTGCTGCCGAGGCGACGGTTCAGCTCCTTGGCGTGGGCCGTCGTCCGGGAGATCCGGTGCAGCCGCTCGACCGGATCCTCGACGTCGGTCGCGAGCGTGGTGAACAGGTTGGAGACCGCGTTGCCGGTCAGCCGCGGGCCGCCGTCGCCGGTGTCGAGGCCCACCGGCACACCGGCGGTCAACGATGCGGAGGGACGTTCGCCGTGCTCGGCCATCCAGCGGCGCAGCGCGCCGGAGACGACCCCGAGCACGACGTCGTTGAGGGTGACGTCCTGCTCCCGGCGCACCTGCTTGAGAGCCTCGAGCGGCAGCGTCACCGTCGCGAACGAGCGGCGCGGCGTCAGCGGCCCGTTGAAGGAGACCCGCGGCGCGTGCGCGACCGGGAGGGGTACGCCGGTCGTGGTGCTGCGCCGGTAGCGCAGCATCGAGGTGAGCCCGCTCGCGGTCGCGAGCAGCAACCGCGGCAGCAGCCCGACTTGCAGGATCGCGTCGCGGAGCGCCTCGACGACGAGCCGGGCGCGGGACGGCAGCGCGGTCGTGCCGGCGGGGTCCTCCCAGCGGCCGGCCGAGCCGTCGGCCGGGCGGAGGTCGGTCAGGTTGCCGAGCATCGCGTTGGCCGCGTTGCCGTCCGCGAGCGAGTGGTGGATCTTGCCGACGATCACCACCCGGCCGTCCGCGAGTCCCTCGAGAATGTGGATCTGCCACAGCGGGACGTCGCGGTCCAGCGGCGTACCGGCAATCCGTCCGATCTCGACCTCGGCGTCACGGAAGGTCGCGTCCCCACCGAGGTCGTGACGGAAGAAGTGCCGCGCTGGATCGATCCGCCGCTGGGTGACCACCACGGGGTGGTTGAGCCGGAACGGCACCGGCACCACCCGCCGCCGCAGCGCCGGCATCTGGCGCAGCCGCGCGACCGTGCCGGCGACCAGGTTGTCGAAGGTCATGTCCGGGTTGGGCTCGACCACCGCGATCTTGAGCGTGTGCATGTGCACGGACGGCGTCTCGAGGTAGAGGAAGCTCGCGTCGCCGCCGCTCATCCGGGGGGCCTCGGTACGGCGCGTCATCGCGAGCTCCCCGCAGCCGGGAGCTCGCGCGCGACCACCTTGCCCGCGGCGTTGCGCGGCAGCTCCTCGAGGAACACCACGTCCCGCGGGACCTTGTAGCCGGCGAGCTGGTCGCGTACCCGGGTGCGCACGGCGTCCACGCCGAGGTCCGCGCCGGGCGCTCGGACGACGTACGCAGCGAGGCGCTGTCCGTAGGCGTCGTCCGGTACGCCGACCACGGCGACCTCACGGACCTCCGGCATCTCGCCGATGGTGCGCTCGACCTCGATCGGGTACACGTTCTCGCCGCCGGACACGATCATGTCGTCGTCACGACCGACGACGTAGAGCCGGCCGTCCTCGTCGAAGCGGCCGACGTCGCCGGAGACCATGTGCTCGCCGACGAAGTCCTTGCTGCCGCCGTGCGTGTAGCCGTCGAACGGCGAGGCCCCTCGGACGGCGATCCGGCCGACCTCGCCGGTGGGCACCGGCCGGCCGTCGTCGTCGAGCAGGACGACGTCGGTGCCCGTCACCGGGCGCCCGGCCGTGTCCGGCGCGGCCCGCAGGTCGGCGGGCCGGGCGACGCTGATCTGACCGGCCTCGGTGGCGTTGTAGCTGTTGTGGACCACGTCGCCGAACCGGTCCATGAACGCGAGGACGGCGTCGCCGCGCATCCGCGAGCCGCTCGCGGTGACGAACCGGAGGCTGCGCAGCGGGTAGCGGGCGAGCACCTCCTCGGGCAGGTCCACGATCCGCTCGAGCATGACCGGCACGACGGCCAGCCCGGTCGCGCGGTGCTCGTCGACCAGGCGCAGCGTCGTCTCGGGGTCGAACCGGCGGCGCATCACGATCGTGCAGGTCATCGTCGCCGCGACCACCGCCTGGCCGAAGCCCCAGGCGTGGAAGATCGGCGCGGCGACGACCACGGTCTCCTCGGCGCGCCACGGGATCCGCTCGAGCATCGCGGCGAGCTCGGGGGTCCCGCCGCCGCTGCGCCGCGCGCCCTTGGGCGTACCGGTCGTCCCGGAGGTCAGCAGCACCACACGGCCCGGTCCGGTCGGCGGAGGCGGCTCCTGGCCGCGGTACTGGGCGATCAGCCCGTCGACGGTCGTCGTGCCGGGGACGCCGGTGTCCGTCCACGCCACGACCTCGCGCAGGCCCGGGACCCGCGCCCGCACGTCGTCGAGCAGGCCGGCGAACTCCTCGTCGTAGAGCACCAGGTCGGCGCCCTCGCGCTCCATCACCTCGGCGAGCTGCGGGCCGGAGAAGCCGGTGTTCAGCAGCAGGGTCGGTACGCCGAGCCGGGCGCTCGCGATCAGCGCCTGGATGAGGCCGCGGTGGTTCCGGGCGAGCACCGCGACCGAGGTGATCGGCGGGCCGGGCAGGTCGGCGAGGCCGACGGCGAGTGCCGCCGAGGTCTGCTGCAGCCCCGCCCAGGTGATCGAGCCACGCTCGTCGACGATCGCCGTGCCGTCCGGTCGGCGTACCGCAGCCAGGGCGAAGCCCGTGGTGGCGCTGGTGCCGTAGCGCCGCACCACGCGGGCCATGCCGACGTACTTGTCCGGGCGCAGCAGGGTGAGCATCCCGCTCGACACCAGCTGGCGGAACGCCCAGAGCTGCAGGCGGAGGCTGGTCAGCCAGCTCATCCGAGCACCGGGATCTTCCGCTTGCGCGCCAGGTCGTCGAGCGCGGCCTGCATCCGGGCCCGGACCAGAGCGTCGGCCTCGGCGACCTCCATGCCGGCCGGGTCGATCGGGTCGAGCACCTGGGTCACGATCTTGGTGGGGAGCGGCAGGTTCGGCACGCCCGCGGCCGTCAGTCCGAACGGGAAGCCGATGGTGAGCGGGAGGAGGTCGCTGCGCATCAGCTTGCGCAGCGGCGAGAGCCGGCCCAGGAACTGCCCGCGGGTCAGGTGGAACTGCGCCTCCTGCCCCCCGATGCTGACCACCGGCACGATCGGCACGCCCGCCTCGAGCGCCGTGCTGACGTAGCCGGTGCGGCCGTTGAAGTCGATGACGTTCGCCTTGAGGGTCGGCCGGAAGGTGTCGTAGTCGCCGCCCGGGAACACGATCGTCACCGCCCCGGACCGCAGGACCTCGAGCGCCTTGCCGCGGTGAGCCGGCACGAACCCGAACTTGCGGAAGAACGGCCCGGCGACGCCGGTGAAGAGCATGTCGTGGGCGAGGCAGTAGAGCGGCCGGTCCGCACCGAAGGTGTCGGCGAACGCGACCGCGATGATCGGCACGTCCATCGCCATCAGCCCGCCGGAGTGGTTGCCGACGATCAGCGCGCCGCCTTCGGGCACCCGCTCCATGCCCCGCACCTCGGAGCGGAAGTACCCCTTCATCGCGAGCTTGAGGAAGGGCAGCACCGTCGCGATGTAGCCGGGGTCGCGGTCCTCGAGCGCACTCATGAGGCCACCCCCGGGATCAGGCCCTTCCAGCTGAACGGCCGCCAGTGCGCGGGGTCCTGCGCCAGCCGGTCGACCACGGTCGCGAGCACCAGCGGGTTGGCGACCATGCCGACGTGCGAGCTGAGCACCTCGACGTTCTCGGCCGGCGCCGGGTCGGTCGCGTCGTCGACGCGGCAGCCCTTCCACGGCACGATCCCGTCGGTCCTCGACCAGATCGCCGTCGTCGGCACCGGTACCGGGCCGCGCGCGGTCTCGACGATCTCGCGGGCGCGCTCGGAGATGCCGTGCCGCTCGCGGGACCGCTCGAACATCGCCGTCGCCCGCGTGCGCTCGCCCTCGGCGCGCCAGGGCGATCCGAGGCACACGATCTGGCGTACGCCGTCCGCGTGCTCGTGCGCCAGCCAGCGGGCCAGCAGCCCGCCGAAGCTCCAGCCGACGATGCTGACCGGCTCGTCGTACTGCGCCGCGACAGCGGTGAACCGGTCCTCGACACCGTCGACCAGGCGGTCGGTGAGGCCGTGGTTGCGGCCGAGCTTCCACCCGTGGACCCGGAAGCCGTGCCGCCGCAGGTGACCGCGGAGCCGGCCCGTCATCGCGTCGTTCGCGGAGAACCCCGGCAGCACCAGGACCGGCCGGCCGCCTCCGACGTCGCGCGCAGGCGTGACCAGGTCGAGGGTGCGCGAGGCGGCGTACTCGCCGATCCAGCGCGGCAGCTCGAGGTAGAGCAGTGCTCGCGCTGGCGCGCCCACCGGCGACGGGCCGGCCTGGCCCTCTCGTTCGGCCTCGAAGTCGTACACGGGAACTCCCTAGAACACGTTCTACTTTTCACCGAGTATGCGCGGCCCGCGCCCGGGATGCCAGCGCTCGAGCGCGGATGTAACCGCAATCACGGGCTCGGTCACCGAGGCGTAACCGGCGGTCAACCTGTGCGCGACGTCGGTCGCAGACAGTGGAGCCATGGACCAGAACCCCGACGACATCGACCGGCGCCTCGAGCGCCGCGCCGCGCTCCGCACCCGCCACGCGCAGGGCCTCACCCGACTGATGGAGGAGCGCGCCGACCTCCGCGGCGTGCACGCCCTCGCCGACTTCGTCGACGACGCCGTGCGCTGGACGGCCTGAACCGCGCAACTACACTCCGGCCCGTGATCTTCAAGCGGGTCGGCGACGGGCGCCCCTACCCCGAGCACGGCCTCACGGCGAAGGCGTGGGCCGCGGTCCCGCCGCGCCAGGTGCGCCTCGACGAGCTGGTCACGACCAAGGACACCCTGCAGCTCGCGGCGCTGCTCGACGAGGACTCGACGTTCTTCGGCGACCTGTTCGCCCACGTGGTGCTGTGGCGGGGCGAGTACTACCTCGAGGACGGGCTGCACCGCGCGTTGCGCGCCGCCCTGCAGCAGCGCAACGTGCTGCACGCCCGGGTCGTGCGCATCGACGGCTGATCCCGGGCATGGCTTAGGCTCGGCGGCGCCATGGACATGACCCGCAGCGCCCGCTCCGCCGCCACGCTCCTCGTGCTCGCCGTGATCTTCGTGGCTGGGCTCGCCTGGGCGTGGGGGAAGGTCACCGAGCCGTTCCCGGACAAGGCCTCCGACCCCGCGTGCAACGACACCCTGTTCGCGGCCGGCGACAAGATCGTCCCCGGCGACGTGCTCGTGAGCGTGCTCAACGCCGGCGACCGGTCGGGCCTGGCGAGCGACACGATGAGCCACCTGGTGCGGATGGGCTTCGGCAAGGGCGAGATCGGCGACACCGACCGCATCCGCGTCCCGGCCCAGGTCTGGGCGCCCGACCCGAACGCGCCGGCGGCCCGGCTGGTCGCGTCCTACCTCGGCAAGCGGGTTCCCATCGTCGACCAGGACAGCTCCAAGCCCGGGATCACGGTCGTCGTCAACGACGACTTCACCGGTGTCCTCAAGGGCGCGGCGGACGAGGCCGTCGACGACGACACCTACGTCTGCTCCCCCAGCCACTGAGCGAGGCGGCCGCCCGCGCTGACCCGGCGCAGCCGCTCCTCGGTCGCCTCGCGGAGCTTGCGCGGGGTGACGACGAGCAGGTCGTCCCCGGTGCGCAGCACGGTCCGCTGCTCCGGGACGATGGCCTGGCCCTCGCGGACGACCATCGACACCGAGGCGCCCTGGGGCAGCCGGAGCTCACCCACCTCGACGCCGTGCAGCCGCGACCGCGGGCTGATCGTCACCTGCAGCAGGTCCGCGCCGAGCCGCTCCAGCGGCGCGATCTCCATGTCGATCCCGCGCGGCTCCGACCGGCGGGCGACCCGGAGCCACTTCGCCACCAGCGGCAGCGTCGGACCGGTCAGCACGGTGTCGATCACGACCAGGACGAACACGATGTCGAAGAGCCGGGTCGCGTCGGGGACGTCCTCGGCCAGCGGGATCGTCGCGAGCACGATCGGCACCGCACCGCGCAGGCCGGCCCACGACACGAACGCCAGCTCCTGCCACGGGAGCCGCTGCACCAGGGCGCTGACCGCGACGGAGACCGGTCGCGCGATCGCCGTCAGGACGACCGCGGCGACCAGGGCCGAGGCCACGGTGCCCCAGCCGATCCGACCCGGTGACAGCAGCAGGCCGAGCATGACGAACAGCCCGATCTGCGCCATCCACGCCAGGCCCTCCGCGAACGACCGGCTCGTCGCACGGTGCGGCAGGTCGCTGTTGCCGAGCACGAGCGCGGCGATGTAGACCGCCGCGAACCCGCTCGCGTGCAGCGCGGCGGCGCCGCCGTACCCGAGCAGCGCGAGCGCGAGCACAGCGATCGGGTAGAGGCCGGAGGCCGGCAGCGCGGCACGCCGCATCACCCAGGCGCCGGCGAATCCGACGGCGAGCCCCACCAGCACGCCCGCGACCAGCTCGTAGGCCACGATGCCCCCGGTGGCGAGGACGCCGTGGTCGGCGGCCGCGCCGGAGGACACCAGCGTCACCAGGACGACGGTCGGTGCGTCGTTGAGCCCCGACTCGGCCTCCAGCGTGCCGGTGATCCGCTTCGGCAGCGGCACCACGCGCAGCACCGAGAAGACGGCCGCCGCATCGGTCGGCGAGGTGACCGCTCCGAGCAGCACCGCCGCCGACCACGGCAGCCCGAGCAGCAGGTGGCCGGCGACCGCGACGATCCCGACCGACAGTGCGACGCCGATCGTCGCGAGCGACAGGCCGAGCCGGACCGACTGGCGCATCTCGCGCCAGCTCGTGGTGAGACCACCCTCGGCCAGGATGATCGCCAGCGCCCCGAAGCCGATCGCGTGGGCCACCTCGGCGTCGTCGAACTGGATGCCGATCACGGACTCGCCGAGGAGCACGCCGATCAGCAGGTAGATCAACAGGCTGGGGAGCCCCACGCGCGAGGAGAGCCGCACCGCGAGCACCGCGAGCAGCGTGACGGCGGACCCCACCAGCACGAACGTGTCGAGCTGGTGGACGTCGAAGCTCACAGTCACCTCGGCTGGTCGTCGGGGCGCGGGTCCGCAGTCTATCGGCCCGCCCGACTAGAACGTGTTCTAGCATTGGCTCGTGAGCACACCACCCGGCCTGACCATCCCGGAGACGATCCCGGCGACCGAGGTGCCCGACGACGCGCCGTCCTACGACGTCGTCGTGGTCGGCTTCGGCATCGCCGGTGGCTGCGCAGCGCTCGAGGCCGCGCGGTCGCTCGGCGACGGGGGCCGGGTGCTCCTGCTCGAGCGTGCCGCGGTCCACGGCGGTACGTCGTCGATGTCCGGCGGGCACTTCTACCTCGGCGGCGGAACCGCCGTGCAGCGCGCCACCGGCCACGAGGACACGGCCGAGGCGATGGCGGCCTACCTGATGGCGAGCACCAAGGATCCCGACGAGAGGAAGATCCGCGCCTACTGCGAGGCGTCGGTCGAGCACTTCGACTGGCTGGAGGCGCTGGGCTTCGAGTTCGAGCGGTCCTACTTCCCCGGCAAGGCCGTGATCCAGCCCGGTACCGAGGGGCTGATGTTCACCGGCAACGAGAAGGTCTTCCCCTACCGGGACCAGGTGGCACCGGCTCCCCGCGGCCACAAGGTGCCGGTGCCCGGTGACACCGAGGGCACGCGGATCGTCATGGACCTGCTCCGCGAGCGGGTCGAGGAGGCCGGCGTCGAGGTCCGCTTCGAGACCGGCGCCGCACAGCTCGTCGTCGACGGCGACGGCGACGTGGTCGGCGTCGGCTGGAAGTCGTTCGACGAGACCGGCGTCGTCCGCGCCGGCGCCGTCGTGCTCGCCGCCGGCGGCTTCGTGATGAATCCCGACATGGTCGCGAGGTACACCCCCGCGCTCGGCTCCAAGCTCTTCACGCTCGGGTCGACGTACGACGACGGGCTCGGCATCCGGCTCGGCGAGTCGGCCGGCGCGGCCCTCGAGCACATGGAGGAGCCGTTCATCACGGCGCCGTTCTACCCCCCGTCCTCACGCGTGAAGGGGCTGATCGTCAACAAGCACGGCGAGCGGTTCGTCGCCGAGGACAGCTACCACGCGCGGACCTCCTACTACGTGCTGAAGCAGCCCGACTCGGTCGCGTACCTCATCGTCGACAGCGAGCACCTCGGCGAGGACCACATGCCGCTGGTCCCGCTGAAGGACGGCTACGAGACCGTCGAGGAGATGGCCGAGGGACTGGGGATCCCGGTCGCGACCCTGCGGGCGACGATCGACCGCTACAACGAGCACGCCGCCCGCGGCGAGGACCCCGACTTCCACAAGCACCCGGACTGGCTCGAGCCGCAGGACCAGGGACCGTGGGCCGTCCTCGACCTCTCCCTCGGCGTCGCGCTCTACGCCGGGTTCACGATCGGCGGCATCCGTACCTCCGTCGACGGCGAGGCGCTGCGCGGCGACGGCTCGGTCGTGCGCGGACTGTACGCCGTCGGCGCGTGCGCCTCGAACATCGCCCAGGACGGTGCGGGCTACTGCTCCGGCACCCAGCTGGGCGAGGGCTCCTACTTCGGCAGGCGGGCTGGAGCCCACGCGGCGAAGGTGGCGTCGGGCGCGACAATGTCGAGGTGAACCGCTTCGCCGCCGCCCAGCGCGCCAACGTCCCACCGTTCCACGTGATGGACCTGCTCGCGCTCTCGGCCGAGCGGCAGCGGACGCACGGGGACGTGGTCAACCTGCTCGCGGGCCAGCCCAGCAGCGGCGCTCCCGGGCCGGTCAACGCGGAGGCGATCCGGCTGCTCGGCTCCGGCGACCCGCTCGGGTACACGCCGGCAACCGGCATCGTGGAGCTCCGTGCGGCCATCGCCGACCACCACCGCCGCGCGCACGGCGTGGACGTATCGGCCGAGGACGTGGTCGTCACCACCGGCTCCAGCGGCGGGTTCCTGCTGGCGTTCCTCGCGGCGTTCGAGGTCGGGGACAAGGTCGCGATCGGACGGCCCGGCTATCCCTGCTACCGCAACGTCCTGGCCGCGCTCGGCTGCGAGGTGGTCGAGATCCCCACCGGGCCGGCCAACCGGTTCCAGCCGACCGTCGACGAGGTCGCGGCCGCGCACGAGGCGGCCGGACCGGGCGGCCTCAAGGGCCTCATCGTGGCGAGCCCCGCGAACCCGACCGGCACCATGCTGCTGCCCTCCGAGCTGGCGGGGCTGGCCAGGTTCTGCGAGGACACCGGCGTGCAGCTGATCTCCGACGAGATCTACCACGGCATCGAGTACGGCGACCCGCGCATGGCTCGCAGCGCCTGGGAGACCAGCCGCGAGGCGATCGTGTTCGGGTCGTTCTCCAAGTACTTCTCGATGACCGGCTGGCGGCTCGGCTGGATGCTCGCACCGAAGCGGCTGGTGCGCGCGGTCGACGTACTGACGGGGAACTTCAGCATCTGCCCGCCCGTCCTGGCACAGCGCGCGGCGCTCGCGGCGTTCGACGACGCGGCGTACGCCGAGCTCGACGGCCACGTGCAGCGCTATGCCCACAACCGCGCGATCCTGCTCGACGGGCTGACCGAGCTCGGCATCACCGGGCTGGCGCCGGCCGACGGCGCGTTCTACGCGTACGCCGACGTGGGCCACCTGACCGACGACTCGATGGCCTTCGCCCGCGACCTGCTCGCCGCGACCGGCGTGGCCGTCGCGAGCGGCATCGACTTCGACACCGTCGACGGCCGGCGCTACCTGCGGTTCAGCTTCGCCGGCACCGCCGCCGAGATCGAGGAGGCCCTCGCGCGACTGGGTAAGTATCTGTAGCCCGGACGTTTAGCGCCCCGCTCCCAGGGAACCCGACCTGATGACCTGTCGGATCGGGCCGAGGAGGGCATCGAGCGTGTACGGCGACAGCGACGTCATCCGGAAGCGGGTGGACCAGCTCCGCGACCAGGCCGCCGACGTGCGCGCGCTGGCGGACCAGCTGGTGGCCCGCACCGAGGCGCTCGGCTGGACCGGACGGGCCGCCGACGCGATGCAGGTCCGGGTCGCCGATCGAGCGACGCACCTGTGGGGTGCCGCCGACCGGCACGACCGCGGCGCGGACGCCCTCGACCGCCATGCGGCTGCCGTGGACGAGGCCAAGGAGCAGATCTCCGAGGCCGAGCGCCGCGCCGCGTCCGCCGGTGCCGAGGCCCGGGACGGCTTCGTGCCGCCGGCGCCGGGGCACAAGGACTGGCTGTCCGCCGAGCTGCCGGGTCGCTGAGGAGACACGTGCCGACCATCGACCTGACCCCCGCCCCGCCGGTGGTGACGAGCGCCCTGGACGCCGCGCCGCGCCGGATCGGCCTGACCCTCTCCGAGCTGGGCGTGGTCGCCGAGCTCGCCGGCGGAGCACCGCTGCCGTTCGAGGTCGCAGCCCCGGCCGAGTCGGGCGGCCTCGAGAGCCGGTTGGGACAGTCCCGCACCACCACCGCGGACCAGGCCTACCGCGCCGTCGTCGACGGCCTGCCCAACCCGGTCGCCGCGCTCTACCGCCGGGGCCTGGTGTCCGACGGCGTCCTCGACGCGAACATCGCGGGCGCCGTGGGACTGCTGGCCACGCCACGGCTGGCGCTCGACATCGACATCGCGTTCGGGGACGTGCAGGCCAAGGCGTGGTACCGCCAGGCCGACGGCGCCGTCGCCTCGCTCGCGACCGTCGACGGCATCGTCTTCGAGCTCGCCTGGTTCGGGACCGAGGCCTGGCCCGCCGAGCTCGCCCGGGTCGCCGCGATCTCCGAGGAGCTCACGCTCGACGACTCGGCCGTCCCGGCGTACGTCGACCTGCCCTTCGAGCTCGCCGACGCCGGCGCCGAGGCGATCCGCACGAACCGCAACGACCTGCTGCCGGTCCTCGCCGGCCGCCACTCCGGCGACGTGCGCGGTGCCGACGGCCGCGCGCTCCCCGACGACGAGGTCACCCGGGTCATCACCGCCCTCAGCACCGAGGCCCGCGGCCGGCTGCGCGCGATGGTCGCCGACGTGCCCGTGGAGCGGGTGCCGGCCGCGGTCGGCGTCGTCTCGTGGACGCTGCTCGCCGACGGCTGGCACGCGCTGCGACCGCACCGGGCCCGGAGCGGGCTGCGCGTCGAGGTCTCGCGGGCAGAGCCGTCGGCACTGGCCGTCGTGCTCGCCCCGCTGCTGGCGGAGGTGCAGGCATGACCGACCAGGCGACGCTGGAGGAGATGCTGCGGCTCGCCGAACTGTTCGACGACGCCGGGGCGCAGATGCGTGCCTGGGCCAAGCTAGGCGGCGACGTGCTGGCCGACCCGGCCGTCAACGAGTCGGCGCCGCTCAGCCCGCAGACCTGGGGCGAGGCCGAGGAGGAGATCCGTGCCGCGATCTCGGGGCGGCACGGACTCCTCAGCCGGTCGATCGAGCTCGACGCGGACGCACTCGTCCTGCGGGCGACGGTGCTGACCTACCGGTGGATCGAGGAGCTGCGCGCCGCGGCGTACGAGACCCTCGGCAGCATCGCCGGCAAGGCGATCGGCTACCTCGCGCCGCAGGTGGAGCTGGGCGGCGCGATCGTGTCCGCGGGCCTGATCGAGACCGACGCGCTCGACCGGGACGGCGTCGCCGCCTACCTCGCGGAGCTGGCCGAGTCGAACCCCGACCTCCTCGACCACGTCACCACCGGCGGCGGCCTGGTCGACAGCCTGCAGATGCGGGCGCTGCTCACCGCCGGCGTGCTCTCCGGCGACTCCGGTCGCCAGGCCCGCGCGGGCGGGCTGCGAGCGGCGGGCGTGCCCGCGGTCGAGACGTCGTTCGGCGCGGCGCTGAGGGACACCGCGGTCGCGACCGACGACGGCTCCGAGGACGAGGAGCTCCCGGTGGCGCTGACCGAGGACGGCGCCCCCGAGGGCCTCGGCGCACTGATGGCCGGACTCGCCGCCACCACCGACCCGCTCCGGGTGCAGCGGCTGGCCGACGGCCGCCACATCGTCTACCTCACGTGTCCCGCCGGCGTGCCCGCGCCCGGGCAGCTGCGCCTCGTGTCCGGCGACCTCTCGACGTACGTCGACGACATCGCCACGGTACTCGCCGGACTCGGCGCCGGCACCCACGTGATGGTCGTCGGCGCCGGAGTCGGCGGCGCGGCTGCCGTCGCGCTGACCGGGCGCGACCTCGGCGGCGTCGTCGTCGACCAGGTCGTCACCGTGAGCTCGCCGGCGGCCCAGGTCCCGCGCGTGCCCGCCGAGGTGCGGGTCCTGTCCCTCGAGGACCGCTCGGACCCGGTCGCGCTGTTCGGCTCGCTCGTCAACGCCGGCTCCGCCAACCGGGTGACCGTGGTCTTCGACGCGGCGGCGCTGGGCGCCGACGGCGTCGGGCCGTACGTCGCCGGCGGTCGCGCGGCCGACCGGTCCGAGCATCCCGACCTGCGGGCCGAGCTCGACCGGATCAGGGAGCTCGGCTACCTCGCGAGCTAGAGCGCGAGGTCGTGCACGAAGTCGCTGAGCTGGGTGAGGTTGCGACACTCGACCATCGGGACCACCTGCCCGTAGGTCGGCGCGGCGGAGTCACCGGTGCCCCAGTTGCGCTCGTGCTCGGGGTTCAGCCAGAAGGACCGGCGCACCGACCCGGCCAGCCGCTTCAGCACGTCCTCGGACAGGTCGGTGTAGTTGGACCGGGCGTCGCCGAGGATCAGCAGCGTGGTGCGGGGGCCGAGGGCGTCGGCGAACGACTCCTCGAACTTCGTGAACGCGCGGCCGTAGTCGGTGCGGCCCCACAGCGCCGCGTGGCTGGTCGCGGCGGCCAGGTCGGTGAGCACGTCGACCGGGTCGGCGCCCGGGCGGAAGTGCCCGGTCACCTCGTGCACGTGGTCGATGAAGGTGAACGCGCGCATGCTCTGGAACACCTCGCGCAGCGCGAACATGAACAGCAGCGTGAACGAGGCGAAGTTGGCGACCGACCCGCTCACGTCGCAGAGCACGACAAGGTCGCTGCGGTGCGCGCGCTTCGGCCGGTGGTAGGTCGACAGCGGCACGCCGCCGGTCGCGACGGACGCACGGACCGTCCGCCGGAAGTCGAGCGGCCCGCGCCGCTTCGCGTGGTGCTCCTTGGTGAGCCGGGTCGCGAGCCGCCGGGCGAGCGGGTAGATCTCGCGCCGCATCTCGTCGAGGTCGGAGCGGCGCGCAGCCATGAACGCGAGGCGGTCGATGCTCGGCCGCACGGTCACGTCCGCGACGTGGTCGGGTCCCTTCTCCTCGGCGATCCGGCGACGGGCGTCGTTCTCGACCATCCCGGTGAACGCGCCGACCCGGCGGTCGACGGTCCGCCGTACGTCGGCGGCGTCGAGGTCGCCCTCGGCGAGCAGGCCGCTGACGACCTTGTCGACCAGGTCCTGCGGTGCCACCCGCTGGAGAGCGGTGTACGCCGACCACGACGACATGCCCGGCCCGCGGCCGGGCATCGCCCCGAACCGGGCGACCATCTCCGCGGCCATCCGCCGCAGCTGCTGCTCGTCGCCGGCCTCGAGTGCCTCGGTGAGCTGCTGGCGGAACGCCTCCAGCGCAGCGGCGTTGTCACGCGAGGTCGCGGGAGCTTCGTCGGCCTCGTCGGAGCGGCCCTCGACGCCCTCGCCGACCATCGCCGGGTAGTAGACGTCGAAGAGCGTGTCGAACGTCGTGCGCTGCGCCTGCTTCTTCACCATCGTCGCCGCCAGCACCGCGCGGACCTGGTCGCGATCGCCCCAGCCGACGGTGCCGAGCGCCGCCACGGCGTCGAGGTCCTCGGCGAGCGAGACGGACAGCCCGGCGCCGCGCAGCGCCTCGACGAAGCCGAGGTGCCGGTCGAGCAGGCCGGAGCTCATCGGGTCAGCTCTTCGCGAGCTTGAGCTCGCGGACCGCGCGCTCGTGGTCGGAGGCGTGCTTGAGCACGACGCCCAGGGTGTCGGCGACCGCCTTCTCGTCGAGGTCGCGGATCTCGAGCGCGAGCAGGGTGCGGGCCCAGTCGACCGACTCGGCGATCGACGGCGCCTTCTTCAGCTCGAGGTCACGCAGCCGGCCGACGGTCGCCACCAGCTGCTCGGCGATCCGGTCGTCGAGGTCGGGGACCTGCGACAGCAGGATCTCCCGCTCCCGCGCCGCGTCCGGGTAGTCCAGGTGCAGGTAGAGGCAACGCCGCTTGACGGCCTCGGACAGCTCGCGGCTGGCGTTGGAGGTGAGCACGACGTAGGGGCGACGTACGGCGGCCACCGTCCCGAGCTCGGGGATCGTGACCTGGAAGTCGGAGAGGACCTCCAGCAGCAGGCCCTCGACCTCCACGTCGGTCTTGTCGACCTCGTCGATGAGCAGCACGGTCGGCTCGTCGCGCCGGATCGCGGTGAGCAGCGGCCGGGTGAGCAGGAACTCCTCGGTGAAGATCTCGTCGTGGGTCCGGGTCCAGTCGAGGTCGTCGGCGTTGGTGGCCTGGATGCGGAGCAGCTGCTTCTTGTAGTTCCACTCATAGAGCGCCCGCGCCTCGTCGAGGCCCTCGTAGCACTGCAGCCGGACCAGGTCGGCGCCCGTCGCCCGGGACACGGCCTTGGCCAGCTCGGTCTTCCCGACACCCGCGGGGCCCTCGAGCAGCAGCGGCTTCTCCAGCGCACCGGCGAGGAACGCGGTGGTCGCCGTCGCGGCGTCGGCGAGGTAGCCGGCGGCCTGCAGCCGGGTGGCGACGTCGGCCGGGGACTCGAACCAGGTCATGGGCACATCGTCACACGTCCGCCTCGTGACCAGATCCCGCGCGTCTCGTTGACGAGATCGAAGGACGGTGCTCGGCACAGCCAAGGGGGTGACTGGATGACCGTCGCAGTTCCGGAGCGGTCTCGCGTGGAGACCACGGTGATGTCCCTCCGCAGCGCGCTGACCGCCGGCGGTCTCACCCTGCTGGTCGGGCTCGGCGCCATGAGCGTCCTCGGCCAGCCGCAGGCGACGCCTCCGACCGAGCACCTCGGCCTCTCCTCCCACGGCCTGGACCGGATGCTGGAGCGGCAGCACTGCTCGACGACCGGCTTCGGCTCCGGGGTGATCCCGGCCAAGGCGATCGTCCGGCACCCGAGCGGCACCACCGAGCTGGTGTCCTTCGACGCCGGCTGGCAGGTCTTCAACGGCGAGAAGCCGGGCGAGCTGGTCGCGGTCTGCCTGGGCCGCTCCCGCCAGCCGCGCTGAGCCTCACGGCTCGAGGGCGCGCCACACCTGGTCGCCGCGGTCGTGGTCGCCCAGGCCGCGGGTGACGTACGCCGCCGCGTACCCGGGCGTGCCGTCCGACCCGACCGAGACCCAGCCGCTGCAGCCGCCGGCACCGCCCATGCCGATCTCGGAGCGGCCGCCGGGCAGGTCGTCGCGCTGGAAGGCCAGGGTCCAGGTGACCTCGCGGCCGATCACGCCGTCGACCCCGGTCCGCTGCGGGCGGAGCAGCTCGGCGTGCAGGTCGGGGCCGAGCAGCTCGGCGACCGGCCCGTCGGCCGGGACCAGGTCGGCGTACAACCGCGCCAGGCCGCGCGCCGAGGCGTGCAGCGAGATCGCCGCGAACGAGGTACGCCGCCAGCGCTCGGAGTTCAGCACGACGGGGTCGAGCAGCCCGGGCGGCCGGCCGAGCGCCGGCCCCCAGCGAGGGTCCTGCAGGTAGTGCTGCGGCCAGGTCGGGTCGACCGGGACGACGTCGGCGACCCGGTGCAGCTGGTCGGCGGGCACGGACAGGTGCAGATCCCAGCCGTTCGCGGCAGCGATCCGGGCGAACCGCTCGTCGACGGGCTCGCCGGCCGTGCGCCGCAGCAGCTCGTCGCACAGGTGGCCGTAGGTGAGCGCGTGCTCGGCGACCCGGGTCCCCGGCTCGTGGACCGGCGCGGCGCCGGCGAGCAGCTCGACGAGGGCCTCGCGGTCGTCGTACTCCAGCGCGGCCGCGGCCTCCGGGTACAACGGCAGACCGGCCTGGTGGCTGAGGAGGTGGCGGACCGTGGTCGCGCCCTTCCCGTTCGCGGCGTACGCCGGCCATGCCTCCGCCACCGGCTGGTCCAGCCCGAGCGCGCCCTCCGCCACGGCCGACAGCACCGCGAGCGCGGCCATCGGCTTTCCGCACGAGTAGGTCATCACCAGGGTGTCAGAGGTCCAGGGGGTGCCGTCGCCGCGGTCGCCGACCATGGTCTCCTCGGCCACGTCGTCGCGGATCACGCAGACCGCCCCACCGGGCTCGCGGCCCTCCCGGTGCAGCCGCTCCAGCATCAGACCCGAGCCTGCTCGATCGGTCGGGTCGGGTCGACGACGACGCCGAGCTCGCGCGCCTGGCCGTCGATCTGGTACCAGATCCACCGGCTCAGGAGCCCGGTCAGGGTCCGGGCGCTCGGCGTGCGGTCGGGGCGTCGTACCCACTGGTTGACCGCGCCCCGCACCTGCCCGATCAGGCCGACGACGAGCAGGTCGAGCATGGCGATGAGGGTGTCGTCGAGGTCGTTGTCGAGCAGCGCGGCACCCGCCTGCAGCAGCTCCGAGAGCTCCTTGCCGAGCACGTCGATGGCCCGCTCGAGCTCGCCGGGTTCCCCGTCGCCCAGCTCCCGCTCGGCCATGTCGTGCAGCTGCGGGTGCTCGGCGACCCAGTCGACGTAGGAGCCGACGATGCCGCGGATGATCTCGTCGGCGCTGCCGGTGAGCTCGAAGTTCACCTCGAGCACGCCGCGGATCATCTCGACCACGCGCAGCTGCACGGCGCGCTGGAGGTCGGCCCGGCTGTTGAACAGCCGGTAGACCACGGTGCGGGCGAGACCGGCTCGCTCGGCGATCTGCTGGACATGGATCTCGGCGCCCGGCGGCTGCTCCTCGAGCAGCTCGACGGCCGCCGCCAGCACCTGCTCGCGACGCTCGGCGTTGTGGCTCTCCCAGCGCAGGCTCCGCCCGTCGATGCCCGGCACGCGGGGCCGGGGGACGTGCGGGACGTGCGGCATGGCCGAATGCTAGTGCGCGGGCACTCGCAGCAGTCCCGCGTCGAGGTCGTCGAGCAGCCGGTCGACGGTCTCCTTCGAGCACGTCTTGTTCGTGCCGAGGTAGCCGGTGGCGCCGCGCTTGATCCAGCCGGCGACGTAGACGCCGGGCTCGACCCGGCCGCCGTCGTTGGGAACCAGCGCCCGCCGCTCGTCGAACGGCAGCCCCGGCACCGGCTGCGCGCGGTAGCCGATGGCGCGCAGGACCAGACCGGCGTCGATCCGCTCGGTCTCCCCCGTCAGCACGGCACGACCGTCGAGGACCTCGGTGCGCTCGACCTCGAGACCGTCCGCGACGTCGTCCCCCAGCACCCGGACCGGCGCGCGGTTGAACCGCAGCACGATCCGCCGCCGCCCGGGGACGGGCGTGCGCCGCGCGATGTCGGCGAGGATCCCGGTCTTGGCGTCGGTCACGGCGACCTCGCCCTCGACCACGACGTCGACGTCGTCGAGCCCGGCCAGGCCGACCAGCTCCGGCAGCGTGAAGGCGGCCTCGGCCGGACCGCGCCGGCCGAGGACCACGACCTCGCGGATGCCACTGCCCCGCAGCCCGAGGAGCGCCCGCCGGGAGATGTCGGTCTCCGCCAGCCGGTCGGGCTCTGCGGTGAGGATCCGCGCGACGTCGAGGGCGACGTTGCCGTTGCCGATGACCACGGCGCGCTCGGTGTCGAGCGGGTAGTCGCGCTCGGCGGCGTCGGGATGACCGTTGTACCAGGCGACCAGCTCGGTCGCGGAGACGCTGCCGGGCAGCTCCTCGCCGGGTACGCCGAGCCGGCGGTCGGTCGCGGCGCCGACGGCGTACACGACGGCGTGGTAGCCCACGCGCAGCTCGTCGAGGCTCACGTCCGAGCCGACCTCGACGTCGAGTCGGTAGCGGAACCCTGGCTCCCGCTCGATCTTCTCGAACAGCTCGATCACCTGGCGGGTGCGCGGGTGGTCGGGGGCGACGCCGAACCGCGCCAGGCCGTACGGCGTCGGGAGCCGGTCGAAGACGTCGACCTCGACACCGGGCAGCTTGAGCAGCTCGTCGGCGGCGTACATGCCGGCCGGGCCGGCGCCGACGACCGCGACCCGCAGCCCGAGGGTGTCGGACTCGCGGTGCGGGGGCACGAGTGCGAGCGGTGTGCGGTCGGCGTGCGGGTGCTCGCGGTAGTAGGCCGCGTTGAGCTCGATGAACGGAAGCTGCTTGTCGGTCAGCTTGGTGTCCGGAAGGAGCGCGTCCACCGGGCAGGCCGTCGCGCAGGCGCCGCAGTCGACGCAGGTGACCGGGTCGACGTACAGCATCTCGGCGGTGGCGAAGCCGGGCTCGCCGGGAGCCGGGTGGATGGCGTTGACGGGACAGGCGACGACACAGGCCCCGTCACTGCAGCAGGACTGCGTGACGACGTAGGGCATGACGGTCCTAGGCGGCCTTCGGGGCCGGCTCGCTCCGGAACCGGGCGGGACGGCCGTCGATGTGCAGCCGCTTCCAGAGGACGCGCGAGACCGGGTTCATCAGGCCGGCCTCGCCGGCGAGCACCCGCACGTCGGCGAACAGGTCGCGCAGCAGCTTCTGCGACTCCGGGGCGTCCCAGTAGAGGTCGTCGATCACCTGCTTCGGGATGTCGTAGCGCTTGATGAACTCCCGCGAGGGGGTCGCGATGACGTCGCAGAGGAGCCGCATGACCACCGGGTAGGCGACCGAGAGCAGCGCCTTGCGCGCGCGGCCCAGCGTCGGCGCCTTGCGTGCTATGAACTCGTGCGCGAAGGAGATGTGCCGTGCCTCCTCGGCGACGTGGATCTGCATGATCCGCACGATCAGCGGGTGCAGGTCGTCGCCGGACCGCAGGATGCTCTTCTGCAGGTGGTCGATCGGCTCCTCGCCGGCGAGCACCCCGGTGAAGAAGATCTCGGGCAGCAGCCGGCCGAAGACGGGCAGCACCGACTGGACCACGCGGAACCAGCGGGCGCCGCCGGGGATGTCCGAGCCGGTGCGGTTCACGAACTCCTGGAACATCTGGATGTGGTGGGTCTCCTCGGTGACCTCGTGCATGAGGTACCGGAACTCCGGGGTCCCGTTGGGCACGTCCATGAGGTACTCGAGCACGCCCTTGATGAGCACGTTCTCGAACTGCCAGCCGACCTTGGCGATGTTCGCCATCCGGGCCATGCCGATCTCGATCTGACGCTCCTCGGGCAACCCCTGGTACCAGGCGTGGCTGCCGAGCGGGTCCACCGTCGGGAGGATCCAGCGGCGGTCGTTCGGCACGATCGCGTAGGCCGGGTCGTCCCACGGGATGTCCTTGAAGGCGTTGAACGAGAGCCGGACCGAGCCCTCGCTCAGGGTCTGCAGCTTCTCGTCGTAGGTCTGCACAGCAGTCATCGTGATGCTCCCGTCAGGGCGTCGGACCGGTCGGTGGTGAACTGCAGGGCGGGTTCGGCGACGCGGCCGCGGCGGAGCAGCGGCGCGTCGCGCAGGTAGTCGTTGCGGATCAGCCATGGTGCGCGCCGGCCTTGGCGGGGCATCACGGCGTCGCCGCGCTGGATGTAGCCCGAGCGCATCGAGTCGCCCATCACGGACACCTCGGTGCGGTCGTCGTCGTCAGCGACGGCGACGACCTTCGTGTGGCCGTGCTCGTCCATGTGCTGGATGAGGCGGCAGAAGTACTCGCTCGCGAGGTCGGCCTTGAGCGTCCAGGACGCGTTGGTGTAGCCGATGACGTACATCGCGTTGGGCACGCCCTCCAGCAGCACGCCCTTGTAGAGCAGCCGGTCGTGGGTGTCGATGCGCTCGCCGTCGACCTCGAGCTCGGCGCCGCCCATCAGCTGGATCTTGAGCCCGGTCGCGACGACCACGATGTCGGCCGGGATCTCCTCACCCGAGCGCGTGCGGATGCCGGTCTCGGTGAAGGTGTCGATGTGGTCGGTGACGATCGAGGCCTCGCCCCTGCGCAGCGCCCGGAACAGGTCGCCGTTCGGGACGACGCAGAGCCGCTCGTCCCAGGGGTCGTAGGACGGCGAGAAGTGCTTCATGTCGACGTCGGGGCCGACCTGGGCGCGGACCGCCCGGAGCAGCACCTTGCGGGCGAGGGCGGGCTGGGTGCGGCAGAGCTTGTAGACCGCCTGCTGGAGCAGGATGTTGCGGATCCGGCCGCTGCGGTAGATCAGGCCGGCGGGCACGCCCACCTTCGCCAGCGGAGAGGCGACCGGATCCGTCGCCGGCACCGTCATCACATAGCTCGGCGAGCGCTGGAGCATCGTGACGTGCTCGGCGGCCGGCGCCATCGTCGGCACCAGGGTGATCGCGGTGGCGCCGCTGCCGATGACGACGACGCGCTTGCCGGTGTGGTCGAGGTCCGCGGGCCAGAACTGGGGATGGACGACCTGACCGGCGAAGTCCTCCTCGCCCGGGAACACCGGGCGGTGGCCCTGGTCGTAGTCGTAGTAGCCGGTCGCGCCGACGAGGAAGCGGCTGGTGTAGGTCTCCGGCCGCCCGTCCACGAGCACGTCGACCGTCCACCGGCCGTCCGCGGTCGACCAGCTGGCCTTCGTCACCTGGTGCCCGAACCGGATGTGCTCGCTGACGCCGTACTCCTCGGCGGTCTCGGCGACGTACCGCTTGATGCTCGAGCCGTCGGCCAGCACCTTGGTGCCGTTCCACGGGCGGAACCCGAAGCCGAAGGTCAGCATGTCGGAGTCGGAGCGGATGCCGGGATAACGGAACAGGTCCCAGGTGCCGCCGACCGCGGCGCGCCGCTCCAGGACGGCGTACGTCTTGCCGGACCCGGAGCGCACCAGGTGGCAGGCGGCGCCGATGCCGGAGATGCCCGCCCCGATGATGAGGACGTCGAAGTCGGTCTCGGTCATGGTGCTCCTCCTCAGGCGACGGCCGAGGCGACCGAGCGCAGGCCGTGGCTGGATCCACGCAGGAGGACGTCGACCACCCCGTCGACGTCGTCGGACATGGGCACGTGGCCGCTGCCCTCGAGCCGCACGTGCTCGGCTCCGGGCAGCTGCCGGCGGGCGCGCTCGGCCTGGTAGGGCAGCAGGACGCGGTCCTTGGTGCCCCAGGCGATGGTCACCGGGACCTCGGCGGGGATGTCGGTCACGAACGGGTAGGCCGCGGACATGATCGTCTTCAGGGCGGGCCGCGCGGCGACCATGTGCTCGAGGTCGCCCAGGAGGTGGTCGCGGTCGACCCGCTCGCCGTGCGTCATCAGCGAGCCGAGCATCACCTTGCGGCCGAGGCCGGAGCGCGCGAGCGTCGGAGCAACCGGGCGCGTCACCCGCGCCGTGGTCATCAGGGCCGCGAAGTGCGCCCGGATGTAGGCGAAGTCGAGGTCGCCCTGCCAGAACCCCGCCGGCGAGAGCCCGGTCGCGCTGCTCACCAGGCCGTCGGCCGCCGCCTCGAGCGAGATCCGGCCGCCGAGCGAGTTGCCGGCGATGTGCGGGCGGTGCAGGTCGAGCTCGTCGAACAGCTCGACAAGGACCTCCTGGAGGACCTCCTTGACCGGACGGCCGTTCGTGACCAGCGCGGGCGACTCGCCGTGGCCGGGCAGGTCGAACAGGATCACCTCGCGGTGCTCGGCTAGCCGCTCGGCGACGGGGTACCAGGCCTGGCGTCGGTGGCTGATCCCGTGCACGAGGACCAGCGGCTCCCCCGCACCCATCCGCTCGTGAGCCAACATCCGAACCTCCGTCACCTGAGCACTGCTGCCCATAGTTAGCACGACACTGTGTACTAGGCAGTCTGGACAAAGATGGCGCTCGTGTAAACCCCCTCGCCGGATCGTGGCGCGGAGGTGTGACGGAGCGCACGGCTCCGGGTGCGGGGCGCTGAGCGCTAGTGGCCGCGGTTGACGATGGCCAGGTAGCGGCGACGCTCCTCGTCGGTGGGGACGAGGAACATCGAGGTGGCGTCGAAGTGCCGTCGCTGCAGCGTGTAGGTGCCCTGCTCCGGGCCGCGCGAGCTCGCCCGGAAGGTCAGTTGGTAGTGGTGCTTGTCGCCATGGGGAGAGCCGACCAGGTCGTCGATCGCGACAAGCACCATCGTGGTGGACACCCCGGGACCCTGGACGGAGAAGCGAGCGTGCCGCAACGATGTGAACCGCGCACGCGAGTAGAGCTGGCCGCTCGTGGTGAAGGGTCGGGCAGGGGCGGCGGAAGGGAGCGCGTTGGGCGCGGCGTCGGCCGGGACGCCCTGGGCGAGCACACCGCCCGCTACCAGCCCGGTGGCGCCGGCAGCGATCACGCTGCGGCGGGAAACGTCGCTCATCTGCTCCTCCTCGTTAGCATCGGGTCGTGGCAGCGACCCCCTGGCTCACCTACGCGGACTTCACCGGCCTGGTCGGCGAGGTGTTCACCCTCGCGTTGCCTGACGGTCGCAAGGTGCCGCTGACCGTCGAGGAGGTCAGCGCCCTGGGTCGCGATGGCGGGGCGGGTCCGGACGGCACCCCGCGCGAGCAGTTCTCCGTCGTCTTCCTCGGTCCGTCCGACCCGCTGCTCGGGCAGGGCACCCAGGAGCTGAGCCACGGCGCGCTCGGCGACCTCGCGCTGTTCCTGGTGCCGATCGGGGCCGACGCGGACGGGGTGCGCTACGAGGCCGTGTTCGCCTGACGTCAGGTGCTGAGGGGTCACGCGGCGCTCCACTCCATCAGCCGGTAGAGCCCCCGCTCGGCGGCGGGCCGGAAGCCCAGTCGCTCGTAGAGCCGTGCGGCGCGGTTGTGCACCTCGACGTGGATGCTGGCGGTCCGGCGTGAGGCCGCCGCCTCGTCGAGCAGGGCCTGCAGCAGCCGCCCGCCGATGCCGGCGCCACGAAACCGCGGCAGCAGGGCGATGTCGATGATCCGGATGTCGTCGGGTCGGCGGTCGACGTACAGCCGGCCGGCGGGCGTGCCGTCGACCTCGACGACGTCGAAGCTGCCGTCCGGGTTGCCGCCGCGGTACTGGGCGTCCTGGAGGTCGAACTGCATCCGGACGAAGGCCTCGCGCTGGCCCGGCGGCCACTCGACCTGGTCGAGCTCCTCGGCGCGCGAGGCGGCGTAGACCTCCCGGAGGAACGGGAGGTCCTCCTCGGTCGAGGGTCGGAGGGTCTCCATCAGGGCCTCGCCGGGTAGATGCCCTCGAGGGCGATGTTGAAGTTGCAGGTCAGGTAGGGCTGCATGTTGTTGTGCGGCTGGCTGCCGCCGGCCGGGGCGAGCGCCGTCGCGGCGAGCTGGGTGTCGGCGGAGCTCTGGTAGAGGGTGCCGCTGGCGGACTGCGCGTAGACTGCGGCCGGCCCGGGCGTGGACGTGTCGGCGAGGTCGATGATGTCGGCAGACATGCTGTGGGAGTGGACCGGCATCTCCGAGGTCAGCAGGGTCACGTTCTCGACGCCGCCGGTCTCGCCGAGCGAGTGGTTGCTGAGGCCGTTGCCCTGGCCGGGGTGCATGGGTGCGGCACCCTGCAGGTCCGGCAGCGCGAAGTTCGACTGCCCGTTGCCGCCGTAGGTCGTCCCGAGCAGGGAGAAGAGTGCCGTGTTCTGCGAGAGCGGCAGGAGCTGGCCGTCGCACCAGGCCCAGCCGCGGGGGGCGAAGTTGAACGCGAAGATCCGGATCTCCGCCAGGAAGGGGTCGGCCACCGTGGCTCCTAGGTCGGGGACGGGAACAAGCCGTCGTAGGCGATGATGAAGTTCACGCAGAGGTAGGGCTGCAGGTTGGTGTGCGGCTGGCTGCCTCCGGCCGGCCCGATCGCTGCCGCGTTGAACGAGCCCGACGTCGCGTCCTGGATGAAGGGGACGACGTTCAACGACATCGCGGGAAGGTTCCCGCCCGGCGTCACGGCGTTGCCGGGCTGGCTGTCGTTGGCGGTCAGAGCGTGGGTGTGCACGGGGATCTGGTTGGTCGTCAGCGTGACCGACTCGACGCCCGCGGCCTCGCCGATGACGTACGTCGTGCCGTCCGACCCGGTGCCCTGGTGGACGGGCAGGCGGCCACGGAGGTCGGGCAGTGCGAAGGTCTCCTGGCCGTCGCCGCCGTAGGTGGTGCCGATCAGCTGGAACAGGACCTCGTACTCGGAGATGGGCAGCAGCTGACCGTTGCACATCAGCCAGCCGACCGGCGCGAAGTTGCCGCCGAACATCCGGATCTCGCCGGTATAGGGCTGTGCCATCTCAGCTCCTCAGCTCTGGCTCGGGAAGATGCCCACGAGCGCGATGCAGAAGCTCACGACCAGGTACGGCTGCCTGTTCTCGTGGGCCTGGCTGCCGCCGGCGTTGCCGATCGTCGAGGCGGCAAGCGTCGTCGTCCCCGCGCCGGACCGGTAGGCGTTGTTGGCGCCGCCGAGGTAGCGACCGGACGGCGACGCCGACCCGCCCGTGGCCTGGGAGGAGGCCTGGACGGCGTGGAGGTGCTGCGGCGTCTCACCCATGGTCAGGGTGTGGCTGGCCTGCCCGGCCCGTTCGCCGAGCGTGTGGCCGGCCCCGACGTGGACGGGGACCCGCCCGCGGTAGTCGGGCAGGGCGAAGGTCGTCTGGCCGTTGCCGCCGAAGTTCGTGCCCAGCAGCGAGAAGAGCGCCTGGTTCTGGTTGATCGGGAGGGTCTGGCCGTTGCACTGCGCCCAGCCCTTGGGGGCGAAGTTGAACGACATCATCCGGATCTCGCCGTAGAACGGGTCAGCCATGGGTCATCCTTCTCGGTCTGTCTCGGTCACGGCACCGTCGGCGTCGAGCACGCGGCGCCGCCGGTGAACCCGCCGCCGGTGGGCACCGTGTTGGACGCCTGCGACGTCGTGCCTCCGGAGTTGTTCTGGTTGCCCGAGAGGAAGTTCTGCACCGCGGTGTTGTCGTTGTTGGCACCCCCGTAGCCCGGCAGCCGGATGGTGGTCGCCTGCCGCTGCCGGAGCCGGATGTCGGAATCGAAGCCCGTCGCCGGCACACCGTCGGCCCCGCTCTGGTCGAGGGTGTTGGACGTGATCGCGGCACAGGCCGCGAAGGTGTCGCCGGGGGTGGTGCCGATGTTGTAGTGCACGCCGTTCTTCACGATCGCGATCGTGCCCGCGTAGGTGCCCGGCTCAGCGATCGTGTTGTTGGTGACCCGGGTGTCGAAGGCGCCGCCCACCGGGCTGCCGCCACCGCCGGCCAGCACCTCGACCCCGAAGTTGTTGTAGCCGCGGATCGTGTTGCCGTCGACCGACCAGGCGTCGGTGCCGCCGCCCACGTCCTGGATCTTCAGGCCCGAGCCCTCGCGCGAGCCGGAATTGGCCACCCCGCTGACGCCGATCGTGTTGTTGTAGAACTTGCCCTGCTGCGTGGACGAGCCCGAGAGCTTCGCCACCAGGATGCCGGGGCCCACCGCGTCACGGAACGAGTTGCCGTTGATCTGCATGGTCGTGGCACCGGCGGTCCCGCCCTGGAACAGCGACAGGCCGCCGCCGCCCGTGGCGATGGCCGGATGCGCGTTGGAGAAGGTGCTGCCGGTGATCACCAGGTCGCCGAGGCCGGTTCCGTCGTGGTTGAAGTCGATCAGGTCGCCGGCCGCGCTGGTGAACGTGCTGTTGGTGATGGTGGCCTTGAGCGCTCCTGCGACCGGCGAGCTCTCGATGTCGAGTGCGTCGTTGTTGGGAGAGGTGCCGTTGGTGCCGAACGTGACGCTCGTCAGGGTCAGCCGGTCGAGGCTGCCGGTGGTGTTCTGGATCCTGAGGTTGTCGGCGATCCCGCCGCTGATGTAGGTGCTGGTCACCGACGCCGAGCCGGTGAGGTTGTCGAAGGCGAGGCCCGCGTCGTTGTACGGGGAGACGGTGTTGGTCCCGTTGCTCCCGTTCACCACGCTGGTGTCGAGCGTGAAGCCGCTGACGCCGGTCCCCCGCACGCCGTAGTTGCTGTGGTCGTGGATCCACATCCGGGTGAACGACGGCGCGAGGGTGCTGTTCAGCACGATGCCGGTGCCGACGGGCAGCGACGACGAGTCGTCGCCGCCGGTCGTGCCGGCGATCGTCCCGCCCGTGCAGCCGCTGGTGTCGGCGTTGGTGCAGGTGCCGCCGTTGCCGGTGACGACCAGGCTGCCCGAGTTGCCCGTGGTGTCGAGCACGATGCCGTTGCTGGCGCCGCTCGAGCTGACCTTCTGGAAGTTGAGGTCCGCGGCACCGATCGTCGAGTGCGCGAAGGACAGCGCGGGCCCGCCGACACTGGAGAGCGTGTTCGTCGTGCCGGTCACGCTGACCGTGCCCGAGTTGGAGACGACGAACCCGCCCGCGCTTCCGGACGTCGTCGTCAACGCCAGGCCGCCGAACGTGACCGTCCCGGTGACGGTCGCCAGGGAGACACCGCCGCTGCCCGAGCCGGTGACGGTGACGCTGTCGAACGTGCTCGTGCCGAGGGCGGTGCTCGAGACGTCGAGTCCCTTCGCCCCCTTGACCGCGATCGTGATCGTGCTGGTCGGGTCGAAGGTGACGGTGCCGGCGCTGGACAGGTGGACGCCCTCCGAGCCGGAGGTCTGGCCGGTGGCGGCCGTGTTGTCGACGACCAGGTCCGAGATCGCGAACGTGCCGGACGTCCCGACGAGGTCGAGTGCGGGCTGGGTGCCCGAAGTCCCGGTGTCGAGGATCTGCACGTCGGCGATCGTCCCGGCGACGGCGGAGGCCGCGCCGGCGATGCCGGAGCCCGCACCGTTCGGGTCGATGGCGAGGTCGCGCACGGTGTTGCCGGCCGCGAGGACGACGACGTCGCCGCCGGTCCTGGTGATGGTGGGACGGTTGCCCGCCGTCCCGGCGGCCAGCACGTCGGAGCCCACCTTGAGCTGCGCCCCGTCTCCGACCAGGTTCTGGCCGCTCTTCAGCGTGATGCCCGCGGTGTAGCCGGTCGTTGTGCCGTCGCCCTCGTAGAGGTAGATGGTGTCGTTGGCGGCCGAGGCAGCGTCGGCCTGCGCGAGCGTGTTGAACGGTGCGTCCGACGTGCCTGCGTTGCCGGCAGCGTTGTTGGAGACGTACCAGACGCAGCCGGCGATCGCGATCGTCACCCGGCCGACGTCGCTCGCGCCGTCGGCGTCGGCGACGGTGTAGTCGAAGAAGTCGGAGCTGTCGGTGCAGCTGGTGGCTGCCGCCGGCGTGAAGACGAAGTCGCCGTCCGCCTGGACCGTCACCGATCCGCCGTCGTTCGTCGAGAAGGTGCCGGCTGTGATCGTCAGCGGAGCCGGGCCGTCCACGTCGGTGTCGTTGGCGAGGATGTCACCGCTGACGGACTTGTGCGGTCCGCCGGCCGACGGTGCTCCGTCGGTCGGGTCGTCGACGACCAGGACCGTGTTGCCGACCGCGGAGCTGGTCCCGTTGATCGACTCGTCGGTGGCCACCGGGGCGTCGTTGACGCAGGTGACCGTGACGCCCACCGTGGCGCTCGACCCTCCGTTCAGCGTGTAGGTGAACGTGTCGGGCGTGCTGCCGGGAGGGTCGTTGCAGTAGTTCGGGTCGGGGTCGTAGGTCAGGCCGGTGCCGCCGCCCGTGATGACCACGGTGCCGTCGGTCGGCTGCGTGACGCTGGCGACGGACTTCGTGCCGCCGTCGATGTCGGTGTCGTTGGCCAGCACGTCGACCGCCGTGGCGCCGGAGTCCTCCAGCACGGTCGTGGCGTCGTCCACCGCGTGCGGCGGGTCGTCCACGCAGGTGACGGTCAGGGTGACCGTCGCGCTCGAGGTGCCCGGGGACAGGGTGTAGGTGAACGTGTCGAGCGTGGTGCCGGGAGGGCTGTTGCAGTAGTTCGCTGTGGGTTGGTAGGTCAGGCCGGTCCCGCCACCGGTGATCACCACGGTGCCGTGGGCCGGCTGGGTCACCGAGGCCACCGACATCGGGCCACCGTCGGAGTCGGTGTCGTTGGCCAGCACGTCCACCGCGGTCGCGCCGGCGTCCTCCGACACCGTCTTGGTGTCGTCGACCGCGTGCGGCGGGTCGTCGACACAGGTCACCGTGATCGTCACCGTCGCGGACGAGCCACCGTTCAGCGTGTAGGTGAAGGTGTCGAGCGAGGTGCCCGGCGGGTTGTTGCAGTAGTTCGCGTTCGGCGCGTAGGTCAGCCCGGTCCCGCCGCCGGTGATCACCACCGTGCCGTTGGCCGGCTGGGTCACCGAGGCCACCGACATCGGACCGCCGTCGACGTCGGTGTCGTTGGCCAGGACGTCCACCGCGGTGGCTGCGTCGCCCTCGGTGAAGATCTGGGCGTCGTCGACGGCGTGCGGTGGGTCGTCCACGCAGGTGACGGTCACGGTCACTGTCGCGGTCGAGCCGCCGTTGAGGGTGTAGGTGAACGTGTCGAGCGAGGTGCCCGGCGGACTGTTGCAGTAGTTCGCTGAGGGTTGGTAGGTCAGGCCGGTCCCGCCACCGGTGATCACCACGGTGCCGTGGGCCGGCTGGGTCACCGAGGCCACCGACATCGGGCCACCGTCGGAGTCGGTGTCGTTGGCCAGCACGTCCACCGCGCTCGCGCCGGCGTCCTCCGACACCGTCTTGGTGTCGTCGACCGCGTGCGGCGGGTCGTCGACACAGGTCACCGTGATCGCCACCGTCGCCGACGAGCCACCGTTGAGGGTGTAGGTGAAGGTGTCGAGCGAGGTGCCCGGCGGGTTGTTGCAGTAGTTCGCGTTCGGCGCGTAGGTCAGCCCGGTCCCGCCGCCGGTGATCACCACCGTGCCGTTGGCCGGCTGGGTCACCGAGGCCACCGACATCGGACCGCCGTCGATGTCGGTGTCGTTCGCAAGCACGTCCACCGCCGTCGCTGCGTCGTCCTCGGACACGGTCTTCGCGTCGTCGACGGCGTGCGGCGGGTCGTCCACGCAGGTGACCGCCACGCTGACCGTCGCGGTCGAGCCGCCGTTGACCGTGTAGGTGAAGGTGTCCAGGGCGGTGCCCGGCGGGGTGTTGCAGTAGTTCGCGTTCGGCGCATAGGTCAGCCCGGTCCCGCCGCCGGTGATCACCACCGTCCCGTGCGTCGGCTGGGTGACCGAGGCGATCGAGATCGGGTCACCCTCGACGTCGGTGTCGTTGGCGCGCACGTTGATCGCGGTGGCGGCGTCGTCCTCGGTGACGGTCTTCGCGTCGTCGGCCGCGTGCGGCGGGTCGTCGACGCAGAAGACCGTCATCGAGACGGTGGCGGTCGAGCCGCCGGGCGACAGCGTGTACGTGAAGGTGTCGAGCGGGCCGCCGGGAGCGTTGCAGTAGTTGTCGAAGGGCGCGTAGGTCACCTCGGTTCCGCCGCCGACGATCGTGGCCGTGCCGTGGCTGGGCTGGGTCACCGACGCGATGGCCTTCGGTCCACCGTCGCTGTCGGTGTCGTTGGCGAGCACGTCGACCGCCGTCGCAGGGTCGTCCTCGGTGAGAGAGGCGGCGTCGTCGACCGCGTGCGGCGCTTGGTCGACGCAGCTCACCGTCACCGTGACGGTCGCCGACGAGCCGCCCGGGGCGAGGGTGTAGCCGAACGTGTCGAGCGCAGTGCCGGGAGGGTTGTTGCAGTAGCCGGCTTCCGGCTCGTAGGTCAGGCCGGACCCGCCGCCCGTGATCACCACGGTGCCGTGGGCCGGCTGGGTGACCGAGGCGATCGAGATCGGGCCGCCGTCGGCGTCGGTGTCGTTCGCCAGCACGTCGATCGCCGTGGACGG
This sequence comes from Nocardioides panacisoli, assembly GCF_039537325.1. Taxonomy (GTDB): domain Bacteria; phylum Actinomycetota; class Actinomycetes; order Propionibacteriales; family Nocardioidaceae; genus Nocardioides; species Nocardioides panacisoli. Next base: position 106,771 of record NZ_BAABAH010000015.1, read on the forward strand.
GTCGTTCTGGTCGACGGTCTTGGCGTCGTCGACCGCGCGCGGCGGGTCGTCCACGCAGGTGATGTCGACCGTGACCGTGCCGGTGTCCTCGCCGCCGTGGCCGTCGGCGACGGTGTAGTCGAACCGCCCGGCACCGTTGCCGCAGAGGCCGGCATCGGGCGTGAACGTGATCGTGCCCCCAGCAAGCGCCACGGTGCCGCCCGTCGCCCCGGAGACCGCGATGACCGTGAGCGTGTCACCGTCGACGTCGGTGTCGTTGGCCGCGGGACTCCCCGGCCCGGCGACCGGGAGGTCCACGGGTGTGTCCTCGGTCGCCGTGACGCTGTCGTCCACCGCGACAGGTGCAGTGTTTCCGGGGGTGCCGTCGTCCTCGCAGCTGGCGGCGACGACGTCGACGCTGTCTGCTCTCGCCCGGTCGGTGCCGGTGCCGCAGCCGAGGCGGTCGACGTACGCCGGGTCGCCCTTGGCCTTCAGGAGGTCGTCGCCGGCGCCCCCGCGCAGCTCGTCGTCGCCCTTGCCGCCGACGAGCTCGTCATCGCCACGGCCGCCGCTGAGCGTGTCGTCGCCCCTGCCCCCGCGGACGATGTCGGCGCCACCACGCCCGCGGATCACGTCGTCGCCGCCGCGGCCGCAGATGACGTCCGCGCCGGGGGTGCCGACGAGGTGATCGGCGCCGCCCGTCCCGACGAGCGTGCAACCCGCCCGCTGGTCGTCCGTCGTGGCTGCTCCGGCCGGGGCGGCCACGGTCACGACCGACAGCGCCAGGAAGAGCGCCGCTCCGGTGAGCGCGGGAACGACGCGCCTCGGCCAAGATGAATCTGTAACCACGGCCGCGTCCCTCTCGCTCCCAATGGGTCGCTATGACACTGGCACGGCGTCGGCACCTCCGCAGGGTTTTGGGGAAACGCACTCCAGGACGCTCGCCCGGGTGCGTGGTTCGATGTGGCCGTGCAGTTCATGGTGGGGGTGTGCGAGGACGACCCGGCGCTGCGCCGGGTGCTCGACCAGACGCTGGGCGGCGCCGGCCACCGCGTCGTGCTCGCCCACACCGGCGGTGAGGCGCTGCGGCTGTTCGGGCCGGACAGCGGCATCGAGGTCGTGGTGATGGACATCGGGCTTCCCGACGCCGACGGCCGCGACGTGTGCCAGGCGCTGAAGGCGGCCGGCCAGGAGGCGCCGGTCCTGTTCCTGACGGCCCTCGACGCCACCCACGAGCGGCTGGCCGGTTTCGGGGCGGGCGGCGACGACTACGTGGCCAAGCCGTTCGAGATCAAGGAGCTGGTCGCGCGGGTCGAGGTGCTCGGACGGCGCGGCCGGCAGCTGGGCGCGGTCCGGGGCGGGCCGAGCTCCGGGCTGGAGCTCGACCCCGCCTCGCACAGCATCCGCACCGAGCACGCGGAGGTCGCGCTCTCCCCCACCGAGTTCCGGATGCTCGCGGCGATCGCGTCCCGGCCGGACGAGGTCGTACGCCGGCGCGCCGTCGTCGCAGCCGCCTGGCCGGACGGAGCGATCGTCAGCGACAACACCGTCGACTCCTTCGTCCGGCGGCTGCGGAAGAAGCTGGACGAGGTCCGCTCGCCGCTGTCGCTGGAGACGGTGCGCGGCGTGGGGTACCGGCTCCGGTGATCGCCCTCCGTTCGGGCGGCTCGTTCCGCACGCAGCTGGTGGTGCTGACGTCCGCCGTCACCGGCATCGGCGTCGTCGTCCTGATCCTCGTCCTCCAACTGGTGCTCGCGCGCTCGGCGGCGGGCACCATCGACACCGTGCTGTCCGACCACGCCGACGCGGTCATCGGCTCCGTGACGACCGGGCCGCAGGGCGACCTGCAGGTGCCCGAGGCGCAGCTCGAGGCAGGCGTCGCTGTCTACGACGAGCAGGGAGAGCTCGCGGCCGGAGCGGCACCGCGGTCGCTCCGCGAGGTCTACAGCGATCTCTCCACGACGAGCCACAGCCGCTCGGTCGAGGTGGGCGACGAGACGCGCGTCCTGGGGCGGCCGTTCACGCTCGCCGACGGGACCCGCGGCGCCGTCGTCGTGACGGAGTCGGCGAGGCCCTACGAGCGCGCCGAACGCCAAGCACTGTGGCTCAGCCTCGGCGCCGGTGCGCTGATGGTGCTGCTCGCAGCCGGGCTGTCGGCCTGGGTGAGCCGGCGGGCGCTCCGACCCGTCGTGGAGATGTCCAGGTCGGCGGATGACTGGAGCCGGCACGACCTCACCCACCGATTCGACCTCGGACCGGGCGGCAACGAGCTGACCGAGCTCGGCCGCACCCTCGACCGGCTGCTGGACCGGGTCGCCGAGGCGATCCGCGCCGAGCAGCGACTCACCTCCGAGCTCGCGCACGAGCTGCGGACCCCGCTCGCATCGGTGCAGGCGAACGCCCAGCTCGCCCTCGCCGGTGCCGACGCGGGACCGATCTCGCGGGAGTCGCTGGAGGAGGTGCTCGCCGCGGCCCGCCGGATGAGCGCGACGATCGACGGCCTGCTCGAGCTGGCTCGGGCGGAGTTCCCGATGGCGCTGGGCGGCTCGTGCCTCCTCGCGGACGCGCTCGCGGACGCGGTGACGTGGTCGCACGGGCCGGGAGCGGTCTCCTACGACGTGGACGAGTCGCTGCGGCTCGCGCTGGACGACGCCCTGGCCGTCCGGGCGATCGGCCCGGTCGTCGACAACGCGACCCGGCACGGAAGCCACGTCCGGATCACGGCGGCCGCCGTCGACGACTGGGTCGACATCATCGTCGACGACGACGGACCGGGCGTCGGGGCGGAGGACCGGGAGGCCTGCTTCCTCCCCGGGCGTACGACGACCGGAGGCGCGGGCCTCGGCCTGCCGCTCGCCCGGCGTGTGGCGCGCAGCGCGGGAGGCGACGTGGCCTTCGCCGACCGGGCCTCGGGCGCGCGGGTCGTCGTACGGCTGCCGAGACGGTGAGACGAGCAAGGTCCGGACCTCGTGCGTGGTCCGGACCTTGCCGACGTCCTGCGACATCGTGGCGGTGGCGGTGGTGTGCTGGTTCAGGACATCTGCAAGGCATGTCTCACGACATCTGCAAGACGGGCCCGTGATGCTCACCCGTGTCGAGAGCGCGGCTGGTCATCACAGCCATCACCACCCAAGGCCTCACCCAGGCGG
>NZ_BAABAH010000016.1:0-104448 GCF_039537325.1 Nocardioides panacisoli
TCTGACAAAAGCCAGAATCATTGAAATGCCGAAAAAACCCACACACCCAACCCCAAAAGGCCAGATGCGCACAAACCTCACATCGACATATGCATGACACACTGTTGAGTTCTCAAACATCAGACGCGCTCGCACCGCCGCTCGGAGATCCCGTGCGGCTGGCTGCGGGGCAACCTGTGAAACGTTACTCGCGGCGCTCGGACGAGTCAACTTGGCGCCGACTCCCTCGCTTCGCGAGCTGTCGCGGCGTGCAGATACCGCCTGGGTTTGGCTCTTCGAGCCCGATCCGGCGGCCGCTCACCGCGACGTGGAGAAAGTTACCAGCACGGTTCAGGCGGACGCCAATCGGGCCCCGTCCACCTGCTCACGGAGCTCCGCCAGCTGCTCGCGGACCCGCTCGGGGGCGGTCCCCCCGCGGCCGTCCCGCGACGCCACCGAGCCCTCGGAGGTGAGCACGTCGCGCACCGCCGGGGTGAGGTGCGGCGAGACCTCCGCGAACTCCTCGTCGGAGAGCTCGTGCAGCTCGATCCCGCGCTCCTCGCAGCGGCGCACGCAGGCGCCGGCGAGCTCGTGCGCCACCCGGAACGGCACGCCCTGGCGCACCAGCCACTCGGCGATGTCGGTCGCGAGCGAGTAGCCCTGAGGTGCCAGCTCCGCCATCCGCTCGGTGTCGAAGACCAGGGTCGCGATCTGACCTGCGAAGGCCGGGAGCAGCACCTCGAGGGTGTCCACGGAGTCGAAGACCGGCTCCTTGTCCTCCTGCAGGTCGCGGTTGTAGGCCAGCGGCAGCGCCTTGAGGGTGGTCAGCAGACCGGTGAGGTTGCCGACCAGGCGGCCCGCCTTGCCCCGGGCGAGCTCGGAGATGTCGGGGTTCTTCTTCTGCGGCATGATGCTCGAGCCCGTCGACCACGAGTCGTGCAGCCTCACGAAGCCGAATTCCTTGGTCGCCCACAGGATCACCTCCTCCGCGATCCGGCTGACGTCGACGCCGGTCTGAGCCGCGACGAAGGCGAACTCGGCGACGAAGTCGCGTGACGCCGTACCGTCGATCGAGTTCGCGCTGGAGCCGGTGAAGCCGAGCTCGCGCGCGACCAGCTCGGGATCGAGGCCGAGGCTCTGACCGGCGAGGGCGCCGGAGCCGTACGGCGAGTCCGCCTCCACCCGGGCCCGCCAGTCGGCGAACCGGTCCACGTCCCGCAGCAGTGCCCACGCATGGGCGAGCAGGTGGTGGGAGAGCAGCACCGGCTGCGCGTGCTGGAGGTGGGTGCGGCCCGGCATGATCGCCGGCCGCTCCCCCAGGTGCGCCTCCGCCTGGCCGGCGAGGGCGTCGACGAGGTCGAGCACCAGCCGGCTGACGGTCCGGCAGTGGTCGAGCAGGTAGCTGCGGAACAGCGTGGCGATCTGGTCGTTGCGGGACCGGCCGGCGCGGATCTTGCCGCCGACGTCCGGACCGACCTCCTCGATGAGCAGCCGCTCGAGCGCTCCGTGGACGTCCTCGTCGTTCGGGTCGGGCCGCAGGGTCCCGTCGGCGAAGCGCTGCGCGAGCACGTCGAGGCCACGGTGCAGCTCGGCCTCCTCCGCCTCGTCGAGCAGGCCGGCCGCGGCCAGCGCCTTGGCGTGCGCGTGCGAGCCGGCGATGTCGTAGAGCCCCAGCCGCCAGTCGAAGTGCGTGGACCGCGAGAGGGCCTCGAGCTCCGGCGACGGCCCGCCGGCGAAGCGCCCGCCCCAGAGCTTGCCCTGGTTGGTGCCGCCCGTGTCACCCGTCATGCCCGTCCCTCCGTCAGTACGGCGTCGATCGCCGTGGCCATGATGTCCGGCATGTCCTCCGAGGCCGCGCTCCCGTCCGCCCTCAGGTCCTCCGGACGCCACCAGCGGGCCTGGAGGATGTTGCCGACCTCGGCCTCCTCCAGCCCGCCGAAGTGGACGTCCACGTCGGGGTCCGCGTCGAGCGGGATCGCGAAGAACGTCGAGTGCGAGACGTAGTCGACGCCGTCCCAGGAGAACGGGTGCACGCCGCCGCCGATCGGGCCGACCAGGTCCGCGGGGTCGCCGACGATGCCGGTCTCCTCGAGCAGCTCGCGGATCGCCGCCTGCTCGTGGGTCTCCCCCTCGTCGACGGCGCCGCCGATGCTGACCCAGTGCAGGTCGCCGGGGTGGGCAGGGTCCTGGCCCTGCAGGAGCAGCACCTCGCCGCGCGGGTTCACGGGCAGCACCCGGGCTGCCAGGCGGTGGATGGCCATCAGTCGGTGCCGTACTCCATGGCCGCCTCGTCGAGCAGCGCCTCCTCCTCGCCGGTGAGGGCGGGGTTCGCCTCGATCTGCTCGGCACCGCCGGACGGCAGCTCGCCGAACAGGGTCCCGTGCTCGACGAGCACCTGGCCCTGGTCGAGCGGCTGGCCGGCGTACATCTCGAGCTTGGCGCGCGAGTCCGCGATGTCGAGGTTGCGCATGGTGAGCTGGCCGATCCGGTCGGTCGGCCCGAACACGGCGTTCTCCGTGCGCTCCATCGAGAGCTTCTCCGGGTGGTAGGAGAAGTTCTGTCCCTCGGTCGCCAGGATCGTGTAGTCCTCGCCGCGGCGCAGCCGCACGGTCACGGTGCCGGTGACGAGGGAGGCGATCCAGCGCAGGATCGACTCGCGCAGCATCAGGGCCTGCGGGTCGAGCCAGCGGCCCTCGTAGAGCAGCCGGCCGAGCTTGCGGCCCTGGAGGTGGTAGTTCGCGATCGTGTCCTCGTTGTGCACGGCGTTGAGCAGCCGCTCGTAGGCGATCCACAGCAGGGCCATGCCCGGCGCCTCGTAGATGCCGCGCGACTTGGCCTCGATGATCCGGTTCTCGATCTGGTCCGACATGCCGAGCCCGTGCCGGCCGCCGATCGCGTTGGCCTCCTTGACCAGCGCGACCGCGTCGCTGAAGGCATTGCCGTTGATCGCCACCGGCCGCCCGGCCTCGAACGTGATGCTCACGTCCTCGGTGACGATCTCCACCGCCGGGTCCCAGAACCGGACGCCCATGATCGGGTCGACCGTCTCGAGCGACACGTCGAGGTGCTCGAGGGTCTTCGCCTCGTGCGTGGCGCCCCAGATGTTGGCGTCGGTGGAGTAGGCCTTCTCGGTGGAGTCGCGGTAGGGCAGACCGCGGGCGACCAGCCACTCGCTCATCTCGTGGCGGCCGCCGAGCTCGTGCACGAAGTCGGCGTCGAGCCACGGCTTGTAGATCCGCAGCTCCGGGTTCGCGAGCAGCCCGTAGCGGTAGAAGCGCTCGATGTCGTTGCCCTTGAACGTCGAGCCGTCGCCCCAGATGTTGACGCCGTCGTCGTGCATCGCGCGCACCAGGATGGTGCCGGTGACCGCCCGCCCGAGCGGCGTGGTGTTGAAGTAGGCGCGGCCGCCGGACCGGAGGTGGAACGCGCCGCACGCGAGCGCCGCGAGGCCCTCCTCGACCAGCTGCGGCTTGATGTCGACCGCGCGGGCGATCTCGGCGCCGTACTGCTTGGCGCGCTCGGGGACGCCGTCGACGTCGGGCTCGTCGTACTGCCCGATGTCGGCGGTGTAGGTGCAGGGCACCGCGCCCTTCTCGCGCATCCAGGCGACGGCGACCGAGGTGTCGAGACCGCCGGAGAACGCGATGCCGACGCGCTCCCCCTTCGGGAGTGAGGTGAGGACCTTGCTCATAGGTGTTCGGGGCTTCCTTCTGCGAGGGCGGTGAACTTGCGGGCGAGGGCGTCGCCCCCGCGGGGATCGCGGCCGATGACGAGGACGGTGTCGTCGCCCGCGATGGAGCCGAGCACTCCCGAGAGCTCGACCTTGTCGATGGCGCTGGCGAGGAACTGGGCCGCGCCGGGCGGGGTGCGGAGGACGACCAGGTTGGCGCTGGCCTCGGCGCTGACGAGCAGCTCCGCGCACAGGCGGCCGAGCCGGTGGTAGGCGCCGACGCGGTCCGCGGCGACCGGCGCACGGTTTCCGCCCTCGGCCGGGACGGCGTAGACCAGGGCGCCCGAGGCGGCGCGCACCTTGACCGCCTCCAGCTCGACGAGGTCGCGGCTGAGCGTGGCCTGGGTGACGTGGACGCCGCGCGCAGCGAGCAGCTCGACGAGGTCGCCCTGCGAGCGCACCTCCCGGACCGAGAGCAGGTCGGCCACCAGCCGCTGGCGGGCGCTCTTGGTCATCGGGGTCAGGGCGTGCTCGGACACGACGCTCACTCCCCGGCTCGCTCGTGCAGCCAGGCGAGGACAGCCTTCTGGGCGTGGCGGCGGTTCTCGGCCTCGTCCCACACGACGCTCTGCGGGCCGTCGAGGACCTCGGCCTCGATCTCCGCGCCACGGTAGGCCGGCAGGCAGTGCAGCACGATCGCGTCGGGCGCGGCCTTGGTGAGCAGGTCGCGGGTGACGGCGTACGGCGCGAACACCGCGCGGCGGGCCTCCGCCTCCGCCTCCTTGCCCATCGAGACCCAGGTGTCGGTCACCACCACGTCGGCGCCGGCCACCGCGACGAGCGGGTCGGGCTCCGCGGCCACCGAGCCGCCGGTGGCGGTCGCGATCCGGGCGCCGCGGTCGAGGATCCCCGGCTCGGGCAGGTAGCCCTCGGGACCACTGACCCTTACGTGCATGCCGGCGGTCGCACCCGCGAGCACCCAGGAGTTGCCCATGTTGCAGGCCGTGTCGCCGAGGAACGCCACCGTGAGGCCGGCGAGGTGTCCCTTGCGCTCCCGGATGGTGAGCAGGTCCGCCAGCAGCTGGCAGGGGTGGAAGTCGTCGGTGAGCGCGTTGACGACCGGTACGCCGGCGTGCGCCGCCATCTCCTCGAGCCGGGCCTGCTCGAAGGTGCGCCACACGATCTGCGACGCCTGCCGGCCGAGGACGCGGGCGACGTCGTCGACCGCCTCGCGGGTGCCGATCCCGGCGAGGTTGCCGTCGACGAGCATCGCGTGCCCGCCGAGCTCCGCGATGCCGGCCGCGAACGAGGACTGGGTGCGAAGCGTCGGCTTGTCGAAGATCATCGCGACCGTGCGGGGGCCGGCCAGCGGCTTGTGGTCGTAGGGCGCGGCCTTGAGCTTCGCGGCCAGCGCCAGGACCTCGGCCTGCTCGACCGGCGTGAGGTCGTCGTCGCGCAGCAGGTGCTTCATGGTCGCTGCACCCCGGCCTGGTCGAGGATCGCCGGCCACGCGGCGACGAACGCGTCGACGTCGGCGTCGGTGAGCACGTAGGGCGGCGCGAGCCGGAGCCGGTCGGGGGTCGTCGCGTTCACGATGAACCCCGCGTCCTGGGCGGCGGCCACCACGTCCGCGGACTTCGGCTCGACCAGGTCGAGCCCGATCAGCAGCCCGGTCCCGCGGACCTCGGTGACGCGGGGGTCCGCCGCGACCCCGATCCTCAGCCGCTCCCCCAGCTCGACCACGCGCGCGAGCAGCTTGTCCTCGGCGATCGCGTCGAGCACCGCGAGCGCGGCGGCTGCCGCCACCGGGTTGCCACCGAAGGTCGTGCCGTGGTTGCCGGGGTCGAACAGCTTCCCGGAGCCGCCGGTCGCGATGCACGCGCCGACCGGGATGCCGCCGCCGAGGCCCTTCGCGAGGGTCACGATGTCCGGCACCACGGTTCCGCTCACGAGCTCGGGGTTCTGGTGGGCGTAGAAGGTGCCCGTCCGGCCGACGCCCGTCTGCACCTCGTCGAGCCACAGCAGGGCGCCGTGGTCGTGGGCGATGCGCTGGGCGTCGGCGAGGTAGGAGGCGGGAGGTACGACGACGCCCGCCTCGCCCTGCACCGGCTCCACGAGCACCGCGGCCGTGGAGTCGTCGACCGCGGCCTCGAGGGCGGCGCTGTCGCCGTACGGGACGAAGACGACGTCGCCGGGCAGCGGCTCGAACGGCTCGCGGTAGGCCTGCTTCGAGGTGAGCGCGAGCGAGCCCATGGTCCGGCCGTGGAACGACCCCTCCGCGACGACGACCCTGGTCCGGCCGGTGCGCCGGGTGAGCTTGAACGCCGCCTCGTTGGCCTCGGCGCCGGAGTTCGTGAAGAACACCCGGCCGTCGGTGCCGAGCTCGGCGAGCAGGCGCTCGGCGAGGGTGACCTGCGGGACGCTGGCGAAGAAGTTCGAGATGTGGCCCAGGGTGCGCAGCTGCTCGTCGACGGCGGCGACGAGCCGCGGGTGGGCGTGGCCCAGCGCGTTGACGGCGATGCCGCCGAGCAGGTCGACGTACTCACGGCCGTCGACGTCCCACACGTGAGCGCCCTCCCCGCGGGCGAGCACGAGCTTCGGCGGACCGAAGGTGTTCATCAGCGAGGCGGCGTACCGCTCGTTCCAGGTGGTCACGCGCCGACCTCTCTCGCCTTGCGGGTCTTGGTGGTGACGCCGGGCAGCACCTGGGTGCCGACGCCCTCGTCGGTGAACAGCTCGAGCAGCACCGAGTGCTCCTGGCGGCCGTCGACGACGGTCGCGCGCTTCACGCCACCGCGGACCGCCTTCAGGCAGGCGCCCATCTTGGGGATCATCCCGCTGGCCAGCGTCGGCAGGATCTCGTCGAGGGCGTCGGGACTGATCTCGCCGATCACCTCCTCGGGGTCCGGCCAGTCGAGGTAGAGGCCCTCGACGTCGGTGAGGACCAGCAGCTTCTCGGCGCCCAGCGCGACCGCGAGCGAGGCGGCGGCCGCGTCCGCGTTGACGTTGTGCACGACGCCGTCCACGTCCGGGGCGACGCTGGAGACGACAGGGATCCGCCCGGCCTCGATCAGGTCGAGCACCGCCTCGGGCCGCACCTCGGCGACCTCGCCGACCAGGCCGAGGTCGACCTCCTGACCGTCGACGACCGTGCCGGTCGCCTGGGCGGTGAACAGGCCGGCGTCCTCGCCGGAGAGGCCGACGGCCAGCGGGCCGTGCTCGTTGATCAGGCCGACCAGCTCGCGCTGGACCTGGCCGACGAGGACCATCCTGACGACGTCCATGGCCTCGGGCGTGGTGACCCGCAGACCGCCGCGGAACTCCGACTCGATGCCGAGCCGGGCCAGCATCTGTGAGATCTGCGGACCACCACCGTGGACGACGACCGGGCGGAACCCGGCGAACCGCAGGAAGGCGATGTCCTCGGCGAACGCGCGCTTCAGCTTGTCGTCGGTCATGGCGTTGCCGCCGTACTTCACCACGACGACCTTGCCGTGGTAGGCCTTCAGCCACGGCAGCGCGCCCGCGAGGGTGCGGGCCTTCGCCGGGTCCGGCTTCCCCGGCGCGTAGCTGACGGTCTCGATGCCGATGCTGTCGTTGCTCATTCTGGGGTCGTGGGGTGTTGTCATGAGCTGTAGGCGCTGTTCTCGTGGACGTAGGCGTGGGTCAGGTCGTTGGTCCACACCGTCGCGCTCGCGGCACCCACCTTGAGGTCGATGGTCACCGTCACGTGTCGCGGCGTGAGGTCGACGGTCGTGGGGTCGGCGGCCGGGGTGGACTGCCTGCAGACCCAGACGTCGTTCATCGCGACGTCGAGGTCGGCGGGGTCGAAGGCCGCCGACGTCGTGCCGATGCTCGCCAGGACCCGGCCCCAGTTGGGGTCGTTGCCGAACACGGCAGCCTTGAACAGGTTGGAGCGGGCGACGCTGCGGCCGACCTCCACCGCGTCGTCCTCGGAGGCGGCGTTGATCGTGGTGATCGCGATCTCGTGGCTGGCGCCCTCCGCGTCGGCGAGCAGCTGGCGGGCGAGATCGGTGCAGGCCTCGGACAGGGCTGCGGTGAACTCCTCGGCGGTCGGCGTCACCCCGGACGCACCGCTCGCCAGCACGGTGACCGTGTCGTTGGTCGACATGCAGCCGTCGGAGTCGAGCCGGTCGAAGCTGACCCGGGTGGAGGCCCGTAGGGCGGTGTCGAGCTGCGGGGCGGGTACGACGGCGTCGGTCGTCAGCACGACGAGCATGGTTGCGAGCTGCGGGGCGAGCATCCCGGCGCCCTTGGCCATCCCGCCGATCGACCAGCCGTCCCGCTGCACGACGACCTGCTTGGCCACCGAGTCGGTGGTCATGATCGCCTCCGCGGCATCCGGCCCGCCGTCGGGCGAGAGCCGGGCGTGCACGGCGCCCACGCCGTCGAGCAGCAGCTGGCGGTCGTTGGTGAGGCCGATCAGCCCCGTGGAGCACACGACGACGTCGACCGCTCCGATGCCGACGGCGTCGGCGACCTTCTCGGCGACCGCGTGCGTGGTCTGGAAGCCCTCGGGGCCGGTGTAGCAGTTGGCTCCTCCGGAGTTGAGGACGACGGCCTTCACGACGCCGTCCTTGACGACCTGCTCGCTCCAGAGCACGGGGTTGGCCTTGCAGCGGTTCGCGGTGAAGACCGACGCGGAGTCATGTCTCGGGCCCTGGTTGACGACCAGGGCGAGATCCTTCTTGCCGGTGCTCTTGATGCCGACGGCGGCGCCGGCGGCGACGAAGCCGGCGGGGTGGGTGACGCTCATGCGGGGGTTCCTTCGAGTTCGGGCTGGTCAGGCGGGCGTGGCGGGGGCGACGGTGTGCCCCGATCGTCGCCACGCCTCCTCCGCGCGGTCCGCGTCGCTCTCGTGCACCAGGATCCAGTCCGTGCCGAACGTGGAGAGCGCGAACACGCTCACCCCGGCGTCGGCGAGCGGCGTGAGGAGCGCGACCAGCACGCCGGTGACGCCCGAGGCGATGTCGAAGTCGGCGGAGCCCTCGTCCGGCACGACCGCGAAGGCCGTGTAGGGCCGGTGGTGCCGGGTCTTGGCCGGCACGCTCCGGGACGCGCAGATGATCGAGGTCTCGGTCGAGGTCGCCGTGATCGAGAAGACCGACGAGGACTCCGCCCACGACGGGACCTCGGACCCCGGTCCGAGCTGAACGACCGCCAGCCGCTCGGGGTAGCGGGCCAGGTTGTACGTGGTCACGGGGCGACCCCCACGGTGGTCAGGCCCGTGGTCTCGTCGAGACCGAGCGCGAGGTTCATGCACTGGACGGCCGCGCCGCCGGTGCCCTTGGCCAGGTTGTCGACGACACCGACGGCGACCAGCCGGCCGGCGTCCTCGTCCACCGTGACCTGCAGGTGGACGGCGTTGGAACCGATCACCGACTGGGTCTGGGGCCACTGGCCCTGCGGCAGGACGTGCACGAACGGCTCCTCGCCGTACGCCTTGGCGTAGAGGGCGTGCGCCTCCTCCGCGGTGAGCGCGCCGGTGAGCGGCGCGCTGCAGGTGGCGAGGATGCCGCGCGGCATCGGCACCAGCAGCGGCGTGAAGCTGACCTTGAGGTGCTCCTCGGTGAGCCGGCCGAGGTTCTGGCTGATCTCCGGGGTGTGCCGGTGGACGCCGCCGACGCCGTACGCCGAGACGCTGCCCATCACCTCGCTGCCGAGCAGGTGCGGCTTCGCGGCCTTGCCGGCGCCGCTGGTGCCGGACGCGGCGACGACGACGAGGTCGGGGGTCACGACGCCCGCGGCGACGGCCGGGGCGAGCGTCAGGGTGGAGATCGTCGGGTAGCAGCCCGGCACGGCGATCCGGCGCGCGCCGCGCAGCCGGTCCCGCTGGCCGGGGAGCTCGGGTAGGCCGTAGGGCCAGGTGCCGGCGTGGTCGCTGCCGTAGAACCGCTCCCAGGTCGCGGGGTCCTCCAGCCGGAAGTCGGCGCCGCAGTCGATGACCACGACGTCGGGGTCGCGCTCGGAGAGCGCCTCCGCGAGCTCGCCGGACTGCCCGTGCGGGAGGCCGAGGAAGACGACGTCGTGCCCGGCGAGGGTCTCGACCGTGGTCTGCTCGAGGACCCGGTCGGCGAGGGGCACCAGGTGCGGCTGGAGGGCGCCGAGCGGCTCGCCGGCGTTGCTGCCCGCGGTGACGGCACCGATCTCGACGCCGGGGTGGCCGAGCAGCAGCCGGAGGACCTCGCCTCCCGCGTACCCGCTCGCGCCTGCGACCGCGACCCGCACCTTCGTCATGTGCATGAATATACACGTCCGTGCATGATGATGTACGGCGGGGTCCGCAAACCGGTCGACGGGTGTCCGAGCCGGCTCGTAGGTTGCCGGACATGACCCGGCTCTCCCCCACCGAGTACCTCGACCACATCCGCAGCGAGTCCGCACGCTTCCGCGCCGTGCTGGCCGGCTGCGACCCAGCCGCCCGCGTTCCGGCGTGCCCGGACTGGGACGCCGCGGACCTGCTCTGGCACCTCGGCGAGGTCCAGTGGTTCTGGTCGCAGGTCATCGGCAGGCGGCCCGCCGCGCCGCGCGAGGACGACCCCCGACCGGACCGTCCTGGCGACACCGCGGGACTGCTGGCGTTCTTCGACGAGTCCTCCGGCGCCCTGGTCGCGGCCCTGGAGTCCGCGGATCCGACCGAGCCGGCGTGGTCGTGGGCCGACGAGCAGCGGGTCGGGTTCACCTACCGCCGACAGGCGCACGAGGCGCTCATCCATCGCCTCGATGCCGAGCAGACCGCCGGCACCACCACGCCGCTGGATGCGCGCCTCGCGGCCGACGGCGTCGCGGAGCTGATGGAGGTCATGTACGGCGGCGAGCCACCCGCGTGGGGCCGTTTCGAGCCCGGCGTGGGCCAGGTCGACGTACGGATCACGGACGCGGGCGAGACGATCCGGGTCCGCCCCGGCACCTTCGTGGGCACCGACCCCGAGTCGGGCAAGGCCTACGACGGACCGCACCTGCTCGTGGTCCCGGAGCCGTCCGGGGCGGCCGCGGCGACGGTCGCGGGAACCGCCGCGGACCTGGACGCGTGGCTGTGGAAGCGCGCCGGCGACGCCGGTGTCACCTGGGACGGCGACGAGGCCGCGCGCGACGGCTTCCTCGCAGCGGTGATCCCGCCCCTGGACTGAGCCCGGTGCGGACCGGATCAGCGGCTGCCCCACACGGGGATCGTCGGCACCCCGTTGGGCTGGGGATGCTGGTCGGCGAGGATGTCGGGGTCGTCGGGGCTCGCCGGGTCGATCGTCACCAGCTCCTCGCTGCCGTCCGGCGCGCGCCAGAGCGCCGCGATCTGCTTGCCGTCGGGCGACCAGACCGGGTGGGCGTACTCGGTCGTCCCGAGCTGGTGGGCCTCGTGCATGCCGGCGTCGGCGACCCAGAGGTGGCCGTAGGTGTCGTCGGAGTCGTGGACGAGGAAGAGCAGCGCGTCCGCCTCCTGCGACCAGTCGGCGTGGGTGACGTGCGCGGTCGGGTCGTCCGGCAGGGCGAGCGGCACGGGCGTGCCGGTCGACATGTCGTAGGCCGAGAACGTGTCCGCGCCGGTGGCGGGGTCCTCGGTCCCGTAGATGAAGGTGTTGTCGCTCACCCAGGTCGGCGAGCCGCGGAAGTCGGTTCCCTCGAGCACCTGCTGGGCCCCGCTGCCGTCCGAAGCGCACACGAAGATCCCGTCGGGGCGGCCGTCGTTCCCCGTGCACACGATCGCGAACCGGGTGCCGTCGAGGCTCCACCCCGGCCGGAGCGCGTGCTCGCAGCGGCCGCTGGACGGGAACACCTGGGTCGCTGCCTCGTCGCTGCCGACGTGGCGCAGGAACAGCACGGGGAACCCGCTGGAGGTGTCGAGGTAGGTGAACTCGGTGCGGTCGGGCGAGATCGTCGGCAGGTCGTCGGCGGTGCCGTCGGTGAGGGGCGACCAGCGCCCGTTGTCGGCGTTCACGCGGTAGATCCGCAGCGCACCCGCGTCGTCGCGGTAGGGCAGGAGGATCGCGTTGTCCGGGATGGTCGTGGCGCCACCCGAGTCGGCGCTGGACGAGGAGTCGCCGGAGGACCCGCCGCTGTCGTCCCCGCGCTGGCTCTGCCAGACCGCGAAGCCGACGCCCGCGACCAGTCCGAGGACGAGCGCGATCGCCAGCACCACCAGGCCGATGCCGCGGCGGCGAGGAGCGGCGGGCGGCGGTGCGGGCGGAGCGAGCGGTCGGGGCGGGAGGCCGGCCGGCCCGGCCGGCGCGGTCAGGCCCGCGGGCCCGGGCGCCTCGTCGACGTACACGGTGCCGTCCTGCTGACCCGGCGCGGAGGCGGCAGCGGGAGCCGACCAGGGCTGGCCCGGAGGCGGCGGAGGCGGAGAGGCGAGGGAGGGGCCGGCGGGCGGGACCGGTCCGCGGCCGGTGTCGCCCTCCTCGGCGCCCCGGCTGGGCACGAAGGCCGCGTCCAGGCGACCGATCGCGAAACCCAGCACCGCCACCGCCCAGCGCGACCGCCGGTCGTCGTCGGAGCCTCGGTCGCGGGCGAGCGCCGTACCGGCCTCCAGGACGGCCGCCTGCGGCGACGCGCCGGCGTCGAGCAGGGCCACGAGCCGCGCCAGGCCACCGAGCCGGACGGCGTCGACGAGCAGGTTCACCTCGCCCGTGGTCGCCTCGTCCTCACCGAGGAAGTCGTCCAGCGCGCCGCGGAACTCCGTGGCGTCGACGGTGACACGCGGGCCGCGCGAGGCCACGAGCTCGCGCAACGACTCCTGCAGGGCCATGCCGACATCTTGGCAGCGCGGGGCCGACTTCGCTGCCGTGCCACCCCTGAAACCGGCGAAGGCCACTGAAACCGAGGTGAAGGCGTCGTGAAACCAGGACACCCGAGAGTGGTGCCATGAACGAATCCACGCTCCCCCGCCCAGCGGAAGGCGACGACCTCGCCGTGTCCGCGACCGGGCTGGTCAAGACCTTCGGGGACTTCCGCGCCGTCGACGGGGTCGACCTGACCGTCCGCCGCGGCGAGGTCTTCGGCGTTCTCGGCCCGAACGGTGCCGGCAAGACCACGATGCTCTCGATGCTCGCGACGCTGCTGCCGATCGACGGCGGCCGGGCCTCGATCTTCGGCGTCGACGTCGCCGGCAACCCGCACCAGGTACGGCAGCTGGTCGGGGTGACCGGGCAGTACGCCTCGGTCGACGAGAACCTGACGGCCACCGAGAACCTCTACCTGTTCGGCCGGTTGCTCGGGCTGCCGAGGGCCCACGCCCGCGCCACCGCCGCCGACCTGCTCGAGCGGTTCGACCTCACCGAGGCGGCGACCCGGCAGATCAAGAACTTCTCGGGCGGCATGCGCCGACGCCTGGACCTCGCGTCCTCGCTCATCGCCCGCCCGCCGCTGATCTTCCTGGACGAGCCGACGACGGGGCTTGACCCGCGCACCCGCGGCCAGATGTGGGAGACCATCCGCGAGCTGGTCGTCCAGGGGTCGACGATCCTGCTGACCACGCAGTACCTGGACGAGGCCGACCAGCTCGCCGACCGGATCGCCGTGATCGACCGCGGTCGCAAGGTCGCCGAGGGCACGTCGGACGAGCTGAAGTCCTCCGTCGGAGCCTCGACCCTGCACGTCCGGCTCGAGGACCGGGAGGCCACCACCCGGGCCGCCGCGATCGTGGAGCGCGTGCTCGGCGAGGCGCCGGTGCTCACGCCGGAGGCCGGCGGGCTCAACATCGCCCTCGCGGACGCCAACCGTGCCGCGGACGTGCTCATCGCCCTCCGCCAGGCCGACCTGTCCATCACCACCGCCGCCGTGCAGCAGCCCACCCTGGACGAGGTCTTCCTCGCCATCACCGGCCACCACAGCGACGCCGACGAGAACGAGGAGGTCGCATGACCACCACCGACACCCTGCTGCCGGAAGCCGCCGGGGTCACCACGGTGCCCGGGTCGCTGTCCTCGCGACCGAGCCTGCGCGAGACCGCCAGCCAGACCGTGGCGCTGGCCTGGCGCGCGACGAAGAAGATGCGCCGCAACCCGGAGCAGTTCTTCGACGTCACGCTGCAGCCGCTGCTCTTCACGGCGATGTTCACCTACATCTTCGGCGGCGCCATCTCCGGCAGCGTCGCGGACTACATGCCGATCATCATCCCGGGCATCCTCGCCCAGACGGCGATCACGACGTGCATGGCGATGGGCACCCAGCTCCGCGAGGACATGGACAAGGGCGTCTTCGACCGCTTCAAGTCCCTGCCGATCGCGCGGATCGCTCCCCTCGCCGGGCCGGCGCTCGCGGACGTCATCCGCTACGTCATCGCGGCGACGCTGACCATCCTCGTCGGCATCGCCATGGGCTACCGCCCCGGCGGCGGCGTCGGCGGCACCCTGGCCGCCTGGGCGCTGACCATCTTCGCCGCCTGGTCGCTGGCCTGGATCTTCACCTGGCTCGGCACCGTGATGCGCACCGCGCAGGCGGTGCAGGGCACCGCGATGCTGATCATGTTCCCGTTGACGTTCCTGTCCAACGCGTTCGTCCCCGAGGACACCCTCCCCGGCTGGCTGCAGGCGTTCGTGAAGATCAACCCGGTGTCGCACGTCGTCACCGCGGTCCGGGACCTGATGAACGACGGCGCCTTCACCGCCGAGGTCGGCTGGGCGCTGCTGGGCTGCGCCGCCGTGGTCGTGATCTTCGCGCCGCTGGCCGTGCGGAGCTACTCGCGCAAGATGTAGGAGGACTCAGCCGAACAGGCGCTGCACCACGGCGCGGGCCTCGTCCAGCAGGGCGGGCCCGCGCCGGTCGCCGTACTCCTGCTCGACCGCGGCGACCGCGCCGGGTGCGATCCGCTCGGCGTCCTCGACCACGCTGCGCCAGCGCATCTCGGGCTGCGAGCGGGGGTAGGCGAAGCGGTCGGCGAGCACGAGCAGCCGGATGGCGTCCTCGGGCGCGAGCTCCTCGCGCAGCAACGCCCACAGCCCGCAGGCGAACAGCAGCACTCCGTTGACCGGGAAGTCCAGCAGCGGGTCGTTCGCCTCGAGCGACCGGGCCGCCTTCGCGGTCAGCCCGAGGTAGAGGTCGCGACCCTCGTCGCCGGTCGCGTGCCGGGCGTAGGTCGCCAAGGCGACGCCCTCGGACACGACCGCCCACGGCATCAGGTCGCTGTCGCCGCCACGGCTCGGGAACCGCAGCTCCCGCATCGCCGCCACCGCCTCGCGATGCGCGGCCAGGCCGGCGTCCACGCGACCCTGGGCAAGTCGGAGCTGTCCCCGCAGCTCGAGCGCGGCGCCACGCGACCCGAACGGACCGGTGGCGCCCATGGCCTCGATCTCCGCCGAGATCCGCGCGGCCTCCTCCACCCGGCCCGCGTCCAGCTCCGCCATCGCGAGCACCGCCCGCACCTGCAGGACGTCGTCGAGCGCGCCGAGCTGCTCCAGGCCCGGAAGCGCCTCGGCGGCGTGCCGTCCGGCGGCGGCGAGGTCGCCGATCTGGGCGTAGAGACCGCACAGCTGGGAGTGCAGGTTCGCCCTGAGCCACGGCCCGTCGTCGGGATCGAGCAGGGGGAGCGCCTGGCGGGCGGCGTCGATCGCGCCGCGGGGATCGGCGAAGTTCTCGCGCTCGTGGCTGAGGAAGGTGTACGCCGTGGCGCGGACCTTGGGGTTGGGATCGACCACAAGGCGCCCGAGCACGGCGCGGACCTCGTCGCCGCTCGCGTCCCCCATGGTCATCATGATCGTGAGCAGCGCACTGAGCTGCGGCGAGCCCGTGTCGGTGCCGAGCCGCTGGGCGGCTTCGCGCAGCTCCTGGTCGCCGCTCGACATGAACGTCGCCCCGAACAGGCACATCGCGAGGGTGATCCGGGCGACCTCGACCAGCTCGTCGGGGGGTTCCCAGTCCACCACCGCCCTGCCGACGGCGGCTGCGAGGGCGATGGAGCGCTGGTGGTCGCCGACGATCGACCAGTAACCGCCGAGCGCCGCGAAGATGGAGGCGACCGTCGCCGGATCGGAGTCGGCGAGCGCCTGGCGGAGGGCATCGGTCAGGTTGCCGTCCTCGGCACGCAGCTCCGCCACGGTGCGTACCTGCTGGGAGCCGAACAGGAGCGGCACGCGCTCGGCGCAGAACGCGACCGCCCAGTCCCGCTGCGCCTTCGCCACCTCGGCTTCCTCTCCCGCGTCGAGCAGCTGCAGGCGCCCGAACTCGCGGACCGTCTCCAGCATCCGGTAGCGCACCGTGTGCGTGGCGTCGACGACGTTGAGCAGCGACTGGTCGACCAGGTCCGCGACCGCGTCGAGGGCGTCCATGCCGACGACGGCCTCGGCACCCTCGGCGTCGAAGCCGTCGTGGAACACCGAGAGCCGGCGCAGGGCCCGTCGCTCCCGCTCGGCCAGCAGGTTCCACGACCAGTCGATGACGGCGAGCAGGGTCTGGTGGCGATCGGGCGCACTCCGATCACCGCCGCGCAGCAGCCCGAAGCGGTCCTCCAGCCGCCGGCCGATGTCCTGCACCGACATCACCCGGACCTTCACGGCGGCCAGCTCGATCGCGAGCGGCAGGCCGTCGAGCCTGTCGACGACGTGCTGGACCGTCTCGGGCGGCAGGGACACCCCGGGCCGGGCGGCCCGGGCACGCTGCCGGAACAGCTCGGCGGCGTCGGCCGGCTGGAGCTGACCGAGCGGGAAGACCATCTCCGCCGCGATCGCCAGCGGGGCCCTGGTGGTCGTCAGCACCCGCAGTCGGGGTGCCGAGGCGACGAGGAAGGCGACCAGGTCGGCGACGGCCTCGACGAGGTGCTCGCAGTTGTCGAGGACGAGCAGCGTCGGCGCCACGTCGAGCTGGTGGGCGATCCGCGAGCGCACGTCGCGGAGCTGGGCCTGCGTCAGCACGCGGCGGTCCGCGACCGAGTCGCGCACGCCGAGGACCGAGCCGACCTCGGAGACGAGGTCGTCGGGGTCGGTGACGCCGACCAGCTCGACGACGTGGACGACGGGCTGCTCGGCACCGGCGGCGACCAGGTTCGCGAGCCGTGTCTTGCCGAGCCCTCCGGGCCCCAGGATCGAGACCACGCGGTGCTCGCGGAGCAGGTTGCGAAGCTCGATCAGGTCGCGGTCTCGCCCGACCAGGCTCGACGCGTAGTGGTGCACACCGGTGCGCACCGGCCGATCGGCCGCCAGCAGCTCGGCGTGCAGGTCCCGCAGCTCCGGCGACGGGTCCGTCCCGAGCCGTTCGGCCAGGTCGGAGCGATAGGCCTCGAACCGCTCCAGCGCCGCGGGCACGCCGTGCACCGCGGCCACGCTGCGCAGCAGCGCCGCAGTGACGGCGTCGTCGGCCGGCGCCCGCTCCAGGAGCGGCAGGGCGTCGGCGTACTGCTCCTCGGCGGCCAGCCGCAGCCCCTCGGGCCGCAGGGACCACACGTCGACGTCGTCGGCGCCGAGCGCGAGACGGTAGCCGCGGGCGGTCCGCTCGATCGCGGCCGGGCTGGTGGCCGACCGCGCCCGCGAGACGACGACCTGCAGGGCCTTCGCCGGGTTGGCCGGCGTGTCGTCGGCCCACACCTCGTCCACGAGGGCGGTCTCGCTCAGGCCGCGGTCGCCGGCGCGGACCAGCGCGCGCAGCAGCGCGTGGGTGCGCTCACCCGGGACGGACGCGCCGTCCCAGGTGACGTCGTCGAGCACGCGCAAGCGGGTCACGTGCTCATCCTCACCGGTCAGGCCCGCTGGACGGCGCCGGTGAGCTCCGTGGCGCGGGCGACGGCCGCGTCGCGGGCCGCGCCGGCCTCGGCCTCGGTCAGGGTCCGGTCGGGCGCGCGGAACCGCAGCGCGAAGGCCAGGGACTTCTTCCCCTCGCCGATCTGGGCCCCGGCGTAGACGTCGAACAGCCGCACCGACTCGAGCAGGTCACCGGCTCCCTCGCGGAGAGCCGCCTCGACGGCGCCCGCGGGCACGTCGGCGTCGACGACGAGAGCGACGTCCTCCTTCGCCAGCGGGAACGACGAGAACACCGGGCCGGGCACGACGTCCACGGCCCGCGCCATCACGGCGTCGAGGTCGATCTCGACCGCCGCGCTGCGCGGGGGCAGCCCGAACGCGTCGCAGACCTCGGGATGCAGCTCGCCGGCGTGCCCGATGGCCTCGCCGTCGACGACGATCGCTGCGCAGCGGCCGGGGTGCCACGGCATCCGGGCGGCTCGCTGCGGCTCGACGGGTACGCCGAGCTCGGCGCCGAGCCGCCGGACGAGCCCGATCGCGTCGGACCAGCCCGCGGCGCGGCCCTCGCCCCACCACCCGGAGCGCTCGCGCTCGCCGGCGAGGACGACGGCGAGGTGCAGCGGCTGGCGGGGCAGCGCCTCGAGCAGCTTCTCGATCTCGGCGTCGTCGGGCCGGCGGTCGACGCCGTAGATCGGCGCGGGCCCGCGGTCGACGGGGAACGCGACGGTGCCGGTCTCGAAGAGCGCGACGCCCGGGGCCCCGCGACCCAGGTTGCGCCCCGCCGCCTTGAGAACGCCGGGCAGCAGCGTCGTCGTGTAGCCGGGCTCCTCGTTGGAGAGCGGGTTGGCGAGCGGGACGGTGTGCCGCAGGGCGTCGTCCTCGGGCAGCCCGAGGGCGTCGAACGTCGCGGCGCCGACGAACGGGAAGCTGATGACCTCGACGCAGCCCGCGCCGGCGAGCGTGCGGCCGATCCGGCGGCGCAGCCGCTGGGCGCGGGTGAGCCCGCGGCCGGCGGCGTCGCGCGGCACCACCGACGGGACCTGGTCGTAGCCCACCACCCGCGCGACCTCCTCGACGAGGTCGAAGGGGTCGGTGACGTCGAGCCGCCACGGCGGCGGCGTCGCGGTGACCCGGTCGCCGTCGACGCTGACCCGGCAGCCGACGGCCTCGAGGTGGGCGACGGCGGTCTCGGCGGGGATGTCGATGCCGGTGACGCGGGCGGGCAGGTCCGCGGCGATCTCGATCGCCGGCTGCGCCGGTGGGGTCCCGACGACCGTGACGCCGGGCTGCGCCGTCCCGCCGCCGTGGGCGACGAGCAGCTCGACCACCCGGTCGGCGGCGGCCTCGCAGATCGTCGGGTCGACGCCGCGCTCGTTGCGCTTGCCGGCCTCGGAGCTGATCTTGTGCCGCTTGCCGGTGCGGAACATCGACACCGGGTCCCAGTGCGCTGCCTCGACCACGACGTCGACGGTCGTGTCGGAGAGCTCGGTCGTCTCGCCTCCCATCACGCCGCCGAGGCCGATGATGCCGCTGTCGTCGGTCACGACGAGGTCTTCCGGGGACAGGGTGCGCTCGGCACCGTCCAGGGTGGTCATCCGCTCGCCCTCGCCGGCCCGCCGGACCCGGATCGTCCCCCTCAGCTTGGCCCGGTCGTAGCCGTGGATCGGACGGCCGGTCTCGAGCATGACGTAGTTGGTGACGTCGACGGCCAGCGAGATCGGGCGCATGCCGGCCTGGGTGATCCGCTTGGCCATCCAGTCGGGCGTCGGCGCCGTCGGGTCGATGCCGGTCACGGTGCGCGCGACGAAGACAGGGCAGCCGGTGGGGTCGTCGACGACCACCGGGTAGCCCTGGTCGTCCGCGGCGGGGACGTCGCGCAGGCAGGGGTCGTGGTACGGCGACCCGAACGCCAGCGCCGCGTCGCGGGCGATGCCCCGCAGCGACAGGCCGTAGGCCCGGTCGGGGTTGATCTCGAACTCGATGACCTCGTCGCGCAGTCCGAGCACGTCGAAGGCGTCGGCTCCGGGCGCGCCGGCGTCCGGCGGGAGCACGATGATGCCGTCGTGGTCCTCGCCGAGGGCGAGCTCCCGGGCGGAGCAGATCATGCCGGCCGACACGTGGCCGTAGGTCTTGCGCGCGGAGATCTCGAAGCCGCCGGGCAGGACGCCGCCGGGCAGCACGACCACGACCAGGTCGCCGGGCCGGAAGTTGTGCGCGCCGCAGACGATGCCCTGGGGCTCCCCTGTGCCGTTCGCGTCCCCGACGTCGACCGTGCACCAGTTGATGGTCTTGCCGTTCTTCTGCGGCTCCGGCTCCATCGTGAGCACGCGGCCGACGACGAGCGGTCCCTGGATGCCGGCGGCCGCGCTGTGGATGCCCTCGAGCTTCAGCCCGAGGTCGGTGAGCCGGTCGGTCAGCTGCTCCGTCGAGACCTCGGCGGGCAGGTCGACGTACTCCTTGATCCAGGAGACGGGGGCCTTCATCTAGAGCTCGCTTCCGAATGCCGAGGTGAACCGCACGTCGCCCTCGAACAGGGCGCGCAGGTCGGAGATGCCGTGCCGGAACATCAGCGTCCGGTCGATGCCCATGCCGAACGCGAAGCCGGTGTAGCGCTCCGGGTCGATGCCGCAGGCCACGAGGACCCGCGGATTGACGACGCCGCAACCGCCCCACTCGATCCAGCCCTCGCCGCGGCAGGTCCGGCAGGCCTGCCCGTCGGTGGTCCCGGTGCCCTTGCACACGAAGCAGAGCAGGTCGACCTCGGCGCTGGGCTCGGTGAAGGGGAAGTACGACGGCCGGAACCGCGTGGTCACGCCCTCGCCGAACATCTGGGCCGCGAAGTGGTCGAGGGTGCCCTTGAGGTGCGCCATCGAGATGCCCTCGTCGACGGCCAGGCCCTCGACCTGGTGGAACATCGGAGAGTGCGTGGCGTCGTACTCGTCGGTCCGGAACACCCGGCCGGGCGCGACGATGTAGATCGGCGGCTGCTGGGTCAGCATCGTGCGGGCCTGGACGGGCGAGGTCTGGGTGCGCAGCACCACCCCGGTGCCGGCGCCGTGGACGTCGTCGATGTCGGCATCCCCGCCGGGCGAGGTCCAGAACGTGTCCTGCATGGTCCGGGCCGGGTGGTCCGGTCCCATGTTGAGCGCGTCGAAGTTCAGCCACTCGGCCTCGATCAGCGGACCCTCGGCGACCTCCCAGCCCATCGCGACGAAGATGTCGGCGATCAGCTCGGCGGCCGTCGTGATCGGGTGTCGGGCGCCGACGGGCAGCCGGTCGGTCGGCAGCGTGACGTCGACGGTCTCCTCGACCAGGATCCGCGCCTCGTGCTCGGCCTGCAGCACCTCCTGCCGCTCCG
This sequence comes from Nocardioides panacisoli, assembly GCF_039537325.1. Classification (GTDB taxonomy): domain Bacteria; phylum Actinomycetota; class Actinomycetes; order Propionibacteriales; family Nocardioidaceae; genus Nocardioides; species Nocardioides panacisoli. The sequence continues at coordinate 20,690 of NZ_BAABAH010000016.1, forward strand.
CGAGCGCGCGGCTCACCTCGCCGCGCGCCTTGCCGACCCGCTGGCCGGCCTCCTTGCGCGCCTGGGGTGGCAGCGCGCCGATCTCGCGGTTGGCGAGCGCCAGCGGCGAGCGGTCGCCGGCGTGGTCGGCCCGGACCTGCTTGAGCTGCTCGAGGTCGGCTGCGGACCTGATCGCGGCGAGCGCCGCGTCCCGGGCCGCGTCGACCGCCTCCGGCTGCAGCGCGGCGACCTCGACCGGGTCGTAGTCGGAGTTGGGGCCGGACATCGGTACCTCTCGCCAGGTGTCAGTGCCCGGCAAGTCTAGGAAGTACGCCGACCGCGCGGCGACCGGGTTGTTCAGACGACCGGCCAGGTGGCGGTCACGACCGCCCCACCGCCCGGGCGGTCCTCGATGGTCACGGTGCCGCCGTGGGCCCGGACCAGCCCGTTGACGATGTAGAGGCCGAGGCCCGACCCGCCACCGGCGCTGGCGGACCAGAACTTGGTGAACGCCCGCCGGCGCAGGGCCGGCGGGATGCCCTCGCCCTCGTCGGAGACGACGAGCTCGGCGTACCCGGGCTCCCCCGCCGGGCCGATCCGGACGACGACCTCGCCGTCACCGTGCAGGATCGCGTTCTCCACGAGGTTGGTGACGACCTGGGTCACCTTGTCCGGATCGGCGTGGATCGGCGGCGGGCCGTCGTCCTCGACCCGGATCGGGCGCGAGGTCGACTGGGCGACCGACTCCACCACCCGCTCGGTGATCCGGTCCAGGTCGCAGCCGCGGCGGTGCAGCTGGAGCCGCCCGGTGTCGATCCGGGCGACGTCGAGCAGCTCGACGATCAGCCGGCTCAGCCGGTCGGCGTCGGCCACGACGGTGCCGAGCATCAGCCGCTTCTGGTCGTCGTTGAGCTTGTCCCACTTGTCCAGCAGGGCGTGCACGAACCCCTTGACGCCGGTGAGCGGGGACCGCAGCTCGTGGGCGACGGTGGCCACCAGGTCGGAGCGCTCCCGGTCGAGCCGCTCGCGACCGCGGCCCGAGCGCATGCTGATGACGACGCGGTCCACCGGGCCCAGCCGCTCCCGGCGGTGCAGGCGCGCCGCGACGAGGACCTCGGTGCCGTCCGGCAGCAGCCACGCCTGCTCGGGCACCGCGGTGCGGGTGGCCAGCCCGCCGTACGGCGCGTTGCCCGCCACCCAGCCGTTGCCGTCCTGGTCGGTCAGCGCCAGCACGTCGCCGAGCGGCTTGCCCACGACGTCGTCAGCGCGTACGCCGAGCATCCGCCCCGCCGGTGCCGAGAGGAGCACCACACGACCCTGCCCGTCGGCCACCACCACTCCGTCGGGCAGGAGGTCGATCACGTCCCCGGACATGTCCGGACACTAGCGCCTAGACGGCCTCCGCCTCGGCCGCGGCGATCTCCACCATCGGGTTGCGCGGGACCGCGAGCACGTGCTCCATCAGGGACAGCACGAGCACGCCGCCGGCGGCGAGCGACACGGCGCCGATCCAGTAGGTGATCTGGGTGCCGCCGGCGAGGTCGCCCAGCGGCCGGCCGTCGGGCAGCAGCACCGGGCGGCCACCGACCAGGATGGGGTGGTCGGCGGCGTAGCGCACCGCGATGCTGGCCAGCGTCGCCAGCCCGAGCGCGCCACCGATCTGCTGGACGGCCTGCTGGATCCCGCCGGCCAGCGACGAGTCCTCCCCGGTGACCTCGTGCAGCGCGGCGTTGCCCAGCCCGGGGAAGCTGAGTCCGGAGCCGAGGCCGAGCAGGACCATCCCCGGGAAGATGTTGGTCCAGTAGTCGGTGCCGGAGCCGATCGTCGACGCCAGGGCCATTCCGACGGCGGAGGTGAAGAACCCGCTCGCCAGCAGGCGCTTCACGCCGAGCCTCGGCATCAGTGCCGTCCCGATGCCGATGCCCGCACCGATCGTCAGCCCGATCGGGAGGTAGGAGAGGCCGCACTTGATCGAGCCCCACCCCATGTTCTGCTGCTCCACCAGCGTCAGCAGGAAGAAGTAGGAGAAGAACGCGCTCGCGAAGAACAGCGTGACGAAGTTCGTCACGACGCGGGTGCGGTTCCTGAAGAAGTTCAGGGGGATCAACGGGTCGCTCGAGCGGGCCTCGATGACCAGCATCAGCGCGACGAGGGCGATCCCGCCGACGAAGGGGACGAGGACGCCGGCCGAGCCCCACGAGTGGTCGGCCGCGTGCAGCAGGCCGTAGACGACCGCGAGCAGACCTGCGGTGCCGGTGATGGCGCCGAGGACGTCCGGGCGGTGCGGATGGGGTGACTTGCTCTCGGACACCAGCCGCGGGACCAGCAGGAGCGCCAGGAGGGCCACGGGGACGTTGATGAAGAAGATCCACCGCCAGTCGACGTGGGTGATGAAGCCCGAGATGACCGTGCCGGACGTGCCGCCGAGGCCGGCGAGCCCACCGAAGATGCCGAGCGCCTTGATCCGCTCCGCCGGGTCGGTGAACATCACCGCGATGATGCCGAGCGAGGCGGGCGCGGCCATGGCCTCGCCCATGCCCTGGATGAAGCGCGAGACGTCGATCATCAGGCCGCTCTGCGCGAAGCCACAGGCGGCCGACGCCACCCCGAACAGCGCCGTCCCGGTGAGGAACGTCGCCCGGCGACCCACGAGGTCGGCGAGGCGCCCGCCGAGGAGGAGCAGGCCGCCGGCAGCCAGCACGTAGGCCTCGACGACCCACGCCAGGCTGCTCTCGGACATGTCGAGGTCGGTCTTGATGCTGGGCAGCGCGACGTTCACGACGGTGACGTCGAGGATCAGCATGAATTGGATCAGCCCGAGGACGGTGAGCGCCTTCCAGCGGCGCGGGTCTGCGACGTGCTCCTCGGCGGCACCGAGGGCGGGATCCGTGGTCATGTCGGCAGCCTCGCACCGGCCACCGACAGTGCGGTCAGGATCGGCGGTTCTTTGCACTCGCGTAGAGGCAGACCGCTGCCGCCGTCGCGAGGTTGAGGCTCTCGGCCCGTCCCAGGACGGGGATCCTGACCCGGTGGTCGGCCAGCTCCGCAAGCTCGGGCGGGAGCCCCCACGCCTCGTTGCCGAAGAGCCAGACGACGTTCCCACCGACGAGGTCGTCGGCCTCGAACAGGTCGACCTCTCCCCCGCCGTCGGCGGCGAGCACGGTGAGGCCGGCGTCCTTCGCGGCGCGTACGGCGACCGAGGCGTCCCGCTCCACGGCGAGCGGCACGTGGAACAGGCTGCCCACGCTCGCCCGCACGGTCTTGGGGTTGTAGGCGTCGACGGAGTCGCCGGCCAGGACCACGCCGTCGGCGCCTGCCGCGTCGGCGCAACGGAGGACCGTGCCCGCGTTGCCGGGGTCCCGGACGTCGGCGCAGATGGCGAACAGCCGGTCCGAATGCACGGCTCGAGGTGCTCCGACCCGGGGTTCGACCTGCCAGAAACCACGGTTCAACGCGACGTCGAGGAACCGGACGACGCCGACCAGGCCGGCGGGGGTGACGCTGTCCGACAGCGAGGCAAGGGCGCGGTCGTCGACGAGGGTGACCGGGGCGTCGGCCAGCAGGTCGGCGTACTCCGCCGCGGCGGCGGGGGTCGCGAAGACCTCCACCACCCGGGACGGGCGCTCCAGCGCCCCTTCGACGGCCTTGGGGCCGTCGGCAAGGAAGAGCCGCCGCTCGGATCGCACCGAGCGGCGGCTCAACTTCCTGGCCTCCTTGACCCGGCTGTTGCCGGCGGTCAGGGGCTGGGGGTTGCTCAAACGAGCCTCAGGCCGAGGCCTCGGCCGGGGCGTTGACGTCCTCGGGCAGCGCGTTGCGGGCCTGCTCGACGAGCGCCTTGAACGCGGCCGGCTCGTTGACGGCGAGGTCGGCGAGGATCTTGCGGTCGACCTCGACGCCGGCCAGGTTCAGGCCCTGGATGAACCGGTTGTAGGTCATCCCCTCGGCGCGGGCGGCCGCGTTGATCCGCTGGATCCACAGACGGCGGAAGTTGCCCTTGTTCTTCTTGCGGTCGTTGTAGCTGTAGACCAGCGAGTGGGTGACCTGCTCCTTGGCCTTGCGGTAGAGCCGCGAGCGCTGCCCGCGGTAGCCGCTGGCCCGCTCCAGGGTGGTCCGGCGCTTCTTCGCCGCGTTCACTGCGCGCTTGACGCGTGCCATCTTCTTACTCCTTGAAAGTCAGGTGCCGAATGTGGTGCGTCCGCGTCAGCGGCCGAGCAGCTTCTTCGCGCGGGGGACGTCGTTCTTCGCGACCTCGGTGGTGCCGGTCATCCGGCGCGTCACCTTGGACGGCTTCTTCTCCAGGTTGTGGCGCTTCCCGGCCTTCTCCCGGAGGATCTTGCCGCTGCCAGTGACGCGGAAGCGCTTGCTGGCGCCCGAGTGGGTCTTGTTCTTCGGCATCTTGATTCTCTCTATCTCGTCAGGTCACAGGTCGATGTCGGGGTCGAGCGCCTCGTTGGCCCGCTTCGGCTTCTTCTGGCCGGAGGGCTGGACGGCGGTGCGCTCGGCGTGCTCGGCCGCCTGCTCGGCGGCGCGTTCGGCAGCCGCCTCCTGCTTCGCGGCCTTCACCTCGGCCTTGGCCTCGGCCTTCTTCTTGTGCGGGCCCAGCACCATGATCATGTTGCGGCCGTCCTGCTTGGGCGACGACTCGACGAAGCCGAGCTCCTCGACGTCCTCGGCCAGCTTCTGCAGCAGCCGGAAGCCCAGCTCGGGGCGGTGCTGCTCGCGACCGCGGAACATGATCGTGATCTTGACCTTGTCACCAGCCTTGAGGAACCGCACGACGTGACCCTTCTTGGTGTCGTAGTCGTGCTGGTCGATCTTGGGCCGGAGCTTCATCTCCTTGATGATGACGTTGGTCTGGTTCCGTCGCGTCTCACGGGCCTTCTGGGCGTTCTCGTACTTGAACTTCCCGTAGTCCATGAGCTTGCAGACGGGCGGCTTCCCCATCGGGGCGATCTCCACGAGGTCCAGGTCGGCCTCCTGGGCCAGCTTCAGTGCCTGGTCAGTGGGGACGATGCCGACGGTCTCGCCGTTGGGTCCGACGAGCCGGACCTCGGGAACCCGGATCCGCTCGTTGATGCGCAGCTCGGTGCTGATGTGTCCTCCAAACTCGTTCGGTCAGGAGCCGGTCTGCGAAAAACAAGAACGGCTCCCGCTTTCTCAAGCGGAAGCCAGTCGGGGAGCCGTCGTGTCGCACGCTCGCACGCACGGACGGCTCTTCATCGACCGGACCCGACGACCTGTCATGCTGGGCGGCCGGTGCGGGTGGGAGACGATCCTGCTGATCTCCGCTTGTGGATCTGCGGCCGTGCCCGGAGGCGTGGCCACAGATCGGTCAACAAGGAATGCTACGGCAAGATTCCGGGTGGGCGCTAATCCCCGGCGGCCAACAGCTTCTGCTTCGCCTCCTCGAACTCCTGGTCGCTGAGCTGCCCGCGCTGGTGCAGCTGGGCCAGCAGCTCGAGGTTCTCGGCGAGCTTGCGCCCGGAGGCCGACCCGGTCGCCGACGGCTCCGCATCGGTCGGCAGGTGGGTGTCCAGGTGCCAGCTCGTGAAGCGCGTGCCCCGGCCGACGTCGGAGAAGTCGGACGGCGGGTAGCCCGACGACTCCTCGGGACGGCCCGCCACGGGGTTCTTCGCCACTGCGATCCGCCGGGGTCGGCCAGGGTCGACGACCACGGCGAAGCTGTCCCCGGGGTCGGGCACGCTGCCGAGCTCGAAGAGGTCCTTGTACTTCGTGTCGTACGGCGCCGACCCGTCGTCCCGCACGACGCGGACCTTGAGCGTCCGACGCACGTAGATGTTGTTCACGACCACGTTCATCCACGGGTGCACGACCTCGAGCACCTCGGCGCGCCCGTGCACGCCGTTGCGCTGGAGGGCCTCGGCCGAAGCGACCTTGCCGTAGACGTAGAGGGCGTGCGCGGTGATCTCGACGGCGATCACCACCGGGAGCCACCAGCCCCATGCCCACCCCCAGTCGACGCCGAAGGCGCCCAGGGAGGCGGTGATCCAGATCAGGAAGTCGGCGTTGAGGTCCCCGAGCCGCGCCACGACCATGAACACGGCGAACTGCGCGATCCAGCCGACGATCCACGCACCGACCGCCCAGCCGGGGGTCGTGGACTCCAGGTCGTCGGCGAGGAAGCCGACGACGAGCCCGGGAGCGACGGCGAGAACGACCCAGGCGGCGAGAAGCAGCCTCAGGCGGAGCAGGTTCACCTGCTCATGATGATCGCCTTTACCCGGCGCCACCATCCGCCGGATCCGCGCCGAGCCACCCCCAGCCGCCGTCGCCGAGCCGCACCGGCCGCCACCCGGCCGCCAGGCGCCGCAGGTCGTCGCCCTCCACGACGAACCTGGTGGGACCGGCGACGTCCAGCAGGAGCGCGTCGGCTCCCTCCTGGACCGCGGTCGCAGCCGCCAGCCGCGCGGCCACCGGGACCGGCCGGGCCTCGGGGTCCCACGCGGTGAGCGTCCCGGTGCTCGTGAAGCCCATGAGCGCCGTACGGCCGTCGGCGCCCGTCATCAGCACCGCCGCCATGTCGCTGGACTTGTCCCGGGCCAGGCCGTCGGGGCCGTGCTCGACCTCGCCGAGGACCGCGACCACGGGGACCAGCACGCGGGCGTCCGCGAGGGCCGCCAGGACCTCGGGGTAGGACGCCGCGGGGGCGCCGTCGTGGCCCAGGCTGCGGGCGAGGGCCGGATCGGCGGTGCCGTCGTCGTCGACGTACGCCGACCCCTGGAGGCGCTTCGCGTCGGGACGACTCACCCCGTCATGGTGGCACCGCTCGTCCCACCTCACGGAATCGACGCGTGACACGATGTGACGGTGCTCGACGACCCGCGCGACCGGCTCGCCGCCCGGCTCACGACCGCGGTCCGCGGCGGCACGCCGCTCCCGACGCCCACCTTCGTCGTCGACCTCGACGCCTTCGACGCCAACGCCGACGACCTCCTGGGGCGGGCCGGCGGCACCCCGGTCCGGGTCGCCTCGAAGTCCCTGCGCGTGCCGGCGCTGGTCCGCCGCGCGCTGGGTCGCGAGGGGTTCGCCGGGGTGCTCGCCTACACGCTGGCGGAGGCGCTCTTCCTCGAGGAGCAGGAGGTGGCCGACGACATCCTGGTGGGCTACCCGAGCGTCGACCCGGTGGCGCTCGCCGCGCTCGTCCGGTCGCCCCGCGCGGCGTCGCGGATCACGCTGATGGTCGACGACGTCGCCCACCTCGACGCCGTCGACGCGATCCGCGCGTCCACCGCGGTGCCGGTGCAGGTCGCGATCGACGTCGACGCGGGCCTGCGGTGGGCCGGCCAGCAGATCGGGCCGCGCCGCTCGCCCCTCTACGACGTCGGCAGCGTCGTGGCGCTCGCCCGCGTGATCGGCGACCGGCCGGGGTTCCAGCTCGTCGGCGTGATGACCTACGAGGGCCAGGTCGCCGGCGTGCCCGACGACGTACCCCACCAGCGGGCCCGCTCGGCGGCCGTCCGCCGGATCAAGGCGATGTCGGTGCGCCAGCTGGCCTACCGACGGCAGGCCATCGCCGAGGCGCTGGCGGCGGTGCCCGGCGTGGCGCTGCGGTTCTGGAACGCCGGCGGCACCGGCTCGCTGGAGTCGTCAGCAGCCGATCCGGCGGTGACGGAGCTGACGGCCGGGTCGGGGCTGCTCGGGCCGGCGCTGTTCGACCACTACCAGGGCTTCCTGCCCCGGCCGGCCGCGTTCTTCGGGCTCCCGGTCACCCGCCGGCCGGCGGCGGGCGTCGCCACCGTGCAGGGTGGTGGCCTGGTCGCGTCCGGACCTGCCGGGAAGGACCGGCTGCCGGTGCCGTGGGCGCCGGCGGGCCTGGAGCTGCTCGGCCTGGAGGGCGCCGGCGAGGTGCAGACCCCGGTCACCGGGCCCGGTGCCGCGGCCCTGCGGGTCGGCGACCTCGTCTGGTTCCGCCACGCGAAGTCCGGCGAGCCGTTCGAGCACGCCAACCAGGTCCACCTGGTCGTCGGGGACACCGTCGTGGAGTCGGTGCGGACCTACCGCGGTCATGGCCACGCCTTCTGAGCTGCCGAGGGACCCGGAGCAGGCGGCGGTCGCTGTCGTCGCCCACGCCGAGTCCCGGCCACCGACCCTGGGCACGGGTCGGCTGGTCTGCGTCGACGGCCTCGCCGGCGCCGGGAAGACGACGCTCGCCGCCGCGATCGGCCGGGTCTGCCCGGGCACGGTCGTGCTCGCGACCGACGAGATGCTCGAGGGCTGGGGCGGGCTGCCCGGGCTCGGCGCGAGCATCGAGGCGCTGCTCCGGCCGCTCGCGGCCGGGCGCCCGGGGCGCTGGCGCCGCTGGGACTGGTACGCCGACCGCTGGGCCGAATGGCGCGAGGTCTCCCCCGCTCCGCTGCTGGTGCTCGAGGGCGTCGGCTCCGGCGCGTCGTCGTACGCCGACCTGGTGACGACCGTCGTCTGGGTCGAGGCGCCGGCGGCCGACCGTCGGGACCGCTGGCTCGACCGTGAGGGCGACGCACGCCACTTCGCGTCGTGGGCCGCCGACGAGGCCGCCCTGCACGAGCGCGAGCGTGCCCGCGACCGCGCCGACCTCGTCCTGCGGACCTAGGCGGCAGGCCTGCAGGTTTCCCAAGGGATGCAGGGAAAGTCGCGCCTCCCACGCCGTACAACCATGGGGAGGCGCAGAGATCGCTGCATCCCTTGGGAAACCTGCAGCCCCCGGCCCTAAGCCCCAGGCCGCCCGGACCGCGCGTCAAGCAACGCCCTGACCTCCGCGACCGCGGTCAGGGCACGCACGCCGTCGGAGCCCTGGATGCCGAGCAGGGAGACGGTCGAGCCGTCGGCGATGTCGGCGGTGGGCCAGGGCGCGCCGGGGGGCATCCGGATCGCGACCACCTCGGCCCACTCGAAGGACCGCTTGCGATAGCCGTTGACGACCACCACCGCGGCCTCGGTCGCGGTGACCCGGGACCGGGCCAGGGCATAGAGCAGCGCGACCCCGACGAGGATGAAGAAGATCACCGTCACGCGCTGGAGCACGGAGAACTGCGCACGGGTCTCCGGCGGGAACGTGAACCAGAGCGCCAGGAAGGCACCGACCAGCAGGCCGCCGAACCCGACGGCGGCCAGCCGCGGGCCGAACGGCCGCCAGGTGCGCGGCAGGGGCGACAGCGCCGCGGGCTCAGATCCGGCAGGCATGGATGTCGGTGAGCAGGATGGCCCGCGCACCGAGCTCCCAGAGCTCGTCCATCAACCGCTGGGCGCCGTCGCGGCGCACCATCGCCCGGACCGCGACCCAGCCCTCGCGCTGGAGCGGCGACACGGTCGGGCCCTCCATCCCGGGGGTGATGGCGATGGCGGCCTGGACCTTGTCCTGCTCGATGTCGTAGTCCATCATCACGTAGCCGCGCGCCACCAGGACGCCCTCGACCCGGCGCCGGAAGACGTCGAAGGCGGGCGACCCGTTGCCGGCGCGGGTGATGAGGACGGCCTCGGACTCGAGGATCGGCTCGCCGAAGACCTCCAGCCCTGCGCGGCGCAGCGTGCTGCCCGTCTCGACGACGTCGGCGATCACGTCGGCGACGCCGAGCTGGATGCTGGTCTCGACGGCGCCGTCCAGCCGGACCACGCTCGCCTCGATCCCCCGCTCGTGCAGGAACGCCTCGACGATGCCGACGTACGACGTCGCGATCCGCTTGCCGGCCAGCTCGTCCAGGTCGTCGTAGGTGCCCCGCGGCCCGGCGAACCGGAACGTGCTGCGTCCGAACTCCAGCGACATGACCTCCTCCGCCTTGGCACCGGAGTCGCGCAGCAGGTCGCGGCCGGTGATGCCGACGTCGAGGGTGCCCTCGCCGACGTACAGCGCGATGTCGCGGGGACGCAGGTAGAAGAACTCGACGTCGTTCTCGGCGTCGACGAGCCGGAGCTCCTTGGAGTCGGTTCGCTGGCGGTAGCCGGACTCCTGCAGGATGTCGGTCGCGGCGGCCGAGAGCGCGCCCTTGTTGGGAATCGCGATCTTGAGGGTCATGGCAGGGCTCTCAACGGGTTCTCAGCAGTCCCTAGAGGTGGGCGTAGACGTCGGCGGGCTCGAGGTCGAGGGCGAGCATGAGGACCTGCGCGTGGTAGATCAACTGGCTGATCTCCTCCGCGGCGCGCTCCTTGCCCTCGTGCTCGGCCGCCATCCACGACTCGGCGGCCTCCTCGACGAGCTTCTTGCCGATCGCATGGACGCCCGCGTCCAGCGCGGCGACCGTGCCGGAACCGGCGGGGCGGGACCGGGCCTTCTCGCTCAGCTCCCCCCAGAGCTCGTCGAACGTCTTCACGGGCGAGAAGCCTACTTGCCGGGGTACGGCGCGCCGTCAGGCGTCTCGCCGGCGGATCTTCTTCAGCGTCTGCGCGGTGAGCAGCGCCGCCGAGGCCGCCTCGTAGCCCTTGTCCTCCTTGGACCCCTCGAGCCCCGCGCGGTCGAGCGCCTGCTGCTCGTCGTCGCAGGTGAGCACGCCGAACCCGACCGCGGTGCTGGTGTCGAGCGCCACCCGGCCGAGCCCGTCGGTGGCAGCGCTGCAGACGTAGTCGAAGTGCGGGGTGCCGCCGCGGATGACCACGCCGAGCGCGATGACGACGTCGTGGTGCTGCGCGAGCTCGGCGGCGACGACCGGCAGCTCGAAGGTGCCCGGGACCCGGACGAGGACGGGCGCCTCGACCTTGTGGTCGGCGCAGGCGCGCAGCGCGCCGGCGACCAGGCCGTCCATCACCTGCGGGTGCCAGCTCGCGGCGACGACCGCCACGCGCTGGTCGTGGCAGTCGACGGGCTCGGTGGTCGGGGCGCCGTGTCCGGCCATGTCAGTTCTCGCTTTCGGTGGTCGAGTAGCCGCGAGGGACGAGCGGCGTATCGAGACCAAGGTCGCCGCCCGCCAGCGGGGCGTCGAGGTTGGGCAGGTCGTGGCCCATCCGGTCCCGCTTGGTGAGCAGGTAGGCCAGGTTGTGGTCGTTGGGGTGCGGCGTCAGCGGTACCCGCTCGGCCACCTTGATCCCGTAGTCCTCGAGGTTGTTGACCTTGTCGGGGTTGTTGGTGAGCAGCCGCACCTCCTCGACGCCGAGGTCCTTGAGGATCTGGGTGGCGGCACCGTAGTGCCGCGCGTCGGCAGGCAGGCCCAGGTCGAGGTTCGCGTCCACGGTGTCCCGGCCGCCGTCCTGGAGCTGGTAGGCCTGCAGCTTCGCGACCAGGCCGATCCCCCGGCCCTCGTGGCCGCGGAGGTAGACCACCACACCGCGGCCCTCGGCCACGATCCGGTCCATCGCCTCGTTCAGCTGCGGACCGCAGTCGCAGCGCCGGCTGCCGAAGACGTCGCCGGTGAGGCACTCGGAGTGCACCCGGGTCAGCACCGGGCCCTCGTCGGTGAGCGTTGCCGGGTCGCCGTACACCAGCGCGACGTGCTCGCCGCCGTCGACGGTGATCCGGTAGCCGTAGGCCGTGAAGTCGCCGTGGCTGGTGGGCAGTCTCGTCTCGGCCGCCCGCTCCACGTGCACCTCGTTGCGGCGGCGGTAGCGCACCAGGTCCTCGATCGAGATCATCGCGAGGTCGTGCTCGTCGGCGAACGCGCGCAGCTCCGGCGCCCGCTTCATGGTCCCGTCGTCGTTGACGACCTCGACCAGCACGCCCGCGGGCGTCAGCCCGGCCAGCTTGCAGAGGTCGACGGCCGCCTCCGTGTGGCCGCGCCGGACGAGCACGCCGCCCTCGCGGTAGCGCAGCGGGAACACGTGTCCCGGCCGGGTGATCTCCCACGGCTCGGTCGCACTGTCGGCCAGCACCCGGGCGGTGTGCGCGCGGTCCGCGGCGGAGATGCCGGTTGAGACGCCGTCGCGGGCGTCGACCGAGATCGTGTACGCCGTGCGGTAGGCGTCCTTGTTGTGCGGCGTCATCAGCGGGATCTCGAGCCGGTCGAGCATGTCGCCGGGCATCGGCACGCAGATCACGCCGCTGGAGTGGCGGATCGTGAAGGCCATCAGGTCCGGGGTCGCCTTCGACGCGGCGAAGATGATGTCGCCCTCGTTCTCGCGGTCCTCGTCGTCGACGACGACCACGGCCCTACCGGCGGCGATGTCGGCGACGGCGCGCTCGACCGGGTCGAGCCTCACAGAGCTGGTCGGGTCAGTCACGGTGGATCAGCCTTTCGACGTGCTTGGCGATGATGTCGGCCTCGAGGTTCACGGGGTCACCCGGCTGCTTGAAGCCGAGGGTGGTGCGCGTCAGCGTCTCGGGGATCAGGGAGACGACGAAGCTGTCGTCGCGGAGCTCGGCGACCGTCAGCGAGATCCCGTCGACGGTGATCGAGCCGTGCAGGACGACGTACCGGGCGATCGGCTCGGGCAGGGCGATCTCGACCAGCTCCCAGTGCTCGCCGGGCTCGCGCCTGACGATGGTGCCGGTCGTGTCGACGTGGCCCTGCACGATGTGGCCGCCGAGCCGGGTCTGCGGGGTGCAGGCGCGCTCGAGGTTCACCCGGTGACCGACGGCGAGCGCACCGAGCGAGGTCTTGTCGAGCGTCATCTTCATGACGTCGGCTGTGAACGAGCCGTTCCCCAGGGCGGCGACGGTGAGGCAGCACCCGTTGACCGCGATCGAGTCACCCAGCGCGGCGTCCGTGGTGACCGCTCCCTCGACCGTCAGCCGGACCGCATCCGACTGCTCCTCGAGCGCGGCGACCGTGCCGAGCTCCTCGACGATGCCGGTGAACATGTCAGTCCTCCTCACGCGGCCGCAGGGTGAGCCGCAGGTTGATGTCGGTGCCGTCGTCGTCGCCCGTGGGCATCAGGACGAGCGTGTCGAGCAGGTCGAGCCGGCGGGCCCCGGTGATGGTGCGGATGCCGAGGCTCCCGACGGCGGACTTGCCACTGCCGAGCAGCAGCGGCGCGACGTAGGCCACCACCTCGTCGACGACCCCGGCCTTGAGGAACGCCGCGGCCAGGGTCGGGCCGCCCTCGAAGAAGACGTGGTGGCGGCCGTGCTCGCGGTAGAGCGTCTCCAGCGCCTTCCGCGGGTCGTGGGTCCGCAGCTGCACGGTCTCGGCGACGTCGTCGAAGACCCGGCGGTCGTCGGGCAGGTCCCGGTTGCCGAGCACGACCCGGAGCGGCTGGTCCGGCAGCGGGACGCCGTCGGCGTCGCGCACCGTCAGCTGCGGATCGTCGACGGCCACGGTGTTGGTGCCGACCAGCATCGTGTCGCACTGCGCGCGCAGGAGGTGGGTGTCCCGGCGGGCGGCCGGCGAGGTCACCCAGCGGGAGCTGCCGTCGCGGGCGGCGCTGCGGCCGTCGAGCGTGGTCGCGAACTTCCAGGTCACGAACGGGCGACCGTTGCGGTGGGCGAAGGTCCAGGCCCGGTTCAGCGCCTCGGCGTCCTCGGCGAGGAGGCCGGCGTCGACCTCGATGCCGGCCTCGGCCAGCACCTCCAGCCCGCCCTGGGCGATCGGGTTGGGGTCACGCTGTGCAATAACGACCCGCGCGACGCCCGCCTCGATCAGCGCCCGGCTGCACGGGCCGGTGCGGCCGGTGTGGTTGCAGGGCTCGAGGGTGACGACCGCTGTCGTGCCTCGGGCTCGGTCGCCGGCAGCCCCGAGCGCCTCGACCTCCGCGTGCGGGGTGCCCGCCCCGTGGTGGTACCCCTCGGCGACGACCTCACCGTCCGGGGAGAGCAGCACACAGCCGACCCGGGGGTTCGGGCCGACGGGGACGCCGGGTGACGCGGCCAGCGCGAGGGCGCGGCGCATCGCGTCGTACTCGACTGCGAACTGCTCCGCCACCTGGGTGCCTCTCCGGTCGTCCTCCGCTCGAGGGCTCCGGGGCTGGTGGCGCTGGGCGCGCGCCGCGCATCACGGTGCGTCGCCGCCTGCGTGCGCTTCCCATCCGGACTTTGACCGTCGGTCCAGGATTTCCACCTGGTCAACCGACCGCTGGCTGCGATCGGGTCGCGGACTTTAACCGCCGGCTCGGAGTTTCACCGACCCCAGAGCACGCGAGCTCTTGTGGGGACCAATGCTCGCACACGCAGCGCTATTCCCCCATCGTGAGGCTCGTCACCAGCGCTGCACCCGGAGGGTGCGCAGTCCGGTGTCGATGTCGTAGAGCCGGGTGCGACCGTCCCGGGGTGCGTAGTAGAGCTCGACGCCGCTGCGGAAGTCGGTGCCCGGCTGGCGCAGCACCAGCTCCTGGGCGTCACCGCCGACGAACCGGTAGCGACCCGAGGACGTCCGCGCGGCCCCGATGCAGTAGTGGCAGGTGTAGGTGCCGTCCCGCCGGAGCGTCAGCGCGACACCGTGGCGGCCCTGCCCGCTGTAGGCCAGGCGCTGGCCGGTCGTCACCGGCCGGATCACGTGGTCGGTCGAGTAGTTCTCGTAGCGGCCGCCGTAGGTGGGCATCCCCCAGCCGCCGTCACGGGTGCGGGCGAGGCGGTCGTCGATCTGCAGCCGGTCACTGTCCGCGTCGTAGTAGTAGCGGTGGCACCCGGTCATGTCCTTGGACACCTTGGTGCACGGCTCGGTCCGCGGTCCCGCGTACTCGTCGTGGACGTAGACCCACTCGTCGTCGAGGAACTGATAGACCCGGTGCAGGTTGAAGTCGCCGACTCCGGAGTTGCTGGCGCTGCCACGCACCCACCAGGCCTTTCCTGCCAGCGATCCGACCCAGTCGGTCGGGACGGGGACGGTGACCGGGATCCGGCCACTACAGCCCCACGCAGCTGGTACGCCGTCGATGGTGACCGTGCCCGACGCCCGCACGAAGTAGAGCTGGGACGGGTCGAGCTGGAGCGAGAGCTCGCCGGTCCACGGCTCGTCGGTCCACAGGTCGACGTCGGTCGCCGGCTCGGGCACCGATGCGCCCGAGAACGCGTCAGAGGGGTCGACGGTGAAGGCGAGGCTGTCGAATCCGCTCGGGCGCGGGATGATGCCGGCGCCGGGGTAGGTGCCCGGGTCAGTGCTGTAGCCGACCGCGATGTCGAGCGAGCCGCCGGCCGGGACCTCGCGCGGGCAGGCGACGGTGGCCGGGAAGATGCCGTTGCGGTCGTTGAACCCCACGGCCACGAGCGGCACGGCCTTGTGGGACCAGATCGCAGCGCCGGGGTCGGCGGGATCGGCGGATGCGTGGCTCGCCGCCTTGACGCAGTCCACCGCGTCGAAGGGCGCGGTCTCGATCCGCACGTCGATCTGGTCCCACTCGGCGCTGCCGCTGAGAGGAAGGTCGGTGGCCGGGAGCGCGGTCCCGTCGGAGGCGAAGGCCGCCGCGGTGAGGTCGGCGGGGTCGGAGGTGTCGACGACGACCCAGCGCTGCACCGAGCACCCGTTGCCGCCCGAGGTCCCGAACCCGACGTGCAGGTAGCGCCCGCCGCCGGAGTTGTTCCAGTAGTAGGGGCTCACCTGGATCCGGCCGGTGCCGGGCTCCGCGGTCACGGTGACGTCGCGGCCACCGGTCGCCCCGCTGACCTCGAACGTGGCCGTGACGGTACCGCCGGCGACGCGAGCAGGAGCAGACCGTGCCGCGTCCGCGGTCGGCATCCCGGCGACCAGCGTGGCGCCGAGCGATGCGGCACAGGCGGCGAGGACGACCGGGAGAAAGCGGCGGGGCATCATCTGGTGACCCTAGGTGAAAGGTAAAGCAACCGGAAGGCGATTGCCTCGATCAACCTCCGGTCGCCGCGGCGGCCCGGTCGCGCAGGGCGGCGATCATCTTGTCCGGGTCGTCGGCGGAGTAGACGGCCGAGCCGGCGACGAAGACGTCCGCTCCGGCCTCGGCGCAACGCTCGATCGTCTCGAGGGAGACTCCCCCGTCGACCTGGAGCCAGGTCTCGACACCGTGCTTGTCCATCAGCTCCCGCGCCCGGCGGATCTTGGGGAGGCACAGGTCCAGGAACCTCTGCCCTCCGAAGCCCGGCTCGACGGTCATGATCAGCAGCATGTCGAGCTCGGGCAGCAGGTCCTCGTAGGGCTCGACCGGCGTCGCCGGCTTCAGCGCCATGGAGGCGCGCGCACCGGCCTTGCGGATCTCCCGGGCCAGCCGGACAGGCGCCTTGCACGCCTCGACGTGGAAGGTGACCGAGCCGCAGCCGGCGTCGACGTACGCCAGCGCGTTGGTGTCGGCGTCCTCGATCATCAGGTGCGCGTCGAGGGGTACGTCGGTCGCTCGGGCGAGCGCCTCCACCATCGTCGGACCGAAGGTCAGGTTCGGCACGAAGTGGTTGTCCATGACGTCGACGTGCACCCAGTCCGCGCCGGGGATGCGGGCGACCTCGTCGGCGAGCCGGCCGAAGTCGGCGTTGAGGATGCTGGGCGTGATCTGCACGTGGCGCACGGGCGACGATCCTATCGGTCGGTCCGCTCCAGCAGCTCGCCGTCGGCAACCAGGTCTCTCGCCAGCGTGCGGTAGCCCACGTCGTCGAAGAGGACGGTCAGCCGGTCGTCCTCGACGTCGGTCACCGTCCCGTCCCCGAACTCGGCGTGGCGCACCCGCGCCTGGACGGGGTACGGCGTCCGCGGGTCCGCGACCCGCTCGGGCGCGACGCCGGCGCAGCAGTTGTCGCACTCGCCGCAGCGCTCCTCGAGCTCCTCACCGAAGTAGCCGACCAGGAACTGCGAGCGGCACCGGTCGGTCTCGGCGTAGGCGCGCATCATCTCGACCCGTGACGTCTCCAGCCGGCGACGCGCCTCGGCGAGCTCGACGGCCGCGGCCGCCAGGCCCCCGTCGCGGTCGGTGCTCTGCTCGCTCTCGCGGGCCAGCTGCAGCAGGTTCAGGATCCGTCCGGCCCGGCGCGGACCGAGCCCGGTCTCCTCCGCGACGGCCCGGGGATCGGTGCTGCCCGTGCGCCCGGAGGCGCCGAGCACGCTCTGCACGTCCTCGGCGCGAGGGAGCCCCGCGCTGAAGAACCTCCCCAGCGCGAGGTCTTGCGGGCGATAGACGAGCACCCCCGTGGCAGGCTCGCCGTCCCGGCCCGCGCGGCCGACCTCCTGGTAGTAGGTGTCGGGCGACTCCGGGACCTGGGCGTGCACGACGAACCGGACGTCCGGCTTGTCGATCCCCATGCCGAACGCAGACGTGGCCACGATCGTGTCGACGTCACCGTCCATGAAGGCGCCGTGGACCTCGTCGCGGCGGCGCTGGCCGATCCCCGCGTGGTAGACGGCCGTACGGCGTCCGCGGCCCGCCAGCGCGGCGGCGTACTCCTCCGCCGCCGGGCGGGTCCGGCAGTAGACGATCCCGGTGCCCTCGTGGTCGGCGACCAGGTCGAGGACCCGGTTGCGCTGGTCGCCCTCGTCGACCGCACGCTCGACACGCAGGGCGAGGTTGTCACGGGCGAAGCCGGTCACGATCGTCCTCGGGTCGCGCATCCGCAGCCGGGTCACGACGTCCTCGCGCACCGGAGGGGCCGCCGTGGCGGTCATCGCCACGACCGGCGGGCAGCCGAGCGGGCTCAGCAGGTCCCCGAGTCGGAAGTAGTCCGGGCGGAAGTCGTGTCCCCACGCGGACACGCAGTGCGCCTCGTCGACGGCGACGAGCGTGGGCTCGAGCACGGCCACCCGGTCGCGCACGTCCGGGTTCACGAGCTGCTCGGGCGCGAGGAAGAGGTACCGCACCTCCCCCGCCTCGGCTCGCCGGAAGACCTCGTCGCGCTGCCCCGCGCCCTCCGCGGAGCTGATCCGCGCCGCGCTCGCCGCGACCGGCGCCCGCTCGATCGCGTCGACCTGGTCGGCCTGCAGGGCGAGGAGCGGCGAGACCACCACCGTCACACCACCGAGGAGGTCGCCGCCGAGCTGGTAGACCAGCGACTTCCCCGCTCCGGTCGGGGAGATGAGCAGCACGTCGTGCCCGGCGAGCAGCGCACTCGTCGCCTCGGCCTGACCGGGCAGCAGCTGCTCGTGGCCGAAGTCCTCCCGGGCGGCAGCCCGGATGCGGGCCTTCGGCGAGGTCACGCCGGGCAGTTACCCGGCGCCGCCCGGGTCAGCCCTCCGCGCCGTACACGCCGGCCACGGACCAGTCGAGGTCCTCGAGCACACCGTCCTGGTAGTAGCCGACGACACCGTCGAGCGTGACCGGTGGGTGCTTGGCCGGGTCGAGGACGAGCGAGGTCCCGGTGAAGCGGTAGCGGCCGTGATGGGTCTTCTGGACGCCGTCGATCGAGGAGACCTTCGTGAACCGGTAGGTCCCGTCCCGGTGCAGGACCAGCTCGATGTCGCTGACGGCGCAGCCCCGCGACCTGCCGGGCAGCGGCGAGCAGTTGAAGGTGCTGCCGCGGCCGCCGTAGGACACCCGGGTGCCGGCGGCGACGGGTCCGATGCTGGTTCCGGACCGCACCGGCTCGCTCTGCCAGGGCAGCTCCCATCCGGCCGGGTCCGTGACAGGCCGGAGCCGGATGTCGTCGACCTGGAGCTGGCCCGACGCGGCGTCGTAGTAGTAGCGGTGGCAGCCCGCGCGGATCTTCGGCGCGACGGTGTCGCACGTCGCCGGAACCGGGTCGGCGGCCTGGTCGCTCAGGAAGACCCACTCGTCGTCGAGGAAGGTGAGCACCGAGTGGTAGGGCTCGTGCCACTTGTCCGGAGCCCGACCCCAGAGGGTCTGGCCCGCGAGCGTGCCGGACCAGCCGGTCGGCGGCGGGACGCTGACGCTGCGCGTGATCTCGTCGTAGTCCGCGGTGCCGTCCTCGCCCAGGGTCAAGCCTGCCGCCGTGATCCGGATCCGCGGGTGGACGGCGTACGGCGTCGCCGGTCGGACGCCGAGCGTGCCGGTGACGGGCGCGTCGTAGGTCCAGAGGTCGAGGGTCTGCGGCGGAACCGGCCCGGTGACCTCGAGACCGCTGCCGGGCGGCAGCTCGACCTCGACCTCGACCGGCACCGGCGGGGTCAGCAGCTCCTCCCAGTCGGCGCCGTTGGGGCGGGGCTCGAGGCTGAAGGTCAGCTGGCTGTCGGTGCCGTAGGGGAACTTGCTCGGCACCTGGAGCAGGTTCGTGGAGTGGTAGCCGAGGCTGGTCATCGGACCGAGGTCGCCGGTGAACGTCGGCCCGACCTGACGGCTGGCCGGGTCGCGGTGCGCGTGCCCGCTGACCTTCGCGCAGTCGGTCGGGAAGCTGCCGGGCGCTGTCTCCAGGCGCAGGTAGTGCATCCAGTCGTCGGTCTCGTAGTACTGCCCCCACCGGTGGATCGGCGTGAAGTCGACCGGCTGCCACTGTGCGTCGTAGAGCCAGGCGTGCGCGTTGTCCTGCTGGTCGAGGACGACCCACCGGACGACCTTGCAGCCGCCGGACGCGGTCGCGCGGCCGAACCCGAAGTGCACGAACCGGCCGACGTCGTCGGCGTAGGCGAACACCATGATCCGACCGGACGGCGCGTCGGCGAGGACGCCGATGCCGTCGAACTCGCTGCCCCAGTGCTTGACCCCGACCGTCGCGAGCGGGTCGGGATCGGCGGCAGCTGCGGGTCCGGCTGCCCCTCCCACGGTCGGGTGGGCGAGGGCCGCACCCGGTACGCCGACCAGGGCCGCGAGGACGAAGAGGACAGCGCACACGAGCCGGACGGGGTGCCTCATCGCGTCAGGCTAGTCCTCGACGTCCGCGATGTCGTCGGCGTCGGCCCGTTCGAGCAGCGGTGCGATGTCGTAGACGCTGTCGTCGATCGCCTCGTGCAGGTCGCCCAGCTCGGCGAACCGTGCGGGCACGGTGCGGATGGTGAAGTCGTGCGGGTCGGCGTCGTCGATCTCGTCCCACCGGACCGGGGTCGAGACCCTGGCGTCGGGCAGGCCCCGGACGCTGTAGGCCGCCGCGATCGTGTGGTCGCGGGCGTTCTGGTTGTAGTCGACGAAGACGGCACCCGGGTCCCGGTCCTTCTTCCACCAGGTGGTCGTGACCAGCTCGGGCGCACGCCGCTCCACCTCGCGCGCGAAGGCGAGCGCCGCTCGGCGTACGCCCTTGTGGTCGTGCTCGGGCTTGATCCGGACGTAGACGTGCAGGCCCTTGCTGCCGCTGGTCTTGGGGAAGCCCACGGCCCCGAGCTCGTCGAGCACCTCGTGGCAGACGTGGGCGACCTGCCGGACGGTGTCGTAGGACGCGGCCGGGCCGGGGTCGAGGTCGATCCGCCACTCGTCGGGCTGCTCGGTCGCGCCGCGGCGGCTGTTCCAGGGGTGGAACTCGACGGTCGACATCTGCACGGCCCAGATCACCGCACCGAGCTCGGTCACGCACAGCTCGTCGGCGGTGCGGCCCCAGCGCGGGAAGTAGAGCTGGACGGTCTCGACCCAGTCCGGGGCGCCCTGCGGGAGCCGCTTCTGGTGCACCTTGTCGCCGTCCAGCCCTTTCGGGAACCGGTGCAGCATGCACGGCCGCTCCCACAGGGCGTTGACGATGCCGGGCCCGACGGCGAGGTAGTACTCGACCAGGTCCAGCTTGGTGGCGCCGATCTCCGGGAAGTAGACCCGCTCGGGATTGGTCACCTTCACCACCCGGTCGTCGACCTCGACCTCGGTGAACGGCGATGCCATGCGCGACAGCCTAGGGGCCGGGCGCGAGCGCCCTCAGTAGGCGACGCCGATGTGCTCCCGCGGGTGGGCGTGCGCCTCGATCTCGTCGACGACGGCGACGGCGAGGTCCGGTCCGGAGATCTCCGACCCGCCGTTCTCGTCGACCAGCGCGACGTCGCCGCCGAGCCGGTAGCTGCCGGTCCGCTCCCCGGCCGCCCAGGCGCCGTAGCCGCCGGCAGGGCTCACGAAGGTCCAATCGAGCCCGTCGGGGGCCGAGCCCTGCAGCCAGGCGCGCACCGAGTCGCCCTCGAGCGCCTCCGCACGGAACTGCTCGGGGATCTCGCCCTCGGCGAAGCGCGGCTCGCCCTCGGCCGGCCGCAGCGAGCTGAAGCCGCCGATGACGATCAGGCGCGCTCCGTTCTCCACCGCCGCGTCGGCGAGCGCGGCGTAGGTCTCCCGGAGGGTGCCGGCGGTCGCGCCGCGGGGCGAGAGCGTCGCGACGACGACGTCGGCGCCGGGGACCACGCGGGTGGCCTCGGCCGACGTGCCGTGCTCGTAGGTCACGCCGTCAACGGGCTCGGCCGGCGCCGAGCGGCTGAACGAGATGACGTCGTGCCCGCGGGACACGGCCTCGCGGGCGAGATTGCCGCCGGTGTAGCCGGTGCCTCCGATGATGGCGATGGTAGTCATGCAGGTTTCAACCATCTGCCGGCCGAGTCATTCCCTCCGGCTCACCGGCTCCGGCGGAGCAGCGCGAGGAACATCGCGTCGGTCCCGTGCCGGTGCGGCCAGAGCTGGGCGGTGCCCTCGACCGGTCCGTCGGCGCCGGTCACGCCCGGGAGCAGCGGACGGACGTCCTCCAGGGTCACGTCCGCCCGCGCGCCGAGGACGGACCGAACGACGTCGCGGGTCTCGGCGTGCACGGGCGAGCAGGTGGCGTAGAGCACGACGCCGCCGGGCCGCACGAGGTCGATGGCCGAGCCGAGCAGCCGGCGCTGCAGCAGCACCAGGGTGACCAGGTCGTCGGGGCCGCGCCGCCAGCGCGCCTCGGGCCGGCGTCGGAGTGCGCCCAGGCCCGTGCACGGGGCGTCGACCAGCACCCGGTCCGCGCGGCCCGCGCGGAACGGCGGCCGGGCGCCGTCCGCGGCGACCACGCCGTACGGCCGGTCCCCGAGCGGCTCGAGCGCCCGTGCCACCAGGCGGGCGCGGTGAGGGTGCAGCTCGACCGCCGCCAGCCGGGCGCCGCGCTGTGCAGCCAGCGCCGCGAGCAGCGCGGCCTTGCCGCCCGGGCCGGCGCACAGGTCGATCCAGAGGTCGTCGGTCCCGGTCAGCGGCGCGGCGGCAAGGGCGTGGGCGACCAGCTGGCTGCCCTCGTCCTGGACCCCGGCCCGGCCCTCGGCGACCGCGGGCACGGCGGCCGGGTCGCCGCCCTCCAGCACGGTGCCGTACGGCGAGAACGGCGTCGGCGTGCCGGGCAGCTCCGAGCGGTCCGCGAGCCCGGGCCGCGCCGCCAGCGTGACCCGCGGCGGCACGTTGTCGGCGGCCAGCAGCTCCTCCACCTCGCCGTCGGGCACCGCCTGGTCGAGCAGGTCGACCACCCAGCGCGGGTGGCTGTGCCGGACCGAGAGCGCGGTCATCCGGGTGTCGCGGTCCCCGCCGATCGCCGGGGCGACGACGTCCCGCCAGGCGTCGAGGTCCCGGCTCGCGACCTTGCGGAGCACGGCGTTGGCGAACCCCGCGGCGCCCTTGCCCTGGCGGGCGTGCACCAGGTCGACGGTGGTGCTGATGGCGGCGTGCGGGGCCACGCGCATGCCGAGCAGCTGGTGGCAGCCGAGGCGGAGGGCGTCGAGGACCCCGACCTCGACCTTCCGCAGCGGCCGGTCGATGCAGGCGCCCAGGATCGCGTCGTAGGTCCCCTGCCGGCGGATGGTGCCGGACGCGAGCTCGGTGACGAACGCGGCGTCGCGGCCCTCGAGGCCGGCCCGCGCGATCGCGGCCGGCAGCACCAGGTTGGTGTAGGCGCCCTCGACGCGGACGCAGCGGAGCACCTCGAGCGCCGCCGTCCGCGGTCGGTCGACACGCCGGTCCCCCCTGCGTGGCGCTCCTCCCGTGCGCCGCGGTGCGGTCATGCGAACCGCACGCCCGCCTCGGGCCGGAGCCCGCGCGCCCAGTCGGCCGCCGCCATCTGCTTCTTGCCGAACGCCTTCACCTGGCCCAGCCGGACCGGGACGGTCGCGGTGCCGACCAGCACCTCGAGCTTGCCGACCTGGAGCTCGCCGGGGACCAGCACGGGCGCGTCGTCGACGACCGTCACCGGGCCCAGCTTGACCCGCTCACCCCCGTACGTCGTCCAGGCGCCCGGCCCGGGCGTGCAGGCGCGGATCCGGCGGTCGACGGCGACCGCCGGCTCGGTCCAGTCGACCCGGGCGTCCTCGACGGTGATCTTCGGGGCGAGGCTGACCCCCTCGGCCTGCTGCTCGCGGGCCTCGAGGGAGCCGTCCTCGATGCCGTCGAGGGTGGCGACCAGCAGGCCGGCGCCGCCCTCGGCGAGCCGCGCGAGGAGGTCGCCGGCGGTGTCGTCCGGGCGGATCCGCTCGGTCATCACGCCGTAGGCGGGCCCGGCGTCGAGCTGCGGCACGATGCGGAACGTCGTCGCGCCGGTCACCTCGTCCCCCGCCCAGATCGAGTGCTGCACGGGCGCTGCGCCGCGCCACGACGGCAGCACCGAGAAGTGCAGGTTCACCCAGCCGTGCGGCGGGATCTCCAGCGCGCTGCTCGGGATCAGGGCGCCGTAGGCGACGACCGGGCAGCAGTCGGGCGCGAGGTCCTTGAGCTGCTGCTGGAAGTCGGGGTCGCGGGGGTGCTCGGGCTTGAGGACCGGTACGCCGAGCTCCTGGGCGCGGACGGCGACCGGGCTGGGGGTGAGCCTCCGCCCCCGGCCTGCCGGCGCGTCCGGCCGGGTCACGACGGCGACCAGCTCGTGGTGGGACGCAGCGACGGCGTCCAGCGCGGGCAGGGCCACCTCGGGAGTGCCCGCGAAGACCACCCTCATAGGCCGAACCCGCCGGTGGCGTGCGGGGAGACGCGGACGGCGGGCCGCTCGAGCCCGAACCACTCCGACTCGCGGATCTCCTTCATCGCCGCCTTGCGGGCGTCGGTGTCGAGGCGGTCGATGAACAGGATCCCGTCGAGGTGGTCGGTCTCGTGCTGGATCGCGCGCGCCAGCAGCTCGGAGCCCTGGATCGTCACCGGGTCGCCGTGCATGTTGAAGCCCTTGGCGACCACCGACAGGGCGCGCCGGCAGTCGTAGGTGAGCTCCGGGATCGACAGGCAGCCCTCCGGACCGTCCTGGATCTCCTCGGAGAGGTCGAGGACCGGGTTGACGAGGTGCCCGATTTCGCCGTCGACGTACCACGTGAACACCCGGAGGCCGACCCCGATCTGCGGCGCCGCCAGGCCGGCTCCGGGTGCCTCGAGCATGGTGTCGGTGAGGTCGGAGACCAGCTGGCGGACCTCGGCGTCGAAGTCGACGACCTCGATGGCCGGGCGGCGCAGGATCGGGTCGCCGAAGAGTCGGATGGGTCGGATGGCCACGACCCGAGTCTAGGTGGCGCTCAGATCTCCGACGGGTCGACCTGGATGCGGACCGGCTCGAGCTTGCGGGCGCTGCGGACCCGCTGCAGCTCGCCGAGGGCGGCGGACAGGGCCGGGCCGTCGCGGCGCGGCACCCGCACGACGACCCGTTCCTCCTCGCCCTCGGGCAGCGGACCGAGGACGTCCCCGCCCTCCGGCAGGGCGAGCAGGGTGAGCGCGTCGTCGACGGCGCCGGCGTCGCCGGTGATGGTGGCGATCCGGGCCGCGGGCGGGAGGTTCGCCGTACGCCGCTCCTCGGCCTCGCGCGCCGCGAATCCCGCCGGGTCCCACCGCACGAGCGCCTGCAGGGCGGGGGCCGCCGGGTCGCCGACGGCCAGCGCCCGGCCGCCGGGGCGGACCAGGCCGACCGCGTTGCACCAGCGCCGCAGCGCCTCCTCGCCGACCCGCATCGCGTCCCGGCCGAGGACCAGCCAGCTGTCCAGCAGCACCACGACCGCGAAGCCACCTTCGGCCACCGGCTCGGCCCCGGGCGTCGCGACCACGATCCGCGGCTCGGGACCCACCCGGTCGCGCACCCGGTCGGCCGAGGAGGTCACCACCGGCACCTTGGGGAAGGTGCGGCCGAGCTCGTCGGAGGTGCGGAGGTTGCCGACGACCGGCGCGCGGAGGCCGTGGCCGCCGCACTCGCCGCAGGTCCAGCCGGGCGCCTCGGTGGCGCACCAGCGGCACCGCGGCGGGTCGGTGGGGCCGGGAATCTGCAGGGGCCCGGTGCACGCGGCGCACCGGGCGGGCTCGCGGCACCGGTCGCACGCGAGGCGGAGGGCGTAGCCGGCCCGGGGCGTCTGGACGAGCACCGGGCCGTGCTCGAGTCCCCACCGCACCGCGTCGAACACCTGGCGGGGCATCCGCGCCGCCGCCGTCAGCGGGTCGCGCCGGAAGTCCATCTCGCTAGCGCCGGTGACGGCGACGAGCACCCGCTCGCGCAGCTCCGCGCGGGGCGCCTCGATCTCGTGGGCCCAGCCGGAGCGCAGCAGCTGGTCGGCCTCGACCGTGCGGGCGAACCCGCCGACCAGTGCGGCGGCGCCGGTCGCCTCCGAGCGGAGCAGCAGCACCTCGCGGGTGTGCGGGTAGGGCGCGCGCGGCTCGGCGTGCAGGTCGTCGCCGTCGTCCCAGACGACGACCAGCCCGAGGTCGCGGACGGGCGCGAACGCCGCCGACCGGGTGCCGATCGCGATCCGGCGGTCGCCGCGGCTGACGGCCAGGAAGTCGCGGTAGCGGGCAGCCGGGCCGGCGGCCGCGCCCAGGACGACGTGGTGGCCCTCCCCGAGGAGCTCGCGCAGCGCGTCGTCGAGGCGGGCGACGTCCTTGTGGTCGGGCAGGCACAGCACGCTCCCCCGGCCGGCCGCGAGGGCCGCGGCGGCGAGGTGCGCCAGCAGCAGCGGCCAGTCCTCCCCCGGCGCTGCGCCCCACACCCCGCGAGGCGCGCCGCCGTCGCGGAGATGGCGCAGGAACGGCTCGGCCGCCGGGTAGCCGGCCCAGGCCTCCGCCGCGTCGAGCCCGGCGGGGAGGGGCGGCTCGGGGCCGGTGGGCTGCTTCTCGGTGGTCGCGTGCCGCGGCGGGACCGCGAGTCGGCGTACGTCGGAGGCGGCACCCGCGTAGCGCTCGGCCACCGCGTCGCACAGGGCGGCCACCTCGGCGCTGAGGACCGGCTCCGCGCTGACCACGCGGCGCAGCGGCGTCAGCCGGCCGCCGTGGTCGGACTCCGCGACCCGAGCGACGACGTAGCCGTCGACGTCCTGCCCCGCGAACCGCACCTTCACCCGGACGCCCGGTCTCGCAGCCTCGGCCATCGGTGCGGGGACGGCGTAGTCGAACGGCCGGTCCAGGTGGGCCAGTGGTACGTCGAGCACCACCCGCGCCACCGGATCGACCGCGGCCGGCTCGACCGGCGCAGCCTGCTTCGCGCGCCTGGCGCGCGCCACCGCCCCGCCCGTGCGCGCCGCCGCCCGCGCGAGCCCCGGCAGCGCGGCGTCGCGCTCCTCGGGCGGCTCTGCTGGGTTGGGTGGCACGGGTGCGGTTCTACCAGCCACCCCAGCCACAACGCCGAGTCGGCGCCAACTTGGGTAAAAGCACGCCGAGTCGGCTCAAGCTTGAGCCGACTCGGCGAGGGGTGGATCAGATGCCGGCGGCGGCCTTGAGCGCGTCGGCGCGGTCGGTCTTCTCCCAGGTGAACTCGGGGAGCTCCCGACCGAAGTGGCCGTAGGCGGCGGTCTTGGCGTAGATCGGCCGGAGCAGGTCGAGGTCGCGCAGGATCGCGGCCGGGCGCAGGTCGAAGACCTCGAGCACGGCCTGCTGGATCTTCTCGTCCGGGACGACGCCGGTGCCGAAGGTCTCGACGAAGACGCCCATCGGGGCGGCCTTGCCGATGGCGTAGGCGACCTGGACCTCGGCGCGGCGGGCGAGCCCGGCGGCGACGATGTTCTTGGCGACCCAGCGCATCGCGTAGGCAGCCGAGCGGTCGACCTTCGACGGGTCCTTGCCGGAGAAGGCGCCACCACCGTGGCGGGCCATGCCGCCGTAGGTGTCGACGATGATCTTGCGGCCGGTCAGGCCGGCGTCACCCATGGGGCCGCCGACCACGAAACGCCCGGTCGGGTTGATGTAGAGCTTGTAGCCCTCCGACGGCACGACGTCCTTGAACTGGTCGAGGACCGGCTCGATGACGTTGACCTGGATGTCCTTCTGCAGCTGGTCCTGGCTGACGTCCTCGGCGTGCTGCGAGGAGACGACGACGGCGTCGATGCGCACCGGGCGGTCGTCCTCGTCGTACTCGATGGTGACCTGGGTCTTGCCGTCGGGGCGCAGGTAGGACAGCGTGCCGTCCTTGCGCACCGCGGTGAGCCGCTCGGCGAGGGTCTGCGCGATCTTGATCGGCAGCGGGAACAGCTCCGGGGTGTCGTCGCAGGCGTAGCCGAACATCAGGCCCTGGTCGCCCGCGCCCTGGCGGTCGAGCTCGTCTCCCGAGCCGTCGACGCGCTCCTCGAAGGCGTCGTCGACGCCCTGGGCGATGTCGGGCGACTGCGAGCCGATCGCGACCTGGACGCCGCAGGAGTTGCCGTCGAAGCCCTTGTCGGAGGAGTCGTAGCCGATCTCGAGGACCTTGTCCCGGACGAGCTGGGCGACCGGCGCGTACGCCGTCGTGGTCACCTCGCCGGCCACGACGACCAGGCCGGTCGTCAGCAGCGTCTCGACAGCGACCCGGCTCTTGGGGTCGTGCTCGAGGAGGTAGTCGAGCACGGTGTCGCTGATCGCGTCAGCGATCTTGTCCGGGTGTCCCTCGGTCACCGACTCGGAGGTGAAGAGGCGTCCAGTCACAGTTACTCCTGCCATGGAAATGGGCGTCGCGGGCGCTAGGGGCTGCGCCACGGAGACCAACGATAGGCGGCGGTCCGGGTGACGCGGTGATGTCTCACCATTCACACCCGGCTCGCAATCAGCGGAACCGGGCGTGCACCTGGTCCCAGATCACGTGCGCCAGCGCCGCCTTGCTGCCGCGCGGGACCTCGACGACGGCGCCGTCCGCGCCCAGCACGACGGCCTCGTTGTCGTCGCTGCCGAAGACCGCCCCACCGGACACGTCGTTGACGACCAGCAGGTCACAGCCCTTGCGGGCGAGCTTGGCCCGCGCGAGGTCGAGGACGGAGCCGGAGGCGTCGCCGGTCTCCGCGGCGAAACCGACGATCACCGCGTCCGGCTGCGTCCGGTGGGTGGAGAGCTCGTGCAGAATGTCGGGATTCTGTTCCAGGGTGATAGCCGGAGCCGACCCGTCGTCGGCCTTCTTGATCTTGGTCTCCGAGGTCGTCACCGGCCGGAAGTCCGCCGGTGCGGCCGCCATGACGACGGCGTCGGCGCCCGCCGCCGCGGAGAGTACGGCGTCGCGCAGCTCGGCGGTCGACTCCACCCTGACGACCTTGGCGCCTGCCGGGTCGGGCAGGTCGGTGTTCGCGGCCACGAGGGTCACCTCGGCGCCGCGGGCGACCGCCGCCCGGGCCAGCGCGTAGCCCTGGCGTCCGGACGAGCGGTTGCCGAGGAAGCGCACCGGGTCCAGTCGCTCACGGGTCCCGCCGGCGGACACGACGACGTGGCGGCCGGTCAGGTCCGCGATCGGCGTACCGCCACTCGCCGCGGAGCGGCCCAGCACGTCGCGGCACAGCTCGAAGATCTCCGACGGCTCGGGCAGCCTGCCCTTGCCGGTGTCGACACCGGTGAGCCGGCCCTCGGCGGGCTCGACGACGAGCACACCGCGGGAGCGCAGCGTCGCGACGTTGGCCGCGGTGGCCGGGTGCTCCCACATCTCGGTGTGCATCGCCGGGGCGAGCACCACCGGGCAGCGTGCGGTCAGCAGGGTGCTGGTGAGCAGGTCGTCGGCCAGGCCGTGCGCGGCCCTGGCCATCAGGTCGGCCGTCGCCGGCGCGACGACGACGAGGTCCGCGGTCTGCCCGAGCCGGACGTGCGGGACCTGGTGGACGTCGGCCCACACCTCGCTGGCGACCGGCTTCCCGGACAGCGCCGCCCAGGTGGGCGCGCCGACGAACTCCAGCGCAGCGGCGGTCGGCACGACCGTCACGTCGTGACCGGACTCGGTGAGCCGGCGGAGCAGCTCGCACGCCTTGTAGGCGGCGATGCCCCCGGAGACGCCGAGCACCACGCGCGGCGGTGTCACGGCTCCGCCTTACGCGGTGGGCTCGTCGAACGACGCGGCGCTGGCAGCCTTGGCGGCCGCAGCGGCCTCCTCCTCGGCGGCGAGCTCGGCCGGGTCGACGTCCTCGCAGGTCAGCAGGTCCTGGCTGATCTCGCGCAGCGCGATCGACAGGGGCTTCTCCTGGACGTGGGTCTCCACGAGCGGGCCGACGTACTCCAGCAGGCCCTCGCCCAGCTGGGAGTAGTACGCGTTGATCTGCCGGGCACGCTTGGCGCTGTAGAGAACCAGCCGGTACTTGCTGTCCGTCTTGGAGAGCAGGTCGTCGATCGGGGGGTTCGTCACGCCCACGGCGTCGATGTTCGGGGCAGACACGCAGACAGCCTCACTGGTTGATGGTCGGGGAACTCATCAACTCTACCAACTGCTCGGCGGCTTCCCTAACTTCGGAGTTGACGATCGTGGCGTCGAACTCCGCCTCGGCGGCCAGCTCGACCCGCGCGGTCGCCAGCCGTCGCTCGCGCTCCTCCTCCCCCTCGGTCCCCCGCCCGACCAGCCGGCGGACCAGCTCCTCCCACGACGGCGGCTTGAGGAAGACCATCAGCGCCTCCGGCATGCTCTCCCGCACCTGCCGCGCGCCCTGGAGGTCGATCTCGAGCAGCGCCGGCCGGCCGGTGGCCAGCGCGGCCTCGACCGGGCCGCGCGGCGTCCCGTAGCGGTGCCGTCCGTGCACGACGGCCCACTCGAGCATCTCGCCCTCGGCGACCATCCGGTCGAACTCGGCCTCGGAGACGAAGAAGTAGTGCACCCCGTCGAGCTCGCCCTCGCGCGGTGCGCGGGTGGTGGCGGAGATCGAGAGCCACACGTCGGGGTGGTGCTCCCGGATGTACGCCGCAACGGTGCCCTTGCCGACCGCGGTCGGGCCCGCGAGCACGACCAGCCGGCGGGCGGTCGCCTCAGTCACCCGTGGCGAACTCGCGCTCGAGAGCGGCGATCTGCTTGGACCCGAGGCCACGGACGCGGCGCGACTCCGCGATCGCGAGCCGCTCCATCATCTGCCGGGCGCGTACCTTGCCCAGGCCGGGCACGGCCTGCAGCAGGTCGAGCACCTTCATCTTGCCGACGACCTCGTTGGTCTGTCCCTCGGCCAGCACGTCGGCGATCGAGGCCCCGGAGTTCTTGAGCCGGTTCTTGACCTCGGCGCGCTCGCGGCGGGCCGCGGCGGCCTTCTCGAGTGCGGCCTGACGCTGTTCGGGAGTCAGAGGGGGCAGAGCCACGTGCATCCTTCTCGATCGAGAGGCGGTCGCGCATCCTCACGGCGCCGCGCTCCGGTCACACTAGCCACCCGCCCGACCGCGCGGCAACGCGGTCCGCTTTCCCAGTCTCACAGGGACAACGGCGTTCCGCAGACGTCGCGTGCCTCCTGCTGCACGGCACCCAGCGCGGCCTGCATGATCGGCGACCCCAGCGCCGTCGCGGCGGCGTCGATCGCACCCCGCTGGTCCTCGGTGACGCCCTCGGGCAGGTGGTCCCGGTCGTACGTCGACGCGTCCACCCCAGCGGCGTCGAGGGCCTTCTGGAGGTCCTGGATGTGGTCGATGACGATCTTCCAGTCGTCCTCGATGTCCTGGGGCGCCTTCTCCGCAAGCGCCTGGAACGTCGGCAGCGCTGCGATCAGGCCGGTCTGCGGCCCGCCGGAGAGCTCGTCGCCCAGTGCGGCGCGCTGCTTCTCCACCTCGCTGCAGTAGGCCGCGTAGGGATCGTCGTCGCCTTGGCGTACGAGGACGAACGTGGTCGCGCCGGCGGCGATCACGAGCACACCGACGATCGCCAGCAGCACGGTGCGACGGCTCACGCGGTGAGGCCCGCAAGCTCGTCGTTGGCCCGTCGCACGGCGTCGCGCATCCGCTCCGCGTCGGGGCCGGCGCGGAGCACGCCGCGGGAGGAGCTCGCGGCGACGTGGGGCGCGGCGGCACCGAAGATGCGGACGATGTCGGCGGCGGTGCCGCCCTGCTCGCCGTACCCGGGCGCCAGGATCGGCCCGTTGAACGCCAGCTCCAGGCCGCGGTCGCCGCCGATGGTCGCGCCGACGACGGCGCCGAAGGAGCCGAGGGGGTCGGCGCCGTCGTTGAGCACGCGCAGGTGGTCGAGGACCGTGTTGCTGACCGTGCGGCGGCCGAACTCGTCGGTGGTGACGGCCTGCTGGATCTCCGGCCCCTCCTTGTTGGACGTGGCGGCGAGGACGAACAACCCGGCGTCGTGGGCTCGGGCGGTGTCCACGAACGGCGTCAGCGACCCGAACCCGAGGAACGGGCTCACGGTGACCGCGTCCGCGGCGAGCGGCGAGCGCGGGTCGAGGTAGGCATCGGCGTAGGCCTGCGAGGTCGAGCCGATGTCGCCGCGCTTCACGTCGAGCAGCACCAGCGCGCCTGCGTCCCGCGACTCCGCGATCACCCGCTCCAGCACGGCCACCCCGGCCGAGCCGAAGCGCTCGTAGAACGCGGACTGCGGCTTGACCAGCGAGCAGTACGGCGCCACCGCCTCCACCACCGACAGCGCGAACCGCTCCAGCCCGGCGACCGTGTCGTCGAGACCCCAGTCGAGGAGCAGCGACGCGTGCGGGTCGATCCCCACGCACAGCCTGCCCCGCTCGGCGAGCGCGGCGACGTACCTCGTGCCGAACGTCATCGATCGGTCCTCCGGATCGCGTCGGGGCCGAGGTCGGCCCGGGTGGGGTAGCCGTCCACGGCCATGATCAGGTCCGTCTCGGCCTGGAACGAGCGCAGCAGGTGGGTCAGGCCCGGTACGCCGCCCAGCGCCAGCGCGAAGGCGTAGGGCCGGCCGAGCGCGACCAGGTCCGCGCCCACCGCGAGTGCCTTGACGACGTCGGCACCGGAGCGGACGCCCGAGTCGAAGACCACCGGCGCCCGGTGGTCGACCGCGGCCACCACGTCGGGCAGCCAGTCCAGCGCGGACCCGCCCCCGTTGGCCTGCCGGCCGCCGTGGTTGGAGCAGTAGATCCCGTCGACACCCTCGTCCAGGGCGCGCCGCGCGTCGTCGGGGTGGCAGATCCCCTTGACCAGGATCGGCAGGTCGGTCAGCGACCGCAGCCAGGGCAGGTCCTCCCAGGTGACCGGGTGACCGAAGGTGCCGACCCAGGTCATCACCACGGTGCCGGGGTCCGGGTCCGGGCCGGTCATCTCCTGGAACACCGGGTCGGAGGTGTAGTTGGCCAGGCACTTGGCCCGCAGCTGCGGGAAGTTGCCCGACGCGAGGTCGCGCGGCCGCCAGCCGGGCACCCAGGTGTCGAGGGTGATCACGATCGCCTCGTAGCCGGCCTGCTCGGCCCGGCGCACCAGGCTGGCCGCCAGGTCGCGGTTCTTCGGCGTGTAGAGCTGGAACCAGGCTGGGGTGTCCCCCGTCGCCGCGACGACGTCCTCGAGCGGGTCGCTCATCAGCGTCGACCCGATGAGGGGCACGCCGGTGGCCGCCGACGCCTCGGCTGCGTGCACGTCGCCGTGCTGGTCGGGGCTGCAGATGCCGAGCACACCGACCGGCGCCATCATCAACGGGCTGCTCAGCGTGCGCCCGAACACCTCGACCGAGAGGTCGCGCTCCGCGCTGGCGCGGAGCATCCGCGGCACGACCGCGTAGCGCCCGAACGCCTCGACGTTGGCGCGCTGGGTCGCCTCGTCGCCCGAGCCGCCGGCGACGTAGGTCCGGAGCTCGGGCGGGAGCACGGCCATCGCGGCCGACTCCAGCTCGGCGTAGCCGAACGGGTGCGCGGGCAGCACGCCGCCGAGCGCGCCGAGGTACAGCTCGATCTGGTAGTCACCGAAGGCCATCGACGGCCGCCTCTCCGACTCCTCGCAGGATGGTCCGCGGCCAGCGCGGGCCGCCGTAGATGAAGCCCGTGTAGGCCTGGATCAGGGTGGCACCCGCCGCGAGCCGCTCGCGCGCGTCCTCGGCCGTCGAGATGCCGCCGACGCCGATCAGGGTCAGGTCGGGGCCGACCCGGTCGCGGAGCATGCGCACCACGTCCGTCGCGCGGGCGCGGAGCGGCGCGCCGGACAGCCCGCCGGCGCCCGCCCGCTCGACCTCGCCCGCGGCGGACCGTAGCCCGTCGCGGCCGATCGTGGTGTTCGTCGCGATGATGCCCTCGAGGCCCTGGTCGGTGGCGAGGTCGGCGACCGCGAGCACGTCGTCGTCGGCCAGGTCGGGCGCGATCTTCACCAGGAGCGGCAGGCGGTCCGGACGGGCGTCGTCGGCGACCTTGCGGACGTGCTCGAGCAGCGGTGCGAGCCGGTCGACCGCCTGGAGGTTGCGCAGCCCGGGCGTGTTGGGCGAGCTGACGTTGACGACGAGGTAGTCGGCGTGCGGCGCCAGCAGCCGGGTCGACGTCTCGTAGTCGGCCAGCACCGCCGGGGCGTCGTCGTCGGGGACGATCTTGGACTTGCCGATGTTGATCCCGAGGACCGGGCCGCGGTCCGCCGACCGCCGGCGCTCCAGGCGCTGGGCGACCGCGCTCGCGCCGTCGTTGTTGAAGCCCATCCGGTTGACCACGGCCCGGTCGTCGGGCAGCCGGAACAGCCGCGGCTTCGGGTTGCCGGGCTGCGCGTGCGCCGTCACGGTGCCGACCTCGACGTGACCGAACCCGAGCGCGCCCAGGGCGTCGTACCCGACACCGAGCTTGTCGAAGCCCGCCGCGAGGCCGAGCACGTTGGGGAAGGTCAGCCCCATCGCCTCGACCGGCCGGTCCGGGCGCCACCGGCGCTCCAGCCGGTCGACGCCGTGCAGCACCGGCCCGGCGGCACGGATCGCGGCAAACCCCAGGTGGTGCGCCTGCTCCGGGTCGACGCGTCGCAGCCCGTGCCGGAACAGGACGTCGTACGGCTTCGGCGCCCCCACCTCAACCACCGAGGTTCCGGGACCACTCCTGCAGGGAACGTACGCCGATCCCGCCGTCGCGGAGGGCCGCGATCCCCTGCACGGCCGCGGCCAGCCCCTGGACCGTGGTGATGCAGGCGGTGTTGGAGAGCACGGCGGCGGAGCGGATCTCGTAGCCGTCGACGCGAGCGTTGGCGTTGCCGCTGGACCCGTTGGGCGTGTTCACGATCAGGTCGATCTCGCCGTCGAGGATCATCTGGACCGTCGTCTTCTCACCGTTCGGCCCGCTCCCCTCGAAGTGCTTGCGCACGATCGTGGCGGAGATCCCGTTGCGCCGCAGCACCTCCGCGGTGCCCTGCGTGGCGAGGATCTCGAAGCCGTAGTCGGCCAGCACCCGGCAGGGGAAGATCATCGTCCGCTTGTCCCGGTTGGCGATCGAGATGAACACCTTGCCCGACGTCGGCAGCGAGCCGTAGGCGGCGGCCTGCGACTTCGAGAAGGCCCGCCCGAACTCGGAGTCGAAGCCCATCACCTCACCGGTCGACTTCATCTCCGGGCCGAGCACGGTGTCGACGAACTGGCCGTCCTTGGTGCGGAACCGGTTGAACGGCAGCACGGCCTCCTTGACCGCGATCGGCGCGTCGGCGGGCAGCGAGCCGCCGTCGCCTTGCGCAGGGAGCAGGCCGGACGCACGCAGGTCCGCGATCGACTCCCCCAGCATCACCCGGGCCGCCGCCTTGGCGAGCTGCGTGCCGGTCGCCTTGGAGACGAACGGGACGGTGCGGCTGGCGCGCGGGTTGGCCTCGAGGACGTAGAGCACGTCGGAGCCGAGTGCGAACTGGATGTTGATCAGGCCGCGGACCCCCACGCCCTTCGCGATCCCCTCGGTGGCCTCGCGGATCCGCCGGATCTCGGAGTCGCCGAGGGTGATCGGCGGCAGTGCGCAGGAGGAGTCGCCGGAGTGGATCCCGGCCTCCTCGATGTGCTCCATGACGCCGCCGAGGAAGAGCTCCTCGCCGTCGTAGAGCGCGTCCACGTCGATCTCGACCGCGTCGTCGACGAACCGGTCCACCAGCACCGGCCGGTCGGGGCTGATCTCGGTCGCCGCCTCGATGTAGGACCGGAGCGCGTCGTCGTCGTAGACGATCTGCATGCCGCGGCCGCCGAGCACGTAGGACGGCCGCACGAGCACCGGGTAGCCGATCTCGTGGGCGATGGCGACCGCGTCGTCGAACGACACGGCGGTGCCGTGCTTGGGCGCGATCAGCCCGGCCTCGGCCAGCACCCGCCCGAACGCGCCGCGCTCCTCGGCGAGGTCGATCGCCGCGGGCGCCGTACCGACGATCGGGACTCCGGCGTCCTCCAGGCCCTGCGCGAGGCCGAGCGGCGTCTGGCCGCCGAGGGTCGCGATCACGCCCGCCACCGGGCCGGCGGCGACCTCCGCGGCGTAGACCTCGAGCACGTCCTCCAGCGTGAGCGGCTCGAAGTAGAGCCGGTCGGAGGTGTCGTAGTCGGTCGACACCGTCTCGGGGTTGCAGTTGACCATCACGGTCTCGTAACCGGCCTCGGCCAGCGCGAGAGAGGCGTGCACGCACGAGTAGTCGAACTCGATGCCCTGGCCGATCCGGTTGGGACCCGAGCCGAGGATGATCACGGCCTTCTTGCCCTCGGCGCGCGGCTGCACCTCGGTC
Organism: Nocardioides panacisoli; assembly: GCF_039537325.1. GTDB lineage: Bacteria > Actinomycetota > Actinomycetes > Propionibacteriales > Nocardioidaceae > Nocardioides > Nocardioides panacisoli. The sequence continues at coordinate 56,015 of NZ_BAABAH010000016.1, forward strand.
TCCTCGTCGTAGGACGAGTAGTGGTAGGGCGTGCGGGCCGCGAACTCGGCCGCGCAGGTGTCCACGGTCTTGTAGACGGGCCGCACGCCCAGCACCTGGCGGATGCTGCGGACCTCGGCCTCGGTGATGCTCGCACCCGAAGAGCTGCGCAGCCCGGCGATCTGGGCGTCGGAGAAGCCGTGCCGCTTCGCGATCCGCAGGTTGGCCTCGTCGAGGACCTCCGCGGCGGCCACCTTCTGGGCGATCTCGTCGATGAGGAACAGCTGGTCGACGAACCACGGGTCGATCCGGGTCGCGTCGTGGACCTGCTCCTGGGTGGCCCCCGCCCGGATCGCCTGCATGACCTTCTGCAGCCGGCCGTCGTGCGGCACCTTGCTCGCCTCGAGCAGGGCGTCCAGGTCGCCCGGCTCGCCGACCCAGGTGAACGGCGCGCCCTTGTTCTCCAGGCTTCGGAGCGCCTTGTTGAGCGCCTCGGTGAAGTTCCGGCCGATCGCCATCGCCTCGCCGACCGACTTCATGTGCGTGGTCAGCGTGGGGTCGGCGGTCGGGAACTTCTCGAACGCGAACCGCGGCACCTTGACCACCACGTAGTCGAGCGTCGGCTCGAAGCTCGCCGGCGTCTCCCGGGTGATGTCGTTCGGGATCTCGTCGAGCGTGTAGCCGACCGCGACCTTGGCCGCGATCTTCGCGATCGGGAAGCCGGTCGCCTTCGAGGCGAGCGCGCTCGAGCGGGAGACGCGGGGGTTCATCTCGATGACGATGACCCGCCCGTCGGCCGGGTTGACGGCGTACTGGATGTTGCAGCCGCCGGTGTCGACGCCGACCTCGCGGATGATGCCGATGGCGAGGTCGCGCAGGTGCTGGTACTCGCGGTCGGTGAGCGTCATCGCGGGCGCGACCGTGATCGAGTCGCCGGTGTGCACCCCCATCGGGTCGAAGTTCTCGATGGAGCAGATGATGACGACGTTGTCGGCCTTGTCGCGCATCACCTCCAGCTCGTACTCCTTCCAGCCGAGGATCGACTCCTCGATGAGCACCTCGGTGGTCGGCGATGCGGCGAGGCCGGCGCCGGCGATGCGGTGCAGGTCCTGCTCGTCGTAGGCGATGCCGGAGCCGGTGCCGCCCATCGTGAACGAGGGGCGGATCACGACCGGGTAGCTGCCGAGGGTCTGCACGGCGGCGAGGCAGTCGTCCATCGAGTGGCAGATGACCGACCGCGCGACCTCGCCGCCGACCTTGTCGACGATCGCGTTGAACTTCTCGCGGTTCTCACCGCGGTGGATGGCCTCGATGCTGGCGCCGATGATCTCGACGTCGTACTTCTCGAGGACGCCGTTCTCGTGCAGCGCGATCGCGGCGTTGAGCGCGGTCTGCCCGCCGAGCGTCGGCAGCAGCGCGTCGGGGCGCTCCTTGGCGATCACCTTCTCGACGAACTCCGGCGTGATCGGCTCGACGTAGGTCGCGTCCGCGAACTCAGGGTCGGTCATGATCGTCGCCGGGTTGGAGTTCACCAGGATCACCCGGTAGCCCTCGGCCTTGAGCACCCGGCACGCCTGGGTGCCCGAGTAGTCGAACTCGCAGGCCTGCCCGATGATGATCGGCCCGGAGCCGATCACCAGGATCGACTCGATGTCGTCGCGCTTGGGCATCAGGCAACCTCCACCTTCCGGGCCTCCATGAGGTCGACGAACCGGTCGAACAGGTAGGCCGCGTCGTGCGGGCCGGCGGCGGCCTCCGGGTGGTACTGGACGGAGAAGCTCTTGAGCCGGCCGTCGGCGTCGCGGAGCTCCAGCCCCTCGACGACGTCGTCGTTGAGGCAGACGTGGCTCACCGAGGCCGTGCCGTACGGCGTCTCCGTCGGCTCGCCGAGGGGCGCATCGACGGCGAAGCCGTGGTTGTGCGCGGTCACCTCGACCTTGCCGGTGGTGCGGTCCATCACCGGCTGGTTGATGCCGCGGTGCCCGTACTTCAGCTTGTAGGTGCCGAAGCCCAGCGCGCGGCCGAACAGCTGGTTGCCGAAGCAGATGCCGAAGTAGGGCAGGTCCTGCTCCAGGGCGCCCTGCAGCAGGCCGATCTGGTCCTTGGTCGCGGCCGGGTCACCCGGGCCGTTGGAGAAGAAGAGGCCGTCCGGCTGCACCGCGAGCACCTCCTCGAGGGTGCTCGTCGCGGGCAGGACGTGCACCTCGATCCCCCGCTCGCTCATCCGGTGCGGCGTCATGTCCTTGATGCCCAGGTCCAGGGCAGCGACCGTGAATCGCTTGTCACCCTGGGCCGCCACGACGTAGGGCTCCCTCGTCGACACCTCGCTCGACAGCTCCGAGCCCGCCATCTCCGCGGAGTCGAGCACCTTCGCGAGCAGCGCCTCGGGGTCGGTCTCGACGGTGGAGATCCCGACCCGCATCGCACCGCGCTCGCGCAGGTGCCGGGTGAGGGCGCGGGTGTCGATGCCGGAGATGCCGACCACGCCCTGGTCGCGCAGCTCGTCGTCGAGGGTGCGGCGCGACCGCCAGCTGCTGGGCACCCGGGCGGGGTCGCGGACGACGTACCCGGCCACCCAGATCCGCTTGGACTCCGGGTCCTCGTCGTTGATGCCGGTGTTGCCGATGTGCGGGGCGGTCATCACGACGACCTGCCGGTGGTAGGACGGATCGGTCAGGGTCTCCTGGTAACCGGTCATGCCGGTGTTGAAGACGGCCTCGCCGAACGTCTCGCCCTCGGCGCCGTAGGACTCGCCACGGAACGTCCGCCCGTCCTCCAGGACCAGCAGGGCGGGCTTGGCGGGTGACGCGGACGACACAGCCATCAGACGAGTGCTCCTTCCAGCACGGTGGGCCGTCCCCGCAGCAGCGTGCCGACCACGCGGCCGGTCAGCTTGCGGTCGTGCCAGGGGTTGTTGCGGCTCAGCGAGACGCTGGCCTCGCGGTCGACGACCACCTGCGCGGCGGGGTCGACCAGGGTCAGGTTGGCGGGTTTGCCGACGGCGATCTCGTGGCCGTGGCCGTCCAGGCCGGCGATCCGCGCGGGGTTGACGCTCATCACCCGAGCGACGCCCTCCCAGTCGAGCAGGCCCTCCTCGACCATCACGGTGCAGACCACGGAGAGCGCGGTCTCGAGGCCGAGCATGCCGAACGCCGCGTCGACGAACGCGTGCTCCTTGTCCTGCCGCGCGTGCGGCGCGTGGTCGGTCGCGACGGCGTCGATCGTGCCGTCGGCCAGGGCGGCGCGCAGCGCCTCGACGTCCTCGGCCGGGCGCAGCGGCGGGTTCACCTTGTAGGTCGGGTCGTAGTCGCCGAGCAGGTCCGTGGTCAGCAGCAGGTGGTGGGGCGTCACCTCGGCGGTGACGTCGATGCCCTGGGCCTTGGCCCAGCGGATCACCTCGACGCTGCCGGCGGTGGACACGTGCGCGACGTGGACCCGGCTGCCGGTGTGCCGCGCGAGCATCACGTCGCGGGCGACGACGACCTCCTCGGCGACGCCCGGCCAGCCCGGGAGGCCCAGCCGCCCGGACAGCTCGCCCTCGTGGCAGCAGGCCGTCGCCCCCGCGAGCTGCGGGTCCTGGCTGTGCTGGCTGACGACGCCGCCGAACGCCTTGACGTACTCCAGGGCTCGCCGCATCACCCGTGCGTCGTGGACGCACTTCCCGTCGTCGGAGAACACCCGGACCCGGGCGCGCGACCGGGCCATCAGGCCGAGCTCGGCGAGCTCCTCGCCGGCGAGGCCCTTGGTGACCGCGCCGACCGGCTGTACGTCGACCAGGCCGGCCTCCCGGCCGAGGTCGAGCACCCGCTCCGCGGCCTCCGCCGTGTCGGTGACCGGGCTGGTGTTGGCCATGGCCAGCACGGCCGTGTAGCCGCCGACGGCGGCCGCGCGCGACCCGGTCAGCACGGTCTCGGCGTCCTCGCGGCCCGGTTCGCGCAGGTGGGTGTGCAGGTCGACCAGACCGGGCAGCAGGACGAGGCCGTCCGCGTCGATCGTCTCGTGACGGTCGCCGGGGCGACCTCCTCGACCGCCGGCGGTGACGTCCTCGACGACGCCGTCGCGCACGGTCACGTCGGCGCGATCCCCGCCGAGGATCCGCGCTCCCTTGATCAGCACCGAGCTCATGCGCTCACTCCCTCGTCGCCGGCCAGCAGGTGGTAGAGCACCGACATCCGGACCGCGACGCCCGCGGAGACCTGGTCGAGCACCAGGCTCGCCGCCGCGTCGGCCGCCTCGGGCGCGATCTCCAGGCCGCGGTTCATCGGGCCGGGGTGCAGGATCGGGGTGCCCTCCCGCAGCCGTGCCAGCCGGTCGCGGGTCAGGCCGTAGCCGACCGTGTACTCGCGCGCCGTCGGGAAGAAGCCCCCGCTCATCCGCTCCCGCTGGACCCGCAGCATCATCACGGCGTCGGCGTGCGGCAGCACCTCGTCGAGGTCCCAGGCGGTCGCGAACCCGGCCTCCTTGGACCAGGTCGAGACACCCGCCGGCATCAGCGTCGGCGGAGCCACCACGGTGACCTCTGCGCCGAGCTTCACCAGGCTCTTCACGTTGCTGCGGAACACCCGGCTGTGGGTCAGGTCTCCCACGATCGCGACGTGCCGGCCCTCGAGCGAGCCGAGCCGCCGGGTCAGGGTGTAGGCGTCGAGGAGGGCCTGGGTCGGGTGCTCGTGCGTCCCGTCACCCGCGTTCACCACGGGTACGTCGATCCACCGGCTGACCTGCTCCGCGGCACCGCTCGCGGAGTGGCGCATCACCAGGCCGTCGACGCCCATCGCGGTGACGGTGAGCACCGTGTCGCGGAGGCTCTCGCCCTTGCTGGTGCTGCTGCCCTTGGCCGACAGGTTGATCACGTCGGCCGAGAGCCACTTCCCGGCGATCTCGAAGCTCGACCGGGTGCGGGTGGAGTCCTCGAAGAAGAGGTTGATCACCGTGCGGCCGCGCAGCGCGGGCAGCTTCTTGACCTGGCGGCGCTGCACGTCGTGCATCTCGGCGGCGGTGTCGAACAGCATCCGGATCTCGTCGGCGCTGACGTCGTCGATGGAGAGCAGGTGCCTCATCACGCCTCCTCCTGGATCCGGACCTCGTCGATCCCGTCGATCTCCTCGACGCGGACCTTGACGGTCTCGGTGCGCGCCGTGGGCAGGTTCTTGCCGACGTGGTCGGCGCGGATGGGGAGCTCGCGGTGGCCGCGGTCGACCAGGACGGCGAGCCGGACGGCGCCGGGCCGACCGAGGTCGGAGAGGGCGTCGAGGGCGGCCCGGATCGTGCGGCCGGAGTAGAGAACGTCGTCGACGAGGATCACGTTCTTCCCGTCGAGGCCGCCGGCGGGCAGCCGGGTGTCGTGCGGGCTGCGGGTCGGGTGGCTGCGGAGGTCGTCGCGGTACATGGTCACGTCCAGCGACCCGACCTCGACCTCGGTGCCCTCGACCTCGGCGATCCGCGCGGCGAGCCGCCTGGCCAGCGGCACCCCACGGGTGTGCAGCCCGAGGAGCAGCAGGCCGGCCGGACCCTTGTTGCGCTCGAGGATCTCGTGGGAGATGCGGGTCAGCGCCCGCGCGATGTCACCTGCGTCCAGGACCACGCGGCCGGCACGACCGGCACGATCCTCGGTCTCGGCCTGCGGTTGGGTAGGCATGTGCCCGCCTGACCTCCTTCTCCGCCTCACCGGACGGCTCGTTAAAGGATGTCGATCGGGCCTCACCCTAGCCGGTCCGCGCGCGCAGCCGCGAACCGACACCCAGCCCGTGGACGCCGGGTCAGCCCGCCGCGGTCCGCAGCTTCTCGAGCAGCGGCTCGGCCGCCTCGTCGAGGAACCGCTGCTGCAGCCGGTCGCCCACCTGGACGAGCGCGATGTCGGTGAATCCCGCCTTCCAGTACGCCGACACGGCCTCGACGATCGCGTCGAGGTCGGGTCCGCAGGGGATCGATCCGGCGACGTCCTCGGGCCGCACGAACTGGCTGGCCGCGGCGAAGCCGGCCGGCGTGGGGAGGTCGGCGTTGACCGACCAACCGCCGCCGAACCAGCGGAACTGCTCGTGGGCGAGCTGGGTGCCCTCCTCCCCGGTCGGCGCCCAGCAGATCGGGATCTGGCCGACCGCGCGGGCCTGCTCGCCGATGCGCGGCGCGCCCTCGGTCGCGTTCCACCGGTCGACGATCTCGGCCGAGGGCTCGACCGCGACCAGGTGGTCGGCCAGCGGCGCCAGGGCCTGGATCGCCCGCTCGCCGGCGACGGCGACGCCGATGCCGAGCGGCTGCTCCGGCAGGTCCCAGATCCGGGCCGAGTCGACCTCGTAGTACTCGCCCCGGTGGTCGACGAGCTCGCCGGTGTGCAGCTCCCGGATGATCTCGATGGCCTCGGCGAGCATCAGGTGCCGCGTGTCCACGCCGGGCCAGCCCTCGCCGACGACGTGCTCGTTGAGGCTCTCCCCCGCACCGAGACCCAGCGTGAACCGGTTCTCCGACAGCAGGGCGAGCGTCGCGGCCTTCTGCGCGACGACCGCGGGGTGGTAGCGCATCGTCGGGCAGGTCACATAGGTCATCAGCCCCAGCCGGGAGGTCGCGTGGGCGACGGCGCCGAGCACGGTCCAGGCGTAGGGCGCGTGCCCCTGCTCGGTCAGCCAGGGCGAGAAGTGGTCGCTGCTGACGGCGAAGTCGAAACCACGGCGCTCGGCGTCGACGGCATAGCCGACCAGCTCCCGCGGTCCGCTCTGCTCGGTCATCAAGGTGTAGCCGAAGGAAGTCATGACCTGGCCGTTACCCGACTTGGCGCCCGACCTACGGGTGGACGCACGAAGGGACCCGCGGATGCGGGTCCCTTCGCTCTCCTGCGCTGTGCGGGTCAGATCACTTGAAAGCGTCCTTGACCTTCTCGCCTGCCTGCTTCAGGTCGGACTTGACCTGATCGGTCTTGCCTTCCTTCTCCAGGTCGTCGTCGCCGGACGCCTTGCCCATGGCCTCCTTGGCCTCGCCGAGCTTCTCGTTGGCCGTGTTCTTCAGCTTGTCATCGGTGCCCATCGGGGTCCTCCTTCGGACTCGCTTGCTTGTCCGGGGAGGTACCCGGCAGGCCCCGGACGATCCGGGGGGGGAGATCCAGGTCACAGTGCCTCGGACATCGCGGCGCACGCCCGCAGCCACGAGCGGCGGGTGCTCTCCGACAGCTGGTGGTAGGGCACGACCGAGCCGGAGACCAGCGCCGGGTCGTAGGGCACCCGGTAGACGCCCCGGGTCCGCTGCTCGTAGACCTGCACCAGGTCGTTGGCGAGCCGGCTGTCCACGCGGTCGCTCGGGTCCGAGAGCACGGTGACGGTCTTGTGCTTCAGGTCGGCGTACCCCGCGTCCTGCAGGGCGTCCAGCATCCACAGCCCGCTGTACCCCGTGTCCTCGCGAACCGTGCTCGTCACGACCAGCAGGTCGGCGGCGTCCGCGGCGGCGAGCCAGTTCTCGGCGCGCATGTTGTTGCCGGTGTCGATGAGGATCACCCGGTAGAACCGCTCGAGCAGCGCGTGCACCTCGGCGAAGTCCTTGGCGTGGATGATGCCGGTGACGTCGGGCCGCTCGTCGGAGGCCAGTACGTCGAAGTGCGCGTCGCCCTGTGACCGCACGAACGCGCCGAGGTCGCCGATGCGGGACTGGTAGACGTCCTTGAACCGCTCGAGGTCCTCGAGCAGCTCACGGGTGGTGTTGCGGTGGCTGCTGCGGATGCCTCGGATCCCGAGCGTGCCGCGGGTCTCGTTGTTGTCCCACGCGACGACACCGCCACCGCGGACGGTGCCGAACGTGTAGCCCGCGGCGAGCACGCCGGTCGTCTTGGCGGCGCCGCCCTTGGGGTTGATGAACGCGATCGTCCGCGGGCCGTCGAAGTCCTTCTGGATGTGTGCCCGCTCCTGGTGGAAGGTCAGCTCCTTGACGCTCATCCGCGGCCGGATCAGGCCGCCCGACATCCGGCGCACGGCCCCGCGCCAGCCCCAGCTGGCGGGGCCGAGGTCCTGCTGGCTGTCCCGGCGGTCGAGGAAGTCGGTGGCGGTCATGAAGCGCCGCGGCTCGGCGACGGGCTGCGGCGGCGCGACGGGCGGCGGAGCGACGGGCGGGGGTGCCGTGGCGACCGGCGGCGTACTCGGCGGGGCGCTCGGGTGACCGCTCGGCGGCGGGCCGGACGGGGCGTAGCCCGGCGGCGGGGCCGAGGGCGGGGGGCCGAGCGGGCGTGCGTGCTGCGGTTGCGGCTGGAGACCCGGGGGCGACTGGGCGATCGGGTCGCTCAGCGGGTCGACGTGCTCGCCGGACCGCGCAGCCTCGAGCTGGCGCCGCGCGAACTCCTCGAGCTCCTCGGGCGTGTAGAGGCGGTCGCTGGTCGCGTCGTCACCGTGGACGTCCGGACCGGTGCTGCCGAGCGAGGACTGGCTCACGAGACCTCCCGAGTGTTGTGGGCCTTCGAGCAGAGGCTAACCGCTGGCGGGCGTGCGGAAACACTGCGGCTGCCGGCGGCTGTGCACGACCGGTCTCAGACCTCCAGCTCGCCGAGCGCGGTCTCGATCGTCCGGTGGAAGGTGGGATAGGCGAAGTGCATCGTGCGCAGCGTGGCCACGGGTACCTCGGCGTGCACGGCGGTGACGAGCATCCCGAGCACCTCCCCGCCGTTGGGACCGACCGAGCTGGCGCCGACCAGGACGCCCCGGTCGGCGTCGGCCACGACCTTGATCAGGCCGTCGTTGCCGGCCTTGTGGATCCAGCCGCGGCTCGACTCGGGGATCGGTGCGGTCCCGGTGGTGACCCGGATGCCGGCATCGCGCGCCTGCTGCTCGGTCATCCCGACGGACCCGACCTCGGGATCCGTGAACGTCACCCGGCTGACGGCCCGGTAGTCCGCCCACGGGCCGTCCTCGCCGAGCAGGTCCCGCACCGCGACGCCGGCCTGGTACATGGACATGTGCGTGAAGGCGCCCTTGCCGGTGATGTCGCCGATCGCCCACACGCCATCCGTCACGCGCATCCGCTCGTCGACGTCGAGCGTCCGCGCCTTCGGGTCCAGCCCGACCGTGTCGAGCCCGATGTCACCGAGGTTCGTGCGCCGGCCCGCGGCCACCAGGAGCGCCGTCGCCTCGAGCGCCTCGCCACCGCCGAGCGTCATCGTGAACGTGCTGCCGTCGTGGTCGACCCGGTCGATCTCGACGCCCGTCCGCACCCCGATCCCGTCGGCCTCCAGCGCGGCGGCGACGACCTTGCTCGACTCGGGCTCCTCGGGCGCCAAGATCCGCTCGGCGACCTCGACGACGGTCGTCCGCACGCCGAACCGGGCGAACGCCTGGGCCAGCTCGCAGCCGATCGCCCCGCCACCGAGGACGATCAGGCTCTCCGGGAGGTCGCGGACGCGGACGGCGTCGCGGTTGGTCCAGTACGGCGTGTCCGCGAGCCCGTCCACCGGAGGGACCGCCGGCGCCGTGCCGGTGTTGAGCACGACGCCGCGCCGTACCGAGATCTCCTCGCTGCCGTCCGCCGTCTCGACGGTGACCCGGCCCGGACCGGACAGTTGGCCGTGGCCGCGGACGAACCGGGCACCCGCCTTCTCGAGCCGCTCGACGGCGACCGTGTCGTCCCAGTCGTCGGTCGCCTCGTCGCGGATCCGGTCCGCGATCGGCGTCCACTCGGGGTGCACGTCGGCGGAGCCGGAGAGCTCCGAGACCCGCCGTGCCTCCGCCAGCGCGTCGGCGCCGCGGATCATCATCTTCGACGGCACGCAGCCGAAGTAGGGACACTCGCCACCCACCAGGCGCTCGTCGACGCCCACCACGGACAGCCCCGCCCTGGCCAGGGACGCGGCGACGTGCTCTCCTCCCGGTCCCAGTCCGATGACGACGACGTCGGCCTCTGCAGGGGCGGGGGTGGCGGTCATGGGCGCCACGATGGCACGCCGCGCAGCGGCGTACCAGACGTATGAGCCGGGGTGTCGGGTCAGACCAGGGTCGACTTGGACCGCTGGATGGCGCCGAGGACGCCGTTGACGAACTGCGGCGACTCGTCGGTCGACAGCTCGGTGACCAGGGCCATCGCCTCGCTGACGGCGACCGGGTCGGGAACCTCGTCGGAGAAGAGCAGCTCGAAGACACCGATGCGCAGCACGTTGCGGTCCACGGCCGGCATCCGCTCGAGGCTCCAGGCCTGCGAGAACTGCCGCAGCACCTCGTCGATCCGCTCCCGGCGCTCGACGACGCCGCGGACCAGCTCCGCGGTGTAGGGGTTCGACGGTGCCGAGCCCTCCTCGACCGCGCGGTCGAGGGCGTCGGTGGCCGACTCGCCCCGCAGGTCGGCGGCGAAGAGGATGTCCAAGGCCCGCTTGCGCGCCTTGGATCGCGCGCCCTGGGCCATCAGCCCTTCACACGGCTGAGGTAGGAACCGCCCTCACGGGTGTCGACCTTGATCTTCTCGCCCTGCTCGATGAACAGCGGCACCTGGATCTCGGCGCCGGTCTCGACCGTGGCGGGCTTGGTGCGGCCGGTGGCCGAGTCGCCCACCACGCCGGGCTCGGTGTAGGTGATGGTGAGCTCGACCGAGGCCGGGAGCTCGATGAAGAGCACGCGGCCCTCGTTGGTGGCGACGATCGCCTCGGTGTTCTCGAGCATGAACTTCGCGGCGTCGCCGACGATCTCCGGGCTGACCTCGGTCTGCTCGTAGCTCTCGGTGTCCATGAAGACGAAGTTGTTGCCGTCGTTGTAGAGGTACTGCATCGTCCGCTTGTCGACGGTCGCGGTCTCGACCTTGGTGCCCGCGTTGAAGGTCTTGTCGACGTTCTTGCCCGACTCGACGTTCTTGAGCTTGGTGCGCACGAACGCGGGGCCCTTGCCCGGCTTCACGTGCTGGAACTCCACCACCTGCCAGAGCTGGCCGTCGATGTTGAGAACCATGCCGTTCTTGAGGTCGTTCGTCGTAGCCATTGCTCGTGCGTCAGCCTTCTGTGTGGTGCGGAGTTCAGATGTCAACCGGTTCGTACGGCGCCCCTGGCGCCAGCGGGTGAGTCTAGTCGCGGCCGCCGCGAGCGAGGAATTCCAGCGCCTGCCGGTAGCCGTCGATCCCCGCACCGCTGATCGTCGCCGCGGCGTGCGGCTCGACGTGAGACGTGTGCCGGAACTCCTCGGGGCGCTGCTTCGGCTCGGAGATGTGCACCTCGACCAGCGGCGCCGTGAGCTGGGCGCAGGCGTCGTACAGGGCGAGCGAGTAGTGCGTCCATGCCGCCGCGTTGAGCACGACCGCGGTGCCGTCGTCGGCGGCCTCGTTGAGCCAGTCCAGCAGGTCGCCCTCGTGGTTGGTCTGCCGGACGACGACGTCCAGACCGAGCACAGCGCCCCACTCCACACAGAGGTGGGCCAGCTCGGCGTAGGTCGTGCGGCCGTAGATCTCCGGCTGCCGCCGGCCCAACCGGCCGAGGTTGGGGCCGTTGAGGACCAGCACCTTCACGGTTTCTCCCCCCTCATGACGTCGTAGGCCGACCGCAGGTTCTCCTCGGACGGCCCGGCGAGCACCGCCGGGCGAGCGATGTCGTCGAGGACGACGAAGCGGAGCGTGTTGCCGCGCGCCTTCTTGTCGACCCGCATCGCCGCGAGGAGGTCCTCGAAGGCGGTGCCGTCGTAGGTCGTCGGCAGCCCGACGGCGCGGAACGCGGCGGCGTGCCGGGCTGCGGTCGCGTCGTCGAGGTGTCCCTCGAGACGGGCGAGCTCGGCGACGTAGCAGCAGCCGATCGCGACGGCCTCGCCGTGCCGCATCGTGTAGCCCTCGGCGCGCTCGATCGCGTGCGCCATGGTGTGGCCGTAGTTGAGCACCTCGCGGCCAGGATGCCCCTCGGCTCCCCCGGTCTCCTTGAGGTCGGCGACCACCACGTCGATCTTGACCCTGATCGCGCGCTCGACCAGGTCGGGCAGGACGTCGCCAGCGGGATCGGTCGCGGCGGCCGGGTCCTTCTCGACCAGGTCGAGGATCGCCGGGTCCGCGATGAAGCCGCACTTGACGACCTCGCCCATGCCGGCGACCAGCTCCTCGCGCGGCAGGGTCAGCAGCGTGTCGAGGTCGACCAGGACGCCGGCGGGCTCGTGGAACGAGCCGACGAGGTTCTTGCCGGCCGCGGTGTTGATGCCGGTCTTCCCGCCGACAGCGGCGTCGACCATCGCGAGAAGAGTGGTGGGCACGTGGACGACGCGGACGCCGCGCAGCCAGGTCGCAGCGACGAAGCCGCCGACGTCGGTGGTCGCGCCGCCGCCGAAGGTGACGACGGCGTCGGACCGGGTGAACCCCGCGTCGCCGAGGGCGTCCCAGCACTCGAAGGCGACGTCGGCCGTCTTGGCCTGCTCGCCGCTGGGAAGGCCCAGCGCCAGCACGTCGTACGCCGGGCGGAGCACGTCGAGCACCGGCTCGGCGAGCTGCGAGAGCTCGGCGGCGTAGAGGAACGCGACCCGCTGGACGCTGTCGCCGAGCACGCTCGGGAGCCGCTCGGCGAGGCCGCGCCCGATGACGACGTCGTACGGCGACGCGCCGCCGACGTGGAGCACGGTGTCAGTCATCGCTCGCCTCCGCGATCCTCGCGTCGATCTCCTCCGCGACGTCCTCCGGGGTGCGCCCGCTGGTGTCGACGGTGAGAGTCGCGACCGACTCGTAGATCGGCGTGCGCTCGTCGAGCAGCTGCTTGATCCGGCTGCGCATGCCGCCGACTGCCTGGTTGAGCAGCGGCCGCGACTCTCCCAGCCCGACCCGGCTGACGGCGTCGGCGAGGCCGACCTGCAGGAAGACCACGGGCTGGCCCGCGAGCAGCTCACGGGTCTGCTCGGCCAGCACCGCTCCCCCGCCGAGGCTGAGCACGCCGTCGTGGTCGCTGAGCGCCTTGGCGACCGCGTCGCGCTCGATCTCGCGGAACCGGGCCTCGCCGTCGTCGACGAAGATCTCGCCGATGCTGCGGCCCTCGACCGCCTCGATGTCCTCGTCGGTGTCCCGGACGGCGACCGCCCACCGGCGGGCCAGCAGCCGGCCCACCGTGGTCTTGCCCGAGCCCATCGGGCCGATGAGCACGACGCGCGGCCGGGTCGTGGGGTGCTTCATCGGTAGCGCAGGGTGTCGAGGTAGGACTCGACGTTGCGCCGGGTCTCCTGCACCGAGTCGCCACCGAACTTCTCGGTCACCGCGTCGGCGAGGACCAGTGCGACCATCGCCTCGGCGACGATGCCGGCGGCCGGGACGGCGCACACGTCGGAGCGCTGGTGGTGGGCGACCGCCTCCTCGCCGGTGGCGACGTCCACGGTGCGCAGCGCACGCGGCACGGTGGCGATCGGCTTCATCGCGGCGCGGACCCGGAGCACCTCGCCGGTCGACATGCCGCCCTCGGTGCCGCCGGAGCGGCCGGAGGTACGGCGCAGGCCGTCGTCGGTCGACACGATCTCGTCGTGCGCCTGCGAGCCCGGGGTCGCGGCGAGCTCGAAGCCGTCGCCGACCTCGACGCCCTTGATCGCCTGGATGCCCATCAGCGCGCCGGCGAGCCGCGCGTCGAGGCGCCGGTCCCAGTGCACGTGCGAGCCGAGCCCGGGCGGGAGGCCGTGCACGACCACCTCGACGACGCCGCCCAGGGTGTCGCCGTCCTTGCGGGCCTGGTCGATCCGCTCGACCATCAGCTTGGAGCCGTCCGGGTCCAGGCAGCGCACCGGGTCCTCGTCGAGGCGCGGCAGGTCGGCCAGCGTCGGAAGGTCGCGGGTCGGCGTACGGACGCCGCCGATCTCGAGCACGTGGGAGACGATCTCGGCGCCGGTCGCCTGCTGGAGGAAGTTGCTGGCGACCCGCCCCAGCGCGACCCGCGCCGCGGTCTCGCGGGCCGATGCCCGCTCGAGGATCGGACGGGCGTCCTCGAACGCGTACTTCTGCATGCCGACGAGGTCTGCGTGCCCGGGCCGCGGGCGGGTGAGCGGCGCGTTGCGCGCCTGGCCCTCGAGGATCTCGGGGGCGACCGGGTCGGCCGACATCACCTGCTCCCACTTGGGCCACTCGGTGTTGCCGACCTCGATCGCCACCGGCCCGCCCTGGGTCTCCCCGTGCCGGACGCCGCCGACGACCCGCACCTCGTCGGCCTCGAACTTCATCCGCGCGCCCCGGCCGTAGCCCAGCCGCCGCCGGGCGAGCGAGTCCGCGATGTCGTCGGTCGTCACCCGGACGTGGGCGGGCAGCCCCTCCAGGATCGCGACCAGGGACGGCCCGTGGGACTCCCCTGCGGTCAACCAGCGCAACATGTCCAGAGTTTCTCACGCGCCACTCTGGCGGCGCGCGGCCGGCGAGCACCGCGAGACACGGCCGCGGGCGCGTGGTGCGCCGCGGGCGGCGCTGGCGGCGAGCGCAGCCCGGCAGGGATGCGCCGGCTCGGCGATCCCGCTCCGGCGAGCTAGCCGTAGAGGGCGTCGACGACGGGGGCGCCGACGACGAGACCGACGAGCGCGCCGAGCAGCAGGAACGGGCCGAAGGGATAGGCGCGCTTGAGCAGGCCGAGATCGCGGCGGGCGACGGCCAGGGCCAGGCCGGGGACGCCGAAGCAGAGGAACGCGGCATAGACGCCGATGACGACCTCGCCCCAACCGGCGTAGCCGAGGACCAGGCCGAGGAGCGCGGAGAGACGTACGTCGCCGAACCCCATGCCCGCCTGGCGGACGAACCACAGGAGCCAGAACACCGTGCGCACGACGAGCATCGCGATCACGCCGCGCAGGAGGTCCTCGTGGTCGCCGGTGAGCAGCCAGCGCCCGAGGCCGTAGAGGAGCGCGAGCAGGGTCGCGGGGAGCACGACGATCGCGGGCAGCAGCCGGGTGCGCCAGTCGATGATCCCGAGGGCGGCACCGACCGGCACGAGCGGCCAGGCCACCCCGAGCAGCCAGTCCCAGCCGAGCTCGCCGCCGAGCAGGCCGCCCGCCACCGCGGAGACCATGACGGCGACCGGGAGCACCCACGACCGGCGGCCGAGGTCGGCGTACAGCTCCTTCGGCGGTTCGGCGAGCCGCGCCTGCTGGGCGGCGGTGAGCTCCACGCCCTCCTCCGGCTCGGGATCGGGCGGGGGCTCGGGCAGCCGCCCGATGAGGTACGGCGCCACGGCGCCACCCAGCCCGCAGGCGAGCAGCCCGGTGAGCCCCGGCGCCAGCCAGCTCACCCGGCCACCCCGCCCCGTGCGGCGAGCGCGGCCTCGCCCGCCGCGCGCATCTCGGCGAGCGGAGCCGGGACGCCGGTGAACGCGACGAACTGCAGCGCGGCCTGGTGGACCAGCAGGTCCAGGCCCGAGACGACCACCTGCCCGCGTGCGGCCGCGGCCGCGGCGAGCGGGGTCGGCCACGGGTCGTAGACCACCTCGAACAGCACGGCGGCGTCCGCGACCGCCTCGGTCAGCGGAGGCACCTGGGCGGCGGCCGGGATCGTCGACACCACGACCTCGCCGCTCACCGCTCCCCCGTCGAGCGGGAGCACCTCGACGTCGACGGCACCGTGCCGCTCGATCGCGGCCACGGTCTCCGCGGCTCGCAAGGGGTCCCTGGCGAGCAGCCGGAGGCGGGTCGCGCCGAGCTCGCAGAGCGCCAGCCCGGTGGACGCGGCGGTGGCCCCCGCCCCCAGCAGGGTCGCGCTGGCGACCGGGCCGTCGTACCGCTCGCGGACCGCGGCGACCGCGCCGGGCAGGTCGGTGTTGTCCGCGTGCCAGCCGTCGTCGACCCGGACCAGGGTGTTCGCGGCGCCGACGAGCCGGGCGCGGTCCGTGACGGCCGAAGCGAGCGGCATCGCCTCCCGCTTCAGCGGCATGGTCAGCGACAGCCCGCGCCAGTCCGCGCCGAGGGTGCCGAGGAACGCCTCGAGCCCGCCGGCCGGCACCCGCTGGGCGTCGTAGGACCAGTCCAGCCCCGCCGCGACGTACCCGGCCCGGTGCAGGGCGGGCGACAGCGAGTGGGACACCGGGTCACCCAGGACGGCGCACCTCATCCCGCACCTAGCCGCAGGCGTCGGAGTGCGTGCAGTACTCCTGCAGCTGCTCGACGGCCTGCTGGTGCTCGGCGTAGGTGTTCGAGAAGACCGTCTTGCCGGTCTTCAGGTTGACCACGACCCAGTAGAGCCAGTCGCCGTCCGCCGGGTGCAGCGCCGCGTCGATCGTCTTCTCACCCGGGTTGCCGATCGGTCCCGGCGGGAGACCCGTGTGCGCGTAGGTGTTGTACGGCGAGTCCACGGCCCGCTGCTCCGAGGTGGTGAACACGTCCCCGCTGAGGCCGTTGGCGTAGGCCACGGTGGCGTCGGACTGCAGCATCATGCCGTCGTCGAGCCGGTTGTAGATGGCCCGCGCGACCTTCGGGTAGTCCTGGTCCCGCTGCGCCTCGAACTCCAGCATGCTGGCGACCGTCATCACCTCCCCGGGCGTGAGCCCGACCTGCTGGGCGCCCTGCTCCAGCCCGGTGTCCTCGGCCGCCTGGTGCCAGCGGTCCACCATCGCCTTGAGGAGCGTCGTCGGCGTGTCCGACGGCGTCACGACGTAGGTCGCCGGGAACAGGTAGCCCTCGACGCTCCCGTGCGCATAGCTCGGCAGCCCGAGCCTGTCCGGGTGGTCGAGCACCTTCTGGAACGCCGCCTTGCCGAAGTCGGTGTTCTTCGCGAGCAGGTCCAGCACGTCGCTGGTGCGCATCCCCTCCGGGATGGTCAGGGTGTCCTGGGCGAGGTGCTGGGGGTCGGCGAGGTAGGCCACCACGTCGGAGGCCTTCATCTCCTTCTTCAGCAGGTAGGTGCCGGCCTGGATGCCGCGCGCGCCGTCATTGGCCGAAGCCGCGTCGACGAAAGCCTCCGACGACTGCACCACGCCCGCCTTCTCCAACGCGCTGCCCATCTGCGGGATCGACTCGCCCGAGTCGATCTTGAAGACGACCTGGCCGTGCCCGGGGCCCGGGTAGTCCGCCGGGTCGGAGGTGATGTCGTCCCACCACGGGGACACGACCTTCGTCCATGCGAAGTACCCGGCCACCACCACGAGGAGGAGCGCCAGCAGCACGGGCAGGCAGCCGGAGACGCCCCGCCTCTTCGCCCGGTGCGAGCTCGGGCTCTGGTCGGGTAGGACGGACGGTTCAGTCATGCGTCTCCTCGACGTCCGTGGGCACGCCGTCCGCACCCGCTTCCGTGGCGACGAGCTCGCCGGGTGGTTCACCGGTCGCCCGCTCGCGGTCCAACGCCTGCTGGAGGATCACGACCGCGGCGACCTGGTCGACCACGGCCCGACGCCTCGACCCCTTGCGTTGATCGCGCAGCATAGCCTCCGCGGTCACCGTGGTGAGTCGCTCGTCGGTCAGCCGCACCGGGACCGGCGCGACCTTGGCCGCCAGCTGCCGTGCGAACTCCCGTGCCTTCGCGGCCGCCGGTCCCTCACCGCCGCTGAGGGAGCGCGGCAGCCCGACGACCACCTCGACGGCGTTCTCGTCCCGCACGATCCGGCGCAGCCGGCGCAGGTCGCCCTTGCCACGCGGCACCGTCTCGACCGGCGTCGCCAGCACGCCCGAGGGGTCGCTGCGGGCCACGCCGATCCGGGCGTCGCCCGGGTCCACGCCGACGCGTACGCCGAACCTCACGCGGACCCTGAGACGGCGGCGGTGACCGCGGCGAGCGCCTCGTCGATCCGAGACGCGTCCGAGCCACCGCCCTGGGCGACGTCCGCCTTGCCGCCGCCGCGGCCCTCGACGAAGGGCGCCACGGCCCGGACCAGGTCGTTCGCGGAGAGCCCGCGCTCCTGGGCAAGGTCGTTGAGCGCCGCGACCACGGACACCTTGCCGTCCGCCGCGCCGATGACGACGACCGCACCGGGCTGGTCGCCGGGCAGCCGGCCGCGGACGTCCAGCGCGAGGGTGCGTACGTCGCCCGCGGCGGCACCGTCGACGCGGTGCGCGACCAGCCGCACGCCGCCGACGTCCGCGGCCCCCGCGGCGAGCTCGCCCCCGGCCGCCAGCAGCCTGCCGACGCGGTGCTTCTCGATCTCCTTCTCGGCCGCGCGGAGCCGCTCGACCAGGTCGTTGACCCGCTCGGGCAGCTCCTCGGGCCGCGCCTTGAGCGCCTCGGACAGCTGGGCGACGAGGACGTGCTCGCGGGCGAGGAACCGGTAGGCGTCGGTGCCGACCAGCGCCTCGACGCGGCGCACGCCGGAGCCGATCGACGCCTCGCCGAGCAGCTTGATGACGCCGAGCCGTCCCGAGCTGCCGGCGTGGGTGCCGCCGCACAGCTCGCGGGCCCAGTCGCCCACGGACACCACGCGCACCCGGTCGCCGTACTTCTCGCCGAAGAGTGCCATCGCGCCGGAGGCGACCGCTTCCCGCTGGCTCATGATCTCGGCGTGGACCGCGAGGTCCTCGAGGATCACGGCGTTCACGGTGGCCTCGACGTCCTCCATGACCGAGCCCGGCACCGCGCCGGTGGCGGAGAAGTCGAACCGGAACCGGCCGGGCGAGTTCTCCGAGCCCGCCTGGGTAGCCGTCTCGCCCAGCGCGTCGCGGAACGCCTTGTGCACCATGTGCGTCGCGGTGTGCGAGCGCGAGATCGCGAGCCGGCGCTCGGTGTCGACCTTCGAGAGCGCGGCGACGCCCGGCGTCACCTCGCCGCTGAGCACCTTCGCGCGGTGCACGACCAGGCCCGTGATCGGCGACTGCACGTCGCGGACCTCGAGGACAGCGCCGTTGGCGAGCTCGATCACCCCCTGGTCGGCGAGCTGGCCGCCGCCCTCGGCGTAGAACGGGGTGCGGTCGAGGACCAGCTCGATCTCGTCGCCCTCGCCGGCGGCATCGACGACGCCGCCGGCGGCGACGATCCCGCGGACCGTCCCTTCGTCGACGACCGTGTCGTAGCCGGTGAACTGGACGGCGGCGCCCATCGCGTCGGCGACCTCGCGGTAGGCCGCGGCGTCCCTGTGCGCGCCCTTCTTGGCCTTCGCGTCCGCCTTGGCGCGATCACGCTGCTCCTGCATCAGCCTGCGGAAGCCGTCCTCGTCGACCTGGAGGCCCTGCTCGGCGGCCATCTCGAGGGTGAGGTCGATCGGGAAGCCGTAGGTGTCGTGGAGGGCGAACGCCCGCTCGCCGGGCAGCACGGTGCCGCCGGTGTTCTTCACCTCGGTCGTGGCCAGGTCGAAGATCTGGGTGCCCGACCGCAGCGTCTGGCGGAAGGCGTCCTCCTCGGCGTACGCGACGGTCGAGATCCGGTCCCAGTCGCGGTGGAGGTTGTCGTAGGTCTCCCCCATCTTGTCCCGGCTGACCGGCATCAGCTCGGGGAGCACCCGGTCCTCGCAGCCGAGCAGCCGCATCGAGCGGACGGCGCGGCGCAGCAGTCGCCGGAGCACGTAGCCGCGGCCCTCGTTGCCCGGCGTGACGCCGTCTCCGATCAGCATCATCGAGCTGCGGACGTGGTCGGCCACGACCCGGAACCGGACGTCGTCGTCGTGGTTGCCGGCCTCGTAGCGTCGGCCGCTCAGCTCCTGCGCCTTCTCGATGACCGGGAACATCACGTCGATGTCGTACATGTTCTCGCGACCCTGCAGCAGGAAGGCGACGCGCTCCAGTCCCATGCCGGTGTCGATGTTCTTCTTCGGGAGCGGGCCGACGACGTCGAAGTCCTCCTTGGACCGGACGGCGCTCAGCTCCTCCTGCATGAAGACCAGGTTCCAGATCTCGAGCAGCCGGTCCTCGAGGTCGACGGGCATGTCCGGACCCAGGCTGGCGGGGTCGAAGTCGGGACCGTAGGAGGACCCGCGGTCGTAGAGGATCTCCGAGCACGGGCCACCAGGTCCCGGCACGCCCATCGACCAGTAGTTCTCCCGCTTCCCGAGCCGGAGGATCCGCTCCTCGGGCAGCCCGGTGACCTTCTTCCAGAGCGCCATCGCCTCGGGGTCGTCGGCGTACACGCTCGGATAGAGCCTGCTCTCCTCCAGGCCCCAGCCGCCGTCGGCGAGCGGCTTGGTGACCAGGTCCCAGGCCAGCTCGATGGCGCCTTCCTTGAAGTAGTCGCCGAAGGAGAAGTTGCCGCACATCTCGAAGAACGTGCCGTGCCGGGTGGTCTTGCCGACGTCCTCGATGTCGGGCGTGCGCACGCACTTCTGCACGCTGGTCGCGCGCGGGTAGGGCGGGGTCTCCTGGCCGAGGAAGTAGGGCTTGAACGGCACCATGCCGGCGTTGACGAACAGCAGGTTCGGGTCGTCCAGGAGCAGCGACGCCGACGGCACGGCGGCGTGGCCGCCGACCGTGGTGTTCTGCTCGAAGTGGGCGAGAAACCGCCGTCGGATCTCCGCGGTGTCCACTACTTCCTCTCTCCGTTCTCCAGGGCCTTGTGCTCCTCCGCCGCCGTGGCGTACCGCTGCCGGATGCCTGCCTCGGCGTCCGCGGCGCCCTGCGCGAACTCCTCGCGCATCATCCGGGCACCGAGCCCCAGGGCGTTGATCCGGTCGTGGATCCCGTCGGGCGTGAACGACTCCGCGAGCCGGCGCACCTTCACCGCCGCATAGACGCCCGCCGCAGCGCCGGCGGCGAACCAGACTCCTCGGCCGATCATGCCGGATCGATCTCGGCGCGCTGCCGAGCCTCCCAGTCACGGCGCGCCCGGCGCAGCACCAGCCGGCGCTGCTTGCGCGAGCGCTTGACCTCGCGCTTCATCTCGAACCGCACCCGGTTGCGGACCTCGGGCGCGAGCGCTCGCCGCAGCCCTGCCGCGAGCGACGCGGTACGGATCAGGCTCTCGCGGAGCACGATGTCGACGAAGACCGGAGTCGGCACCGTCGGGACCGCGGCGAGCGGACCACGGGACCTGCGCTCGTTGAAGTCGGTGATGACGTACTCGTTGTCGTCGACGATCGTGATGTCGCCGAACCGGGCGTCCCGGCGGGCCTGCTCCACCTGGGCGGCCTGCACGTTCAGCTGCTCCTCGAGCGCGCCGAGCTCCGAGCGCAGCGCCTCGGCGTCGGCGGCTGCCGACGCGAGCACGGCGTCGGCGTGCTGGCGCGTGCGGCGTACGGAACCCGCGAGGGCCACCACCGCGACGGCCAGGGCGGCGACGACGAGCACGGCCACGACCGCGATCCAGGAGGGGACCACCAGTGCGCTCGTCATGGGAGGGAAGCCTATCGGCAGGCCGAGCATCGACTCACCCCGGTTTGGAGGTGCCCCTGATGATCTTCCGGACCCGGTCCCACCGCTGCTTCACCGCCGCCTCGGCGCCCAGCTCGGTCGGCCGGTAGTACTCGGCGTCGGCGACCACGTCGGGGGCGTACTGCTGCTCGGCGACCCCGAACGGCTCGTCGTGGCTGTAGACGTACCCGACGCCGTGGCCGAGCTTCTTCGCACCCGGGTAGTGCGCGTCCCGCAGGTGCGAGGGCACGTTGCCGATCTTCCCGGCCCGTACGTCGGCCAGCGCCGCACCGATCGCGGTCGTGACGGCGTTCGACTTGGGCGCCACCGCGAGCGCGATCGTCGCGTGCGCCAGGGTCAGCTGCGCCTCCGGCATCCCGATCAGCTGCACGGTCTGGGCCGCCGCGACAGCGGTCGTGAGCGCCGTGGGGTCGGCCAGGCCGATGTCCTCGCTGGCGAGGATCATCAACCGCCGGGCGATGAACCGGGGGTCCTCCCCCGCCTCGATCATCCGGGCCAGGTAGTGCAGCGCCGCGTCGGCATCGGAGCCGCGCACCGACTTGATGAACGCGCTGACCACGTCGTAGTGCTGGTCACCGTCGCGGTCGTAGCGCACCGCCGCCTGGTCGGCGGCCGTCTCCGCGGTCTTCAGGTCGATGCGGTCGGTCGCCGCCCCCGCCGCGGCCTCCAGGTAGGTCAGCGCTCGGCGCGCGTCCCCGCCGGCGAGCCGGACGATGTGGTCCCGGGCGTCGTCGTCGAGCTCGTAGGCACCGGCGAGGCCCCGCTCGTCGGTGACGGCCCGGTCGACCACCGCGCGGATGTCCTCGTCGGTGAGCGACTGCAGCCGCAGCAGGATGCTGCGGGAGAGCAGCGGCGAGATCACGCTGAACGACGGGTTCTCTGTCGTCGCGGCGACCAGGCTCACCCACCGGTTCTCGACACCCGGAAGCAGCGCGTCCTGCTGCGCCTTGCTGAACCGGTGCACCTCGTCGACGAAGAGCACCGTCTCCCGTCCGGTCTGCACGAGGGTCGAGCGCGCCGCCTCGATCGCGGCCCGGACCTCCTTGACCCCGGCGGACACCGCCGAGACCTCCACGAACCGCCGGCCGGTCTGCCCGCTCAGGATCGAGGCGATGGTGGTCTTGCCGGTGCCCGGCGGGCCCCACAGCAGCAGCGACATGGGCCGGTCGCCCTCGACCAGCTGGTGGAGGGGCGACCCGGGCGCGCGCAGCTGCGGCTGCCCGACCAGCTCCTCCAGCGATCGCGGCCGCATCCGTACGGCGAGCGGCGCCGCCGCGTGGGAGGCGTCCGCGAGCGAGCCGCCACCGCCCGGCGCGGACCCGTGGTCGGGCGCGTCGAACAGGCCTGGCTCACTCACGTCCGCAGCCTAACCAGCGCGCCCGAGCGCGCGAGCCGGGCTCAGGCCCGGCCGATGGACCGGTTGTCGAGGTCGAACCAGGTGTCGGAGTAGCCGGGCTGCTGGATCAGGTCCGTGGTCGGCGACGCGCTCGGGTCTGGCTGTCCGTGCGCGTCGACTCCGAGCAGGCGCGCGGTGAAGGGCTCGCGGGGGTGCTCCCCGAGCCGGCCCGGGAAGTGGCACGCCACCTTGTGCCGCTGGCCGATCTGGATCAGCGGCGGCTCGTGACGTGCGCAGATCTCCTGCGCCAGCGGGCAGCGGGTGCGGAACCGGCACCCCGACGGCGGGTTGATCGGGCTGGGGACCTCGCCCGTGAGGCGGATCCGCTCGCGCCGTCCGCCCGTCGCTGCCTGCTTGACGTCGGGCACGGCGGACAGCAGCGCCTGGGTGTAGGGGTGGTGGGCGCCGGAGTAGATGCTCTCGCGGTCGCCGATCTCGACGATCTTGCCGAGGTACATGACGGCGACCTCGGGACAGAAGTGCCGGACCACCGCCAGGTCGTGCGCGATGAACAGGAACGCGATGCCGAATTCCTTCTGCACGTCCTGGAGCAGGTTGATGACCTGCGCCTGGATCGACACGTCGAGGGCGGAGACGGGCTCGTCGGCGACCATCAGCTTCGGCTGGAGAGCCAGGGCACGGGCGATGCCGATCCGCTGGCGCTGTCCGCCGGAGAACTCGTTCGGGTAGCGGTTGTAGTGCTCCGGGTTGAGCCCGACGACCTCCAGCAGCTCCTGCACGCGGCTCAGGACCTGCTTCTTCGGCACCACGTTGTGGACGCGCAGCGGCGTGCCGACGATGGTGCCGACGGTGTGCCGCGGGTTCAGCGAGCTGTAGGGGTCCTGGAAGATCATCTGGATCTCCTTGCGCAGCGGCTTGAGCTCGCTGTTCCCCATCTTCGCCAGGTCGGCACCCTCGAAGCTCATCGAGCCGCCGGTGGGCTTGTAGAGCCGGGTGATGAGCTGACCCGTCGTGGACTTGCCGCAGCCCGACTCCCCCACCAGGCCCAGGGAGCTGCCCTTCGGCACCACGAACGAGATGCCGTCGACCGCCTGCACCTGCCCGATGGTCCGCCGCAGCAGCGACGTCTTGATCGGGAAGTACATCCGCAGGTTCTCGACCGTGAGGACCGGCTCGGCGGTCAGGTCGAGCTCGGACGCGGCGTGCGCCTGCGCCACTACCTCCTCGAACCTCGGCGTCACCTCGGCCGTCGCCAGGCCTGCGGCATCGGACTCGGGGGCCTCGACGGGCGCGTCCGGAACGGTCTCGCGCTCGGACTCGGGGCTCATGGCATCTCCTTGACCAGCTCGGGCGCGATCTCCGGCAGCACCTCGGTCGCATAGATCGCATCGGGGTTGGGCAGGTGGCAGCGCTTGACGTGGTCACCGCCGCGGCCCGCCGGCGTCAGCGCCGGGAGCGTGGTCGAGCACAGGTCACCGGGGACCTTGTCCCTGTAGAGGCAGCGCGGGTGGAACGAGCAGCCGCTCGGCGGGGACAGCAGGCTCGGCGGGTTGCCCGGGATCGGGATCATCCGCGCGCTCGTGTCGGCGGTGACGTCCGGGACGCTGGACAGCAGGCCCCAGGTGTACGGCATCTCCGGGTGGGTCAGGATGTCCGTGCACGGTCCGTACTCGACTGCACGACCGCCGTACATCACGAGCACGTCGTCCGCCATCTCGGCGACCACGCCGAGGTCGTGGGTGATGAGGATGACCGCCGAGTTGAACTCGCGCTGGAGGTCCTGCAGCAGGTCGAGGATCTGCGCCTGGACGGTGACGTCGAGCGCCGTGGTGGGCTCGTCGGCGATCAGCAGGGACGGGTCGTTGATCAGGCCCATCGCGATCATCGCGCGCTGCCGCATTCCGCCGGAGTACTGGTGCGGGAACTGGTCGATCCGCTGGTCCGGCTGCGGGATCCCGACCCGTTCGAGCATCTCGATCGCTCGGGCGCGCGCCTCGCGCTTGGTGGCCGACGGGTGGTGGACCAGGTAGGCCTCGGTCAGCTGCTTGCCGACCTTGTAGAACGGGTGCAGCGCGGCGAGGGCGTCCTGGAAGATCATCGCGACCGCGTTGCCGCGCAGCTCGCGCATCTTCGACTCCGACAGGCCGACGACCTCCTTGCCGCCGACCCGGATCGATCCGTCGATCCGCGCCGTGCGGGCGTCGTGCAGGCCGAGGACGGCCATGCTCGACACGGACTTGCCGGACCCGGACTCGCCCACGATGCCCAGCGTCTTGCCCATCTCGACGCTGTAGCTGAGGTCGGTGACCGCCTGAACCAGACCGTCGGCCGTCGGGAACCTGACCGTCAGGTCCTCGACGACAAGGAACGGTTCGTCGCTCATCCAAGCCTCACTCTCGGGTCGAGCCAGCTGTACACGATGTCCACCAGGATGTTGCCGACCACCACGAAGACGGCCAGCACGAGTGAGGTCGCCTGCACGACGGGAAGGTCCTTGATGTAGGTCGCCTCCAGGCCCCACTTGCCGATGCCGTCGAGCTGGAAGATCTTCTCGGTGAAGACCGTGCCGGCCAGCAGGAACGCGAAGTCGATGCCGAAGATCGTCACCACCGGGACGAGCGCCGCGCGGAGCGCATGCCGGATCACGATCACGCGGGCTGTGAGCCCCTTGGCCTTCGCCGTCCGGACGTAGTCCTCACTCAGCGCCTCGACCATCGAGCCGCGGGAGAACCTGGTGTAGGAGGTGGCGCCGTAGACACCCAGCACCAGCCACACCAGCAGCAGTCCGGAGAACCACTTGACGGGGTTGTCGGTGATCGGGTGGTAGACGACGTCGGGGAACACATGGGTGCTGATCGTCAGCAGCAGGAAGGCCAGCAGCGCGACCAGGTAGTAGGGCACAGAGCTCAGCACCAGGGTGCTGCTCACGAGCATCCTGTCTGCGAGCGTGCCTCGTCTTCGGGCCGCGAGGACGCCGACGGTCACGCCGACGAGGAGGTAGAGGAAGGCACCGCCCACGGCGATGCTGAGGGTCACCGGGAAACGGGTCTTGAGCTGGTCGGTGACCAGGGTCCGGTCGCGGAAGGAGAGGCCCAGGCACGGGGCCGGGCAGTCGTACGCGGTCTCCCCCACCGTGATGGTCCGGCCGGCCACGAGGCCCTTGGCCCACTTGCCGTACTCCTCGTACACCGGGTTGTTGTAGCCGAGCCGGTTCTCGACCTCGACCAGCTTGGCGCTGGTCGGGCCGCACCGGTTGTTGGTCTCGCGCCGGCACAGCTCGAGCCCGGGGTGCTGCGGCCCGTAGAAGAAGAGGAGGTACACGAGCATCGACACGAGAACGATGATCAGGCTCCCGGACAGGATGCGCTTCACCAGGAAGGAGAACATGCGTGGATGGACCTCTCTCGGACCGGTCTTGCGGTGCCGGGCTGGGCGGGGTCGATGACCCCGCCCAGCCCGGTCCAGTGCGGGCTACCGCGTTACGACAAGCGAGCGATCACTTGACGTAGGTGGTGCGGTAGTCGGGCGCGCCGCCAACGGTGGTGTCGTTGTTGAAGCCACCGATGCCGGAGCCGACTCCGAAGATGCCCTGGTAGTACCCGACGTTGATCACCGGCTGGTAGTCGGTCATCACCTTCTGCTCCAGCTCACCCCAGGCGTCGGCCTGCTGGTCGACCGGGAGCGTGCGGATCTCGTTCATCTGGTCGTCCACCGAGCTCTCCGAGAAGTTGCCGGTGTTGTACGCGGCGCCCGTCTCGAGGATCGGCGGCAGGAACGTCGCCGGCGACGGCCAGTCCTGGCACCAGGCGGTACCGAGGAGGTTGATCTTCTTGTAGAGCTTGTTGTTCGGGTCGGTCCAGACGTCGTACAGGCTGCCGGCCGTGTACGGGTACATCTTCACGCTGAACCCGGACTTCTCGTAGCCGAGCTTGCGCTGCTCGGCGCCGGCCTTGCCCTGCGGGGTCGTCGCGTCGTAGACGAACGAGACCTCGTACTCGCCCGGGTCGTAGCCGGCCTCCTTGAGGAGCTGCTTCGCGTGCTCGGGGTCGTACTGGATCGTCTCGCCGTCGATCTCCGGGTTCCACGCCTTGCGACCGGCCATGCCCGGGGGCAGGAGGCCGAAGCCGAGCGTGTCGTCGGTGACGCCGTTCGCGCGGGTGACGCCCGGGAGCTCGCCGGCCGCGGACCAGACGTCCTCGTACGGGTAGGCGAAGGCGAGGGCCTGGCGGACCTGCAGCTCCTTGACCTTGTCGTAGTTCGGCATCACGAACGAGGTGCACGGCTGCGGGCCGACGATCATGTTCTGGTCGTTGCCGGCCTGCTTGGCCGCCGTGTAGTCCTGACCCTCGACGTTGGTCACCAGCGTGGTGCTGCCGGAGTCGCTCTCCACCGTCTTCGCGGCGACCGTCGGGTCACCACCGAACTCGAAGGTGAAGGTGTCGGCGTACTGGTGCCGCGCCGGGTCGGTGGCGGGGTCCCACTGGTCGTTCTTCACCAGCACGAGCTTCTGGTTGGGCTCGTAGGACTGGATCTTGTAGGGGCCGGTCGACAGCGGCTTGAGGCCGTAGTCGGGCGCCTTCGCGTCGAGCGGCACGGGGCCCATCGCCGGGAAGATGCCGTAGTAGTCCATCTCCGGGAACGGCTTGGCCATCTTGAGGGTCAGCGTGTTGCCGTCGACCTGGATCGCCGGGAAGTCCTTGGCGCCGCTGGCGTAGGGGCCGTTGTACTTGTCGCCGCCGAGGAAGTAGGGCTTGGAGTAGGACGTACCGGGGCCGGTCGCGAAGGTGTCGGCGTCGAACGAGCGCTCCATGCCGAACTTGACCTCCTCCGCCGTCACGGGGTCACCGTTCTCCCACTTGATGCCGTCCTTGAGCGTGAACTTCCACTCGGTGAAGTCCGAGTTCGGCGTGCCCAGGTCGGTGGCGAGGTCGGGGACCAGCGTGTACTCCCCGGTGTCGGGGTCCTGCTGCCACGTGGTCAGCGAGCGGAACAGGAGGTCCTGCGCGATCGCGTTGTCGGTCACGGACCACAGACCCGCGGGGTCCAGGCTGGTCGGGCCGTCGTCGGGGTCGGGGGCGAGGACGGTGATGTCGCCACCGGTCTTCGCTCCGGGCACCTCGGGCGCCGGGCCCTTGGCGTCGGGGTTCTTGCCGCCGGCACCCTCGACGTTCGTGAAGCCGTCCGACTTGTCGTCACCACCACCGCTGCCGCCACAGGCAGCGAGCGTGAGGGCGAGCGCGGCGGCACTGATGCCGGCGACGAGCGCCTTCTTCCTTCTCATGTATCCAGCCTTTCCCATTTGGTGTTGTTGCCCCGGGAACCTGCCCGTGGCGACAGTTGTGAGCCCGTCTAGCGACGGGTCTTGGGGTCGAACGCGTCGCGCACCGCGTCGCCGAGCAGGTTGAGCGCGACGACGAGGATGGCGATGCCGAGCACCGGCTCGAGGAGGTACTGCGGGTAGGTCTCCCAGTACTTCGTGGCGGCGTTGATCGTCACGCCCCAGGACTCGCGTCCGGTGACGCCGATGCCGAGGTAGGACAGGCCGGCCTCGAGAGCGACGAACGTCGGCAGGCCGAGCGAGATCGACACGATGATCGGGGCGAGCAGGTTGGGCAGGATCTCCTTGAAGAGCACCTGCCAGGTGGGCACCCCGATCACGCGGGCGGCCTTGACGAACTCGCGCTCGCGCAGGGCGAGCGCCTCACCGCGGACCAGGCGCGCGACGGTCATCCAGCCGAAGAACACCAGGATCGCCACGAGCACGTAGAAGCTGACGACGGCGAGCTTGTCCGGCTCGGTGGCGTAGCGCTCGTTGAGGATCGGCGCGACCGAGAGCGCGGCGAGCAGGAACGGGAACGTCAGGAACAGGTCGATGAAGAACGAGATGATCGTGTCGACGATGCCGCCGAGGAACCCGGCGAGCAGGCCGAGGACGATGCCGATGGCCGTCGAGCCGACGGTCGCGACGGTCGCGAGGTAGAGCGACGTGCGACAGCCCTCGATCCACACGGCGAGGTTGTCGGTGCCGTCGCCGGGAGCGACGCCGAACGGGTGGTCGGGGTCGAAGCCGTGGTTCGGCGGGCCGATCTTCGGCAGGCCGGTGACCAGGTCGACCCGCGTGCTCGCCAGCACGGTGTCCGTGGAGACGCCGAACAGCTTCTCCAGCAGCGGCGCGAAGACGGCGACCACGATGAAGAACAGGATCACCACGACGCAGATGACCGCGACCGGGTCCTTGCGCAGCCGGTCGAAGGCGATCCGGGTCGGGGACCGACCGGCGATCTCCTTGCGCTCGACCTCCGAGCCGGGACTGGTTGCCGCATCCTCGTGACTCGAGAGGTCGATCACCGGCAGACTCATGCCCATCCCTTCGTTCCCGAACGCGGCCGCGGGGACGTGCCGCACGGCACCGCGCAGCGGCGCCGTGCGTGACTCTAGGCGAGCGAAAGCGTGTTCGGGATCACCCTGCGGTAACGATCTGGTCTCGGTGCCGTCGTCCGGTGGACGTCCTGCCTCGCTGGAAGGCGTCCGCCGAGGTCACTGATCGGAAGGGACATCCTTCGCCGGAACGGCGTCCACGCCAGCTTCCTTGCGCTGCTCGGGGGTGATCGGAGCCGGGGCGGACGTCAGCGGGTCGAGGCCGCCTCCGGACTTGGGGAAGGCGATCACGTCACGGATGGACTCGGTGCCGGCCAGCAGGGCGACGATCCGGTCCCAGCCGAACGCGATGCCGCCGTGCGGCGGCGCGCCGTACTTGAACGCCTGGAGCAGGAAGCCGAACTTCTCCTCGGCCTCGGCCTCGGAGATGCCCATCACCTCGAAGACCCGCTTCTGGATGTCCTCGCGGTGGATACGGATCGAGCCGCCGCCGATCTCGTTGCCGTTGCAGACGATGTCGTAGGCCCAGGCCAGGGCGTTGCCCGGGTCGCGGTCGAAGGCGTCGAGGTCCTGCGGGCTCGTGAAGGCGTGGTGGACCGCGGTCCAGGCACCGCTGCCGACCGCGACGTCGCCGGCGGCGGTCGCGTCGTCGGCCGGCTCGAACAGCGGGGCGTCGACGATCCAGACGAACGCCCAGGCGTCCTCGGCGATCAGGCCGCCGCGGCGGCCGATCTCCAGCCGGGCCGCCCCGAGCAGGGCGCGGCTGGGCTTCGGCAGGCCGGCACCGAAGAAGATGCAGTCGCCCGGCTTCGCGCCGACGTGCGCGGCCAGGCCGGCCTTCTCCTCGTCGGTGATGTTCTTGGCGACCGGTCCGGTCAGCTCGCCGTCCTCCTGGACCAGGACGTAGGCGAGGCCCCTGGCACCGCGCTGCTTCGCCCACTCCTGCCAGGCGTCCAGCTGCTTGCGGGGCTGGCTCGCGCCGCCCGGCATGACCACGGCCCCGACGTACGGCGCCTGGAACACCCGGAACGGGGTGTCCTTGAAGTAGTCGGTGCACTCCACGAGCTCGAGGCCCATCCGCAGGTCGGGCTTGTCCGAGCCGTAGCGGGCCATCGCCTCGGCATAGGTCATCCGCGGGATCGGCGTCTCGATGTCGTGGCCGATCAGCTTCCACAGCGCGCCGAGGACCTCCTCGGAGAGGGCGATCACGTCGTCCTGGTCGACGAAGCTCATCTCGACGTCGAGCTGGGTGAACTCGGGCTGCCGGTCGGCGCGGAAGTCCTCGTCCCGGTAGCAGCGCGCGATCTGGTAGTAGCGCTCCATCCCGGCGACCATCAGCAGCTGCTTGAACAGCTGCGGGCTCTGCGGCAGCGCGTACCAGCTGCCGGGCTGCAGGCGCGCCGGCACCAGGAAGTCGCGCGCACCCTCGGGGGTGCTGCGGGTCAGCGTCGGCGTCTCGATCTCGACGAAGTCGTGGCCGTCGAGGACGTCGCGGGCGGTCTTGTTGACCCGGCTGCGCAGCCGGAGGGCGGCGCCCGGCGCCGTGCGGCGCAGGTCGAGGTAGCGGTGCTTGAGCCGCACCTCCTCCCCAACGTCGACGTGGTCGCTGATCGGGAACGGCAGCGGCGCGGCCGCCGAGAGCACCTGGACGCCCTCCTCGCCGGCCAGGGCGACCACCTCGACCTCACCGGTCGGCAGGTTCGGGTTCTCGTTGCCCTCGAGACGACGGGTGACCTCGCCGGTGACCTTGAGGCAGTACTCCGCGCGGAGCGCGTGCGCGACGGTCTCGTCGCGGATGACGACCTGGACCACCCCGCTGGAGTCGCGCAGGTCGATGAAGGCGACCCCACCGTGATCGCGCCGGTTGGCCACCCACCCGGCGAGGGTGACGGTCTGGCCGACGTTCGCGGCGCGGAGCGCGCCGGCGTCATGGGTGCGGATCACTGGTGGTTCTCCTCGGTGTTGGTGATGATCGCGGGTCGCAGGTCCTCCGCCGGAGGCTGCCACGTCGCGGGGTCGGCGGCCACCTGGGCTCCGGACCGGATGTCCTTCACCTCGGCGCCGAACCAGACGTACGGGATGCCGCGGCGCTCGGCGTACCTGATCTGCTTGCCGAACTTGGCGGCGCTCGGCGAGACCTCGCACGGCACGCCGCCGGCCCGCAAGGCCGTGGCGATGGCGTCCGCGTCGCCGCGGGAGTCCTCGTCGGTGACGGCGACCAGGACCACGCTCGGCACCGGCCGGCTGCCGGACAGGACGCCGTCAGAGATGAGCGGGATCAGCGACCGTGAGACCCCGAAGGACACGCCCACGCCGGGGTAGGTGGTGCGACCGTCGCTGGCGAGCGCGTCGTAGCGTCCCCCGCCGCCGACCGACTTGAGCCGCTCGTAGCCGGCCATGAAGATCTCGACGACGGTACCGGTGTAGTAGTCCAGGCCGCGGGCGATCCGCAGGTTCGCCTCGACGGTGACGTGCCGCCGCTCCTCGGCACCGCAGCCCTCCACGACGGCCGCCAGCTCGGCCAGGCCCTCGTCGAGGAGCTCGTCCTCGACGCCGAGGTCGCGGACGGCGTCGACGAACGTGGTGTCGGGCACCCGGATCGTGGCCAGCTCGAGGCAGCGTCGCGCCTGCTCGGGCGTGGCGCCGGCGTCGCGGACCAGCAGCGCGGCCACCTCGTCCGCCGGCAGCTTGTCGAGCTTGTCGATGGTGCGGATCGCCGTGGTGAGGTCGGGCAGCCCGAGACCGCGGTAGAAGCCCTGGATCAGCTTGCGGTTGTTGAACTGGAAGCTCAGCGCCGGGAGGGGCAACGCGTCGAGCGCGTCCACCATCACCCGCATCACCTCGACGTCGTGGTGGAAGGGCAGCTCGTCCCTGCCCACGATGTCCACGTCGGCCTGCGTGAACTGGCGGTAGCGGCCCTCCTGCGGCCGCTCCCCCCGCCAGGCGGGCTGGATCTGGAAGCGACGGAACGGGAACTCGAGGTGGCCCGCGTGCTCGAGGACGTAGCGCGCGAACGGGACGGTCAGGTCGAAGTGCAGGCCGAGGCCGCTGTCGCCCTCGCCCTCCCCGGCCTGGAGCCGGCGGAGGACGTAGATCTCCTTGTCGATCTCACCGCCCTTCGCGAGCCGGTCGAGCGGCTCGACGACGCGGGTCTCGATGTTGGCGAAGCCGTGCAGCTCGAAGGTCCGCGAGAGGGACGCGATCACCTCGCGCTCCACCACGCGGGCGGCAGGCAGCAGCTCGGGGAACCCGCTGAGCGGGGTCGGCTTCGGCACGGTCAGAGTCCTCGGGTCACTCGGGCGGCGGAGCCCTGCTCGGCCAGGTCGAGCAGGAACGGGTTGGTCGCGCGCTCGCGGCCGATCGACGTCTGCTCGCCGTGGCCGGGAAGGACCACGATGTCGTCGGCGAGGGGCAGCACCTTCGTCGCCAGGCTGCGCAGCATCGTCGGGTGGTCGCCGCCCGGAAGGTCCGTGCGGCCGATCGACCCGGCGAAGAGCAGGTCGCCGGAGAACATGACCTCGCTGATCTCGGCGCGGTCGTCGTACGGCGTGCGGAAGGTGACCGACCCCGCCGTGTGGCCGGGCGTGTGGTCGACGACGAACCGCAGGCCGGCGAGCTCGAGCTCGGCCTCGTCGGCGAGCTCGCGGACGTCGTCGGGCTCGCTGAACTCGTACTTGCCACCCAGCAGCATCCCCGCGGTCTCGGCCGAGATGCCGGCGAGCGGGTCGGCGAGCAGGTGGCGGTCGCCGGGGTGGATCCAAGCGGTGGCGTCGTAGCTGCCGGCCACCGGGGTCACCGAGAACATGTGGTCGACGTGCCCGTGGGTCAGGAGCACGGCGACGGGCTTGAGGCGGTGCTCGCGGACGATGTCGGCGATGCCGGGCGCAGCGTCCATGCCGGGGTCGATCACGACGCACTCACTGCCCGCGGCGGTCGCCGCGACGTAGCAATTGGTGCCCCACGGACCGGCGGGGAAGGCAGCGATCAGCACCAACCCAGCCTATCGGCCGCGCGCATCTCCTTTAGAGTGGCCCACTGTGACCTCCAGCGAGTGGGGACGGGTCGGCGACGACGGCACCGTCTATGTGAAGACAGCCGACGGCGAGCGTGCTGTCGGGCAGGTGCCCGACGTGTCTCCCGACGAGGCGATGGCCTTCTTCACCAAGCGGTACGAAGCGCTCGCGGTCGAGGTCGACCTGCTGCACCGCCGGGTCAATTCCGGCGTGATCTCCCCCGACGAGGCGGCCACGACGATCCGCACCGTGCGCGGCCAGGTCGCCGAGGCCAACGCCGTCGGCGACCTCCTCGGGCTGTGCGCGAAGCTCGACGAGCTGCTGCCGGTCATCGCGGCGCAGCGCGAGTCGCGCCGCGCGGAGAAGGCCAAGCGCCAGGGCGAGGCTCGCGAGGAGAAGGAGAAGCTCGCCGCCGAGGCCGAGAAGATCGCCGCCGGCTCGGACTGGAAGCACGGCGCCAACCGGCTGCGGGAGCTGCTCGACTCGTGGAAGCAGCTGCCGCGCATCGACAAGGCCGCGGACGACGCGCTGTGGAAGCGGTTCAGCTCGGCGCGGTCGGCGTACACCAAGGCGCGCAAGGCGCACTTCTCCGAGCAGGACGAGAAGCGCGACCAGGCGCGGGTCGTCAAGGAGCGGCTGGCGGCCGAGGCCGAGAGCCTCGCGGACTCCACCGAGTGGGGGCCGACCGCGGGGCGCTACCGCGAGCTGATGCGTCAGTGGAAGGCCGCCGGCCCCGCACCCAAAGCCGTCGACGACGAGCTGTGGAAGCGGTTCCGAGGTGCTCAGGACAAGTTCTTCGGCGCCCGCGACGAGGCGAACGCGGCGCTCGACGCCGAGTTCGCTTCCAACGCCGAGGTGAAGGAGACCCTGCTGGTCGAGGCCGAGGCGCTCGTCCCGGTCACCGACCTCGCCGCCGCGAAGGCCGCCTTCCGCGACATCGCCGACCGCTGGGACGCGGCCGGCAAGGTCCCCCGCGACCGGATGAAGGAGCTCGAGGGCCGGATCCGCGCCGTCGAGCAGGCCATCCGCCAGGTCGAGGACGAGCAGTGGCGCCGCTCCGACCCCGAGAAGTCCGCCCGGGCCGACGACATGGTCAGCAAGCTCGAGACCGCCATCGCCGACGCCGAGGCCAAGCTCGAGAAGGCCAGAGCCGCCGGCGACCAGCGCCGGATCAAGGAGCTCGAGGACAACCTCGAGGGCCGCCGCTCCTTCCTCGAGATGGCCAAACGAGCATCAGCCGACTACAGCTGAGGTTGATTCGAAGGCCTCTCGAGGTTGATTCGAAGGCCTCTCGAGGTTGATTCGAAGAAGGACGGCGTACCGAATCGCGAATCAACCCGGACAGACCCTCGATTCAACCCGGACAGACCCTCGATTCAACGTCACTGGGTGACGCGGTAGACGTCGAAGACGCCGGGGATGGAGCGCACGGCCTTGAGGACCGTGTCGAGGTGCTTGGCATCGGCCATCTCGAAGGTGAACCGGACCTTGGCGACCCGGTCGCGGGTGGTGGTCAGGTTGGCCGAGAGCAGGTTGAGGTGCGCGTCGGAGAGCACCATCGAGATGTCCGACAGCAGCCGCGAGCGGTCGAGCGCCTCGACCTGGATGTTGACCAGGAACGTCGACTGGCCGGTGGGGGCCCACTCGACCTCGAGCACCTTCTCCGGCTGGGCCATCAGGCTGGCGGCGTTGGTGCAGTCCTTGCGGTGCACCGAGACTCCCCCGCCCTTGGTGACGAAGCCCAGGATGTCGTCCGGCGGGACCGGCGTGCAGCACTTGGCGAGCTTGACCCACACGTCCGGCGCGCCCTTGACGATGACCCCCGCGTCGGTGCCGGGCGCAAGGCGCGTACGGCGACCGCGGCCGGTGATGGTGACGGCCTCGGCGAGGTCCTCCTGCGCGCCCTCGTCGCCACCGTGCAGCTCGATGACCCGGCGCACGACGGTCTGGGCGCCGAGGTTGCCCTCGCCGACGGCGGCGTAGAGCGCGGAGACGTCGGCGAGACGGAAGTGCGTTGCGGCCAGGCTCAGCGAGTCGTGGCTGAGCAGGCGCTTGAGGGGCAGCCCCTCCTTGCGCATCAGCTTGGCGATCTCGTCCTTGCCGCGCTCGATCGCCTCCTCGCGCCGCTCCTTGGTGAACCACTGCCGGATCTTGGAGCGGGCGCGCTGGGACTTGGCGAAGTTCAGCCAGTCGCGCGACGGGCCGGCGGTCGCGGCCTTCGAGGTGAACACCTCGACGACGTCGCCGTTCTCCAGCGTCGACTCCAGCGGGACCAGCCGCCCGTTGACCCGCGCGCCGATCGTGTGATGACCGACCTCGGTGTGCACGGCGTAGGCGAAGTCGACCGGTGTCGATCCGGACGGCAGCGCGATGACGTCGCCACGGGGCGTGAAGACGTAGGTCTCGGTCTGGTTGATCTCGAACCGCAGGGACTCCAGGAACTCACCGGGGTCCTCGACCTCGCTCTGCCAGTCGAGCAGCTGGCGCACCCAGCTCATGTCGTCGAGGTCGGCCCGCTTGTCGGTGTCGGTGCCCGCGCGGCCGTCCTCCTTGTACTTCCAGTGCGCCGCGACGCCGTACTCCGCCCGCCGGTGCATCGAGAAGGTGCGGATCTGCATCTCGACGGGCTTGCCCTGCGGGCCGATCACGGTCGTGTGCAGCGACTGGTACATGTTGAACTTCGGCATCGCGACGTAGTCCTTGAACCGGCCGAGCACTGGGTTCCACCGCGAGTGGAGCACGCCGAGCACGCCGTAGCAGTCACGGCCCTCCTCGACGAGGATCCGGATGCCGACCAGGTCGTAGATGTCGGAGAAGTCGCGGCCGCCGACGATCATCTTCTGGTAGATCGAGTAGTAGTGCTTCGGCCGGCCGGTGACCGTGGCCTTGATCTTCGCCTCGCGCAGGTCCTTCTCGACCTGGGTGATGACCTCGGCCAGGAACTGGTCACGCGAGGGCGCCCGCTCGGCGACCATCCGGACGATCTCGTCGTAGATCTTGGGGTGCAGGGTCGCGAACGCGAGGTCCTCGAGCTCCCACTTGATGGTGTTCATGCCGAGCCGGTGGGCCAGCGGCGCGTAGATGTCGAGCGTCTCGCGGGCGGTGCGCTCCTGGGACTTCTGCGGCACGTACCGCAGGGTGCGCATGTTGTGCAGCCGGTCGGCGAGCTTGATGACGAGCACCCGGATGTCGCGCGACATCGCGACGATCATCTTCCGGATCGTCTCGGCCTGGGCCGAGTCGCCGTACACGACCTTGTCGAGCTTGGTCACCCCGTCGACGAGCAGCGCGACCTCGTCGCCGAAGTCGGCGCGGCACTCCTCGAGGGTGTAGGGGGTGTCCTCGACCGTGTCGTGCAGCAGGGCCGCGACGAGGGTGGGCTCGGTCATGCCGATGCCCGCCAGGATCGTCGTGACGGCGAGCGGGTGCGTGATGTAGGGGTCGCCGCTCTTGCGCATCTGCGTGCCGTGCAGGCGCTCGGCGGTGGTGTAGGCCCGCTCCAGCAGAGCCAGGTCAGCCTTCGGGTGGTTGGCGCGCACCGCGCGGAACAGTGGCTCGAGGACCGGGTTGGTGGTCTGGCCGCGGGTGCCCATCCGCGCGAGCCGGGCCCGCATGCCACGGCCGCCACCGGTCTCGCTGGTGACCGCGGGGGGCGGCGACGGGCGGTCCGGGACGGGCCGCGACGCAGCGCGCTGCCCGGCCGCCGGGGCCCCTTCCTCGGTCATCCACCCAGTCTAGTGACGGACCCGCAGGACGATCACGAGACGGCCAGGGCCGTCAGCGGCAGCCCGTCGAGGGCTTCCCTGCCGGCGAGGAAGGCGAGCTCGATCAGCACCGCCATGCCGACCGCCTCGGCTCCGCACCGGCCGACCAGCGCGAGGGTGGCGCGAGCCGTACCGCCGGTGGCGAGCACGTCGTCGACGACCAGCACCCGGTCTCCCGGCGCCAGCGCGTCGCGGTGGAGCTCGAGGGAGGCCGTGCCGTACTCGAGGTCGTAGCTGACCTGATGGGTCGCGGCAGGGAGCTTGCCGGCCTTGCGCACCGGCACGAACCCCACGCCCAGGGCGAGCGCGACGGGCGCCGCCAGGATGAAGCCGCGCGCCTCCATCCCGACCACCTTGTCGACCACCACGGTCCCGTCCGGCCCGCGGCCCGCCGCAGCGAGGCCGTCGACGACCGCCCGGAAACCGTCGTGGTCGGCCAGCAGCGGCGAGATGTCCTTGAACAGGATCCCCGGCTTCGGGAAGTCCGGGATGTCGCGGACCAGTCGTTCGATGGCGGCCGCCGCAGCCGTCACTGCTACTTCTTCCCTCGCTTGGACCGCGGGTCCCGGACCGGCTGGTTGCGGCCCGAGCTGCTGCTCGGCGCGACCGGCCGGTGCTGGGTCGGTACGGTGCGGCCTCGCCCGGCGACGGTGGGCGACTGTGCCGGCTGGACCGACTCGTCGTCCGTCTCCTCGACGTCGATCCGGAACGAGTCGTCGTCCTCGAGACCCTCGGGACCCGTCTCGCGGGCCGGCCTGCCCGCGGTGACGGCCGGGACGGCGGCGTAGCGGTCGGCAGCCTCGGCGCGCTGGCGGGCCTTCGCCCGGCGGGCCTGCTCCTGGACCTCGGTCTCGAGGCTCTTGAGGTTCACGATCACGCGGGGCGCGAGCATGACCGAGGAGTAGACGCCGGCACCCATGCCGACGAACTGCGCGAGGGCCAGGTCCTGCAGCGAGCTGGCTCCGAGCTGGACGGCGCTGACGTAGAGGATCGCGCCGATCGGGATCAGCGCCACGATCGAGGTGTTGATCGATCGGACCAGGGTCTGGTTGACCGCCAGGTTCGCGGCGTCGCCGTAGGACTGGTTGCGTCTGCGGAGCTTGGTGGTGTTCTCCTTGATCTTGTCGAACACCACCACCGTGTCGTAGAGCGAGAAGCCGAGGATGGCCAGCAGGCCGGTCACGGCCGCCGGTGTCACCTCGAAGCCCGACCAGGCATAGACGCCGACCGTGATGGCGACGTCGTGGATCAGCGCGATCAGCGCCGCGACCGACATCTTCCACTCACGGAAGTAGGCCCAGATGAAGATGACGACGAGGATCAGGAAGATCCCGACGCCGATCGCCGCGCGCTGGGCGACCTCCTTGCCCCAGCTGGGGCCCACGTCGGAGGTGGAGACGTCGTTGGGTGCCACGTCGGGGAACTGCTGCTCGATCACGTCCTCGACCTGCTGGCGCTCCTCCGGCGACAGGTTCTGCACCTGCACGGTGAGCGCCTGGTCACCCGCGGTCGTCACCACGGGCTGGTCGGCGTTCTCGATGTTCGCGGCGCCGATTGCGTCGCGCAGCGCGTCGGCGTTGTCCTGGCTCGCGTTGCCGGCGCCTACGGCGACCGAGAACGTAGTGCCGCCGGTGAACTCGACGCCGAAGTTGAGACCGCGTACGGCGAGGCCGGCGACGGCCGCCGCGACGATCAGGATGGTGACGCCGTACCAGAGCAGTCGGCGTCCGGTGAAGTCGATCGACTTGCGACCCTGGTAGAGGTCGTTGCCGAGCCGGGACATCTTGCCCATCAGGCTTCCCCTCCCACGACGCGGGTTCGCGGTGTGTCGGTGCCGAGCGTCTCCTTGCTGAGGCCGGACAGCTTGTGGCCGGAGTTGAACGCCTTGAACTGCGCCAGGTAGCTGACCATCGGCTTGGTGAACCAGAACAGCACGGCGAGGTCCACCAGGGTCGAGAGACCGAGGGCGAAGCCGAAGCCCTTCACCACGCCACTGGCGAAGATGTAGAGGACCAAGGCGGACAGCACGGAGACGGTGTTGGCCGCCATTCGGGTGACCCGGGCCCGGGCCCAGCCGGACTCGACGGCGACGCGCATCGATCTTCCTTCTCGCATCTCGTCACGGATACGTTCGAAGAAGATGATGAAGGAGTCGGCGGTGATGCCGACCGCGATGATCAGGCCGGCGATGCCGGGCAGGGTCAGGGTGAAGCCGGCGGCCTCGCTGAGCAGCAGCACCATCGCGTAGGTGATCGACGCCGCGACGAAGAGCGAGGCGACGACGACCAGGCCGAGGCCGCGGTAGTAGAGCAGGCAGTAGAGCATCACCAGCAGGACGCCGATGGCGCCGGCGGTCAGGCCCGCCTGCAGCTGGTTGCCGGCCAGGGACGGGCCGATCTCCTCGACCTTCGGGTCCTTGTCGAACGCGATCGGGAGGGCGCCGTACTTGAGGCTGTTGGCCAGGCTGGTCGCCGTCGTCTCGTTGAAGTCGCCGGAGATCTCGGAGCGACCGTCGTGGATGACGGCGTTCATCGTCGGCGCGGAGAGCACCTTGCCGTCGAGCACGATCGCGAACAGGCGGTTGGTGTTGACCAGAGCCTCCGAGATCTTCTCGAAGTCGTCCTCGGCGCCCGGCGAGCCCGGCGGGTTCGCCTTGTCCTTGTCGTTGCCCATGTCGATGGTGACGACCCAGTCGACCTGGTTCTGCGGGATCTGTGCGGCCGCGTCGGTGAGCTCGGTGCCCTCGATGACCGACCGGGACAGCAGGTACTTGATGACCGAGCCGCCGCGCACCTCGCAGGAGACCAAGGCGTGGTCGGGGGTGTCGACGGCGTAGGCGGCGACCTTCGGGTCCTTGGTCGTCGCGCCGGGCTTGCCCTTGGCGTCGACCACGTTGCCCTCCTTGTCGCAGGAGAGCGCGTTGTAGGCCGCGACGGCCTCTGCGTCGGGAGCCTGGGCCCAGTCGAGGCTGTCCTGGGTGGTCCACTCCTTTCCGTCACCGGCGGGGTCGGTCGTCGCGTCCGTCGAGGGCGAGGTCGAGTCGGACGGCTGGTCCGACCCGGAGTCGCCCGGCGTCGCGGACGCCGTGCCGGTCGGGGTGGCCGAGGCGGTCGGGCTCTGCGTCTTCTTGCCCTTACCACCCTTGCCCTTGTCGGCACCGAAGGGGGCCGCGCGCTGCAGGGTCGGCGTACCGCTCCCGCCGGCGCACGCCGTGGCGCTCGCACCCGGGTCGGCGTCCGCACAGGCGACCAGCCGGAACCGCAGCTGGGCGGTCCGCTTGACGGTGTCCTCGAGCTCGTTGCGGTTCTTGGTGTCGCCCGGCACCTCGACGACGATCTCGTCGCTGCCGGAGGTCGTCACCGACGCCTCGGAGACACCGGTGCCGTTGACGCGCTGGTCGATGATCTTGCGCGCCTCCTCGAGGTTGTCCTTAGAGGGGCTGTTGAGCGCCTTGAGGCTGATCCGCGTGCCGCCCTGGAGGTCGAGCCCCAGGGCCGGCTTCCAGGAGGCGGTGAGCGCCACCAGGCTGTAGAGCACGGCGATGCCGAGGAAGAAGATGACCAGGGTCCGGCCGGGG
This sequence comes from Nocardioides panacisoli, assembly GCF_039537325.1. GTDB lineage: Bacteria > Actinomycetota > Actinomycetes > Propionibacteriales > Nocardioidaceae > Nocardioides > Nocardioides panacisoli. The sequence continues at coordinate 96,223 of NZ_BAABAH010000016.1, forward strand.
CTTGGTCGACGGGCGGCCATTCTCAGCGCTCCTCGGTGTCGGGCGCCGACGTGCCGTCGGCGGGGTCGGTGTGGGGCTCGAGGTCGTCGGCCTCGTCCGTCTCGTCAGGCTCGGTCTCGCCATCGCTGTCCTCGGGCACGACGACACCGATCGCACTGCGGGCGACCTTCACGTCGACGCCCGGGGCGAGCTGCACGAGCAGGTGCGAGTCGGCGACTCCGGTGACGACGCCGAAGATGCCGGACGTGAGGACCACCTCGTCACCGACGGCGATCGCGGACTGCATCTGGGTGGTCGCCTTCTGCCGCCGCGAGGCGGGCGCGATGACGAACAGCCAGAAGACCACCACGATCGCGATGATCGGGAGGAGCGACACGAGGTCTCCCACGAACAATTACCTCTCGAATGGATGCCAGTACGGCGCCGCGCGCACCTGTGCCCGAGCAGGTCGAACCGGTGGCGGCGAGCCGACGGGCAAGTGTAGCCGCGGACACACTCGTGTCCGGCATTCCCCCGCATCCGGCCCGGTCCGGGCCCGGCTCAATCCTCGAACAGGGTCGGGGACTCGGGCTCGGGCGGCGGCGCGGTGAGACCCAGGTGGGCCCACGCCGCCGGTGTCGCCACCCGCCCGCGCGGGGTCCGGGCGAGGAAGCCGTTGCGCACCAGGAACGGCTCGGCGACCTCCTCGACGGTCTCGCGCTCCTCGCCCACGGCGACCGCAAGCGTGGAGACGCCGACCGGTCCCCCGCCGAATCGGTTGCACAGCACGTCGAGGACCGCCCGGTCGAGGCGGTCGAGGCCCAGCTGGTCGACCTCGTAGAGGTCGAGCGCCGCCTGGGACACCCCGCGGGTGACGACCCCGTCGGCCCGGACCTGCGCATAGTCGCGCACCCGGCGGAGCAGCCGGTTGGCGATCCGCGGGGTGCCGCGGGACCGCGAGGCGATCTCGGCCGACCCGTCGTCGGTGAGGTCGACCTCCAGCAGGCCCGCCGAGCGCCGGATGATCCGGTCGAGGTCCGCCGGCTCGTAGAACTCCAGGTGGGCGGTGAATCCGAACCGGTCCCGCAGCGGCCCGGGCAGCAGACCGGCCCGCGTGGTCGCGCCGACCAGCGTGAACGGCGGGATCTCGAGCGGGATCGCCGTCGCGCCCGGCCCCTTGCCGATGACGACGTCGACCCGGAAGTCCTCCATCGCGAGGTAGAGCATCTCCTCGGCGGGACGGGACATCCGGTGGATCTCGTCGACGAAGAGGACCTCGCCCTCGTTGAGGCCCGAGAGGATCGCCGCCAGGTCCCCCGCGTGGGTGATCGCCGGGCCGCTGGTGAGCCGCAACGGGGTGCTCATCTCATGGGCGATGATCATCGCCAGCGTGGTCTTGCCGAGGCCCGGAGGCCCGGAGAGCAGCACGTGGTCGGGCGCCTTCCCGCGCTGGCGCGCCGCCTCGAGCACCAGGCCCAGCTGGTCGCGGACCCGGACCTGGCCGACGACCTCGTCGAGACTGCGCGGGCGCAGGGCGGCCTCGACGGCCCGCTCGTCACCCTCGGCCTCGACGGCCGTGAGCGACCGGAGATGGGTCTCCTCGGCGTCGGTGAGCTCGTCGTCGGGACTCATGCCTTGCTCAGCGTCCTCAGGGCTGCGCGCAGCAGCGCGCCGACGTCGGGCCGGTCACCGGCGTCGGCCGCGACGGACTCCACCGCCTTGTCGGCGTCCTTGGCGTTGTAGCCGAGACCGATCAGCCCCTGGGCGACCTGGTCGCGCCACGGCGCGGCGGCGGCCGACGCAGCCGGCGTCCCGGCGGTCCCGGTGGGCGCGCCGACCCGGTCCTTGAGCTCGAGGATGATCCGTTGGGCGCCCTTCTGGCCGATGCCGGGCACCTTGGTGAGGGTCTTCACGTCATCGGTGGCGATCGCCGTACGGACACCGTTGGGCGAGAGTACGGCGAGCATCGCCTGGGCGAGCTTGGGCCCGACGCCGGAGGCGGTCTGGACGAGCTCGAACATGCTCCGCTCGTCGTCGTCGGCGAAGCCGAACAGCGTCATGGAGTCCTCGCGGACGACCAGGCTGGTCGGGAGGTTCGCCTCCTGGCCGGTGCGCAGGGAGGCGAGGGTGCCGGGCGTGCACATCAGCTCGAGCCCGACTCCCCCGACCTCCACGACGGCACTGGAGAGGGTGAGCGCGGCGACCCGGCCGCGGACGAACGCGATCATCGTGCTGCCTTCCTGGCGGTCCCTGCCGCGGCGAGCGCCGCGTCGATCCGGGCCTGGGCGCCCCCGCGCCAGATGTGGGTGATCGCCAGGGCGAGCGCGTCGGCGGCGTCGGCCGGCTTCGGCGCCTGGTCGAGGCGCAGGATCCGGGTCACCATCGCGCCGACCTGGGCCTTGTCGGCCCGCCCGTTCCCCGAGACCGCCGCCTTGACCTCGCTGGGCGTGTGCAGCGCGATCGGGAGCCCTCGTCGCGCGGCGCAGACCATCGCGATCCCGGCCGCCTGGGCGGTGCCCATGATCGTGCTGACGTCGGAGCGCGCGAAGATCCGCTCGATCGCGACCGCGTCGGGCCGGTGCTCGTCGAGCCGGGCCTCGATCCCCTTCTCGATGAAGACGAGACGCTCGGCGACGGACCACTCCGAGGGCGTGCGGATGACGCCCACGTCGACCAGCCGCAGCGGCCGGCCGAGGCCTCCGTCGACCACGCCCGTCCCGCACCGGGTCAGGCCGGGGTCGATCCCGAGCACCCGCATCGCACGCTCCTCACCTGTCGAACACGTGTTCGCAGGCTAACGAACCGACCCGACCGATCCGGGCGTGACACGCGGGGCGCGCGGTCTATGCCTCGACCTGCTCCATGACGTCGTCGGGCACGTCGACGTTGGCGAAGACGTTCTGCACGTCGTCGAGGTCGTCGACCGCGTCGATCAGGCGGAAGACCTTGCCCGCCGCGTCCGCGTCGGCGACCGGGATGTCCATCGAGGCGACGAACTGGACCTCGGCGGAGTCGTAGTCGATGCCCGCCGCCTGGAGCGCCGTGCGGACGGCGACCACGTCGCTGGACTCGGACTGGACCTCGAAGCTGTCGCCCAGGTCGCTGACCTCCTCGGCGCCGGCGTCGAGGGTGGCCTCGAGGACGTCGTCCTCGGAGACGTCCCTGCCCTCCTGCGCCTTCGGCACGACGACGACGCCCTTGCGGTTGAACAGCCTTGATACCGAGCCGGGATCGGCCATGGTGCCGCCGTTGCGGGTCACCGCGGTGCGGACCTCCATCGCGGCCCGGTTGCGGTTGTCGGTGAGGCACTCGACGAGCAGCGCGACGCCCTGCGGCCCGTAGACCTCGTACATGATCGTCTCGTAGTCGACGGCGCCACCCTCGAGCCCGCCGCCGCGCTTGACCGCGGAGTCGATGTTCTTGTTGGGGACCGACTGCTTCTTGGCCTTCTGGATGGCGTCGTAGAGCGTCGGGTTGCCGGCGGGGTCCGGACCGCCCATCTTGGCCGCGATCTCGATGTTCTTGATCAGCTTCGCGAAGAGCTTGCCCCGCTTGGCGTCGATGACCGCCTTCTTGTGCTTGGTGGTCGCCCACTTGGAGTGGCCAGACATCCCGTCCCTACTTCCGCTTCGACAACAGCGACGGATTCTATCCCTGCACCAGATCGAGGAAGAGCCGGTGGATCCGACCGTCGTCGTCGACCTCGGGGTGGAACGAGGTCGCCATCAGGTGCCCCTGGCGTACGGCGACCGGGTGCCCCGACGCCTCGGCGAGCACCTCGACGTCCGGCCCGACCTGCTCCACCCAGGGCGCTCGGATGAACACCGCGTGCACGATGCCGTCGACGCCTTCCATCGACAGGTCGGCCTCGAAGGAGTCGACCTGCCGCCCGAAGGCGTTGCGGCGCACGGTCGCGTCGAGCCCGCCGATCGTCTCCTGCCCTGCCACGCCGTCGACGATCCGGTCGGCGAGCATGATCATCCCCGCGCAGGTGCCGAACGTCGGCATGCCGCCCTTCACCCGCTCCCGCAGCGGCTCGAGCAGGTCGAACGTCCGGGCGAGCTTGGCCATCGTCGTCGACTCGCCGCCCGGCAGCACCAGCCCGTCGCACCGCTCGAGCTCGGAGGGCCGGCGGACCGCGAAGGCGTGGACACCGAGGCGGCTCAGGGTCTCGAGATGCTCGCGGACGTCTCCCTGGAGGGCGAAGACTCCGATCGCTGGCACAACCCAACGTTAGTCGTCGCCTGCCCGGCGACTTTCCACAGGTCATGGGTGCTCGGTGTCCGCCGGTCCACGTCCGGGCAGCTGTCCTGCATGGAGCCGATCCAGCACATCCTCGACGAGCAGGACGGCGTCTTCTCCCGGGTGCAGGCGGCCGGGGCCGGCCTCGACGCGACCGCGGTCAAGCGGCGACTTCGGCGTCGCGAGTGGGTCGCGGTGCACGCCGGCGTGTACGTGAGCCACACAGGTCCGCTGACCTGGCGACAGCGGGCGTGGGCGGCGGTGCTTGCTTGCTGGCCCGAGTGTCCCGCGGACGGAGAGCACGATCGGGGTATCGGCGGTCAAGCAGGTTGACCGCGGGTTCCCCGACGAGCCGCCCGCGCCTCAGCTGCAGAGACTGACCGCCGCGACGGTGTAGGTGCGCTGGTTCGACGCGGCCGAGGTCCAGGTCGTCGACCCGAAGTCTCGCAACGCCTTGACCGTCGCGGTGCCGCCGGTGATCACAGCGGTGATCGTCTTGGTGGTTCCGGCGACCGCGTAGGTGGTGCCCCCCGCGGTCAGCTGGTAGCCCGTCGCACCGGAGACGGCCGTCCAGTTGAAGGTGACGGACAGGAGCCCGAGCGCTCCACAGCTCAACGTGGGCGCCGGGACCGTCGTCGAGACGAACGCCGACCCTGTCACGTCGACCGGATCCGTCCACGGAACCACCGCCCCCGACGCCGGCCCGGTGACACCGACGGCAACAGCCATCGTCGCGCCGGTGACGACCCCTGCACGCGCCCTGCGGCGCGACCTGTGGCGGCGACGAGGTGCAATGTCCCCGCCGCCTCCCGTCCCGCCCGGACCACGGACGACCAGGGCGAGCAACCCGGCCGCCGCCACTCCCAGCACGAAGATGCCGAGCGGGCTCTCCGCTGCCGCGACGACGCGCCCTACCCAGGGGAGGACCACGATCACGCGATCCGCCTGCGTGACGCGGTAGTGCTCGGCGTCCGGGCCCTCGTTGGCGTCACCCTGGAGGGTGAGCGTCGCCTCGTCGCCCTGGTGCTGGATGTCGACGACGCGGTGGGTGACGCGCGCACCGCCGCTCGTGCGGACCGACACGATGTCGCCGACCGCAAGGTCACGCGCCGACACCGACCGCGCAAGCGCCAGGTCGCCGGTGTGGATGGCGGGCGTCATCGATCCGGACCGGAACAGGAGCGGGCTCACGCCGACCAGCGGTCCGAGGACGACCAGCACGACGCAAGCCGCGCCGAGCAGCGCGCCGACCGTGAGCAGGCCGTTCGCGAGGCGTCGCAGCAGGGACCTCATGAGAGGTCCGAGGTGCCGGTCACGGTGAAGGTCGCGGTCGCGGTCTTGCCCTGGAGCGAGCTGGGAGCGGTGTCGGCCAGCTTGATCTGGAAGCACAGGGACTCGCTGCCGCTCGTCGCGGCGAGCTGTGCGGTCTGCGTCTTGGTCAGGATGACCGTCGACGTGGTCGCCGTGAGCGGCGTAGCCGACACCAGGGCGGTGCCGCCCGAGCAGGTGGCGGTTGAACCGGAGCCGGACACGGTGCCGCCGGACCTGATCGTGAGGAGCAGCCCGTCCGTCGCGGCCGTGCTGAACGCCGCTGCGTCGGTGCCGGTGAGGCCGCCGGTCATCGAGTACTTCGCCGGTGCCGTACCGACGTTGTTGACGGGCAGCACCTCCGCGGAGGAGCTGCCCGGCACCATGGCGCCCATGGCGAGGGTCGAGGTGGCCTGCGGGTCGCCGCCCTTGACGTTGATGTCGAGGGTGGCGGCGGTCAGGGTGGTGCCGGTGATCTGCACGTCGTCGGTCCAGAACGCGAAGGTCCCCGCCACTGCTGGTGTCGCCAGCAGCCCGAGGCACAACAGCGCCCTGATCCGCACCGAGCCGACCCGGGGCCGGTGCGCCGTGTGCCTACCCATGGGCCCGCTCCCGTCGCACGCGCACCACCAGGAGCGAAGCGCCGCTTCCCACCAGCGCCACGCCGACCAGTACCAGCCAGCTCTCGACGGCGGAGCCGGTACCGGGTAGGAAACCGCCTTGGGGGTGCGGGCCCGGGCCACCATCGCGGCCGGCCTGCGTCAGCCGCACCACGAAGTCGAGCGGGAGCCGGTCGACCCGGGACGCGTTGTCCGACGACCACCGGAAGCGCACCCGGACGTCGACCCGGACGGTGGCACTCCGCGCCATCGGTCCGTCCAACAAGGAGCCGGCATCCTGGCCGTTCTCCAGCGGCCGCCAGGCTCCGTGTGCCGCCCGGGCGCTGAGCGCGATGTCCTGGTCGGCGAGCAGGCGGTCCGGGTCACGGGTCTCCACGCCGATGGTGAGGTGGGCACCGGTCGGGCCCTGGTCGCGGACGTAGAACGACGCCGACCGCCGGTCGCCCGGAACCCAGTGCAGGCTCGGGTCCAGCAGGGGCCGGGTCACGTCGTTGCTCCAGTGGTGGCCGTCGATGCTGAGGCCCACGTCGTCCCCGGCCGCCGCGGGGGCAGCGCCGACCGCCGCGGACAGCACGGTTGCTGCCGCGACGCCGAGCGTTGCGCTGCTCCTCACGCGGGGACCTCCTCCTTGCGGGACCTGCCGTGCAGGGCTCCGGCGAACATCCAAAGGGCGTACGCCGTGAGGCCGCCCGCGACGACGTACACGGCTGTCTGGCGCTGAGAGCCGGTCAGGACCTCGTTGACGTACCCGAGGTAGGGCACCGAGTACCAGAGCCGGCCCTTCACCTGCACCGGCCGAACCGCCTTCTCGTCCGGTACGTCGTTGGCGTCGCCCTGCGTCGTGAACGTGGTGCGACCGCCGAGGCTGGTCGCCACCCGCACCACCCGGTGGGTGACGACCTCAGGCTTCCCCGACTCCAGCTGGTAGGTGACGACATCACCGACCGCCAGGTCATCGGGGTCGACGGGCTTGACCACCACCAGGGTGCCCGGCGGGTAGTGCGGGCGCATCGAGCCGGTGAGCACCGTGTACGGCGTGGCGCCTGCGAGCCGCGGCACCAGGACCGCAGCCGACAGCACCGCCGCCGCCCCGAGGATCACCAGCCAGGCGACGACTCGGCAGACCCACCCGAAAGCTGCACGCACGGCGGCTGAGGCTCAGGCGTGGATCTGCGTCGCCGTGAGCGTGATCGCGTCGAGCGTCTTGCTGGCCAGCTTCGTCGTGTTGTCACTCGACCCGGGCAGCGACACGGTGATGGTGATCGACAGCGAGTCGCCGGAGTTGGCCTCGGTGAACGTCCCTCCAGCGGCGAGCGCAGTCGTCGCGTCGGTGATGGACCCCACCGTCACCGTGAACGGTGCGATGTCCGCCGGCGCGCTGGCGACGATGGTGCCGCGCATGTGCTCCCCGGTCGCCGTCAGCGTCGTGGTGCAGGTCTCGGAGATCGTGTCGCCCGGGACGAGCAACGAGGTGCCCGGCGTGTACGCCGCTCCCGCGGTCGACTCACCCGAGTCGTAGGTCCATCCGCTGCCGCAGTCCGGTGCCGTGATGGACAGCGTGCCGGACTTGATCGCCCCGCCCGCGACGTCGTGGGCGTCGGTCCAGAAGGCGAGCGTGCCGGCACCGCCGAGCAGCAGAACGGCAGCGCCGCCGGCGGCCAGCGCCCCCTTGGTGGTCTTGTTCATGGTGTCCTCCCCAACCCTCGCGGGTCCCGGGACGAGAGTCCCGGTCCGCTCGACGGTAGGACCGCGCCGACGTGCGTCGGCCGGGTTCGGACCAAGTCCGCCCGATCGGTCGCGCGGGGTGGTCCGAGAGGACTAGGAGCGAGGTGGCGGCTACCAGCCGCGCTCGGCGAGGCGGTGCGGGGCGGGGAGGTCCTCGACGTTGATCCCGACCATCGCCTCGCCCAGACCACGCGAGACCTTCGCGACCACGTCGGGGTCGTCATGGAACGTGGTGGCCTTCACGATCGCCTCCGCACGCTGGGCAGGGTTCCCGGACTTGAAGATCCCCGAACCGACGAACACACCCTCGGCACCCAGCTGCATCATCATCGCCGCATCCGCCGGCGTCGCG
>NZ_BAABAH010000017.1:0-93242 GCF_039537325.1 Nocardioides panacisoli
CCGCCGTCCTCGGCAACCACTCCGAAGTGCTCGACCTCGGCCGCGCCGACCGGCTCTACCGACCACCCCAACGCAAAGCCATCCGACTCCGCGACCGCCGCTGCCGCGCCCAAGGCTGCGACCACCCGGCCCCCTGGTGCGAGACCCACCACCTGAAGTCCTGGGCATCAGGCGGCAAGACCGACCTCGCCAACGCCATCACCCTCTGCTCCTGGCACCACCACCGCATCCACGACCCCCGCTACGAACACGAGGTCCTCCCCGACGGCGACCTCCTCATCCGCCGCAGGCGCGCTGCCTGACCGCGGGCGCCTCAGCTCTCGCTGACGTCGATCGTGACCACGACCTTGTGGGTCCTGATCGCGTTGCCACCGGGACCGCCGAACACCGAGTTCACGCCGATGAAGAACTTGTAGGTCTCGTTCGGGGCCAAGCCGGGCACCAGCGCCCGGACCGTGGCGGTGTCGGTCGTGGGCGCTGGAGCGAGCGTGAGACGGCTGGGCTGCACAGCGACCTTCGCGCCGGCGTGCTTCACCCCCAACGTCGTGATGAACGGCCCGTCACCGTGCGTTCGGTACTCGAACGACATCGTGACGACCGCGCTGCGGTCGCCGCCGTCGGGAAGACTCACGACGATCGGAGATACCTCGCCGATCCCGCCCGCGTCCCCTGAGTACACGGCGCTCGGACCCTCCAGGTAGTACCGCTGAACGCGCTGCACGGGGCTCGGAACCTCTGCCGATCTGCCGACGCCGATCGCGGCGCCTGAGGCGAAGACGGCGGCCGCTGTGACGGCGGTAGCGGCGGACAGGACCAGTGTGCGACGTCGCGTCATACCGCACGTTAACCCGCTCGCTACGACGAGCCGGGCACTTCGGCCGGCCGCAGGGTGGACCCGCGGATCACCCCCGGGCGGTGAGCACGATCGGGTCGCCGTCGGTGATCGCGATCGTGTGCTCGACGTGGGCGCCGCGGGAGCCGTCGGCGGAGCGGATCGTCCAGCCGTCGGGGTCGAAGACGATCTGGTCGGTGGTGTGCAGGAACCAGGGCTCGATCGCGATGACCAGGCCGGGGCGCAGCTTCAGGCCGCGACCGGGGACACCGTCGTTCGGGACGTGGGGCTCCCCGTGCATGGTGCGGCCCACGCCGTGGCCGCCGAACTGGAGGTTGGCGCGGAGCCCGGCGTCGCGGGCGACGGAGCCGATGGCCGCGGAGATGTCGCCGAGCCGGTTGCCGGACCGGGCCGCTGCGATGCCGGCGTCGAGCGCCCGCTGGGCGACGTCGATCAGGGCGAGGTCCTCCGGGCGCGGCGTACCGACGACGACGGACAGCGCGGAGTCGGACACCCAGCCGTCGACGGACGCGGCGAAGTCCACGGAGACCAGGTCGCCGTCCTGCAGCGTGTAGTCGTGCGGGAGACCGTGCAGGACCGCGTCGTTGACCGAGGTGCAGAGCACCTTGCCGAACGGCATCGCTCCGAACGACGGGTGGTAGTCGATGTAGCACGACTCCGCGCCGGCGTCCTTGATCATCCGGTGCGCCAGCTCGTCCAGCTCGAGGAGGTTGACCCCGACGTCCGCCTTCTCGGCCAGCGCGGTGATCACCGAGGCGACGAAGCGCCCGGCGGGTCGCATCTGCTCGATCTGGGTCGGGGTGCGGAGCTCGATCACGCGTCGAGCCTACTTCCCCTCCGACTGCGCCCACGCGGCGCTGGCATCGACGACGACGGCACTGTGGCTCGAGGCGTCGTCGGCGTCGAAGGCGAGGCCCTCGAGCTTGCCGTCGTAGATGTCGAGCGAACCGGTGATCGTGCTGGTGTCGCCGGGATCGAGAGCCGTGTTGCCCTCCAGGTAGGCGTCCTGCCAGTGCCCGCTGACCACGCCCTTCACCCGGACACCGTCGAGGAAGATGTACCGGTCGCTCGCGTTGCGGGCGTCGAAGGTGAACGTGCACGTCGTGGCCGCGAGCTCGTCGGTGTCGGCACAGCTCGCGGAGGTGACCCTGACGACGAGGTCGCCGTCGTCGGTGTGGAACTCCTCGCCGATCGCGACGCTCGGGTCCGGCGGCTCGACGAAGTCGAGCAGGTCGCCGAGGTAGCGGATCGCGATGAAGGTGATGGTCACCGACACCACGACGGCGACCGCGGAGAGCCCGGTGCCCCAGCCGGCCATCGCCGTCCCGCGGCCGACCGTGCGGCCGCGCCGGATGCCGGCGATGCCGAGACCGACGCCGACGAGTGCCGCCACCGCGCCGAGGAGGTTGACGATCGGGATCGCCGCGAGCACCAGCGACACGATGCCGAGCACCAGCGCGGCGACGGCCAGCCCGTTGCCGGGCTGCTGCGGCTGCGCGTGGGGAAACGGCGGCGGCGGCGGGGGTTGGCTCATGGCCCGAGAACCTAGTCGCGGAACCGGGGCGGCCGCTTCTCCTTGCGAGCGGCCACAGCCTCCTCGAAGTTCTGGGTGAGGAGCCGTACGAGGAGCTGGCCGGCGCCCTCGGCGTGCATGTGCTGCTCGAACGACGTCGCGTCGAGGGAGTCCACCAGCGTCCGCTTGGTCAGCTCCACGCCCGGCCTGCTCCACCGGGTGATGTCCGCGGCCGTCTCCAGGCAGGAGTCGAGCAGCTGGTCGTCGGGGACGACGCGGGAGACCAGCCCGATGGAGGCGGCCTCGGCGGCGGGGACGTCGCGCCCGGTCAGCATGATCTCCGCGGCCCGGGACGACCCGATCGCGCGGGGGAGCAGGTAGGACAGCCCGAGCTCCGACGCGGTGAGGCCGTTGTTGATGCCGGCCGCGCGGAAGTACGCCGACTCGGCGGCGACGCGGACGTCGCAGGCCAGCGCGAGGCACAGCCCGCCGCCGATGGCCGGACCGTTCACTGCCGCGATGACCGGCTGGTGCATCTTGCGCAGGGTCACCTGGATCTCGTCGAGCAGCTCCATCGCCCGCAGCGCGATCGTCACCGCCGTGAGCCCCTGGATGTTCGGCATCCGGCCGCGCTCGCCGCTCTGGTCCGCGCCGGAGCAGAAGCCTCGTCCTGCACCGGTCAGGACCACCACCCGCACCGTGTTGTCATCCGAGATGCCCCTGAGCACGTCGCGGAGCGGCACCATGACGTCGAAGGCCATGGAGTTCATCCGCTCGGGCCGGTTCAGCGTGACGACGGCGACGTCGTCCTTCGGCCGGTCGACCAGGACGAAGTCGTCGGTCATCGGTGCCGCCCCGTCAGTTCTGCGGCTTGTCGGCGCCGACGACCCACATCGCGAAGAACTGCGACCCGCCGCCGTAGGCGTGCCCGAGCGCGCGGCGTACGCCGTCCACCTGGTGCTCGCCCGCGGCGCCGCGCACCTGGAGCGCGGCCTCGCCGAACCGGAGCATCCCGGAGGCGCCGATCGGGTTGGAGGAGAGGACGCCACCGGAGCAGTTGACCGGGATCTTGCCGTCCATCGCGGTCTCACCGGCCTCGGTGAGCTTCCAGCCGGAGCCCTCCTCGGCGAAGCCGAGGTTCTCGAGCCACATCGGCTCAAACCACGAGAACGGGACGTAGATCTCGGCGGCGTCGATCTCCTCGATCGGCTTGGTGATGCCGGCCTGCTTCCACAGGGCAGCGGCTGCGTCGCGGCCGGCCTGCGGGTTCACCTGGTCGCGCTCCGCGGCCGTGGTCGCCTCCGATCGCATCACCGTGCCGTGGATCCATGCCGGGTTGGGGGAGGAGGCAGCGGTGTCCTCGTCCACGATCACGAGCGCGCACGCGCCGTCGCTCGAGGGGCAGGTCTCGTCGTACCGGATGGGGTCCCAGAGCATCTGGGAGGACAGGACCTGCTCGACCGTCTTCTGCTCGTGCAGGTGCGCGTAGGGGTTCTTCAGCGCGTTGGTCCGGTCCTTCGCGGCCACGATCGCGCCGATGTGCGTCGGGGCGTTGGAACGGCGGATGTAGGACCGGACGTGCGGAGCGAAGTAGCCACCGGCGCCGGCGTGGACCGGCATGTTGAACGGCAGCGGCACCGACAGCGCCCACATCGCGTTGGACTCCGACTGCTTCTCGTAGGCCACCGTGAGCACCCGCTTGTGGACGCCGGCCTGGACCAGCGAGGAGGCGACGATCGCGGTGGACCCTCCGACCGAACCGGCCGTGTGCACGCGCAGCAGCGGCTTTCCGGCGGCGCCGAGCGACTCGGCCAGGAACAGCTCGGGCATCATCACGCCCTCGAACAGGTCCGGTGCCTTGCCGACGACGATGGCGTCGATGTCGTCGAGCGACAGGTTCGCGTCGGCGAGCGCCCGGTCGATCGCCTCCCGGCACAGGCCCGCCATCGAGACGTCCTCGCGCTTCGCGCGGTGGTGCGTCTGTCCGACGCCGATGATCGCGGCAGGTTGCTTGGTCACTGCTTGCCACCTTCCAGGGTGCAGACGAGGTTCTGCTGGAGTGCCGGTCCCGACGTCGCGTGGGCGACTGCCTTGCTCGCCTCGCCCGACCAGATTCGCTGGGCCGCCTCGCCCACCCGGATGCCGCCACCGGAGAACATCGGGTTGCTGGTCAGCGCGCCGCCGGACGGGTTGATGACGACATCGTCGGCGAGCCCCAGCTCGCGTCGCAGGATCAGCTCCTGGTGGCTGAACGGCGCGTGCAGCTCGGCCACCTCGACGCCGTCCAGGTCGAGGGCAGCGGCGGCGCGCTCGGCGGAGGGCGAGCGGGTCAGGTCGCGGACGCCCATCCCCATCGGGTCGATGTAGTGGGAGATCCCGGTCAGCCAGGCGGGTCGCTCGCGCACGTCACGAGCGCGGTCGCCGGCAGCGAGCACGATGGCGGCTGCGCCGTCGGTGACCGGCGAGCAGTCGTGCTTGCGGAGCGGGTCGGCGTACATCGGCCGGGCCAGCAGCTCCTCGACCGAGGAGCCGCCCTTGCGGATGGCGTACTCGTTCTTCTCGGCGTCGGTCAGCGAGCGGTTGGCCACCTCGGCCATCGCGCGCTCGTCCCAGAGCCCGGCGTCGATGCCGGCGCGGGCCTGCAGGCCGGCGAGGGAGACGGTGTCGGGCCACAGCGGCGTCATCGTGTAGGGCTCGAGCTGCAGCGCGAGGGTACGGCGCAGCACGCCGGCGGAGCTCTTGCCGAAGGCGTAGACCAGCGCGGTGTCGACCTCGCCGGTCTGGATCTTCAGCCACGCCTCGTACATCGCCCAGGCGAGGTCCATCTCGACGTGCGACTCGTTGACCGGCGGGATCACGCCGATCGCGTCGACCGCCTGGACGAAGGAGAAGGAGCGGCCGGCCAGGTAGTCCGAGGAGCCGGAGCACCAGAACCCGACGTCCTTCCGGGTCCAGCCGGTCTGCTCGTAGCAGTCCTTGAAGACAGGGACGAGGAGCTCCACGCAGGTCGGTGACCCGTCGAACTCGGGCATCTGTCGCTGGGCGAACCCGACGACGGCGACGTCACGCATCTGACTCAGCTCTCCCGTCTCAGAGGTGGTGCTTGTAGGTGTCGTAGTCGGCGTCCGGCTCGCCGGTGGGCTCGAAGTGGTCGATGTTCTCCAGCGAGAACGTCCACTCGTCCTTCGGCTTCCACACGGCCTTGACCCGCATGCCCATCCGGACCTCCTCCGCCGGGACACCGAGGATCAGGTGCAGCACGGCGATGTCGGCGCCGTCGAGGAGGACGTACGCCGACACGTAGGGCGGCTTGATCTTCTGGCCGAGGAACGGGACGTTCACGATGCAGAACGTCGTCACCGTGCCGGTCTGCGCAAGCTCGACCTCCTCCTCGGTCGGCGTGCCGTCGGAGGGGCAGGCGCTGCGCGGCGGGATGTAGACCTTCTGGCAGGTCGGGCAGCGCTGGCCCATGATCCGGCCCTCGTTGAGCCCGCGGTAGAACAGCGACTCCTCGGGGGAGGCCGCGTAGTTGTAGTCGAGCGACACTGGTACGACGACGCCGGTCACCGGGTCGGTCTCGCTGCCAGCGGTGACCTCGTTCGCGGTCTCGGCCTCGCCCGGAGCCAGCGGCTCGAAACAGGCGATATCCGTGATGGCGCCGGTGCGCTCCTCGGCCCACCGCACCCGGACCCGCATGCCGGTGCGGACGTCCTCCGGCGAGGCGACGTCGAGCGCGTGCAGCAGGGGGACGGTCGCGCCGTCCAGCGTGACCAGGGCGAAGGCGAACGGCCGGTCGAACGGCTGTGCCTTCACGGGCTCCGGGACCCAGGTCCAGGAGGTGACCGTCCCGACCGGGGAGACCTCGACGAAGTCGGTGGTCGCCTCGTGGGTGACCGGGTCGAACTCGAGGGGCGGCACGACCACCTCGCCGGAGGAGGTGCGGCCGCCGACCACCACGCCGTCGCGGAGACCGGAGAAGAAGCGACCGATCACGGGGCCGGTGGAGCGGGTGTAGTCGAAGGCGACGGTGACCGGCGCCTGCAGGGTGCGGCTCATGGCCGAAAGTGAAACACGTTCTAGTTGTCGGCATCAAGTACGGCATGATGTGTCGCATGAAGCTGGGACTGCAGTTGGGCTACTGGGGCGCGCAGCCGCCGACCGGCACCGCCGAGCTCGTCGCCGCCGCCGAGGAGGCCGGCTGGGACGCGATGTTCACCGCCGAGGCGTGGGGGAGCGATGCGTTCACGCCGCTGGCGTGGTGGGGCCGGGAGACGTCGCGGCTGCGGCTCGGCACGAGCATCGTCCAGATGTCCGGGCGCACCCCGACGTCGATCGCGATGCACGCCCTGACGCTCGACCACCTCACCGGAGGCCGGGTGATCCTGGGCATGGGTGTGAGCGGTCCCCAGGTGGTCGAGGGCTGGTACGGGCAGCCGTTCTCCAAGCCGCTCGCCCGCACCCGGGAGGTCGTCTCGATCATCCGGAAGGTGCTGGCGCGCGAGGGGCCGGTCACCAACGACGGCCCGCACCACCCGCTGCCCTACACCGGCCCCGGCGCGGTCGGCCTCGGCAAGCCGCTCAAGTCGATCGTGCACCCGCTGCGTGCCGACATCCCGATCTGGCTCGGTGCCGAGGGTCCCAAGAACGTCGCCCAGACCGCGGAGATCGCGGACGGCTGGATCCCGATCTTCTACACGCCGAAGTCCGCCGGCATGTACCAGCCGTGGCTCGACGAGGGCTTCGCCCGCGAGGGCGCACGCCGTACCCGCGACGACTTCGAGATCGCGGCGACCTGCCACCTGCAGATCACCTCGAGCGAGGAGGAGCGGCGCGCCGTCATCGACGGCATCAAGCCGGTCGTCGCGCTCTACATGGGTGGCATGGGCGCGAAGGACCAGAACTTCCACAAGAACGTCTTCGAGCGGATGGGCTACGCGTCGATCACCGACCAGGTGCAGGAGCTGTTCCTCGCGCAGAAGCGCGACGAGGCGACGGCGCTGATCCCCGACGACCTCGTCGAGGAGATGCACATCGTCGGAGACGCCTCCTACGTCAAGGAGCGGGTCGCCGCGTGGGAGGAGACCGGCGTGACCACGCTCCTGCTCAGTGCCCGGTCCGCCGACGAGGTCCGGCAGATCGCCGAGACGATCGGCTGATGCGCCCGTAGCATTCAGGCATGCGGCTCCCGCACGAGAACGTCGCCACGGTCCTGGTGGACCCGCGCGTGCTCGCAGACGTGGAGATCGCGTTGATGGAGCTCGACCTGCGCCTGTGGCCGGTGCAGACCGCGCCGATCTGCCTCGACGGACCCCGGGCGGCGTTCCAGATCCGCAGGCGGATGCTCGAGCAGAAGCGCGGCGCCTGGGACCTGGCCGCGGACTGGGTGCCGGTGTGGATCAGCTTCGGCGAGAGCTGGCGCAGCGGCGACGACCCGCTGCCGTGGGCGGCCCACAAGACGTTGTGGCGCATCCTCGAGGAGTACGCCGACCACGTCCGCTACCAGAAGCGGCTGGGCGGCGTACGCCCGCTCGACGTGCCGGAGGAGCGCGTCTCGTAGGAGGGCGCGCGTCCTTGCCCGCGACTAGAACAGGTTCTAGTCTGCACCGCATGGACGACAAGCTCCGCCTGCCCGCCCACAACGGTCACGTGATGGTCGCCGCCCTGAAGCGGCACGCCAAGCGCCCGATCGTGCACCTCGGCGACGTGACCCTGACCGGCCGGGAGACGGCCGACCGGATCTCCCAGTACATCCAGGCCTTCGAGTCGCTGGGAGCGGGCCGGCAGGCGCCGGGCGCGTTGCTCGCGCTGAACCGGCCGGAGGTGCTCTTCATCCTCGGTGCGGGGCAGACCCAGGGCTACCGGCGCACGTCGCTGCACCCGCTCGGCTCGGCGGACGACCACGCCTACGTCATCAACGATGCCGGCATCACCACGCTGGTCGTCGACCCCTACTTCGCGGGCCGGGCCGTGGAGCTGCTCGACAAGTGCCCGGCCCTCAAGCAGGTCCTGACGATCGGCTCGGTCCCCGAGGAGCTCGCCGACGTCGCGACCGACCTGACCGAGGTGGCCGCGACCTTCGAGCCCCAGCCGCTCACCGCCGCCCTGCTCGAGCCCGGCCACATCACCTCGATCACCTACACCGGCGGCACGACCGGCAAGCCGAAGGGCGTCATCGGGACGGTGCGTGCGTTCTCGACGATGGCGCAGGTGCAGATGGCGGAGTGGGAGTGGCCCGAGGAGCCGCGGTTCCTCATGTGCACGCCGTTGTCCCACGCGGGCGCGGCGTTCTTCGTGCCGGTGGTGCTCCAGGGCGGGACGCTGTTCGTGTCCGCGCGGTTCGACCCGGCCGAGGTGCTCGCGACCATCGAGGAGAAGCGGATCAACTCGCTGATGCTCGTGCCGACGATGCTCTACGCGCTGCTCGACCACCCCGACTCGCGCACCCGCGACCTGAGCTCGCTCGAGACGGTCTACTACGGCGCGTCCGCGATCAACCCGGTGCGGCTGAAGGAGGCGATCGAGCGGTTCGGGCCGATCTTCGCGCAATACTACGGCCAGTCCGAGGCGCCGATGGTGATCAGCTACTTCCGCAAGGGCGACCACGTCGACGAGGACGGCAAGCCGGCCGAGGCGCGGCTGACCTCGTGCGGCCGGCCGTCGGCGTACGTCCGCGCGGCGCTGCTCGACGAGGCCGGCAACCCGGTGCCGCAGGGTGAGCCCGGGGAGATCTGCGTCGCCGGGCCGCTGCTCGCCGAGGGCTACTGGCAGAAGCCGGAGGAGACGGCGGAGACCTTCCGCGACGGCTGGATGCACACCGGCGACGTGGCGCGTGAGGACGAGGACGGGTTCTGGTACATCGTCGACCGCACCAAGGACATGATCGTGACCGGCGGGTTCAACGTGTTCCCGCGCGAGGTCGAGGACGTCGTCGCCGAGCACCCGGCGATCGCGCAGGTCGGCGTGATCGGCACCCCGCACGAGAAGTTCGGCGAGGCGGTGACCGCGATCGTCGTCCTCCGGGAGGGCCACGAGCTCACCGACGAGGTGGTCGCCGAGATCCAGCAGATGGTCAAGGACCGGAAGGGGTCGGTCCAGGCGCCCAAGCAGGTGATCGCCGTGGACGCGCTGCCGGTGACGGGCCTGGGGAAGCCCGACAAGAAGGCGCTGCGGGCGCAGTACTGGGACAGCACGGGCCGCAGCGTCGGCTGACGCTGCGGCCCCGGGACGTCGCTGCTGCTAGACGCCTTCCTGCACCGGGTAGATCTCGTCCGCCACGAGGCCGTGGGCCTCGCGGTGCACGGTGTTGGCGGCCTCGGCGTCGGGGGCGTCGACCAGGCAGAAGATCTTGCCGCCGGCCTCGTCGACCCAGTACCGCAGGTACTGGACGTCGTAGCCGCTCTGGGTGGCGAGGTCGGCCTGGTGCGCCTTGACGACGTCGTCGATGCTGACTCCGCCGTCCATGTGGTGAACGTCCATGAAGAGTGCCATCGGAATGCTCCTTCGGTGGTGGTGGCTGCTGCCACAGAAGCTAGGCGCCGGCCGCACCTCGCCGGATCCGTGACGACTGCCTAGATTTCGCGCCTACCTACCTAGGTTGCCTAGGTCGACGGGGCGAGCTCCGCGGCACGACGTACGGCGTCCGCGCGGTTGGTGACGCCGAGCTTGGCCAGCACCGCGCTGACGTGGTGGTCCACGGTGCGGGTGGAGAGGACCAGCCGGTCGGCGATCTCGGCGTTGGTGAGGCCGTCGACGAGGTGGTCGAGCACCTCCGCCTCCCGGGCGGTGAGACCGGCGGGATGCGCCTTCGTCGTGCGTCGCGGGCCGCGTGCCGTCCGCGCTCCGCTCGCCCGCAGCAGCCGGCGGGCCTTCTCTGCGGCCGGCTCGGTGCCCAGCCTCTGGAAGACGGCCACCGCCTCCTCGATCGCGGCCGGCTCGCCGGACGACGCGAGCGCCATCGCCGCCTCGTAGGGACACCCACGGTCCCGCCACGCCCGGGCCGCGGCTCGGTGGTCCCCGCGCAGCTCCTCGGCGTACGGCGACGGCGGCTCCTCCGGCCGGCGGACGTCCTCGCCGAGCCGCCGGAGGGCGACCGCGAGCTCCGCCCGCTGCCACGGGTGCGATCCCGCGGTGGCGGCGAAGGCCCGCCGGAGCTCGTCGTCCACGTCGATGTCGTCCTCCGTGAGCCAGGCGAGCTCGCACACGGCCGTGAGGATCGGCAGCAGCCACTCCGGGTCACCCGACGCCCGGGCCTGCTCGCGCGCCGACGCGAGCTCGGCCCGGATGCCCGGCGACCCGCGCCGTACGCGGCCGGTCACGTACGGGAGCCGGAGGTGGTGACGGTTCATCTCCGACGCCGGCTGTGCGAGCAGCCGGCCCGCGAGGAGGACGGCCTCGCCGACCTGGCCGCGGCGCAGCAGCACCTGGGCCCGGGAGGCGTCCAGGCACAGGCCCCAGGTGCGCAGCTCGTGCTCCTCGCACCACCGGACGCCCTCGGCCCAGGCCCACTCGTACTCGTCGAGGCGCAGCCGGATCACGGCGAGCTCGTAGAGGTTGGCGAACGCCCGGCCGGCCTGCGCGTCGGCCCGCGACCCGCGGGCGATGCGGAGCGCGCGCTCGACCTCCGGCAGGCCGTCCTTGCCCTGGGCCTCGCGGAGGAAGCCGCGGGTCTGCATGGCGTGCGCGACGACCTCGGCGTTGCCGAGCTCGGTGGCGAGGCGCACCGCGTCGTCGAGCTCCGCGATCCGCTCGTCGAGCGGGTCGTCGGCGACGAAGCCGTGGTAGGCCAGCGCCCAGGCGCGCTCGGAGGTGCCGGGCGTCGCCTCCGTCAGCGCGAGCAGCTCGGCCGCCGCGATTGCCGCGGCCCGGGGCTGGCACAGCCGCCACAGGCACTGGACGCGGTGGCGCATGCTGTTGCACAGCGCCGCCGCGTCGTCGGCCCGGCGGCGGATCCGCAGCACCTGGGTGTTCGTCGCGAGGGCGTCCTCCCAGCTGTCGTTGAGCCCGTAGAGCACCGACAGCTCGTCGAGCAGGTCGGCGCGGACCTGGTCGTCGACGCCGATCCGGTCGGCCGCCTCCAGGGCGCGCTCGAGGTGGGCCGCACCCTCGCGCGTGGAGTGGAACCGCCTGGCCTCGCGCGCCGCGGCGCAGGCGTGGTCGAAGGTCGCCCGGGGGTCGTCGGCGTGCTGGGCATGGTGGGCGAGCGCGGCGTGGTCGGCGTCGCCGACCCCGTCCCTGCTGAGGAGGGCGTACGCCGTGCGGTGCAGCTCGAGGGCCTGGTGGGCCGGAAGGGACCGCTCGACCGCCCGCCGGGTCAGCTCGTGGTCGAACGCGTAGCGCCCGTCGCCCTCGACGAGCGCGCCGTGGGCGACGCACTCGTCGATGTCGGCGACGGGGACGCCGGCGACGCTCGCGATGAGGTGCGCGGTCGCCGGCCGGCTCAGCACCGCGGCTGCGGCGAGCAGCCGCTGCGCCGCGGGCGAGTGGCGGGCGACCCGGGCGCGGACGACGTCGGCGACCGAGGTCGGCACCTCGCGGTCGGGGTCGGCGAGCAGCTCCCGGACGTAGAACGGGTTGCCGCCGCTGACGCTGAAGACCCGCTCCGGGTCCAGCCCGCCCTCGACCGCGAGCCGCGTCGTCGCCTCGGCCGACAGCGGCGGCAGCACCATCCGCCGGGTCGAGCCGTGCGACGCCACGCCGCCGACGACGCCGGCGAGCACAGCGTCGCGCGCGGCCTCGGACTGCCGGTAGGTCACGATCACCAGGGCCCGCGTCCTGCCGACGCGGCGCGCGACGTAGGACAGCCAGTCGAGGGTGGCCTCGTCGGCCCAGTGGAGGTCCTCGACCACCATCACGACGGCGCGGCGGTCGGGCCTGTCGAGCGCGCGCACCGAGGCCGCGAAGAGTTCGTTGCGCTCCACGCTCTCGCGTGCCAGGGCGGCGAGCTCGCCGCCGACACTGGTCGCGATCTCGAACAGCGGCCCCAGCGGCCGGGGCGTGAAGCTGGCGTCGCACGCGCCCCACAGCCAGGTCGCGTCGGCGTGGCGGTCGCGGAAGGTGTCGACCAGGCTGGTCTTGCCGATCCCGGCGTCGCCGGAGAGCAGCACGAGGCGGCCGTGACCGTCGGCGGCCGAGGCGACGTACTCGTCGAGGGCGCGAAGGTAGGTGTCGCGCTCCAGGAGCTCCACAACGGGAGGGTACGGCGATCCGGCCGCTCCCGCTCGGCGCTGGTAAAAGCCTTTACGTTGCGGTCAGCGGCCCCGGAACTCCGGCTTCCGCTTCTCCAGGAACGCCCGCGGGCCCTCCTTGGCGTCCTCGGAGGAGAACACGGCGGCGCCGACCCGCGCGTCGTCCTTCCAGCAGTCCTCCTCGTGCTTGCCCTCGGAGTCGCGCATGGTCCGCAGGATCGCCTGGACGGCGAGTGGGCCGTTCGCGGCGACCATGTCGGCGAGCTCGTGAGCCTTCGCGAGCGCCTCGCCGTCGGGCACGACGTGGCCGATCAGGCCGAGCTCCTTCGCCTCCGGCGCGAGCAGGGTCCGCCCGGTGAGCAGCAGCTCCGCGGCCACCGTGTAGGGGATCTGGCGGGGGAGCCGGACCGCGGAGCCGCCCATCGGGTACAGGCTCCACCGGGCCTCCGCGACGCCGAACTTCGCGGACTCGCCGGCCACCCGGATGTCGGTGCCCTGCAGGATCTCGGTGCCGCCGGCGATCGCGGGGCCCTCCACCGCGGCGATCAGCGGCTTGGTCAGGCGGAAGCCCTTGAGCAGCCCCTTGATGACCGAGGGGTCGAACTCGCCGGACTCGAAGCTCTCCGAGGGCGGCTTGTCGTCCGCGGCCTTGAGGTCCATGCCCGCGCAGAAGTAGCCGCCCGCACCGGTGAGGATGCAGACCCGGATCTCCGGGTCCTCGTTGACCCGGTCCCAGGCCTGCTCCATGATCCGCAGCATCTCCGAGGAGAGCGCGTTGCGCTTCTCGGGCCGGTTCATGGTGACGACCAGCTTGTGGCCGTCCTGCTCGACGTGGCAATCAGTCACGGTGGGTCACGCTAGCGAAAAACTGGAACGTGTTCTAGTCTCGGCGGCGTGGCCCTGAACATCGCCGACCTCTTCGAGCACGCCGTCGACGCCGTACCCGAGAAGCCTGCCGTGCAGGTGGGTGACCGAGTCATCTCCTTCGGGGAGCTGGAGGCCGAGTCCAACCGGCTCGCGCACTTCCTCCAGCAGCGGGGGATCGGTGCGGGGGACCACGTGGGCCTCTACGCCAAGAACAGCATCGAGCACGTGATCGCGCTGCTGGCCGTCCTCAAGGTGCGGGCGGTCGCGGTCAACGTCAACTACCGCTACGTCGCCGGCGAGCTCGACTACATCTTCGACAACGCCGACCTCAAGGGTCTCGTCTTCGACCGGGTGTACGCCGACCTGGTGGCCGAGGTCTCGCCGAAGCACCAGCAGCTCCAGACCTTCGTGGGACTGCCCGACCCGATCGACCCCGACGACACCTCGGACGTCGAGGGCTTCGGCGGAGTGATGCTCGCCGACGCCGTCGCGGACCAGAGCGACGCCCGCGACTTCGGCGAGCGCAGCCCCGACGACCTCCACATCATCTACACCGGCGGCACCACCGGCTACCCGAAGGGCGTGATGTGGAGGCACGAGGACTTCTGGCGTGTCCTCGGCGGCGGAATCGACTTCATGACGGGCGAGCCGCTCGAGGAGTACGACCAGTCGAAGAAGGCGCTGCAGGAGAGCCTCGTCACGCTGCCGCTCAGCCCGCTCATGCACGGCGGCGCCCAGGCCTCGCTGCTGATGCACCTCTTCGCCGGTCAGAACACGATCCTCGAGCCGAAGTTCGACCCGGTGCGCACGTGGGAGATCGTCGACAAGTACGGCGTGCAGATGCTCTTCATGACCGGCGACGCCATGGCGCGCCCACTCATCGAGGCCTACGAGGCGGGCGACTACAGCGGCCAGACGCTGTTCGCGATCGCCTCCAGCGCGGCGATCTTCAGCAAGGCCATCAAGGAGCGGTGGATGGCGAGGTTCCCCAACGCCGTGTTCACCGACTCGGTCGGCTCCTCGGAGACCGGCTTCCAGGGGACCGGCCTGCAGGACGCCAGCGCGCTGTCGACCGACGGCCCGGTCGTCTCGATCCCCGCGACGACGGTGATCCTCGACGACGACAACCGCCTGCTGGACCCGGTGAAGGACGTCGGCAAGATCGGCCGCACCGCGCGGTCGGGCAACGTGCCGGTCGGCTACTACAAGGATCCCGAGAAGTCGGCCAAGACGTTCGTCGAGATCGACGGCGTCCGGTACTCGATCCCCGGCGACTACGCCCGGATCGAGGAGGGCAACAGGATCACGCTGCTGGGCCGCGGCTCCAACTGCGTGAACACCGGAGGGGAGAAGGTCTACCCCGAGGAGGTCGAGATGGCCATCAAGGGCCACCCGGCCGTCTACGACGCACTGGTCGTCGGCCTGCCGGACGACAAGTACGGCCAGGCCGTCGCCGCTGTCGTGCAGCCCCGCGAGGGCGAGACCGTCGAGCTCGACGACCTGCGGTCCTTCCTCCGCACGCACCTGTCCGGCTACAAGCTGCCGCGCGCGCTCACGATCGTCGACGAGATCCCGCGCAACGCCACCGGCAAGGCGCAGTACCCGAGGGCCAAGGAGCTCGCCCTGGCCTCCCACACCACCGTAGGAGCCTGATGCGCACCCCGCTGTGCGATGCCTTCGGCATCGACCACCCCATCTTCGCGTTCACCCCGAGCGAGCACGTCGCCGCGGCCGTCTCCCGCGCGGGCGGCCTGGGCGTGCTGGGCTGCGTACGGTTCAACGACGCCGAGGAGCTCGACCGGGTCCTCGACTGGATGGACGAGAACACCGACGGCAAGCCGTACGGCGTCGACGTCGTCATGCCGATGAAGATCCCGACCGAGGGCACCTCGACGGACCTGTCGACGTACATCCCGGACGAGCACAAGCAGTGGGTCGACGAGACCCTGCTCAAGCTGGGCGTGCCCCCGCTCCCGGAGGGCGAGGGCCGCGAGGGCGTGCTCGGCTGGCTGCACTCGATGGCGCGGTCGCACGTGGACGTCGCGCTGCAGCACCGGCCGGTGCTGATCGCCAACGCGCTCGGCACCCCGCCCAACGACGTCATCGAGCAGTGCCACGCGGCCGGGCTGAAGGTCGCGGCGCTCGCCGGTGCGCCGAAGCACGCGGTGAGCCACGTCGCCAACGGCGTCGACATCATCGTCGCCCAGGGCTACGAGGCCGGTGGCCACACCGGTGAGATCGCGAGCATGGTGCTGACGCCCGACATCGTCGACGCCGTCGGCCCCGGCGTCCCGGTGCTCGGCGCCGGCGGGATCGGGTCCGGACGGCAGATCGCCGCATCCCTCGCGCTCGGCTCGCAGGGCGTGTGGACGGGCTCGATCTGGCTCGGGACCGAGGAGTACCGCAACCTCACGTCCAACCAGGGCTGGGAGACCGCCTTCCTCCGCGCCACGAGCTCCGACACCGTCCGCACCCGGATCTACACCGGCAAGCCGGCGCGGCTGCTCAAGACGAAGTGGACCGAGGCCTGGGCGGAGGAGGGCGCGCCGCAGCCGCTGCCCATGCCGCTGCAGAACCTGCTCGTCGCCGAGGCGCACAACCGGATCAACGCCTCCGGCGACCCGGACGTCATCTCGATGCCCGTGGGCCAGATCGTCGGCCGGATGAACGAGGTCAAGCCGGTCGCGCAGGTGATGGCCGAGCTGGTCGCCGAGTTCGAGGAGACGGTCAAGAAGCTCGACGGGATCGCGGACGCCTGAGATGGGGCGGCTCGGGCGGTGGCGGCCGGTCGTGGTCGCGACGGTGCTCGCGACGGGCGTCGTCGGTTCCAGCCTCGCCGCCGCGCTGGGTGACCAGGGTCCTCCGAGCGTTGCGGAGTCCACCCCGGTCACGAGCTGCGCGCCGGGCTCGATGCCCGAGACGACGTCCGTCCAGGGCCGGGTGCCGAGTGCGGACTTCCGCTCGGGCCGCGCGCTGAAGGGCTACACCTGCAACACCCGGATGGTGTCCCGGCACGGGCGCACCGGCGGGTTCAAGGTGCTGCGCTACACCGACGCCGCCGGGCACACGTGCGCCTACTACGACTCGACGCTGTTCCTCGGCAAGGACGTCGTCACCAACCTGCTCAACGGGACCGGGCTCGGCGTCGTGGTGCTCGACATGAGCGACCCCGCGCACCCCCGGAAGACCGCCAACCTGGTCTCGCCGGCGATGCTCTCGCCGCACGAGTCGCTGCTGCTCAACGAGCCGCGCGGCCTGCTGGCCGGGGTGATGGGGACCGCGGCGACGGCGCCCGGCATCCTCGACGTCTACGACGTCCGCACCGACTGCCGGCACCCGCGACTGCTGTCGTCCAGCCCGGCCGGCGTGCTCGGCCACGAGAGCGGCTGGTCCCCGGACGGGATGACGTTCTGGGCGTCGGGCGCGGCGGGCTTCACGATGACGGCCGTCGACCTCAGCGACCCGCGCCGGCCACGGACGATCCGCACCTACCCGGGGGTCGTGAGCCACGGCCTGCGCTTCTCGCCCGACGGCCGGACGATGTACGTCGCCGACATGGGCACGCCGAGCGTCCACAGCATCCTCGACAACCCCGGGCTGCGGATCTACGACGTCTCCCAGGTCCAGGACCGGGTGGGCCACCCCGACATCAAGCTGCTCTCGGAGCTGCACTGGGACGACGCGTCCATCCCGCAGGTCGCCCAGCCGTTCACCAGCGGCGGCCGCGACTACGTGCTGGAGGTCGACGAGTTCACCGACTACTTCGGCGACGGGCTGACCAAGATCTTCCAGAAGGACGCTCCGGTCGGGGCCGCCCGGATCATCGACGTCGACGACCCGCAGCACCCGTTCGTCGTCTCGGACCTGCGGCTGCAGGTGCACGACCAGCAGTACCGCACCGACGACGTCCTGTCCGACCGCGGCGCCCGGAGCCCGGTGCAGGGCTACGCCGCGCACTACTGCTCGGTCCCGACCCAGGCCGACCCGCAGATCGCGGCCTGCTCGATGATCGCCTCCGGGTTGCGGCTCTTCGACATCAGCGACGTCGCGCATCCCAAGGAGGTCGGCTACTTCAACATGCCGTCCAACGCGGGTGGCTGGGCGATGTCGCAGCCCGCGTGGGACGTCGGGAACCACTCGGTCTGGTACACCGACGGCAACAACGGCTTCTTCGACGTCGCGCTCGACGGCGACGCCCGGGCGCTGCTGGACCGCTGACGCCTCGGGTCAGAAGGTGTAGCCGAACGCGTCGAGGTCCTTGGCGAACACCTCGGCGACCCGGTCACGGGCGGCGACCGAGTAGTACTCGCGGTAGCCCGTGCGGGGGCTGGGGTTGTGGTGCCCGATGCCCTCGGCCGACAGGCCGAAGCGCTCCAGGGCGGTCGCGGCATCGGCGCCGAGGTTCTCGGTGCGGCCGATGAAGTCGGCTCGGCGGCCGTCGACCTGCAGGTAGTCGATCTGCGGCCGCGACAGACGGGGCGACGCGTCGGGCCCGCGGAACACGAACTCCTCGAAGTCGCGGTACTGCGCGACCTCGGCCCACATCGCGTTGGCCGCCCGCGGCGAGTGCCCCTTCTCCGCGACGTCGCGCCGCCACTCGTCGATCATCGACCACCAGGAGACCATCCGGTCCCACGGGTTCCGCACGAAGCCGAACGCCCAGTAGTCGCGGACGTCCGGGAACTGGCGGTGGATCGCCCGCAGCGGCAGGTGCCGCGAGGGCGAGCGACGCACCCGGGCGGGATCGAGCTGCGCCAGGACCAAGCGGTCGATCGTCGTCCCGCCGGTCTTCTGGATGTGCACGAAGACGAACCGGTGCTGGTCGCTGATGATCACGACGGGACGCTAGCGCGCGAGGTCGCCCCCGATCGCGAGCGCCTGCTCGGTGGCGCCGCCGTAGAGGAACTCGAACCGCTTGGCGCTGGTGAAGTAGCGGTGCGCCTCGCCGTCCAGGTCGATCCCGACGCCGCCGTGCACGTGCACGGTCGTGTGCGCGAGCCGGTGACCGGCGTCCGCGGCCCAGAGCTTGGCGACGGCGACCTCGGTCGCCGCGTCGAGGCCCTCGGAGAGCCGCCAGACCGCCTGCCACAGCGTGAGCCGCTGGCCCAGGACGTCGATGAAGCCGTCGGCGAGCCGTTGGGAGACCGCCTGGAAGGTGCCGATCGGGCGCCCGAACTGCTCGCGCGTCTTGGCGTACGCCGACGTGAGCGCGAGTGCGCCCTCGGTCACCCCCAGCTGCTCCGCAGCCCCGCACACGGTGAGCAGCTGCCCGAGCAGCTCGGCGTCGCCGACGAGGGAGCCGGGCGCGTCGGTGAACGTGACGAGCGCGGCGGCGTCGCCGTCGCTGGTGTGCTGGACGGCGCGCTCGACGCCACCCGCAGTCGCGTCCACGAGGTAGACGCCGGGGCCGTCCGGGCCGGAGGCCGTCACGAGGAGGGCATCGGCAGCCGTGCCCGCCCGGACCAGCGTCTTCACGCCGTTCAACCGTCCGTCGCCGTCGGCGGTGACCGTGGGGGAGGACGGCAGGTGCGACCGCTCCTCGGCGACCGCGGCGGCGTACAGCCCGGCGTCGGCGGGGTGCCCGCCCCCGCCGAGGAAGGCGACGCACGCGCCGTGCACGGCCAGCGGGACCGGCGCGACCTTGCGGCCGACCTCGACCAGCACGCGGGCCAGCTCGATCAGGTCCAGCTCGGTCCAGTCGAAGGCGTCGCCGAGCTTGGCCCAGAGATCGCGGTCGAACCGGTCACCACCGGCCTCGACCTCCTTCATCCGCTCGGGGGTCGCCCGGTCGCCGACGATCCGCGCCGCGAGCTCCGCGGCCTCGTCCTGCTCGGGGGTGAACAGAAAGTCCATGGTCCCTACCTCTTCGCCGCGGGCAGGCCGAGGCCGACGTACCCGATGATGTCGCGCTGGATCTCATTGGTGCCGCCGCCGAAGGTCATCACCAGCGAGGAGCGGTGGAAGCGCTCGAGCCGGCCGGCGAGGGCGGCACCGGGGGAGTCCGCGGTCACGCCTGCGTGCGGCCCGACGATCTCCATCAGGCTGCGGTAGACCTCGGTGGCGAGCTCGGAGCCGTAGATCTTGGTCGCCGAGGCCTCGGCCGGCGAGAGCGCGACGCCGTGGTCGGCGTCGGCCGCCAGCTTCCAGTTGATGAGCGACAGGGCCTCGATCCGGGCGTGCGCCCGACCGAGCGCGATCCGCACCCACTCGGTGTCGATCACCCGCGAGCCGTCCGGGTTCCGCGTCTCGGCGGCCCAGTCCTTGACCAGCTGCAGAGAGCGGACGAGCGGTGCTGCCGAGGTGAGGGCGACCCGCTCGTGGTTGAGCTGGTTGGTCATCAGCGCCCAGCCGCCACCGCGCTCGGCCACCAGGTTGGCGGCCGGCACCCGCACGTCCTCGTAGTACGTCGCACTGGTGTGGACTCCCGCGACCGTGTGCACCGGCGTGTAGGAGAACCCCGGGGAGTCGGCGGGCACCAGGATCATCGAGAGGCCCTTGTGACGGGGCGCGTCGGGCTCGGTGCGGCAGGCCAGCCAGATCCAGTCGGCGTACTGGATGAGCGAGGTCCACATCTTCTGCCCGTTGATCACCCACTCGTCGCCCTCGAGGGTCGCCCTCGTCTGGAGGGAGGCGAGGTCCGTGCCGGAGCCCGGCTCGGAGTAGCCGATCGAGAAGTGCAGCTCGCCGGCGAGGATCCGGGGGAGGAAGTACTCCTTCTGCTCGTCGCTGCCGAACCGCATGATGGTCGGACCGACGGTGTTGAGCGTCAGGTAGGGGATCGGCACGCCGGCGACGGCGGCGACGTCGGTGAAGATCAGCTGCTCGATCATCGAACGGTCCTGGCCGCCGTACTCCTTGGGCCAGCCGATCCCCAGCCAGCCGTCCTTGCCGATCCGGCGGATCACGTCCTTGTAGACGCTCGCCTCGCCGAACTCACCGGTCGCCGACGCGAGCCCGGCGCGGATCTCCGGGGTCACGAGGTCGGCGAAGTACTCCCTGAGCTCCTCGCGCAGGGCGACCTGCGACGGCTCCAACTCGACGTGCACGAGGCCTCCTGTGGCATGGGTCAAGCGGGGTGTTCGTTGTCAGACTAGCGGCAAAACTGTAACGTGTTCTACATGAGCGACACCCCCAAGACGGATGTGCGGAGCCTGGACCCGGGCACGACGCCGATGCGCTACGCCCGGGGTTGGCACTGCCTCGGCCTCGCGTCCACGTTCGCCGACGGGAGGCCGCACGCGATCACCGGCTTCGGCACCAAGCTCGTGGTCTGGCAGGACAGCCACGGCGAGCTCAACGTGCTCGACGGCTACTGCCGGCACATGGGCGGCGACCTCACCCAGGGCGAGGTCAAGGGCGACAACGTCGCCTGTCCCTTCCACGACTGGCGCTGGGGCGGCGACGGCAAGTGCAAGGAGATCCCCTACGCCCGGCGGGTCCCGCTGCGGGCGCGCACCCGGCGCTACGAGACCGCGGTCCGCAACGGCCAGCTGCTGGTCTGGAACGACCCCGAGGGCTCGGCTGCGGACCGCGATCTGCTGCCGCCCGAGCTGCCCGGCGTGGCCCAAGGCATCGGCGAGAAGAACGACCTCTACACCGACTGGAGCTGGGAGGTCGTCCCGATCGACGGCTCCCACTGCCGCGAGCTGATCGACAACGTCGCGGACATGGCGCACTTCTACTACGTGCACTTCTCGTTCCCGACGAGCTTCCGCAACATCTTCGAGGGCAACACCGCGACCCAGTTCATGGAGTCGAAGGGTCGTCCCGACAAGGCCGGCGGGTACGGCGACGCGGAGCTGTTCCTCAAGTCGGAGGCGACCTACTACGGGCCGTCGTACATGATCAACTGGCTCGACGTGGACTACAAGGGCTTCCAGACCGAGGTCATTCTCGTGAACTGCCACATCCCGACCGGCCCCGACTCGTTCACGCTGCA
Source organism: Nocardioides panacisoli (assembly GCF_039537325.1). Lineage (GTDB taxonomy): Bacteria > Actinomycetota > Actinomycetes > Propionibacteriales > Nocardioidaceae > Nocardioides > Nocardioides panacisoli. Next base: position 21,357 of record NZ_BAABAH010000017.1, read on the forward strand.
GTACGGGATCACCGTGAAGAAGCCCGAGGGCCTGGACGACAAGACCACCGCCTACATCGCGAAGAAGTACGCCAAGATGTTCGGCGAGGGCTTCCTCCAGGACGTGCACATCTGGCAGAACAAGGTGGCCGTCCAGAACCCGCTGCTGTGCGAGGAGGACGGCCCCGTCTACCAGCTGCGGCGGTGGTACGAGCAGTTCTACACGGACGTCGCGGACGTCAAGCCGGAGATGACCGACCGGTTCGAGTTCGAGGTCGACACCACCAAGGCCAACGAGTACTGGCACGCGGAGGTGGCGGCCAACCTCGCGCGACGGACCGAGGAGACGGCGGACGCCTGATGGCCTCCTTCGTCCCCACGAGCCCCGCGACGCTCGCCGACGCCGAGCTCTACACGCACGCGCGGATGATCGAGGTGGAGTGCCTCGACTGCCTCGCGCACGTGACGGTGAAGAAGAACAGCGAGCACCACACCTCGATCCAGTGGACCCAGGAGGCGGTCCGGGCCTGCCCGCAGCTGTGTCGGAGGCAACCTTCCGGTGACCGGGACGGCCACCGGGGATGCCCCCGGCTGGCCGCTAGCATCGACGCCGCCGTGCGCTCGGGGACGATCCCCGTCGGCGCCGAAGACGGCTACTGAGCTGCTGAGCGATTGAGCTGGGGGAAGTCTTGGACATCGAGTCCTTCGAGCTGAAGGTCGTCGACATCGTCGACGAGACGACCGAGGCGCGCTCGATCAGCTTCGAGGTGCCCGAGGGCGCCGCGGAGAAGTTCGCGTACAAGCCGGGGCAGTTCCTGACCCTCGCCGTCCCCAGCGACCAGACCGGGATCGCCGCACGCTGCTACTCGCTGTCGAGCAGCCCGCACGACGGCGGACCGCTGACCGTCACCGTCAAGCGGACCGCCGAGGGCTACGCCTCCAACTGGGTGTGCGACAACCTCTCGGTCGGCGACACGATGCGCGTCCTGCCGCCGTCGGGCATCTTCACGCCCGCCGACATCAACGCCGACCTGCTGCTCTTCGCAGGCGGGTCGGGCGTGACGCCGATCATGTCGATCACGCGCACCGCGCTCGCGGACGGCAAGGGCAGGATCGTCCTCTTCTACGCGAACCGCGACGAGGGATCGGTCATCTTCGCCGAGGAGCTCACGCGGCTCTCGGCTGAGAACCCGGACCGGCTGCAGGTCATCCACTGGCTGGAGTCGGTCCAGGGACTCCCCACGCCCGAGCAGGTCAAGGCCTTCGCGAGCCAGTACCTGGACCACGACGCCTTCGTGTGCGGCCCTGCGCCCTACATGAAGCTGGTGACCACGGCGCTCAAGGAGCTGGAGTTCCCCCGGGAGCGGCGGCACCAGGAGAAGTTCGTGTCGCTGGGCGGCAACCCGTTCGGCGACCTCGCCCAGGCGGAGGCGGCCGAGGCCGAGATGGCACTTGCCGACGCCGACGAGGACAGCGCCGCTGCCGACGTGTTCGCCGACCTGCCGGCCGGGCCGGTCAAGGTCGAGGTCGAGCTCGACGGGACGGACTACACGTTCGACGACTGGGACCCACGCACCAGGCTGCTCGAGTTCCTGGAGAGCAAGGGCGTGCCGGCGCCGTACTCCTGCCGCGAGGGGGAGTGCTCGGCCTGCGCGATCCGGCTGCTCGAGGGCGAGGTGCGGATGCTCAACAACGACGTCCTCGATGCCGACGACCTCGCCGACGGCATCCGGCTCGGCTGCCAGTCACTGCCGACGACCGACACTGTCCGGGTCACCTACAGCTGACAAGGCGGTGGCCCCACCCCGACGAAGCGGGTGGGGCCACCGCTGAGCGGACCGGACGCGCCCGACGACCGGTCCGCTCACCCCCCAGCTCGGGAGGCAGTCAGGCCTGCGCTGCCATGCAGGTGTCGAGACGCTCCTGCGCGTGCTCCACGCGCTTGGCCTGCGCCTTCTTGGCCTTGCCGTTCTTCATGGTCGGGTGCGCCGCGAACTTCGCCTGGAGATCGGCGAGCTTGGCGGTCGCCCGGTCGAGCTGCGCCTGCTGGGTCGCGCAGGGCGCGTCGTCGTCGGCCTGCGCAGCAACCGGAGCCGCGACGGCCCCGAGGGCGAGGCAGGAGACGAACGCGACGGCGGTGGTGCGGATCTTCATGAGTGTTGTCCTCCCTGTCATTGGTCCCGCGCGGGACCTCATGCCTGGAGATGTCGGCTGGTGTGTCGGGCGTTACATCTTTCCGTGCCCGCCCTGCGGATGCACCGGGTGGGCTGGGTGTGCCGGATGTGCCGGGTGCGGGGGATGGGCCGGGTGCCCGCTGGGCGCGTGGTGCGCGGGATGGCCCGGCTGCGCGGCCTGCGTCGGGTGCGCCGGGTGTGCCGGGTGTGCCGGGTGGCTCGGGTGCACCGGATGCGTCGGGTGCACCGGATGCGTCGGCTGAACGGGATGCGTCGGGGGCACCGGATGCGTCGGGTGGTCGGCTCGCGGCCCGGTGTTGTGTTCGCCGTGGGTGCGGTGGCCTCGGGTCGACCCCGACGTCTCCGGAGTGAGCTGCGCCGGCGGCGAGATCGGGACCGCGGGCGAACCGGACGGCACCGGGTGGTGGGTCGGCGCGTGCCGGGTGGGGGAGGACTGCCACGGAGCGTCGAGCACGCCGGCCGCGTAGGCGGTCCCGAGCCCGCCCACCGCGAGGGCCCCCAGGGCAACCGCCGCGGCAGCGCCGTGCCGCACCCGCCCTCCCCGGCCCGTCGCGGCAGCGGGACCCGGCGCCGCGGCCAGTGCCGCCAGCCGCTGGACCGTGCCGGCGTCGGCATGGCGTGTGCGCACGTCTGCGCGGAGCCGACGGCTGACGTCGTCCCGGGTCGTCCTGCGCGAACTGCTCACAGCTGAACGATGTCATGAGGGCCCGCGATCGTTACGCTGCGGCCGGAGGCCGTTCCGGATCGACCTTGGGGGAAGGGCGGACGATGGTGCGTCGGGGTGCGGACGGACCCCTCGTGGCGCGCGCGAAGGACGGCGACGAGGTCGCCTGGCGCGAGCTCTACCTCCTGCACGCCCGCCGACTCGTCGTCTGGCTCGGCTCGGTTCCCACCGGCGACGCGGCCGCCACTCCCGAGGACGTTGCGTCCGAGACGTGGACCGTGGCCGCGACCCGGATCCGGGACTTCCACGGCACCGAGGACGACTTCGGCGGCTGGCTGGTCGGCATCGCCCGGAAGGTCGCCGCCAACCACCGCCGGCGGGTCCAGCGACGCCGCACCGACGCGACCGACGACGTCGGGGACGGCGCGGCGCCCCTGGTCGACTCGCCGGAGACGGAGGTGGGCGGCCAGGACCTGACCCGGCGGCTGCTCGAGCAGCTCAGCCCCCGCGAGGCGGAGGTCATCGCCTGCATCGACGTCGTCGGTCTCGACGTGGCCGCGACGGCCCGCGCGCTCGGTATGTCGACGACGGCGGTCCGGGTGGCGAGGCACCGCGGTCTCGGGCGGCTGCGCCGTCTCGTCGACGACGAGACGGGGACGATTAGTTAGCCGACCGCAACTAAATTGGTTGACCGTGACCACCGACGCGACCACGTCGTCCCGGAAGCGCACCTCGGTCGACAGCCCGCGGTACCGCTGGGTCGCCCTGTCGAACACGACGCTCGGGATCCTGATCAGCACGATCAACTCCTCGATCGTGCTGATCTCGCTGCCGGCGATCTTCAAGGGCATCGACGTCGACCCGCTCGGCGCAGGGAACGTGACCTACCTGCTGTGGATGATCATGGGGTTCCTGGTCGTCTCCGCGGTGCTGGTGGTCGTGCTCGGCCGGCTGGGCGACATGTTCGGCCGGGTCAAGATCTACAACCTGGGCTTCGTCGTCTTCACGGTCGCGTCGGTCGCGCTGTCGCTCGACCCGTTCCACGGCAGTGCCGGGGCGCTCTGGCTGATCCTCGGCCGGATGGTCCAGGGGGTCGGCGGGTCGATGCTGTTCGCGAACTCCACCGCGATCCTCACCGACGCGTTCCCCGCCGAGCAGCGCGGGATGGCGCTGGGCATCAACAACGTGGCGGCGGTCGCGGGCTCGTTCCTCGGGCTGATCGTCGGCGGCGTGCTGTCGGAGGTCGACTGGCGGCTGGTGTTCTGGGTGTCCGTGCCGATCGGGATCGCGGGCACGGTCTGGTCCTACCTGTCGCTGCACGAGACCGGCGAGCGGCGGCCGGGCGGTCTGGATCCCTGGGGGAACCTGACCTTCGCGGTCGGGCTCACGTCGATCCTGGTGGCGATCACCTACGGCATCCAGCCCTACGACGGCCACACCATGGGCTGGGGGAACCCGTGGGTGCTGCTCGGCCTGATCGGCGGCGCGGCGCTCCTCGGCCTGTTCTGCTGGATCGAGACCAGGGTCGCCGAGCCGATGTTCGCGATGAGCCTGTTCCGGATCCGGCCCTTCTGGGCAGGGAACCTGGCCTCGCTGCTCGCCTCGGTCGCCCGGGGCGGCATGCAGTTCATGCTGATCATCTGGCTGCAGGGAATCTGGCTCCCGATCCACGGCTACTCCTACGAGTCGACGCCGTTGTGGGCCGGCATCTACATGCTGCCGCTGACCGTCGGGTTCCTCGTCGCCGGCCCGGTCTCGGGCGTGCTCTCCGACCGGTTCGGCGCCCGCGTGTTCGCCACCGCCGGCTGCCTGCTCGTCGCGGTCACGTTCGTCGGGTTCCTGGTGATCCCGGTGGACTTCCCGTACTGGCTGTTCGCGGCGATCCTGCTCCTCAACGGCCTGGCCTCGGGGCTGTTCGCGGCCCCCAACGCCTCCGCGATCATGAACTCCGTGCCCGCGCACCAGCGCGGCGCGGCTTCGGGGATGCGCGGCACGTTCTTCAACGCCGGGTCGTCGCTCTCGATCGGGGTGTTCTTCTCACTGATGATCGCCGGCCTCGCAGCCAAGCTGCCCAGCACCCTCACGGGCGGCCTGCAGGCTCACGGCGTCGCGGCACCGGCAGCAGAGGCCGCCGGCCAGCTCCCGCCCGTGGCCTCGCTCTTCGCCTCGTTCCTCGGGTTCAACCCGATCGCCACGATCCTCGACCAGATCGACAGGCTCGGCGTGCCGGTGGGCATCCGCCTCGACGACTCCGACGCCGACTACGCCAAGCTGACCGACCAGCACTTCTTCCCGCAGCTGATGTCCGCGCCGTTCCACCACGGCCTGGTCGTGGTGTTCGCCTCGGCCGCAGGCATGTGCCTGTTGGCAGCGGTCGCTTCCTGGCTCGCGGGCGGGAAGTACTACCACGCCGACGAGCCGGCGAAGGAGGGCTGAGCTCACCAGCCCCGGTCGCGCCACTCCGCGAGGTGCGGACGCTCCGCGCCGAGCGTCGAGTCCTTGCCGTGACCGGGGTAGAACCAGGTCTCGTCGGGGAGCCGGCCGAAGATCTTCCGCTCGACGTCGTCGATCAGGTTCGTGAACGCGTCATCGTCCCCGAACGTCCCACCGACGCCGCCCGGGAACAGGCTGTCGCCGGTGAACAGGTGCGGCACGCCCCCGGTGGGCCGCTCGTCGAAGAGCAGGCAGATCGAACCGGGCGTGTGCCCGGTGACCCGGATGACCTCGAGGGTGCAGTCGCCGACGGTGATGGTGTCGCCGTCGGTGACGGTGCGGGCGACGGGCACCCCGGTCTGCTCGGTGATGGCCGCGGCGTCCGGCTCGCCGGCCACGACCTCCGCGCCCGTTGCCGCGACGACGTCGGCCAGCGCCCGGTGGTGGTCCCAGTGCTGGTGCGTCGTGACCACGGTGGTCAGGCCGCCGTCGCCGACCAGCTCGAGCAGCACGCCGGGCTCGTCGGCCGCGTCCACCAGCAGCTGCTCGCCGGTCCTGCGGCAGCACAGCAGGTAGGCGTTGTTCGCCATCTTCTCGTCGACCGCCACCTTCGTGATCGACATCGCGGGCAGGTCGCGGACGGCCGCGGGCCCGCCCGGCGTCACGTCACCCGTGTACTCGGCCTCGTCGCTGGCGGTCATCGACCCTCCATCCTCGGCAGCTCGCCTTCCGAGCACGACAGTACGTCGCCCGGGTCGCGGCCCGTCGCCCACCAGGCGAGCGCGGAGGCCGGGCCGGTCACGGTCACGGCACCGGGCGCGGGGGAGCCGAAGGCCCACTCGCGGCCGAGGTCGCTCGCCTGCGCCACGAAGCCGGGACCGGAGACGTAGCGGGGGGCGTCGTTGTCGAGGAGCTCGAGGACGGTCTCGGCCGGCCAGTCGCCGTGCGTGTAGCCGGTCTCGAGGTCGGCGTGGTGGATCTCGACCTCGCGGAGCCGCAGGCCCGGGACCGCGGCGGCCGGGATCACGGTGCCACCGGGAGTGCGCTCGAAGGTCGCGCCGGGCTCGAGGTCGGCCAGCCGGGCAAGGGCGTCCGCGAAGAGCGCGGCCGACGTCCGGAGCCGCTCCCGGATCGCCTCCGGCGGCTCCAGGGCCAACGCCTCGATGTCCGCCGTCCGCCCCTCCGCCGAGCGGTAGGCGGTGGCGGGCCGGCCGTCCGCGAGCGCCAGCACGGCGCCCCCGAACCCCTCGGCGTTCAGTGCCACGTGGCCCAGGACGTGGGCCCGCGACCAGCCCGTGCAGAGGCTCGGGGCGCTCCAGTCGGGGTCGGGGAGGCGGTCGGCGGTCTCCAGCAGCCGCGCGGTCGCGGCGTCGATGGCGCTCGTCACGCGTCCATCATGCCGGGTTGTCGGCGCCCGTCCGTAGGGTTGGGGGCGTGGCCGACCAGCTCATCATCCGAGGCGCCCGGGAGCACAACCTCAAGGACGTCTCGATCGACCTGCCCCGCGACTCCCTCATCGTGTTCACCGGCCTCTCCGGGTCCGGCAAGTCCAGCCTCGCCTTCGACACGATCTTCGCCGAGGGCCAGCGTCGCTACGTGGAGTCGCTGTCGGCGTACGCCCGCCAGTTCCTGGGCCAGATGGACAAGCCCGACGTCGACTTCATCGAGGGCCTGAGCCCGGCCGTCTCGATCGACCAGAAGTCGACCTCACGCAACCCGCGGTCGACCGTCGGCACCATCACCGAGGTCTACGACTACCTCCGCCTGCTCTACGCCCGGGCGGGCCGGCCGCACTGCCCGACCTGCGGCGCCCCGATCGAGCGGCAGACGCCGCAGCAGATCGTCGACCGGGTGCTCGCGCTCGAGGAGGGCCAGCGGTTCCAGGTGCTGGCGCCGGTCGTCCGCGGCCGCAAGGGGGAGTACGTCGAGCTGTTCAAGCAGCTGCAGACCCAGGGGTTCTCCCGGGCCCGGGTCGACGGCGAGATCCACACCCTCGACGACCCGCCGAAGCTGGACAAGAAGCTCAAGCACACGATCGAGGTGGTCGTCGACCGGCTCAAGGTCGCCGAGTCGTCCAAGCGCCGGCTCACCGACTCCGTGGAGACCGCCCTCGGCCTGTCCGGCGGCCTGGTGCTCCTCGACTTCGTCGACCTCGACCCCAAGGACCCGCAGCGCGAGCACCGCTACAGCGAGAAGATGGCGTGCCCCAACGAGCACCCCATCGACACCGACGAGCTCGAGCCGCGGTCGTTCTCGTTCAACAGCCCGTTCGGCGCCTGCCCGGCGTGCGCCGGCCTCGGCACCCGGATGGAGGTGGACCCCGAGCTGGTCGTCCCCGACCCGACGGCGACCCTGGCCGAGGGCGCGCTGCAGCCGTGGAGCCACGCCCACGTCGCCGACTACTTCGGCAAGCTCCTGATCGCGCTCGGCGAGGAGCTCGGCTTCGACGTCGACACCCCGTGGGAGCAGCTGCCGGCGAGGTCCCAGCGCGCGATCCTCGACGGGCACCCGACCAAGGTGCACGTCGTCACCCGCAACCGCTACGGACGCCAGCGCTCCTACTACGCGGAGTTCGAGGGCGTGCGCAAGTACGTCGAGCGCCGCCACCGCGAGGCCGAGTCCGACGTCAGCCGCGAGCGGTTCGAGGGCTTCATGCGCGAGGTGCCGTGCCCGACCTGCAACGGCAGCCGGCTCAAGCCGGTCTCCATGGCGGTCACCCTGGGCGCTCGTGAGGCGGGCGGCCGCAACATCGCGGAGGTCTGCGCCCTCCCGATCAACGAGGCCTCCGACTACCTGCGCAACCTCGACCTGAGCACCCGCGAGCGTCAGATCGGGGAGCGGGTCCTCAAGGAGATCCAGGAGCGCCTGCAGTTCCTGCTCGACGTCGGCCTCGACTACCTCACGCTCGACCGGCCCTCCGGGTCGCTGTCCGGCGGCGAGGCGCAGCGGATCCGGCTCGCGACCCAGATCGGGGCGGGCCTGGTCGGCGTCCTCTACGTCCTCGACGAGCCGTCGATCGGGCTCCACCAGCGCGACAACCACCGGCTGATCGAGACGCTGGTCCGGCTCAAGGAGCTCGGGAACACGCTCATCGTGGTCGAGCACGACGAGGACACGATCAAGGTCGCCGACTGGATCGTCGACATCGGCCCCGGAGCCGGCGAGCACGGCGGCCAGGTGGTTCACTCCGGCACCGTCGCCGGCCTGCTGGCACACCCCGACTCGATGACCGGGCAGTACCTCTCCGGCCGCCGCGAGATCGCGGTGCCCGCCGTACGCCGGCCGCGCACCGTCGGCCGCGAGCTGACGGTCGTCGGGGCCAAGGAGCACAACCTCCGCAACATCGACGTGACCTTCCCGCTCGGGCTGTTCGTCGCGGTCACCGGCGTGTCCGGCTCCGGCAAGTCCACGCTGGTCAACGACATCCTCTACACCTCGCTGGCCAAGCAGATCTACAACTCCCGCACCATCCCCGGGCGGCACCAGAAGATCACCGGGCTCGAGCACGTCGACAAGGTGATCCACGTCGACCAGGGCCCGATCGGGCGCACACCGCGGTCCAACCCGGCGACCTACACCGGCGTCTTCGACCACATCCGCAAGCTGTTCGCCTCGACACCCGAGGCCAAGGTGCGCGGCTACCAGCAGGGCCGGTTCTCGTTCAACGTCAAGGGCGGCCGCTGCGAGGCGTGCGCCGGCGACGGGACGATCAAGATCGAGATGAACTTCCTGCCCGACGTCTACGTCCCGTGCGAGGTCTGCCACGGCGCCCGCTACAACCGCGAGACGCTCGAGGTGCACTACAAGGGCAAGACCATCGCCGAGGTCCTCGACATGCCGATCGAGGAGGCACTCGACTTCTTCGGCGCGGTGCCGGCGATCGCCCGGCACATGAAGACGCTGGTGGAGGTGGGCCTCGGCTACGTCCGGCTCGGCCAGCCGGCGACCACGCTCTCCGGCGGCGAGGCCCAGCGGGTCAAGCTGTCGACCGAGCTGCAGAAGCGGTCGACCGGGCGCACGCTCTACGTCCTGGACGAGCCGACCACCGGTCTGCACTTCGAGGACATCCGCAAGCTCCTGGGGGTGCTGTCCTCGCTGGTCGACAAGGGCAACTCGGTGCTGGTGATCGAGCACAACCTCGACGTCATCAAGACCGCGGACTGGATCGTCGACATGGGCCCGGAGGGCGGCAGTCGCGGCGGGACGGTCGTCGCCGAGGGCACACCCGAGGAGGTCGCCGCCCACCCGGACAGCTTCACCGGGCAGTTCCTCAAGCCGCTGCTCGACGGACGTGAAGCCGCGCAGCCGAAGCGGAGGCGCTCGGCACCGGCGGAGCCGGCCACGAGGACCGCGGCCCGGAAGCCCGCCAAGAAGGCCGCCGCGAGGACGGCCAAGAAGGCGACCACCCGCCGGCGCACAGGTTGAGCACAGAAACGTTGTCTAACCTCTCCCGCATGACCTCACCGCTCAGCCGGCGGCAGGCGATCGCCGGAGCGACGGCGGCCGCCGTCGGCGTCCCGCTGCTCGCCGCGTGCTCCTCCGGATCCGGTTCGGGCACGGACAGCACCGGGGGCAGCGGCGGTGCGAACGGCGGCGGAGCCCCGGAGCAGAAGGCCGGCGCCGCCCTGGTCGCGACGGCCGACGTGCCCGTGGGCGGCGGCGTCATCCTGTCGGGCCCGGGGCTCGTGGTTACCCAGCCGAGCCAGGGCGAGTTCAAGGCGTTCTCCTCGACCTGCACGCACGCGGGGTGCACGGTGAGCCAGGTCAGCGGGGGTGAGATCGTCTGCCCGTGCCACGGCAGCCAGTTCTCGATCACCGACGGCTCGGTCGACGGCGGCCCGGCCCCGTCCCCGCTGCCGTCGGTCGCGGTGCAGGTGAAGGGCGACCAGGTCGTCGCAGGGTGATCGGCCGCGCGGTCGTTGCCGCGGCCGCCGCGACGCTGCTGACGGCCTGCTCGGGCACCAGCGCTCCGGACGCGCCCGAGGCCGGCCGCGCCCTGGGGCGGACGAGCAGTTCCCCGCGCACCGATCAGCCGTCCGGGCGGCCCTCGCCCTCGCCCTCGCCCTCGGCCTCGGCTTCGGCCTCGGGCTCGGGCTCCCGGTCCACCACGGCGCCGCGGGCCAGCCGGACCACGCAGCCGGCCGACCCGCGCTGGCGGTTCTACACCGACGACCACCACTGGTACCGATCGCCGTGGTTCGCAGGCCGGCACCAGGTGATGGTGCCGTTCGGCTGCACGGCCGCGCCCTACTACGACGCCGACCCCGCGTGCCCGGACGGCCACGGCAAGCACCACGGCATCGACGTCGCCATGCCGTGCGGCACGGCGCTTCTCGCGGCACGTCCCGCGACCGTCCTCGACCACTCAGCGCTCGGGTCGGCGTACGGCGTCGACCCGGTGCTGCTGCGCGTCGGCGACCAGGACGTGGTCATCGGCCACACCGTGCACGTCTTCGTGCAGCCGGGCGACCGCCTGGCGGCGGGGGAGCGGTTCGCCCTCGCCGGCGACTCGGGCGCGCCGGACGGGTGCCACCTGCACTTCGAGGTGCGGCCCGAGGGCGGTGACTACACCGACGCCGTCGACCCTCGGCCACTCCTGCGGCTGACTGTCGCCGGCGCTCCGTAGGGTTGAGGGGTGCCCGACCCAGCAGCAATGGAGAAGCGGGGGCTGTCCTACCGCCCCAAGCCCGGGTCGATACCGACCCAGCCCGGGGTCTACCGGTTCAAGGACGCCAAGGGCCGGGTGATCTACGTCGGCAAGGCCATCAACCTGCGGGCGCGGCTGTCGTCGTACTTCCAGGACATCGCGGGGCTGCACCCGCGCACGGCGACCATGGTGACCACGGCGGCGAGCGTCGAGTGGACCGTCGTCAACACCGAGGTCGAGGCGCTCCAGCTGGAGTACTCCTGGATCAAGGAGTTCGACCCGCGGTTCAACGTGAAGTACCGCGACGACAAGTCCTACCCGTGGCTCGCCGTCACCTACTCCGAAGCGTTCCCGCGGGTGACGGTCGGGCGCGGGGCGAAGCGCCGCGGGACCCGCTACTTCGGTCCCTACAGCCACGCGTGGGCGATCCGGGAGACCGTCGACATCCTGCTCCGCGTGTTCCCGATGCGCTCGTGCAGCAACGGGGTGTTCAAGCGGTCGCAGCAGATCGGCCGGCCCTGCCTGCTCGGCTACATCGACAAGTGCGCGGCACCGTGCGTGGGCAACGTCACCGAGGAGGAGCACCGGCGGATCGTCGACGACTTCTGCGAGTTCATGGCCGGCCGCACGAAGCCGTTCATCCGCCGGATCGAGCAGGAGATGTACGCCGCCAGCGAGCGGCAGGACTACGAGCGGGCGGCGCGGCTGCGCGACGACCTCGGGGCGATGCACAAGGCTCTCGAGAAGCAGGCCGTGGTGCTCGGCGACGGCGCCGACGCCGACGTGATCGCGCTCGCCGAGGACCCGCTCGAGGTGGCGGTCCAGATCTTCTACGTGCGCGGCGGCCGGATCCGTGGCCAGCGCGGCTGGGTCGCCGACCGCACCGACGAGGGCGGCACCGCCGACCTGGTCGCCGACTTCCTGCTCCAGCTCTACGGCGGGCTCGGGCCGGACGAGGCCCGCGACGCCGTGCCGCGGGAGATCCTGGTCCCGGAGCTGCCGCCCGAGGCCCCGGTCTACGAGCAGCTGTTCTCGGAGCTGCGGGGGTCCAGGGTCGCGATCCGCGTGCCCCAGCGCGGCGACAAGCGGACGCTGCAGGAGACCGTCGCCCGCAACGCGACGGAGGGGCTCGCGCTGCACAAGACCCGGCGGGCCAGCGACCTGACCACCCGCAACCGGGCGCTCTCGGAGATCGCGGAGGCGCTGGAGCTCGACGAGGCGCCGCTGCGGATCGAGTGCTACGACGTCTCGCACCTCCAGGGGTCGGAGATCGTCGCCTCGATGGTGGTCTTCGAGGACGGCCTCGCGCGCAAGTCGGAGTACCGCAGGTTCGTCGTGCGCGGGCAGGACGGCTCGGACGACGTACGCGCGATGCACGAGGTGATCACCCGCCGGTTCAAGCGGCTGCTCGACGAGCAGGCGAGCAGCGAGGAGCGGGTCGGTGAGGAGGGTCCGATGCTGGTCGACCCGGACACCGGCAAGCCGCGGAAGTTCGCCTACGCCCCGGGCCTGGTCGTCGTCGACGGCGGGCTGCCGCAGGTCGCTGCCGCCAAGCGGGCGCTGGACGAGCTCGGGATCGACGACGTGCCGGTCTGCGGGCTGGCGAAGCGGCTGGAGGAGGTGTGGCTGCCGGGCCAGGAGGACCCGGTGATCCTGCCGCGCACGTCCGAGGGGCTCTACCTCCTGCAGCGGGTCCGGGACGAGGCGCACCGGTTCGCGATCGCCCACCACCGCTCGCGGCGCTCCAAGTCGATGGTCGAGAGCGTGCTGGACGACGTCCCGGGTCTGGGGGAGGTGCGGCGCAGGACGCTGCTGCGCCACTTCGGGTCGTTGAAGAAGCTGCGCGAGGCCTCCGTCGACCAGATCGCGGAGGTACCCGGGATCGGCCCGCGGATCGCCGAGTCGATCAAGGCCGCCGTCTCGGACGCCGACGTGGCGGCCAAGGGCGGCTCGCGCCAGACTACGGCGCCATGAGCCACGAAGCGGGCGAGCTCGTCGTCGTCACCGGCATGACCGGTGCCGGGCGCAGCACCGCAGCGAAGGAGCTCGAGGATCTCGGCTTCTACGTCGTCGACAACCTGCCGCCGAGCCTGCTGCCGGACGTCGTCCGCCTGGTCGACGAGGGACTGGGCCGGGCCCAGCGCGTCGCCGTCGTGGTCGACGTACGGTCCGGCTCGTTCTTCTCGGGGCTGCAGAGCGCGCTCGCCCACGGCACGACCGGCCGCAACACCACGCTGGTGTTCCTCGACGCGAGCGACGAGGTGCTCGTCCGCCGGCAGGAGGCCGCGCGCCGCCCGCACCCGCTGCAGGAGGGCGGCCGGCTGCTCGACGGCCTCCAGCGCGAGCGCACCGTGCTCGCCGACCTGCGCAGCGAGGCCGACCTGGTGATCGACACCAGCAACCTGAACGTGCACCAGCTCACCGACCGGATCGCCGAGGCGTTCGGCACCCCGGAGACCACCCGGCTGCGGGTCACGCTGATCAGCTTCGGGTTCAAGTACGGCATCCCGGTCGACAGCGACTACGTCGCCGACATGCGGTTCCTGCCCAACCCGCACTGGGTCCCCGAGCTGCGGGCGCACACCGGCCGTGACGCCGACGTGTCCGACTACGTCCTGGGCCGCCCGGGCGCGAAGGAGTTCCTCGACCAGTTCGTGCCGCTGCTGGCAGGCGTCGCGGAGGGATACCTGCGCGAGGGGAAGCGGTTCATGCGGGTGGCCATCGGCTGCACCGGCGGCAAGCACCGCAGCGTCGCGATGAGCGAGGAGATCGCGCGGCGGCTCCAGGACCAGGGGTACGTCGCCCGCGCGCTCCACCGGGACCTGGGACGCGAGTAGGCATGAGCGGCATCCTCGATCCCGGGCCGGTCGACCGCGCGCAGGCGGTCGTCGCGCTCGGCGGCGGGCACGGGTTGCACGCCTCGCTGACCGCGCTGCGGCTCCTGGTCGACGACCTGACCGTGGACGAGCTCACCGCGATCGTCACGGTCGCCGACAACGGCGGCTCGTCCGGCCGGCTACGCGGACAGTTCGGGGTCCTGCCTCCGGGCGACCTGCGGATGGCTCTCGCCGCGCTCTGCGGCGACGACCAGTGGGGCGACACCTGGGCGCGGGTCCTCCAGCACCGGTTCGAGGGCGACGGCGAGATGCGCGGCCACGTCGTGGGCAACCTGCTGATCGTCGGCCTGTGGGAGCTGCTCGGCGACCACGTCGACGCGCTCGACTGGGTCGCCCGGCTGCTCGGCGCGAAGGGCCGCGTGCTGCCGATGGCGGTCACGCCGATGGACATCACCGCCGAGGTCCGCGGCCTGGACGGCGACGACTCCTCGCTGACCGAGGTCCGCGGCCAGGTCCAGGTCGCGACGACCGACGGCGTCATCACCTCCATCGCTCTCGACCCGCCGGACCCTGCGGTGAGCCCGGCTGCCGTGGAGGCGATCCTCCAGGCCGACTGGGCGGTGCTCGGGCCGGGCTCCTGGTTCACCTCGGTCATCCCGCACCTGCTCGTGCCGCAGCTGAGGCAGGCCCTGGTCGCCACGGAGGCGCGGCTGATCGTCGTGCTCAACCTCGGCGAGCAGCCGGGGGAGACCCACGGCTTCGCTCCCGCCGACCACCTCGCCGTGCTCGCGGAGCACGCGCCGGACCTCAGCGTGCACACCGTGATCGCCGACGAGGCGAGTGTCGGCGCCGACCTCCCGGACCTGGAGGCGCTGGCCGCCGCGATGGGTGCGCGCCTGGTGGTGGCCGATGTCGCCCTCGGTGACGGCACCCCGCGACACGATCCGCGGAAGCTCGCGGACGCCTACGCGAAGGTGCTCGCGGGCGCGACCTGAAAAGCCTGGGACTTCGGCTGAGGGTCGTTGACGTGCATGGCAGGATCGTCCACATGGCGATGACGGCACAGGTGAAGGCGGAGCTGGCCAGCACACCGGTCACCAAGGCTTGCTGCCGCAAGGCCGAGGTCGCCTCCACCCTGCGGTTCGCCGGGGGACTGCACATCGTCGCCGGCCGGATCGTGGTCGAGGCCGAGCTCGACACCGGCGCCGCGGCGCGCCGGCTGCGCAAGGACATCGCGGAGATCTACGGTCAGTCCTCCGACGTCGTGATGGTGCAGGGCAACGGCATCCGCAAGGGCAGCCGCTACATCGTCCGGATCGCCAAGGACGGCGAGGCGCTCGCGCGCCAGACCGGCCTGCTCGACCAGCGCGGCCGACCGGTGCGCGGGCTCCCGCCGGCCGTCGTGTCCGGCGGCGCCTGCGACGCGGTCGCCGCGTGGCGCGGCGCGTTCCTGGCCCACGGCTCGCTGACCGAGCCGGGCCGCTCCTCCTCGCTCGAGGTGACCTGTCCCGGGTCCGAGGCCGCCCTGGCGCTCGTCGGCGTCGCGCGGCGGCTCGGGATCCAGTCCAAGGCCCGCGAGGTGCGCGGCGTCGACCGGGTGGTCATCCGGGACGGCGACGCGATCGGCCAGCTGCTCACCCGGCTCGGCGCTCACGAGACGCTGATGGCCTGGGAGGAGCGCCGGATGCGTCGCGAGGTCCGGGCCACGGCCAATCGGCTCGCGAACTTCGACGACGCCAACCTGCGCCGCTCGGCCCGCGCCGCGGTCACCGCCGGCGCCCGCGTCGACCGGGCCATGGAGATCCTCGGCGACGAGGTTCCCGACCACCTGCGGATGGCCGGAGAGTTGCGGCTCCAGCACAAGCAGGCCTCCCTCGAGGAGCTCGGAGCGCTGCACGAGCCGGCCCTGACCAAGGACGCGATCGCAGGCCGGATCCGGCGGCTGCTCGCGATGGCCGACAAGCGGGCCGAGGAGCTCGGGATCCCCGACACCGAGGCCTCGTTGACGCCGGAGATGCTCGCCGGCGAAGCCTGACCCCGTTCACGCTCCCGACGCCTGGGGCGGCTAGGGTCTTCTGGCGGGTGACTGAACACCCGCCAACAGGCGGACGACCAAACGTCCGCCGCGAACAAGGGAGTCCCGGATGACTGTCCGTGTAGGCATCAACGGCTTCGGCCGCATCGGCCGCAACTTCTTCCGCGCGGTGCGCGCGAGTGGCCTCGACATCGAGATCGTGGGCGTGAACGACCTCACTGCCCCCAGCGCGCTGGCGAACCTGCTGAAGTTCGACTCGATCCTCGGCCGGCTCGACGCCGACGTGACGGCGACCGACGCGGCCCTTCGCGTCGGCGACCAGGAGATCTCGGTGACCGCCGAGCGCGACCCGTCCGCCCTCAAGTGGGGCGACCTCGGCGCGGACATCGTCGTCGAGTCCACCGGCTTCTTCACCGACGCCACGAAGGCCCGTGCCCACGTCGACGCCGGGGCCAAGAAGGTCATCATCTCGGCGCCCGCCAAGAACGAGGACATCACGGTCGTGATGGGCGTCAACCACGACCTCTACGACCCCGAGCAGCACACGGTCATCTCCAACGCCTCGTGCACGACCAACTGCCTGGCGCCGATGGCGAAGGCGCTCCACGAGGAGATCGGCATCGTCAAGGGCCTGATGACGACGATCCACGCCTACACCGCGGACCAGAACCTGCAGGACAACATCCACAAGGACCCGCGCCGGGCCCGTGCGGCGGCGCTCAACATGGTGCCGACCTCCACGGGTGCGGCCAAGGCCATCGGCCTGGTGCTGCCCGAGCTCAAGGGGAAGCTGGACGGCTACGCCATGCGGGTCCCCGTGCCGACCGGTTCCGCCACCGACCTGACCTTCGAGGCATCGCGCGAGACGAGCATCGAGGAGGTCAACGCGGCGATCGAGCGCCGTGCCGACGGCCGCTTCCTCAAGTACTCCACGGACCCGCTGGTCTCCACCGACATCGTCACCGACCCGGCGTCCTGCATCTTCGATGCACCCCTCACCAAGGTGAACGGCAACCAGGTCAAGGTCCTGGGCTGGTACGACAACGAGTGGGGCTACTCCAACCGGCTCGCCGACCTGATCGTCCACGTCGGCTCGACGCTCTGACCGCCTGATGGGCGAGTACGCCGGGCTGGGCGAGGTCAGCGGCAAGCGGGTCCTCGTCCGGTCGGACCTCAACGTGCCCCTGGACGGCACGACGATCACCGACGACGGCCGGATCCGCGCCTCGGTGCCGACGATCAAGGCACTGGCGGACGCCGGGGCGCGGGTCGTGGTGACCGCGCACCTCGGCCGTCCCAAGGGTGCGCCCGACCCTGCGTACTCGCTCGCTCCGGTCGCGAGCCGCCTGTCCGAGCTGCTCGGCCAGGAGGTCGCCTTCGCGACCGACACGGTCGGCGACTCGGCGAAGGCGGTCGTCGGCGCGCTCGAGGACGGCCAGGTCGCGCTGCTGGAGAACGTGCGGTTCAACGCCGGCGAGACGTCGAAGAATGACGCCGAGCGCGGCGCCTTCGCCGACCAGCTCGCGGCGCTCGCCGACGCGTTCGTCTCCGACGGCTTCGGCGTCGTCCACCGCAAGCAGGCGAGTGTCTACGACGTCGCCCAGCGGCTCCCGCACGCGATGGGTGCCCTGGTGAAGACCGAGGTCGACGTCCTGCGGCGGCTGACCGTCGACCCCGAGCGGCCCTACGTGGTCGTGCTCGGCGGCTCGAAGGTCTCCGACAAGCTCGGTGTCATCGACAACCTGCTCGGCAAGGCCGACCGGCTGCTCATCGGCGGCGGCATGGTGTTCACCTTCCTCAAGGCCCAGGGCCACGAGGTGGGCAACAGCCTGCTCGAGGAGGACCAGGTCCAGACCTGCCTGGACTACCTCGCCCGCGCGCAGGAGACCGGCGTGGACATCGTCCTGCCCACCGACGTCGTCGTCGCGGACAGCTTCGGCGACGAGGCGTCGGCGCGACCGGTCCCGGCGGACGCGATCCCTGCGGACACGCTGGGGCTCGACATCGGTCCGGACTCCGCGGCCGCGTTCGCGGCCGCGCTCGCCGACGCGCGCACGGTCTTCTGGAACGGGCCGATGGGCGTGTTCGAGGTCCCGGCGTTCGCCGCGGGCACCCGAGCCGTCGCGGAGGCGCTCACCCGGATCGACGGGCTCTCGGTCGTCGGCGGCGGCGACTCCGCGGCCGCCGTACGGACGCTCGGCTTCGACGAGGCCACATTCGGCCACATCTCCACCGGCGGCGGCGCCAGCCTGGAGTACCTCGAGGGCAAGGATCTCCCCGGCATCACGGTCCTGGAGGGCTGACGGACATGGGTCACTCGCGCACGCCGATCATGGCGGGCAACTGGAAGATGAACCTCAACCACCAGGAAGCGGTGGTGCTGGTCCAGAAGCTCGCGTGGACGCTCAACGACAAGCGGCACGACTACGGCAAGGTCGAGGTGGTCGTCCTGCCGCCGTTCACCGACATCCGCAGCGTGCAGACGCTCGTCGACGGCGACCGGCTGCAGATCGAGTACGGCGCGCAGGACGTCTCGGTCCACGAGAGCGGCGCCTTCACCGGGGAGATCTCGGCCGGGATGCTCGCCAAGCTAGGCTGCGCCTACGTCGTCGTCGGGCACTCCGAGCGCCGGCAGTTCCACGCCGAGTCCGACGAGCTGGTCGCCCAGAAGGCCAAGGCGGCGCTCAAGGCCGGGATCACCCCGATCGTGTGCGTCGGCGAGGGCCTGGAGATCCGGCAGGAGGGCACCCACGTGCCCTACTGCACCCAGCAGGTCGTCGGTTCGCTCGCCGGCCTGACCGCGAAGCAGGTCGCCGGGCTGGTCATCGCCTACGAGCCCGTCTGGGCGATCGGCACGGGCGAGGTCGCCACTCCCGACGACGCGCAGGAGGTGTGCGCGGCGCTCCGGGCGCAGGTCCGCGAGTCGTGGGGCGACGAGGCCGCCGGCGCCGTACGCATCCAGTACGGCGGCTCGGTCAAGGCCGCCAACGTGGCCGGGATCATGGCCCAGGCCGATGTCGACGGCTGCCTGGTCGGTGGCGCGAGCCTGCAGGCCGACGAGTTCGGCGGGATCTGCCGCTACTACGACATGCCGGTGCTGGGCTGAGCGAACGCTGACGTAGGATCCTCCCGTGCTGTCGACGCTGCTCACCGTTCTGCTCATCATCGCGAGCCTGCTCATGATCCTCCTGGTGCTCCTGCACAAGGGGCGCGGCGGCGGCCTCTCGGACATGTTCGGCGGCGGCGTGTCGAGCTCGCTCGGCGGATCGTCCGTGGCCGAGCGCAACCTCGACCGTTTCACGATCGGCATCGGGATCATCTGGTTCGCCTGCGTGATCGCCCTCGGCCTCCTTCTGGCCTACTGACCACAACTGAGTACACGACCGGCCAGGTTCCCGGCCGGCCCGAGGTGAGGAGAGTCCGTTGGCTGGTGGAGGCAACGCGATCCGCGGCAGCCGTGTCGGCGCAGGCCCGATGGGCGAGGCCGAGCGCGGCGAGGCGGCCCCGCGACAGGCGGTCACGTACTTCTGTGCCCATGACCACCGCTCGGTGATCACCTTCTCCGTGGACGCCGCCGTCCCGGACTCCTGGGACTGCCCCAAGTGCGGTCTGCCGGCGTCCCTGGACTCGGACAACCCGCCGCCGGCCCCGAAGATCGAGCCCTACAAGACCCACCTGGCCTACGTGAAGGAGCGCCGCTCCGACAAGGAGGCCGAGGTCATCCTCGACGAGGCCATCCAGCTCCTCCGCTCCCGCCGCAAGTCCGGCGAGATCATCTTCTAGCTCGCCGAGTCGGCAGAAACTTGGCGTGAATTCCGCCGAGTCGGCACAAGCTTGAGCCGACTCGGCGGAATTCAGGCTGATCGGCGGCCGAAGCGGAGTGCGGCCCGTGCCGCGCCCTCGCGCAGCCGACGCTCGATGTGGGCGGTCGGTCCCCACAGGTCCTCCTTCACGAAGGCGTCGATAACCCACTCGCCACGTTCGCGAGCAACCTCGCGTCGGCGTCGGTCGTGGGCCCGCTGCTCCGGACTGGAGTGCCATTCGGCACCGTCGTACTCGGCCGCGTAGCGGGACTCTTCGTTGCCGAGGTCGAGGCGAGCCAGGAAGTCGGGGCCGTCCCACACCTCGATCTGTGGCGTCGGGTACGGCAGGTGGGTCTCGATCCAGCGAAGCCGCATGACCGACTCCGGCGGGGACTCGGCTCGCCCGTCGACGTGCTCCACCATGAGCCTCAACGTGCGGACCCAGCGCGCGCCACGAAACCTTTCGACCCCATTGATCAGCTCCTCCTTCGTGAACGACTTGAGTCGAAGCATCTGATCCATCGCGGCGAGTGAGCGATCGGGCCACCGGTGGCGACCCAAGTCCAGAGCGGTGCGGAGCGGCGTGGTGACTCGAAGACCGCCGATCTCCATGAGGTCGTCGGTTCGAAACGTACGCTCGCCGCTGTCGGCGAGATGGTTGCGGAGCCGCCCGCGTCCCGCGGGCAGGAAGAGCCTCACCGGCTCCAGATGGATGTGCTCGTTCGGCGCCAGGACCATCTCGGCCCCATGAAGCCACCCGGCGTGCCGATCGACGACGACCGCGTCCTCAGGAACGACCAGCCGGAGGCACTGACACCGCAGGGCGATCGAGTCTGGAACTCGCGCAGCTACGTACACCCCACGGATCGGATGCCTCAACGCGCCCTTGGCGATGAGCACGCGAAGCTGGTCGTAGGTCAGTCCGGCAGCGAGCGCCTCGGCGGTGGTGAACGGCCGATCCGCAGGGAGCGCGTCGAGAGGATCGAGCAGCGGATGGCCGGAGTAGTCCTGGATCTGCATGGATCCGTGCTGCCCCTCGCGCTCAGCCCTGAATCCCGGCCGATGCGTGGCTGTGGATGAACGGTCACTTATCCACACCCGAAGCGCCGAGTCGGCTCAAGCTTGAGCCGACTCGGCGTGAGATGCGGGAGTTTCTGCCGGGTCGGCGAGGGTCGGCGAGGGTCAGAGGAGGTCAGAGGAGGGAGGCGGAGGCGTGGTCGAGGAACCACGTGGTCTCGAGCTGACCGGCGGCGCCGCGGGCGGGGGTCTCGTCGACGGTGCCGTCCTCGGCCAGCGCTCGGCGTACGGCGTCCGCCTTGTCGTCGCCGCTGACGAGGAACCACACCGCGGTGGACGCGCAGGTGGTCGCGTAGGTCAGCGTGACCCGTTCGGGGGGCGGCTTGGGAGAGCCCGTGACGCCGGCGGTCGGCCCGGTCGCGTGCAGCTGGGGGAACCCGGGGAACAGTGAGTTGATGTGGCCGTCGGGGCCGACGCCGAGCATCATCACGTCGAACTTCCCGGGCCAGCTCTCCGCCAGCTCCGCCGCGTACGTCGCCGCGGCGGCGTCGGTGTCCGCGGCGTCCTCGGTCGCCGGCCACTCGTGCACGTTGGCGTCGGGGATGCCGACGGCGTCGAGGAACGCCTGCCGGGCCTGGACGGCGTTCCGGTCGCTGGAGGCGCGCGCCACGAACCGCTCGTCACCGAACCAGACGTGGACGGCGCCCCAGTCGACGCCGGACGCCGGCGCGAGGCGGGCGACCTCCTGGTGGATCTTCACGGCGATGGTGCCGCCGGTGAGGCTGATGTGCGGGACGTGGCCCGCCGCCTGGGCGTCGGCGAGCCGGTTGAGCAGCTCGCCCGCCACGGCGGTCGCGAGCGGCTCGGGGCCGTCGTGCACCTCGATGAGCGGATCGGTCACGAGCGGTGCTCCCGGTAGTAGCGGATCAGCTGCTGGGTCGAGGGGTCCTGCTCCGCCAGCGCGTCGTCGTCGCCGGCCACCGCCGGGGCGACCTGCAGCGCCAGCTGCTTGCCGAGCTCGACGCCCCACTGGTCGAAGCTGTCGATGCCCCAGACGGCGCCCTCGACGAACGTGATGTGCTCGTAGAGCGCGATCAGCTGGCCCAGCACGCGCGGCGAGAGCTCCGGGGCCATGATCGACGTCGTCGGCCGGTTGCCCGTGAACACCCGCGCCGGGACGATCTCCTCACGGGTGCCCTCGGCGCGGACCTCGTCGGCGGTCTTGCCGAACGCCAAAGCCTTGGTCTGCGCGAAGAAGTTGGCCAGGAACACCTCGTGCACGTCGGTGTCGCCGTCCTTCAGCGGGTACGCGGGGTTCGCGAAGGCGATGAAGTCGGCCGGGATCAGCCGGGTGCCCTGGTGGAGCAGCTGGTAGAACGCGTGCTGCCCGTTCGTCCCGGGCTCGCCCCAGAAGACCTCGCCGGTCTCGGTCGTGACCTCGCGGCCGTCCCAGCGCACGCCCTTGCCGTTGGACTCCATGGTCAGCTGCTGGAGGTACGCCGGGAAGCGGTGCAGCAGCTGCGAGTAGGGGAGCACGGCGTGCGTCTCCGCGCCGAGGAAGTTGACGTACCAGACGTTGAGCAGCCCCATCAGCAGCGGCACGTTCGCCTCGGGCTCCGCGGTCCGGAAGTGCTCGTCCATCGCGTGGAAGCCCGCCAGGAACTCCGCGAACCGCTCCGGGCCGACCGCGATCGCCAGGGTCGTGCCGATCGCCGAGTCGACGGAGTAGCGACCGCCGACCCAGTCCCAGAAGCCGAACGCGTTGTCCGGGTCGATGCCGAACGCGGCGACCTTGTCGAGGGCGGTCGACACGGCGACGAAGTGCTTCGCGACCGCCTCGCCCTGGTCGACGTCGCCGCCCAGGTGCTCCAACAGCCACGTGCGGCACAACCGCGCGTTGGTGAGGGTCTCCAGCGTCCCGAACGTCTTGCTCGAGACGACGAAGAGGGTCGTGGCCGGGTCCAGCCCGGCCAGCTTGCGGGCGGCGTCGGTCGGGTCGATGTTGCTGATGAACCGGCACTCCAGCCCGTCCTGGACGTACGGCGCCAGCGCCTCGTAGGCCATCACCGGTCCGAGGTCGGAGCCGCCGATGCCGATGTTGACGACGGTTGCGATCCGTCTGCCGGTGACGCCGGTCCAGGCGCCCGACCGGACCTTGTCCGCGAACTCGTAGACGCGCCGGAGGACCTCGTGCACATCGGGCTCGACGTCCTTGCCGTCGACCTCGACGACGGCGTCGTCGGGCTGGCGCAGCGCGGTGTGGAGGACCGCGCGGTCCTCGGTCACGTTGATGTGCTCGCCGCCGAACATGGCGTCCCGGCGGGCGGCGACCTCGGTCTCGACCGCGAGCTCGCGCAGCGCCTTCCAGACCTCGGGGGTGACCAGGTTCTTGGACAGGTCGACGAAGAGATCGGCGGCGGTCAGCGACGACCGCTCGACCCACTCGGGGTCGGTCAGCCGGCTGCGCAGGTCGGGCTCGTAGCCCGCTGCGAGGTCCGAGAGCCGTTGCCAGGCGTCGGTCGCGGTGGGGTCGACCGGACCGGTCACTGGACCTGCGCCATCTGGCCCTCGACCGTGGCGACGAGCTCGTCCCAGGACTTCTTGAACTTGTCGACGCCCTCGCTCTCGAGCACGAGGAAGACGTCGTCGAGGTCGACCCCGGCCGCGCTCAGCTGGTCGAACAGGGCCTGCGCCTCATCGGCCCGGCCGGTGACCTGGTCGCCCTCGACCTCGCCGTGGTCCGCGAACGCGTCGAGGGTCTTCTCGGGCATCGTGTTGACCGTGTTGGCCACCACGAGGTCGGTCACGTAGAGGGTGTCGGGGTAGTCGGGGTTCTTCACGCCCGTCGACGCCCACAGCGGCCGCTGGACGTTGGCACCCGCCTCGGCGAGCGCCTTCCAGCGCGGCGAGGCGACGACCTCCTCGAACGCCGCGTAGGCGATCCGCGCGTTCGCCACGCCCGCCTTGCCGCGCAGAGCGAGTGCCTCGTCGGAGCCGATCTCCTCGAGCCGCTTGTCGATCTCGGTGTCGACCCGGGAGACGAAGAACGAGGCGACCGAACGGATCGTGGACAGGTCGATGCCCTGCTCCTTGGCCTGCTCGAGCCCGTCGAGGTAGGCGTCCATCACCGTGCGGTAGCGCTCGGTGGAGAAGATGAGGGTCACGTTGACCGAGATGCCGGCCGCGATCGAGGCGGTGATCGCGGGCAGGCCCTCGAGGGTCGCCGGGATCTTGATCAGCACGTTGCGGCGGTCGACGGCCTCCCACAGCGCCTTCGCGGACGCGATGGTCCCGTCGGTGTCGTTGGCCAGCGAGGGCTCGACCTCGATGGAAACCCGACCGTCGTCCGCGGTGGCCTCCGCCACCGGCGCGAGCACGTCGCAGCCGTTGCGGACGTCCTCGGTGGTGAGCTCGAAGATCACCTTCGTCACGTCGGCGCCGTCGGCGACGAGCCGCCGCGTCTGGTCGTCGTACCGCTCACCGTCGGCAATGGCCGACGCGAAGATCGTCGGGTTCGTGGTGACACCGACGACCGACTTCTCCTTCACCAGGTCGGCGAGGTTGCCGGTCTCGATCCGCTCCCGGGAGAGGTCGTCGAGCCAGATGGACACCCCGGCATCCGCCAGGGCCTGGAGTCGCTCGCTCATGGGGGTTCTCCTCCGTCGTCTCAGTCGTCTACTTGGCTGCTGCGTCGATGCTGTCCTTGGCGGCCTGGGCGACCGCCTCGGCGGTGATGCCGAACTCCGTGTAGATCCGCTGGTACGCCGCGGAGGCGCCCCAGTGCTCGAGGCTGACGCTCCGGCCGGCGTCACCGACGTACTCACGCCAGCCGAGGCGCAGACCCGCCTCGACGCTGACCCGCGCCCGCACCATGGGCGGCAGCACCTGGTCGCGGTAGGCCTGGGTCTGCTGCTCGAACCACTCCACCGACGGCATCGAGACCACCCGGGCGTTGGTGCCCTCGGCAGCCAGCTGCTCGCGCGCCTGGACAGCGAGCTGCACCTCGGAGCCGGTCCCGATCAGGATCACGTCGGGCTGGCCGCCGTCCGCCTCGAGGAGGACGTAGGCGCCCTTGCCCACGTCCTCGGTCGTGGCGAAGCCCTGCTCGCCGCGGGGGAACACGGGCAGGTTCTGGCGGCTCAGGATGATGCCCGCGGGCCGGTCGGTGTTCTTGAGGATCTGCAGCCAGGCCGCGACCGTCTCGTTGGCGTCGGCCGGGCGGACGATGTCGAGGCCGGGGATCGCGCGTAGCGCCCAGAGGTGCTCGACCGGCTGGTGGGTGGGGCCGTCCTCACCGAGCCCGATCGAGTCGTGGGTCCACACGTAGATGACCGGCGCCTTCATCAGCGACCCCACGCGGACCGCGCCGCGCATGTAGTCGGAGAAGGTCAGGAAGGTTCCCCCGAACACGCGGGTGCCGCCGTGGACCGCGATGCCGTTCATGATCGCGGCCATGCCGTGCTCGCGGATGCCGAAGTGGAGCACCCGGCCGTGCAGCGGGTCGGCCGGCCACTCCTCGACGGACCGGTCGGCCGGCAGGAACGACTTCGCGTCCTTGATCGTGGTGTTGTTGGACCCGGCGAGGTCGGCGGAGCCGCCCCACAGCTCCGGCATCACGGGCGCGATCGCGTTGATGACCTTGCCCGACGCGGCCCGGGTCGCGACGCCCTTCGGGTCGGCCTCGAAGGTCGGCAGGGCGTCCTCCAGGCCCTCGGGCAGCGCCCGTGCCTTCATCCGGTGCAGCAGCGCCTCCTTGTCGGGGTTCGCCGCCGCCCAGTCGGCGTACAGCTTGTCCCACTCGGCGCCCCAGGCCTTGCCGCGCTCGAGGAGCGAGCGGGTGTGCTGGAGCACCTCCTCGGACACCTCGAAGTTCTTGTCCGGGTCGAACCCGAGCACCTTCTTGGTCGCCGCGACCTCGTCGTCGCCGAGCGCCGAGCCGTGCGCGGCCTCGGTGTTCTGGGCGTCCGGCGCCGGCCACGCGATGACCGTCTTGAGCACGATCATCGAGGGGCGGTCGGTCACCTCGTCGGCGGCCCGGATCGCGTCGAACAGCGCCGGCACGTCCTCGGTGTAGTTCGCCAGGTCGTTGTGGTCGGTGCCGGTCCAGTCGACGACCTGGACATGCCAGCCGTAGGCCTCGTAGCGCTTGGCCACGTCCTCGTTGAAGGCGATGTGCGTGTCGCCCTCGATCGAGATGCGGTTGGCGTCGTAGATCACGGTGAGGTTGCCCAGCTCCTGGGTGCCCGCGATGGACGAGGCCTCGCTGCTCACGCCCTCCTCGAGGTCGCCGTCGGAGGCGATGCAGTAGATGTGGTGGTCGAAGAGCGACTCGCCCGCGGGTGCCTCGGGATCGAGCAGGCCGCGCTCGCGGCGCGCCGCCATCGCCATGCCGACCGCGTTCGAGATGCCCTGGCCGAGCGGCCCGGTGGTCACCTCGACGCCGGCGGTGTGGCCGTACTCGGGGTGGCCCGGGGTCTTGGAGCCCCAGGTGCGCAGCGACTCGAGGTCGGCCAGCTCCAGGCCGAAGCCGCCGAGGTAGAGCTGCGTGTAGAGCGTGATCGAGCTGTGGCCGGCGCTCAGGACGAACCGGTCGCGGGAGATCCAGTCCGGGTCCGCCGGATCGTGGCGCATCACCTTCTGGAACAGCAGGTACGCCGCCGGCGCCAGGCTCATCGCCGTGCCGGGGTGGCCGTTGCCGACCTTCTGGACGGCGTCCATCGCCAGGACCCGCGCGGTGTCGACCGCCTTCTTGTCCAGGTCGGTCCACTCGAGTTCGGGAATGCGGCTCACCGAGGTTTGCCCCTTCAAGGTCGTCAGGCAGGACGTGTCCGAGCCTACTCAGTGCCCAGCGGGCCTCGATACAGCCGCCGGGGGAAGGGACCGTTACACTCGGCGTCGCTTCGATCCCACTTCACCCCGAGGTTCTCCGTGACGTACGTCGACCCGGCCGTGCCGCCTGTTGAGCAGGTCGAGCGCACCCGGGACGTCAGGTCCCTCGGCGTGAACGGCGCCTACGCCGCCGCTCCCGGCCGCGCGTCGGTCAAGGACGTCGTGATGGCCTACGTCGGCCTCACGAAGCCGCGGGTGATCGAGCTGCTGCTCCTGACCACGGTGCCGGTGATGTTCTTCGCCGCGCGTGGGGTGCCGGCGCTCGGGCTGGTGGTCGCCACCGTCGTCGGCGGGACGTTCTCGGCCGGCTCGGCGTCGGTCTTCAACTGCGTCTACGACCGCGACATCGACGAGCAGATGCGCCGCACCCGGCGCCGGGCGCTGCCGCGGCACATCGTGACGCCGGGCGCCGCGCTGCTGTTCGGCGTGGTCCTGGGCGTGCTGTCGACGGTGGTCCTCTGGCTGTGGGTGAACCCGCTGTCGGCGGTCCTCTCGGTCGCCGCGAACGCGTTCTACGTGTTCGGCTACACGATGCTGCTCAAGCGCCGCACCACCCAGAACATCGTCTGGGGCGGCATCGCCGGCTGCTTCCCGGCGCTGATCGGCTGGACCGCGGTCACCGATCAGCTGTCCTGGGTCCCGATCGTGCTGTTCCTCGTGGTGTTCTTCTGGACGCCGCCGCACACCTGGGCGCTGGCGCTTCGCTACCGCGAGGACTACGCCCAGGTCGACGTGCCGATGCTGCCGGTGGTCAAGCCCGCCCGCTCGGTGGCCCGCCAGATCGTGGCCTACTCCTGGGTGATGGTCGCCACGTCACTGGCCCTGTGGCCGGTCGCCGGCACCGGCCCGCTCTACCCGATCGCCGCGACCGTCCTCGGCGCCGTGTTCCTCGTCGAGGCGCACCAGCTGCTCCGGAGGGCCGGCCGCACCGACCAGCTCAGCCTGCTGCAGCCGATGCGGCTGTTCCACAGCAGCAACCTCTACCTGTCGCTGCTGTTCGTCGCGGTGGCTATCGACCCGCTCCTGCGCTGAGCAGCCCGCCACCGCTCCACGCGCAACGCTGCGGACCCCGCGACCGCCACGAGGTTGTCGCGCACGTCCGACTGCGTCTGCCACGACCGGTTGTCCCAGTGCGCGCCGAGGCGCTGCACCGCATCACCGAAGAACGTGATGACGCAGGCCGCGGGGACGTCCCGCGGACGGATCTGCTCGCCTGGCTCGATGTAGGCGTAGGGCGCGTCGTCGTGCTCGAGGAGCGGGGTGAGCGAGGGGTCGAAGGGCACCCGCCCAGTGTTCAGGCCGGGTCGGTTGCGCGCACGCGAAATTCGCGCGGCTCGAGCAGTGCCCAGGTGGACGTCGCGGCGACCAGGGTCGCACCGAGCATGTGCGCGGCCACCAGGCCGACCGGCAGGTGGGTGAAGTACTGCGTGAAGCCGATTGCGGCATTGACGACCAGGGCTGCCAGCAGCGCGTACGTCGCCCGCGACCTGCGCAGGACCGCCAGCGCTGTCGCGAGGCCCACGAGGAGGAAGACGGCGTCGGTGTGCAGCTGCGCGGTCTGCAGCGCGGAGAGTCCGTTGCGCTTCACGTCCGCATCGCCCGCGTGGGGACCCGCGCCGGTCACGACGGTCCCCAGCGCGAGCACCACGAAGGCCGTCACGAACTGCGCCCATCCCAGCAGCTCGGGCTTCTCGAGGCGGTGGTAGAGGCTCACCACGAGCGCGACGGCGGCAGCGATCATCACCATCGAGAGCATCAGGTGCGCGGAGACGATCCACGGGTTGAGCTTGATCCGGACCGTGATGCCGCCGAGGACCGCCTGGGCAACGACCCCGCCGAGGATCCACAGCGCGTAGCGGCGCTGCGCCATCCGCCACGTCGCGACCAGGGTGGCGACCACCACGATGGTGATCAGCGGTGTCACCATCCGGTTGCTGAACTCGATCGCCTTGTGGATGGTGAGGTCGCCGTGGGGCACGAGAGAGCCGGATTGACACTCGGGCCAGGTCGGGCAGCCGAGACCCGAACCGGTGAGCCGCACGAGCCCGCCTGTCACGACGATCAGCATGTTCACGACCAGGCTGGCCCACGCCGCGATGCGGGCATAGCGCTCCGTGGCTCGCTGGGTCCGGTCCAGGACCGCCGTCACTCCCACCGGAACCACCGCGCCGTCGCAACGGACGCCACGACCGCCCAGGCGAGGAGCACCGCCAGGTCGACCCAGCGGACGGTGCCGTCGAGGAAGGCGCCGCGCACGGCCTCGCCGAGCGCCCCGGACGGCAGCAGCCTCGCCAGGTCGCCGAAGCCGCCGTACGACGACGCGGGGAGCACGACCGCCCCGCCCGCCATCAGCAGGAGGTAGATCAGGTTGGCCGCCGCCAGCGTCGCCTCGGCACGAAGCACGCCGGCGACCAGGAGGCCGAGGGAGGCGAAGGCGGCGGTGCCGAGCACGGCGGCGAGGACGAACCCGACGACGCCCGGCTCGGGGGACCAGCCGAGCGCGAAGCCCACGGCGCCGATCACGACGACCTGCATCACCTCGACCGCGAGCAGCGCGAGGACCTTGCCCGCGAGCAGGCCGATGCGGGGAAGCGGCGAGGCGCCGAGCCGCTTGATCACGCCGTACCGCCGCTCGAACCCGGTCGCGATGGCCAGCGAGGTGAACGCGGTCGACATCACGGCCAGGGCCAGCACGCCCGGGGTGAAGATGTCGACGAGCGGGTGCGGCTCCTTGATGTCGAGGTGCTTGCCGCCGGTGACGCCGCCGACCAGCACGATCACCGGGATCACCACGGCGAGCAGCAGCTGCTCGCCGTTGCGGAGCATCAGCCGGGTCTCCATCGAGGCCTGCGCCAGCACCTGCCGCAGCAGGGGAGCGGCGCCCGGGGCCGGGGCGAAGGTCGCCTGGTCACTCACCGTCGGCCTCCCGTCCGGTCAGCTCGAGGAAGACGTCCTCGAGCGTGCGCGAGGCGAAGCTGATCGACTCGAGGCCGACGCCGTGGTGGTCGCTCCACGAGCGCACCGACTCCCGCAGCGCCGCCTCGGCGTCCGGGCCGAGAGCGCGGTCGACGACCAGGCGCACGGTGGCGGACGAGCCGCGGGTCAGCTCCTCCGGTGTGCCCGAGGCGACCAGCCGCCCGCGGTCGATGATGTGCACCTGGTCGGCGAGGCGCTCGGCCTCCTCCAGGTAGTGGGTCGTCAGCACGACGGTGACCCCGTCGTGCCGCAGCTCCTGCAGCAGCTCCCACGTCGTCCGACGGGCCGCGGGGTCCATGCCCGCGGTCGGCTCGTCGACGAAGACCAGCTCCGGCCGGCCGACCAGCGCCATCGCCAGCCCCAGCCGCTGCTGCTGACCGCCCGAGAGCCGCCGGTACGGCGTCCGCCCGCACTCGTCGAGGGCCAGCCGCTCGACGAGCAGGTCGACCGGCAGCGGGTTCGCGTGCAGCCGCGCGACGTGCCGCAGCATCTCGATCGCGCGGACGCCCGACCAGGCGCCCTGGCCCTGCAGCATCACGCCGATCCGGGGGAGGAGGTCGGCGCGGTCCCGGACCGGGTCCAGCCCGAGCACCCGGACGCTTCCGGTCTGGGGCCGCCGGTAGCCCTCGCAGGTCTCCAGCGTCGTGGTCTTGCCGGCGCCGTTCGGGCCGAGGACGGCGGTGATCGTGTGCGGTGCCACCTCGAGGGTCAGCCCGTCGACGGCGGTCTTCTCGCCGTACCGCATCACCAGGCCGTCGACCAGGACCGCGGGCACCTCGGGCACCGCGGAAGTCTCTCACTAGGCTTCGCGCCGTGAACTCCTGGGTGTACGGCGTCGTCCTCGGCGTGTGCGGGGTCACAGCCGTGCTGCTCGTGGTCGACATCGTGCGCGACCGGGCCGCCCAGGACAGCCACTTCGTGGCCCTGGCGGCGACCGAGCTCGTGGCGCTGGTCCAGGCCGTCTGGGGTTTCGTGGCGCTCGCCCGGACCGACCGCGAGGTCGAGGGCGTGACGCTGGTCGCCTATCTCGTCACGATGATCCTGCTGCCGGTCGTCGGTGCGTTCTTCTCGCTGGCCGAGCGGTCCCGTGTCGGTACGTCGATCCTGCTGCTCGCGGTCGCGACGATCGCCGGCATGGAGCTGCGCGTCATCGACATCTGGGACGGCGCCGGTGCCTGAGCTCTCGTCCGGCTGGGGCCGCGCCCTGGTCTTCGTCTACGGCGTGTTCGTCGTGGCGGCGACCGGCCGGTCGTCGGTCCAGATCGCGGCCGACTTCGGCAGAGCCCCGCTGGCCTACGCGCTCACGGCCGTCGCTGCCGTGCTCTACATCGTGGCGACCGGCTGCCTGCTCAAGGGCGGCCGGACGGCCTGGCGCGTCGCCTCTTTCTCGGTCGTCGTGGAGGCGGTCGGGGTGCTCGGCGTGGGCGTCCTCAGCTACGCGCGGACGGACCTGTTCCCGGACCAGACGATCTGGTCCCACTTCGGGGAGGGCTACGGCTGGGTGCCGCTCGTGCTGCCGTTCCTGGGCATGGCTTGGCTGTACCGGAACCGCCCGCTCGAAACTAAGGGTGACCTTCCTTGAACGCGGGGAAGCATTAACGCCACACTGGTGTTGTGGAAATCGTGCACCAGGACTACGCGGACGGGGTCGAGGGCGATCTCTCCACGCGCCAGCGCGTGGCCCGCTCGATCCTGGTCAACGGGCCCTCCACGGCCGCGGCGCTCGCCGAGCGCCTGGACCTGACGCCGGCCGCCGTCCGGCGGCACCTCGACCAGCTGCTGGCCGACGGCGCCGTCGAGGCGCGTGACCCGCGGCCCGCGGGCCACCGCGGCCGGGGCCGCCCGGCCAAGGCGTTCGCGCTCACCGAGCGCGGGCGCGACGGGTTCGAGGCGCAGTACGACGACCTCGCCACCGAGGCCATCCGGTTCCTGGCGGAGACCGCGGGACCGGACGCCGTACGCGCGTTCGCCGAGCAGCGGGCCTCGTTCATCGAGCGGCGCTTCCCCGAGGTCGCCGTCGCGCACCCCGACGCCTCGCCGGCGGAGGTGCTGGCGAAGGTGTTCACCGACGAGGGCTACGCCGCGAGCGTCCGCGCGCTGCCGGTCGTGGGCGAGCAGCTGTGCCAGCAGCACTGCCCGGTGTCGCACGTCGCCCACGAGTTCCCCCAGCTGTGCGAGGCCGAGACCGAGGCGATCGCCCGCGTGCTCGGCACCCACGTCCAACGGCTCGCGACCATCGCCCACGGCGACGGCGTGTGCACCACGTGCATCCCAGTCCTGCAGATCGAGAAGAAGGAGCAGGTCACCTCATGACCTCCATCGAGGAACTGAACCCCGAGCTCAAGGGCATCGGCCGCTACGAGTTCGGCTGGGCCGACTCCGACGTCGCCGGAGCCGCCGCGCGCCGCGGTCTCAACGAGGAGGTCGTCCGCGACATCTCCGCGAAGAAGAGCGAGCCGGACTGGATGCTCGACCTGCGCCTCAAGGGGCTCAAGCTGTTCCACCGCAAGCCCATGCCCACGTGGGGCTCGGACCTCTCGGCGATCGACTTCGAGAACATCAAGTACTTCGTCCGGTCCAGCGAGAAGCAGGCTGCGACGTGGGACGACCTCCCCGAGGACATCAAGAACACCTACGACAAGCTCGGCATCCCCGAGGCCGAGAAGCAGCGCCTGGTCTCCGGTGTCGCCGCGCAGTACGAGTCCGAGGTGGTCTACCACTCCATCCGTGAGGACCTCGAGGAGCAGGGTGTCATCTTCGTCGACACCGACACCGCGCTGCGCGAGCACGAGGACCTCTTCAAGGAGTACTTCGGCACGGTCATCCCGGTCGGTGACAACAAGTTCGCCGCGCTCAACACGAGCGTGTGGTCGGGCGGCTCGTTCATCTACGTGCCCAAGGGCGTCCACGTGGACATCCCGCTGCAGGCCTACTTCCGGATCAACACCGAGAACATGGGCCAGTTCGAGCGGACCCTGATCATCGTCGACGAGGACGCCTACGTGCACTACGTCGAGGGCTGCACGGCGCCGATCTACAGCTCCGACTCGCTGCACTCCGCCGTCGTGGAGATCATCGTGAAGAAGGGCGGCCGCTGCCGCTACACGACCATCCAGAACTGGTCGAACAACGTCTACAACCTCGTGACCAAGCGCGCGACCTGCGAGGCCGGCGCGACCATGGAGTGGGTCGACGGCAACATCGGCTCCAAGGTGACGATGAAGTACCCCGCCATCTACCTCATGGGCGAGCACGCCAAGGGCGAGACGCTCTCGATCGCGTTCGCCGGTGAGGGCCAGCACCAGGACGCCGGCGCCAAGATGGTGCACGCGGCGCCGCACACGTCGAGCTCGATCCTGAGCAAGTCCGTGGCGCGCGGGGGCGGCCGCACGTCCTACCGCGGCCTGATCCAGGTCAACGAGGGCGCCTACGGCTCGAAGTCCAACGTGCTGTGCGACGCGCTGCTGGTCGACCAGATCAGCCGCTCCGACACCTATCCCTACGTCGACATCCGCGAGGACGACGTGTCGATGGGTCACGAGGCGAGCGTGTCGAAGGTGTCCGACGACCAGCTGTTCTACCTGATGTCGCGCGGCATGCAGGAGGACGAGGCGATGGCGATGATCGTGCGCGGCTTCGTCGAGCCGATCGCCAAGGAGCTCCCGATGGAGTACGCCCTCGAGCTGAACCGGCTCATCGAGCTGCAGATGGAAGGAGCCGTCGGCTGATGTCGGCAGTCGCTGAGGCCCTCGAGAACGTGAGGGTCGACTCCCACCTGCACCCGATGCGGTCGTTCGAGGTCGACGACCACCCGGTGCCGACCGGCCGCGAGGAGATCTGGCGGTTCACGCCGCTGCGCCGGCTGCGCGACCTGCACAAGGACGCGCCGCTCGACGGCGACGGCGTGGGCGCGGAGGCGGACGTCCCCGAGGGCGTGACGATCGCGCTCGTCGGCGAGGACGACGCCCGGCGCGGCTCGAGCGGCTTCGTGCCGACCGACCGGATCGCGGCGCGCGTCTGGCAGGCGGCGACCAAGGTCTGGGCGATCGACGTCGCCCCCGAGGCGGTCCTGGACCGCCCCGTCGTCGTGACGCTGACCGGCAAGGACGCCGCGGTCGCGACCGCGACGCACGCGATCGTCACCGTCGGAGCGCACAGCAAGGCCACGATCGTCTTCCGGTTCGAGGGCAGCGCGACGCTGGCCGACAACGTCGAGATCGTCGTGGGGGACGGCGCCCAGGTCACCGTGATCTCGATCGACGACTGGGCCGACGACGCCGTCCACGTCGGGCACCGGCACGTCCGGGTCGGCCGCGATGCGGAGTTCAAGCACGTCGACATCTCCTTCGGCGGCGACGTCGTCCGCCACGACACCACGGCCGAGTACGGCGGCCCCGGCGGCTCGGTCGAGATGCTCGGCCTCTACTTCGCCGACGCCGGCCAGCACATCGAGCACCGGCTCTTCGTCGACCACAACGCGCCGAAGACGCGGTCGCACGTCGTCTACAAGGGCGCGCTCCAGGGCCAGAAGGCGCACACGGTCTGGATCGGCAACGTGCTGATCCGCAAGGTCGCCGAGGGCATCGAGACCTACGAGGAGAACCGCAACCTCGTGCTCACCGACGGCTGCCAGGCCGACTCGGTGCCGAACCTGGAGATCGAGACGGGCGAGATCGAGGGCGCGGGCCACGCGTCGGCGACCGCGCGGTTCGACGACGAGCAGCTGTTCTACCTGCGCTCGCGCGGCATCTCCGAGAAGGAGGCCCAGCGGCTGGTCGTGCACGGGTTCTTCAACGACCTCATCCGCAAGATCGGCGTACCGGAGCTCGAGGAGAGCCTCGCCGCGACCGTCGAGGGTGAGCTCGCCAAGAACGTCCTGAAGGAGCTCTCATGAGCTTCGTGCGCGCCTGCGCGCTGGAGGACGTACCCACCGACGAGGCGCTCGGCGTCGACGTCGAGGAGTACGGCGTCGCCATCGCCCGCTCCGGTGACGAGGTCTTCGCCATCCAGGACCTCTGCTCGCACGCAGCGGTCGCGCTGAGCGAGGGCGAGGTCGACGACTGCACGGTCGAGTGCTGGCTGCACGGCTCGCGGTTCGACCTGCGCACCGGCAAGCCCACCGGCCTTCCCGCGACCGAGCCGGTCGCCACCTTTCCCGTCGAACTCCGAGACGAAGACGGCGTCGTCTCGGTCTGGGTCGACACGACCACCACGTTGAACGGAGTCACCCCCTCATGAGCAAGCTCGAGATCAAGGACCTGCACGTCCAGGTGCGGACCGACGACGGCCCCAAGGAGATCCTCAAGGGCGTCACGCTGACCATCGAGTCGGGTGAGACCCACGCGATCATGGGCCCGAACGGGTCGGGCAAGTCGACGCTGGCCTATTCGATCGCTGGCCACCCGAAGTACGAGATCACCGGCGGCACCGTGACCCTCGACGGCGAGGACGTCCTCGCGATGACCGTCGACGAGCGCGCGCGGGCCGGCATGTTCCTCGCGATGCAGTACCCGGTCGAGGTCCCCGGCGTCTCGGTCGCCAACTTCCTGCGCACCGCCAAGACCGCGGTCGACGGCGAGGCCCCGAAGCTGCGCACCTGGGTCAAGGACGTCAACGGTGCGCTGGACCGGATGAACCTCGACGCGACGTTCTCGCAGCGCTCGGTGAACGAGGGCTTCTCCGGCGGCGAGAAGAAGCGCCACGAGATCGCCCAGCTGGAGCTGCTCGACCCGAAGTTCGCGATCCTCGACGAGACCGACTCCGGCCTCGACATCGACGCGCTCAAGGTCGTCTCCGAGGGCGTCAACCGGTTCCGCGAGCGCGAGGGCAAGGCCGTCCTGCTGATCACGCACTACACGCGGATCCTGCGCTACATCCAGCCCGACCGGGTGCACGTCTTCGTCAACGGCAAGGTCGCCGAGTCCGGCGGTGCCGAGCTGGCGGAGGAGCTCGAGGCTAACGGCTACGAGAAGTACGTCGGGGCGGCGGTCTGATCGTGGCCGACCTGGAGGGTCTGCTGCCCGAGCTCGAGGTGGTCCGCAAGGACTTCCCGATCCTCGAGCGGACGGTCGCGGGCGGAAACCCGCTGGTCTACCTCGACAGCGCGAACACCTCGCAGAAGCCGCAGGTGGTGATCGACGCGATGGTCGACCACCTGGAGCACCACAACGCGAACATCGCCCGGGCCATGCACACGCTCGGCGCGGAGTCGACGGAGGCGTTCGAGGGGGCGCGCGACAAGGTCGCCGCGTTCCTCGGTGCCCCCGAGCGCGACGAGGTGGTGTTCACCAAGAACGCCTCCGAGGCGCTCAACCTGGCCGCGCACACGCTGTCGTTCCCCGGTGAGCGGCAGCTCGGGCCGGGTGACGAGGTCGTCATCACAGAGATGGAGCACCACTCCAACATCGTGCCGTGGCAGCTGGTCACCGAGCGGACCGGTGCGACCCTGCGCTGGTTCGGGCTGACCGACGACGGCCGCCTCGACCTGTCGGACATCGACGAGCTGATCAACGAGCGCACCAAGGTCGTCTCCCTGACCTGGGTCTCCAACATGCTCGGCACCATCAACCCGGTCGCCGAGATCGCCCGCCGCGCGCACGCCGTCGGCGCGCTCGTCGTCGTCGACGCCTCACAGGCCGCGCCGCAGCTGCCGATCGACCTGGCTGCGATGCCGGCCGAGGAGCGGCCGGACCTGCTGGCCTTCACCGGCCACAAGGTCGTCGGGCCGACCGGGATCGGCGTG
The DNA here is from genome assembly GCF_039537325.1 of Nocardioides panacisoli. Taxonomy (GTDB): domain Bacteria; phylum Actinomycetota; class Actinomycetes; order Propionibacteriales; family Nocardioidaceae; genus Nocardioides; species Nocardioides panacisoli. Next base: position 57,574 of record NZ_BAABAH010000017.1, read on the forward strand.
CTGTGGGGGAGTCGGGCCGTGCTCGACTCGCTGCCGCCGTTCCTCGGGGGCGGGGAGATGATCGAGACGGTCCGCATGGAGCGGTCGACGTACGCCCCGATCCCGCACAAGTTCGAGGCCGGCACGCCTCCGATCGCGGAGGCGATCGGCCTGGGCGCTGCGGTCGAGTACCTCGGCCACCTCGGCCTCGACGCGATCCGTGCCCACGAGCACGCGATCACGGCCTACGCGCTCGAGGGCCTGCAGACCGTGCCGGGCCTGACCGTGCTCGGCCCGCTGGAGGCGACGCAGCGCGGTGGCGCGATCTCGTTCGAGATCGAGGGAGTGCACCCGCACGACATCGCCCAGGTGCTCGACAGCCGCGGCATCGCCGTACGCGCGGGGCACCACTGCGCGAAGCCCGCCCACGCCCGCTTCGGCGTGCAGAGCTCGACTCGGATGTCGTCGTACCTCTACACGACGCCGGCCGAGATCGACGCGCTCGTCGCGGGCCTGGAATACACCCGCTCGTACTTCAAGTTGGCCTAGGGATGAGCAGCGCGATGACGTCACCAGACCTGGATGCCCTCTACCAGGAGATCATCCTCGACCACTACAAGAACCCGCACGGCAAGGGCCTGCGGGACGCTTATGAGGCCGAGGTCCACCACGTCAACCCCACCTGCGGCGACGAGGTGACGCTGCGCGTCCACGTGCAGGACGGCAAGGTCGCCGACGTGTCCTACGACGCGCTCGGCTGCTCGATCTCCCAGGCGTCGGCCTCGGTGCTCTACGACCTGGTCGTCGGCAAGACGGTCGACGAGGCGATGGAGATCCACGAGGAGTTCCTGAAGCTGATGCAGGGCAAGGGCACGGTGGAGCCCGACGAGGAGGTCCTCGAGGACGGCATCGCGTTCGCCGGCGTCGCGAAGTTCCCGGCGCGGATCAAGTGCGCGCTACTGTCGTGGATGGCCTGGAAGGACGCGACCGTGCAGGCTGGAGGAGAGAAGTGAGCGAGCAGACGAGCCCGATCGACAACAGCGACCTGCCCGAGGTGCCGCAGGCACAGGGTGGTGCCGGCGGCTCCGTCGCGACCGTCGACGACGTCACCGAGGCGATGAAGGACGTCGTCGACCCCGAGCTCGGGATCAACGTCGTCGACCTCGGCCTGGTCTACGGCGTGCACGTCGACGACGACTCCAACGTCGTGCTCGACATGACGCTCACCTCCGCCGCGTGCCCGCTCACCGACGTGATCACCGACCAGACCAACACCGCCCTCGAGGGCATGGTGAAGGACGTCGCGATCAACTGGGTCTGGATGCCCCCGTGGGGTCCGGACAAGATCACCGAGGACGGGCGCGAGCAGCTGCGCGCGCTCGGCTTCAACGTCTGAGCTGCCGGTGACGGACCCGGTCGACCCCGACGACGAAGCGATCAACGACTTCTGGAACGAGGCCAAGCGCCGGATCCACCTCGAAGAGGTCTCGGTGTACGTCGGTCCGTCGCCGCTCGCCGCGGTGCCGCCGCCCGCCTGGTCGTTCGGGAGTGCCGAGCAGGGCGACGCGCTTCTCGCGCTCGTGCTCGACGGCACCAAGACCGCCACGGCGAGCGCGCTGCGGGACTACGAGTCCGAGGACTCGCCGCTCCCCGAGCCGGGCAGCATGGGCATCGTCCTCGACGGCTCCGGCAACCCGCGCGCCCTGGTCGCCACCACCGACGTCCGGGTCGCCCGGTTCGACGAGGTCGACGCCGAGCACGCCCGGCTCGAGGGCGAGGGCGACCGGAGCCTCGACCACTGGCGTGAGGTGCACGAGCGGTTCTTCGCCGAGCACGCTCCGGGTGGGTTCTCTCCGGACATGAAGGTGGTCCTCGAGCGGTTCAAGGTGGTGTATCCGCCGTCCTCTCGGCCACACGCGCAGGGCCGGTGACCTGCGGCGCTGTCGCGGAAGATTGGGAACAGCGGTCCACCGGCAGGTTGGACCGCTGATTCCGAGAAGCGCCCGCTCAGCCGATGAGAGGGCGACCCTGTACGGCCCTCGGCTCCTAGGCTTACGCGATGCGGTCGTCCCATTGGGGCAAGTCTCCGAAACAGAGCGTCGAGCAGGCGTGCGAACGCTGGGGACAGGGCGCGGTCGTCAAGGGCTGTACCGACTTGATGAACGGCAAGCGCGTGGACGACGAACTGATTCTTGCGCTGGGCGGTCCCCCCGCTGAATGGATTCGCACCGGCGAGCCCTCCGGTCCTGACTACTGGCTACGCGTGTGGGGCGCACGGGGACTTCTCTACGCCTGGGAGGACTCGGCGCGTCCAGCGATCATTCGAGCTCTCAACGACGACGCTTGGCGCGTCCGGGACATGGCGTTGAAAGTGGTAGCCCGGCACGGCATTCATGAAGCGGCCGGTCAGGTCGCGCATCTCCGGGATGACCCGTCAGCCAGAGTGCGTCAATCGGCACTCCGCACCGAGAAAGCGCTGAGCGGCTGAATCGGCAGGGGCGCCTTCTCGAAGGCTCCTCTGGAGGTGAGCCGCCAAGCGCCCATACGCCGCCGTCCGGCGCACTCTCATGCCGCGCATAGGGCATAGCGTGCAGGCCCGCTGATGACCGCATGTCGCGCGCCCGATAGTTCGCGCGGCGTCATGGACAGACCTGGATCCACCGGATCAGTCGTCTGCGGAAGTTGTGTCGGACCCGGTCCGGAGACTGTCTGCATGATCTCGGACTCAGTGCTCGACCTCGACGCCTCGGCCACGTTGGCCGCGGCGGAGGCGGGTGTGGACGCGCAGCGCCGGGAGGAGGTCGCGGACCTGGTGCGGGTGCTGCACTGGGCCGACCTGCACGCCGACGACCCGCAGGCTGGGCCTGGCGCGGTGCCGGTCAGCCGGGGTGGGGACAAATTGGTCCAGCTCGGGGGCGAGGGCACCCCGATGGCATCCGAGCTGTGCTGGGCCGAGCTCGCGATCGCCCGCGGGACCGGCGTGGTCTCGACGGAGAACTTCGCCGCCGACGCCTTGGACCTGCGGCACCGGCTGCCGCTGCTCTACGAGGCCGTCCTCGACGGGGTGCTCCCGGTCTGGGTGGCGCGCAAGGTCGCGGCGATGTCGCGGAAGCTGACGAAGGGCCAGGCCGGCCTGGTCGATGCCGCGGTGGCAGCGGCGGTCGAGCAGTCCCCGGGCCGGATTCTCTCGATCGCGGAGGCGAAGGTGATCGAGGCCGACCTGGAAGGCCACCGGGCCCGGGTCGCCGAGGACGCCGCCAAGGTCGGGGTCCGGCTCTCCCAGCCCCGGCCCGGCAACCAAGTCGATGAGATCGAGGGTGAGCCGGGCACCCGTCGGGTCACCTTGAAGCTCCCGGCCGGCGCCGCGCTGGACTTCGACGCGACCGTCGATGAGATCGCCGACGCACTCATCGACCAGATCACCGCCGAGACCGGCGACTGCCAGCTGACCCGTGGTCAGGCCGAGGCCAAAGCCGTCGAGCTGCTCTCCAACCCCCACGCCGCCGCCGCCTTCCTCGACCAGGTCAACGAGCCACCGCCTGTCTCACCCGAGGGCGAGGACGCTCCGCCGCCGCTGCCGGCGCCGAAGAAGAAGCGGCCCGCGACCATCTACCTCCACCTCACCGACGCCGTCCTCGCCGGGCTGGTGCCAGGTGCCGTGCGGGTCGAGGGCATGGGCCCGATGCTCCTCGAGCAGCTCCACGAGCTCCTCGGCAACCGCGACATCACCCTCCAGCCGGTCATCGACCTCAACCAGGCCCATTCCGTCAACGGCTACGAGCACCCGACCCTGGTCAAGGAACGCACCCTGCTGCGGATGCTCGGCGACGCCTTCCCCCACTCCACCAACACCGGCTACCGGCGCCTGGACCACGACCACGCCACCGCCTACGACCCCAACGGGCCGCCCGGGCAGACCGGTGACCACAACGACGCGCCTCTGACTCGCAAGCACCACCGTGCCAAGACCCACGCCGACTACCAGCTCCACCAGCTCGGACTGGGCACCTACCGCTGGGTCACCCCCCACGGCCTGGGCCGCTTGGTCACCACCACCGGCACCCGCACCTTCCAACCCATCCAGGGCCCAGCCGGATCCGTCGGCGAGATCTACTACACGGACCGGTTCGCCGAGCTGCCGTAGACCTTGTCCGTGTGGCGGCGCAGGTTCCGCAGGAACCACTTGAAGGCCAGGTTGTTGATCGGCCGAGCGATCGGCATCGTCCGTCGCGCCGGGCCGTCGACGTCGAGGGAGAGGTTCCAGGTCAGCCGGCAGCCGGTGTCGGTGCGCAGGACGTCGTAGCGCTCGGCGAAGGCCCGGATGGTCTTCTCCGACGCCTCGTTGAAGCGGAACGCGATCGTCGTGCTCGGCTCCCACACGAGGAACTCCTCGGTGGCGACCAGGCCGCCGCGCATGTCCACGGTGCGCGTGGTGCCGGGTCCGTACGGCGGCGGGCTGGTCCAGGTCACCTTGGTGATCACCTTCGCCCAGCGCGGCCAGGCGGAGGCGTCGGCCATGACCTCGAACACCTGCTCCGGCGTGATCCTCAGGTCGACGGAGTTGGAGAACCGGTAGGGAGCGGTGTCGACGAAGTCGACGCCGACCTTCTCGCACGGGTGCATCGTGGCCATGAGAGGCAGAATAGAACAGGTTCTAGTCCGATAGCGTCGGTCTCGTGCCCGAGGTCCTCGTCCCTGCCCCTCGCGTCCCGCGGTGGGTCGCGAACTTCGGCGAGCGGCACGGCGGCGCGTCCCTGACCGCCGCCGACGGTGCGCTCAGGGGAGCGGCGGGCGACGGGTCGTGGTTCGTCGCCCGGCTGCCGTTCGGGACGGCGTACGACGGCCCCGCGGCCGCGGAGCCGTTCGCCGCGTCGGTGCTGCCGCCCGAGAACTGGGGCGTGCTGCTGGTGCGCAAGGGCGGGTTCGCGGTGGCGCGGCTGGCAGGGGAGCGGCTCGTGGACTCCAAGGTCGGTCAACGCCACGTCCAGGGGCGCACCAAGGCCGGCGGGCAGTCCCAGCAGCGGTTCGCCCGTCGGCGGGCCAACCAGGCACGGCAGGCCTACGAGGCGGCCGCCGACCACGCGGCACGGATCCTGGCCGGCCTCCGGGGACCTCTCGTGACGGGCGGGGATCGCGCTGCGCTCGCCGAGGTGCTCGAGGACCCGCGGCTCGCCGGCCTGGTGGCCGAGCAGCGCTGGCTCGCCGTGCCGGACCCGCGTCGCGCCGTCCTGGAGGCGGCGATGGCCGACGCGCTGGCCGTCGTGATCGAGGTCGAGAACGCCTAGCCCAGCGCGAGGGCCATGAAGATGCTGTGCGGGTCCTCGACGTACCCCTCGAACGGGCCGCAGCCGGTGAACCCGCGCGAGGCGTAGAGAGAGTGGGCAGGAGCGAAGAAGTCCTGCGACCCCGTCTCCAGGCTCAGCCGGCGGTAGCCGCGGGCCCGCGCCTCGGCGACCACGTGGTCGAGCAGCCGGGCCGCGACGCCGCGCCGGCGGGCCGCGATCGACGTACGCATCGACTTGATCTCGCCGTGGTCCGGCGCGAGCTGCTTCAGCGCCGCGCACCCGAGCACCGCGCCGCCGTCGTCCCGGAGCGTCCAGAACGTGATGCCGGGAGCGGTGAGGGCTGTCGGGTCGAGGGCGTGCACGCTCTCGGCCGGCGAGGTGGCGTGCATGTCCGCGAGGTGCTCGTCGAGCAGCGCGCGGACGTCGGCGCGGAGCGGGTCGTCGACCGCGATCCTCACCGCAGCGTGAGGCAGCCGGAGGGCTGCGCCTCCCACGGGAGCGCGGCGTGCTCGGCGGCCAGCTCGTCCATGCGCCGGGCGACGTCGGCCGGCCAGGGCGCGGTACGGCGAGCCTCGAGCTCGACGCACAGCAGGATCTCCTCGAACCGGCAGGCCACCCGCTGGTTGGTGTCGTCGAGCAGGTAGACCAGGGCGTGGGCCGCACGTTCCGAGCGGCCGAGCAGCCGGGCGCGGACGGACATGTCGTCGAACGTCTTCAGCTCGTGCAGGTAGGTCAGGTGGTGCTCAGCCGAGAGGCAGGCCAGCCCGGTGACCTGCGGCCAGTTGAAGGGGATCCCGACACCGGCCAGCATCTCGTCGAGGCCCTCGCTCCCGATGCCCAGGTAGTGCCGGACGTTGAGGAATCCGTTGCTGTCCTCGAACGCGACCGGGACCGGGTGGTCGGCGTACGCCGGCATCGTGACGAGCTCTTCGTAGGTCGGCTGGTTGCCCATGCCGGTGACCCTATCGGCGCACCGCGACGGTGCCCCTCGCCAGGGACCAAGGACCGTAGTGTCGACTCGTGCCCGAGTCGAGAATGGAAGCTGTGATCGAGATCAGCGGACTGGTCAAGACCTTCGGGACCTTCCGTGCCCTGGACGGTCTCGACCTCACCGTCGCGGCCGGTGAGGTGCACGGCTTCCTGGGGCCGAACGGCGCCGGTAAGTCGACGACCCTGCGCGTCCTGCTCGGTCTCCTTCGCAAGGACGCGGGGACGGTCCGGCTGCTCGGCGGCGATCCGTGGGCCGACGCGTCCGAGCTGCACCGGCACCTCGCCTACGTGCCCGGCGACGTCAGCCTGTGGCCCAACCTGAGCGGCGGGGAGATCATCGACCTCCTCATCCGGATGCGGCGCGGCGACCCGCGCGCCTCGCGGCGGGACGAGCTGGTCGAGCGGTTCAGCCTCGACCCCACCAAGCGCGGCCGCGCGTACTCGAAGGGCAACCGGCAGAAGGTCGCGCTCGTGGCGGCCTTCGCGACCGATCCGACGCTGCTGGTCCTGGACGAGCCGACCGCGGGACTCGACCCGCTGATGGAGCAGGTCTTCAACGAGTGCGTCGCTGAGCACAAGGCGCGCGGCGCGACGGTGCTCCTGTCCAGCCACATCCTCAGCGAGGTGGAGCGCCTCGCCGACCGGGTGACGATCATCCGCGAGGGTCGCGTCGTCGAGTCCGGGACACTCGGCTCGCTGCGCCACCTGCACCGGAGCAAGGTCGTCGCGACGGTGAGCGGGACCGCACCCGAGCTCTCCCGGATCGACGGGGTCCACGACGTCCAGGTCGACGGCGCCCAGGTCTCGTGCACGGTGGACCCGGAGGCACTCCCGGCGGTCCTCGCCGCCCTCACGCAGGCCGGCGTCGTCGGCCTGACCAGCACGCCGCCGAGCCTGGAGGAGCTCTTCCTCGACGCCTACCGCGATCGCTCGGGTGCCCGGCGATGACGCGTACGACGACCGCGGGCACGCTGACCGGCGCGCAGCTGCTGGTGCGGCTCGCGCTGCGTCGCGACCGCGTCCTCGCGCCGGTCTGGATCGGCGTGCTCGTGCTGATGTCGGTCGCGTCGGCCGCGGCGACGGCAGGGCTCTACCCGGACCTCGCCGAGCGGACCCGAGTCGCCGATGCAGTGAACGCGAGCCCGGCGATCGTCGCGCTCTACGGCCCGATCCTCGACCCGTCGAGCATCGGTGAGCTCGCGATGTCGAAGATGACGGTCCTCTACGCAGTCTTCGCGGCGGTGCTCTTCATCGTCGTGGTCAGGCGGCACACCCGCGTCGAGGAGGAGTCCGGGCGGACGGAGCTGGTCGGCGGGACGTCGGTCGGCCGTGACGCACCGCTCGCCGCCGCGATCATGGAGGCGGTCCTCCTCGCGGTCGTGCTCGGCGTGCTCACGGCGCTCGGCAACGCCCTGGGCGGCCTGGACCCGCTCGGCTCGGTGGCGTTCGGTGCCCTGTGGACCGGTACCGGGCTGGTCGCAGCGGGCATCGGCGCCGTCGCCGCCCAGATGTCGGCGAGCGCCCGCACCTGCTCGGCGTTCGCCGCCGCAGTCGTCGGCACGCTCTATGTCCTGCGCGCCGCCGGCGACACCGGTCCGCAGTGGCTCAGCTGGCTGTCCCCCTTCGGCTGGAACACGCAGGTCCAGGCCTACGGCGACACCCGCTGGTGGCTGCTCCTGGCCTATCCCGCCCTCGCGGCCGGGCTGGTGCTCGTGGCACAGCAGATCCGTGCGCGGCGGGACCTCGGCTCCGGACTGATCGCGGCGCGTCCCGGTCCGCCGGTGGGGTCGCCGCGCCTGGGCGACGCGATCGGCCTCGCGATCCGGGTGCACACCACCGCGATCACGCTGTGGTCGGCCGCGTTCGCCGTGCTGGGCGTGGTCTTCGGCATGATCGCGCCGGGGATCGACGACATCATCCGCGGGTCGAGCATGCAGGGCGTCCTCGACAAGCTCGGGGGCTACCTCATCGCGGCGATCCTCTCGATCGTCGCGGTGGTCGCCTCCTACTTCACGATGACGGTGGTCAGCCACACCAGCCACGACGAGACCGACGGCCGAACCGAGCTGGTGCTGGCGACGACCACCTCGCGGTCCCGCTGGTTCGCCGCGACGGCCCTCGTGGCGTTCGCGGGGGTCACGTGGTTGCTGGTCGTGACCGGTGTCGGGCTCTCGGTGGGCTACCTCGCGGCCGACGGTCCGGACATCGGCAGCCTCGTCCTGGCGGCGCTCGGCTGGGCTCCGGCGGTGTGGGTGACCGGCGCGCTCGGGGCCCTCTGCTTCGCGCTCGGCCCGCGCTGGACGCCGGTCGGGTGGGCCTGGCCGGCCATGTTCCTGACCCTCGAGATCCTGGGCGACCTGTTCGACCTCCCGGGCTGGGTGACGGGGCTCTCGCCCTACCAGCACGTGCCCGCCCTCCCCGCTGAACCGTGGGACTGGCCGGCCGAGATCGGTCTGACGGCGCTCGCCGCGGCCCTGCTCGCCGTGGCGTGGTGGCGGTTCCGCGAGCGCGACATCGGCTAACTTGCCGACCATGTGGCAGCCCGAGCCCGAGTGGGTGGCGCTCCCGGGCGGCACCGGGACTTCCACGCTCGGCGTGTGGCGTACGGCGATCGGCGGCCGCCCGGTCGTCGTGAAACGCCTGGTCGCACCCCAGCCGGGTTCTCCGCCGGGCCTCGCCGACCCGGCGCACGTCGCCTACTGGCGCCGCGAGGCCGACGTCCTGCAGATCGGCCTCACGGCGTCGACCCCGGGCCTGCGGGCCGCTCCGGCGTCGGTGGAGGAGGACGCCGAGGGGATCACGATCACCGTGGACTGGGTCGAGGACGCGGCGTCGAGCGGGCTGTTCCTGGCGATGGCGATCGGCCGGTTCGCGGGCATCGACCTCCCGCGCCCGGCGTTCCTCGCGACCCGGCTGCTGCGGGACCGGCTCGACCGGGTGGCGCACCGGGGCGGCTGGCCGACGCTCGCGCGCACCACCGTCAGCGACGTCGCCGACCACCTCTGGCGGCACCGCGGCCGGCTGCTCGACCTGCTCGACGGCCTGCCGCAGGTGGCCCAGCACGGTGACCCGACCGCGACGAACCTGCCCGGCCGCGAGGGTGACGACGCGATCGCCGTCGACTGGGGCACGCTCGGCACCGGGCCCGTGGGCGGCGACCTCGGCTACCTGTCCCTGTCGGCCCGTGAGGAGCTCGAGCCGCTGCTCGACGCCTACCTCCTCGGCCTCCCGGCGACGGTGGCCGACCGGGACGCCGTACTCCTGGGCGCGCAGGTGGTCGCGGTCTACACCGCGCTCAGCCGCGCGGAGTGGGCGCTGGCCCGGGTCGCCGGGGGAGAGGGCGCCCTGGCGGCGAAGTACCGCCACCCGTCCGTCGCGCCCCACCTGCGCGCGCTGCAGCGGCAGTTCCCGGCGATCGAGGCCCTGCTGCGCGTGTGAGCGGTCAGACCTGCGGGATGTCGTCGACGTGCGCCGGCGCCCAGGTGTCGCACTTGTCGAGCGAGCCGGACTTGTAGCCCACCGTGAACCAGCCCTCGCGCTCGGCGGCGGAGCCGTGGGTCCACGACTCCTCGTCCACCTTGCCCTGCGTCTCCTGCTGGATCCGGTCGTCACCGACCGACTGCGCAGCCGCGATCGCGGTGTTGATGTCGTCCTGGGTGAGGTCGAGGATCAGCACCTGGCCCGAGGCGTCCTCGGTGGTGGTCGCGTTCTTCGCCCAGATGCCGGCGTAGCAGTCGGCCTGGAGCTCGAGCCGCACGCTGTCGCTGTCGGGACCCTGCTGGGTCTTCACCCTCGACATGGTGCCGAGCAGGTTCTGGATGTGGTGGCCGTACTCGTGCGCCAGCACGTACGGCTCGACGAACGCGCCCTTGGGGCCGCGCAGTGGGCCCTGCAGGACGTCCTCGTAGAAGGTGGTGTCCAGGTAGATCGTCTCGTCGACCGGGCAGTAGAACGGCCCGACGTCGGCGGTCGCGCCCCCGCAGCCCGTGCTCGTGTTGCCGGTGAAGGTGACGACGCCCGCCTCGGGGTGGAACTTGCTGCCGAGCTCCTTGCTCCAGAAGTCGGTGAGCGAGTTCTCGACCGCGACCCGTGCGCAGTCCGCGCTGTTGTTGGCGTCCTCGCCGGTCAGGCAGTTGTCGTAGCGGCCCGTGTCGCCGCCCGCGGAGCTGATCCGGGACGGGTCGTAGACGCTCGACGCGGACGTGCCGCCGCCGCCCAGGCTGGTCAGGTCGAGCCCGGCGCATTGGGCGAGGACGAAGATCAGCACGAGGAGGATCACTCCTCCGATGCCGCCCCCGATGCCGCCACCGGGGATGGGTAGCCGCATTCCCGGGCCGGACATGCCACCCCCGCCCCCGCCGCGACCTACGTCACGGATCCGAGAACGATCGAGCCGAGCCTTCGGGTTGAATCGCACGGCAGCAACCCTAGCCAACTCGGCGTTTTCGGCCCGGCGACCGCGGATGGGACAATGGACTCGTCATGATCACGGTCCACCAGCTCGAGGTCAGAGCCGGTGCTCGGCTCCTCATGGAGAACGTCAGCTTCCGCGTCGCGCCCGGCGACAAGGTCGGTCTGGTCGGCCGTAACGGCGCCGGGAAGACCACCCTCACCCGCATCCTCGCCGGCGAGGGTCTCCCGGCCGCCGGCACCGTCACGTCCGGCGGCGACGTGGGCTACCTGCCGCAGGACCCCCGCACCGGCGATCCCGAGCAGCTCGCGCGGGACCGGATCCTGGGCGCCCGCGGCCTGGACGACGTCGTACGCCGGCTGCGCGCCGCCGAGCAGGAGATGGGCAGCGACGACACCGCCGTCCGGGAGCGGGCGATGCGCCGCTACGAGCGCGCCGACGCCGAGCTGCACGCCGGCGGTGGCTACGCCGCGGAGGCCGAGGCGGCGACGATCGCGCACAGCCTCGGCGTGACCGACCGGCTGCTGGGCCAGCCGCTGAAGACGCTGTCCGGCGGCCAGCGCCGCCGGGTCGAGCTGGCCCGGATCCTGTTCAGCCAGGCCGAGGTACTGCTCCTCGACGAGCCGACCAACCACCTCGACGCCGACTCGATCGTGTGGCTGCGCGACTTCCTCAAGTCCTACTCCGGTGGCTTCGTCGTCATCAGCCACGACACCGGCCTGCTCGACCAGACCGTCAACAGGGTGCTGCACCTCGACGCCAACCGGGCCGTCATCGACGTCTACAACATGGGCTGGACGGCGTACCTGCAGCAGCGCGAGACCGACGAGAAGCGCCGCAAGCGGGAGCGGCTGAACGCAGAGAACAAGGCGAAGACGCTGACCGACCAGGCCAACCGGATGCGCGCGAAGGCGACGAAGGCGCAGGCGGCGCAGTCGATGCTCAAGCGGGCGGAGCGGCTGATGTCCGGCGTCGAGGCCGAGCGCCAGTCCGACAAGGTCGCGCGGATCACCTTCCCGAAGCCGGCGCCGTGCGGCCGCACGCCGCTCACCGCCGCCGAGCTCTCCAAGTCCTACGGCTCGCTCGAGGTGTTCACCGACGTCGACCTCGCCATCGACCGCGGGTCGCGCGTGGTCATCCTCGGCCTCAACGGTGCCGGGAAGACGACGCTGCTGCGGATCCTCGCCGGGATCGACCAGCCCGACACCGGTGCCGTCGTACCGGGGCACGGCCTGAAGCTGGGCTACTACGCGCAGGAGCACGAGACGCTCGACATCGGTCGCACCGTCCTGGAGAACCTCCAGTCGGCGGCGCCGCAGCTGACCGACACCGAGGCGCGGTCGGTGCTCGGCAGCTTCCTGTTCTCCGGCGACGACGCGCACAAGCCCGCAGGCGTGCTGTCCGGCGGCGAGAAGACCCGGCTGGCCCTGGCCGCGCTGGTCGTCTCCAGCGCCAACGTGCTCCTGCTCGACGAGCCGACCAACAACCTCGACCCGGCCTCGCGCGAGGAGGTCCTGGCGGCGATCCGCTCCTACGAGGGCGCGATCGTGCTGGTCACCCACGACGAGGGCGCCGTGCACGCCCTCGAGCCCGACCGGGTGCTGCTGCTCCCCGACGGCGACGAGGACCTCTGGAGCCCCGACTACGCGGACCTGGTGGCGCTCGCCTAGTCACTCGGCGGCGATGGCCTCGAGCACGTTCATCCGGGCGGCGCGGAGGGCGGGGACCACTGCTGCCAGGACGCCGACGACCACGGCGATCACCAGGAAGACCACGAGCTGGGAGATCGGCAGCACCAGCGTGGTGAGGTCGTCGGTCAGCGTCTGCCGGAGAAGCACGCCGATCAGGAGCCCGAGGGCCAGGCCGAGCACCGCCCCGAGGACCGCTATCGCGATGGACTCGAGCGTGATCATGCTGCGCAGCTTGGCCCGGCTCATGCCGATGGCACGGAGCAACCCGATCTCGCGTGTCCGCTCGAAGACGCTCAGTCCGAGCGTGTTGATGATGCCGAAGACCGCGATGATGATGGCGAACGCGAGCAGGCCGTAGATGAAGTACAGGAGCTGGTCGACCTGACCGCGGATCGAGTCGCTGAACTCCTCCTTGTCGTTGACGCCGACGATCGGGACCGGCTTCACGGCCTTGTCGAGCGCCGCGTGCACCTCGTCGGCGTCCGCGCCCGGCGCCAGCAGGATGCTGATCGTGGTGTCGGCCCGCGCCACGCCGCCCTTCGCGAGCTCCGCGAGGGGCACCGAGATCGGTGCGGTGATGTCGTTGCTCTTCACGATGCCCACCACCGTCGCGTCGAGCGTGTGGTCGCCCTGGAAGGTCAGGGGGAGCCGGTCGCCCACGCTCAGCCCGTGGTCCTTCGCGTAGTCGTCGAACACGATCGCCTGCTCCCCTGAGACGTGCTGGGTGCCGTCGACCACATCGAGGTCGTAGATCTGGTCGAAGCGCGCGTCGTTGCCCGCGACCACCACGGCGGAACCGTGGGAGGTCGCAGCGGCGTACTGCTGGCGGCTCAGCACGCCGACGCCGTCGACCTTCGCGAGCCGGTCGCCCACGCTCGGTGAGAAGGGCTGGAAGTTCGCGGCGTTCACCAGGAAGTCGGCGGTGAACTGCTCGTCGACCGAGTCGTCGATCGAGGCATTGAGCGAGGCCGCGAGGACGCCGATCGTCGAGACCAGGGCCAGGCCGATCATCAGTGCGGATGCGGTCGCGCCCGTGCGCCGCGGGTCGCGCAGGGCGTTGTCGCCGGCCAGCCGGCCGGGCGTTCCGAACAGCCGGCCGAACACCGCTTGGCAGGCCACCAGCACCGGCTTGCCGACCACCGGGGAGAGCACGGCCACGGTGAGGATCCAGAGCACGGCGCCGATGCCGACCCACAGCGCGTCCGAGCCAGGCCCGCCGCGGATGCCGACCACGGCGAACCCCGCGCCGATCATGATCACGACGGCGCCGATCGCCGTACGCCGACCCAGCGGCCGGCGCTCGGCACCGGCGTCCGCGCGCAGCGCCGCCATCGGTGAGACCTTGCCGGCGCGCCGCGCCGGGAGGAACGCTGCCAGGACGGTGACCACGATGCCGACCAGGTAGCCCGTGACCACGGACCCGGAGGTCAGCGTCAGCACGTCGCCGGAGATGTCGAGCCCGACGCCGCGGAAGATGCCCGCCAGGGCACGCGCGAGGAGGAGTCCCAGCCCCATCCCCAGGGTCGACGAGACCAGGGCGAGCACGAAGGCCTCGAGCAGCACGGACCGGGTGACCTGGCCACGCGAGGCCCCGAGCGCCCGCAGCAGGGCGAGCTCGCGGGTGCGCTGCGCGACGAGGATCGTGAAGGTGTTGACGATGATGAACGCGCCCACGATCACGGCGATCACCGCGAACACCAGCAGGAAGATGTTGATCACGCTGAGGAAGGTGCCGAAGGAGTCCTCCTGCTCCTGGGCGACCTTGTCGCCGGTGACCGCCTCGAACCCGGTCGGCACCACCTTCTGCGCAGCGGCCGCGAGCTGCTCCTGCGAGACGCCGTCGGCGGCCGTGAGGCTGATCTGGTTGTAGACGTCCTTGCCGTCCAGGAACAGCTCCTGGGCGCCGTCGGTCGAGAAGATCAGCAGCGTGGCGCCGGCCGTCCCGCCGCCGTTGAACTCGGCCGTGCCGACCAGTCGTGCGGTGATCTTCAGCTGCCCGCTGGGCGCGAGCAGCTTCACGTCGTCGCCGACGGAGTAGTCGCCGTGGTCGACCGCGTGCTGGTCCATCACCACCTCGCCCGGTCGCTCGGGCCACCGGCCGCTGGTGAGGTCGAGCACCTGGCCACCGTCCATGTTGGGCGATCCGGTGTGGTTGAACGCCAAGGTCGGAGCGCCGGTGCCACCGACGAGCGTGCCGTCCTTGGCGAGCAGGTTCATTCCGAGCGCCTGCACGTCGCCGTCGGCGCGGGCGACCTCCGGCAGCGCGTCGAGGGCGTCGATCACGTCGGGCGTGAGGGTGCTCGTGGTCTGGGTGACCGGCGCGTCGGCGCTGCCGACGCCCTCGAGCTGGGGGCGGACGACCGCGTCCGGGGTCGATCCGTGCACGATGTTGTCGAACGTCGCGGACAGGCCGTGGCTGAAGACCAGCACGCCGGCGAGGAAGGCGACCCCGAGCACGACCGCCAGCCCGCTCATCAGCAGGCGGAGCTTGCGGGCCAGGAGGGTCCTGAGGGTCAGCCTGAGCACGTCACTCGGCCCCGGCGCTCGCGCCGGCGATCGCGGCAGCCTGCAGCGTGCTCATGTGCTCCAGGACCTGCTCGCGGCTCGGCGAGGTCACCTCGTCGACGATGCGGCCGTCGGCGAGGAAGACCACGCGGTCGCAGTAGGACGCGGCCAGGGCGTCGTGGGTGACCATCACGATCGTCTGGCCGAACTCGTCGACGCTGCGGCGCAGGAAGGACAGGATCTCGGCCCCGGACGCGCTGTCCAGGTTGCCCGTGGGTTCGTCGGCGAACACGATCGCCGGTCGGCTGACGAGGGCGCGCGCGCAGGCGACACGCTGCTGCTGACCCCCGGACAGCTCGGCGGGACGGTGACCGAGCCGGTCGCGGAGCCCCACGGCGTCGACCACGGTGTCGAACCAGGCTTGGTCGGGCTTCGTGCCGGCGAGGCTCAACGGCAGCAGGATGTTCTCCTTGGCCGTGAGGGTGGGGATCAGGTTGAACGCCTGGAAGACGAAGCCGATCCGCTCGCGGCGCAGGGTGGTCAGCGCCCGGTCGCCGAGCCGTCCCAGATCGGTGCCGCCGACCTCGACGACCCCTGACGTCGGCGTGTCCAGCGCCGCCAGGCAGTGCATCAGCGTCGACTTGCCGGACCCGGACGGTCCCATGATCGCGGTGAACCGACCCGCGGCGAGGTCGATCGTCACGCCGTCGAGCGCGTGCACGGCAGAGTCGCCGGATCCGTAGGTCTTGCGGAGGTCCACGGCTCGCGCGGCAACCGCTCCCGGTGCGGTGGTCATGGGCTCACCCTGCCCGATGGAGCAAGGGGCGCGCATCGGGCTTTCGTCCTGCTCTTCCCCGAGATCGCGCGCCCCCAGCCCCTAGGGGAGCAGGAGGCAGCTGTCCCCGAACTCGTGCCACAGGTACCCCGCCGAAGTCGCGGCTCGGTAGGCGGCCTGGGTGAGCTCCGGCCCGGTGACGGCCTCGACGAGGAGCAGGTGCGACGCCTCGGGGTCGTGCCAGCCCGTCACCAGGCCGCGGATCACCTCCGGCGGGTCGGCAGGGGTGACCACGCGGGTCGTCCAGCCGCGCCGCGCGACCACGCGGCCGTCCTCGACGGCGGACTCGATCGCCCGGGTGGCGGTGGTGCCGACGGCGACCACCCGACCGCCACCGGCGCGTGCCGCGTTGACGATCGCCGCCGTCGACGCCGGCACGGCGAACCGCTCCGCCTGCGGCGCCTCGCCCGCCTCCTGCGAGGAGACCCCGGTGTGCAGCGTCACGGGGGCGACCATCACGCCCTGCGCGACCAGCCGGGTCACCAGTGACTCGGTGAACGGCCGGCCGGCGGAGGGCATCTCCGCGCTGCCCGGGCGGTGGCCGAACACGGTCTGGTAGTCGCCGAGGGGATAGCGGTCGCCCAGGTAGCCGTAGGCGATCGGTCGCCCGTAGCGGCGCGCGGCCTGCGCCGGGTCGGCCCCGGACGGCTCGGCCCGCCAGAGCCGGTTGCCCTTCCCGGTCGGGGAGGACCCGGGCTCGGGGTACGGGGACGCGAGCCGGAAGGTCGTCGTACCGGCGGCAACCGAGACGACGTCGCCGGCCTCGGCGTCGAGCAGGGCGCGGTCGGCGTCGGGTGCGCGGCGCAGCTCGACCACCCAGGAGCCGTCGTCCAGCGGCGTGGCCAGGTGCACGACGACCGCGCCGTGCCGGTCCGAGACGGCGTCCAGCTGCGCAGCAACGGTCGCCGAGTCGTTGACGACGAGGACGTCGCCGGGGTGGAGGTGCTCGGAGAGGTGGTGGAAGCGGGTGTGGGTGATCCCGCGCTCGCCGTCGGCGACCAGCAGCCGCACCCTGTCCCGGGCGACTCCGCGGCGCTCGGCCGGAGCGGGCGCGAACCGGCTCTGCGGTGCGTCGAAGACGGTGCTGGGGTGCTCGCGGAGCAGCGGCATTCTCAGGCCACCGCCCCGGTGGGCACGGCGATGTCGGCGGCGCGGTAGCGGCCGGCCCGCGGCCGCTCGTCGAGCAGCGCCAGCAGGCGCGGCACGACCGTCTCGGGCAGCGGCCGGTCGGAGATGTCCTCGCCGGCGAACCACTGCTGGTGCATGTCGGTGCGCATGTCGCCGGGATCGACGGCGTACGCCGTGATCTCCGGGTGCTCGGCGCCGATCTGGAGCGTGACGTGGTCGAGCGCGGCCTTGGACGCGCTGTAGAGGCCCCACCCCGCGTGGTGCTCGACCGCTGCGTCGGAGGAGATCGACAGCAGCACACCGCGTGCGTCGAGGAGTGGTCGGAGCAGCAGGGACGTGAGCACCAGCGGTGCGCCGACGTTGTGGCGCCAGACCTGCTGGAGGTCCTCGGGGGTGGTGTCGGTGAGCACGCGGTAGGGAGCCTCTCCCGAGGTTGGTCCGAGCAGGCTGGCGTTGTGGACCAGCAGGTCCAGCCGCCCGTGCCGGGCGACCGCGGCGGCGAGGTCGGCGCGGTGCTCCGCGTCGGTGATGTCGCCGGCCAGGGCCGTGACGGCGTCCTCGGGGAGGTCTGCGACCGAGGCCGCGAGCCGGCCGGCATGACGCGCGTCGGTGATGACCTGCCAGCCGCGGGCGGCGAGTGCGTGGACGAGGGCTCGGCCGAGGCCGGCGCTCCCGCCGGTGACGAGTGCGATCTTCGTTGTCATGGGACGATCGTGAAACTTCAAGTTCACTTGATGTCAAGCGACCGCCGAGAGTGACGCGTGGAGTCCGACGGAGCGGAGTCGGTTCCGTTCACGGTCTCCGACACGGCCGCAGCGGACCCCGAGGACTGGGTGATGAACGAGGTCGGCATCAACTACAACGCCCCGGCGGTGCTCCACTTCGCGTTGCTGTCGTCCCACTGACCAGGCGGTCGCATCTGGCAGGGTGGGCCCATGGCGCAGGCAGGCTTCGTGGGGGCCATCGACCAGGGCACGACGAGCACGCGGTTCATGGTGTTCGACCATGCCGGGACCGTGGTGGCGCGCCACCAGCTCGAGCACGAGCAGCTCCTGCCGCGCGCCGGGTGGGTGGAGCACAACCCGGTCGAGATCTGGGAGCGCACGTCAGCGGTCGTGCAGACCGCTCTCGGCAAGGCCGGTCTCGGCGCGGCCGACCTCGCCGCCGTCGGCATCACCAACCAGCGGGAGACCACCCTGGTCTGGGACCGCCGCACCGGCCGGCCGCTGCACAACGCGATCGTCTGGCAGGACACCCGTACGGACGCGATCGCGGCCGCGCTCGACCGGGACGGCCGGGGCGACGTGATCCGGCAGCGGGCCGGGCTGCCGCCGGCGACGTACTTCTCCGGCGGCAAGCTGAAGTGGATCCTCGACAACGTCGACGGCGTACGCGCGGCAGCGGAGCGTGGCGACGCACTCTTCGGGACGCCGGACACCTGGCTGCTGTGGCACCTCACCGGCGGCCCCGACGGGGGCGTGCACGTCACCGACGTGACCAACGCGAGCCGCACGATGCTGATGGACCTCGAGACGCTGGACTGGGACGACGAGCTGCTGGGCTTCTTCGACGTGCCGCGATCGATGCTGCCGACGATCCGGGAGTCGTCGGCGGGGAGCAGGGGCGAGCACGGCGTCACCCGGGCGAGCGGCCCGTTCGGCGGCGAGGTCCCGCTCACCGGCATCCTCGGCGACCAGCAGGCCGCCACCGTGGGCCAGGTGTGCTTCGCCCCGGGCGAGGCTAAGAACACCTACGGCACCGGCAACTTCATGCTCCTCAACACCGGCACCGAGATCGTCCGTTCGAAGGCCGGCCTGCTCACGACGCCTGCCTACCAGCTCGGTGACGAGCCGTGCGTCTACGCGCTCGAGGGGTCGATCGCGGTGACGGGATCGGCGGTGCAGTGGCTGCGCGACCAGCTCGGGATCATCAGCGGGGCCGCGCAGTCCGAGGCCCTCGCGCGCCAGGTCGAGGACAACGGCGGCGTGTACTTCGTGCCGGCCTTCTCCGGCCTGTTCGCGCCGTACTGGCGCTCCGACGCGCGCGGCGCGATCGTCGGGCTGTCGCGGTTCAACACCAACGCCCACGTCGCGCGGGCGACCCTCGAGGCGATCTGCTACCAGTCCCGCGACGTCGTCGAGGCGATGTGCAAGGACTCCGGGGTCCAGCTCGAGGTGCTCAAGGTCGACGGCGGGGTCACCGCCAACGAGCTGTGCATGCAGATCCAGGCCGACGTCCTCGGGGTGCCGGTGAGCCGGCCGGTGGTCGCCGAGACGACCGCGCTGGGAGCGGCGTACGCCGCCGGTCTCTCCGTCGGGTTCTGGCGCAGCACCGACGAGCTGCGCAGCAACTGGGCCGAGGACCGGCGCTGGGAGCCCCGGTGGGACGAGGAGCGGCGCGCCGAGGGCTACCGCCGCTGGCTGATGGCCGTGGAGCGCACCCTCGACTGGGTGGAGGTCGACTGAGCGCGCTATAACGCGCTATAGCGGCTCTGAACTGCTATACACGCTCGACAGTGCTCGCCTTTGTCGGCGGGGGAGGGCAGGCTGCGGGCATGGCCGACCGGAAGGAGAACCCCTACCGCCCGGGGTTCAACCAGCCTCCGGTGGTGTTCGCCGGCCGCTCCGACGTGCTCGACGGCGCCGCCGAGGCGCTGGAGATCGCCGCGTACGACGGCCGCACGCCGCGGCCCCTGATCCTGGTCGGCCCGCGCGGGGTGGGGAAGACCGCGACCCTGGGTGAGATCGCCGAGCTCGCCGCCGAGCGGCATGCCTGGCCGACCGTGCACGTCGAGGCGAAGGTCGCCGGCCGGATGCTGCCCGAGCTCTCGGCGCGGCTGCGGGCCGCCGACCGGCTGCTGTCCGGCGAGGCGCCGGGGGAGCGACCGCGGCGACCGCGGGTCACCGGCGGCAAGCTCGAGGCCCGAGCGTTCGGTGTGGGCGCGGAGCTCCAGATCGAGGCCCAGGACCGGCGTGCGGACGACTCGCTGGCCGGCGCACTGACCGCGACGATGTCGACGGCCCTGCGTCGCCGCGCGGGGCTGGTGGTCACGATCGACGAGCTGCACAGCGCCGAGCCGGACGAGATCGCCGAGCTGTTCGGCACGATCCAGGAGAACGTGCCCACGGGTTGGCCGCTGGTCGTTGCCGTGGCCGCGCTCCCGACGCTCCGAGAGTCGCGGGGCCGGCGCCGGCCGCCGACGTACCTCGAGCGCGCCGAGTGGCACGACCTCGACACCCTGCCCCCGGACGAGGCCAGGGAGGCCCTCGGCGGGCCGGCCGCCCAGTCCGGCCGTCCGATGTCGCCCGAGGCGCTCGAGCTGCTGCTCGGCCACACCGGCGGCTATCCCTACGCGATCCAGGTCGCCGGGCACTTCGCGTGGCGGGCGTCCCACGGGAGCAGGACGATCGAGGCCCGGCACGCGCGGGACGCCGTACCCCGGATCGAGGCGGACCTCGCGCACCTGTTCCGGTCGCGGTGGGACGACGCCAGCCCCAAGGAGCAGGACTACCTGCGCGCGATGGCCGCCGTGGACGGCAAGGGCGAGGTGCCCAAGGGCGGGTCGGTCGCGGCCGAGCTCGGGGTGCCGGTCACGTCGGTGTCCTATCTGCGGGCGCGGTTGCTGCGCAAGGGCACCATCTACCGGCAGGCCGGCGGTGCGCTGCACTTCATCACCCCCGGCATGGGCGCGTGGATCCGGTCGCTGGAAGAGTGAGGGCATGAACCCCGCAGCGCTCTCGCCACGGGCTCGCACGGCCGCCCTCAAGCGGCTGAGGACCCAGCCGCTCGACGTGCTCGTGATCGGCGGCGGTGTCGTGGGCGGCGGGGCGGCACTGGACGCGGCGACCCGGGGCCTCTCCGTCGGGCTGGTCGAGGCCCGCGACTTCGCCTCCGGCACGTCGAGCCGCAGCTCGAAGCTGATCCACGGCGGGCTGCGCTACCTGGAGATGATGGACTTCCGGCTGGTCGCCGAGGCGCTCAAGGAACGCGGCCTGCTGATGCAACGGCTGGCGCCGCACCTGGTGCGGCCCGTCCCGTTCCTCTATCCGCTCCACGGCCGCGGCTGGGAGCGGTGGTACGCCGGCTCGGGCGTCGCGCTGTACGACGCGATGTCGAAGGCCAGCGGCTACGGCTCGACCACGCCGGTCCACCGGCACCTGACCCGGACCGGCGCCCGCAAGGCGTTCCCCTCCCTGCGCAAGGACGCCCTGGTCGGCGCGATCCGCTACTACGACGCGCAGGTCGACGACGCCCGGCACACGATGTTCCTCGCCCGCACCGCGGCGACGTACGGCGCTGCCGTCGCGTCGCGCACCCGCGTGCTGGGGCTGCTCAAGGAGAGCGAGCGGGTCGTGGGCGCCGAGGTGATCGACCTCGAGACGGGCGACCGGTTCGAGATCCGTGCCTCGCAGGTGATCAACGCGACCGGCGTGTGGACCGACGAGACCCAGGCGATGGCTCGTGAGCGCGGCCAGTTCCACGTCCGGGCGAGCAAGGGCATCCACCTCGTGGTGCCGCGGGACCGGATCCGCGGCGAGACCGGCCTGATCCTGCGCACCGAGACCTCCGTCCTGTTCGTGATCCCGTGGAAGCGGCACTGGATCATCGGCACCACCGACACCGACTGGGCGCTGTCCAAGGACCACCCCGCGGCGAGCTCCCGCGACATCGACTACCTGCTCGCGCAGGTGAACCGGGTGCTCGAGGTGCCGTTGACCCGCGACGACGTCGAGGGCGTCTATGCGGGCCTGCGACCGCTGCTGCGCGGCGAGGACGAGGCGACGTCGAAGCTCTCCCGCGAGCACGCGGTCGCGCACTCGGTGCCGGGGCTCGTGGTTGTGGCCGGCGGCAAGTACACGACCTACCGGGTGATGGCCAAGGACGCCGTCGACGAGGCCGTGCACGGCCTGGAGTCCGTCCTCGGACGCGCGGTCGGCGACTGCGTCACCGAGACGGTCCCGCTCGTGGGGGCCGACGGCTACCAGGCCCTGTGGAACCAGCGCCGGACGCTGGCCACGCAGTCGTCCATCCCGGTGAACCGGGTCGAGCACCTGCTCCAGCGCTACGGATCGCTCGTGCTCGAGGTGCTCAACCTGGTCGCCGCCGAGCCCGAGCTGGCCGAGCCGCTGCCCGGTGCGGAGGACTACCTCAGGGTCGAGGCGGTCTACGCCGTCACCCACGAGGGCGCCCGGCACCTGGACGACGTACTGACCCGCAGGATGCGGATCTCGATCGAGACGTTCGACCGCGGTGTCGCGGCGGCGCCGTACGTCGCGGAGCTGGTGCGGGGTCACCTCGGCTGGGACACCGCGCAGACCCAGCGGGAGCTGGAGCACTACCTGAAGCGGGTCGAGGCCGAGCGGGAGAGCCAGCGACAGCCCGACGACCTCACCGCCGACGCCGCCCGCAAGGGCGCACCCGACGTGGTGCCGGTGACGCACGTCGAGTCCCTCGTCGACTGACGACCTAGGCTCGGGACCATGGACCTCCACCTCAAGGACCGGGTCTTCATCGTCACCGGCGGCACGCGCGGCCTCGGCCGGGCGACCGCCGAGGAGCTCGTGGCCGGCGGCGCCAACGTGGTGCTGTCCGGCCGTCGCCAGGAGCAGCTCGACGACGCCGTGACCGCGCTGTGCGAGGTCGACGGCCGTGACTGCGCGCTGGGCGTGCTCGCCGACAACGCCGACGCCACGACGCCGGGCCGGCTGGTCTCCGCTGCCCAGGACCACTGGGGCCGGCTCGACGGCGCGCTCATCAGCGTCGGTGGCCCGCCGGCCGGGCCGGTCACGACGATGACCGACGAGCAGTGGACCGGGGCGTTCGAGTCGGTCTTCCTCGGCGCGGTCCGCCTCGCCCGCGAGATCGGAGCGGCGCTCGGCGAGGACGGCGCGATCGCGCTGGTGCTGTCGACCAGCGTCAAGGAACCGGTCGAGAACCTCGGCATCTCCAACGGGCTCCGGCCGGGCCTGGCGATGGTCGCCAAGTCGCTCGCGGACGAGCTCGGCCCGCGCGGCGTACGCGTCAACGGGCTGCTGCCGGGACGGATCGCCACCGACCGGGTGGCGGAGCTGGACGCGGCGACCGGTGATGCGGAGGCCGCCCACCAGCGCTGGAGCCAGCGGATCCCGCTGCGGCGCTACGGAGCGCCGGCGGAGTTCGGCCGGGTGGCTGCGTTCCTGCTGTCGTCCGCCGCGTCCTTCGTCACCGGCGTGATGGTGCCGGTCGACGGCGGGATGACGCGGGCGATCTAGAGCTCGGCGTCTGCCGCGGTCTCGTCGTCGGCCTTCGTCGTACGACGGCGCTCGCCGCGGGGCCCGTGCTTCCGCTCGTCCCAGGCGAGGTAGCCCATGCCGCCGACGGCGAGCAGGCCGAAGAACCACCACTGCAGGCCGTAGAAGAAGTGCGGCCCCTCGCCCAGGTCCGGCTCCTCCGGCGGGCCGAGCGGATCTGCCGCCGGTGGGTCCTCGGTCAGCATCTCGACGAAGCCGCCGTAGACCTTCTCGTCGAGCGCGTCGCCGATCGCGACGCTGGAGATCGAGCGCGTGGAGTGGTCGGTGACCTGCGTGCTGTCGCCGGTGCCGTCGACCCGCACCCAGCCGGTGATGGTGACGGTGCCGGTCGGGGGAGCGGGCAGCGATGCGGGGTCGATCCCGGGGTCGGTGGTCTCGAACCAGCCACGGTCGACGAGCAGTGCCGTGCCGTCGGCGGTGACGAGCGGCACGACCGCGTCCACGCCGGGCGTCCCGTGCTCGTCGGTCCGGTAGCGGACGACGATCGTGCTCGCCGGGTCGTAGACGCCCGTTGCGGTGACCACGGTGTATTCATCGGTCTCGGCCACCGGCTGGTCCGGCGCGAGCACGGAGGCGACCGGCTGCGGGTCCTGGTGGGCGTTGGCCTCGATGATGGCGTTCTCGGCCCTCCTGTCGTGGAGCCGGTGGAATTGCCACTCGCCGAGCCACCAGGCGGCGTACGCCAGCAGGACCACCACGAGGAAGAAGAGGACCCAGCGCCGGCTCAGCAGAAACCGCCACGACGCCAGCCACTCACGCACGGCGCCCAACCTAGACGCAACCCCCCCGCCTACACTGGCCGGGTGCAGGTGCAGCCGCTCGTCGATCGCTTCGGCCGGGTAGCGACCGACCTCCGGGTCTCGCTGACCGACCGCTGCAACCTGCGCTGCACCTATTGCATGCCCGCGGAGGGCCTCGACTGGCTGCCCGGCGACGAGCAGCTGACCGACGACGAGGTCGTCCGGCTGATCGGCGTGGCGGTGCAGCGGCTCGGCGTGCGGGAGGTCCGGTTCACCGGCGGTGAGCCGCTGGTCCGCCGTGGTCTGGTCGACATCGTCGCCCGCACCCATGCGCTGGACCCGACCGTCGAGACGTCCCTGACGACCAACGCCCTCGGGCTCGCGCGGCTGGCGCCGGCGCTCGCCGAGGCCGGCCTGGACCGGGTGAACGTCAGTCTCGACACCGTGCGCCCCGACACGTTCTCAGCCATCACCCGCCGGGACCGGTTCGAGGACGTCGTCGCCGGGCTGGCCGCCGCGGACGCCGCGGGGCTCGGGCCGGTGAAGGTCAACGCCGTGCTGCTGCGCGGCGTGAACGACGACCAGGCGCCCGAGCTGCTCGGGTGGTGCCTCGAGCGCGGCTACCAGCTGCGCTTCATCGAGCAGATGCCGCTCGACGCCCAGCACGGCTGGTCGCGCGAGGCGATGGTCACCGCCGACGAGATCTTCGCCGCCCTCGAGCAGGAGTTCGCCCTGACCCCCGCGCGGGAGCCGCGGGGGAGCGCGCCTGCCGAGCTCTTCCTCGTCGACGGTGGTCCTGCGACCGTCGGCGTGATCGCGTCGGTCACCCGTCCGTTCTGCGGCGACTGCGACCGGGTCCGGCTCACCGCCGACGGACAGGTCCGCAACTGCCTGTTCGCCCGTGAGGAGTCCGACCTCCGCGTCGCGATGCGCTCCGGCGCCTCCGACGCCGACCTCGCCGAGCGCTGGCTGGTCGCCATGGCCGGCAAGGCCCCCGGCCACGGCATCGACGACCCCACCTTCCTGCAGCCCGACCGCCCCATGTCGGCCATCGGCGGTTGAGTCGAGTGGGGGTCTCCGCCGTCGGCCCCACTCGACCGGGCGTCGGGGCCTACTCGACCGGGTGGTCGTGGCGGATGCGCACCAGCGGCGCACCGTCGGGGACCTTCGTGCGCGGCCAGCGACGGCGGTAGCTCTCCAACGCCCGGGCGTAGCCGTCGTCGGCGTCGCGGAGGACCACACCTTCGCCCGCGGTCCACCGGCCGTCCCGGAGTACGGCGACCGGCGCGGCGGTCCGGAGGTTGCGCCACCACCGCTTGCTCTCCGGGCGACCGGGAAGGACAACCAGGCCGTCGTCGTCGGCGGCGTACATCACGGGCAGCTCGATCGCCCGGCCGCTGGTGACGCCCCGCACCCGCAGACCGAGGAGGGCACCGGAGAACGGGGTCCGCCGCGTGCCGAGCAGCGCCAGCAGGACCCGGTTGTGAGGCGCCACGCCGTCCAGGGAGGGCAGCGCCCAGCCGAGGACCGCGCCGAGTGCCGCCCCGGCGACGAGGCCCGTGACGGTGCCGTCGCCGACCACGGCGGCCGTCGGCCAGTCGCTGCCGGGGACGGACGCACCGAGGAACATCAGGGCCATCACCGGCATCCAGGCGACGGCGTTGAGACCGACCCACCGCCACGGGTGCGGTAGCTGCCGGCGAAGGGCGAGGGCCTGACCGGCTCCGAGCAGGGCGCCCATCGTGGCGCCGAGCGCCGCGGCGCCAGGGAGGACCAGCCACAGCGCCGGTCCGGCGCTGTCGTCCGAGCCCGGTCCCGAGAGCGCTGCGGGGAGCGAGCCGGCCGCCCAGCCGACGCCTGCGACGGCGACCGTGACGAGCACGTAGGCGGTGGTGCGCAGGCGGGGCCGCCAGGAGCGGAGGCCGGACGCCTGGGCCAACCCGAGGGCGGTGCCCTCGACGAGCCCGCCGGCCACGATGATCGCCACGGTGGCGATCGTCCGGCGGACGTTCGTCGGGTCCCCGACCGCCGCGTTGGACACGCAGCTCGCCGCTGCCGCCGCGGACATCCCGACCGCCTCGGCGGCCGCGCACAGCGCGATCCACTGCCGGATCGGCGCCGCGGCGACGGGTCGATCGAGCGACGGAGCGCGCGTGGGTCCTGTCGTGGCCATCGGCTCACCTCCCCACAGGCCGATCACCTCCACGGTGGACCGCGGGGTGTCCTGTCGGAAGGGCCGAAGGTCTCAGGCGTGCGGGAGGGTGTCCCGGAGGAACCCGCGCGCGCCGAGGAACGTCTCGAGGCCCTCGCGGTGATCGTGGCAGGAGAGCCAGACCTTGCGGCGGTCGGGCGTGTGGATCTTCGGGTTGTTCCAGAGCAGCTGCCAGGTGGCGGGCTCCCGGCAACCCTTCGCCGAGCAGACGTCGGGCTCGGTGGCGGGCTGCTCGTCAACCACCGTGCGGGCCGACCTGCGGCGGGAGGTCGCCGCCCCCGGTGAGCGGCAGGGTGTCGATCCGGCTGTCGGTGGCGTTCGCCATCACGACCGCGATGTAGGGGAGGATCAGGGCCCCGCCGACGAGGATCGGCCACAGCCAGTTGATCCCGGCGATGCCGGCGATCACCGCGCCGATGAAGCAGAGCACGCGGATGCCCATCGAGATCAGGTAGCGCCGCTGCCGCCGTGCCAGATCGGCCTGCCGGCTGCGGCCGGCAGTGGTGATCCTGATGGGGGCGTCGGCCATGCCGCCAGCCTACGCCGCGGGCCCCGGGCGTCCACCCGCACTAGGCTCTGCCCATGAGCAACCGCACCTACCGCGTCACCGAGATCGTCGGCACGTCCCCCGACGGCATCGACCAGGCCATCCGCAACGCCATCGAGCGGGCGAGCAACACGCTGCGCCACCTCGACTGGTTCGAGGTCACGCAGGTCCGCGGCCAGATCAAGGACGGCGAGGTCGAGCACTTCCAGGTCGGCATGAAGGTCGGCTTCCGGCTCGAGGACGAGGCCTGACCGCTTTTGTGGGGTTCTCACAAAGAACGCCGGGGAAGTTGCTGTCCACCTAGGGCGAACCGACCGTGGGCCGCGACTAGCGTTGTGGACTGTGAGCGAACCCACAACGGGACCGAGGTCGGTTCTCGTCACCGGAGGCAATCGCGGCATCGGCCGTGCGATCGCCGAGGCCTTCCTTGCGCAGGGAGACCTCGTCGCGGTCACGACCCGCAGCGGAGGCGCGCCTGACGGCGCGCTCGAGCTCAAGGCGGACGTGACCGACGCGTCGTCCATCGACGGCGCGTTCGCCGACGCCGAGGCCGCCCACGGTCCGGTGGAGATCGTGGTCGCGAACGCCGGCATCACGCGGGACACGCTCCTGCTGCGGATGTCGGAGGACGACTGGGCCGACGTGCTCGACACCAACCTCACCGGGTCGTTCCACGTCGTGCGTCGTGCGGCGAAGGGCATGCTCCGGCTGCGGCGGGGACGGATCGTCCTGGTCTCCAGCGTGGTCGGGCTGCTCGGGTCGCCCGGCCAGGTGAACTACGCCGCCTCCAAGGCCGGTCTCGTGGGCATGGCTCGCTCCCTGGCGCGCGAGCTCGGGCCGCGCGGCATCACCGCCAACGTCGTCGCCCCCGGGTACGTCGACACCGACATGACCGCCGCGCTCAGCGACGAGCAGAAGGCCGCGATCAGGGACCGGGTCCCGCTCGGCCGCTACGCGAGCCCCGCGGAGGTGGCCGATGCGGTCACCTGGCTCGCGAGCGAGCGGGCGGCGTACGTCACCGGCGCCGTGATCCCGGTCGACGGCGGACTCGGGATGGGGCACTGATGAGCGCGCCGCAGCTGCTGGCCGGCAAGAACATCCTGGTCACCGGTGTGACCATGGACAGCTCGATCGGGTTCGCGATCGCCCGCTGCGCCCAGGAGTACGGCGCCCGCGTGCTCATCTCCAACTTCGGCCAGGCGCTCCGGATCACTCGCCGGATCGCCAAGCGGCTGCCCGAGGAGCCGCCCGTCCTCGAGCTGGACGTGACCGACCCCGAGCACCTCGCCGGCCTACCCGACGTGCTCCGCGAGCACCTCGGGGACGACGCGCGGCTCGACGGCGTGGTCCACTCGATCGCCTACGGCAACCCGGAGACGCTGCTCGGCGGCAAGTTCCTCGACGGCCCCTGGGAGGACGTCGCCCGCGCGATCGAGGTGTCGGCGTACTCCCTCAAGGCGCTGACCGTCGCCTGCCGCCCGCTGCTCGGGGACGGCTCCTCGGTCGTGGGCCTGACCTTCGACGCGAGCGTCGCCTGGCCGGTCTACGACTGGATGGGCGTCGCCAAGGCGGGCCTGGAGTCGACGTCCCGCTACCTCGCTCGCGACCTCGGCGCCGACGGCATCCGGGTCAACCTGGTCTCCGCCGGGCCGCTGCGCACCCTCGCCGCCAAGGCGATCCCCGGCTTCGAGGACCTCGAGACGATGTGGAAGACCCGCGCCCCGCTCGGCTGGGACAACGCGGACACCCAGCCCACGGCCCGCGCGGTCTGTGCCCTGCTGTCCGACCTGTTCCCGGCGACGACCGGCGAGATCGTGCACGTCGACGGCGGCTTCCACGCGATGGGCGCCTAGGGCTCCTCGACGGGTCGCCGGGGCGACCTCCCCGACCACCACCGGGCAGCCAGGGTCATCAGCGCCCAGATCGCGATGACGATGACGAGCTCGGCGGCGAGGTACCACGGCCAGGGGCCGAGCAGATCCAGGACGCTCCCGTCCGGCTTGCGCTGCAGGTAGCCGTAGTTGGTGCCGGCGAGGCCGTTGAAGGTCATGGCCACGGCCGCCCAGAGGAGCGTGGCTGCCACCGTCGTCACCAGGTCCCGCCAGCGCGGCGCCAGCCGCAGCACCCCCACGAGGTAGACGGCCGCTGCCACCTCCATCAGGTGCAGCGCCCAGAACGCAAGGAACCGAGGGTCGGGGAAGTCCTCGGCGAGGGACGGGGTGAGGAGCGCCTGCGAGGACAGCAGGCCGCCCCAGAAGAAGGTGAGCGCGACCGGGAGCGGCCGGAGCGTCCACAGCGCCAGCACGACGGCGACCCAGGTGAGCCGGCAGATGTGCAGGGGCAGGGAGACGCCGAGGTCGAAGTCGACGACGAACGTGGCGGCCTGGAACAGGCCGATCGCGGCGACGAGGACGGCCCACGCCCGGCGGAAAGACCTCGATCCGGGCACCTGGGTACTCACCCCCTCAGCATGGACCGTGCGCACCCTAGGATGCGGCCATGGCCCCTCCCCGTCGTCTGGTCATCGTGCGTCACGCGAAGGCCGAGCCGTACGCCGACACCGACGCGGAGCGTCGCTTGGCCGACCGCGGTCGCAAGGACGCCGCGGCCGCGGGGGCGTGGCTGAAGACCCAGGAGGTGGCCCCCGACCGCGCGCTGGTGTCCGGTGCGGCGCGCACCCGGGAGACCTGGGCCCTGCTCGCCGAGGCGGCGGGCTGGCACGTCGAGGCCGACTACGACGACGCGCTCTACGGCGCCGACGAGGACACGGTGCTCGACCTGCTGCGCGCCGCTGACGAGTCGACCGGCACGATCGCGGTCGTCGGGCACAACCCGACGGTCGGGATGCTCGCGCAGCTGCTCGACGACGGCGACGGCGACCCGGAGGCGGTGGACAGCCTGATGCTCGGCTACCCGACCTCGGCGGTCACGGTGTTCGACGTGCCGGTCCCGTGGTCGCGCCTCGGTCCGGGCTGCGCGACGCTGCGTGCGTTCGAGGTCGGCCGCGGCTGAACCTCGGCGCCGGTCAGACCGGGGGAGCGGGGGTGGTGATGCCCGCCTCGGCGTCGGCGGCCTCGATCTCCTCGCGGGTGATGCCGAGCAGGTACATGATCGTGTCCAGGTAGGGCACGTTGATCGTCGTGTCCGCCGCCGCTCGCACGACCGGTCGCGCGTTGTAGGCGATGCCCAGGCCGGCGGCCTCCAGCATGTCGAGGTCGTTGGCGCCGTCGCCGATCGCGATCGTCGCCGAGACCGGCACCCCGAGGTCGGCCGCGAACTCCAGCAGCGCCCGGGCCTTCCCGGCGCGGTCCACGACGTCGCCGAGCACCTCGCCGGTCAGCTTGCCGTCGACGATCTCGAGCGCGTTCGCGCGCGACCGGTGGATGCCGAGGTCGGCGGCGAGCCGGTCCGTGATCTGGCTGAACCCGCCGGAGACGATCGCGAACCGGTAGCCGAGCCGCCGCAGGCTGCGGACCAGGGTCCGGGCGCCGGGGTTGACCACGATCGCGTCGTACACCTCGTCGAGGACCGACGCGTCGAGCCCGGCCAGGAGCCGCACCCGCGCCCGCAGCGACTCCTCGAAGTCGATCTCGCCGCGCATCGCGGCCTCGGTGACGGCGGCGACCTCCTTCTCGAAGCCGGCGTGGGCGGCGAGCATCTCGATCACCTCGCCCTGGATGAGCGTGGAGTCGACGTCCATGACGATCAGCCGGATCCCGTGCCGCAGCATGGTGGCGGCCTGGACCGCGATGTCGATGCCGTGCTCGACGGCCTCCCGCGCCAGCAGCGTGCGGAGCCGCTCCGGCGGTGCGCCGGAGACGTGCAGCTCGATCGCGGTGACCGGGTACCTCGCCATCCGGTCGATCCGGTCGATGTTGCCACCGCAGTCGGCGATCCGGCCCGCGATCGCGGCCATCGCCGCCGCCTTGAGCGGGGCGCCGATGACGGTCACGTGGGAGCGACCCTGCCGGCGTTCGCGGTTGTCGCCGGTGCCCTTCTCGAAGTCGACGGTCATCTCGAGCGCCGCCGCCGTCTCCTCGACCGTACGGCGCAGCTTCTTCCCGTCCCGCGGCGCGGTGACGAGCACGCCCAGCACCAGCCGGCGGCGGAGCAGTATCTGCTCCACGTCGAGCACGTGCACACCGGCGTGCGACAGCGCCGTGAACACGGCCGATGTGACGCCGGGCCGGTCCTTCCCGGTCAGCGTGATCAGCAGGGTGTCGTCGGGCTCGCTCATCGCGCCCGCAGCGTACCGGCAGGGTCCGGCGGCCAGCCGTCGGGCGAGAACGCGGCGGTGAGCCCGCGCCGGACCGCGCGGTCGAGCGGGAGCAGCGCGTCGCGTCGGGCGGCCATCTCGCCGGCGCTGACCGCGGCGCCCTCATCGGCCAGCGCGACGTCGACCACGACCGCCAGGTGCAGCGCGCGGCGGGCCAGGTCGTGCGCGCGGACGGGCACACCCGGCGGTGCCGGGACCGGTGCGCCGCCGCGCAGGTCGTGGAGCAGGTCGGCCACCTCGGGTCGCCAGCGCGCCACGTCGAGGCGGGCGAGCCCGTCGGCCGTCTCGCGTACGGCGACCCGCAGCTCGCGGTCCGCCTCGCCCAGGTCCGACGGCGGCCGGCGGGCGGCCTCGTGCACCGTCCACTCGACCGCCCGGCCGACGGTCGTCGGCACCCACCCGGACCCGGCGCCGAGCAGCAGCACCGCCTCCCCGGCATCGACCGCGGCCGTCGTGAAGGCGGCCGGCCCGCGCAGGCCGACGGGGTCGCCGGGAGCCGGGAACGCGGCCCCGACCAGGTCGGCGCCCGCGTTGCGGGCCGCGGCGAGCGCGGGCACCAGGGCCTCGCCGGCGACGACGTGCGCCGCGTCGTCGGCGAGGACGGCGTCGAGGAGCTGGTCGGGCGCGATCAGGCCGCGCAGCCAGGCCGTGCCCCACCACGCGAGCCGGCCGGCAACGGGGATCGCGGCGAGGGAGGACGTCACGCCCGGCGACGATAACCGGCTCCCGGTCACGTGACCCAGACCATTAGGGTTTGGGCCATGTCCGCCGTCCTGGAGCTCGCCGACGTGACCGTGCGACGAGGACAGGCGACGCTTCTCGATCGCGTGACCTGGGTCGTCAAGGACGGCGAGCGCTGGGTGGTCCTCGGCCCCAACGGCGCCGGCAAGACGACCCTCCTGCAGGTCGCCGCCGCGCAGCTGTACCCGACCTCGGGCGCGGTCGGCATCCTGGGGGAGCTGCTCGGGACCATCGACGTCTTCGAGCTGCGGCCGCGGATCGGCGTCAGCAGCGCCGCCGTCGCCGAGCGCATCCCGCGGGGGGAGACCGTCCGCGACCTGGTGGTCTCGGCCTCGTACGCCGTCCTCGGCCGCTGGAACGAGGAGTACGACGACCTCGACCACGCGCGCGCCGACGGCCTGCTGCGCGAGGTCGGCGTCGCCCACCTCGCCGATCGCACCTTCGGGACGCTGAGCGAGGGCGAGCGCAAGCGGGTCCAGATC
The DNA here is from genome assembly GCF_039537325.1 of Nocardioides panacisoli. GTDB lineage: Bacteria > Actinomycetota > Actinomycetes > Propionibacteriales > Nocardioidaceae > Nocardioides > Nocardioides panacisoli. Next base: position 89,686 of record NZ_BAABAH010000017.1, read on the forward strand.
GCGCGGGCGCTGATGACCGACCCCGAGCTGCTGCTGCTGGACGAGCCCGGCGGCGGTCTCGACCTCGGAGGCCGCGAGGACCTCGTGTCCACCCTGTCGGTGCTCGCCTACGACCCGGCGTCGCCCGCGACGGTGCTGGTCTCGCACCACGTCGAGGAGATCCCACCGGGCTTCACCCACGTCCTGATGCTGCGCGACGGCCGGGTCGTCGCTGCGGGCCCGATCGAGGAGACGATGGACGCCTCGGTCCTGTCGGCGACGTTCGGGATGCCCCTGTCGCTCGAGCACGTCGACGGCCGCTATGCCGCCCGGCGACGGCACCGCCACCGATAGCAGGGGTTGAGTCGCGACCGCACGGATAGGCTGCAGGCATGGACTGGCTGCGCGACCATCTCTGGGAGGCGTGGCTGGCGATCGGCATCGCACTCGGACTTGCCGAGCTGCTGAGCCTCGACCTGTTCCTCCTCATGCTCGGTGTCGGTGCGCTCGGCGGCATGGCGACGGCGCTGGTGACCGACAGCGTGATCGCCCAGCTGGTCGTGGCCTGCGTCGTCGCGGTCGCCATGGTCGGCGCGGTGCGGCCGCCACTGATCCGCCGGCTGCACGGCGGCCCGGACCTCGTGCTCGGGCCCGCCTCCCTCGTCGGCCACCGGGGCGTCGTCACCCAGGCGATCGAGGAGCACGCCCCCGGCCGGGTCAAGGTCGAGGGCGAGAGCTGGCTCGCCGAGTCCCCGGGCGCAGAGGCCCAGATCGCCATCGGCCGCACGGTCGAGGTCATCGACATCCAGGGCGCGACCGTGTTCGTCCGTCCCGTTCAAGAAGGAGCGAGCTGATGGTCTACCTGGTGCTGCCGATCCTGGTGGTTCTCTTCGTCATCGTCGTCGTCGCGAAGGCGATCCGCGTGGTGCCCCAGGCGCGCGCCGGCATCGTCGAGCGGTTCGGCAAGTACAAGGAGACGCTGCCGGCCGGCCTCAACTTCGTGGTGCCCTTCGTCGACAAGGTGCGCTACATGATCGACCTGCGCGAGCAGGTCGTCAGCTTCCCGCCGCAAGGCTCGATCACCGAGGACAACCTGACCGTCGACATCGACACCGTCCTGTACTTCCAGGTGACCGACCCGATCGCGGCGACGTACGAGATCGCCAACTACATCCAGGCGATCGAGCAGCTCACGATGACGACGCTGCGCAACGTCATCGGCGGCATGGACCTGGAGCAGGCGCTGACCAGCCGCGAGCAGATCAACGCCGCGCTGTCCGCCGTCCTCGACGAGGCCACCGGCCGCTGGGGCATCAAGGTCAAGCGGGTGGAGATCAAGGGCATCGAGGTGCCGCCGTCGATCAAGGACGCGATGGAGAAGCAGATGCGCGCCGACCGCGACAAGCGCGCGCTGATCCTCACCGCCGAGGGCCAGCGGCAGTCCGCGATCCTCACCGCCGAGGGTGGCAAGCAGTCCGCGATCCTCACCGCCGAGGGTGAGCGCGAGTCGCGGATCCTGCGGGCCCAGGCCGACCGGGAGGCCGCGATCCTGAGGGCGCAAGGTGAGGGGCAGGCCATCCAGACGGTCTTCCAGGCGATCCACGACGGGCAGCCGGACCAGTCGCTGCTGGCCTACCAGTACCTCCAGATGATGCCGCGGATCGCCCAGGGCGAGTCCAACAAGCTCTGGATCATCCCGAGCGAGATCACCGAGGCGATGAAGGGCCTCGGGTCCACGCTCAAGGACCTGCCGGGCATCCCCAAGCAGACCGAGGGCCCGCTGACCCGGGTCGACCTCGGTCCGGCCGGACCGGGGGCCGCCGAGATCGACGAGACCGTCAACTCCGCCCGGGCCGAGGTCGAGGCCGCGATCAAGGCGGCCGAGGACGCCGCCCACCCCGGTCGCCCGGTCGACCCCGACGAGCCGGCTCAGTGAGCACGCCTCCTCCGCCGCCGCCGAACCCGTACGGCGGCGAGCAGCCCAACCCCTACGGCGGCCAGCAGCAGCCCAACCCCTACGGCGGTGGCGCTCCCTACGGCGGTGGCGCGCCCTACGGCGGCTACCCGGGCTACGGCTACACGCCGCCGAAGCCGACCAACGGGATGGCGATCGCGTCGTTGGTGGTCAGCCTCGCGGGGCTGCTCACCTGCGGCCTCGCCGGAGCGGTCGGCGCGATCCTCGGGCACGTCGCGAAGCGCCAGATCCGGGCCCGCGACCAGGCCGGCGACGGCCTCGCGCTCGCCGGGATCATCGTCGGCTGGGTGGTGTTCGTGCTCGGCGTGGTCGGCACGATCCTCTACGTCGTGTTCATCGTCTGGGCGGTCAACCAGACGCCGGACTGCTCCTACGACGACCAGGGCTACTACACCTGCAGCTGACGCCTCAGTCGACGTACGTCGTCCGCCAGCGCTCGATCTCCTCGTAGGCGCGGTCCCGCGCTCCCTGCCGGGACAGCACCACGTCGTGCACCGCGCCCGGGACCTGGACGTAGGTCACGTGCCGCCCGATCGACGAGGCCCACTGCTTGATCTGCCTGACGTCGAGCACGATGTCGCTCTGGTGCACGTCGGCGCCCATCTCGCGCGGCCAGTGGGTGCGGTCCGAGGACAGCACCAGCACGGGGGCGCGGACGTCGAGACCGCGGTGGACCCGGGCGTGCCCGACGCGGATCGCGCGGAGCCAGCCGAACCGGATCGGGAACGAGTCCAGCGGCTTCCAGCTGAGGTCGAAGGTCCACTCGCCCTCGTGGTCGCTGTGGAGGCTGCGCCCGTAGAACCCCGGCACCTCGCGGTTCATCACGCGCATCGGCTGGAAGCGTCCGAGCCGGTCGAGGGTCATCTTGGCGAGCGGACTCCGCAGCCACGCCGGGCCCTGGAGGTCCAGCCACGGCGAGTTGAGCAGCAGGCCGGCGAGCTCCTTCGGCTTCCGGTCGTGCGCCCACAGCGCCACGACGAGGCCGCCCGTCGAGTGGCCGGACAGGATCACCCGCTCGTTGCCGTCACGGACCGTGATCCGCTCCCAGGCGGCGTCGAGGTCGGCGAAGTACTCGTCGAGGTCCGCGACGTACGTCGGCGTCTGGTGCGGCCGGATCGACCGGCCGTACTTGCGCAGGTCCAGCCCGTAGGGCCGGTGCCCGCGCTCCAGCCACCAGTCGCTCCAGGCCGTGTGGAAGAAGTAGTCCGAGAACCCGTGGACGTGCAGCACCGCCCGGCTCACCGTGGTGGGCACGGGGCGGGTGACGAGCGTGGCGACGACCTGGCCCTCCACGTCGGGCTCCAGCTCGATGGTCTCCGCGAGCCACGGCTCGCCCAGCACGTCGGTGACGGCTCCGGTCATCACGTCCTCGGTCACGGTGAGATTCTGCCACTGAAGCAGGAGGCCGGCGGACAGGCAGTCGGGGCTTGCCGGGTCGATCGCTGATCGCCGGCGGCATCGTCGAGCTGGTGCTCCCTAGCTGTAGTTCCCCGTGAGGTTGTGAACGCGGTCGGCGGGGGCGAGGCCTCCGATGCCGGTGTGGGGTCGGTGATGATTGTAGAAGTGGACCCAGTCGGCGTAGGTCGCTGAGCGGGCCTCGTCG
>NZ_BAABAH010000018.1:0-89418 GCF_039537325.1 Nocardioides panacisoli
GGAGCGTTAGCGTGAGTCATTGAGGACCTTCGGTGAAGAGGTTGGTGTGGTAACCCCTCCGTACCGGAGGTCCTCGCTATTCGTCTACGCCTCGCCGTTCACAACCTGCCGGGGAACTACAGCTAGCGGAGCCCCGTTGTTCGCCTGCGGCGAACGCTCCTGCCGCAACGGAGCGGTGCGGCCTAGCGTGGGTCCATGGGCGACCTGATCCCGTTCCCGCAGCAGACCCCGCCGGCGCGCGAGCCGGAGCCGGCGCCCGCGCCGCTGTGGCGGGAGGCCGTCGGCCGGGAGCTGCGCGAGGAGCGGCAGCACCAGGAGCGGACCCTCGCGGACGTCGCCGGCGACGCGGGCGTGTCGACGCAGTACCTCTCCGAGGTCGAGCGGGGCCGCAAGGAGCCGAGCTCGGAGGTCCTCGAGGCCGTCGGCGGCGCGCTCGGGCTCGGCCTGCTCGACCTCACCGCCCGCGTCGCGCGCCGGCTGCACGAGGCCCGGCGGGTCACACCACGCGGGCCGCTGGCTCTGGCTGCCTGAGCTTCCGGCTCTCCAGGACCGCGTCGACCACGCCGTACGCCACCGCGTCCGCCGCACCGAGCACCAGGTCGCGCTCGGTGTCGTGCCGCACCTGGTCGGTGCTCCGGCCGCTGTGCAGGGCCAGCAGCTCGACCAGCTCGGCCCGCTGGCGGGCGATCTCCTTCGCCTCGACCTGCAGGTCCGGCAGCGCACCGCGGCTGCCGCCCGAGGGCTGGTCGAGGACGATCCGCGCGTGCGGCAGGACCGTACGGCGACCCGGCGCGCCCGCCGCGAGCAGCACCGCGGCGGTGCTGGCGGCCTGGCCGACGCAGGTCGTCGCGACCTGCGCGCGGATGAACTGCATCGTGTCGTAGATCGCGAGCATGGCGGTCGGCTCGCCGCCCGGGCTGTTGAGGTAGAGGTTGATCTCGGTGTCCGGGCTGTCGGACTCCAGGTGGAGCAGCTGCGCGATGGCCACGTTGGCGACGCCGTCGTCGATCGGCGTCCCGATGTAGACGATCCGGTCGGAGAGCAGCCGGCTGTAGATGTCGACCGCGCGCTCGCCGTGCAGGGTCTTCTCGACGACGGACGGGATCGTGTAGCTGCTCATCGGACGCCCGCCCCACTGAGGCCGAAGGCGGCGTTCCGGTTCGGCGTGACGGAGTGGACGTCGGTCAGCACGGCGTCCACGAAGCCGTAGTCACGGGCCTCGTCCGCGGTGAACCACCGGTCCCGCAGGGAGTCCTCGCCGATCCGCTCGACCGACTGCCCGGTCCGCTCGGCGGTGATCCGCAGCATCCGATCGTTGACCCGCGCGAGCCGCGCGGCCTGGATCTCGATGTCGCTGGCGGCACCGCCGAAGCCCGCCGAGCCCTGGTGCAGCAGCACCTCGGCGTTCGGAAGGACGAACCGCTTGCCCGGCGTGCCCGCCGTGAGCAGGAACTGTCCCATGCTGGCCGCGAGCCCCATCGCGAGGGTCGACACGTCGTTGGGGATCAGCTGCATCGTGTCGTAGATGGCCATGCCGGCCGTGACCGATCCGCCGGGCGAGTTGATGTAGATGCTGATGTCGCGGTGCGGGTCCTCCGCGCTCAGCAACAGGAGCTGGGCGCAGATCCGGTTCGCGATCGGGTCGTCGACCTCCTGGCCGAGGACGATGATGCGCTGGTGCTGCAGCTGGAGGGTGAGCTGGTCGTCGAGCGGTCCGGAGAGCTGGGTGGTCTGGGTCATGCACCGAGCCTGACTGCGCGCCCGCGCCGGTCCCAAGCGATTCACCCGAGGGCGGATCTGCCCTCAGCAGAGGGCCGGAGACGGAGGTGCCGCGCGGTACGGTCGTCCGGTCGCGGGAGGCTCGTCCCGCCGTCTCCCGAGAGGTTCTGCCATGAGCGACCCGGTGCAGACCAACCCGCACCTCTACCACGTCCTGTTCGAGAACGACCGCGTCCGCGTGCTCGAGTACCTCGACGAGCCGGGCGACCAGACGACACCGCACCAGCACCCCGACTCGGTGATGGTGACGCTGAGCGCGTTCCAGCGGCGCCTCCGGTCCGGGGACGCGGAGGTGGAGGTCGAGCTGCCGGCGTTCCAGGCCAGGTGGCTCGACGCCCAGGAGCACTCCGGCACCAACATCGGCGACACGCCGACGCACACGATCTTCGTGGAGCTCAAGGAGCCCGCGCCGACGGGCGGGGACGGCCCCGCCACGCTCGGCCCGAGCTCCTGACGGTCAGACCTGCGCGAGCCGCGGAACGATCCCCTCGACGACGCGCTCGGTCCACGCGACCGGGTCCTCGTACGTCGGCGGCGTCGTCTCGACGAGCGTGATGCCGAGGTCGGCGTACGCCTCCATCTCCTTGAAAAACGCGTCGGGGTCGTCCAGCGTCAGCGGTCGGTAGAGCATCGTCTTCTCGATCGCGTCGTAGTCGGTGCCGAGCCGGTCGCAGTGGCCACGCAGCACCTCGAGCTTGTGCCGGATCGTCTCCAGGCCCTCCGGGCCGGCCATCGCGAACAGGTTGCAGGCCTGGGCGTACTGCGCGACCATCCGCAGCGTCTTCCGCTCGCCGGCGCCGCCGATCAGGATCGGCACCGTGCCGCCGACCGGCTTCGGCAGGCAGATGGTCTCCGCGAGCCGGTAGTGCTTGCCCTCGAAGGGGCCGTCGTCGTCGGACCACATCTGCCGGAAGATCTGCAGCGCCTCCTCGAGCCGCTCGAAGCGCTCGGCCATCGGCGGGAACGGCACGCCGAGACCGACGTGCTCCCGCTCGTACCAGGCCGCCCCGATGCCCAGGACGAACCGGCCACCGGACAGCACGTCGAGCGTGGTCGCGGTCTTCGCCAGCAGCCCGGGGTGCCGGTAGGTCACGCCGGTGACCAGCGTCCGGAGGCCGATCCGCTGGGTGATGCCGGCGAGGTAGGCGAGGGTCGTGTAGCCCTCGAGCATCGGCTCGAACGGTCCACCGATGTTCTCCATCTGGAACCAGTGGTCCATCACCGAGAGCACGGCGACGCCGCCCTCGTCGGCGATGCGTGCCGTCTCGCCGAGCCGGTCGGTGATCGTCGTCTCCCACTCGGGGTGGGTGAAGGTGAAGTAGTGGATGCCCAGGTCCATGCTGACTTCCTACACCCGGCACCGTGAGCCGGAGCCGCGAGGCCGGTTGGATTCAGCACGTTCCGGACGGGGTATCACGGCCTCGGACCCTCGGGAGGAACGCGGATGAACGACCTGAACGACCTCGCGGTCGACTATCCCGCCATGCAGGCGGCGCGCGACGAGCTCGCGACCATCTCCGAGACCCTGCGCACCGAGCACAAGAGGCTCTCCGACGACATGGCCGCCTTCCTCGACGGCGACTGGGCCGGCCGGGCCGCCGACTCCTTCCGCACGCACTTCGAGGAGTGGGCGCACGCGGCCGACACGGTCCTCGTCGGACTGGGCAACGAGGCGGCGCTGATCGACGAGACCATGCGCCTGGTCCGGGCCCACGACGAGCACATCGTGGGCGACCTCGACCGGCTCGTGCAGCGCCTGGGACTGGTCTGACGTGGGCTACAAGGTCGACCTGGACCTCCTCGACCAGCGCATCGCCCAGATGGAGCGCTTCGAGGCGGCGCTCGACCGCGAGCTCGCGCGCCTCGACGAGGCGGTGTCGAAGCTGCACGACACGTGGTCGGGACTGGCCGCGCAGGCGCAGCGCGACGCGCACGAGAGGTGGCGCCAGGGGGCCCGCGACATGCGCACGGCGCTGGGCGGGCTGCGGGCCGCCGCACGCATGGCGCACGGCAACTACCACGGCGCGATCGAGGCCAACCGCACCATGTGGGAGCGCGTGCAGTGAACATGGTCGCGGTGGACGGCGGCGGCTACACCGCGGCCTGCGACTCGCTGTACGACGGCAACCACGCGGTGTTCAACGCGCTCGACGCCCTCTCCGACGCGCTCGCCGGCTCGGCGAGCATGGCGGGCGGCGACCAGTGCGGCGCCGAGTGGGCGAAGGGCTACGACCAGGCCGCTCCGCAGCTCGTCGACGCCGCCCGGCAGCTCGCCGACGGGTTCGCCAAGGCCGCGAACCTGACCAACACCTCGCTGTCCAACCACGACGCCGCCGACGGCGGGTCCACCCTCGACGAGAACCGCTACTACACCGGCCCTCCCGACGACCCCGATCCCGCCCACTACACCGAGAACCTCTACTTCACCGTCCCCTCCGCGACCGGCGGCGGGACCGACGAGCCAAGCTGGTGGCACTGGCTGGCCAGTCACATGGAGGGCTGGTTCTGGCCGAGCGCCGACACGGACCGGATGCGCGCCGTCGGCGCCGCCTGGCGGACCTGCGGCGGGTCGGTCCAGCTGGCCGGGTCCTACGCGACCTCCGCGTCCTCGTCGCTGAGCATCGAGCAGTCGCCGGAGATCGGCCTCGCCACCAAGAGCCTCGAGGCCCTCGACAGCCACTGCAACGACATCGGCTCGGCGATGATCGACCTCGGCAACGCCTGCGACGACTACGCGAGGCTCGTCGACGAGAAGCACCAGGAGATCGAGGACGAGCTGACCAGCTTCCTGGAGTGGACGGCGGGCATCCAGGTCGTCGGCGGGATCATCTCGATCTTCACGGCCGGTGTCGCCGAGGCCCCGACGCAGGCGGTCGAGGCGGCCGAGGTCGCGAACGCGGCGAGCAAGGTGGTCAACGTCATCAAGGGCCTCTTCACCGCGGTCAAGGGCCTCGAGACCGTCGCCGCCCTGCTGGAGCGGATCAAGACACCGCTCGCCGCGCTCGGCCGGCTGCTCGGAGGCGAGCGGGAGATCGTCGCCGTCGAGCGCGCGGCCGCCGAGGCAGAACGCACCGCGCTCCTCGACGAGCTCGAGGCCAACGGCATCAAGTTCTCCAAGGACAGCGTCGTCAGCGTGTTCCACGACGCCGACGGCAAGATCGTGTTCCTCGAGCAGGGGAACGAGCGCGCCGGCCTGCAGCACATCCTCAGCCACGCGGACGACTTCGCGAAGGCGGGGGTCCCGAAGGAGGACATCCCCGACCTGCTGCGGGCCGCCCTCAGCGAGGGCAAGGTCGTCGGCACCCAGGGCCGCGACCGCCCGATCTACGAGGTCGTCGTCGACGGCGTCACCCGGAGGGTCGCCATCACCGTCAGCAAGAATGGGTTCATCGTCGGCGCCAACCCCGCCTGAGTCAGGAGACAGCTGCATGCCCGAGCGCACCGTGCTCATCTACGCGGACTGGAAGGCCTGGCCGACGTGGACGGTCACCGACTCCGGCAGCGTCGACAACCCCTCGCCCAGCGACCTCGGCCTGTCGGACGAGCTGTCCGCCGACCTCGTCGCGTGGGCCGACGAGTACGACGCGATCTTCGACGAGGACTACCCGCCCGACACCGCGTTCCCGTCGGAGGAGGCCGAGCGCTCCTGGATCGCCCGCGGCCACGAGCTCGCCCGACGGGCGGCGGCCGAGCTCGGGCCGGCCACCGAGGTTCGCTACCGGTCCGGCGGCGAGCACCTCGCGGTCTGACCCGGACGCGGACCCTGCATGTTCAGCTGCTCAGGTCCAGTCCCATCGGCGACCGGACCGGGATCTCGCCGGCCGCGACGACGGCGGCGGTGACCGGACGGAGGGCCGCCACGAGTGCGTCCAGCTCGGCGTCGTCGAGCTGCTCGTACGCCGACCACGCCGCCGCGTCGGTGCGGTCCTCGACGTCCCGCTTCGCCGCCCGGCCGGCGTCGGTCAGCGTGCCGGCGTCGTCGACGTACCCGCGCTCGCGCAGCCCGGCCACGAGCGCGTCCCACTCGTCGGGGCCGAGGTGCCGGGCCGCGGCGTAGGTGTCGGCCGGCGTGCCGCTGGCGATCGCATGGAAGACGTGCGCCGCGCGACCGCCGATACCGGCCGCGAGCAGTGTTGCGACATGTCCGTCGCCGCGGTGCTCGCGGAGCAGGGTCGCTGCGTGCCAGAGCCGCGCGAGGGGCTCGTCGGGCTCGGGGAGCGAGCGGTTGGCCGCGAACAGCGGACGACCTTCCAGGGGCGCCGCGGCAGCCGCGCGGGCCGCGATCTCGGCGGCACGCTCGATCTCCGGTGCCGACGCCTGCTCGCCGAGGTGGCGACGTAGCGCAGCGACCGAGCCCTCCGACCGGGCAGCGAGCGCCGCCTCCGGCGGCGCGAACCCCCAGGCGTCCGGCAGCGCCCGCGCCACGTGGTCGAACGTGAAGTTGTAGAAGAGCGCATGGACGAGCTCGGGGCCGGTTGCGCCGAGCGGCGCGGCCCTGCCGGCGAAGTACCCCATCCAGAAGCCGCGGTAGCCCGCGGCCTTCAACGCCGCCAGCGGTTCGGGGGAGAAGTAGGTCACCGCGTGGACGGGCTCCAGCAGCCGCCACAGGACGCGGGCCCCTCCGACCCGCTCACGACCCATGGCGCGCACCCCAGTCCTCTCGCCGCACGAGGACGGCCGTCCCCATCGCCACCGCGCACACCGCCGCGCCGGCCGGCCCGACCATCTCCAGGGTCGCCGAGCACACCGCCTGCCGGGCCGTGTGGTGGGTGACCGTTCCCGTCGCGCGCAGCGTGCCCTCGCGAGCGGGCAGCACGTAGTCGATGGTCAGGCCGCGGGTCAGGATGCCCGGACCGAGGACGGTGCCGGCCGCGAAGGTGAGGACGTTGTCGGCCGCATAGCTCAGCACCCCGCCGTGCACGTACCGCTGCTGGTTGCGGTGGTGCTCCTCGATGTCGATCTCCAGGGTGGCCGTGCCCTCGTCGAACGCCGTGAGCCGGGCCCCGATCAGCTGGCTGAACGGCTGCTCGGCAAGGACGTGCTGGGCGAGGGAGAGCTCCATCCGCTCAATCTAGAGGGATCGGCCCCGCCACTCGCGGGCGAGGAGGGCGAAGTCGATCTCGGTGCCCCAGCGCCCCTTGAACCACTCGTTCTCGACCAGGACCGCCTCCTGGCGCATGCCGAGCTTGCCGAGCACGTTGGCCGAGGCCAGGTTGTCGGCGTCGATGCGCGCCGTGACCCGGCGCAGGCCCAGCCCGTCGAACGCGAGCCCGAGCAGCGCCCGGGCCGCCTCGGTCGCGTAACCGTGGCCGTGGAAGTCCGGATTGATGACGTAGCCGATCTCGCCGTTGCCGTGCCGCTCGCTGTGCCAGAACAGCACGAGGTCGCCGATCAGCCGGCCGGTCTCGGCGAGCACGACGGCGAGCGCGAGCACCTGTCCCTCCTCCGTCAGCTCGGAGCGGATCCGGTCGGGGTTCGCGAGTGCCTCGGCGAGCTCCTCGAGGCTGCGCGGCTCGGGCGGGATGTAGGCGCACACGTCCTCGCGGGAGAGGTAGGCGTGCATGGCCTCGAGGTCGGCGACCGGGTCGATCGGCCGCAGGAGCAGCCGCTCGGTGGCGATGGGATAGGCGGGCGCGAGCCCTGCTCGGCGTACGTCGTCCGGCACGTCACGCATTCCACACGATTTCGACCCGCCCCGCCGCCCGGTTTCCGCCGGTCAGCCGAGCACCACGAGCTGCTGGGTGGCGCGGGTCATCGCGACGTAGCGGTCGACCGCCCCCTCGATGCCGGTGCCGAAGGCTTCCGGGGCCACCAGCACGACCAGGTCGAACTCGAGGCCCTTCGCGAGCTCCGGGGTGAGCGAGCTGACCCGCGGCGTCGCCCGGAAGCCCGGGTCCCCGATGACGCAGGCCGTGCCGTCCGGGTGCGCGTCCAACCAGGCGCCGACGACGTCGCCGAGCTCGGCGATCGATCCGTGCCGCACGGGCACGCCGCTGCTCCGGATCGAGGTCGGGACGTTGGCGTCGGGCAGGACGGCGCGGATCACCGGCTCCGCCTCGGCCATCACCTCCTCCGGGGTGCGGTAGTTGACGGACAGCGCGGCCAGTCCGACGCGGTCGAACCCCACCCGCTCGAGCCGCTGCTGCCAGGTCTCGCCGAACCCGTGCCGGGCCTGCGCCCGGTCGCCGACGATCGTGAAGCTGCGCGACGGGCAGCGGCGCAGCAGCATCTGCCACTCGGCGTCGCTGAGCTCCTGCGCCTCGTCGACCACCACGTGCGCGAACGGGCCGGCGAGGAGGTCCGGATCCAGCGTAGGTACGACCTCCTCGTCGTCGAGTGCCGCCTGGAGGTCCTCGCCACGCAGCATCGACATCACCATCATCTCGGAGTCGTCGGTCGCGATCAGGTGGTCGACGACCTCGGCCATCTGCTCCCGCTCGGCGGCCAGCACCGCCTCGCGACGGCGGCGGTGCCGGGACGCGTCGGGGTCGCCCAGCCGCTGCCGGGCGGCGTCGAGCAGGGGCAGGTCCGGCACGGTCCACGCCCCGACGTCGGTGCGCTGGAGCGCGCGGACCTCGTCGTCGTCGAGCCAGGGCGCACACATCCGCAGGTAGGCCGGCACCGACCACAGGTCCCCCACCAGGTCGGCCGGATCGATCAGCGTCCACGCCTTGTCGAGCGCAGCGACCAGCTCCTGGCTCCGGGCCAGCGCCCGTCGGACCAGGTCAGCGGGGGCCTCCTCCTCGTCGAGCTTGCCCGCCACGATCGTGGCGAGCGCGTCCCAAATGTCGTCGCGCGCCTCGTTGTGCGGGGTGCCCGGGTCGACGGCCTCGAACGCCTCGGCCCAGTCGGCCGTGCTCACCCAGACGTCGCCCCAGGGGGTCTCGACCTCCATCCCCTCGGTGGGCAGCTCCTCGTAGAGGCGGACGGCGGGCTCGATCGCGTCGACCATCCGTGCGTCGGCCTTGAGCCGGGCGACCTCGGGGTCCGGCTCCTCCGCGGCCGCGCCGCCCTCCGGCAGCAGGTCGCGCAGGGTGCAGGTCTGCACGCCCTCCTCGCCGAGGCTCGGCAGCACGTCGGCGACGTAGGCCAGGTAGGGACGGCTCGGGCCCACGAACAGCACGCCTCCCCGGCGGTGCCCGAGGCGCGGGTCGGCGTACAGGAGGTACGCCGCGCGGTGCAGCGCCACGACGGTCTTCCCCGTGCCGGGACCGCCGTCGACGACGAGGGCGCCGCGCGAGCCGGCGCGGATGATCGCGTCCTGGTCGGACTGGATGGTGCCGAGCACGTCGCGCATCTGGGGCGAACGGCTGGCACCGAGGCTGGCAATGAAGGCCGACTGGTCGTCGAGCGCGGCGTTGCTCTCCAGGCCCTCCGGGGTGAACACCTCGTCCCAGTAGTCGGTGACCCGGCCACGGGTCCACCGGTAGCGACGCCGGCTGACCAGGCCGAGAGGGTGAGCGTGGGTCGCCGCGAAGAACGGCTCCGCCGCGGGCGACCTCCAGTCGACCAACAAGGGACGCCCGGCTGGGTCAACGGGATCGGTGAGCCCGAGGCGCCCGATGTAGAGCGGTTCCTCCTCGCCCTCCGCCACGACCCGGCCGAGGCACAGGTCGAGGCTGAACCGGCGCAGCAGGCGCAGCCGCGCAGTCAGCCGGTGCACCTCCTGGTCACGCTCGAGGGCGGCCTGGCCTTTGCCGCCCGGTTCCTTGCGGGCGGTGTCGAGACGCTCGGTCAGGTCGGCGACGGTGTGCTCGAGGCTCTGCGTCATCGCCGCGAAGTGCTGGGCGTCGGCGGCGATCAGGGTGGGGTCGGCCTTGGCGGCCAGGTGCGGGGGAAGGGCGAACGCGGGTGAGGTCACGAGTTCCTCTCGGCGGGTGCGGTCCGGTGAGCGACCCGGATTCTCGCCCCGCACCGGGGCCTTGCGGCAAGCCCCCTGTGCCGCTATACCTTGTAAGTGGAGGAGCCGGTCACGGCTCCTCCGTTGCTGTGTACGGGTCGGATTCCGTCGCCCGCGACCCACCCGGGCACGGGACGATCAGCCGAGCTGGCCCCTCAGCTTCGCGTGCCGGTTGACGTCCTTGTAGAGCAGGTAGCGGAACCGGCCGGGACCGCCGGCGTAGCAGGCCTGCGGGCAGAACGCCCGCAGCCACATGAAGTCGCCCTCCTGGACCTCGACCCAGTCCTTGTTGAGCAGGTAGACCGCCTTGCCCTCCAGCACGTAGAGGCCGTGCTCCATGACGTGGGTCTCCGGGAACGGGATCGCACCGCCGGGCTCGAAGTTGACGATGTTGACGTGCATGTCGTGCCGCACGTCCGACGGGTCGACGAAGCGCTGCGTCGTCCAGGCACCGTCGGTGCCGGGCATCTCGCCGCCCTCGACGTCGACCTCGTTGGTCACGAACGGCTCGGGGACGTCGATGCCGTCCACGCGGTCGTAGGCCTTGCGGATCCAGTGGAACGTCGCCGTCTCGGTGGTCTGGTTGTGCAGGGTCCACGCGCAGCCCGGCGGCAGGAAGGCGTAGCCGCCGTGGTCGAGCTGGTGCTTGTCGCCCTCGACGGTGAGGGTCAGCCCGCCGTCGACCACGAACAGCACGCCCTCGGCACCCGGGTCGAGCTCGGGCTTGTCGCTGCCGCCGCCGGGCTGCACCTCGACGATGTACTGCGAGAAGGTCTCGGAGAAGCCGGAGAGCGGCCGCGCGAGCACCCACAGCCGGGTGCCCTCCCAGAACGGCAGCGCGCTGGTGACGATGTCGCGCATCGTGCCGCGGGGCAGGACGGCGTACGCCTCGGTGAAGACCGCGCGGTCGGTGGTCAGGTCCGTCTGGCCGGGGAGCCCGCCCTTCGGGGCGTAGTAGCGGGGGCTCATGGTCAGGCTCCTCCTCGGGTCAGCAGCCGGCCGCGTGGCTCGGCATCGAGATCGATCCGCTCGCCGCGCAGCCAGGTCGACCGTACGACGCCCGCGAGCTCGCGTCCGTCGTACGGCGTCACGGCGTTCTTGTGGTGCAGCCTGGCGACGTCGACGATGAACGTCTCGTCCGGAGCCAGGACGCAGAAGTCGGCGTCCCGGCCGACCTCGATCCCGCCCTTGCGGCGCATGCCGGTCTGGGCCGCCGGCGCCTGGCTCATCCAGCGTGAGACGTCGGTGAGGGCGAAGCCGCGGCGGCGCGCCTCGGTCCAGACGGCGGAGAGGCCGAGCTGGAGCGAGGAGATGCCGCCCCAGGCGACGCCGAAGTCGCCGGTGTCGAGGGCCTTGAGGTCCGGCGTCGACGGCGAGTGGTCGGTGACCACGAGGTCGACGACGCCGTCGCGCAGGCCCTCCCAGAGCAGCTCGCGGTTGGCGGTCTCGCGGATCGGCGGGCAGCACTTGTACTGCGTCGCGCCGTCCGGGATGTCCTCGGCGGCGAAGGTCAGGTAGTGCGGGCAGGTCTCGGCCGTCACCGCGACGCCATCCCGCCGGGCCGAGGCCAGCAGCGCCAGGACGTCGGAGCTGGACACGTGCAGCACGTGCACCCGGCAGCCGGTCCGGCGCGCAAGCTCGATCACCTGCGCCACGGCGAGGTTCTCGGCGTCGCGCGGTCGGCTGCGCAGGAAGCCGTCGTAGTGCGCGCCGTCGGGGTTGGGCGCGGTCTCGATCGCGTGGCTGTCCTCGGCGTGGACGATCAGCAGCCCGCCGAAAGAGCTGATCTCGGTCATCGCCGCCTCGACCTGCGCGGGCGCCAGCGGCGGGAACTCGTCGACGCCGGAGTGCAGCAGGAAGCACTTGAAGCCGAACACGCCCGCGTCGTGCAGGCCGCGCAGGTCCGGGACGTTGCCCGGGATCGCGCCGCCCCAGAACCCGACGTCGACGTACGCCTGGGGCTCGGCGGTCTTCCGCTTCACCTCCAGCGCCGGTACGTCGCAGGTGGGCGGGATGCTGTTGAGCGGCATGTCGACGATCGTCGTGACACCGCCGGCGGCCGCCGCGCGGGTCGCGCTCGCGAAGCCCTCCCACTCGGTGCGGCCGGGATCGTTGACGTGCACGTGGGAGTCGACGACGCCCGGCAGCAGCACCTCGTCGTCCGCGAGCTCGAGCACCATGGCCCCGGACATCCCGGCGTCGTAGGGCTCGACGGCGACGATCGAGCCGTCCCGCACACCGACCGATCGCGGCGCCTCGCCGTCGGCGGTGATGGTCCGCCGGGCCCGGACCACGAGGTCGAGGTCGGTCATCTGTGCTCCTGTCGTCGTGCGGTGTCGGCTCATTCTGCGCTCGCGGGCCTCACGGTGCGACGACCTCGTTCCGCTGCCGCCCGAGACCGGCGACCTCGAGCTCGACGACGTCGCCGGGTCGCAGGTAGGGCTTGGGCTCCGGCCGTCCCGCGGCGACGCCGCCCGGCGTGCCGGTGAGCACGACGTCGCCGGGCTCGAGCGTCATCAGCGCGGACACCGCGCAGAGGAGCTCGGCGACACCGAACGCCATCGTCTTCGTGCTGCCCGACTGCCGCAGCTCGCCGTTGATCCACAGCTCCAGGGTGAGCCCCTGCGGGTCGGGGACCTCGTCGGCGGTGACCAGCCACGGCCCGAGCGGGGTGAAGGTGTCGCAGCACTTGCCCCTGGTCCAGGTGGGCCCGGCGGCCAGCAGGTCGCGCTCGGTGACGTCGTCGGCGGCGACGTAGCCGGCCACCGCCGCCAGCGCCGCGGCCGGGTCGGCGCAGTGCCGCAGCCTGCGGCCGAGGACCACCCCGAGCTCGACCTCGTGGTCGGTCGCGACGCTGCCGGGCGGGAGCTCGATGTCGTCGTAGGGCCCGGTGATGCCGGAGGCCGGCTTGAGGAACACGACGGGCTCGGCCGGCAGCGCGAGCCCCGCCTCGACCGCGTGGTCGCGGTAGTTGAGCCCGATCCCGACCACCTTGCCGGGTCGCGCGATCGGCGGGCCGACCCGCGTCCCGGCCGCCACCTCCGGAAGCGTGCCGGAGCCCAAGGCGTGCCGTACGGCGCTCAGCGCCACCGGGTCCGCCAGGAAGCCGGCGTCGACCTCGTCGGCCACCGACGACAGCTCGCGCAGGAGGCCCGCGTCGTCGAGCGCGGCCGGCCGCTCCTGCCCGCGCGGCCCGACCCGCAGCAGCCTCATCGCCGCACTCCGGCGGCCGGCACCGGGAGGTGGCCGGCTGCGATCCGCGCACCGAGGTCGTCGAGGAGGACGGCGGCGTCGCTCAGGCAGCGCTGGAGGTCGGGCTCGACGTCGGTGAGTGCGTACGCCGACCCGATCCCGGCGTCGCGGAGCCGGCCGGCGCCGAGCAGGTTGGTGCCGCAGACCGCGACGACCGGGATGCCGGCCGCGCGGGCGGCAGCGGCGACGCCTGCCGGGGCCTTGCCGTGCAGGGTCTGCTCGTCGAGCGCGCCCTCGCCGGTGACGACCAGGTCCGCGCCGGAGAGGCGATCGTGGAAGCCGACCAGGTCGAGGACCAGGTCGATGCCGGGCCGCAGCCGCCCGCCGAGCAGGGCGAGCGCGGCGAAGCCGACGCCGCCGGCGGCACCGGCTCCCGTGGTGTCGGTGAGATCCTGACCCGTGATCCTGGCGACGACGTCGGCGAACCGCCCGAGGGCGGCGTCGAGCCGGGCCACCTGCCCGGCGTCGGCGCCCTTCTGGGGGCCGTAGGTCGCCGCGGCGCCGGCGGGACCGGTGAGCGGGTTGTCCACGTCGCACGCCACGACCAGCTCGACGTCCGCCAGCCGTCGGGCCAGCGGACCGAGGTCGATCGTCGCCAGGTCCGCGAGAGCCGCGCCGCCGTCGGGCAGCTCCTCTCCGGCAGCGTCGAGCAACCGGGCACCCAGGCTGCGCACCAGGCCTGCGCCGCCGTCGGTGCTCGCGCTGCCGCCGATGCCGAGCACGATCCGCCTGCAGCCCGCGTCGATCGCCGCTCCGATCACGTCGCCCGCGCCGCGGCTGCTCGCCGTCAGCGGCGCCGGGCCGTCGGGCAGCCGGCCCAGCCCGCAGGCGTCGGCCAGCTCCACGACCGCGACGTCGCCGCGGCGAGCGAACCCGGTGGCGACGGGGTCGCCCGTCGGCCCGGTCGCGGTGACCGGCGCCGGCTCGAAACCAGCCGCCAGCGCGGCGGCGAGGGTGCCCTCGCCGCCGTCGGCCACCGGCACCGACCTCAGGTGGACGTCGGGACGCGCGCGGCGTACGCCGGAGGCGACGGCGGCGGCGACCTGCGCCGCGGTGAGCGACCCCTTGAACTTGTCCGGGGCGATGAGGACGGTGACCACGGGCCGGTCCTCAGTCCAGCAGCGCGATCGCGGTCGGCGCGTCGACGCCGCGCGCGGCGAGGTCCTCGAACTCGACCACGCCGTCGATCTCGGTGCCCATCGACACGTTGGTGACGCGCTCGAGGATCACCTCGACGACGACGGGGACGCGGTACTCCGCCAGCATCGCCTTGGCCTTCTCGAAGGCCGCGCCGAGGTCCTCGGGGTCGGTCACCCGGACGGCCTTGCAGCCCAGCCCCTCGGCGACCTTGAGGTGGTCGACCCCGTAGCCGCCGACCTCGGGACTGTTGACGTTGTCGAACGCGAGCTGCACGCAGTAGTCCATCTCGAACCCGCGCTGCGCCTGGCGGATCAGCCCCAGGTAGGAGTTGTTCACGACCACGTGGATGTAGGGGATGTTGAACTGCGCACCCACGGCCAGCTCCTCGATCAGGAACTGGAAGTCGTAGTCGCCGGACAGGGCGACGACCTGGCCGTCCGGGTCCGCGGTGGCGACGCCGAGCGCCGCGGGCAGCGTCCAGCCCAGGGGGCCCGCCTGGCCGGCGTTGATCCAGTGCCGCGGCTTGTAGACGTGCAGCAGCTGCGCCGCCTGGATCTGGGAGAGCCCGATCGTGCTGACGTAGCGGGTGTCCGCGCCGAAGGCGCGGTTCATCTCCTGGTAGACCCGCTGCGGCTTGATCGGGACCTCCGCGAAGCTGGTCCGGCGCTGCAGGCTCTGCTTGCGCTCGCGGCACTCCTCGGCCCAGGTGGTCCGGTCCGGAAGCCGGCCGTCGGCCGCCCACTCCTTCGCGACCTCGACGAGGACGGCGAGCGCGGCTCCGGCGTCGGACACGATCGAGTAGTCCGGCGCGAAGACCCGGCCGATCTGGGTCGGCTCGATGTCGACGTGGGTGAACGTGCGGCCCTCGGTGTAGGTGCCGACCGAGCCGGTGTGCCGGTTCGCCCAGCGGTTGCCGATGCCGAGCACGTGGTCGGCCGCCAGCATCGTGGCGTTGCCGTAGCGGTGCGAGGTCTGCAGCCCGACCATGCCGGCCATCAACGGGTGGTCGTCGGGGATCGTGCCCCAGCCCATCAGGGTCGGCACGACCGGGACACCGGTGACCTCGGCCAGCTCGACCAGCAGGTCGGCCGCGTCGGCGCTGACGACGCCGCCGCCGGCGACGATCAGCGGCCGCTCGGCCTCGACCAGCATCGCCAGCGCACGCTCGGCCTGGCCCCGGGTGGCGGTGGGCCGGCTGACGGGCAGCGGCTCGTAGGTGTCGATGTCGAACTCGATCTCGGCGAGCTGCACGTCGATCGGCAGGTCGACCAGCACCGGGCCGGGCCGCCCCTCGCGCATCAACCAGAACGCCTTCTGGAACGTGCCCGGCACCTGCGCCGGCTCCATCACGGTGACCGCCATCTTGGTGAGCGGCCGGGCGATCGCGGCGATGTCGACCGCCTGGAAGTCCTCCTTGTGCAGCTTCGCCACCGGCGCCTGCCCGGTGATGCACAGGATCGGGATCGAGTCCGCGGAGGCGGAGTAGAGCCCGGTGACCATGTCGGTGCCGGCCGGGCCGGACGTGCCGATGCAGACGCCGATGTTGCCGGCCGCCGCCCGGGTGTAGCCCTCGGCCATGTGCGAGGCCGCCTCGACGTGGCGAGCGAGGACGTGCTCGAGCCCACCGTGCCGGCGCATCGCGCTGTAGAACGGGTTGATGGCGGCGCCCGGCAGCCCGAACAGCTGGGTGGCGCCCTCCTTCTCCAGGATCAGGACGGCGGCGTCGACCGCGCGCATGCGTGTCATGTCAGGACTCCTTGCGTCGGTGGTCGAGGAGGTCGCCCTGGCGACCGTCACGAGACCCGGTGGGGCGGCCGCTCAGGCGCTCGACGCCACGCAGCAGGCCGGAGTGGTCGAGGCCGCCGTCGCCGTTGGCGCGAGCGGCGGCCATCAGCTGGGCCACGAGCGAGCCGAGCGGTACGACGACCCCGGCCTCCCGCGCCGCGGCGGTCACGATGCCGAGGTCCTTGTGGTGCAGCTCGATCCGGAAGCCGGGCTCGAAGGACCGGGTCAGCATGTTGGTCTTCTTCTGGTCGAGCACGGCCGATCCGGCCAGCCCGCCGCCGAGGACCTCGAGCGCCGCGGCGGTGTCGACGCCGTACGCCTCCAGGAAGACGACCGCCTCGGCCAGCGCCTGGATGTTGGCGGCGACGACCAGCTGGTTGGCGGCCTTGACGGTCTGGCCGGAGCCGCTGGGCCCGACGTGCACGACGGTCCTGCCGACCACGTCGAGGAGCGGCCGCGCCTCGGCGAAGTCCTCGGCCGAGCCGCCGACCATGATCGAGAGCGCGGCGTTCCGGGCGCCGGCCTCGCCGCCGGAGACCGGTGCGTCGAGCAGCTTGAAGCCGCGCTCGTGCGCCTGCTCGGCCAGCGTCGTCGTGACGTCGGGCCGGATGCTCGAGAAGTCGATGATCAGGGTGCCCGGCTTGGCGCTGTCGAAGACACCGCCCTCGCCGGTGAGGACCGCCTGGACGTCCGGCGAGTCGGGCACCATCACGCAGACGACGCCCGCGTCGGCGACCGCGTCCTGGATCGACGAGGCCGCCCGGCCGCCGGCCGCGACCAGGGCCCCCGTCCGGCCGGGAGTGCGGTTGTAGCCGGCGACGGCGTGGCCGGCCCCGGCCAGGTGGACGGCCATCGGGCTGCCCATGATCCCGAGGCCGATGAAGGCGATGTTCGACGTGGGGTTCGACACGGGAGAGGTCCTCTCGTCAGTGGGTGGCTGCAGCGGCGCCGCGACGCTCGCGCGGCAGCCAGCCGAAGCTGTCGGTGGTGGTCGTGGCGGGCTTGTACTCGAGGCCGACCCAGCCGGCGTAGCCACCGGCCTGGAGCGCCGCCAGCTGGCGCTCGAGCGGCAGGCTGCCGGTGCCCGGCTCGTTGCGGCCGGGAGCGTCCGCGACCTGGACGTGCGCCACCTTGTCGGTGTGCCGGTCGAGAACGGCGTCGACGTCGTCGCCGTTGACCGCGAGGTGGTAGAGGTCGGCGAGCAGGCCGATGTTCGGCTCGCCCGCGCGGTCGACGACGGCGAGCGCGTCCGCCGCGGTCAGCAGCGGGTAGCGCTCGGCCCCGCTGACCGGCTCGACCAGCACGGTGCCCCCGATCCGGGCAGCGGCGCGGGCGGCGAGCACGAGGTTCTCCGTGCCGAGCTCGTCCTGGGCCTCGGGAGCGAGGCCGTCGACCCGGTTGCCGTAGAGCGCGTTGAACGCCCGGCACCCGAGCCGCTCGCCGATCCCGACGACGACGTCGACGTTGTCGCGGAACTCCGCCGACCGGGCCGGCCAGGAGACGAGCCCCCGGTCGCCGCCGGGCATGTCACCGGCGAAGAAGTTCAGGCCGACCAGCTGCACCCCGGCGTCCGAGATCGCGCTCACCAGGGCGTCCACGTCCCTGTCGGCCGGAACCGCCTCCGCGAACGGCCACCAGAGCTCGAGCGCGTCGAACCCGGCGGCCCGGACGGCGGCCGGGCGCTCGAGCAGCGGCAGCTCGGTGAAGAGGATCGAGCAGTTGACCTCGAAGCGGAGCGAGTGGCTCATCACGCGCCTTTCTAGCACCATTTCCGTATCGCGGAAGCAAGTTTCTGGATTACGGAACGCGACAGTAGGCACGTGACGCCGGACACGTCAAGCCCTGTAGATTCATCCAAGTGCTGCTGGCGGACCTGCTGGACACGGCGCACCTCGAGCTGCGGCTCCGGTACGAGGCGCCGGGTGGCCTGCAGCGACCGGTCGGCCGGGTGGTGACGACCGACCTCCTCGAACCGGGCGGCTACCTGGCCGGGAGCGAGCTGGTGCTGACCGAGCTCGCCTGGCGGCGAAGCCCGGACGACAGCGAGACGTTCGTCAGGTCGATCGCGGAGCGCGGCGTCAGCACCCTCGTCACGGGCACCGTGCTGTTCGGGCCGGCCCCGGAGGACCTGGTCGAGGCGTGCCGGCGGCACGGCGTGACCCTGATCGAGGTCCCGCCGGGGGTGGCGTTCATCGACGTGACCGACCACCTCACCAGCGTCGACGCGGCTGAGAGCGGCAGCCGGCTCTCGGCGGGACTCGTCCGCCAGCGGGAGCTGCTCGGGTCGATGGCGGCCGGCCGCAGCCTGCCCGAGATCGTCGCCCGGGTCGCCCGGGAGATCGGCCACGACTGCCGCGTGCTCACGCCGACGGGGCGGTTCGTCGTGGTCGGCGACCACGAGCTCGGCCAGCCCGCCGTCGACGGGATCGTCCACGAGTTCCTGTCCGCGACCGTCCTGCCCGCCGTGGTGCGCACGGGGGACGAGACCCACAGCCTGTTCGCCGTCGGGTCGGGCCTCGGTCACCGACCGACCGGCTGGATGCTCGTCGTCGACGGGGACCACCACGAGTGGCCGCGCGAGCACGTGGACGCCGTGGGCGACCTCGGTGCGATCGTGGCGCTGGACCGGACCCGCCACGACGAGCGGCTCCGCGCGGTCCGTCCGATCGCCGCCGACGTCCTGGCCCTCGTCGAGGCGGGCGCCCCGACGCCCGAGGTCGCGAGCCGGCTGCGCCAGGCGGGTGCCGACCCCGAGGCGGCCCTGGTCGTCCTCGCCGCCGACCTCGGCGCGATCGCCGGCGACGATGCGGCCGGGCTCGTGGAGGACGTCGCGCTGACGATCGGCACACCGGTGGTCGCGGCGGACCGCGAGGGCCGGGTGGTCGCACTGCTGCCGGACGCGCCCGACCTCGTCAGGCGGGTGCGGGCCGCTGCCGCGCGACTGGCCGCCGGGCTGTCCCGGGACGAGCGGCTGGCCGTCGGGGTCAGCGGCGCCACCGGTGTCACGGCGCTGTCCGGTGCCCTGGACGAGGCCCGGTTCGCCGTACGCGCGGCGCGGGCGGGCGGCGGGCAGGTGTCGGTCGTCGGCTCGGAGGAGGTGACCTCCCACGTGCTGCTCCTCGCCGCCGTGCCGGACGACGTACGGCGCGCCTACGCCCTCCGCGTGCTCGGCACCCTCGTCGAGCACGACGTCCGGTCCGGCACCGACCTGGTGGAGACGCTACGGACGTTCCTGGGCTGCTCCGGGTCCTGGACCCGGACGGCGGACGCGCTGCACCTGCACGTCAACACGGTCCGCTACCGGGTCCAGCGGGTGCAGGAGCTCATCGGCCGCGACCTCGCCCGCTTCGACGACCGGGTCGACGTCTACCTCGCCCTCGAGTCCCTCTGATCGGACCTCGACAGCACCGACCTTTGTGCGATCGCACGAACCGCCGGCCCGGATCGGATCGAACTTCGGAGGTTCCGCGGGTGCCGGGCGTCCCTGCGTCCGGCGCACGCTGTGAGCCGGGTCACTCCGCAGACCCCCGCCAAGGAAGGTGCCCGATGAAGCGATCACAGCCCCCCACCGCCGCTGCCCAGCGCCCCCAGCACCCGGTCGACGAGGTGCTCCCGGTCCCGAAGCTCGCGGTCTACGGCATGCAGCACGTGCTGGCGTTCTACGCGGGCGCGGTCATCGTGCCGATCCTGCTCGCCAGCTCGATCGGGCTCAGCACGGGCCAGCTGATCCACCTCATCAACGCCGACCTGTTCACGTGCGGCATCGCCTCGATCATCCAGTCGGTCGGCTTCTGGAAGGTCGGCGTGCGGCTGCCGCTGCTGCAGGGCGTCACCTTCACCGCGGTCTCGCCGATGATCGCGATCGCGGTCGCCGCCGGCGGCGGGACCGACGGCCTGCTGGTGATCTACGGCGCGGTCATCGTCGCCGGGCTGGCGACCTTCCTGGTCGCCCCGTGGTTCAGCCGGCTGATCCGGTTCTTCCCGCCGGTCGTGACCGGGTCGGTCATCACCATCATCGGTCTCGCGCTGCTGCCGGTCGCCGCCGCGGACGCGACCGGCGGCGCCGGCCCCGCGTCCGACCCGACCAGCGGCCGGAACCTGGCCTACGCCGTCGGCACGCTCGCGCTGATCGTCGTGATCCAGCGCGTCTTCAAGGGCTTCCTCGCCACCATCGCGGTGCTCGTCGGGCTGGTGACCGGCACCCTGGTCGCCTGGGCGCTCGGCGACGCCCACTTCACCTCCGTCGGCGACGCGTCCTGGGCCGGCGTCACCACGCCCTTCTACTTCGGCTGGCCGCAGTTCTCCTTCGCGGCGATCGTCTCGATGATCGTGGTCATGATGATCACGGCGGTGGAGACCACCGGCGACGTGTTCGCGACCGGTGAGATCGTCGAGAAGCGGGTGGGCCGCGAGGACATCGCCCGGGCGCTGCGCGCCGACGGCCTCGCCACCAGCATCGGCGGCGTCCTGAACTCCTTCCCCTACACCTGCTTCGCCGAGAACGTCGGCCTGGTGCGGCTCACCCGCGTGAAGAGCCGCTGGGTGGTCGCGACCGCGGGCCTGTTCATGATCCTGATCGGGCTCGTCCCGAAGGCCGGTGCGGTGGTGGCGGGGATCCCGGCACCGGTGCTGGGCGGCGCTGCCCTCGCGATGTTCGCGACGGTCGCGGTCGTGGGCTTCCAGACGCTGTCGAAGGTCGACTTCCACGACCACCGCAACGTGGTGATCGTGGCGACCAGCGTGGGCCTCGCGATGTACGTGACCGCACAGCCGGACGTCTCCAAGGCCGTGCCCGACTGGGCCGAGATCATCTTCGGCAGTGGCATCACCCTGGGCAGCCTGACCGCGATCGTGCTCAACATCGTGTTCCACCACATCGGCTTCAGCTACGGCCCGGCGGTCGCCGGCCAGCCGGGCGACACGGTGCGGCTGGACCAGGTCAACCAGATGGGCCGCGAGGAGTTCGTGGAGACCTTCGCCGGCCTGTTCCAGGGCCCGCGCTGGATGGTGGAGGCGGCCTGGGAGAAGCGGCCGTTCGCCGACACCCACGCACTGCGCCGCTCGTTCCAGGAGGCCCTCTTCTCCGGGTCGACCGAGCGGCAGCGCGAGCTGATCGAGGCCTACCCCCAGCTCGGCTCCGACCTGGTCGCCGACGGCCTGAGCGGCGAGGCGTCGCTGCGCGACCAGGCCGCGCGCGGGCTGACCAGCCTCGCCGAGTCCGACCAGGACGCACTCGCCCAGGTCACCCAGGCCTACCGCGAGCGGTTCGGCTTCCCGCTCGTCATCTCCGTCCGCGACGCGGACTCCTTCGACCGTATCCTGGAGGAGGGCCGTGAACGCCTCGGCAACTGCGAGACGCAGGAGCACGCCGCCGCACTGATCGAGATCGCGAAGATCGCGGGACATCGGTTCGACGACTTCCTCCAGGTCGCGAACCCGATCCACACCGCACGCACCCGAGGGATCAAGCGATGACGAGCAGCCCCTCCGTCCGGGTCAACGGCGACCAGGTGGCCCTGGCCGGCGTACCTCCGCACACCACCACCCTCGACTGGCTGCGCGGCTGCGGCCTGACCGGGGCCAAGGAAGGGTGCGCGGAGGGCGAGTGCGGCGCCTGCTCGGTCCTGGTCGCCCGGCCCGGCACCGACACGCCCACCGAGTGGACGGCTCTCAACGCCTGCCTGGTGCCGGCCGCCGCCCTCGACGGCCAGGAGATCGTCACCGCCGAGGGCCTCGGCGACGTCAGTCGTCTGCACCCGGTGCAGCACGAGCTGGCGACCCGCGGCGGGTCCCAGTGCGGCTACTGCACGCCCGGCTTCGTCTGCAGCATGGCGGCCGAGTACTACCGTCCCGGGCGCGGGACGGCGACCGCCGACGAGCACCACACCGCCGATGCCGAGCACGGCCCCAACGGCTTCGACCTCCACGCGCTGAGCGGGAACCTGTGCCGGTGCACGGGCTACCGCCCCATCCGCGACGCGGCGTACGCCCTGGACGCGCCGACCGACGACGACCTGCTCGCCGCACGGAGCTCGGCGGAGCCGCCGGCGCCGGTCGCGACGCGGTACGCCGTCGGCGGCGCGGAGTTCGTGCGCCCGGCGGACCTCGCCGAGGCTCTCGAACTGCTGGCCGCGGACCCCGAGGCGCAGGTGGTCTCGGGATCGACCGACTGGGGCGTCGAGGTGAACCTCCGCGGCGCCCGCGCGGCCACGGTGGTCGCGGTGGACCGCCTCCCCGAGCTGCGCGAGCTCGAGGTCGGGGAGGACGTGATCCGGCTCGGCGCCGCGCTCTCCCTCAGCGAGATCGAGCGGCTGCTGGCCGGCCGGGTCCCGCTGCTGGACGCGATGTTCCCGCAGTTCGCGTCGCGGCTGATCCGCAACGGCGCGACGCTGGGCGGCAACCTCGGCACCGGATCGCCGATCGGCGACGCCCCGCCGGCGTTGCTCGCCCTGGACGCGAGCGTCGTGCTGACGTCGCGGAGCGGCGACCGGGCGGTGCCGCTGGCCGACTACTTCACCGGCTACCGCACCACGGTCAAGGCGCCGGACGAGCTGATCCGCGCGGTGGAGCTGCCACTCCCGCTGGCCGGGATCACCGCGTTCCACAAGATCGCGAAGCGTCGCTTCGACGACATCTCCAGCGTCGCCGTGGGACATGCCCTCGACGTCGTCGACGGCGTGGTCCGCCGCGCGCGGATCGGCCTCGGCGGCGTGGCCGCGACCCCGCTGCGCGCCGTCGCCACGGAGGACGCCCTCGTGGGGCGGCCGTGGACCGAGGCCACCGTCCGCGCAGCCGCCGAGGTGCTCGCCGGCGAGGGCACGCCGATGGACGACCACCGGGCGAGCGCGTCCTACCGGTCCGCGATGCTCGGCCAGTCGCTGCTCCGCCTGTTCGCCGAGCACGTCGAGGCAGAGGAGGTTCCTGCATGAGCGCCCTCTCCGAGCGCCCCGAGAACGCCGCCGTCGGCCTGCCGCTCCAGCACGAGAGCGCGACGCTGCACGTGACGGGCGCGGCGCTCTACACCGACGACCTGGTGGGCCGGACCCGCGACGTGCTGCACGCCTGGCCCGTGCAGGCGCCGTACGCCCGTGCCCGGGTGCGTGAGCTCCGCACCGAGCCGGCGTACGACGTGCCGGGCGTGGTGCGCGTGCTGACCGCCGCCGACGTGCCGGGCGTCAACGACGCCGGCATCAAGCACGACGAGCCGCTGTTCCCGACCGAGGTGATGTTCCACGGTCACGCGTTGTGCTGGGTCCTCGCCGAGACGCTCGAGGCCGCCCGGCTGGGTGCGGCAGCGGTGCAGGTCGACTACGAGCAGCTGCCGTCGCTGGTCTCGGTGCGCGACGCGATCGGGGCCGGCAGCTTCCAGGGCACGCCACGGCGGCTCGAGCGCGGCGACGTCGACGCCGGCTTCGCCGCGGCGGCGCACGTCTTCGAGGGCGAGCTCGAGTTCGCCGGCCAGGAGCACTTCTACCTCGAGACGCACGGATCGCTGGCGCTGGTCGACGAGGCCGGGCAGGTGTTCGTGCAGAGCAGCACCCAGCACCCGTCGGAGACCCAGGAGATCGTCGCGCACGTCCTCGGCGTCCCGAGCCACGAGGTCACCGTGCAATGCCTGCGGATGGGCGGGGCTTTCGGCGGCAAGGAGATGCAGCCGCACGGGTTCGCCGCGATCGCGGCGCTCGGCGCGCGGCTGACCGGCCGGCCGGTCCGGCTGCGGCTCAACCGGACGCAGGACATGACCATGTCCGGCAAGCGGCACGGCTTCCACTCCCGGTGGCGGGTGGGGTTCGACGACGGCGGGTGCCTCGTGGCCCTGGAGGCGACCCTGACCGCGGACGGCGGGTGGAGCCTCGACCTGTCCGAGCCGGTGCTGGCACGAGCCCTGTGCCACGTCGACAACGCCTACTGGATCCCCAACATCAGCGTGCAGGGCCGGATCGCGAAGACGAACAAGACCTCGCAGACCGCGTTCCGCGGCTTCGGCGGGCCCCAGGGGATGCTCGTCATCGAGGACATCCTCGGCCGCTGTGCTCCGCTGCTCGGCCTCGACGCGGGCGAGCTGCGCCGCCGGAACTTCTACCGGCCGGGCCAGACCACGCCGTACGGCCAGCCGGTCCGGCACGCCGAGCGGCTCGACGCCTGCTGGGACGGCGTGCTCACCTCCGGTGACGTCCGGCGTCGGCAGCAGGAGATCGCGCGGTTCAACGCCGGCAGCCCCCACCGCAAGCGCGGACTTGCGATGACGCCGGTCAAGTTCGGCATCTCCTTCAACCTGACCGCCTTCAACCAGGCGGGCGCGCTGGTGCACGTCTACAAGGACGGGTCGGTGCTGATCAACCACGGCGGCACCGAGATGGGCCAGGGCCTGCACACCAAGATGCTGCAGGTCGCCGCGACCACGCTCGGCATCCCGCTGTCCCGGGTCCGGCTGGCGCCGACCCGCACCGACAAGGTCCCCAACACCTCCGCGACCGCCGCAAGCTCCGGGGCCGACCTCAACGGCGCCGCGATCAAGAACGCCTGCGAGCAGATCAAGGCGCGGCTGGCCGAGGTCGAGGGCGGGGACCGGCTGACGTGGGAGCAGCTGGTCAACACCGCCTACCACCAGCGGATCCAGCTCTGGGCGGCCGGCTTCTACAAGACCGAGGGCCTGCACTGGGACGCCGCCGCCATGCGCGGCCAGCCGTTCAAGTACTTCGCGTACGGCGTCGCCGCCGCGGAGGTCGAGGTGGACGGCTTCAGCGGCGCCTACGCCGTGCGCCGGGTCGACATCGTGCACGACGTCGGCGACAGCCTGAGCCCGCTGGTCGACATCGGCCAGATCGAGGGCGGGTTCGTCCAGGGTGCCGGCTGGCTGACCCTCGAGGACCTGCGCTGGGACGAGAGCGACGGGCCGCACCGCGGCCGGCTGGCGACCCAGGCGGCCAGCACCTACAAGCTGCCGAGCCTCTCGGAGATGCCGGCGGAGTTCAACGTGACGCTGCTGGAGAAGGCGCACGAGGACGGCGTCGTCTACGGCTCCAAGGCGGTCGGCGAGCCGCCGCTGATGCTGGCGTTCTCGGTCCGCGAGGCGCTCCGGCAGGCGGCCGCCGCGTTCGGCCCGGCCGGCACCAGCGTCGACCTCGCGTCTCCGGCCACGCCGGAGGCGGTCTACTGGGCGCTCGATGCCGCTCGCAAGGCGGACCCGGACCCCACCGTGGACGGCGTCGCCCGCCGGCAGCCCGAGGAGGTGTCGTCGTGACGACGTGGCTGAAGGCGGTCCAGGGACTGCGGGAGCGGCGCGAGCCCGGGGTGCTCACGACGGTGACCGCCGTCCGCGGGCACGCCCCGCGCGACGCCGGGGCCAAGATGGTCGTCTCCGCCGAGACGACCTGGGGGACCGTCGGCGGCGGCAACCTCGAGGCCGTCGCCGTGGAGCGCGCGCGGGAGATGATCGCGTCCGGCAGCACCGAGCCGGTCGCGTTCGAGACGTCCCTCTCCGACAAGGCGCGCTACCAGCACGGCGTCCAGTGCTGCGGCGGCGAGGTGACGCTGCTGCTCGAGCCGCTCCCGGTGGTGCCCTCCGTCGCGATCTTCGGCATGGGCCACGTCGGCGTCGAGCTGGCACGCATCCTGGCCCGCCACGACCTCGAGCTGCACCTCGTCGACTCCCGGTCCGAGCACCTGGCCGACGACCAGCTGGCCGTCCTCGCGGACGCGGTCGCCGGCGTGCACCCCCACCAGGTGCCGGTGCTGCCCGAGCTCGTCATCGGCGAGCTGCCGCCCGGCAGCCACCTGCTCGTGATGACCCACGACCACGCCGAGGACATCGCGCTGTGCGACGCAGCGCTGCGCGACGGCCGGGCCGCCAGCATCGGGCTGATCGGGTCGTCGGCGAAGTGGAGCCGGTTCCGGGGCCAGCTCGCCGACCAGGGCCACACCGCCGACGCGATCGACCGGATCACCACGCCCATCGGCCTCCCCGACCTGGCCGGCAAGGAGCCCGCCACGATCGCGGTCTCCGTCGCCGCGCGCCTGCTCCAGCTCTTCACCGCCGACCGCACCGAGGTCACCACATGACGCTCTTCCGAGGGACCCTCCTCGACACCCCCGCCGACCCGTTCACCGGCGGCGCGCTCCGGGTCGACGTCGATGGCGGGCTGCTGGTCCGCGACGGCGAGATCGTCGCGCGCTCGGCGTACGACGACCTGCGCCGCGCGCACCCCGACGAGGACGTCGTCGACCTGCGCGGCGGCCTGGTGCTGCCCGGCTTCGTCGACACCCACGTGCACTTCCCGCAGGTACGCGTGATCGGCGGCCTCGGCATGCCGCTGCTCGACTGGCTCGACAGGTGCGCGCTGCCGGAGGAGGCGCGGATGCAGGACCCGGCGTACGCCGCCGCGGTCGCGCCCGAGTTCGTCCGTGGGCTGGCGTCCGCCGGCACCACCAGCGCGCTGGTGTTCGGCGCGCACTACGCGCCCGCGGTCGACCTGCTCTTCGAGGAGGCCTCCGCGCAAGGACTGCGGATCACGAGCGGACTCGTCGTGAGCGACCGGCGGCTGCGCGACGACCTGCTCACCACGCCGGCGCGCGCGCACGCCGAGTCGCTCGCGCTGGCCGACCGCTGGCACGGCGTGGGGCGCAACCGCTACGCGGTGATCCCGCGGTTCGCGCTCTCCTGCAGCGAGGAGCTGCTCGCCGCGTGCGGCGCGGTCCTGGCCGAGGTGCCGGGTGCGATGTTCACGTCGCACGTCAACGAGAACGAGCGCGAGATCGCCGAGGTGGCGCGGCTCTGCGGCACGCACTACACCGGCTCCTACGACCGGCACGGCCTCTGCGGCCCGCACAGCGTGCTCGCCCACGACGTGCACCCCACCGATCCGGAGCTCGAGCTGATGGCCGAGCGCGGCACGACCGTCGCCCACTGCCCGACCAGCAACGCCACCCTCGGCAGCGGCCTGTTCCCGCTCGCCCGGCACGTGGCGCACGGCGTCCGCGTCGCGCTCGGGTCGGACGTCGGCGCGGGCACCGGGTTCTCGCTGCTCAAGGAGGGCCTGCAGGCCTACTTCGCCCAGCAGCTCCTCGGCCCCGACGGCTACCCGCTCGGACCCGCCCACCTGCTGCACCTCGCCACCGCGGCCGGCGCCCAGGCGCTCGGCCTCGGCGAGGTCGGCGACCTCTCGGTCGGCAAGCGGTTCGACGCCGTGTGGCTGCGGCCCGCCGACGGCACGCCGCTCGCCGTCGGGCTGGCCCACGCCGCCGACGGCGAGGACGCGCTGGCCCGGGCCTTCGCGCTCGGCACCCCCGCCGACGTCGGCGGGGTGTGGGTGGACGGCGCGCTGGTCGGCGAGACCGCCGCCGTCCGCGCCGTCGCCGGCGGCTGAGGTCCACCCCCGTCGAGGCCCACTCGAGCGGTGGGAGGGGGTGCGGGTCAGCAGAACCCGGGGGTGCCGAGCCAGGCGTTGCCCGGCTCCGACGCCTCGTCCCGGACCACGGAGGCCTCGATCAGGCCGTAGGGCCGGTCGGCCGCATAGAAGACCTCGCCGGGGTTCTCCATCCCGAACGGCGAGAGGTCGGAGAGGAAGTGGTG
The DNA here is from genome assembly GCF_039537325.1 of Nocardioides panacisoli. Classification (GTDB taxonomy): domain Bacteria; phylum Actinomycetota; class Actinomycetes; order Propionibacteriales; family Nocardioidaceae; genus Nocardioides; species Nocardioides panacisoli. The sequence goes on from NZ_BAABAH010000018.1 coordinate 27,429, forward strand.
CTTGTTCGGCGCGGAGAACTTGACCTCCGCGACCTCCGGGTGCTGCTCGAGCACCGCGGTGCCCATCCCGTGCAGCGTCTGCTGCAGGGCGAGGCTGTGGATCTCGGCGAACCGCTGCAGCAGCAGGGCGCGGATGGCGTCCCACGACTTCGTCCAGTCGATGCCCTGCGCGATCGCGTCGGTGTCGTAGCGCCAGCGGACGACCAGCGAGGTGGCCAGGATCCGGTCGGTGGTCTCCGGGAGGGTCGTGTACTCGTCCTTGAGGAAGCCGTGGAACTCCGACCCGGTCGACTTCAGCACGACCAGGTCGCTGATGCCGGAGACGACCTGGACGACGCGGTCGTCGCCGCGCCCGTCGACGGTGACCACGGCGGTCCGCACGCCCTGGCCGGACCGCACGAACGCGTGGTCGTGCTCGACGCCGTCGACCGGGATCCGGTCCCAGGTGTACTCCTCGACCTCGATCCGGGCGCCGTCGGCGGCGGGCGCGGCCTCGAGGAATCGATCGGCGAGCAGGGTGGCGAACTCCTCCGGGGAGGCGATGCCGTGCTTCTTGGCGAACGCGAAGACGGTGTTCTTCTGGGTGTCGGTCGGCAGCACGTCCCTCTGGTCGCCGCTGGTGTGGGCGTCCTCGAAGCGGCCGCGCAGCGCCGTGGAGACGTTCAGGTCGCGGATCTGGTGGCGCGGGGTGTCGCGGTAGACGCGGACGACCCGGTTCTCGGCTTTGCCGTACTGGTTGGGTCCCAGGCGGATGGGCATGTCAGCTCCCTCGGTAGGTGGAGTAGGCGAACGGGCTCAGCAGGAGCGGCACGTGGTGGTGCCGCTCGTCGGTGACGGCGAAGGCGATGGTCACCTCCGGGAAGAAGCAGGCCTGGCCGGTCGCCTCGGCGTACGCCGCGACGTCGAACCGGAGCTCGTAGGTCCCGGGCGGGGCCTCGTCGGGCCCCAGGTCGGCGATCCGGCCGTCGTCGTCGGTCTGCGCCTCGGCGAGGACGGCCTGGTCGGGGGCGGTTCTAGAGAGCCGGACCGGTACGCCGCGCGCGGGCCGGCCGAGGGCGGTGTCGAGGACGTGGGTGGTGATGGCGCTCATCGCTTCGTCTCCTCCGTCAGCACGCGCTCGAGCCGCAGCAGCGCGATCTTGCGCAGCTCGTCGGCGACGACAGCGGCCTCGGTCTCGCTGTCATGGTCCAGCCGCTCGCGGAGATCGGCGAGCACCTCCTCGGCGCCGAGGCCGGTCGCGCAGATCAGGAAGACCCGGCCGAAGCGCTCCTCGTAGGCCCGGTTGCCCTCGGCCAGCTCCTCCTGGACCGCGGTGGTGGTCGCGACACCCGACTGCTCGTGCTGTGACCAGGCGGCCTCGGTGTGGGTGCCCCGGGCGCGCTCGCCGATCCGGGGATGGGCGGCCAGCGCGCGGTCGACCTCGTCGGTGGTGAGGTCGCGCGCTGCCTGGTCGGCGACGCGGAGCGCGGCCCCTCGGTCGGCGTACGGCCGGCCGGCGAGGACGGCGTCGGCCCACCGCGGCACGTCGCAGCAGGCGAGCAGGACGGGCCGCAGCTCGGCTGCCGGCCCGGCGTTGAAGTGGTCGAGACCCATGACTCACGTCTTTCGCTATACGGAAGGACACTTCCGGATGACGAAGAGCGTGCCATGTGCACCCGGTCACGTCAACAGTTTGTTGAATCCGCTTCCGCCATCCTCAGCCGCGTTCGCGGTTGAGGTAGTTGTAGACCGTGAACCGCGTGACGCCCAGGGCCTCGGCGACGATCTCCGGTGACTTGCGGTAGTCGAAGGCACCCCGCTCCTCGAGGAGGCGTACGGCGCGCTGCTTGTCGGCCCGCGGCAGCGCGCGCAGGTCGCCGCCCAGCTCGGCGGCGACCTGGGCCAGCAGGCCCTCGAGACCGCCGGGCGCCGGGGCCGGCGGCACGTGGCCCTCGAGCTGCACCTGCAGCGTCACCCGGTCGGCGCCGTGCTCGAGCGCCGCGTCGACCACGTCCGCGAGCGCGGCGAGCAGGACCGAGCGCTCCCCGCTGATGGAGGTGCCGAGCGGGCCGAAGACGCAGTCCAGCCCGGCCGAGCGCGCGGCCTCGAGCGCCGCGGTGGCGTGCGGTGGCGGGTCGTCCTCGCCACGGAACGGCTCGGTGGTGAACTCCGCGTCGAGTCGCATGGAAGGAGGCTAAGGCGTGCGCCGTGCCAGCCGCGCGAGCCCGTCGGCGTCCACACCGACCATGGCGTCGACCTCCGCGCCGTCGACGGCGCCACACTCGACGCCGCGGAGCACGAAGGCGGCGATGGCTGCTGCGGTCGCCGGCTCGTCGAGGAAGCCGGAGTCCCCACCGTGGACGTAGGCGCGCAGGCGGGTGGCGGCCTGCGGCAGCCCCTCCCGGAAGAAGGCGTAGGTCGCCGCGTAGCGGCTCGGCAGCTGCGCGGGGTGCAGGTCCCAGCCCTGGTAGATCCCCTGGGCCAGCGATCGGCGTACGAGCCGGAAGTGCAGGCGCCAGGCTGCGAGCACCGCGTCGCGGTCGCCGACCGGGAGGATGTTCGTGGACCCGTCGCTGACCAGGACACCGGTGCCGGCGGCGGCCACCTGCATCACGGCCTTGGCGTGGTCGGCGACGGGGTGCTCCATGCTCTGGTACTGCGCGGCGACGCCCAGCGACGCCGAGTAGTCGTAGGTCCCGTAGTGCAGGCCGGTGCAGCGTCCGCCCGCGGCGTGCACCATCCGCGCGACCAGGGCGGTGCCGTCGGCACCGAGGATCGACTGCGGCGTCTCGACCTGGATCTCGAACGGCAGCCTGCCGGCGGCCAGCCCGTGCGCGCGCTCGAGGGTCTCGAGCACCACGACCATGGCCTCGACCTGTGCCACCGAGGTGACCTTGGGCAGCGTCACCACGAAGCCGTCCGCCAGCGCGCCGCGAGCAGCGAGCTCGCCGAGCACCAGGTCGAGGGTGCGGACCGATCGCCGCCGTGTCGGCGCCTCCAGGCACTTGACCCGGACGCCGTGGAACGGCGGCGCGGTGCTGTCCAGCACGCTCGCGGCCAGGGCGGCGGCCGCGGCGCGGGCGGCGGTGTCCTCGTCGTCGTCGGGTCGTACGCCGTACCCGTCCTCGAAGTCGATGCGCAGGTCCTCGACCGGCTCGGCCGCGAGCTTCCGGCGTACCCGGTCGTGGACCTCGTCGGCGAGACCGTCCTCCACGCCGACCGCGGCCGCGAGGCCGGCCGGCGTGCGGGCGTGCTCGTCGAGCACGTCGAGCGCTGCCACCCCCCAGGACGCCACCCCGTCCCGGACGTAGCGGTCGGCGGGGACGTAGACCGTGTGCACCGGCTGGCGGACGCCGCGGTCGCCGGGGTAGTCCCGCGCGAGCTCGGCGTCCGCGGTGGCGAGCCGGCCCTCGAGCTCGGCGAGCAGGGCGTCGGTGCCGACGCCCTCGGCGGTGCTCACGAGCCCACCACCGCCTCGTAGGCCGGGAGGGTGAGGAAGTCGGCGAAGTCGTCGGCGAGCGCGACCTCCTCGAAGATCCGGCGCGCGTCCTCGAACCGGCTGCCGGCGAAGTCCTGCTCCGCCAGGATCCGCGCGAGCTCCTCGTCGAGGACGCTGCGCACGAGGTCGGCGGTGACCGTGGTGCCGTCGTCGAGCTTCGAACCGTTGTGCACCCACTGCCAGATCTGGGAGCGCGAGATCTCGGCGGTCGCGGCGTCCTCCATCAGGTTGTGGATGCCGACCGCGCCGAGCCCGCGGAGCCAGGCCTCGAGGTAGAGCAGCGCCACCTCGACGTTGTTGCGCAGGCCCTGCCGGGTGATCGCACCGGGCGTCGACGCCAGGTCCAGCAGGTCCCCCGGCGTCACGTCCACGTCGTCGCGCTGCCGGTCGAGCTGGTTGGGGCGGTCTCCGAGGACCGCGTCGAAGATCTCGCGGCAGACGGGCACCAGGTCCGGGTGGGCCACCCAGGAGCCGTCGAAGCCGTCGGCCGCCTCGCGCTGCTTGTCCTCGCGGACCTTCGCGAACGCCTTGGCGTTGACCGCCTCGTCGCGCCGGTTGGGGATGAACGCCGCCATCCCGCCGATCGCGAAGGCCCCCCGCTTGTGGCAGGTCTTCACGAGCAGCTGCGCGTAGGCACGCATGAACGGCGCGGTCATGGTGACGTCGGAGCGGTCGGGCAGGACGAACTCCGGGCCGGAGTCGCGGAAGTACTTGATGAGGCTGAACAGGTAGTCCCAGCGGCCCGCGTTGAGGCCGGACGCGTGGTCGCGCAGCTCGTAGAGGATCTCCTCCATCTCGAAGGCGGCGGGGATCGTCTCGATGAGGACCGTCGCCCGCACGGTGCCGTGCGGGATCCCGAGTCGCTGCGAGGCGGAGGTGAAGACGTCGTTCCAGAGCCGGGCCTCGAGGTGGCTCTCGGTCTTGGGCAGGTAGAAGTACGGGCCGCTGCCGGCGTCGATCAGCGCCTGGGCGTTGTGGAAGAAGTAGAGGCCGAAGTCGATGAGGGCCCCGACCACCGGCTTCCCGTCGACCAGGAGGTGGCGGTCGTCGAAGTGCCAGCCGCGCGGGCGCATCACGATGGTGGCGAGCCGCTCGTCCTCGCGCAGCCGGTAGCTCTTGCCGTCGGGGGTGTCGAGGGAGACCGTGCGGCGCACGGCGTCGTACAGGTTGACCTGTCCGCCGACCACGTTGGGCCAGTGCGGGGTGGAGGCGTCCTCCATGTCGGCGAGCCAGACGCGCGCGCCGGAGTTGAGGGCGTTGATCGTCATCTTCCGGTCGGTCGGGCCGGTGATCTCGACCCGGCGGTCCCTGAGGTCGGCGGGTGCGGCCGCGACCGTCCAGTCGCCGTCCCGAACAGCCGCGGTCTCGGGCAGGAAGTCGAGGCGGCCGGTGCGGGCGACCTCGTCGCGGCGCCGCCGGCGCGCGAGGATCAGCTCGTCGCGGCGGGCGCCGAACTCCCGCTGGAGGTCGGCCACGAAGTCGAGGGCCTCCGGCGTGAGGATCCGCTCGCCGCCGTCGACGCGCTCGCCGGTCAGTGTGATCGCCATTGCGGGTTCCTCCTCGACTTCCGTATGCCGGATAGTATTGTTCTTATCACGGAAGAAGCAACGAGTCCCCGAGGAGGCGTCGATGACCGAGGCCAGCACCGCTGCCGCCCGTCGCGGCACCGGAGGCGTGCAGTCGATCGAGCGCGCGTTCGGCCTGCTGGAGACGCTCGCCGACGCCGGCGGGACGCTCGGCCTCTCCCAGCTGGCCCAGGAGTCGGGCCTGCCGCTGCCGACGATCCACCGCCTGCTGCGGACGCTGGTCGACCTGGGCTACCTCCGCCAGGAGGCGTCGCGGCAGTACGTCCTCGGCCCTCGGCTGATCCGGCTCGGTGAGGCGTCCTCGCACATGCTCAGCGTCTGGGCACGACCCCACCTGTCCCGGCTGGTCGACGAGCTCGGTGAGTCCGCGAACCTGGCGATGCTCGACGGAGACGAGATCGTGTACGTCGCCCAGGCGCAGTCGCGCCAGTCGATGCGGATGTTCACCGAGGTCGGGCGCCGGGTGCTGCCGCACTGCACCGCGGTCGGCAAGGCGATCATGGCCGGGATGCCGGCAGCCGACGTCCGCGAGATCCTCAAGCGCACCGGGATGCCGCACCACACCGACACGACGATCACCGACCCGGACGTGTTCGCGAGCGAGCTGGCGACCGCCGCCGAGCGCGGCTACGCGGTCGACGAGGGCGAGCAGGAGGCGGGCGTGCGGTGCGTCGCCGTCGTCGTGCCGGACGCACCGGCCAGGCTGGCCATCTCCGTCTCCGGGCCGGCCGGCCGGATGACCGACACGCTGGTCGACCGCGCCGTGCCGCTCCTCCTCGAGGCCGGACGGGCCCTCTCCGCCGACCTGCGCTGAGCCGCGCGCCCGGCGGGACGCGGTGTCGGCACCGCGTGCCAGCCTGGACCAGGTGCCGGGCGCGAACCAGCGGACCCCCGTGCCGGCCACGTCTCGGTGGCTGGTGCTGCTCGTCATGTGCACGGGCTACTTCCTGGTGCTGCTCGACGTCACGGTCGTCAACGTCGCGCTCCCGCAGCTCGGCGACCGGCTCGGCACCGGGGTCGCCGGGTTGCAGTGGGTGGTCGACGGCTACGCCGTGCCGCTTGCGGCGCTGCTGCTGGTCGGCGGCAGCCTGGGCGACGTCGTCGGGCACAAGCGCGTCGTGCTCGGCGGTCTCGTCCTGTTCGGCCTCGCCTCACTGGCGTGCGGGCTGGCGCCGACGACGGGCGTCCTCGTCGCGGCCCGGGTGCTGCAGGGCGTCGGGGCGGCGCTGCTGCTGCCGGGGACGCTGGCGATCATCGCCGACACCTTCCCCGATCGCCGCGAGCAGGCGAGGGCGATCGGCATCTGGGCGTCGGTGGGCAGCGCCGCCCTGCCGGCCGGCCCGCTGCTGGGCGGGGCGCTGGTCGAGGGCCTGGGCTGGCGCGCGGTCTTCCTCGTGAACGCGCCGATCGTGCTCGTGGCAGCGGTGCTCGCCGTCCGGGTGGTTCGCGACCGGCCACCGTCCGGCACGACGGACCGCGGTCCGGACTGGCCGGGCAGCGCGACGGCGGTGGTCGCTCTCGGCGCGCTCGTGCTGGGCATCGTCGAGCTCGGCCACCGCTCGACCGGCTTCGGCCTGGTCGCCCTGGCCGCTGCCGCGGTGGCCGTGGGTGGGTTCCTCCTGGTCGAGCACCGCAGCCCGCACCCGATGCTGCCGCTCGACCTTCTCCTGCGACGGCAGTTCGTCGCAGCGAACGCCGTTGCCGGGGCGATGAACCTCGGCACGCTCGGCACCCTGTTCCTGATCACGCTCTACCTGCAGACGGTGCAGCAGCGCAGCCCGCTCGGGGCGGGGGTCGCGCTGCTGCCGCTGTTCCTTCCCCTCACGGTGCTGGCGCCGTACGCAGGTCGGCTGGCGTCGCGCCGCGGGCCGCGGCTACCGATGGTGCTCGGGCTCCTCGTCGGCGCAGTCGGCGTCGCCCTTCTGCTGACCGCGTCGGTGCGGTCGGCGTACCCCGTGCTGCTGCCGGCGCTGCTGGCCTGGGGCGTCGGCCTGGGCCTCCTCACGCCGGCGGTCGTGGCCGCGGCGATCGCCGCCGTCGGGCCGGAGCGGTCCGGGCTCGCCTCGGGCGCGAACAACACCGCACGTCAGGCGGGTGGCGCGCTCGGGATCGCGATCTACGGCGCGGTAGCCGGGCCGCCCGACTCCGCGGGCTCGTTCGTGGCCGGGATGCACGCGATGGCGACGACGACGGCGGTCCTGTGGCTGGCAGCCGCCGGCGTCACGCTCGGTTGCGTCGGGCGCGGGGAGCGGGACCGGTGACCTCCTCCGCGGCTGTCGCCGCCAGGAGCCCGAGCTCGTCGACGGTCTCCTCGAGCAACCGGCGCGGGTTCTCGACCTGGAGCGGGTCGACCACGAGGCCGATGAAGACCGAGCCGGCGTAGCTGAAGATGGACAGGCCCAGACCGATCGATCCCGACATCGGTACCCAGCCGATCGTGCCGCGCAGGGTGTGCCCGCCCAGGGTGACAGGTCCTCGGGGCCCGGCGACGTTCGTCATCACGCCGCCCGCCTTGGCGGCGAAGACCCCGACCACGAGGCGCTCGATCGCGTACGGCGCCCGGCCGACCGCGTCGAGGATCCCGAAGGACACCACCGCGTCCCCGGAGCTCTTGATCCGGCCCATCCGGCGGGACATCTCCTCCAGTCGCTCGCGAGGTGTGGACCTGCTCAGCGGCAGGCTCAGGTAGACCAGCCCGAACCGGTTGCCCAGCGTCGCGGGCAGCGGCTCGTCGAGCGGATGCAGGTTGAACGGCACCACCACACGTACGTCGCGCGGGCGTGCGTCGGCACGCTCCCGCTCCGCCCGCAGGGCACCGGACACCGCAGCGAGCAGGACGTCGTTCACGGTGGTGCCCGTGGTGTGGGCGATCCGCTTCACGCGCGCGAGCGGGATCGGGTCCGACCAGACGACCTCCTTCTCCCGCCCGGTGCGACGAGCGAGGAACGCACGGTCGGGAGGCAGGGCCGTCAGCCTCGCCATCGCCTCGGTGTCCGACGCTCCCTCGGCTGCGAGGTCGAAGAGGTGCCCGGGGTGCCGCGCGATGTCGACGACCTCGTGGGTGACCATCGCCGCCGCTCCGGCCAGCAGCCCGTGGTGCCTGGACCGATCCTCAGGTGCGACGCCCACGTACTCGTCGCCGTCGTCGGTCAGCGAGAGCAGCACCCGGGTCAGCGCGATGCCGTCGGCGATGCAGTGGTGCATCCGGAAGAAGAGAGCGGTGCCGCCCCGGTAGCGGTCGACCACGTAGAGCTCCCACAGCGGGCGAGCGCGGTCGAGCGGCTCGGTCAGGTACGACCTGACGAGGGCCTCGAGCTCACGGCGCCCCTGCGGGGCCGGGAGCTTGACCTGGTGCAGGTGCCGTGCGAGGTCGAAGTCGGGGTCGTCCTCCCACCACCACGTACCGCGCGCGTGGGTGACGCGCTGCCGGAAGCGTGGGAACCGTGCCACCAGGCGGTCGGCCAGCACGTCGCGCAGCTCCGCCAGCGGGATCACGTCCTCGAACCACAGCACGCTGTTGACGACCATGAGGTTCGTCGGTGAGTCCATCCGCAGCCAGGCGGCGTCGGCCGGGCGCATGCGCTCGCGTGTCATCGGACACCTCCTGCCACGCGCGCGGCGATGACGAGCTCGGCGAAGGCGTTGAGGAGCCCGTCCCGCAGGACGTCGATGTCCGGGGTGGACCCCTCGTCGGCGGTGATGCCGAAGTAGAGGCTCTCTCCGTAGGACGTCACGGCGAAGCCGGTGCGCAGGCGATCGGCGATCGGCACGTAGGGGTACGTCGCGACCATCGGCCGCCCGGCCAGGTGCAGCTGCTCCCTGGGGCCGGGGACGTTGGTCGTCACGGTCGTGAGGAACTGCTGCGGCACGCGGAAGACGAGTCGGAGCCCGGCCATGAGCGCGGGCGGTGGCAGCCCGTCGCCGAGCGCGGTCATCAGCTCGCCGGCCTCGGCCTCGTGGGTGTGCTTGAGCCGGCGCATCCGCTCCGCGACCGCCTCCAGGCAGCGCACCGGATCGGGCTCGTCGACCGGGAGGTCGAGGAGGATCGCCGACACCCGGTTGTCCATCGCGCCGTGCTGGTCGGGTCGGCGTACGGAGACGGGCACCAGCGTGCGCACCAGGTGCGCCGTCGGCTCCTCGCCCCGGACCACCAGCAGCTCGCGCAGGGCCCTGGTCTCCGCGGCGACGACGACGTCGTTCACCGTGCACCCGTACGCCGCCCTGATGGCGAGCGCGTCGGCCAAGGGGACCTCGGCCCAGCGATAGCCCCGGCTGGCACCGATCGGGCCCAGGATCGAGGACCGGCCCACCGGGCGCAGCGCGGCCAGGTAGCGCAGGACGCCCGTCGACGTCCGCGCCTGCCCGGCGAGCTTGCGCGGGTGCCGGACGGCGCCGAGGACGGCTCCGGTGAGGGCCGCGGCGTCCTCGCGTACTGCCCGCGCGACGAGCGCCCGGGCGCTCGGCAGACGTCCGGGGGCGACCGTCGCGGGTGTGTCCGTGCCCGGGGCCGGGTCGGCGCCGAACAGCCTGGTCAGCAGGTCGGTGCCCGCGATGCCGTCGACCACGCTGTGATGGACCTTGCTGACGAGGGCCCAGCGGCCGTGCTCCAGCCCCTCCACCACCCAGTCCTCCCACAGCGGGTGGTCGTGGTCCAGCGGTTCGGACATGATCCACCCGACGTGCTCCGCGAGCTCACGATCCCCGCCCGGTCGGGGCAGCGCCGAGCGGCGCAGGTGGAGCTCGATGTCGAAGGCCGGGTCCTCGCGCCAGACCGGGCGCCCGAGGTTGCCCGGCACGCGCAGCATCCGCTGTCGGTAGCGCGGCACCCGGTCGAGCTTCCTCGCGATCTCGGCCCGTACGGCGTCGAACGCCGGGACCGGTCCCTCGAAGATGCCGACGCTGCCGATGTGCAACGCCGCGTTGCGGTCCTCGATCTGGAGGAACGCGGCGTCCAGCGCACTCATTGTCTCCATGCCGGCCCACCTCCCTACTGCCATCCTTCGCAGGAAAGGGCGCGGACGGGCAGGGCCCTAGGTCCCCGGAACCAGTGGCAGGACGCCCTGACCTCAGCCCCGGTCGGCGAGCCAGCGGACGCCGACCGCGTGCTCCTTCTCGAGGCCCTCGGCCGTGAGGTCGCAGACGAGCTTCTCCAGCTTGCCGCCGACCAGCGGCACGCCGGCCTTCACGTCGAGGTCGTAGGTCAGGACGCTCCCCGCGGCACTGGCGGTGACCGTCGCCGAGCCGCTGATCGAGATCGGCTTGCCGGGGCTGTCCACGACGTAGCCCGCCTCCTCGCCGCGCCAGGTCTGGCGCACGATCGCCTGGGTGCTCTCGCCGACGAACCTCTTGGCGAACGACGGGACGCCGACGACGTCCTGCTGCTGGTCGGTCACGACCTCCACCACGTCACCGATCCTGTCGACGGTGGTCCTGCTCTCGCGGGCGCCGGTCGCGGCGGCCACCTGGTCCCAGAACGCGGGGTCCTGGAGCATCGCCAGGACGGTCGGCACGGGGGCGGCGTACGCCAGCTCACGGGTCAGGTTCATGCGGGGATTCTCGCGTGTCGGGCGCTGGGATCAAGCCTGCGGCGCGAGGCTGGCGTCGTGGCGGGCTACAACACGCTGTCGGGACGGGACCTCGAGCGCATCCGGGTGCTCGCCGACGGCGTCTTCGCCGTGGCGATGACCCTGCTCGTGCTGGACCTGCGACTGCCGGCCGGCGAGGTCGCGGACAGCGGGGCACTCCGGGACCAGCTGGGCGAGCTCGGACCGGAGATCGCCGCCTACGCGCTCTCGTTCACGATGCTCGGCACGTTCTGGCTGGCAGTGCACGCCGTCCTCGACCAGGCGCGCGGCTCCGATCGCACGCTCGCGTGGTCGGTGCTGACCTTCTTGTTCTTCGTCACCACCCTCCCGTTCTCGGCGTCCGTGCTCGCCGACCACGCCCACCTGCGGCTCGCGGTGGCGCTCTACTGGGCCAACCTGGCGATGCTCGGCGCTGGCCTGGCCTGGCAGCTCTGGCACGTGTCCCGCGCCGGCCTGGCCGAGGAGGGCGAGGCGCTGGTCCTCGTACGGCGACGGCTGGTGCTCGCGCAGGCGCTGTACGCCGCTGCCGCCCTGCTCGCCCTGCTGTCCCCTGTCGCGGCCATCGCCGGCCTGGCACTGGTCCAGCTCTTCTTCATGGTGTCGCCACGGCTGCCGTGGCGCACCTGAGGTCACCCCTTCAGGTGCTGCGAGAGGTCCCCGACCTGGTCCATGAAGATCGTCCGCGACGCGAAGCACCATGCGGCGTCGACGACGTGGAACGTGTCGTGGTACCGCCCGGTCACGATCGGCTGGAGCGGCAGGCCGGGGGTCGCCTGGAGCACGCAGTAGCTGGAGCGGCAGGTTGCCGTGCCCGCGTCCTCGTCGACCTCGATGATCGCGTTCGTGGTGAGGTGCTTCGTCCTCGGAGTGCCGTCGTCGTGGAGCCGGGTGGTCGCCTCGTACAGCGCCCGCACGGCCCGGACGCCCTGGAACCGGGTCGACGGCGGACCGTCGGGGACGCCGTGGATCGTGGCGTGCTCGAAGAGCGCGGCCACCCCGTCGAAGTCGCCGCGGTCGATGCGCTCGGCGTAGGTGTAGATGAGGTTCTCGATCACGCGGCTGGCGTCCACCGAGCGAGCATAAGGAGGCGTGGCAGTAAATCGACGGAGGTCAGCATCCCTGCCACTGTTGGCAGGAATGGATCTGCCGAAGAATTGCTGCCATGACTCTCGTGATGCTGATCGTCGCCATGACCGTGCTCACCGGCCTCGGCTGGGCCGGAGCCGCGCTCTACGAGTACCTCGAGCGGGGTGTCCCGAGCGGCCCGGGCGCTCACCACTCCTTGAAGTAGAACAGCGAGGACACCGGGGCACCCGGCTCCCGGTCGGTGTACCCGTGCCGCTCGTAGAACCGGCGGGCGTCGATGTCCTCGCCGTCGACGTTGATCTCGAGGACCGTGCCGTCGTTGGCCGACACCCAGGCCTCCGCCGCCGCGAGCAGCTTCGTGCCGAGGCCACGGCCGCGGTGGGCCGGTGCGACGTACAGCTCGTCGAGGAGCCCGACGGGGCCGGTGTACCAGACGTTCGGGCGCAGCGTCACCAGCGCGATGCCGACCGCGGGGTCGCCGGCGAGGAAGGCCGCGACGCTGTCCCCCACCAGCAGCTCGGCCAGCCGGGCCGCGATCGCGTCCGGCCCCGGGGTCGGGGTGGCGAACTCGCGGTTGAAGGCGTCGAGGAGCTCCGCGGCCACCGGTGCCTCGGCGACCGTCGCGCGCACGACTCGTGTCCGGTCACTCATCGTCGAGCTCCGTGACCAGAGCAGCGGCCATCAGGGCGTCATCCCTCTCAACCAGGTCCGTCCGGGTGGGTCAGGTCGTAGGCACGTGCGCACTTCTGGGGGACGACCATCCGCCAGGCGTCGACGACGAGCTCGCGCGCCTCGCCGGGGTCGAGCGCGGCCAGGTCGGCGTGCACCCAGTTGAAGCGGAGGTCGGACTCCCTCGGCATCGCGAACTTGTGCGGCGCCCCGCCGACGAGTGCCGCACGCTCCTCCTTCGGGAACGCGAAGCCCATCACCGTCTCGTCGAGCGAGAAGGCGACGTACACGATCTGCTTGACGCGGAACTTCAGCCGACCGCGGACGTAGACCTCGTAGGAGCGCTCGAGCTCGCTCCCGAGCGGTCGGACGTCGTCGAGCACCGCCATCGCGCGGCCCTGCTCAGACCGGCGCCCGGAGCATGCAGAACTCGTTGCCCGACGGGTCGGCGAAGTGCCGCCACGGGAGCTCGCCCCAGTCGAAGTGCAGCTCCCGGCCGCCGCGCTCGACGATCGCCGTCGCCACCGCGTCGGCGTCCTCGCCCGGCTCGAGCCGCACGTCGAGGTGGATCCGGTTCTTGCCCTCGCCCTTGGGCGCGGCCTCGGGGCGGAGCTCGAGCAGCGGGCCCCGGTGCGAGGGATGCCGGAGGCCGACGACCGGACCCGGGTCGACGGGCTCCCAGCCGGTGAGCCACGACCAGAACCGCCGGTCGCGCTCGGGGTCGGCCGCTGCGAGGACGATCGTGGCGAGCGGGCTGTCGTCGGCGTACGCCGATCCCGCCGGCAGCTCGGTGAACGGGTTGCCGCCGGGGTCGGTCAGCTCCAGCTCGGTGTCCGCGTCGTCGACGATCTCCAGGTGCAGCCGCTGCGGCCCGGTCGGCGGCTCGGCCACCCGCTGGAAGCACAGGTCCAGCACCGGCCCGTCCGGGACGGCCAGCCGCGTCTCGTACCCGGCCTCCTCGTCGGTCAGCGGCTCGGTCCCGAGCTCGGACTCCCAGAACCGGCCCACCGCCTGCGGGTCCACGGCATCGAAGACGACGTTCTCCAGCTGCACCACGCCACCGTAGGCGAAACCACCGTCCGAGCGCCCCCGGCTTTCTTCGGGGCGCTCGCTAGGTTGGACGGCGCAACTGGACCCGAGCGGACGGCGGTGCGAGATGGACTACGTACGACTGGGCAGCACCGGCCTGGAGGTCTCGCCGATCTGCGTCGGCTGCATGTCGTGGGGCGATCCCGCGAAGGGACGACCCTGGACGCTGCAGGAGAACGAGGCGCGGCCGCTGATCCAGCAGGCGATCGAGGCCGGCGTCAACTTCTTCGACACCGCCAACGTGTACGCCGCCGGCAGCAGCGAGGAGATCACCGGCCGCGCATTGGCCGACTTCGCGCAGCGCGACAACATCGTCCTCGCCACCAAGGTGCACGGGCGGATGAGCGACGGCCCGAACGGTCAGGGCCTGTCCCGCAAGGCGATCCTGCAGGAGATCGACAACTCGCTGCGCCGGCTCGGCACCGACTACGTCGACCTCTACCAGATCCACCGCTTCGACCCGGTCACGCCGGTCGAGGAGACGATGGAGGCGCTGCACGACGTGGTGCGGGCCGGGAAGGCTCGCTACCTCGGCGCCTCGTCGATGTATGCCTGGCAGTTCTCCAAGATGCAGTACGCCGCCCTGCTCAACGGCTGGACGCCGTTCGTCAGCATGCAGAACCACTACAACCTGCTCGCGCGGGAGGAGGAGCGGGAGATGCTCCCGCTCTGCGCCGACCAGGGCATCGGCGTCATCCCGTGGAGCCCGCTCGCCCGCGGGCGGCTCACCCGTCCGTGGGACGAGAGCACCCAGCGCTCCGAGAGCGACGCCTTCGGCCAGAGCCTCTACCTCGACAGCGACCGGCAGATCGTCGAGGCGGTGCTCGACGTGGCCAAGGAGCGCGGCGTTCCCCCTGCGCAGGTCGCCTTGGCCTGGGTCAGCTCGAACCCCACGGTCACCGCCCCCATCGTCGGGATGAGCAAGCCGCAGCACCTCGACGACGCGCTCGCCTCCCTCGACATCGAGCTCACCGACGACGAGATCGAGCGGCTCGAGGCGCCGTACACCCCGCGGCTCCCGTCCGAGCTGCCCCGCTGACCTCGGCCGTCAACGGCGCCATTCGTAGGGCGTCGTCGTGGACACCTTGGAAAATCCGTAGCGCTCCAGGATCGGCCGGGAGTACTCGGTCGAATCGGAGTGGATGAGCGCCTTGCCCGCGCGGAGCGCCGACGACGCACGGGCCGCCGTCAGCGCGCGGTAGATGCCGCGGCCGCGCCACTCCTCGAGCGTCGAGCCGCCCCAGATGCCCGCGAAGTCGGTGCCCGCGACCGGTTCGAGGCGTCCGGCCGACACGACCCGCCCGTCGGCCTCGGCGACCCAGAGCTCCATCCCGTCGTCGAGCGCGAGCCGGCGGAGCAGCGCGTCCGACATCTCGGCGGCCTCGTCCTCGGAGTCGCCGAAGGCCCGCGCGCTCATCGCGCACATCGCCCGCACGTCCGCCTCCTCCTCGATCCGGCGCAGGGAGACTCCGTCCGGGAGGGGTACGTCGACCGCGAGGCGCTCGGCCTCGCCGATCATGATCGACTCCGGCTCCTCGGGGGAGAAGCCGTGATCCAGCAGCACCTGGTGCAGGCCGGGAGCGTGGTCGTGCGAGCGGGTCTTCCACTCGACGCGGGTGATCGCGGGATCCGCCTCGAAGCGGGCCACCGCCGCACCGACCAGCCGGACGATCTCGTCGGCGTCCGCGCCTCCGAGGTCGCGGTAGGTCACGAAACCCCGCCCACCGGCGAAGGTCACCAGGCGGAGCGGCCCCAGCACGACCACCGACAGCGCGCCCGGTGTCTCCGCGTCGGTCCGCAGCTGTTCGTCGTAGGCCGCGAGCAGCCGACCACGATCGTCGTCGGTCACCGGGTCGGCGCTCACTGCGCCATGTCGACGAAGCGGCTGTAGTGGCCCTGGAACGCCACGGTGATGTCCCGCGTCGCCCCGTTGCGGTGCTTGGCCACGATCAGGTCCGCCTCGCCCGGCCGGGTCGACTCCTTCTCGTAGACGTCGTCCCGGTGCAGCAGCACGACCATGTCCGCATCCTGCTCGATGGAGCCCGATTCACGAAGGTCGCTCATCATCGGCCGCTTGTCGGCGCGCGCCTCGGGGCCACGGTTGAGCTGCGACAGCGCGATGACGGGGATCTCGAGCTCCTTGGCAAGGAGCTTGATCTGCCGGGAGAACTCCGAGACCTCGAGCTGGCGGGACTCGACCTTCTTGCCCGAGGACATCAGCTGCAGGTAGTCGATGACCATCAGCTTGAGGTCGTGGCGCTGCTTGAGCCGGCGCGCCTTCGCGCGGATCTCCATCATCGTCATGTTCGGGCTGTCGTCGATGAACATCGGCGCCGACGACACCTTGGCGACGTTGCGGGCGAGACGCTCCCACTCCTCCGTCGACATCTTGCCGTTGCGGATGTGGTTGAGCGGCACCCGCGCCTCGGCCGAGAGCAGGCGCATCGTGATCTCCGAGCGCGTCATCTCCAGGCTGAAGAACACGCTCGCGAGGTTGTTGTCGATCGACGCCGACCGGCAGAGGTCGAGCGCCAGGGTCGAGTTGTGGGTCGGGATCATCGACCGGCCCGCGAGGTAGAGGTGATCGTCGTTGTCGACCTGGACGCACCGGACGGGGACGCTGTGCACGGGCCGCACGGCAGTGATGTAGCGCCGGCCGATCCGGACCGTGGTTGGCGGCCGCTCCTCCTTGTGAAGAGCCTGCTTCCGAGCAAGCCGGAAGACGTCGTCGGTGGTCGAGAAGTTCAAGATGAAGGCCGTCGAGGTCGACTCGTTGCGACCCTTGACGCGCTTCGTCGTTCGCCCGCACTTGTATCCGAGGCTGACCACGAGCTCGTAGACGTCGTCCGCCAATCGGCGGCTGGTGACCGCGAACTGGCACGAGCCCACGCCTCGCACGACCGTCCCGTCGGTGTCCATGAGGCCGGCGAGGAGCTGCCGCCGCTGCGCCTCCGAGCCGCGGAGGTAAGCGGCGGGGATGTGCTTGCTGTTGAGCACCCCGATCTTGCGGAGCAGCGCCGTCATGGTGCCGTGGTCGTCATGGCAGGCGCGGCAGTACGACCGCTTCGCGGTGGCTGGCTCACCGCAGGTGAGGCAGCGCCCACCGTGCGACGAGGGCTCGTCAGGAAGCTTGATCGAGTAGAGCAGCCCGCCCCAGGGTCGTACGTCGAAGCCCTCGGCCTCGATGAACATGGGGATCTCGTCCGTCTCGCACGTGATCCGCGCGCTGGCGCTGTGCCCGTCACCGAGCCACGCGCCGAGGACGTACGGGGGGATCGGGAGCTCGGCCTGCTGTCCCTGGAGGGCGTCCGCGTTGAGCACGGCGTGGTTGCGTCGTCCTTCTTCGCCGACGGTGAGCGTCCGCGAGATCTCCTCGGTCGTCACCACCGACGCGAACGTGTGCTGGTTGCGCGTGCGGTTGTCGTGGGTGTCGGCCGCCCACTTCGACTTTCGCGCGGCCCTCGTCTCAGTGAGCCACTGGTGCTCGGCGTCGGCGACGATCGTGGAGCCGTCGGAGAACTGGACCTCGTAGCACGGCCGGTCGACCATCACGTCGGTCGCGGCGACGACGGTCGTCGGGCGACCCTGGGCGTCGTACAGCTGGTCGCCGACCTCGACCTCGCCCATCGTGGTCCAGCCGGTCGGAGTGGGCAGCGGTGTGTCGAGGGCCAGTGCCTTCCCCATGGCGGGGCGCGCCGCGACGACGATCATCTGGCCCGCGTGCAGGCCGTTGGTGAGCTCGTCGAGGTCGGCGAAGCCGGTGGGGACGCCGTAGATGCCGGCCTCGCGGCTCTCGATCGCCTCGATCTCGTCGAGGACGGAGTCCATGATGTCGCCGAGCGGGACGTAGTCCTCGGACTTGCGGCGGTCGGTGACCGAGTAGACCTCGGCCTGGGCCTCGTCGACGATGTGGTCGACCTCGCCCTCGCCGGCGTAGCCGATCTGGACGATCTTGGTGCCGGCGTTGACCAGCCGGCGCAGGATCGCCTTCTCCCGCACGATCTCGGCGTAGAACCCGGCGTTGGCGGCGATCGGGACGTTGGCGGCGAGCGTGTGGAGGTAGGGCGCGCCGCCGACCTTCTGCAGCTCGCCCCGGCGCTGGAGCTCGCTGGCGACGGTCACCATGTCGGCGGGCTCGCCGCGGCCGTAGAGGTCGATGATCGCGTCGTGGATCGACTCGTGCGCCGGGCGGTAGTAGTCGGCCCCGCGGATCACCTCGAGGGCGTCGGCGATGGCGTCCTTGGAGATCATCATCGCGCCGAGCACGGACTGCTCGGCGGCCATGTCCTGCGGGGGCGTGCGGCCGTCGCTCCGCGGAGCCTGACCCGGCTCGTACGGCGCGGGCCCGTCGCCCCAGCTGTCGTACGGCTCGTCCGGTACCTCGGCCAGACTCACGTCTTCCCCCTCGGACACACGCTCGGACAACGCTGCTCAGGCCACCGTCAGGGCAGGGTCCGACACAACCCCGGAGGGCCGGATCTCACCGCCGCACGACAGACTCGGATGGCGAACCTACGGTCGGCGTACGCCGGTTGGGAAGCGGCGTATCCACAGGGCTTGGGGATAACCCGGGGCAAGAGGTGGACGACACGCGTCGGCCGTGTGCACCGGCTGGGGAGAAAGGTGTGGAGATGGCCCGTCCGACGTCTCGAATTCCGCTTCTGACCTGCGCGGACGCTTCTCCCATGGTGTGGAGCGAAAATTCTGGACAACTTCTTTCGTTCACCCGCCTGTCACCTGGCCGTCCACGCCCGGTGACGGGCCGGGACCCCGGTCCAGACCACTTTCCACAGGACGGCGGCGGTTATCCACCGGGGCGGGAGCGGCGCCCGTGACGAGGGTCCGGCCGACCGCCGACGACCGTGAGATCGGGCGGCTCGCCGTACCGGCGTTCCTCGCGCTGGTCGCCGAGCCGTTGTTCCTGCTCGGCGACTCCGCGGTGGTCGGCCACCTCGGCACCGACCCGCTCGCGGGCCTGGGGATCGCCGGCACGATCCTGCAGACGCTGGTCGGGCTGTGCGTCTTCCTCGCGTACGGCACGACGGCCGGCGTCGCCCGGCAGCTCGGCGCCGGGCGCCGGGCCGCCGCGCTGGCCCAGGGCATCGACGGGCTCTGGCTCGCCGTCGTGATCGGCGTGGTCGTCACCGCGCTCGGGATCGGCCTCGTCGACCAGCTGGTCGCCCTGCTCGGCCCTGGCCCCGGCGTCGCCGGGCCGGCGGCGACGTACCTCCGCGTCGCGCTCCTCGGCGTCACCCCGCTGCTGCTGATGCTCGCGGCGACGGGCGTGCTCCGCGGGCTGCAGGACACCCGCACGCCGTTGGCGGTCGCCGTGGGCGGCAACGCCCTCAACCTGCTCCTCAACGTCGTGCTCGTCTACGGCGCGGGCCCGCTGCCCCGGCTGGGCATCCGCGGCTCGGCGCTCGGCTCCGTGATCGCACAGGCGCTCTCCGCGGCGGTGCTCGTCGCCGTCGTCGTGCGGGTCGCTCGTCGCGAGGGCGCCACGCTCGCCCCGGACCTGCCGGGCATCCGTACCGCCGCGCGGGCCGGCGTGCCCCTGCTCGTCAGGACCCTCACCCTCCGCGCGGCGCTGCTCGTGACGACGTACGCCGTCGTGGTGAGCGCGGGCCGCGGCCTCGGCGGGCAGGCGGTGCCGATCGCCGCCCACCAGCTGGCGATGACGGTCTGGACCTTCCTCGCCTTCGCCCTCGACTCGATCGCCATCGCGGCGCAGGCGCTCACCGGTCGCTACCTCGGCGCCGGCGACGCTGCCGGGACCCGGGCAGTGACCCGCCGGATGGTCGGCTGGGGCGTGGTCTGCGGGGTCGTGACCGGGATCGGTCTCGCGGCCGTGTCGCCCGTCCTCGGAAACCTGTTCACGGCCGACGAGGCCGTCCACCGCGCGCTGGTCCCCGTGCTGCTCGTGGGCGCGCTCGCCCAGCCGGTCGCGGGTGTCGTCTTCGTCCTCGACGGGGTCCTCATCGGTGCCGGCGACGGGCGCTACCTGGCGTGGGCCGGGGTCGTGGTGCTCGCCGGATACGCTCCGCTCGTGCTGCTCACCGCCCACGCCGACCTGCCCGGCGCCGCGTTGACCTGGGTGTGGATCGTGTTCTGCGTCGTCTTCACGGGCGGCCGGGTCGCGACGCTCCTGCACCGGGCGTACGGCGACCGCTGGCTCGTGACCGGCGCGGAGCCCGCTCGATGAGGCAGCCCCTGCTGGCGGTCGCGATCGGACTGGTCATCGTCGCCCTCTACTCGCGCGCCGGCGGCTTCGACCTGCTGCCCGACCCGATCGGCTGGGCGCTCGTCCTCGGGGCGCTCCGCACCATCACCCACCGGGTCGAGCTGTCCGCCCGTTCGGTCCTCTGGGTGCTCGGCATCGGCGCGCTGCTCGCGTCCGCGGTGCTGTGGTGGCCGTCCGTGCACGACTGGTTCGCGGACGCCGATCCCGCCCTGGGCTGGGCGATCGACCTGCCGTCGCTGACCTTCTGCGCCGTGCTGTGCCACGCGCTCTCGGTGCAGGCCCGCGCCGCCGGGGAGACCTTCGCGACCGGCTGGCTCGCCTGGACCGCGATCGGGTTCGTCCTCAGCGCTCTCGCTCCCGCCGTCGTGATCGGCGGTGGCGTCGAGTCGCTGCGCGACCCCGCCGGCATCGTCACCGGGCTGTCCCAGGTGTCGCTGTTCGTGCTCTGCCTCGCCTATGCCGCGCGGGCGTGGGCGGGCGCCGCCGAATCCCCACGGGATGCAGGCGAGTAGTCACCTCCCGTGCGGAGCTCCGCACGGGAAGCGGCGACTCACCCGCATACCGTGATGATTCGGCCCGCTCGCGCTACGGCAGGCGCTTCAGGACCGTCTCGGCCAGGCTGATCGTCTGCGCCTGGGGGTCGCCCTCGTGCTGGTAGCCCGGCTGGAAGGCGAGCTCCACGACCAGCGCGGCGCTGTCGGTGCACGCGATCAGCTCGGCGGCGAACGGGTCGCTGCTCGCCTCGCCCCACAGGGCGCTGGTCGCGCCGTCGACGTCCACGGCCTTCGACGTCGGCAGGCTCGCGGACGGGCACTTGTCGGAGATGCTGACGGTGGCGGCCAGGAAGTTCTTCGCAGCGAATGCGCAGCCGGCGCCGTCGCCGGTGGCGGAGCCCGCCGCGGGCGTGACGCCGTACGCCGTCGCGATGTCGATCTTCTTGACCACGTCGCACGCGGCCGGCAGGCCGCCACCCGTGCCGGTGTCCGAGCTCTCGGGGGCCGACGTCGACGCGGACGCGGTGTCGGTCGACGCCGACGCGGTGTCGGTGGACCGGTCGACCGGCATCGAGCTGCTCGTCGACACGTCGTCCTTGGCCTGGGCGTCGTCGTCGCCGCCGCAGGCGGCGAGGACCGGCGCCAGCGCGAGCAGGGCGACGGGCAGCAGGACGCGGACGGACTTCATCGAGGCTTCCTCCGTGGGGGATCTGAGGCAGGACCGACGTCAACCCTCCCACGGTCGTGCGGCCGCGCCCGGCGCTGCGGTGGCGTGTCGGGGTCTCGAGACGGTCGCTGCGCGACCTCCTCGACCACCGACGAAGGACGGGGGCCGCCCGCAGGCGGCCCCCGTCCAGGGGTGTTGCGTCAGTCGGCCGGTCGGTTCAGGCCGGGATGACGTTCAGCGAGACCGCGGCCGAGACGTCGTCGTGCAGCTTGACCGAGACGGCGTGGTTGCCCAGCGTCTTGATCGGGCCGCCGAGGACGATGGTCCGCTTGTCGATCGACTCGCCGGTGCGCTCGCCGAGCGCGTCGGCGATGTCACCGAGGGTGACCGAGCCGAACAGGCGGCCGCCCTGGCCGGCCTTGACCTTCACGTCGACCGGGGCGTCCTCGAGCTTCGCCTTGATCTCGGAGGCGTGCGTCTCGTCGCGGACGGCCTTGGCCTGCACCGACGCCTTGATCGCGTCGGCCTGCGCCTGGGCGCCGCGGCTCCAGCGGAGCGCGCGGCCCTGCGGCAGCAGGAAGTTGCGGCCGTAGCCGTCCTTGACCTCGACGATGTCGCCGGGGGCGCCGAGGCCCTCGACCTCCTGGGTCAGGATGATCTTCATGTCAGCGTCTCCTTCCGGCGATCAGCGGCCGGCGGCCGTGTAGGGCAGCAGCGCCAGCTCGCGGGCGTTCTTGACCGCGATGGCCACGTCGCGCTGGTGCTGGACGCAGTTGCCGGTCACCCGCCGCGCGCGGATCTTGCCGCGGTCGGAGATGAACTTGCGGAGCAGGGCGGTGTCCTTGTAGTCGACACCGGTCGCCTTCTCCTTGCAGAACTGGCAAACCTTCTTCTTGGGCTTGCGGACGACTGGCTTCGCCATTGTGGTGCTCCTCCTTCAGAGCCCGGCGGCTCAGTCACGGCCGCCGGAATGGTCGGTTTGATGGTTGGTTGGATCAGAAGGGAGGCTCGTCGGAGCCGCCACCCGGGGCGCCCCACGGGTCGTTCGCCGGAGCTCCGCCGCCCGACGGCGCACCGCCGGCGGGGGCCTGCGAGGCCCACGGGTCGTTGGCGGGGGCGCCGCCACCGGAGCCACCGGCCGAGCCGTAGCCGCCGCCACCGCCGGATCGGCCGGCCCGGGTGACCTTGGCCGTGGCGTAGCGCAGCGCGGGACCGACCTCGTCGACGTCGATCTCCATCGCGGTCCGCTTCTCACCCTCGCGGGTCTCGTACTGCCGCGACTTCAGCCGGCCCGAGACGATCACGCGCATCCCCTTGGTCAGGGACTCGGCGACGTTTTCGGCGTACTGCCGCCAGACCGCGCACGAGAGGAAGAGGGCTTCGCCGTCCTTCCACTCGCTGGTCTGCCGGTCGAAGGTGCGCGGCGTCGAGGCGATCCGGAAGTTCGCGACCGCAGCCCCCGACGGGGTGAAGCGCAGCTCCGGGTCGTCGACCAGGTTGCCGACGACGGTGATGACGGTCTCGCCTGCCATGTGGGTGTCTCCCTAGCGATCAGATGCTGTTGGACGTGTGTCGGTCCATCGTGGCCGCGCCCTCCGACATGCGGAAGGGCTCGTCCACAGGTGTCAGCCGACGGGCCGCAGCACCTTGGTGCGGAGGATGGCCTCGTTCAGACCGAGCTGGCGGTCGAACTCGGCGACGGTCGCGGGCTCGGCGGTCAGGTTGATGACCGCGTAGATGCCCTCGGCGTTCTTGTTGATCTCGTAGGCCATCCGGCGGCGGCCCCACACGTCGACGTTGTCGACGGTGCCGCCGTCCTTGCGGATGACGTTGAGGTACTTGTCGAGCGACGGCTCGACCGTCCGCTCGTCAAGGCTGGGGTCGAGGATGACCATGACTTCATAAGCGCGCAAAGCGGTCTCCACCTCCTCTGGACTCAGGCGGCTGCGGACGTTCCGCAGCAGGAGGGCTTCGCTGTACGCCGACACCGGGTGGCGCGGCGGACAGGACAGGCTAGCAACGGCGTACGCCGACCGCCGAATCCGCGGTGCTGCTGGAGATGCTGTCGGAGGGGGCTACTGGAAGACGAGCGGGTCGTCGGTCGTCAGGGACCCGATCGTGAGCTCGGCGATCACGCCCGGCAGCTTCTTCGCCAGCGTGAACGGGACCGTGATGCAGGTGTCGTCGGTGCCGAAGCTCCACCGGTCCTCGAGGCTGCCGAGCTCGGTCCGGCCGTCGACGGCGAGGAACGTCACCGAGAGCGGCGTGCCGTCCTCGACGCCCGTGACGGCGTACTCGGCGTAGATCGTCGACCCGGCCGGGACCTGGTTCTTCGGCGCGGCCTGCGGGTCGTCGAGGCTGCTGGAGCCCTGGCAGTTGCCCTTGCCGTCGGGGCTCCACCCCGCGGAGGTGACGGTCGCGGACGCCGGCACGTCGGTCGGCATCTCCTCCATCGAGTCCAGGAAGGGCGAGGTGTAGGTGGAGCCGGAGTCGGCCGCGTCCAGGATCCCCTGCGCGAAGTTCACCGGGCGGATCCGCGCGGACCCGCCGGTGAAGCTGCCGCCGGCACCGGTCTTGCCGACGGTTCCCTCGGTCACGACGTTGTCGTTGAGGCCGATGATCTCGCCGTCGTCGTTGATGGACGGGCCGCCGGAGTTGCCGGACCCGATCCGCACGTCGCTGTCGATCCAGGCGCGCTCGTCGTCGATCGGCTCGTCACCGAGGAAGGTGGAGACGACGCCACGGGTCACGGTGAGGGCGTTCTGCGTGAAGCCCTCGGTCGTCGCGACGTGCGCGACGCCGGGGAACCCGAGCGCGGTGACGTTGTCGCCGGTGCGTACGGCGTCGCTGTCGCCGATCGGCAGCGGGGCCGGGAGCTTCAGGTCGGCCGGGTCGATCGGGTTCCCGTCCGCGTCGCCGGTGATCTGCATGATCGTGAGGTCGAGCGGACCGTCGGAGGCGACCGCCTGGGCCGTGTACTCCGGGTCGGCCGGCTTGTCGTCCTCGGACGAGGTGAGGGCGATCTGGAACGCCGCCGGTGCCGGGTCGCTGTCCGGGAACAGCGCCCCGGGTGCGTGCGGGTCGCCGACGTGGGCGACCGTGAGGATCTTGCCGTCGGGACTGATGATCGAGCCGGAGCCCTTGCCGAGGACCTCGCCGTTCGCGTCGAGCGCGATGATGAGGACGGTCGCCTGCTTGGCGCGGTCGAGCGCCGCGGCGCTGAGGCCGTTGTGGTCCGGGGAGCCCGCGTCGGTCGCCGAGCTCTTCTCGTCGTCCCCGCTCAGCCACCACACCAGGCCGAGCCCGCCGAGCACGAGGACGAAGGCCGCCGCGATCGACGTCAGGATCAGTGCCGTGCGCTTGCGCTTCTTGCTCGCGAGCGCGCGCTGCGCCTCGCCCGCGGCGACGATCGGCACCAGCTCGATCTCGGCGCCGGCGGTCGGGTGGCCGAGCATCAGGATCGTCGGCTCGTCCCCGAGCTTGCGCTGGGTGACGCGGTCCTCCTCGTCGAACGTGCCGGCCGTGGAGCGGTCGACGTACCACCAGTCGCGACCGCGCATCTCCAGCGTCGCGTGCAGCCGGGAGACCGACGGGTCGTCGAGCACGACCTCGCCCGCGGGGTCGCGGCCGATGCGGACGGTGGTGCCGGCCGCGAAGCGCTTGGACTCGTTGCCGATCCGGACCAGGATCCCGGGGCCCGCGACGACGGCGCCGTAGGGACCCGGCGCACCCGGAGCGGGCCCGCGGCCGGGCAGCACCGTCTGCTCGAGGTTGATCGGCGCTCCCGCGGCGGGCGGAGCAGGCGCCGGGAACGGCGGCTGCTGTGCCGCGCCCTCGACGGCCAGGGTCATCTCGTCGCCGTCGACCGATCCGAACCGCACCGAGGTCGGGCCGCTCACGCGGACCTCGCTCACCCGGGTCCCGTTGACGAACGTGCCGCTGCTGCTGCCGACGTCGACGACCGACCAGCCGTTGCCCTCGGAGCGGATCTCGGCGTGACGTCGCGAGGCAGCGGCCCCCGGCAGCACGATGTCGTTCTCGGGCGCACGCCCGATCGTCACGACCCGAGGCTCTTCGAAGGTGTAGGACCGGCCACCGGCCTCGACGCGCAGCGTGCTCATGGCCCGGATGCTAGGCCCGCGGGGGCCTGCCCAAACGCAACTCCGGAGGTTTTCGTCCCCACGGATGACCGGTGCTGCGAGCGCAGCTGTCCACGGACGCTCCTAGTCTGGGTGCCATGAGCGAGATCCCGATCGGTGCCCACGTCGAGCAGACCGACCCGATCGCCGAGGCCGAGGCGCGCCAGGCGCCGCTGGTCCAGTTCTTCCTGGGCAACCCGCAGAGCTACAAGGGACCGGTGCTGGCCTACGAGGGCGGCGCCGAGAAGCTGCGCGCCGACGCGGAGTCGGCGGGCGTCGACCTCTACGTGCACGCGCCCTACCTGATCAACGTCGCCACCACGAACAACCGGCAGCGGATCCCGAGCCGCAAGCTGCTGCAGCAGCACGTCGACGCGGCGGCCGAGATCGGCGCCAAGGGGCTGATCGTCCACGGCGGCCACGTCCAGGACGAGGACGACCCGGCCAAGGGCTTCGACAACTGGCGCAAGGCCGTCGAGGCGACCGACCTCAAGCTGCCGCTGCTCATCGAGAACACCGCCGGCGGCACCAACGCGATGACGCGCTACCTCGACCGGATCGCCGGCGTCTGGGAGGCGATCTCCAAGGCCGAGGGCTTCGACATGGTGGGGTTCTGCCTCGACACCTGCCACGCCCACGCCGGCGGGAACCCGCTCGAGACGATCGTCGACGACGTCCGCAAGATCACCGGGCGCATCGACCTGGTGCACTGCAACGACAGCCGCGACGACTTCGACTCCGGCGCCGACCGGCACGCGAACTTCGGCGCCGGCCGGATCGAGCCCGACCTGCTCGCCCAGGTGGTCCGCGACGCCGGGGCGCCGGTCGTCTGCGAGACGCCCGGCGGCGCGGCCGAGCACGTCGCCGACTTCGACTGGCTGCGCGAGCGCCTCTAGGCGGCCGCGGCGACCTCGGCGGGCCGGCGGTCGATCTCGCGCCAGCGCGGGTCGACGGCGGGGAACATCGTCACCACGAAGTAGGCCGCGCCCGTCACGAGCATCGCGACGGCCAGGCCGAAGCCGCTGATCAGGCCGCCGCCGAGCAGGCCCCCGAAGGGCAGCAGCGCGAAGCACATCGCGGTGGTCAGCGACGACACCCGGCCCACGAGGCCCGCCGGGATCCGTTCGAAGACCACCGCCCCGATCACCGGGTTGATGAACCCGGACGCGAATCCGCCGGCGACGACCACCGTGCCGATCAGCCACAGCGGGCTGTCGAACGCGAAGACCGCGAAGCGCGGCGCCCCCGCGACGAGGAACGCGACCAGGTAGACGCTGTAGCGCGGGATCCGCGTCGCCCAGGCCGCCGCGCTGATCGACCCGAGGGCCGAGGCGCCGCTCCAGAAGGCGAAGACGAGGCCGAGCGCCGTGGCACCGGCGTGCCCCTGCTTCGCCCACACCGGCATCAGCACCGACGCGTACGCCGCGTCGAGCAGGTTGGTCAGCGCGACCATCACCGCGATGCCGAGCAGGATCCGGTCGCCGCGCAGGAAGTCCCAGCCCTGCCGCAGCTGGCGGCGGTACGGCGTCCCCGCCGCCGCCGCGTCCTCCGGGTCCACCGCCGGACCGCCGAGCCCCACGGTCGCCCACCACACGACGGCGGCGCACACGCCGAAGCTCAGGGCGTCGACGACGAGCGCGTTCGCGGGCCCGACCAGGGAGACCAGCAGCCCCGCCCCGGCAGCCCCGAGCATCGAGGAGGTCCGCTCGACGGTGCTGATCAGCCCGGTCGCGCGCTCCATCGGCACGTCGGCGTCGCGCGCCATGATCGGTACGAGCGCGTGCTTGGCGGCGTCGCCCGGGCCGCGCAGTGCGCCGGCGACCGCCACGAGCGCGAGCAGCACCCCGAAGGGCAGCGCCCCCGCCTCGTGCAGGGCGGGCACCGCCCCGACCGCCAGCACGCTGGCGACGTCACAGGTGATGGCCACCCGCCGCGGACCGATCCGGTCGATCACCGGTCCACCCAGCACCTTCAGCAGCACCATCGGCAGCGTCTCGGCGAGTGCGACGAGGGCGGTGCGGCCGGGGCTCCCGGTCGTGGTCAGGACGAACCACGGGAGCGCGATCATCGACACCCGGGTCCCGACGAGCGAGATCGTCTCGCCCGCCAGCCACCCGTAGAGCGGCCGCCTCATTGCCCGGCGCCCAGCCGCCCCGGCCGCGGGAACGCGGTCAGCTGGACCACGAAGTCCTCGACGCCCTCACCGTCGGCGTCGTCCTCCTCGGTCTCCTCGATCACCGTGACCATCGCCTCGAGGAGCGCACGCGCCCGCTTGGCCGTCAGGCGCAGCCCCCAGTCGCTCAGCGTCGAGGCCCGGCGCCACTCCTCCGGCAGGACCGGCCGCTCCTCCACCGCCCGCTGCAGCTGCTCGGTCATCACCACGGCGACGGCCTGGGCGTAGGCGTCGAAGGTCTCCTCGGCCTCGCGGTCGCCCGGCGGCGGCGTCTCGGTGCGCGTCGCCTGGTGGGCCGCCCGCCACCACCGGTCCCGGCCGTTGCCGCGCTCGTGGTCGTCCTCCACGAACCCGTGCTGCGCGAGCTGGCGCAGGTGGTAGGACGTCGCGCCGGTGTTCAGGCCCAGCCGCGTCGCCAGCGTGGTCGCGGTCGCCGGGCCCTCGGCCCGGAGCAGGCCGAGCAGCCGCACGCGCACCGGGTGCGTGAGGGCCTTGAGCATCGCCGGCGTCGGGGTGATCGAGGTGATGTCCACGTGCTGACCCTAAGACCGCAAAGGAGTGTTTGCAAACATTTCTTTGCAATCTTGGCTCCGCACCTCCCCGCCCGGCGTTTCGCCGTCCCCCTCGGGCGGGTAGGACCCGCGCATGCTCCGTGTCCCGGTGGTGCTCGTAGCCGGCGTGCTGGCCCTCTCGTCCTGCAGCTCCGGCGACCCCGCGGCCGAGCCGCGGACCGGGTCCTCCGCGTCGACGCCCGTCGTCGCACCCCTCGACGTCGCCTGGCACGCGGCCTTCGCCGGCACGCCCTTCGACGAGGTCGACGACAGCCGGGGCGACGCGCTGTGGAGCGGCGACGGCGACGTGAGCATCGTGACCAGCGCGGTGACGACGTACGACGCCGGCACCGGCGAGCGCCGCTCGGTGGTCGACCTGCCCGGCAAGGTGTGCGCGATCTCCCGCGAGGTCAACGCCGACGGCGTCGGCGCGGTGGCGCTCGGCCGGGGCTGCCGGACGGTCGTCGCCGTCGACACCCGGGCCGGGAAGATCGTCGGGCGCTGGGAGACCGGGTCCCAGGTCTACCTGCAGGACGTGTCTGTCGGCGACCGCGTCGTCGTCGCCGCCGACGCCTCGAACGGCGCCTACCGGTTCGACCTGCGCTCCGGGAGGCCGCTGCCCCGGCTCGGGCCCGGCTCCGCGGCAAGCGACGGTGTCCTGGTCGTCGTCGCCTCCGGACCGACGTCGCACCAGGACTTCGAGGTCTACGACCAGGACTCCGGCCGGCTCGTACGGAAGGTCGCCGGCGGCGTGAACACCGACGTCTTCGACATCGTGGACGACCGCCCGCTGCTGGTCGCGGCCCACACCAACGACGTCGGCAACCACGTGATGGACCTGTCCGGACGCGAGGCGGTGCCGAGCGGCCGGGAGATCGACGTCAGCTACCCCAACCTCGGCGGCTACGAGGTGCTCGACGGCACGCTCTTCCTCCAGTACGGCGGCGCGCCGGTCGTCGACGCCTGGGACGGCGACCGGGCGCGGCTCGCGCCGTACGCCGTGCTCCACGCCTCCGAGGCCGTGGTCGGGACGCACGACGGGCGCCTGGTCACGGTCGAGACGTCCGGTGACCCGCTCACCGGTGGCGGGACGGTGGTCCGGGCAGTGGATCCCGACGACCCCGAGGAGCCGATCGTCCTCGGAGCGGCCGGCGTGGACACCGCGGCCCTGCTGCTGTCCACGACGACCGCCGAGGTCGTCGGCGACGTCCTGGTGACACCGGTCGACGACGAGCTCGTGGCACTGACCCTTCCCGACGACGGCGTGCCGCAGTCGGACCTCGACGCGGCTGCGGGGCTCGGCGACGGCGACTACACCCCCGCCGACGCCGCGGACCTCTGTCCCGGCCTGCGGCCGGCGACCCTGGAGGCCGTGGGGATCCGTGCCGGGCGCGGCGGCTACCGCGCCGACTGCGCCCTCCTCGACGTCGACACCGACGCCTTTCTCAGCACCGCCGCGTTCGCCAGCACCGCCGACGGGGACCTCGACCCCGTCGACGTGGCAGAGCACACCTTCGCCAACACGGTGAAGGCGAGCGGGACCAACAACCTCCCCCCGCTGGCGCCGCTCCCCGGGCTCGGCGACCAGGCCGCCTGGGGGGACGGTAAGCAGAACGGCACCGGCCTGCTGGTCCGGGTCGGCAACGTGACCGTCATCGTCCAGGGCACCCGCCTCGCCCTCGCTCGAGGCACGAGCATGAAGGAGGCGCTGCGTGCCATCGGCGAGGACCTCGTCGCCGAGCTCGACCGGCGGCAGGCCGCACGCCTGCGTTGACGACCCGGCCGCGAGAGCTGCAGCTTTCCCAAGGGATGCAGGAAAGGCTGCGCCTCCCAGGACGCACAACCAACGGGAAGTGCAGGTTTCCCTGCATCCCTTGGGAAACCTGCAGCCCGATAGCCTGACCCCCATGCCGAGCGTGCGCCCGATCTCCCCGACCGAGCACCGCGACTACCTCGACTCGATCCCGTCGGCCAGCTTCCTGCAGACGCCGGGGTGGGCACGGGTCAAGAGCGTGTGGCGCAACGAGTCGCTCGGCTTCTTCGGCGACGACGGGCAGCAGGCGGGCGCAGCGCTGGTCCTCTACCGCAAGCTCCCGCGGCTCAAGCGCTACCTGGCCTACCTGCCCGAGGGCCCGGTCCTCGACTGGTCGGCCGACCGGCTCGAGGAGTGGCTGACGCCGCTGGTGCGGCACCTCAAGGCCGAGGGGGCGTTCGCCGTACGCATCGGGCCGCCGGTCGTCACCACCCGCTGGTCCGCCGCGCAGGTCAAGGACGGGATCGCCGATCCCGACGTCCGCCTGCTCGGCCAGGTCCCTCCCACCGAGCGCTCCGCCGAGGGCGCCAAGGTGGTCGCGCAGCTGAGCGACCTGGGCTGGCGCCACCAGGGCGTCGAGGGCGGATTCGCGGCGGGGCAGCCGCAGTTCGTCTTCCAGATCCCCCTCCGGGACGCCGACGGCACCGCGCGCACCGAGGACGACGTGCTCAAGGGGATGAACCAGCTCTGGCGCCGCAACATCAAGAAGGCGGCCAAGGAGGGCGTCGAGGTCCGGGCGTCGGCACCGGAACATGCCAGGGAGGACCTCAAGGCGTTCCACGACCTCTACGTCCACACCGCCGAGCGCGACCACTTCACGCCCCGCCCGCTGGCCTACTTCGAGACGATGTACGACGCCCTGAACGCCGACGCCCCCGACCGGCTCAAGGTCTGGCTCGCCCGCCACGAGGGCGACCTGGTCGCCGCGACGCTCGCGGTCCGGGTCGGCGAGCACGCGTGGTACTCCTACGGCGCCTCCTCCACCGAGAAGCGCGAGGTCCGCGGCTCCAACGCGGTGCAGTGGGAGATGATCCGCGACGCGATCGCCGCCGGCGCGGCGGTCTACGACCTGCGCGGCATCACCGACACCCTCGACGCCGACGACTCCCACGTCGGGCTGATCCAGTTCAAGGTGGGCACCGGCGGCGAGGCCGTCGAGTACGCCGGCGAGTGGGACCTGCCGATCAACCGGGCGCTCTACAAGGCGTTCCAGATCTACCTCGCCCGGCGGTAGCGCGATGAGCCTCACCCTCACCGTCGACGGCCCGCGGTGGCGCAGCCACCTCGAGGCCGTGGCCGCCGCGCATCCCGGCCTGGTTCCCGTCGCCAAGGGCAACGGCTACGGCTTCACGCTCGGCCGGCTCGCCCGCAGGGCGCAGTGGCTGCGCGACCGGGGCCACGACGTCACCGCGCTGGCCGTCGGCACCTACGACGAGCTGCCCGAGGTCGCCTCCCGCTGGGACGGCGACCTGCTCGTCCTCACGCCGTGGCGGCCGTGGGTCGAGCTCCCCGAGCCGGGCCTGCGGCGCCGGGTCGTCCACACGGTCAGCAGGTACGCCGACCTGTGCGAGCTGCTCACCCGCGACCCCGAGGCCCGGCTGGTGCTCGAGCACGTCACCAGCATGCAGCGGCACGGGATGACCGGCCGCGAGCTGTGGGACGCGGGCGGTCTGGTCCGCGGGCACCCGGGGGCGCACGTCGAGGGCGTCGCCCTGCACCTTCCGCTGCAGCACGGCTCGCACCTCGGCGAGGTCAACCGGCTGTTGGTGGACGTCGTCGCCGCCGACCTCCCGGCCCGCGCCGGCACGACGATCTGGGTCAGTCACCTCACCGACGCCGAGCTCGCGGCGCTCCGCGACACCTACCCCGACTTCAGCTTCCGGCCGCGGATCGGCACCCAGCTCTGGCTCGGCGACCGCGACGCCCTCCGGGTCACCGCGACCGTGCTCGACGTGCACGAGGTCGAGCGCGGCGACGCGTTCGGCTACCGCAGTCGCACCGTGCCCAAGTCCGGCCACCTGCTCGTCGTCAGCGGCGGCACCGCGCACGGCATCGGGCTGGAGGCGCCGACCGGCGAGATGTCGGTGAAGGCACGGGCCGCGACCCTCGCCCGCGGTGGGCTCGACGCGATCGGGTTCGTGCGGTCGCCGTACTCCATCGACGGCAAGCAGCGGCTGTTCGCCGAGCCACCCCACATGCAGGCGTCGATGCTGTTCCTGCCCCACGGCAGCCGGGTGCCCGAGGTCGGCGAGACCGTCGATGTGCGGGTGCGCTACACCGCGACGGCTTTCGACCGGGTCGTCATCGAGGGCTGAGCGCCCTCGACCAGCTCGACCACCGGGTCGCGGTCGGGCCGCAGGATGTCGCGGACGACCACGCCGACCAGGTACAGCTCGGCGAGGACCCGCACGGCGATCGCGACCCAGTAGAAGCCGACGTCACCGCCGCCGGTCGGGTTGAGGTAGCCGCCGAGGTACCACCACACGCAGCAGAAGTAGAAGACCTCGCCCGCCTGCCACACGATCTGGTCGCGCCAGCGCGGCCGGGCGAGGACGGCGAGCGGGAGCAGCCACAGGACGTACTGCGGCGAGTAGACCTTGTTGACGAGCAGGAACCCGGTGACGATCAGGAACCCGAGCTGTGCGAGCCGCGGGTCCGCGGCCCCGGGGCTGCGGCGGGCGACGAGCCCGAGCACCAGGACGCCGGCGCACCACGCCCCGAAGAACACCCACGAGACCACGTTGATCGTGTGCGCCGAGGTCGTGGTGTTCGCCGCCTGGTCGATCACCAGCCACACCGAACCCAGGTCGGCGCCCCGGCTGGAGTTGAACTCCCAGAACACCTTCCACTGGTCGCGGCCGGTCAGCAGCGCAGGAGCGTTCGCCACCAGCCACGCGACCCCGGCCCACACGAAGGCGAGCAGGCAGGCGACGTACCTCCGCTGCCGGATGCAGAGCACCAGCACGGCGCCGAGCAGGAAGAGCGGGTACAGCTTCGCCGCGGTGCCCAGACCGATGAGCACACCGGTCAGCACCGGACGATCGCGCGACCACGCCCACAGCGCACCCGCGACGAACACCACGGCGAGCAGGTCCCAGTTGATCAGCCCGGTCAGCACCAGCGTCGGCGAGACCGCGAACGCCGCTGCGTCCCAGGGTCGGCGCGGGTTCACCTTGGCGAGCAGCCACACGCTCAGCAGCGCGAGCGCGCCGAACCCCACGGCGTTGACGAGCTGGAAGATCGAGGTCTCGCGCTGCACGCCCGGGATCCCCCCGAGCTGGTCGACCGGCGTGCGGTAGCGCTCGTCGAGGTCGGGCGACCCGTCCAGCCAGTGCGTGACCCACGCGGTGCCCCAGGCCCAGTAGGCGATACCGACCGGGTACTCCATCACCTCGTAGCGTGCCCGGGTCTGCTCGTCGTCGGAGAACGGCCACGCCAGCTCCGCGAACCCGCGGGGCACGTAGAGCGGGCGCAGGTCCGTGTAGCACATGTGGGAGTAGGCCCAGTTCTGGTCGTGGTCGGTGTCGATCGAGCACGGCGCCTTCTGCACGAGGCCGAGCGCGAACCCGATCGCGGCCAGGACGAGCAGCACCCGGACCGGGCTCCACCACCAGTGGTACGTCGCGCGGTCGCCCATCGGTCCCCCGACCACCTCGCTCAGCGAGCCGACGACCCGGTCGTCCCGGGTGGGGTGGACGTGCGTCATCCGGGC
This sequence comes from Nocardioides panacisoli, assembly GCF_039537325.1. Taxonomy (GTDB): domain Bacteria; phylum Actinomycetota; class Actinomycetes; order Propionibacteriales; family Nocardioidaceae; genus Nocardioides; species Nocardioides panacisoli. The sequence continues at coordinate 60,712 of NZ_BAABAH010000018.1, forward strand.
GTGGTCCTAGGCCGCGGGCCGCCGGCGCCGGCCGCGCTGGTGCGGGGTCCGCGACGGCTTGCTGGTCGGCGTGCTGGCCGGCGGCTGCGAGCTCGACGGGGGCGCGCTGCTCGTGCCGCCGCCGTCGCTGCTCGACCCGGTGTCCGTCGGCTCGGTCGGCTGGGTCGGCGTGTTCGTCGGCGTGGACTTCGTCGTCGTCGGGTGCGAGGGCGACGGCCGGTGCGTCGGCGAGGGCGGCGGCGTGTACGGCGCGTGCCCGGTCGTGGGCGCCGTCCCGTCGACGTTCGCCGCCGGCGGGAACTCCTCGACCGGCAGGCCCTCCATGTCCTTGAGCATGATCGCGGTCCAGGTGCGCGCCGGGTAGGAGCCACCGAAGTACTCCGGCAGCCAGCCGTCGAGCTGCTCGTTGCCCTTGCCGCGGACGTACATCACCGCGGTCGACAGCTGCGGCGTGAAGCCGACGAACCAGGCCGACGACACCTGGTCGAGCCCGTTGGTCGCCGTACCGGTCTTGCCGGCGGCGGGCCGCCCGAGCCCCAGGGCGGCGGTGCCGGTGCCGTACTTCACGACGTCCTGCAGGGCGTAGGAGACGTCGGCCGCCACGTCGGCGGAGATCGCGCGGTGCGTGTCGACCTTGTGCTGGTAGCGCGTCTTGCCGTCCGCGTCGACGACCTTCTCGATGATGTAGGGATCGGCCGCCACGCCGCCGTTGGCGATCGTCGCGTAGCCGTTGGCCATGTTGATCGGGCTCACCGTCTGCGACCCGAGCGCGACCTGCGCGTTGGCGTTGAGGCCCTCGGTGTAGGACGGGAAGCCGTAGGCGTTCGCGGGCTTCTTCAGGGGCGGGATCCCCATGTCCTCGGCGGTGTCGACGATCTTCTGCGGGCCGTCGGGGGTCGAGAGCGTCAGGTCGATGTAGCAGGTGTTGATCGAGTCCTCGGTCGCCTTCAGCAGGCTGACCGCGGAGCCGTAGTCGGTGTCCTGCTCGTTGACGAACTCGGTGCCGTCCGGGGCCGTGTACGGCGAGTTGCCGTCGAAGGTGTCCTTGAGGGACCACCCGTTCTTCAGCGCCATCGCGAGGGCGAACGGCTTGAACGTCGAGCCGGCCTGACCCCCCTCGACCGCCCAGTTCAGCTGCGACTGCAGGTAGTCCTGGCCGGCGTAGATGCCGCGCACGGCGCCGGTGCCCGGCTCGACCGTGGCGACGCCGACGTGCAGGTTCTTGTCGCTGAACTCCGCTCCGTCGGGACGCTGCTCGTCGACGCCCTCGGCCGCGGCGTCCATGGCCTTCTGGGTGAACGTCGTGGTCACCTTGAGCCCGCCGCCCTCGATCTCCTCCTCGCTGAAGCCGAGATCGAGCAGCTGCTGCTTCACCATCTGCAGCACGTGGCCCTTCTCGCCGCCGTAGGTGTCGTTCGGCTCCTGCTTCGGGAAGGGCGGAAGCAGCTTCTCGGACTTGGCCGCCCGCCCCGAGTCGACGGTGCCGAGCTTGGCCATCGAGCCGAGGACGTACTGGTAGCGCTGCTTCAGCGCGATCTTCGCCTTCTTGCCGTTGCTCGGGTCGAGGTCGTTCGGGTCGTTGAGGACGGCCGCCAGGACCGCCGCCTGCTTGAGCGAGAGGTCCTTGGCGTCGACCTGGAAGTAGGCCTGGGCAGCGGCCTGGATGCCGTAGGCGCCGCGGCCGAAGTAGATGGTGTTGAGGTAGCCCTCGAGCACGTCCTGCTTGGACAGCTGCTTCTGGATCTTCAGCGAGAGGATCGCTTCCTTGACCTTCCGCTTCCAGGAGCGCTCCTGGGTGAGGTAGAGGATCTTCACGTACTGCTGGGTGATCGTCGAGGCACCCTGGGTGCTGCCGCCGGAGGCGTCGTTGAACGCCGCGCGCAGGATGCCCTTGGGGTCGATGCCCTTGTTGGTCCAGAAGCTCTGGTCCTCGGCGGCGACCACCGCGTCCTTGATGTTCTGCGGCATCTCGCCGTACTCGATCGGGTCGCGGCGCTGGATCGCGAAGTCGCCGAGCTCGGTCTTGCCGTCGTCGTAGTAGACGTGCGTGGTCGCGGTCAGGTAGTCCGCGTTCGGGCTCGGGATGTCGATGCTCTTGTAGAGCACGACGAAACCCCCGACGGCGACCAGGATCATCACCAGGAACCCGATCGAGGCCCACTTGAGGAGCCACAACAGCCGCTGCTTCGGCGTCTTCGGGGTCTTCGAGGCCTTCGCCCCGGCCCCGCGGCCCGTCGCCATCGCGCCCGCTTTCCGCTTCCCACTCGCCACGGGCGGCAAGCGTACGGGGCCGGTCCGCAGGCCTCCATTCGGCGGCCCCGGGGACCCTCGACGGACGCGGCCGATCCATCGGATGTTCGCATTCCACGGATATATCGCTACGATAGGTCGCATGGCACGGCGTGGAGACACCATCGAGCTGGCAGTCCTCGGGCTGCTGCACGAGGGACCCATGCACGGTTACGAGCTGCGCAAGCGGCTGAACCTCATGCTCGGGTGGGGACGGATCCTGTCCTACGGCTCGCTCTACCCGGCGCTGAAGAAGATGCTCCGCAACAACCTGATCGAGGAGCTGTCCGGTGCCGCCGGCGTCGCACCGACGTCGAGGCGCCAGCGGATCGTCTACCAGGTGACCGAGAAGGGGACCGAAGAGTTCTCGCGCCTGATGACGGACGTCGGTCCTGCCGCGTGGGAGGACGACAACTTCGACATCAGGTTCCGGTTCTTCTCCTCCACCGACATGGAGATCAGGCTCCGCGTCCTCGAAGGGCGCCGGTCCCGGCTCCAGGAGCGACTCGATCGCGTGCAGCGCGAGCTCGCGATGACGCAGAAAGAAGTGGACCGCTACGCCGCCGAGCTGCAACGGCACGGCGTCGAGTCGGTCGAGCGCGAGGTCCGCTGGCTCTCGGACCTGATCAATGCCGAACGGGGCACCCCGACCCCCACACCAGACAAGGAAGGACTCTCATGAGTTCGATTCGTGTAGCGATCGTCGGCGTGGGCAACTGCGCCACGTCCCTGATCCAGGGCGTGCAGTACTACCGGGATGCCGACCCCTCCGGCACCGTCCCCGGCCTGATGCACGTCTCGTTCGGCGACTACCACGTCAGCGACGTCGAGTTCGTCGCCGCGTTCGACGTCGACGACAAGAAGGTCGGCAAGGACCTCTCGGAGGCGATCAACGCCTCGGAGAACAACACCATCAAGATCTGCGACGTCCCGACGCTCGGCGTCGAGGTGCAGCGCGGCCCGACGCTCGACGGTCTCGGCAAGTACTACCGCCAGACCATCGAGGAGTCCGGCGCCGACCCGGTCGACGTGGTGCGCACGCTCAAGGAGACCCAGGCGGACGTGATGGTGTCCTACCTGCCGGTGGGTTCCGAGCAGGCCGACAAGTTCTACGCCCAGTGCGCGATCGACGCCGGCGTGGCCTTCGTCAACGCCCTCCCCGTCTTCATCGCCTCCGACCCCGAGTGGGCCAAGAAGTTCGAGGACGCGGGCGTCCCGATCGTCGGCGACGACATCAAGTCCCAGGTGGGCGCGACCATCACCCACCGCGTGATGGCGAAGCTGTTCGAGGACCGGGGCGTGGCCCTGGACCGCACCTACCAGCTCAACGTCGGCGGCAACATGGACTTCAAGAACATGCTCGAGCGCGAGCGCCTGGAGTCCAAGAAGGTCTCGAAGACCCAGGCCGTGACGTCGAACCTCACCGGATCGCTCGCCGGCCTGGTCGACGACAAGAACGTCCACATCGGCCCCTCCGACTACGTCGCGTGGCTCGACGACCGCAAGTGGGCCTACGTCCGCCTCGAGGGCCGCGCCTTCGGTGACGTCCCGCTGAACCTCGAGTACAAGCTCGAGGTCTGGGACTCCCCGAACTCCGCCGGCATCATCATCGACGCGATCCGCGCCGCCAAGATCGCCAAGGACCGCGGCATCGGTGGGCCGATCATCTCGGCGTCGTCCTACCTGATGAAGTCCCCGCCGGTGCAGCTCCCCGACGACGAGGGCCGCGCCCGCGTCGAGGCGTTCATCCGCGGCGAAGAGTAGGCATCGAACCCCGAGGAAGGGCCGGTCCGGGAGGACCGGCCCTTTCTCATGCCAGGGCGTAGGCGCGTTGCTCGCCGAGGCCCTTGAGCTCGAGCCCCTCGACGGGGGTGCAGACGGCGGTGCCGTCCAGGTCGGCGTAGGTCGCGTGGTCGACCAGCACCTGTCCGGCAGCGGCCTTGCCGCACAGCCGCGCGGCGAGGTTCACCACCCCGCCGAGCGGGGTGTAGTCGAAGCGCCCGTCGAAGCCGACCACACCGAGCGTCGCGTAGCCGCACGCGAGGCCGACCCCGTAGCTCAGGTCGTGGCCGCGCCGATGCCACTCGGCGACCAGCGCGTCGAGGTCTCTCCGCAGCTCGGCGACCATCGCGCCGGCGGCGCGTGCGGGCTCGGGGTGGGGCACCGGGTCACCGAAGTAGGCCATGATCCCGTCGCCGGCGTAGCCGCCGATCGTGGCGCCGTGCCGTTGCAGCACCTCTCCCACCGTCCGGTAGTAGAGGTCGAGGTCCGCGACGACCTCCTCCGGCTCGGAGTCCTTCGTGAAGGCCGTGAAGCCGCGCAGGTCGCAGAAGAACACCGCGATGCGCGCGCGGTGCGGCCGCATGACCGCGTCGGCGTCCGCCGACAGGACCGCGTCGGCCACCTGGGGGGTGAGGAAGCGGCGCAGGCCGCCGAGCCGCTCGATCTCGCCGACCTGCTCGGCCACCCGGTCCTCCAGGGTGCGGTTCACCTCGTCGAGCTCGACCCGGGCCGCGTGCTCCGACGCCGCGAGCCGGTCGGCCCGCTCCGCGAGGAGCCCGACGGTCATCGCCACGGCCACGATCGTCGACACGGCTGTCAGCCACTGGAGCGCCGGGTGGGCCCAGCCGTCCTGGAGGAACATCACCAGCCCGCACCCGACCACCGCATCGGCGGCGCCGAGCAGGGCCCAGCGCAGGCGCAAGGCGTAGAACGCGAACGGCAGCGCCTCGAAGTAGAAGACGACGACCACTGCGTAGTGCGGCCCCGAGGCCCAGATGCCCCCGGTCGAGAGGATGCCCATGGACAGGGTGATCACCGTGCCGGTGGCGGGCGTCCACCGCCGGATGGTCCGTCCGGGGAGCACCACCAGCCCGACCGGGATCAGCACGCCGACGACGAGGAGGACGACCGCCATCGCCACCAGCGCGTGCGGGTGCCGCAGCTCGTCCGGGACCAGCAGCCCGAAGAGGAAGGCCATCAGTGCGGCCTGGAGCGCGAGGAAGGTGCCGGCCAGGTAGATCCGCGTCATCGACCGCAACGTCATCGGCCGGACCAGCCCGACCAGTGGTCCGTCCCAGGGCTCCGCGTCGATCGCCTCGACGTCGGCGTCGCTCAGGTCCCAGAACCGCATGCCCGAGGCTAGCGCCGGGGCGCTTCCCGGCGGCTCAGCTTTCGACCTCGGCCTTGATCCGCTCGAGCGTGGTGTCCATTCCCGCCCGCACCTGGGCGTCGAACTTCTCCGGGCCACCCATCGCGAGGCGCTGGAACCGCGCGGAGATCGGGGCGAGGCCGTCGGGCGCCTCGCGGCGGTGCACGACGCGGGTCCCCCCGTCGGGCGTCGCGTCCAGCTGGTAGCTCCAGTGCATCCAGTTGTCCTTGATCCGGAAGGTCAGCCGCCGGGCGGGCTCGAACTCGATCACCTTCGAGTTCGTGGGCCAGAAGAACGGCCCGCTGCGGTTGATGTTCACCGTCTTGGTCCCGAGCGCGACCGGACGCCCCCCGCGCACGAACGTCCTGACGACCTGGGGGCTCCACGCGGCCATCCGCGGAAGGTCGGAGACCAGGGCCCACACCTCCTCCGGCGGTGCGGAGATCTCGATCTCGGCCTGGAGCGGGGCGGCGTCGTACGTCGGCATGCGCCGGACCCTAGCCGTCGGCCCGGCTCGGGCTCGTCCGACTGCGGTAGGAGCGGTAGGAATGGCTCATGTTCCACATCTACACCGATCACTGGTGGCGCAACCCCAAGCACGCGGTCACGACCGAGGCGACACTCGTCGAGGTCGGCGACCCTGAGCACCCGACCGGGAACGTCGTCTCCGGTCCCTACGACCCGACTCCGTCGGGCCGGTTCCAGTCGGTCACGGCCGAGGTCACCGACCCCCGGACGGGTCAGACCGTGCGCGCGACCGGCGAGTTCTACTCGGCGACCGGGAGCTACCAGGTCGGGCAGCGGGTCCGCGTCCGGTGGTCGGCCAAGCGCAAGGCGGTGGAGCCGTGGCAGGCGAACACGGCGCCCGAGGACGAAGTGGCGAACCCAGGTCTCGCACCGGTCGGACCGGTGCCGCTCGGGGGGTCGGCGCTGACCCCCGACCAGGCCGCTCGCGTGCAGCAGGCGCTCGGCGCCCTCGGGCTGGGGGATGCAGGCGTGCGGGTGGTGCGGATGAACCCCGGCGCCGACGGCGGCGTCCCGGACCCCGTCGGGCAGCTCGAGCGACTGGCAGCGCTGCACACGAGCGGAGCACTGACCGACGAGGAGTTCGCGGCCGAGAAGGACAAGATCCTGCACGCCCCCTGACTCAGGAGCGCGCGGCCCACCACTCGCGCAGCGCCGACGCGGCGTCCTCCTGCGACATCGGGCCGTTGTCGAGGCGCAGCTCGAGCAGCATCCGGTAGGCCTCGCCGACCTCGCGGCCCGGGGGGATGCCCAGGATCTCCATGATCTGGTTGCCGTCGAGGTCCGGCCGGATCGAGGCCAGCTCCTCCTCCTGCGACAGCCGGTCGATCCGCGCCTCGAGGTCGTCGTACGCCCGTCGCAGCCGCTCGGCCTTGCGCTGGTTGCGGGTCGTGCAGTCGGCCCGCGTCAGCACGTGCAGCCGGGTCAGCTGGTCGCCGGCATCGCGGACGTAGCGGCGCACCGCGGAGTCGGTCCACTCGCCGGTGCCGTAGCCGTGGAAGCGCAGGTGCAGCTCGACGAGCTGGGTGACGGCGTCGATCTCGTCGCCGGAGAAGCGCAGCGCCTGCATCCGCTTGCGGGTCATCTTCGCCCCCACCACGTCGTGGTGGTGGAACGTGACCGACCCGTCGTCGACGAACCGGCGGGTCCGCGGCTTGCCGACGTCGTGCATCAGCGCCGCGAACCGCGACACGAAGTCCGGGCGGCCCTCGAACCGCTCGGCCTCCTGGGCGACAGCCTGCTCCAGCACGGTGAGGGTGTGCTCGTAGACGTCCTTGTGCCGGTGGTGCTCGTCGCGCTCGAGCCGCAGGGCGGGCAGCTCGGGCAGCACGCGGTCGGCGATGCCGGTGTCGACGAGCAGGGTCAGGCCGAGGCGGGGGTACGGCGCACAGATCGTCTTGACCAGCTCGTCGCGCACCCGTTCCGCGGACACGATCGAGATCCGGTCGGCCATGTCGGTCATGGCAGCGACGACCCCGGGGTCGACGGTGAAGCCGAGCTGCGCCGCGAACCTCGCGGCGCGCATCATCCGCAGCGGGTCGTCGGAGAAGGAGTCCTCCGGTCGGCCGGGCGTGCGGAGCACCTGGTGGGCGAGGTCGACGAGCCCGCCGAACGGGTCCTCGAGCGCGCGGCCGGGCAGCCGCACCGCCATCGCGTTCACGGTGAAGTCACGACGCCCCAGGTCACCGGCCAGCGTGGCGCCGTACTCCACCGCCGGCTTGCGGGACTCCGGGTCGTAGGCCTCGGAGCGGTACGTCGTCACCTCGACCACCCAGTCGCCCTTGCGGCAGCCGATGGTGCCGAACGCGCGGCCCATGTCCCACCAGGCGTCGCCCCAGGACTTGAGGATCCGGTCGGTCTGCTCCGGACGGGCCGAGGTGGTGAAGTCCAGGTCGTTGGAGACCCGCCCCAGCATCGCGTCGCGGACCGGTCCACCGACCAGCGCGAGCTCGTGCCCGGCATCCTCGAACAGGGCGCCGAGCTCGTCGATCACCGGCGCGATCCGGTCCAGCTCCGCGGCGACCGCGCGCTGGACGTCGACCATCCGCAGCGGCTCCCCGGCGGGGGGCGGGGGGGTCGGGGGAAACGGATCGGGCACGACGGGTGAGTCTAGTGAGCGCCCCGCCGACGCCCGCCTCTACCCTCGTGGGGTGGTCCGCCTGCCCTCGTCCCGTTCGCTGCGGGCGGTGCTGGCCGGAGCCGGGCTGCTCACGACGGTGCTCGCGGCCGCCCCCGCGCACGGCGACGACGACGGCGCGACGCCCTACGACGCGCCGCTGCTGATGACGATCGACCGGCTGGACCCGGGCTACGTGCCGGACCACGGGCCGGTGGTGATCAGCGGGACGGTGACCAACCGGACCACCGAGACCTGGCACAGCATCGACGTCTACCCGTTCCTCGACGCCGACGGCGTGCCGATCGAGAGCTCCGGCGAGCTGGCCGACGCGGCGGACTCCGACCCGACGGCGGTCGTCGGCGAGCGGATGGTCGGTCCGGACTGGCCGGTGTCGGTGTCGACACGCGTCGGGGCGCTGCGGCCCGGCGAGACGGCGACGTACACCCTCACGGTCCCGCACGCCGACCTGCCCTCGACCACGCCCGGCGTCTACTGGTTCGGCGTGCACGCGCTCGGCCAGAGCAGCGACACCCCCGCCGACGACGTCGCGGACGGACGGGCCCGGACCTTCCTGCCCTACGTCGGGCACACCAGCGCCGACCCGGTGGACGTGTCGGTCGTCGTGCCGCTGCGCCGGCGGGTGGCCTACACGGCCGCGGGGGCGGTGGCCCGACCGCGGGTGTGGCAGTACGTGCTGTCCGAGAACGGCAACCTCGGGCGGCTGCTGGCGTTCGGGCAGGCCGCGCTCGGCCAGCCGGTGACCTGGCTGGTCGACCCGGCCGTCGCCGATGCGGTCAAGCGGCTGGCCGACGGCAACCCCGCGCGCTCGCTCGCCCCCACGACCGGGCCGGGCCCGGGCAACGGCGGCGGCGACGGGTCGCAGTCCGCGAGCCCGAGCCAGGACCCGGGTGGCAGCGACGCCCAGACCGACCAGGAACCGGACCGTGCTGTCCCCGGGGCCCAGGACTGGCTGGACGTCCTGCAGGCCCAGCTGCGGATCGGCGACCTGCTCACCCTGCCGTACGGCGACCTGGACATGTCCGCCGCGGCCGACCACGCGCCCGACCTCTACAAGCGCGCCCGCGACCACGCCTCCGTGCTCGACGACTGGGACGTGCCCGGCACCCCGGTGATCGGCTCGCCGAGCGGCTACCTCGACGCCAACGCGATGCTGCTCGCCAACGACGACTCGGTCGCGCTGGTGACCGACCAGATGTTCGGCCGCCGCGAGTTCCCCGACGGGCCGCCCGGCGCCACCCGGTTCAACGGGCACCGGCTCGCTGTCGTCGCATCCGGCGCCGGCGCCGGCGGGCCGGGCCCCGACCCGCGGATCGCTCCCGTCGCGCTGCGCCAGCGCCTGCTCAGCGAGGCGGCGCTCCGCGTGCTCCGGGGCGACACCCGACCGCTCGTCGTGACCCTCCCGTCCACCGTCGACGCCAGCGGGGCGGACGAGTTCTGGTCCGGGCTCGACGCCGACTGGCTGCACCTGACCTCGCTCACCGACGCGCTGGCCGGCCGGACCGAGCGGGTCGACGTGAGCAGGCTGACCTACCCCGACGACCAGGCCGACTACGAGCTCGACGCCACCGTCTTCGACGAGGCCGAGGGGCTGATGCGCGACGGCACGTCGCTGCAGCGGATGCTGACGGCGAACGACACCGTCGCGAGCGAGGTCGCCGGCGAGGCCCTGACCGCGACGTCGTACGCCGCCCGCCCCGCGCCGAGCGACGCGACCGGCCGCCTCATCGCGGCGCGACGCTGGATCGCCGGCCGCCAGGCGGCCGTGCGGCTCACCGGCCCGCGGGGCGTCACGCTGTCCAGCGCCGACGGCAGCTTCGCCGTCACCCTCGCCAACCGGCTCCGCCAGCCCGTCACCGTGCAGATCCAGGCCGAGACCGACAGCGGGATCGCGGTCGACGTCGGCGACCCGGTCGAGCTCGGGCCGAAGACCAGGACGACGCAGGTCCTCGACGCGCACACCTCCAAGGTCGGGGTGCACCAGGTGCGGCTGATGCTCACCACCACCGAGGGCGACCAGCTCGGTGCGACGACCCTCGTCTCGATCCGCTCCGGGCAGGTCGGCGAGATCATCTGGGTGATCATCGGCGCCGGCGCCGGGATCCTGTTCGTCGCGATCGGGATCCGCCTGGCGCGCCGGATCCGGCGGGCGCGGAGCGCGTCGTGAGCACCGCGACCGGCGACCAGGGCGGGATCCTCGCCAACAGCGCGATCATGGCGGCGGGCACCGTCGTGTCCCGCTTCACCGGCTTCTTCCGCAGCACCCTGCTCGCCGCCGCGCTCGGCGCCTCGCTGCACGCGGACCTGTTCACCGTCGCGAACACGGTCCCCAACATGCTCTACATCCTGCTGGCCGGCGGCGTCTTCAACGCGGTGCTCGTCCCGCAGCTGATCCGCGCGATGAAGAACGACGCCGACGGTGGCGCGGGCTACGTCGACCGCGTCATCACCCTCGCCGTGCTCTTCCTCGGCACGGTCACCGTGCTGCTCGTCGTGGCCTCGCCGTGGGTGATGGACGTCCTGCTGCCCGGACGGTACGGCGACCCGACCCTCGTCGCCCGGCGCGACTCGGCCATCGACCTCGCGCGCTACTGCCTGCCACAGGTCTTCTTCTACGGCATGTTCGTGCTGGTCGGGCAGGTGCTCAACGCGCGCGGCCGGTTCGGTCCGATGATGTGGGCGCCCATCGCGAACAACGTGATCTCGGTCGGCGTGCTGGTGGTCTACCTCTTCGTCTTCGGCCCGGCCTCGGGCGCGGTCGAGCGCGGCGCGTTCACGCCGTCGCAGGAGGCCCTGCTCGGGATCGGCTCGACCCTCGGCATCGCCGCCCAGTTCGCCATCCTGGTGCCCTACCTCCGGGCGGCGGGCGTGCGGATCACCCCGCGGTTCGACTTCCGCGGCACCGGGCTGGGCTCGACGCTGCGGCTGGGCGTCTGGACCGTGCTGTTCGTCGTCGTCAACCAGGCGGCGTACGTCGTCGTGGTCCGTCTCGCCACCGGCGGCACCGCGTCCGCGTCCGACGGCACGGGCATCACGATCTACTCCAGTGTCTTCCTCGTCGTGATGGTGCCGCACTCGGTGGTCACCGTCTCGCTGGCGACCGCCGTGCTCCCGCGGCTCTCCCGGCAGGCCGCGGACGGGGACATGGCGGCATTCGGGCGGACCCTCACCGACACGGCCCGCTCGGCCATGGTCGTGGCGGTGCCGTTCGCCGCCCTGCTGCCCGTGGTCGCGCACGAGATCGCCCAGGTGATCTGGGGGCACGGCGCGACCGCGAACTCCTACGACCGGTTCGAGCCGACGCTGTCCCTCTTCGGGATCGGGATCGTGTTCTTCACGATCCACTACCTGAGCCTGCGCGGCTACTACGCGCTGGAGCTCAACCGCCTCGTCTTCTTCGTGCAGTGCGCGATCGCCGCGGTCAACATCGTCGTCGCGATCGTGCTGGTCGGGCGGGTCGGCGCCGAGCAGACCTCGCCGATGCTGGTGCTCGCCTACACGGCGGCGTACGCCGTCGGCGCCTGCATCTCCTTCGGGCTGCTGAGCCGACGGCTGCACGTGCTCGAGCTGGGGCCGCTGGCCGGCTTCCTCGGCCGGCTGCTGGTCGCGACGGCGGTGTCCACGGCGGTCGCGTTCGCGGCGGCGTGGCCGATCGGGCGGGGCTTCGACCACCTTCCCGGCCACGGCAGCTGGCCGCTCGCGCTGGTCGAGGGCATGGTCGTCGCGCTGGTCGACGTCGTGGTGTTCGTCGGCGTCTCGCGGGTCCTGCGCATCGACGAGGTCACCTCGGTCATCGGCACGGTGACCGGGAGGCTCCGGCGAGGCTAGGGGACTGAGCCATCCGTGAGATCTGAGCCCACCCGGCCCCTACGATTGGCCGAGGTGATGGAAAGGACTGGGGTGGCGACGTCGACGCGGCCGGGTGACCTGCTCGCAGGCCGCTACCGCTTGGTCGACCTGCTCAGCGAGAGCGCGGGAGGCCGGTTCTGGCGCGCCCACGACCTCGTCCTCGAGAGGCCGGTGGCGCTGCACGTCATCGCCGAGGACGACCCGCGCTCCGACGCGCTCATCGAGGCCGCCGGCGCGTCCGCCCAGGTCCTCGACGCCCGGATCCTTCGCGTGCTCGACGCCGACCACCGCGACGGGCTCTGCTACGTCGTCAATGAGTGGGGCAACGGGATCTCCCTCGACATCCTGGTCCTGCAGGCCGGGCCGCTCGGCCCGCGGCGGGCCGCCTGGCTGGTGGCTGACGTCGCGGCCGCGATCGCCCGGGCGCACCAGGCCGGCGTCGCCCACGGCCGGCTCAATCCCGAGAACGTCCTCATCGACCGGTTCGGCTCGGTGCGGCTGATCGGGCTCTGCGTCGACGCGGCGCTGCACGGCATCCGCACCCGCGACGAGGAGACCGATCGGGCCGACCTGGCCGGCCTGCTCTACTGCGCGCTGACCGCGACCTGGCCCGGGCCGTCGGACTCGATCGTCCCGGCGGCCCCGGTCGCGCACGGCGAGGTGCTCGCGCCCCGGCGGGTGCGGGCCGGCGTACCCCGTGCGCTCGACCAGCTCTGGTGCGAGGTCGTGACGTCCGGGGACCGCCGGCGGCACGGCAACGGCGCCCCCGACCTCTCCTCCGCCGCGGCGATCAGCCAGGCCCTGACCGACTTCCTCGGCGACACCACCGGCCTCCCCGAGGCGCTGGCCGCGTCGATCCCCCCGATCAACGACGTCCAGCCGGTCAACCTACCGAGCGTCGCGGACCCCGTCCCGCACGACTACCCGGACCCCACGGTCCAGGTCGTCGCCCGGGAGGAGCCGGCTGTCCTCGAGGAGCCGGAGCCGGAGCCGGAGCCGGCGACCCAGCCCGTCGACCGGCTCGACGAGCTCGGCGGCGAGGACGCCGACGACCCGCCGATCCCCTCGGTGAGCGACCTGCCGACCGAGGCCGGCATGCCGGTCTTCGGCGAGGACGACCAGGTCGAGTGGCTCCGGGCGCGCAGCACGCCACCGCCGCCCCCGCCACCGTTCGAGGACCCCCCGGAACGACCGCTCTTCTCCCCCGACAACGTACGCCGACCGCGCCCCGACGTGCCGCAGCCGCCGGCGCCGCCACCACCCGCGTCGCCCCGGCCCGTCGCCGCCACCGGGTTCTGGCCCTGGGACGCCGAGGCGGCCGCCGGCCTCCGCAACGGTGACGGCGACGGGACCTCCGAGATCGACACGGTGCCCGGGCGGAGCTGGCTGCGGCTGGCGATCGGGATCGCGGCGGCGCTGCTGCTGCTGATGGGCGTCGTCGTCGCCTTCAACCTCGGCCGGGGCCGGACCCCGCTCGGCTTCGCCACCGACGAGCCGACGCCGACGCCCTCGACGTCGGCCCCGGCGTCGCCCGCGGCCCCCCACCACCTGACCGGTCTCACCGCCACGGCGTTCGACCCCTACGACTCCAAGCGCGAGGAGCACGACGAGGAGGCCGCCAACGCGGTCGACGGCAACCCGCAGACGACCTGGGCGACCTACACCTACTACGACCAGTTCGGCCCCGGCGGCCTCAAGCCCGGCGTCGGGCTCGTCGTCGACCTCGGCCGCAGCACGGAGATCGCCTCGGTCGACCTCGCGCTGGCCGGGTCCCCGACGTCGGTGAGCCTCTACGTCTACGACGCGGGCCCCACCAAGGCCCCGACCGGCGCCCCCGTCGCCAAGGGCAGGTCGACCGGCGACCGGCTCACGCTCACGCCGGCCCATGCCGTCACCGGACGCTATGCGCTGGTGTGGATCACCTCCCTCCCGCCGGTGTCGGGCGGCGGCTTCCGTGGCGAGATCGCGGAGGTCACCGTCGATGGCCGCTGATGCCGGCACGGACGCCGAGCTGCTGTCGGCCCACGTCGACGGTGACGCCGACGCCTTCGGGACGCTGTTCGCCCGCCACCGCGACCGGCTGTGGGCGGTCGCCCTCCGCACGACCGGTGACCCCGAGGTCGCCGCAGACGGTCTCCAGGAGGGGATGATCGCCGCGTTCCGGCGCGCCGGCTCCTACCGCGGCGACGCGGCGGTCACCACCTGGCTGCACCGGATCGTCGTCAACGCGTGCCTCGACCGGCTCCGCGCCCAGAAGGTGCGCCGCGCCGAGCCGCTCCCCGACGACGTCGACGAGACCGGCCGCGGTGCGCTCGTCTCCGCCGCAGACGGCACGGAGGACCCGGCCGAGCACGGCATCCGCTCCGAACGCCGCCGGCAGGTCCTCGACGCGCTGCGCCGGCTCGCGCCGGACCAGCGCGCCGCGCTCGTCCTCGTCGACATGGAGGGCTACAGCGTCGCCGAGGCCGCGGCGATCCTCGACTGCGCCGAGGGCACGGTGAAGTCCCGCTGCTCGCGCGGCAGGGCGCGGCTCGCCGTGCTGCTCCGGCCGCTGATCGACGCCGACCGTGAGACCGACGACACCCCCGTCGCGGGGAACCACGCGAACGACCCGGACGTCGGACCAACGTCGCCCCGGGGCCCGCCCATCGGTCCCGGCCCCCGACCCACTCACCCCCACTGACCCGATCCGCCACCCACTCCCACAGACCGGAAGCGATGACCCCCACCGACGACGCCGACCAGCAGGCGCCGCAGCCGTCCCCCGAGGACGAGGCTGCGGTACGCCGGCTGCTCGCGGGCGTCCGCGAGGCCGGACCGGTGCCGCCGGCGGTCGCCGCGCGCCTCGACGACACCCTCGCCGGACTGGCTGGGGCCCGGACCGCCGACGGTGCCCCCGTGGCCGACGTGGTCCCGCTCGCGCCGCGCCGTCGCCGGCGAGCCGCCGCGCTGCTGGTCGCCGCCGCGGCCGTGGTGGTCGGCGGCATCGCGATCAGCAGCCACGGGAGCAGCGGCGAGGACGCGGGCTCCACGTCGGCCGACTCGGCCGTCTCCCGCGAGCCGGGCGCCGACGCGGAGGTGAGCGGCGCCAAGGACTATTCCGGGGGTGGTGGCGGCGACAGCATCACGCCGCACGACCGGACCAAGGCGCCCACCAGGTCCGATCTCAACGCCCTGAAGTCGGTCGCGTCGGCGCGCGTGCGCCCCGGCCACCTGGTCCCCGACCTGAAGGCGCTGCGGCACGGATTCGCTCGCCAGGTGGGGAGGTCGGCGTACTCGGCGGACGCGCCGGTGGCCCCGGACGGCTTCCGCTGCGCACCGGCCCGCTACGGCCACGGCGTCCTGCTCGGCGTCCGGTACGGCGGTCGCCCGGCCGTGGTGGCCTTCCGCATCCCCAAGGGCGACACCCAGGTGGTCGAGGTCCTGCAGTGCGGCACGGCCGACGTCCTGCGGTCGACGACCATCCCGGCCGGCTGAGGCCACCCCGCGCCGTTCTCGGTCGGGAATGGTCGCGCCTACGATCGGGTTTGAACATCAGGTCCCGCAACACGTCAGGAGCGTCATGACCGAGTCAACCGAGCCGCGCAACGTCATCGTCATCGGCTCAGGCCCCGCCGGCTACACGGCCGCGGTCTACAACGCCCGCGCGAACCTGAAGCCGCTCGTCTTCGAGGGCTCGGTCACGGCCGGAGGTGCGCTGATGACCACCACCGAGGTCGAGAACTACCCGGGCTTCAAGGACGGCATCATGGGCCCGGACCTGATGGACCAGATGCGCGCGCAGGCTGAGCGGTTCGGCGCCGAGCTGGTGGCCGACGACGTGGTCGAGGTCGACCTGACCGGCCCGGTCAAGGTCGTCAAGACCGCGACCGACACCTACACCGCGCACACCGTGGTGCTCGCGATGGGCTCCGCCTACCGCAAGCTCGGCCTGCCCAACGAGGAGAAGCTCTCGGGGCGCGGCGTCTCCTACTGCGCCACCTGTGACGGCTTCTTCTTCCGCGAGCAGCACATCGCGGTGGTCGGCGGCGGCGACTCGGCCGTCGAGGAGGCCACCTTCCTCACCCGCTTCGGCTCGAAGGTCTCCCTGATCCATCGCCGCGACGAGCTGCGCGCCTCGAAGATCATGCAGGAGCGGGCCTTCGCCGATCCCAAGCTCGAGATGGTCTGGAACGCCGAGGTCGACGCGATCAACGGCGACGACGTCCTCGAGTCGCTGACCCTGCGCGACACCGTCACCGGCGAGAAGCGCGAGCTGCCGGCGACCGGCCTGTTCGTCGCCATCGGCCACGACCCGCGCTCGGAGCTCGTCAAGGGCCAGATCGACCTCGACCCCGACGGCTACGTCGTCGTGCAGCCCGGCTCGACGGAGACCAACCAGCCCGGCGTGTTCGCCGCCGGCGACCTGGTCGACCGTCGCTACCAGCAGGCGATCACCGCCGCCGGCACCGGATGCGCCGCCGCCCTGGACGCCGAGAAGTACCTCGCCGAGATCGCCCACGCGGCCGCGACCGCCGGCGTCTGACGGGCGGGAATGCCGCGGGAGGGCACTACGTTCTCCCAGCAGACGTTTCGTTCACCTCAACCGAAGGGTGGCCCGCAGTGGCTGACAACATCTCCGCCGTGACCGACGCCGAGTTCGAGAGCCAGGTCCTCAAGTCCGACAAGCCGGTGCTGGTCGACTTCTGGGCCGAGTGGTGCGGACCGTGCCGCCAGGTCGCCCCGATCCTCGACGAGATCGCCGGCGCGCACGGCGACAAGATCGAGTTCCGCAAGATGAACGTCGACGAGAACCCGGTCACGCCCGCGTCCTACCGCGTGACCGGCATCCCGACGATCAACGTCTACCAGAACGGCGAGGTCGTCCGGACCATCGTCGGTGCCCGGCCGAAGGCCGCGATCCTCAACGAGCTCTCCGAGTTCATCGAGGCCTGAGCACGCCCTCTCCACGACGCCCGTCTCCCGCGAGGGAGGCGGGCGTTCGTCGTCAGCGGGTCAGTTCAGGTCCCGGTGCACCGGGCGGGGGTGGCCCTTCACCGTCACGGCCCCGAGCAGCTTCTCGACGGCCGCCTCTACCTCGTCCTTCCAGCTGACCAGGCTGCGCAGCTCCATCCGCATCCGCGGCGTCGTCGGGTGCGGGCGGTGGGTCTTGAAACCCACCCGCGCCAGGAACTCCTGCGGCAGCAGGCACCCACCGGCGCCCCGGCGGCTGGTCGTGGCGAACGCCTCGACCGCGCGGATGCCGTCCCGCCGGCTCACGAGGTCACGCGCCATCGCCTGGACCAGGAGCCGTCCGACGCCCGCCTCGCCGTAGCCCTCCCCGACCCGGGCGGTCGTCAGCACCACCGCGTCGGGCGAGACGGGTGCCGTCGGAAACGCGCCCGCCCCCGGTACGTAGGCGGCGGGCGCGTAGACGACGTACCCCGCAGCGTTGCCGTCGATCATCGCCACCCGCCCGCACGAGCCCCACTCGCGGAGCACCTCGGAGACCCACGCCTCCTTGACCTCGGCCCGCTGCTCGGCGTCCAGCGCGTCCCGGCGGACCGGATCGAGCTCCCAGAAGAGGCAGGTACGGCACGGCAGGTCGAGCTCGCTCAGCGCCGCGAGGCTGTCGAGGGTCAGCGGGACGGTGGTCCTGGCCACCTCCCCAGCGTAGGCCCGGATATCGCCGCGCGATATGCCCGCGCGCTTTCCGGGCCCGGCTGGGACAATCGCGACCGTGCGCAAGATCCGCCAGAGCAGGAAGCTGCTGAACGTCCGGTACGACGTCCGTGGGCCCATCCTCGTCGAGGCCCAGCGCCTCGAGGCCGAGGGGCACCGCATCCTCAAGCTCAACATCGGCAACCCGGCACCGTTCGGCTTCGAGGCGCCCGAGGCGATCCTCGCCGACGTCGTGCACCACCTGCCCAACGCGCAGGGCTACAGCGACTCCCAGGGCATCTACTCCGCACGCACCGCCGTCGCGCAGTACTACCAGTCGCGCGGCCTGAAAGAGACCGACGTCGAGGACGTCTTCATCGGCAACGGCGTCTCCGAGCTGATCTCGATGGTGCTGCAGGCGTTCGTCGACGACGGCAACGAGATCCTGGTGCCGGCGCCCGACTACCCCCTGTGGACCGGCGCGGTGACGCTGTCCGGCGGCATCCCGGTGCACTACCGGTGCGACGAGGAGAACGGTTGGATGCCGGACCTCGAGGACATCGAGGCCAAGATCACCGAGAACACACATGCGCTGGTCATCATCAACCCCAACAACCCCACCGGTGCGGTCTACAGCAAGGAGATGGTCGCGGCGCTCGTCGACATCGCCCGGCGCCACGACCTGGTCGTCTTCGCCGACGAGATCTACGAGAAGATCCTCTTCGACGACGCGGTACACCACCACGCCGCCTCCGCGGCGGGCAGCGACGTGCTCTGCCTGACGTTCAGCGGCCTCTCGAAGGCCTACCGCGTCTGCGGCTACCGCGCCGGCTGGGTGATGATCTCGGGTCCCAAGGAGATCGCCGAGGAGTTCCTCGAGGGGCTCACCCTGATCGCCAACATGCGGATGTGCGCCAACGTGCCCGCGCAGCACGCGATCCAGACCGCGCTCGGCGGCTACCAGTCCATCAACGAGCTGATCGTCCCCGGAGGCCGGTTCTACGAGCAGTCGATGCTCGCGCACCGTCTGCTCAACGAGATCCCCGGCGTCACCTCGGTGCGGCCGCGCGGCGCGCTCTACTGCTTCCCGCGGCTGGACCCCGAGGTCTACCGGATCGAGGACGACGAGCAGTTCGTCATCGAGCTGCTGCGGGCCAAGAAGATCCTGGTCACCCACGGCACCGGCTTCAACTGGCCGACGCCCGACCACTTCCGCCTGGTCACGCTGCCCGACGTGGAGATCCTCGAGGAGGCCATCGGCAGGATCGCCGACTTCCTCGCGACCCGCCGCTGAGCCGGTGCGGTCGGCCGCCCCAGCCACCCTTTTGTTCGCTCAGGACAGATTTCCGCGCGGAATCTGCCGTCGGGGCTCTGCCGGTGTTCTCGGGTCGCCTGTCACACTCATCTGATGCTCGACATCACGTACCCACCGATCATCGCCACCGCCAAGGTCATGTTCCGCCTGATGCGGCAGCGGGTCGTCGTGACCGGCGCGGAGAACGTCCCCCGCAAGGGCGCCGCACTGATGGCCATCAACCACACCGGGTACGTCGACTTCATCTACGCCGGCGCGGGTGCCGAGCCCCAGCACCGCCTGGTCCGGTTCATGATCAAGAAGGAGATGATGGACAAGCCGGGCGTAGGGCACCTGCTGCGCTCCCTCCACCACATCCGCGTCGACCGCGGGGCGGGCGAGCAGTCCCTGCTGGACGCGAAGGCCTATCTCGAGGCCGGCGAGATCGTCGGGATCTACCCCGAGGCCACCATCTCCCGCTCCTTCGAGATCAAGGAGCTCAAGACCGGCGCCGTGCGGATCGCCGCCGAGACCGGCGTGCCCCTGATCCCCGTCATCGTGTGGGGCGCCCACCGGCTGATGACCAAGGACCACCCCAAGGACTTCTCCCGGAGCCCGAAGACGATCGCGATCAAGGTCGGCGAGCCGATGCAGGTCACCGGCGAGGACCCGGCCGCGGAGACCGCCGAGCTCCGCACCCGGATGGCCGCCCTGCTCGACGAGGTGCTCGCCGAGTACCCCGAGGCCGAGAAGGCCCCCGGCAGCTGGTGGACCCCGGCGCGGCTCGGCGGGTCGGCGCCGACGCCCGAGAAGGCCGCCGAGCTGGACGCTGCCGAGCTCGCCGAACGGGCCCGCCGCAAGGCGGAGAAGGCCGCGCAGAGCGACTAGTCGCTAGAGCGACTTGTCGACACGGCGACCTGTAGCTTTGTCGACAATCAGATCGGACGGTCGGCGCGGTTCCGCGGGTCGATGATGTCGACCAGCCGCTGCAGGTCGCCGGTGTTCGCGAACTCGATGGTGATCTTGCCCTTGCGTTGGCCGAGGTCGATCTTCACCCGCGTCTCCAGCCGGTCGGCCAGCCGGTCGGAGAGGTCGACCAGGCCCGGCGCGTGCGGCTTGGGGCGGTTGGTGCGCTTGTTGCTGCCGTGGTCGCCGACCGCGACGATCTCCTCGAGCCCACGGACGCTGATGCCCTCCGCGACGACCCGCTGGGCGAGGCGGTCCTGGATGTCGGCGTCGTCGACGGCCAGCAGCGCGCGGGCGTGACCGGCCGACAGCACGCCGGCAGCCACCCGGCGCTGGACCGCGGGCCCGAGCTTCAGCAGCCGCAGCGTGTTGCTGATCTGCGGACGGGACCGCCCGATGCGCTGGGCGAGCTCGTCGTGGGTGCACCCGAAGTCCTCGAGCAGCTGCGCGTAGGCCGCCGCCTCCTCGAGCGGGTTCAGCTGCGAGCGGTGCAGGTTCTCCAGCAACGCGTCGCGGAGCATGTCCGCGTCCTCGGTCTGCCGGACGATCGCGGGAATCCGCTCGAGCCCCGCCGCCTGGGCCGCGCGCCAGCGCCGCTCGCCCATGATCAGCTCGTAGCTGCCGTCGCCGACCGGCCGGACGACGACCGGCTGGAGAAGTCCGATCTCGCGCACGGAGTGCACGAGCTCGGCCATGGCCTCCTCCTCGAAGACCTGGCGCGGCTGCACGCGGTTCGGGACGATCCTGGTCGGCTCGAGCTCCGCGAAGTAGGCGCCGTGGACGGGGACCAGGTCCGGCCCGGGACCCGGAGCGTCCTGGACGTCCGCACCCGCGCGCTCGCCGCCCGGCGGGCTCGCGGGCGTGGGGGCCTGGGCCTCCGGGGCGTCGTCCGCCGGGGGAGGAGCGGTGGGGATCAGTGAACCGAGACCTCGGCCGAGGCCACGGCGGGGCGAGGATCCACTCACGTCAGGCTCCCTCGGGTCGCGATCTCGCGCGCGGCTTCCAGATAGCTCAGCGCGCCCGGTGAGGCCGGATCGTAGGTCATCACGGTCTGACCGTAGGACGGCGCCTCGGAGACCCGTACCGAGCGGGGGATCGCGGTCTTGAGCACCTGGTCGCCGAAGTGGTCCCGGACGTCCGCGGCGACGCCGTGGGCGAGCCGGGTGCGGGAGTCGAACATCGTGAGCAGGATGGTCGAGACGGCGAGCTCGGGGTTGAGGTGGGCACGGACCATGTCCACCGTCGAGAGCAGCTGTCCGAGCCCCTCGAGGGCGTAGTACTCGGCCTGGATCGGAATCATCATCTCCGCTCCGGCGACGAGCGCGTTGAGGGTCAGCAGGCCCAGGGACGGCGGGCAGTCGATGAGGACGTAGTCGAAGCGCTCGGGCCCGGCGTCGGCTTCGGAGCCGACCTGCGGGTGGGCGGCGATCGCCTTCTTCAGCCGGCCCTCGCGAGCGACGACGCTGACCAGCTCGATCTCGGCGCCGGCGAGGTCGATCGTCGCGGGGACGACCTGGAGACCGGCGGCGTCCGGACAGTCCTGCATCACGTCGGCGAGCGGCACGCCGTCCACCAGTACGTCGTAGGTGGACGGGGTGCCCTGCTGGTGCGGGACGTTGAGCGCCGTCGAGGCGTTGCCCTGGGGATCGAGGTCGATCACCAGGACGCGCTGCCCGAGCTGGGTGAGCGCCGCCGCGATGTTCACCGTCGACGTCGTCTTGCCCACCCCGCCCTTCTGGTTGGCGACCACGAAGACGCGGGTCTCCTTGGGGCGCGGTGCCGTCGGCTGGTTCCGCAGGTTCTGCCGGACCAGCACGGAGTGCTGGGCGGCCCGCGCCAGGGGCGTCATGTCGTCGTCGTCGGAGGGGTCGTAGGACGCCAGCTCCGCAGCCGTCCGCACTGCGAATCCCTCGGTTTCACGTGAAACGTCGGTGTCCGTTTCACGTGGAACACCGGGCGGCGGGCTCGCAGACGCCTGTGGATAACTCGGGTCGCCCTGTGGACGGTCACGCTCAGCGCCCACCTTGTCACCGGTGGAAAACTCCCGGTCGTTCATGCCCCGCCTCTCGATCCGACCGTCACGGTCACCTCTGCGTCCTCGTCCCGGGCGGCTGCCGTCGACCGCGTGCAGCGGTACGCCGAGCAGACCGTGGAGCCGTTCCGGACCGTGACCCGGAAGTCGGCCACGATACCCGCGCCGGGTCGGCCCAGGTAACCCGCACGACCCGGATCGGCTCGACGTCCGGATACTCCCGCGCCAGGTCTCCGCCGAACACCTCGACCACCGGCTCTCCACATCCCAGGCGCCGGAGCGTCGGACCCGCCGCCGCCACCTCGTCGTCCGCCGAGGAGCCCTTCATCGCCAGCAGTGCGCCCTCCGGCGCAACCAGCGGCATGCACCAGCCGAGCAGCCTCTCCAACGGAGCGACCGCGCGCGCCGTCACCGCGTCGAACCTCGCCGAGCCGTGCAGCGCGTCGGCCCGGTCCCGCCGGACCACGACGTTGCCCAGCCCGAGGGCCTCCACCGCCTCCAGGAGGAAGGTGGTGCGGCGCAGCAGCGGCTCGACCAGGGTCACCCGGAGGTCGGGCCGGGCGATGGCGACCACGAGACCGGGCAGGCCGGCACCGGAGCCGACGTCGGCAACGGACGCGCCCTCGGGGACGGCGTCCGCGAGCAGCGCGCTGTTCAGGACGTGCCGGTCCCAGAGCCGTGGCGCCTCCCGCGGGCCGATCAGGCCGCGCAGGATCCCGTCGGTCGCGAGCAGGCCGACGTACCGCTCAGCGGCGTCGATCCGGTCGCCGAAGAGCGCGACGGCCGCTGGCGGGGGAGGACCGGGGCCGGCGCTCCCGGTGTCCTCCGCGCCGCTCGGTTTCACGTGAAACAGAGCTCGCGGCTCAGTCGTCCGTGGCCGCCGGCAGCACGACGACGTAGCGCCGCGGCTCCACGCCCTCCGACTCCGACTCCAGCCCGGCGGCAGCGACCGCGTCGTGCACGATCTTCCGCTCGAAGGGGGACATGGCGTCCAGGGCGATCGGCTCCCCGGTCTCCTTCACCTTGGCGGCGGTCTCCTCGCCGAGCTTGGTGAGCCGCGCGCGCTTGTCCGCGCGATAGCCGGAGATGTCCAGCATCAGGCGGGACCGCTCGCCCGTCTCGCGGTAGACCGCCAGCCGGGTGAGCTCCTGCAGCGCCTCGAGGACCTTGCCGTCGGTGCCGATCAGCTGGGACAGGTCCGCACCGACGATCGACACGGCCGCCCGATCGGCCTCGACGTCCATGTCCAGGTCGCCGTCGAGATCGGCGATGTCCAGCAGCTCCTCGAGGTAGTCCGCGGCGATGTCGCCCTCGCGCTCCAGCCGATCGACGGTGCTGTCCTCGTTCGTGGCCTGCTGCTCGTCGACCTCGGTGTTCACTGGGTGCCTCCCTGGTTCTTCGGCTTGGTCTGGGGCTTCTTGCCCGGGTCCGGGGCTGGGTTGCCGCCCTTGCGCTGCGAGCGGGTCTGGCGCTGGGGTTGCTGCCGGGGCCGCCGCTCCGGCTCCGCGACCTCGGTGCCGGTGGCCGGCGCGTCGTAGGCCTCGAAGGTCTCGCCGTGCTTCTGCGCCTTGAGCCGGTCCCGCTCCTCCTTCGCCTTGAAGGCGGGCGTGCCCGGAGCGGGGTTGTTCCGGATGACGTAGAACTGCTGGCACATCGTCCACAGGTTCGAGGTGGTCCAGTACAGGAGCACGCCGATCGGGAACGCCACGCCACCGAGGCCGAAGGCCACCGGCAGGATGTAGAGGAGCATCTTCTGCTGCTGGGCGTAGGGGCCGGACATGGCGTCGGCCGGCATGTTCTTGGCCATCAGCTGGCGCTGGGTGGTGAACGTGGTCGCCGTCATGGCGAGCACCAGCACGGCCGCGACGACCATCACGAGCCCGTCGGGGCTGTCGCCCCAGGTCCGGGCCTCCCAGAAGTTGCCGTGCAGCGGCAACCGGCCGAACACGAGCGAGTTGCCGAACTCCTTCGCCTTGGCGACGGTCAGGAAGCCGTGGGCGGTGTCGGCCTTCGTCGCCTGGGAGATCATCCGGAACAGCGCGAAGAAGATCGGCATCTGCAGCAGCAGCGGCAGGCAGGAGGCGAACGGGTTGGTGCCCGACTCCTTGTAGAGCTTCATCGTCTCCTCGGCGAGACGCTGCCGGTCGTGGCCGTACTTCTTCTGCAGCTCCTTCACCTTGGGCTGGATCAGCTGCATGTTGCGGCTGGCCTTGATCTGCCGCACGAACAGGGGGATCAGCGCGGCGCGGATCACCAGGGTCAGGCCGATGATCGACAGCGCCCACGACAAGCCGCCCTCGGGGTCGAGGAACAACCCGAAGAACCAGTGCCACGCAAGCAGCACCGCCGACACGATGTAGTACAGCGGCACCATGATGAAGTGGCCGATGTCGCCGATGGCTCCCACTCAGACTCCTTGGTCCTCAGGTGTTGCTGGAGCCCCGCCGGCTGGCGCCGTGCGGAGCGGTGGCACGTGGTCGACCCCTCCCGGGGTCCAGGGGTGGCAGCGGGCCAGTCGCCGCACGGCGAGCCAGCTGCCCTTGATCGCGCCGTGCAGCTCGATCGCCTGGACGGCGTACGCCGAGCACGACGGGTAGTAGCGGCAGTTCTGACCGAGCATCGGGCTGAGGGCGAACTGGTAGGCCCGGATCACCCCGACCAGGATCTTCCTCACCATCGCCCCAGCTCACGGATCACGCGGCCGGCGCGTGCACCCGGTCGAGACAACGGGCGAGGTCGGCCGCCAGTTCCCCGTAGGACGCGGTCGCGCTGGCGGGCAGGGCCCGCACGACCAGGCAGCCCGACGACGGAAGCGCGTCGCGGACCAGCAGCTCGCGGACGGCATGGCGCAGCCTGCGCTTCACCCGGTTCCGGACGACGGCGCCGCCGACCTGCTTGCTGACCACGAACCCGGCCCGGACCGGACCCGTCCCGGCGACGTAGTGGGTCACCAGGGTGCGCGAGGACGAGCGCCGACCCTCACGGGTGGCGCTCCGGAACCCCGCCGGGTCCGTCAGTCGGTGCGCAGCAGGCAGCACGATCGTGCTCGGCCGCCTCAGACCGAGAGGCTCTTGCGGCCCTTCCGGCGACGGCTGGACAGGATGGCGCGGCCGGCGCGGGTGCGCATCCGCAGTCGGAAGCCGTGCGTCTTGTGGCGACGACGGTTGTTCGGCTGGTACGTCCGCTTGCTCACGATGACCTCATTTTGGTGGCGTGCTGGGAAGGGTCTGACCGGATGACGCACAGCGGCCGACCCATCGCGCAGCGCGTTGCGATCGACCACCCTCGCCCTGGTTGGCGAGTTCGGCGAGGCGTGCGGGCACGCTTCACCACCGGATGACCGCCCAACGGTACGCGCGCGCGAGATCGAGGGTCAAACCCACGCCGCCGCGGTCTCTACAAGCTTCGGAAAAGCCTGTGGATAGCGGCTTGATCCACAGGCCCGGAGGCGGTTAGGTTCGATCTCTCCGGGATTCCCCGCCATTCTCCGACGATGCGGTGCAGGATACGAGGTCGCAGCCTCGGCCACTTTCCCGAACTGGGGGCCTGACCTGCGAAAACGTGTCTCCCAACGCGCGCTGGAGCGGCCTCGGTCCAGCGCCGCCGCACCCATCGGCGCCGAGTTCACAGCCTGTGGACAAACTTGTGGAGCCAGACCGAGCACTGAGAGGAACTGCCCGTGACCGGGATGTCGGACGGACCCGAGGACGAGGGGACGACCCAGCAGGAGACCGAGGCAGGGGACCGGCTCGGCAGCGCGTGGCGCGCCGTCGTCGCCGACCTCCAGGCCCACCAGCGCGCGTGGCTGCAGGTCAGCCAGCCGCTCACCCTGCACGGCACCACCGCGCTGGTCGCGGTGCCCGACGACTTCACCCGCAAGCGGCTCGAGGGGCGGCTGCGCGGCGAGCTCGAGGACGCGCTCTCGGAGCGGATCGGTCACGAGGTGCAGCTCGCGGTCGCCGTCGACGCCTCGCTGCATGCCGAGGGCACCCCCGGAGCCGCGCCGGCGCCCGAGGCCGAGGCGGCGTACGACGACGTCGACATGTCGACAAAGACACTTGACGACACATCGACCTATCGACCCGACCCGCGGCCGGTGTACGAGGCCCCGGAGCCGGAGCTCGGACCGACGCCGACCTCGAGCGAGTCCCGGCTCAACCCGAAGTACACCTTCGAGACCTTCGTCATCGGCTCGTCCAACCGGTTCCCGCACGCGGCCGCGGTCGCCGTCGCCGAGGCACCGGGCCGGTCCTACAACCCGCTGCTGGTCTACGGGGAGTCCGGACTCGGCAAGACCCACCTCCTGCACGCGATCGGCCACTACGTGCGCAGCCTCTACGCCGGCGCGAAGGTCCGCTACGTCAGCTCCGAGGAGTTCACCAACGAGTTCATCAACGCGATCCGCGACGACCGCCAGGAGCGGTTCAAGCGGCGCTACCGCGACGTCGACGTGCTGCTCATCGACGACATCCAGTTCCTGGAGGGCAAGACCCAGACCCAGGAGGAGTTCTTCCACACCTTCAACGCCCTGCACAACGCCAACAAGCAGATCGTGCTCACCTCCGACCGCCCGCCCAAGCGGCTCGAGGCCCTGGAGGAGCGGCTGCGCAGCCGGTTCGAGTGGGGCCTGATCACCGACGTCCAACCGCCGGACCTCGAGACCCGCATCGCCATCCTGCGGAAGAAGGCGGCGATGGACCGGCTGACCGCGCCGCCGGACGTGCTCGAGTTCATCGCGTCGAAGATCCAGACCAACATCCGCGAGCTCGAGGGTGCGCTGATCCGAGTGACCGCGTTCGCGAACCTCAACCGGCAGGAGGTCGACCTGACCCTGGCCGAGATCGTGCTCAAGGACCTGATCCCCGAGGGCGGCGAGCCGGAGATCACGGCGCCGCTGATCATCGCCCAGACCGCGAACTACTTCGGCCTGACGATCGAGGAGCTCACCGGACCGAGCCGCGGCCGGCACCTGGTGATGGCGCGACAGATCGCGATGTACCTGTGCCGCGAGCTCACCGGGCTGTCCCTGCCGAAGATCGGCGCGCAGTTCGGCAACCGCGACCACACGACGGTGATGTACGCCGAGCGCAAGATCAACCAGCTGCTCGGTGAGCGTCGGGCCGTCTTCAACCAGGTCAGCGAGCTCACCAACCGCGTGAAGATGCAGGCCCGGCAGGGCTGAGGACTGTGGAGAAACCCCGTGGTTCCCTCCGAAATACACGGGGAGGATTCGGGGGACGAACCACAGGGGCGCTCCACCGCCGGGTCGCCGTCCACACCCGCTGCTGCGCCGTACCCAGCGCCGTCCCCAGGGGCTGTGCACACGAATTCGGCCCCTGACCTGCGACGAGGGGCGTTGTCCACAGTTTCCACCCACGCTATGACCACTACGGACTTACAACTGGCCAGATCGACGGGAACCGAACTCCCGACTGCCCACCTGTGGACTTCCACGCCGCGTGGCAGGATGCTCCCCACCACATCCGTGTCATTCCCCGCCCGGTCTGCCCCGCCCGCACGCCCCGACCGCCCTGCCTCCTGCTAAGGACCCCACCGTGAAGTTCCGAGTCGACCGCGATGTCCTCGCCGACGCCGTCGCCTGGGCGGCCCGCAGCCTGCCCGTGCGGCCGAGCGCACCGACCCTCGCCGGCCTGCTGATCGAGGCGGGCGACGACGGGCTGGTCCTGTCGACGTTCGACTACGAGACCTCGGCGCGCGCGACGCTCACCGCCGAGGTCAGCGACGAGGGCAAGGCACTGGTGAGCGGCCGGCTGCTGGCCGACATCTGTCGCAGCCTCCCCGACAAGCCGGTCGACGTGATGCTCGACGGTGCCCGCGTCTCGATCACCTGCGGCTCCTCGCGGTTCTCGCTGCAGACGATGCCCGTCGAGGACTACCCGGCGATCCCGGAGATGCCGGCCGCGACGGGCACCGTGTCGAGCGAGGCGTTCGCGCACGCGGTGGCCCAGGCGGTCACCGCCGCCGGCCGCGACGACATGCTCCCCGTGCTGACCGGTGTGCGGATCGAGATCGAGGGCGACACGATCACCCTGCTCGCGACCGACCGGTTCCGGCTCTCGCAGCGCGAGCTCGGCTGGAACCCCGGCACCCCCGACGCCTCCCTGGCCGCCCTCGTCCCGGCGAAGGTGCTCGGCGACACGGCCAAGGCCCTCACCGCCGGCGCGGACATCACCATCGCGCTGTCGGCGACCGGCAGCGGCGACGGCCTGATCGGGTTCGAGGGCAGCGGCCCCGGCGGCGTCCGCCGTACGACGACCCGGCTCCTCGACGGGGAGTTCCCCAAGGTCCGCAGCCTGTTCCCGTCGGAGAAGCTCACCACCGCGAAGATCGACAAGATCTCGCTCATCGAGTCGGTCAAGCGCGTCGCCCTCGTGGCCGAGCGCAACACCGCGGTCCAGCTCGCGTTCAAGGACGGCGCGCTGACGCTCGACGCCGGGTCCGGTGACGAGGCGCAGGCCTCGGAGTCGGTGCCCGCGACCATCGACGGCGAGGACCTGGTCACCG
Source organism: Nocardioides panacisoli (assembly GCF_039537325.1). Taxonomy (GTDB): domain Bacteria; phylum Actinomycetota; class Actinomycetes; order Propionibacteriales; family Nocardioidaceae; genus Nocardioides; species Nocardioides panacisoli. The sequence goes on from NZ_BAABAH010000018.1 coordinate 89,120, forward strand.
GGTTCAACCCGCAGTTCCTGCTCGACGGGCTCACCGCCATCGACGAGCCCGTCGTCGAGCTGGCCTTCACCCAGGCGTCCAAGCCGGTTGTCATCAGCGGCACGAGCGAGGACGAGGCGGCGGACGCGGGCTTCCGCTACCTGCTGATGCCGCGGCGGCTCCTGAGCTAGGGTGTAGTTCCCCGTGACGTTGTGAACGCGGTCGGCGGGGGCCAGGCCTCCGATGCCGGTATGGGGTCGGTGGTGATTGTAGAAGTGGAGCCAGCCGGCGTAGGTCGCTGAGCGGGCGTCGTCGGACAG
>NZ_BAABAH010000019.1:0-86257 GCF_039537325.1 Nocardioides panacisoli
CCTGCCGCAGTTCGACCGCCATCCGGGTGGCCCGCTCACGCAGCTCGTCGGGGTACTTCCTGGGTGCTGCCATGACTCTCATCCTCCATGGATTGAGAGCCTCCATCAGACCCGGGGCGATTCAACCTGCCGGGTTCTCGGGGTTTCACGATCGGGCTACTACGAGTGGGCGAAGCGACCACCGTCGGACCGCGACCTCGAGGACGCCTACCTGGCGAACGCGATCGTGGCGATCCACGCCGACTCACGCTGCTCCTACGGCTCCCCACGGGTCCATGCAGAGCTGCGCCTGGGGATGGGCGTCAAGGTCGGCCGCAAGCGCGTCGCGCGGTTGATGCGGTTGCTGGAGGTCGCCGGAATCAGCCACAAGTCGAAGAAGCGCCACCGGCCGGCTGCCGCGGTCCATGAAGACCTCGTGCAACGCAAGTTCGTTGCCGATGGCCCGGATCGTTTGTGGTGCACCGACATCACCGAGCATCCGACCCGCGGCGGGAAGGTCTACTGCTGCGCGGTCCTGGACGTGTTCAGCCGCGTCGTGGTGGGCTGGTCGATCGCGGACCACATGCGCTCAGACCTGGTCGTCGACGCCCTGCAGATGGCGACCTGGCGCCGCCGCCCGGAAGGCACCATCGTTCACTCCGACCGGGGCAGCCAATACACGTCCTGGGTCTTCGGGCACCGCCTGCGCGACGCCGGACTGCTCGGATCCATGGGCCGGGTCGCCTCCTCGGTGGACAACTCGATGATCGAGTCGTTCTGGTCGACCATGCAGCGCGAGCTGCTCGACCAGCAGCACTGGCAGACCATCGACGAGCTCGGCGGCGCGATCTTCGAATGGATCGAGGCCTGGTACAACCCCCGCCGCCGGCACACCTCGCTCGGCATGCTCAGCCCCGCCGAGTTCGAGGCTCTTCACACCGCCGCCACCCCGGCGGCATGATCAACCAACCAACCGTGTCCGGAGAACCGGGTCAGGCTCCTTCCTTCTATGACAACTCGTCGGGTTGCCCGTTTGTCGGATGCCCCGCCCCCAACCTCAAACCATGGAGCTTTCGCCGCAGCCGAGGGCGTCTGGCGATCAGCGGCTTGACGGGCCTGACGCGGCAGCGCTCGCTCACGGGGTCGATTCCAACGCAACCTTCATCGTTCGACGCCTCGGGCGCGCAATCTCCCGCAACGCTGCGGAGCACGGGGTGCCCGGTCACGGCTCGCCGCGGTGGCGTTCCAGGCCGACGACGCCGCGATCCTGCTCCCGGCTCACTGCCGCCACACCAGCACGATTCTCAGTCCTGATGATTCATTAGCGATTCGCCGGCCGAACACTTCGCTGATTGCGACCTCGCGATCTCGCTGGTTCGTCTGCGACACGCCCGCCAACTTTGGTGTACTGGCGCCCGTGAGTCCTCATGAGCGCACCCAGCCGCCTACGGACCGGAGGTCCAAGCGGATGCTTCAGCGCCCGATGTGGTCCGCCATCACCGCCGTGGCCTGCGTTGCAGCACTACCTGTCGTCATGACGGTCACGCCGGCCCAAGCCCAACCCTCGCGTCACTGCCTTGACCGCGCGGTGACCAGGACCGAGTTCCGCGAGATCCACCGAGGGATGTCGCGCCACCGCCTCCAAAAGAGGTTCACGGGCGGTGCCAAGGGCGGCAACCTGGACGGCGGGCCCGGCATGGGCTACGTCGCCATCGACTACGCAGGCGGGTGCCACGGCAAGCTCGACGTACTGGTCAACTATGACCGCAAGGGTGGGCGATGGGTGGTCTCGTTCAAGGAATGGAACCTCACCGACTACTAGCGATCCTTGGTCGCTAGCGGCGGTTAGACGCAATTCGCACCTAGCCGTGGAGCACCTTCACGAGGGCGTCCGAGCCGGTCTTTGGGGCCTGTCGGCCTCATCTCCGTTGGATCGTCATGTTGATCAATAGCCAGCGGTCGGCCAGGCCTGGGCTCTACCATGTGCTCGCTCGGGCAGAGCCGTTCGCGATGTTAGGAACCGAGCCGTGGTGCTGCCATTTTCACGTCGCATGCTCGCGGCCGTCACCGTCTGCGTCGCCGTCCTCTCGCTAGCGGTGGCGCCCAAGGGCTTAGCGGCCGTCCAATCCGGATCTGGCGCGGCGGGGTCGAGCATCGAGTGGCCCGGGGTCGATCAATGTCCCGACATGGTGATCCTCTCGGTTCGCGGGTCCAACGAACTCCCTCAGCCTGACAATGGCGGCGACCCACTCAGTTCCGCGTCCTACAACGCCGACACCGCCTGGGGCCTCGGGGAACCTGGAGAACTGACGGCTGGCGAGGTTCAGGGCGAAGCAAACGGTCGTGGGGTTACCTCCGTGCGTCAGGGTGTCGTGTATCCGGCGCTGCCGGTGGAGACGGCAATCACTGACCCTGACGCGTACCTCGCCAGCATCAAGTCGGGCGCCGACGCGCTGGTTGACGCAATCCTGGCCAGGTTCGATGACAACAATGGATGCCTCGGCGCGCCACGGTTCCAGATCATCGGCTACTCGCAGGGTGCATGGTCGGTACGAATCGCCATGCACTGGCTGGCAAAGCACTTCAGCGAACCTGAGTCCCACGGGATGCCCTACATCGCCGGGGTCGTCCTGCTCGGTGATCCCACCTACAGCTCATCTGAACCGATCGTCCGTTGGGATCCGACAGGCGGAGACTCCGACCTCGGTATCGGCTGGGCCGCTGCGTTCCCCAAGCGGGTGCCGGCTTCTTGGTACGCCCCGTACAGCTGGATGATCCGTGATCGGGTCAGCTCGTACTGCCTGGCCGATGATCTCGTGTGTCGGATTCCTCACCGGTGGGAGGACCTCGTATACCGGGCCTTGGCAACGAAGTGGGCGACGAAGGTGACGGACACCCACCTGTCATACGGCAGTCAGGCCACAGTGCGTGCAGGTCAGTGGCTTGCCAAGTTCGTCCCGCCGTCAACGAAGGCAGCGCGGGCCTTTGCACAGCAGGTCCTTGACTGGGGCCAAACGGGCGATGCTGATGCGCTGTGGTCGGTGTGGGACGCGTACACGACCCCCGAGCGGTTTATCTCGCACATGGCGGCCGATCCCGGCGGCGTCGTGAACTGTTACGGACTGAGTAGGAGAGACTTCCAGTGCAGCCTCACGCTGCAGGCATACTCGCCCACCCCTGGCCATTACGCGCTGATACTAGGGAAGGTGGACGGACATTTCGTAATCCGGTATCTGGACGGGGTCGACTAGCACATCTGGTGCGCGGTCCCTCGTCGCGACGTCGGCGTCTCACGAAGTTGTCGCTAGCCCAGGCGCGTCCTAGTCGCGGCGAAGTGACGCACTCACCGGGTCGGTAGCCCGACGTACTGCATGCCCATTCTTCTTGGACGGTCATGGTGGGGTGATCACGGCGCGGCGTGAAAGGGCCAGCACGCCTCCGCCCAGGCCCAAGGTCTGGGGCACGGCGCCGATCCGCCAGCCAGCGGGACGGCGCGCCGACGCCCTGCGCTTACAGGCCCTGCTTACGAGCCATCACCCATCCAGGGCTTTCAGGAGTTCTCCCAGGCTCGCGGCCGCCCGCACTGTTAGGCCGTCGATCGGAAGGAGCCGGAGAGTCTGTGAATCCCGGCTATAGGTTGTGTGCGGTGTGACGAGAACTCCGTGAACTTCGTCGAACGTACTGACGTCGTAGTTGTCGCCCGTCGGGTCCGAGCGCAGTTTCTGCACGATCTTGCGCCAGAACTCGACCCCGTTATCGACAGTGGAAGCGACATTTCGTATGACGCGATATTCCCCGGCATCGTATGCAGGAGAGAACGGGAGGTTCTTGCAGGAGATCAGGAGGAGAACTCCGTCCTTTTCGGCAACCGCGTCGATGTCAGTCAACGTCTTGCCATTGAGCTTCAGGTGTCCTCGGGTGAGAGCACGGGCATTCGCGGATGGTACCCAAGGCGTCTTATCGATTCGGTCCTGAACGACTCGCTCGAACCGAAACGCGGTGGCGTTTACGATCTCGCCCCCTGTTTGCGGGGGAATGAGCAGGTCGTGGTGGAGTCGAGCTGAGGCGGCCCAGATGTCCAGGCTGACCTCATCGCCCGATCTCCTCGCGACTGGGCCCGGCTGTATCGGCCAGAGGTCGGGGCCGACAGATTCAAGATCGTTGAGGACCTGCGCACCGCTCTTAGGCACCTCACCTGGAAACACGGTCTCTAAATCGTCCTGCAACAGCGGGAGAGTGAGATCAAGAAAATGCTCTGCGAGGTCGCGCTTCCGGCGGATGTACCCGACCTTCGGTACATTCTTGCCAACTGAATCACTCATAAATGTCGCCTCGTACCAGAGAGATTGAAGCAACGCGACGACGGAGGGAGTTCCTTTCTTCCACCATCGGGTTCCAGACTGCCCGGCGACGGCCACCGTGTCCAAGAGACCATCTAGTGTCATCAATTTCATGTGAAATTGACCCTCGAGCCAGATCCACCGACGTTCCAGGAGGCGACCTTCCCACGCCAGAACCTTTGGCCACTGTCCGAGCACCATCGTTACACCGAGCAGGTGGTGAACCTTGTCGTTCGACGCATTCAACTCAAGGGCGGGATGCCAGTGCAGTTGGAGGTCCGCCGCGACCCGCTCGTCGAAGACGGAGATCGCCCCCTCCAGATCGGCGTCGAGGACGGGCTCGGGCAAATCGTCCGACCGGACCACAAATTCGGTTCCCTTGCCGGCGCGCCGAATCCAGGAGTGCGTTTGACTCAGGGCGACAGCAACTGCAGCCATCGACGCGACCGGTCGCAGATCCTCGACCCCGAACGGGAAGATGGTGCGTCCCTCGGGTCCAAGCGTGACTCCGGCCTCCTGATTTCGCGACAGACCCGTGAGGGTTTCGAGGACGCCGTGATCTGCGAACTGGGTCGTAACCAGATGCCCGGAAAACAGATCACTTGACAGGCGTCTGGTGTACCAGATCCATTGATCAGGCGGGTACAGCTGAGCCAGCTGGTCAGCCAGAGCCTCTAGCGTCAGGCGCACTCGAGTGAGGTACTCGCTGGCCGCTACCGGATCTAGCGCGCTGCCTGGTTTCGGGGAGGGCGGAAGTGCGTCGGCAATGAGCTCACCTGGGCCCGGCAGGCCGCTCCGAGCTGCAGTGAAGCTCTCCGTGACCATCCGGACGGTTGGGTCCACTGCCACCGGCCTGTTGTCCGGATGGGCAGGGTTCCCTGAGCGGCGGCGCGGCTTCGACGACTTTCGTCTTCGCCGCCTACTCTCAGGCATTGGTTGACCGGAACAAGGACGGGCCCACCCCTCGGCTGTGCTGCAATCCGCGCCTAGGACTCAGACCTGCGCCGCCTTCTGGCAGATTGAAAGCAGAAAGCGGGGAACGTCGTCGCGGGTCGGAAGGGAAACGGGAACCAGGCCCCTCTCTTCGAGGTCCGCTATCCGGTCATCCGGCACGTTGGTGCCCACGACGAAGCCGAGTGGGCGCGAACCGCCAACGAGGTCCGCCGTGCGAGAAAGGATGACGTCGACGTCTAGGTCGGACATGCTGGTTCCAACAAACAGGACCGTCTTCGACAAGAATTCTGCGCCCATCACCGCTGACCACGGAGATGACGTTGGTTCAGCCAACCGACGCACAAACTGTTGGTGGGTCAGAACGAGCCAACGTGAGCGGTCGTAAGTGGACATCAGTGGCAGAAATCCGTGAAAGTGATGAATGCGAACATCGACGTCCCCCCGGAAGAGAACTGGCAACTCGCTCACGATTTGGGTGCGAAAGCCATGCAAGTGCAGGTACCAATCAAGAACGTCGTCAAAGTTCAGCGTGAAGACGTCGGTTACACTTCCGCGTCGCGAAGACATGACCAACGCTCCGAGGGCGATGAGCATAGGCGACTCAAGCATCACTTCCGGATACTGGGAACCTAGAAGGCGCGCACCCTCGTAAAGGGCAGCGTGAACCGCATCTAGGAACTTCTCGGAGTCGCCGACCGCACGACGAACGACGTCGGTGCGCCGCATAAGCTCATCCGCATTGGCGTCGGGTGAGCCGATGCTCGTCTCGGCGTTGGTTTCGAGAGCGACCACCAGTTCGCCCCACGGCGGTAGACCCATGCCGCGAGACACCCCTGCGCCAAGCACCAACGTCAACTGGCCGGTTCGCAGTTCTGTTGCCAGCATGGAGGCGGCTGTGTCCGGAACGCGAAGATATGCAGGCGTCACAGATCCGAATCCTCACCGGGAAGACGAAGGAGCGGCGAGCTGGACGTCGGGGCCAGGTGTCCGTTTCGGATCATTACACTCGCGAAGGCTGCCATATTGATGAGAGCCTCCTCGCTTCCAAGGTGGCACCAAATATTGCCGTGCCTGTCAGCATGAATATTCACGGGGCGTTTCTCGATAAACGTTCCCTTGACCCGAATCGCATACGGGCTGGCGACGCCGAGGAGGGCGTGACGAAGATCGCTTCGCAGGGGATTCCGCCCAGATAGCGATACGATCTCTAAGCCGACGTCGCCTTCCATCAGAACCGAAATTCGGGTTGCGGCGAGGCGGGTCGGCCGCGTCGTCTCGAAGTGCGAAAAGACGTCGGACATCGATGGCTTGAAGTAGATGAGCGGCATCGGCCGACTGTCGTCAAGGCGCTTGAGACACTTCGCGAGGAACCGTACGTACGGAGACGCAACCAGATGATAAGGCCGCCCGTCGATGGTGGCATCAGCGACGAAAACGCGATGCGGATACAGCCCGTCATCATCAGCGACCGCCCGGCTCGACCTGGAATAGTTGGCCCGTACTCTCACGGTGCCCGCTCCGACGGACCACTCGCCGATGGGGGTGACAGGTTTGATCCCGCTCCGCTCGCAGTCCAGCGCCATGAGCAGTTGACGCGCGGTCAAAGAGCGGTCGGCCGCGAGAAGCACCGCTGAGTAGCGTCGAGGCTCAAACTTCATGGCGTCACTCCTACGCACCTAGATCAACACAAGCAGCTGCCAGAGGCTGTCGGACTCGAGACGGTCGTTCTCGTAGGCGCGAGTCATCCGACGGAAACGGTCGAGCAGGAACCCTGTCGGGCTCTCGATCCTGCTGTCTGGGAACTCCCAAGGGTCGATGGGGTATGCCCGTTCACCGGCAACGCGCAGTTCGTCGTGTGCAAGCTTGGCGTGGAGTTCGCTTGAGATCAGAAACTGCTTGGTCCAACGCACCAACGGAAAGGCCATCCCGAATCGCGTACGCAGGTCCGTGCGACCGGAGCCGGAAACGTTGGTTTCACCCTCGTCCAGGACACTTCGGGCGAGCCCGACGAGCCCATGATCGCCCGCATCCAGGATTGACGCCAAGCAGGAATCAAGGCGAGCGGACGCGTCGTCGAATGCTTGGGTTTCGTCGTGGGAGCGCCAGGTGCTCGCCAGGGCGAGCAGCGTTCGAAGAACGTATTCGTCGATCTTCGGTTGGACGTTGGGCACAAGAGCCCACGAATGCCACAGTGACGAGACAAAGAGCTCGTCATCGGCGTCGTAGAAGTAGATGTAATCCATGACGTGGACGATGACCTCCTCAAGGAATCGAAGACGGTCTCGCAAGAGGTGATGAGCCTCTTCGGCAGTCATCGGGGCGCTGCGCACAATCTCGACGTGGCTCTGGCCATTCTGTTCTGCTGTATCGCGAGCTGCGATGAGCTGAAGCCCGTGATCGATCCAGCGCAAGCGCTGCAGCAGGAACTGCTTTGCGGCGATGCTCCACGTGGTTGGTTCACCGGAGTTGTAGGCCTCGACGAGTGCTGCGAGTTCGGCGTCGTCTTGCACGAGCAAGAGCTCATCGAGCAGCTCGCGTAGGTGCGAGTGGAGGAACTCGTGCGACAGAGTCAACAGGTTCCAGTCAGTCGCGGCGTTGCCGTTGATGCACTGCCAACTGAGGCTGACCGATTGAATTGTCTGGTGGAAGCCCCATCTCGAACTGAAGTACACAATGTGACGCCGAGGCGGAGATGGATCGGCACCGGGAGGCTGTGTCTCGATGGAGAGGGGCGAACTCTCCCAGGAGGCTGGGTTGAAGCGGTACGGCACAACCCCAGAGTCGAACGGGGCACCATGGCGCATCGCGTGCAGCCGATCCAGGTGTTGCGCGTTCGCAAAGATGTCGCTCATATGCCGGTAGATCCGCCACGCAGCTCGCGCTGCCGACCCGATTCCCAACAGGGAATATTCGCCAACCGGAAAGGAAGACTGGGTAAGCGGAGGAGTGACTCCCACGGCTTGCGAGTTGAGCATCGTCAGACAGGCGTTGATCTCAACCAGGAGACTGACGAGGCCGTAGTGCTGTTGCGGATTATCGAGCGACGCGGGGTCGGTGTCCGCCCGGGCATACGCAGCCACCGTTCTCGCTATGTCACTTACGGTCTCTTGCAGCCATGCCGCCAAGTCCTCGTACTCGTCGCAGTACTTGTATGCTCGCGCCCAGAAGTATTGGAAGTTGAGGTTGAATTGTTCGACCTCAGTTCGAACCTCGTAAGGCAGATCGCTCGCCTCGACATCCTCGAACGTCGCGGGAGCGCTAGCAGGTGACCAGTGTCGGACGGTTGTCTGGGTCTCGAGAACTGTCTCGCCTTCAAACGGCCAAATCTCGGCAGCGCACAGATCGCCATCGACAAGATCCAGCAGGTCATCGATTCGCGTCCGTTCCGCGCCGTCGGCGTCCGTTTCCGAGTCGGGTCCCCCCGTGACCACGAGGATCACTGATGCAAGACCGTGACTGGCGAAGACGGCGATCCCTTCGCCAACATGTCGTGTCAGCTTGCTCAGCACGGTCTGGGCGCTGCGCGGAAACAGGAACACCAGGTACCCGCTGGAGGGCAGCGGCGCGTCAGCCTCGTTTGCGAGCGGGTATACAGCGCTCACTCGAGCGGTCGCGTCCACGAGTTCCGTGCTCGCCGCGTCGACAAGGTGCACGATCAGCTGTCCGGGATGTGAGCGCCTGACAGCCAGAAACCGCTTCACTCGTCGCGAAGGGCAGTGACAGTGATGTCCCCCGACTTCAGATCGAGGACGACCTTATAAGCGTCCGCATCTGGGTCTGGGTGCGCATACGACGACAGCTGGCCAGAGATGCTGCCAACGGGCTCAACGTGGTGCCGAGTCAGCGTCTCGTACACCTTCGGGAAGTCGCGGGCGCCGGCAAAGCAGAAGGTCTCCGATGCGACCAGCTTGCGCTGCACCTCACGCCTGTCCATCTGACTCACTCATTCCTGCCCATCGGCAACCTGGAGACCTTAGCAGCCGTGCGTCGGCGTGTCAGATTGACAGTTGCTGTCGATCGTGTCGGCCGGCCGCGAGGTCTCTTCATCCTGTGTCTGACGGACGCTACGACAACATTCCGCCCCGCGTGCGGCAAAGTCAGGACTTCTCAAGGTCTGCGAGGTGGGCTGCGGGGACGAGCCGATGCCGGCCTGGTCCACCGCTGAGATCAGGTCAGATGGCCCTACCTATCCCACAAGGCGGACGGCCGCTCGGGCGGTTCCCCAATCTGGGCGAACTGGGCGCCTTCGGAGAGGCAGCACCTCGACCCACATTGACGCCGGGAAGGCATGCGCGCAGCTTGCGATCGAACAGATGTTCGATTAGACTATCTGTATGGCCTTCCGGGACGCCCGCACAGCGCAGCAGCTCGCTGAGCTGTGCGCGTCGCTGCAAGGTGGGGGGCTGCCGGTGGATCCGGCGGCGTTGATCGACCTGATCGGCCTGCTCGAGACCGTGAAGTCAGCGGCCTGCGCGGTGCAGGCCGAGGCGAGTGTCGCCTACGACGCCGCGCGGCGTAGCGCGGAGTCGGCGCGGGGGGTTCCCGCCCGGCGGCAGGGTCGGGGAGTCGCGGCCGAGATCGCGTTGGCGCGCAAGGAGTCCCCGCACCGGGGCCAGGTGCTGCTGGGGTTCGCGAAGGTCGCCTGCGCGGAGATGCCGCACCTGGTGGCGAGGCTCAAGGACGGCACTCTCAACGAGTGGCGGGCGATGCTGGTGCTGCGGGAGACCGCGTGCCTGAGCGCTGAGCAGCGGTCCTTCGTCGACGAGGAGATGTGCGCCGACCCGACGGCGCTGGCGGGCCTGGGCACCCGCCGGTTGGTGGCGAAGGTCAAGCGCCTGGCCTACGAGCTGGATCCCAAGGCGGTCGTGGACCGGGCGAGGAACGCGGCCAAGGACCGCCATGTGACCTGCCGGCCGGCGCCGGACACGATGACCTACCTCACCGCGTTGCTGCCGGTCGGCCAGGGCGTCTCGGTGCATGCGGCGCTGAAGCGGGACGCCAACACCTTGGTGGCGGCCGGTGACCCCCGGAGCAGGGGCCAGATCATGGCCGACCTGCTGGTTTCGCGGGTGACTGGTGTCCCGATGAGCACCGGCGAGGCGCCCCCGGCCGTGCCGGTCGGGATCAACCTCACCATGTCGGCGACCACCCTGCTCGGTGGGCACGCCCCGGGCCTCGTGGAGGACGAGGTCGTCCCGGCCGAGATCGCCCGACTGCTCGCAGCGCACTCCCTGAGTGGGGACCTCGACACCTGGATCCGTCAGCTCTACGCCGACCACCGCGGCCGACTGGTGGCGATGACCAGCAAGCAGCGGACCTTCCCCGCCGGGCTCAGCGACTTCCTAGCGCTCCGCGGCCAAGGGATCTGCGCCACGCCCTACTGCGGCGCACCGGTCCGGCACTCGGACCACGTCGTCCCCGTCGAGGACGGCGGTGCGACGAGCGCAGCCAACGGCCAAGGACTGTGCGAGGACTGCAACCACGTCAAACAAGCACCCGGATGGCGACAGCGACCCACCGACGACGGGATCGAGACCATCACCCCGACCGGGCACCGCTACCTCAGCCATGCCCCACCGCCCGTCGGCTGGCGAGAACCTCGCTACGTCCGGGTCGCCCCCGGGCGCTACCAGCTCACCGCCTGACGTCCAGGACCAGCTTCTGGATGCCGTTGCCATAGGTCTCGCTCTCCACGACCCGCAACGACTGCTTCTCCTTGTCGGTGTCGCTCCACATCCGCTTCCCGGCACCGAGCACGACGGGGAAGACGAGCAGGTGGTAGCGATCGATCAGGCCCGCGTCCCCGAGGGTGCGGGCCAGGGTGGCGCTGCCCGCGATCAGGATCGGTCCGCCGTCCGCGGCCTTGGCCGTCGCGACGTCCTGGGCTGACCGGAGGATCGTCGTCTCGCCCCAGTTGTCGACCAGCGCGTCCTCCGCGAGGGTCGTGGAAACGACGTACTTCGGGATGTCCTTGACGACCGCGAAGTCGTCGATGTCCGGCCACACCGGCGCGAACGCCTCATAGCTGGTGCGGCCGAACATCAGGGCACCGGCCTCCTGCATCTCTCTGCCCTTGAGCTCGTAGGCCTCCGGCCGGAACTCGATGTCCTTGAACGTCCAGCCGGCGCTTCGGTGCGTCTCGCCCCCGCCGCCGCCGGGGGAGTCGACGACGCCGTCGATCGACACGAACGCGCTGTAGATCAGGTCACGCATGGTTCTCTCCTTCGGTGGTGTCTCGACCTCACCACGAACCACCGCCCTCGAATACGACAGCTCGCCGAAATGTGGTCACAAATCACCTGTTACGACTAGCCATTCCGTGCGGCGCCCAGGGCCGCCGATGGCCCGTCCGGGCCCGCCCGTACGCGTCATGGTGCCGGTCGGGGATCTGGTCTTGGCTGACCATCTGACCCATTGACGAGAGAGAACGGTGGTCCACCCATGTTCAGCAAGCTCAAGGGACGCATGACCTACGCCAACGTCGCCAGCACGGCGGCGCTGCTCATCGCGATCGGTGGCAGCGGCGCCGCGGTGGCTGCGACCCTGGTGCCGCACAACTCGGTCGGTTCTGCACAGATCATCAACGGCTCGGTCAAGGGCAGGGACATCCACCCCAACGCCGTCGGCAGCATCCAGGCCAAGGACAACGCCCTGACCGGCACCGACGTCGCGGACGACTCGCTCACCGGCTCGGACGTCGACGAGAACTCGCTCGGCCAGGTGCCGAACGCGAACAACGCCAACAACGCGAACACGGCGACGACGGCGAACGGCCTCTCCAGCGGTGCCATCAACAGCCCCAGCGTGTTCGGGACCGCGAACCTGGGCATCGTGCGCGGTTACGCGTGGAACAACTCAGCGTCCGCGAACGCCGACATCACCAACAACGGCTACACCTACAACCGGTCCGGTGGCGCGGTGAACGTCGTCCACAACAGCGCAGGCAACTACAGCATCACCTTCACCGGGCTGAACCTCGGCGGCGGCAACATCGTCGTGTCCGGCTACGGCGGCGGCGCGGTCTGGTGCAAGGTCGGCGGCTGGAGCTCCAGCACGATCACGGTGCTCTGCTACAACAGCGCCGGCACCGCGACCGACAGCGACTGGACGCTGGCGGCGACCGACTGACGGGTCACGCTCGGCGGCGCGCGGCGTAGATGCGGCGGACGACGTCCTCGATCTCCGGCTCCTCCACCGTGAGGTCGAGTACGTCGACCCGCCCACTGACCGCGGCGAGCACGCGCGCCGCGGTGGTGGCCTCCGCGTCGAACGCGAGCCGCTGGCGCAGCCCACCGCCCTCCGACTGCAGGTGGCGGCTCTCGGGGATGCCGGTCAGGTCGTCGGTGGGCTCGGCGAGGTCGACGACGAGCACGCGCTCGGCGCCGACCGTGCGCGAGAGTCCCGGCAGGCCGCCGTCGTAGAGGAGCCGCCCGTGGTCGATCACCAATACCCGGTCGCAGAGCCGCTCCACGTCTCCCATGTCGTGGGTGGTCAGCAACAGCGTGGTGCCGTGCGTCCGGCGCTCCTCGATGAGGAACTCGCGCAGCCGCTGCTTCGAGAGCACGTCCAGGCCGATCGTCGGCTCGTCCAGGATCACCAGCCGCGGCGAGTGCAGCAGGGCCGCGGCCACCTCCGCGCGCATCCGCTGCCCGAGGGAGAGCTGCCGCACGGGCGTCGCGAGGAACCCGGCGAGCTCGAGCCGCTCGACGAGCTCGTCGGTCCGCTGCCGCTCCTCGGTGGAGGAGAGTGCGTGGATCGCGGCGAGGATCCGGAAGGACTCGCGGACCGGGAGGTCCCACCAGAGCTGGGAGCGCTGGCCGAAGACGACGCCGATCTCGCGGGCCAGCCGCCGCCGGTCCGGCACGGGCCGCAAACCGCAGGTCGTGGCCGAGCCTCGGCTCGGGACGAGGATGCCGCAGAGCATCTTGATCGTGGTCGACTTGCCCGCGCCGTTGGCGCCGATGTAGCCCACGGCTTCGCCGGGGGCGATCCGCACCGACAGGTCGTCGACGGCCGTGACCGTCCTGCGGCGCAGTCCGTCGCGGACCCGGAACTCGCGGGTGAGGCCGGCGGTCTCGACGATCGCGTCCGTGCTGGGTGTGCTCATCCGCCGCCTCCTTGGTAGTGCCGCACGCCGGCGTGCCAGCTCCCGAGCGCCAGCAGCCAGGTCCAGGCCCCCGCGACCGGCGCGCACCAGCCGGCCCATCCCGGGAGCCAGCCCGGTCCCGCGATCCCGAGCAGGGTCAGGGTCGGCAGGAAGCCGGTGAACGCCATCGGGAAGAAGAAGCCGAACACCGCCCAGAGCGGCCGATCCCAGACGGAGGCCGGCTGGGTCGCGGCATAGCGGCCGCCGTACACGAACGCGTTGGTGGTCTCCGCGCCCTCCACGAGGAAGAACTGCACGCCACCCGCCCAGACGAACATGCCCGCGAACGTGGCGTAGCCGCTCACGATGGCCACCGCCAGGAGCAGGCCGTGCGCCGCCGTCCAGTCGATGTCGTTGACGACGAGTCCGGCGACCAGCGCGGTCAGACCGACGGCGGCCCGTGCGAGCCGGCGGAGCGAGATGTCGCTCGTGATCAGCTGGAGCAGCAGCGGCTGCGGCCGCAGGTAGAAGATGTCGAGCGTCCCGGCGCGCAGGTACGTCGGCAGCGTGTCGCAGTGGCCGAACGAGAGGTCGGCGAGCGAGTAGCACAGGTCGGCGATCCCGAAGACGAGGAGGATCTGGGAGAACTCCAGGCCGCCGAGCCGCACGACGTTGTGGAACAGCACCCACACCTCGGCGAGCTCGATGACGCCGACGAGCAGCGAGCTGACCAGGTCGAGGGCGAAGCTCGCGCGGTAGGAGCGCTGCGCGCGGATCCGCGACGCGAGCACGGCGCGGTAGGGACGCAGCCGGGCCGCGAGCACGTCAGCCACCCTGCACCTCCAGGTGTCGCCGCCCTGCGCGGGTGAGCGTCTGGCCGGTGGCCGCGACGAGCAGGAGCCACCCGAGCTGCGCGGCCACGAGGGTGAGGGCGCCGGAGACGTCGACCCGGCCGGACAGGACGTCGACGGGGTACATCAGCATCGCCGGGAAGGGTGTCGCCTGGGCGACGGCCTGCAGCCACCCGGGGAAGAGCCAGATCGGCACGAAGAGGCCCGCGAGGAACCCGGACACGACCATGTAGAGGATCTGCAGCCCGCGGGTCTCGACCAGCCAGAACCCGGGCGCGGCCACGACCAGGTAGACCGTCGCGGCCGAGAGCGCGATGCCGATCAGGATGCTCAACGCGCCGATCGGGTACGCCGCCACGTCGTCCGGGAGAGACATCCCCACGACCAGCGCCCCGATCAGCACCGACGGGATGCCGCGCGGGATCAGCGCGAACAGCGACTTCCCGATCTCGGTCACCACCGCGGCCCCGTGCACGTCGACCGGACGGAGGAAGTCGACCACCACGTCGCCGCTCTTGATGCGGTCGGCGATGTCGATCCGGCCGAAGAGGTTCACCGACCCGAGGAGCCCCTGGGAGACCCAGATGTAGGTGCTCATGGTCGCGACGTCGTAGCCCTGCAGGCTCCCGCCGGCCGCGCGCACGGTGGCGAAGAGCAGCGCCACCTTCAGCAACCCGAACGTCGTGTTGGCGACCAGGCCGCCGAACGCGGCGGCAAGGTACGCCGACTGCCGGCGGAAGCCTGCCGCGAGGATCCGCCAGTAGGTACGGATCGTCGCGCGCATAGCGGAAGCACCCTATGTCGTCGCCCCGCCGTAGGGTCACGTCGTGAGCATGGAGTCGGCTGCGTGGACGCAGCTCCACCGACAGATGATGGCGCCCGACGAGCGGCGGGCCTTCAACGCGGCCACGGCTCGGAGGATCCTGGAGTTCGCCCGGCCGCACCGGCGCAAGCTCATCGGGTTCGTCGTGCTGAGCGTCGTGAGCGCCGCGCTGGCCGTGGCGACCCCGGTGCTGGCCGGGCGGGTCGTCGACGCGATCGTCGGGGGCGACGCGGTGCACGTGGTGGTCCGGCTCTCGTTGGTGATCGCCGCGATCGCGATCGCGGACGCCGCGATCGGGCTGGGCACCCGCTGGCTCTCGGCGCGGGTCGGGGAGGGGCTGATCCTGGACCTGCGCGCGGCCGTCTTCGACCACGTCCAGCGGATGCCGATCGCGTTCTTCACCCGGACCCGGACCGGCGCCCTGGTCAGCCGGCTCAACAACGACGTGATCGGCGCGCAGCGCGCGTTCAGCACGACCCTCTCCGGCGTAGTGTCGAACGCCGTGATGCTGGTCCTGACGCTCGTGGTGATGCTCGGCATCTCCTGGCGGGTGACCCTGCTCGCGCTGGTGCTGCTGCCGGTCTTCTTCGTGCCCGCGCGGCGGATCGGGCGCCGGGTGGCGGGGATCCAGCGCGAGGCGGCCGAGCACAACGCCGCGATGGGCAACCAGATGACCGAGCGGTTCTCGGCGCCGGGCGCGACCCTCGTCAAGCTGTTCGGGCGCCCCGAGCAGGAGTCCGCGGAGTTCGCCGCGCGGGCGCGCCGGGTGGCCGACATCGGGGTGCGGACGGCGATGGTGCAGACGACCTTCGTGACCGCGCTGACCCTGGTCTCCGCGCTGGCGGTCGCGCTCGTCTACGGGCTCGGCGGCTACTACGCCCTGCGCGGCAGCCTCGACGCGGGTGACGTGGTGGCGCTGTCCCTGCTGCTGACGCGTCTCTATGCCCCGTTGACCGCGCTGGCGAGCGCCCGCCTGGAGATCATGGGCGCCCTGGTCAGCTTCGAGCGGGTCTTCGAGGTGCTCGACCTGGAGCCGCTGATCCAGGACCGGCCTGACGCGCGGGCGGTCCCGGAAGGGCCGGTGGCCGTCGAGTTCGACGACGTCCGGTTCGCCTATCCGGCCGCCGACCGGGTGTCGCTCGCGTCGCTCGAGGCCGTGGCGACGCTGGACACCCGCGGGGGCGAGGAGGTGCTCCACGGCGTCTCGTTCCGGGCCGACCCGGCGCAGGTCGTGGCGCTGGTGGGCTCGTCCGGCGCCGGGAAGTCGACGATCGCGCAGCTGGTCTCCCGGCTCTACGACGTCGACTCCGGGGCCGTCCGGCTCGCCGGGGTCGACGTACGCGACCTGACGGCGGCGGCGATCCGTGGCGCCGTGGGAATGGTGACCCAGGACGGCCACCTGTTCCACGACACGATCCGCGGGAACCTGCTGCTCGCCGACCCGGACGCGGGCGAGGACGACCTCTGGGACGCGCTGGAGCGAGCGCGGCTGGCGGACCTGGTCCGGTCGCTGCCCGACGGACTCGACACGGTCGTGGGGGAGCGCGGCTACCGGCTCTCGGGTGGCGAGCGTCAGCGGCTCACCATCGCGCGGCTGCTGCTCAAGCGGCCACGGGTGGTGATCCTGGACGAGGCGACGGCCTCCCTCGACTCGACCTCGGAGGCGGCCGTCCAGGCGGCGCTCGCCGAGGCCCTCGCCGGGCGGACGGCGATCGTGATCGCCCACCGGCTCTCGACGATCCGCGCCGCCGACCTGATCCTCGTCGTCGAGGACGGCTCGATCGTCGAGCGCGGCACGCACACCGAGCTGCTCTCCGCCGGCGGCAGGTACGAGGAGCTGTACCGGACGCAGTTCGCCGGCGACGAGGACCCCGGCGCGTTGACCGGCACCACCAGGTAAGATATCTTGATGTCAAGATAAAGCGCGTGGGTGGCAGGATGACCGTGCACGGGCAAAGGTCGACGAGGACGGAGACGCGGGATGGCAAGCCAGGACAGCTTCGGAGCCAAGAGCACGCTGGAGGTGGGCGACTCGTCGTACGAGATCTTCCGTCTCGACGCGGTGACCGGGGAGGGGCTCGACGTCGCCTCCCTGCCGTACTCGCTCAAGGTGCTCCTGGAGAACCTGCTCCGCACCGAGGACGGCGCCGACATCACGGCCGACGACATCAAGGCCCTCGCGGGCTGGGACGAGAACGCGGACCCGGACAAGGAGATCCAGTTCACGCCGGCCCGGGTGATCATGCAGGACTTCACCGGCGTGCCGTGCGTCGTCGACCTCGCCACCATGCGCGAGGCGATGGCCGAGCTCGGCGGTGACGCCTCGAAGATCAACCCGCTCGCGCCGGCCGAGATGGTCATCGACCACTCCGTGATCGCCGACGTCTTCGGCAACGCCGAGGCGTTCCAGCGCAACGTCGACATCGAGTACGAGCGCAACCGCGAGCGCTACCAGTTCCTGCGGTGGGGTCAGGGCGCCTTCGACGACTTCAAGGTCGTGCCGCCGGGCACCGGCATCGTGCACCAGGTCAACATCGAGCACCTGGCCCGCACGGTCTTCACCCGTGAGGTGGACGGTGTCACCCAGGCCTACCCCGACACCTGCGTCGGGACCGACTCCCACACCACGATGGTGAACGGGATCGGCGTGGTCGGCTGGGGCGTCGGCGGCATCGAGGCCGAGGCCGCGATGCTGGGCCAGCCGGTGTCGATGCTGATCCCGCGCGTCGTCGGCTTCAAGCTCAACGGCGACCTGCCCGAGGGCGCCACCGCCACCGACCTGGTTCTCACCATCACCGAGATGCTGCGCAAGCACGGCGTGGTCGGCAAGTTCGTCGAGTTCTACGGACCCGGCGTCTCCGCCCTGCCGCTGGCCAACCGCGCCACGATCGGCAACATGAGCCCGGAGTTCGGCTCCACCATCGCGGTGTTCCCGATCGACGAGGAGACGGTCAAGTACCTCAAGCTCACCGGCCGCTCCGAGCAGCAGCTTGCGCTGGTCGAGACCTATGCCAAGGAGCAGGGGCTCTGGCACGATCCCGCCGCCGAGCCGCGCTTCTCCGAGCGACTCGAGCTCGACCTCGCGACCGTCGTCCCGTCGCTGGCGGGTCCGAAGCGTCCGCAGGACCGGGTCTCGCTCTCCGAGGCCAAGGAGGCCTTCCGCGGCGCCCTGACCGACTACGTCGACACCGGCGACACCGACGAGCAGGACACCAAGGGCTACGACGAGGAGGTCGAGGAGTCGTTCCCGGCATCCGACGTGCCCTCGCACAACGGCAACGGCTCGGCTCCGCCCAAGGACTACGTCTCGGCGGCCCCGACCGACGGCGGCCGCGCGAGCAACCCGGCGATGGTGACGCTCGAGGACGGCACGACGTTCGAGCTCGACCACGGTGCCGTGACGATCGCAGCAATCACCTCCTGCACCAACACGTCGAACCCCTCGGTCATGATCGGCGCGGCGCTGCTCGCCAAGAACGCGGTCGAGAAGGGCCTGCAGCGCAAGCCGTGGGTCAAGACGACGCTCGCCCCCGGGTCGAAGGTCGTGTCCGACTACTACGAGAAGGCCGGCCTCACGCCGTACCTCGACAAGCTGGGGTTCAACCTGGTCGGCTACGGCTGCACGACCTGCATCGGCAACTCCGGTCCGCTCATCCCCGAGGTCTCGGCGGCGGTCCAGGAGAACGACCTCGCGGTCGTCTCGGTGCTGTCGGGCAACCGGAACTTCGAGGGCCGGATCAACCCGGACATCAAGATGAACTACCTGGCGTCGCCTCCGCTGGTGGTCGCCTACGCGCTGGCCGGCTCGATGGACGTCGACCTGTTCAACGAGCCGCTCGGCCAGGACAGCGACGGCAACGACGTCTTCATGAAGGACATCTGGCCGTCCGCGAAGGACGTCGAGGAGGTGATCGCGGGCGCGATCACGTCGGAGATGTTCTCCACGGACTACGCCGACGTGTTCGCCGGCGACGAGCAGTGGAAGTCGCTGCCCACGCCGGAGGGCAAGACGTTCGCGTGGGACGAGGAGTCGACCTACGTCCGGAAGCCCCCCTACTTCGACGGCATGCCCGACGAGCCGGAGCCGGTCACCGACATCGAGGGTGCGCGGGTCCTGCTCAAGCTGGGTGACTCGGTCACGACCGACCACATCAGCCCGGCGGGCGCGATCAAGAAGGACTCGCCCGCGGGCAAGTACCTCGCGGAGCACGGCGTCGAGCAGCGGGACTTCAACTCCTACGGCTCGCGGCGTGGCAACCACGAGGTGATGATCCGCGGCACGTTCGCGAACATCCGGCTGCGCAACCAGATCGCTCCCGGGACCGAAGGAGGCTTCACCCGCGACTTCTCCGCGTCTTCGGCGGACGACGCCCCGGTGACGACCGTCTACGACGCGTCGGTGAACTACCAGGAGGCCGGCACCCCGCTCGTCGTGCTGGCGGGCAAGGAGTACGGCTCCGGCTCGTCGCGCGACTGGGCGGCCAAGGGCACCTCGCTGCTGGGCGTGAAGGCCGTCATCGCGGAGTCCTACGAGCGGATCCACCGCTCCAACCTGATCGGCATGGGTGTCATCCCGCTGCAGTTCCCCGAGGGCGAGAGCGCCGAGTCGCTGGGCCTGACCGGTGAGGAGACGTTCTCCATCTCCGGCATCACCGCGCTCAACGACGGCGACACCCCGCGGACGGTCAAGGTCAGCACCGACGGCGGCGTCGAGTTCGACGCCGTGGTGCGGATCGACACCCCCGGCGAGGCGAACTACTACCGCAACGGCGGCATCATGCAGTACGTCCTCCGGTCACTCCTCAAGGGCTGACACCAGCCCCCCGACGGCCCGTCACCCGCGTGGTGGCGGGCCGTCGTCACGCCCGGATGCCACGATGGAGCCCATGCGCATCGCGAAGATCCTCGGTACGACGGCGCTGGTCGCCGTTCTCGGCCTCGCCGCCGGTTGCGGCGGCGAGGACAACCCGGAGGCGGGCACGACCCCCTCGGCGCCCGACACGATGACCACCTCGCCGGCCCTGCCGCCGGCCACCTCCAGCGCGCCGACGCCGACGCAGGGCTCCTCCTCGCCGAGCGCCTCGTCGTCGACCGCGTCGACATCGAGCGCGCCGACGTCGTCCGCGCCGCCCGTCGACATCGGCCAGCCGCCGACGACGTACGTCCAGGCGCAGGCGCACGTCCAGGCCGCCCGCAGTGACGGCAGCACCAGCTCCCTGAGCCGGTTCTCGACGCCGGGCGACTCGATCTACTGCGTGCTGAAGAGCAAGTACCTGGCGCCGTCCTGCGAGCTGCGCTCCGGCGCCATCAAGGACCCGCAGGTCTGCGCGAAGGCGCCGAGCCAGTTCGTCGGCCGGGTGTCGATCCGGAAGTCCGGCGCCGAGCCCGAGTGCAACACCGACACGATCCGCCAGCCCGGCGCCGACACCGTCCAGCCCACCACGCTGGTCACCTCCGGGAACATCTCCTGCGTCGTCGAGCAGATCGGTGTCACCTGCATCGACAGCTCCCTCCACAAGGGCTTCTTCCTGACCCCGGGCGCCTACAAGGTCTTCTGACCGGGCTGGGGGACCGCCGGCGGCGGGTCACTGCGGCGCCCACGGGTCGTCGGAGGGGACCTCTGGGTCTCGTGACGGTCGCTGCGCGACCTCCTCGACCACCGGGGTGTCCGGTCGCTGCGCGACCTCCTCGACCACCGGGGTGTCCGGTCGCTGCGCGACCTCCTCGACCACCGAGGTGTCCGGTCGCTGCGCGACCTCCTCGACGGGCTCGGCTGGTTGTTCCCCGGTGGTCGAGGAGGTCGCCCTGGCGACCGTCACGAGACCCGTAGGCTCCGCCGGCTCGTCGGTCCGCAGGGCGCCTCGAGCCTTCCTCGCCGCCCAGCTCCTGCTCGCGAGGTCGCCCAGGTCCTCGGTGCGGCCCTCGATCAACGCCTGACGCTTGGCCCGTCCCCAGCCCTGGACGCGCTTCTCGAAGGCGAACGCCTCGTCGACCCGCGCGAACTGTGCACACCACACCAGCTCGACCGGCCGTCGCCGGCGGGTGTACGCCGCCCCGACGCCCTCGTTGTGCTCCCAGATGCGCCGGTCGAGGTCCGTCGTGCTTCCGACGTAGTACGAGCCGTCTGCGCACTCGACGATGTAGGTCCATGCCATCCCGGGAGGGTGAACCGTGACGGGGTGCGGGGCAAGGGCGGCTTGCCGTGCCTGTGGATGAACGGGTCTCGTGACGGTCGCTGCGCGACCTCCTCGACCACCGGGGTGTCCGGTCGCTGCGCGACCTCCTCGACCACCGGGGTGTCCGGTCGCTGCGCGACCTCCTCGACCACCGGGGTGTCCGGTCGCTGCGCGACCTCCTCGACCACCGCGGCGGTTCGGGGGCCGCTAGCGTTGGGGCATGCTCGTGGCCTTCAGCATCGCTCCGTCAGGTTCGTCCGACGACAACGGCTCGGTGGCCGAGGCGGTGGCGGCGGCGATCCGGGTCGTGCGCGACTCGGGGCTGCCCAACGAGACCAATGCGATGTTCACCAATGTCGAGGGGGAGTGGGACGAGGTGATGGACGTCGTGAAGCGCGCCGTCGATGCCGTCGCGGCGGTGTCGCCGCGGGTCGCGCTCGTGCTCAAGGCGGACATCCGGCCGGGCTACGACGGCCAGATCACCGCGAAGGTCGACCGGGTCGAGCAGGTCCTCGCGCGGGAGGACTGAGCATGGACTCGGAGACGCGGAGCTACCGCACCGGCGGCGAGGACGTGGTCCTCGACATCACCCGTGACTGCGCGGCGTACGTCGACGGCCGCGGCGACGGCCTGTTGCACGTGTTCGTGCCGCACGCGACAGCGGGCATCGCGATCATCGAGACCGGCGCCGGCAGCGACGAAGACCTGATCGCGGCGCTGGGCGACCTGCTCCCGGCCGACGACCGCTGGGTCCACCGGCACGGCTCGCCCGGGCACGGCCGGTCCCACGTGATGCCGGCGCTGGTGCCGCCGTACGCCTCCGTGCCCGTCCTCGGCGGGCGGCTCGCTCTCGGTACCTGGCAGAGCATCTGCCTGGTCGACCTCAACGTCGACAACCACCACCGCGAGGTGCGGTTGTCGTTCCTGGCAGGCTGAGCCGGTGCCCCAGCAGTTCGCCTGCGTGATCCTCGTCGACCCGCGCGGCTGGCTGCTGCTCCAGGAGCGCGACGAGCACCCGGTCATCGACCCCGACATGTGGGGGTTCGTCGGAGGCCACGTCGACCCGGGCGAGGAGCCCGACCAGGCGGCCTACCGCGAGCTCGAGGAGGAGACCGGGGTCCGGCTGGAGCCGCCCGCGTTGCCGCGGTGGCGGGTCTTCGAGGTGTTCCACCCCGCCTACGACTCCCTCGACGAGGCCTTCGTCTACACCGCCCGCACCGAGCTCACCGACGCCGACATCGTGTGCGGTGAGGGTCGACAGATCGTCTTCGTCGACCCGAGCCGGCTCGGCGACCTGCCCCAGACGGGGTCGGCGCGCCTGATCCTGCCCGACTTCCTCGCCTCCGACCGCTACGAGGAGCTGTGCCGATGAGCAAGCTGACCGTGTTCCCCGTCCCCGGCCCGGGAGCCGAGGACGTCGTCGTGGCGCCCGACGGCCCCGACGAGGGCGCCGTCTTCACCGGCACCGAGGACGGCGCGATCTTCCGCGTCTCCCACGACGGCCGGAAGGTGGACCGGGTCGCCCACACCGGAGGCCGCCCGCTGGGGATCGAGTACGTCGACGGCCGGCTCCTGGTCTGCGACGCCCGGCGCGGGCTGCACTGGGTCGACCCCCGCACGGGCGGCGTCGACCTCATCACCGACCGGGTCGCCGGGACGCCGATGCGGTTCTGCAACAACGCCGCGGTCGCGGCCGACGGGACCGTCTGGTTCAGCGACTCCTCGACCAAGCACGGCATCGACCGGTGGAAGGACGAGATGGTCCAGCACACCCGCACCGGCCGCCTGCTGCGGATGGAACCCGACGGCACCATCACCACGATGGTCGACGGCCTCGCCTTCGCCAACGGCGTCGCGCTGGCGGCCGACGAGTCCTACGTCGCCGTCGCGGAGACCGGCGCGCGCACAGTGGTCCGGCTGTGGCTCACCGGTGAGCGCGCGGGCGAGCGCGAGCTGCTCTGCTCGGACCTGCCCGGCTATCCCGACAACATCGCGCGCGGGAGCGACGGGCTGATCTGGGTCACGATCGCCAGCCCGACCGACCCGGTCGTCGAGCGGGTCCAGCGCGGCCCGATGGCGCTGCGCCGGGTCGTGACCAAGGTCCCCGAGCCGCTCCAGCCCAAGCCCAAGCAGACGGTCCGCGTGCAGGCCTACGACGACGCCGGCACACTCGTCCACGACGTCGACGTCGCCGCGGAGGACCGCGGTTCGCCGTACCACATGGTCACCGGGGTCAGGGAGCACGACGGCCGGGTCTGGATGGGCAGCCTGCACGAGCCCGCGATCGCGCTCTACCACCTCTGAACGCCTAAACTGCTGACCATGTCCGTCCTCGACCAGATCTCAGGACCGCACGACCTCCGCGGGCTGTCCGAGGACCAGCTGACCACGCTCGCGGGGGAGATCCGCGACCTCCTGATCACGACCGTCGCCACCAACACCGGGCACCTCGGGCCGAACCTCGGCGTCGTCGAGCTCACCCTCGCGATCCACCGCGTGTTCGACTCCCCGCACGACAAGGTGGTCTTCGACACCGGCCACCAGTCCTACGTGCACAAGCTCGTCACCGGACGGCACGGCGACTTCGGCACCCTGCGCCGCGAGGGTGGGATGAGCGGCTATCCGAGCCGCGCCGAGTCCGACCACGACCTGGTCGAGAACTCGCACGCGTCCACCGCGCTCTCCTACGCCGACGGTCTTGCCAAGGCCTACCGGATCCGGGGCGAGGACCGCCACGTCGTCGCCGTCATCGGCGACGGAGCGCTGACCGGCGGCATGGCCTGGGAGGCCCTGAACAACATCGCGATCCAGCACGACAGCCGGCTGGTGATCGTCGTCAACGACAACGGCCGGTCCTACACGCCGACCATCGGCGGCCTCGCGACGGCGCTCGCCGGGCTGCGCACGAACCCGCGCTACGAGCAGGTGCTCGACATGGTCAAGCGCCGCCTCAACGCGGTGCCGGTCGTCGGCCCCACCGCCTACGACGCGCTGCACGCCGCGAAGAAGGGCATCAAGGACGCCGTCGCGCCGCAGGGCCTGTTCGAGGACCTCGGCCTGAAGTACGTCGGCCCGATCGACGGGCACGACCGCGCGGCCATGGAGCACGCGCTCGAGCAGGCGAAGAAGTTCGGCGGGCCGGTGATCGTGCACGCGATCACCCGCAAGGGCTTCGGCTACGACCCGGCCGAGCGGCACGAGGCCGACCAGTTCCACGCGCCCGGCCCGTTCGACGTCCAGACCGGCGCGGAGAAGCCGAAGGGCCCGATCTGGACCGACTACTTCGCCGACCACGTCGTCCAGCTCGGCGAGCGCCGGCCGGACGTCGTCGCGATCACCGCGGCGATGATGCACCCCGTCGGGCTGGACAAGTTCCAGGCCCGTTTCCCCGAGCGCACCTTCGACGTCGGCATCGCCGAGCAGCACGGCGCGACCTCGGCCGCGGGCCTCGCGATGGGCGGGCTGCACCCGGTCTTCGCGCTCTACGCGACCTTCCTCAACCGCGCGTTCGACCAGGTGCTGATGGACGTCGCCCTCCACGAGTGCGGGGTGACCTTCGTCCTCGACCGCTCCGGCGTCACCGGCGACGACGGCGCGAGCCACAACGGCATGTGGGACATGTCGGTGCTCCAGGTGGTGCCGGGGCTGCGTCTCGCCGCCCCGCGTGACGTGACCCGGATGCGCGAGCTGCTCGACGAGGCCGTCGAGGTCTCCGACGCCCCGACCGTGGTCCGGTTCCCGAAGGGCCCGCCGCCGGAGGACATCCCCGCGCTCGACCGGGTCGGCGGCTGTGACGTGCTCGTGCGCGAGGGCGAGCGCGACGTGCTCG
The DNA here is from genome assembly GCF_039537325.1 of Nocardioides panacisoli. Classification (GTDB taxonomy): domain Bacteria; phylum Actinomycetota; class Actinomycetes; order Propionibacteriales; family Nocardioidaceae; genus Nocardioides; species Nocardioides panacisoli. The sequence goes on from NZ_BAABAH010000019.1 coordinate 25,039, forward strand.
TCGTGTCCGTGGGCGCGATGGCCGGCACCGCCGTGGACGTCGCCACCCGGCTCACCGATCAGGGCGTGGGCGTCACCGTCGTCGACCCCCGGTGGGTCAAGCCGGTCGACCCGGCGCTCGTCGAGCTCGCCGCCGACCACCGGCTGGTCGTGACGATCGAGGACAACGGCGTCATCGGCGGGGTCGGTGCCGTGCTCCTGCAGACGCTGGCCGAGGCCGGCGTACGCACCCCCGTTCGGCTGCACGGCATCCCGCAGCAGTTCCTCGACCACGCCAAGCGCGCGGTGATCCTCGACCGGATCGGGCTGTCCGCTCAGGCGATCGCTCTCGACACCCTCCACCACGTCACCGCCGACAGCCCCGACCACGCCTTCCTCGACGTCGACGGGACCCGATGAGCAAGTGACGCGCCCGCACCCGGCGCGCGCACTTCCTCCGCTGCTCGCACTGCTCCTCCTGCCGCTGGTCGCCTGCTCCGACGACCCGCCGCACTACAGCTACGACGCGGCTGCGGACGCCGCCCACGGCATCGACCGGATCCTCCGGGCGCGGGAGCGGGCGGTGCGCAGCGGCAACGAGGACGACTTCCTCAGGACCGTGGTCGCCGACCCCGCCTTCGAGGAGGAGCAGACGACGTACTTCGAGAACCTGGAGCAGCTCCCGGTCGGCACCTTCCGCTACCGCCTGGACCGCAGCAGCCTCGAGCGGAACGGCGACACGAACGGCTACTGGGGCGAGGTCGAGGTGACCCTGCGGCTCCAGGGCTACGACGTCGCGCCGGTGCGCACCCGGGACCGGCTCCTGTTCCAGCCGGGGCGCGGGGGCAAGTACCGGCTGGCGTCGGCCACCGACAAGAGCTGGGAGCAGGCCCACCTCACCGGCAGCCAGCCCTGGGACATCGAGAAGATCGACGTGCGCGAGGACCCCGGCGTGCTCGGCATCTTCGACGACCAGACGGTGTCCGACGCGACCACGGTCCTGGCAGCGGTCGAGTCGGCCGTCGACGACGACACCGAGGTGGTGCCGGTCGACAAGGTCCCGGGTGTCGTCGTCTACGCCACCTCGGACCCGTCGTACCTCAGCGAGCTCGCCGGGCTCCCCGGCGGCGACCCGGAGCAGATCGACGCCCTCACGGTGCCGGTGCCGGTCGACATGTCCGATCCCGACAGCCGGATCGCGTCCTACCGGGTGATGCTGAGCGAGGACATCCTCGGCCAGGACCCCGAGTCGTTCGGCCGCCTCGTGCGGCACGAGCTGACCCACGTGCTGCTCGGGCGCCGCGGGCACGGCGCTCCGCTGTGGCTGACCGAGGGGATCGCCGAGTACGTCTCGGTCCAGCCGATGCCCGAGTCGGAGCGTCAGCTGCCGGCCGGGGCGATGACGCTGGTGGCCGGCGGCCTGAGCGAGCTGCCGAGCGACGAGGTGTTCAGCGGGCCCGACGCGCGTGCCTGGTACGCCGTCGCGTGGTGGATCTGCGAGTACGTCGCCCGCGACTACAGCCAGTCCACGCTGTTCTGGCTGCTCGACGAGCTGTCCGGAGGCACCGACCCGACCGAGGTGCTGCACCGCGTGCTCGGGCTCACCTCCGCGGAGCTCGCGCAGCGCGGCGCGGCGCTGATGGTCAGCACCTACGGCTGAGGTCTCGTGACGGTCGCCAGGGCGACCTCCTCGACCACCGGAAACGGCCACTAGGGTTGGACGCGTGACCGCCCCGACCCCGCGCCTCGTCCACATCGTCGACGACGTCCCCGAGCTGTCGGGAACGGACTCGCTGACGATGGTGGTCGCGCTGGACGGGTTCCTCGACGCCGGCAGCGCCGGCGCGGTCGCGTGCCGGCACCTGGTCGCCGCGGGCGCCAGCGGAGGCGGCGTCGTCGTCGCGACGTTCGACGTCGACGAGCTCCACGACTACCGCGCCCGCCGACCGGCGATGTCGTTCGTGCGCGACCACTACGAGCAGTACGACGCGCCGCGGCTCGTCGTGCGGCTGCTGAAGGACGCGGGCGGGACGCCGTACCTCCTCCTGCACGGCCCCGAGCCCGACACCCGGTGGGAGGCGTTCTGCCGCGCGGTGAAGGAGGTCGTCGACCGGTTCGGCGTCACCCTCGTCGTCGGCATGGGGGCAGTGCCGATGGCCGTCCCGCACACCCGGCCGATCGCGATCACCCACCACGCCAACAACCCGGACCTGCTCACGGGCGCCAGCCCCTGGCGCGGCGAGCTGCGGATCCCGAGCAGCGCGCAGGCCCTGCTCGAGCTGCGGCTGGGGGAGTGGGCCATCGACGCCCAGGGTTTCGTCGCCCACGTGCCGCACTACCTCGCCCAGCTCGACTACCCGCGCGCGTCGATCGCGCTGCTGGAGCACGTCGAGCTCGCGGGCCGGCTCACGATCGACCTGTCCGACCTGATCGCGCTCGCCGAGGACCGGGACGAGGAGGTCGCGCGCTACCTCGCCGCGAACACCGAGGTGGGCGAGGTCGTCGCCGCGCTGGAGCAGCAGTACGACGCCTTCGAGCGCGCGGAGGAGTCGGGCTCGAGCCTGCTGGCCGAGGACCGGCCGCTGCCGACGGGCGAGGAGATCGGCCGCCAGTTCGAGCGGTTCCTTGCCGGGCTCGACCCCGAGGAGGAGGAGGGTCGTGAGTGACCAGGACGCGGCCAACCTGGTGGCGCTGCTCGACCTCGAGGAGCTCGACGTCGACCTGTTCCGCGGGAAGCAGCCGGACACCGTCCGCCAGCGGGTCTACGGCGGCCAGGTCGCCGCGCAGGCGCTGATCGCCGCCACCCGTACCGTCGACCCGGGCTACCAGGTGCACTCGCTGCACTCCTACTTCCTGCTGCCCGGCGACTACAAGGTGCCGATCATCTACGACGTCGAGCGGATCCGCGACGGACGCTCGTTCCTGACCCGGCGCGTGGTCGCGCGTCAGCACGGACGGGCGATCTACTACCAGACCGCGAACTTCCAGCGTCCCGAGGAAGGTCTCGAGCACCAGGACCGGATGCCCGACGTGAAGCCGCCCGAGGAGGGCGTCGACATGTTCGACCTGATGAAGGAGCGCGGCTCCGACGACGGGCTGAGCAGCGAGTGGGCCGCCCTCGCGGTCCGCTGGATCGGCAACTCCTCCTACGGGCTCGCCGAGGACCTCGACCGGCCCTCGAAGACGCTGCTCTGGGTGCGGATCGACGGACAGCTGTCCGACGACCCGATCGAGCACCTCGCGACCTTCACCTACGCCAGCGACGTGTCGCTGCTCGGCGCCGCGCTCGCCGCCCACGGCTCGGACCCCACCAACATCCAGATGGCGTCGCTCGACCACACCATCTGGTTCCACCGGCCCTTCCGCGCCGACCAGTGGTGGCTCTACGACCAGTGGTCGCCGTCCGCCGGCGGCGGACGCGGGCTCTCCCTCGGCCGGGTCTTCACCAGGGACGGCACGCTGGTCGCCACGGTCGCCCAGGAGGGCCTGATCCGGCCGCGGACGGGCTGACCTGCGCCGAACCGCTCCGCGGGCCCACCGTGCGGTGCTACGTTCCGCAGGCTCTGTCTTTCTCTCCGTGGGGTCCGCCATGCCCGTTCGTAGGTCGCTCGCGCCCGTCGCGATCCTGTTCGCTCTGCTCTCGTTGCTCGCACTCCCCGGCACCGCGCACGCCGCCGGCACGCAGGTGACCGTGACGGTCACCGGCGTCCAGACCTACGGCGGCCAGCCGACCTTCTCGGGCACGACGGGCGTCGCCGGCGTGACCGTCTCGGGGATGACCTGCACGGGCCTGACCGGCGGCACGCCCATCGCGCCGACCCTCGCAGCCCTGGGCACCTACACGATCGACGGCTCGACCTGCAGCGGCGGCGTCCTGTCCAACCAGAGCTACACCATCTCCGGGTACTCCGGCGGAAGGCTCACGGTCAACCGCGCGGCGCTGACGGTGACCGCCGAGAACAAGACCCGCCAGTACGGCGACGCCAACCCGCCGCTGACCTACACCGTCGCGGGCTTCGTCAACGGGGAGGGCTCCTCTGTCCTCAGCGGCTCGCCCAACCTGAGCACCAACGCGACCACCACCTCGGCCCCGGGCGACTACACGATCTCGGTCTCCAAGGGCTCGCTGACGGCGACGGCGAACAACTACGTCGTCAACACGTTCGTGCCGGGCAAGCTGACCGTCCAGCAGAAGCAGGTGACGATCTCGGTCACGGGGGCGCAGACCTACGGCGGGCCGCCGACGTTCACCGCGACGACCGGCGTCTCGGGAGTGACCGTCAGCAACGTCACCTGCGCGAAGCTGTCCGACGGCACGCCGATCGCGCCGACGCTGGCAGCCTCGGGCTCCTACACGATCGACGGCGCGACCTGCACGGGAGACGTCGCGTCCGGACCGAACTACACGATCGGCGGCTGGTCGGGCGGCAAGCTCACCGTGAACCGCGCGGCGCTGACGGTGACCGCGGACGACAAGACCCGCCAGTACGGCGACCCGAACCCCTCGTTCACCTACACGGTCACCGGGTTCGTGAACGGCGAGGACTCCTCGGTGCTGACCGGGTCACCGAACCTCGGCTCGAGCGCGACGGTCAACTCGGCGCCGGGCGACTACCCGATCTCGATCCTCAGGGGCTCGCTCGCGGCGCCGGCCGGCAACTACGTGCTCAACACGTTCGTGCCGGGCAAGCTGACCGTGCAGCAGAAGCAGGTGACGATCTCGGTCACCGGGGTGCAGACCTACGGCGGCCAGCCGACGTTCACCGCCACGACCGGTGTCTCCGGGCTCACGGTCACCCACGTGAGCTGCACCAAGCTGTCGGACGGCACGCCGATCGCGCCGACCCTGCAGGCGCTCGGGAGCTACACGATCGACGGCGCGACCTGCACCGGGGACGTCCCGTCGAGCCCGAACTACACCGTCGCCGGCTGGGCGGGCGGCAAGCTGACGGTGAACCGCGCAGCGCTGACCGTGACCGCCGACGACAAGACCCGCGACTACGGCGACCCCAACCCCGGCTTCACCTACACGGTCACCGGCTTCGTCAACGGCGAGGACGCGTCGGTGCTGACGGGCTCGCCGAACCTCGGCACGAGTGCGACGGCCGGATCTGTTCCGGGCGACTACCCGATCGCGATCCTGAAGGGCTCGCTGGCCGCGCCGGCGGGCAACTACGTGCTCAACACCTTCGTGGCGGGCACCCTCACCGTGAGCCCCAAGCCCGTGGCGGTCGCGGTCACGGGGGCGCAGACCTACGGCGGCGCCCCGCTCTTCGCGGGCTCCACCGGCGTCGCCGGTCTCACGGTGTCCGGCGTGTCCTGCGCGAAGCTGGCCGACGGCCGGGCCGTCGCCCCCGACCTTCCGGTGGCCGACGACTACGCGATCGACCCGGCGTCGTGCACCGGGGGCGTGCTGTCCAGCACCAACTACACGATCGGCTCCTACACGCCCGCGACGCTCGACGTCTCGAAGGCGGCGCTGACCGTGACCGCGGACGACGAGCACCGGACCTACGGGTTCGCGAACCCGCCGCTGGGCTATGCGATCACCGGCTACCAGAACGGCGAGGACGCCTCCGTGGTCAGCGGCGCCCCGACCCTCTCCACGACGGCGGTCGTCAAGAGCGACGCCGGCAGCTACCCGATCGACATCGCGGCGGGCACGCTGAGCGCCGCCAACTACCGCTTCGTGCTGGTGCCGGGCACGTTCACCATCGACAAGCGGCAGCTGACCGTCGCGGCCGACCCCGCCACCCGCGGGTACGGCGAGGCGGACCCCGCGTTCAGCGCGTCGTACACCGGCTTCCGCAACGGTGACACCGCGGCCGACCTGACCGGTTCACCCGCGTTCAGCACGTCGGCCACCGCCGCGTCGCCGCCGGGGGCCTACCCGCTCGACGTCGCTGTTGGGACGCTCGCCTCGCCCAATTACGCCTTCACCGGGTTCACGAGCAGCACGCTGACGATCGTCCCGACGACGCCGGCCATGACCACGAAGAAGATGCGCAACGGCGTCCTCTCGGCGACCCTCACCTTCGGCACCGCGCACACGCCCGTCGCCGGCGCGACCGTCACGTTCACCGTCGGCAACGGCACGAACCTGGCCTGCACGGCGGTCACCGACGCGAGCGGCACCGCCGAGTGCACGGCGTCCGGCCTCGACCGCACGCTGATCCAGCTCGCCGGCTACACCGCGCACTTCGCAGGGTCACCCGGGCTGCTGCCGGTCGACAGGCACCAGGGGATCCTCTGACCGGGTAGGCCTCAGAGCGACGAGGTACGCCCCAGCAGGTGCGGGGCGCCGCTCTTCGGGTTGACCAGGGTGAAGTTCCATCCCGTGTCCGTCTGGTCGGCGCCGAACTGCGCCTTGCCGGGCAGGAAGATCGGCTTCTTGAACGCGACCTCGACCTGCACCGCGTCGGGCAGCCGGTTCTCCAGCGCCGCGATGCAGCGGGCCTTGCTCCACATGCCGTGGGCGATGTGGCGAGGGAAGCCGAGCGCCTTCGCGGTGAGCGGGTGGAGGTGGATCGGGTTGCGGTCGCCGGAGACGGCGCCGTAGCTGCGTCCGAGGTTCTCCGGCAGCGACCAGACCGGACCCTTGGCCTCGACCGGTGCCAGGGACATGCCGGGGTCACCGTTCTCCTTGTCGCCCTTGCCGACCCGCAGGTACGTCGACACGGACTCCCAGACCACCTCGTCACCGACGGTGGCGGTCACGTTCATGTCCCAGGCACGGCCCTTGGTGCTGGCCCGCAGGTTGTCGGCCCGGAGGCCGAAGCTCACGACCTCGCCGATCGCCACCGGACGGTGCTGCTTGATCGTGTTCTCGAGGTGCACCGAGCCGATCGCAGGGAACGGGAACGACGGGTCGGTCATCAGCGCCATGTGGAGGGGGAACGCCAGCATGTGCAGGTAGGGGACCGGCGCCACGTCCTTGGTCGGGAAGCCGCACACCGCCGCGTAGCGGTCGACCTCCGCGCGGGTGACCGGCACGTCCTCCCGCCGGAGCTCGAGGTCCGGCAGCGCGCCGCCGGACTTCTTCACGCCGGGGATCTGGTTGACGCCCGGGACCGCCGGGAGCGCGGCCTTGAGCATCGTGCCCAGGCCGCCGCCACCCTGGATCGTCTTGACTGCAGCAGCCATGTCAGGCGCCCAGCATCATCTGGCCGCACACGCGGACCACGTTGCCGTTGACGGCGGTCGACCCTGCGGACGCGAACCAGGCGATCGCCTCGGCGACGTCGACCGGCAGTCCGCCCTGCGCCATCGTGTTGAGGCGCTGGCCCACCTCGCGGCTGGCCAGCGGCATCGCGGCGGTCATCTGGGTGATGATGAAGCCCGGCGCCACGGCGTTGATCGTGATCCCGTCCTTGAGCTCGCCGGCGAGCGAGTCGACGAAGCCGATCACGCCGGCCTTGGAGGCGGCGTACGACGTCTGGCCGAGGTTGCCGGCGATGCCCGCCATCGAGGACACGCCGATGATCCGGCCGTTGGCGTTGATGACGCCCTGGCTCAGCAGCTCCTGGGTGATCAGCTCGGGGGCCTCGATGTTGATCTCCAGCACCTTGCCGAAGCGTTCCGGCTTCTGGTTCGCCAGCTTCTTGTCCATGGTGACGCCGGCGTTGTGCACCACGATGTCGACGCCGCCGTGCTTCTCCTTGAGGTGGTGCGCGATGCGCTGCGGCGCGTCCGGGGCGGTGATGTCGAGCGTCAGCCAGTCGCCGTCGATCTCCTTCATGACCTTCTGGAGCTCGTCTGCTGCCTGCGGCACGTCGAGCCCGACGACGGTCGCGCCGTCGCGGTGCAGGACCCGGGCGATCTGCTCGCCGATCCCGCGGCTGGCGCCGGTGACGAAGGCGACCTTGCCGGCCAGCGGCTGGGTCCAGTCGGCGACCTCGACCGCCTTCTTCTCGTTGTGGGCGCCGATGCGCGCCACCTGGCCCGAGACGTACGCCGTCTTCGGGCTGAGCAGGAAGCCGAGCGTGGACAGGATCGAGCCCTCGTAGCCGGGGGCGACGTAGACGAGCTGAACCGTGCCGCCCTTGCCGATCTCCTTGCCGAGGCTGCGGGTGAACCCCTCGAGGGCGCGCTGCGCGACCCGCTCGCGGCCCTCGACCAGCTCCGGCGGCGTGCCGATCACGACGACGTGCGGGCACGTCTCGAGGCTCCGCAGCACGGGCGTGAAGAACTCCTGCAGCTCGACCAGCTGCTCGCTGGCCGTGAGGCCGGTGGCGTCGAAGACCAGGCCCTTGTACTTCTCGCCCTCCGCCTGCTGGCTCGCACTGGCGATCCCCAGGACGTCGAGCAGGCCCGGCAGGGACTCGGCCACGCGACCGCGACCACCGACCAGGACGGTGCCCCTCACGAGCGGGTCGCCGGCGGAGTACCGCTCGAGCTTGGTCGGGTTCGGGAGTCCGAGGTTCTTGACGAGCAGCTTGCCGATCGGGGTCGAGACGAAGCCCTGGTACTTGTCAGTCATGGTCCTCATGTAACTACTTGTGTAACTGTGAGTCCACATTTCGTGATCTGCCCCTCAAAGTGTTCTCTCAGCGGGGCCTGCGCGTGAGGATAGGACGCATGGCAAACACTGTTCGCCGGGTGGCCGTTCTGGGCGGCAACCGGATCCCCTTCGCTCGCTCCAACGGCGCCTACGCCACGGCCTCGAACCAGGAGATGCTGACCGCTGCCCTCGACGGGCTGGTGGCGCGCTTCGGTCTCGAGGGTGAACGGCTCGGGGAGGTGGCAGGTGGCGCGGTGCTCAAGCACAGCCGCGACTTCAACCTGGTCCGCGAGTCGGTGCTCGGCACCAAGCTCGCGCCGGAGACCCCGGGCGTCGACATCCAGCAGGCGTGCGGCACCGGCCTGCAGGCGATCAACTACATCGCCAACAAGATCGCGCTCGGCCAGCTCGACTCCGGCATCGGCGGCGGGGTGGACACCACGTCGGACGCCCCGATCGCGATCTCGGAGAAGCTCCGCAAGAAGCTGATCAAGATCAACAACGCGCGCACGACCAAGGACCGGCTGGCGGTCCTCGCCTCGATCCGCCCCGGCGACATCGGCCTGGCGATCCCGTCCAACGGCGAGCCGCGCACCAAGCTGTCGATGGGTGATCACCAGGCGCTCACCGCGCTGGAGTGGCAGATCACGCGCGAGGCGCAGGACGAGCTCGCGGCGACGTCGCACCAGAACATGGCGAAGTCCTACGACGAGGGCTGGCAGGACGACCTGGTCAGCCCCTTCCGCGGTCTCGAGCGCGACAACAACCTGCGCGGCGACTCCACCGTGGAGAAGCTCGCCAAGCTCAAGCCGGTCTTCGGCAAGGGCGAGGCCGCCACGATGACCGCCGGCAACTCGACGCCGCTGACCGACGGCGCGTCCGCGGTGCTGCTCGGCTCGGAGGAGTGGGCGCAGGAGCACGGCCTCGAGCCGCTGGCCTGGTTCGTGGACTCCGAGGTCGCCGCCGTCGACTTCGTCAACGGCAAGGAGGGCCTGCTGATGGCCCCGGCCTACGCCGTCCCGCGGATGCTCGCGCGCCACGGCCTGACCCTGCAGGACTTCGACTACTACGAGATCCACGAGGCGTTCGCCTCGCAGGTCCTCTCGACGCTCGCCGCGTGGGAGAGCCCGGTGTTCTGCAAGGAGCGTCTCGGCCTCGACGCCCCGCTCGGCTCGATCGACCGCAGCAAGCTCAACGTGAAGGGCTCCTCGCTCGCCGCGGGCCACCCCTTCGCCGCGACCGGCGGCCGGATCGTCGCCAACGCCGCCAAGCTTCTCGCGGAGAAGGGCTCGGGCCGGGTGCTGATCTCGGTCTGCGCCGCCGGCGGCCAGGGCGTCGTCGCCATCCTGGAGCGCTGACCCACCTCATCCCGCCGACCCGTCGCAAACTTTGCGCCGGGTCGGCGGCTTTTTCGCGCCAGTTTGCGCCGGGTGGCTTCAGGCGGTGCGGGTCGTCGCGGGGGTGAGCAGGGCGAGGGCCGAGGTCACGAGGTACTTGCGGACCTGCTCGGGGGTGACCTGGCCGACCGTGGGGACGCCGGGGGCGGCCTCGTGGACCAGGATCCCCAGCCGAGCGAGCTGCAGCGCGCCGAGGCCGCTGGCGTAGAGGGTGTTGGCGAGCAGCACGGGATCGTCGGCCACCTCGAAGGCGCCGTCCTCGACGCCCTTGGCCAGCACGCCGGAGAAGATCGTCAGGCACGAGGTGATGCCGCGGCCGAGCCGGAACAGCGCGCCCTCGGAGATCTCGTCGAGCAGCTCGTCGCCGGGACGGATCATCAGCGCCTGGGCGCAGTCGACGAAGGCCGGGTGCGCGACGCCGTAGTCGACGAAGGCGCCGACGACGGCCGCGAGCTTGTCGGTGGGGGAGTCCTCACCGTCGGCGGCCTCCTGCAGGCTCTCCCGCAGCTCGTCGAGGTAGCCGACCAGAGTGAGCGCGAACAGCTCCTCCTTGCCGGTGAAGTGCCGGTAGACGATCGCTCGGTTGATCCCGACCGCCGACGCGATCTCCTCGATCTGGACGTCGCGGACACCCTTGGTGTCGAACAGGTTGCGGGTCGCCGCGATGATCTGCGCCTCGCGGGCACGGCGGCGTGCGGCCGCTGCCTTGCGGCGCCCGTCCACCTTCCCGGGCTCTGCTGGAGTCGCCATGGCGGCACTGTACGTGATGTGCAACTCGGAGTTGCACTACTGTGACACGTTCCTCTTCGGGCTCACGGCAAGGGTCGTGCCCTGCACCGCGAAGGCCACCGGTCGGCCGCCGGGCGTCTCCGGGAAGGCGGCCGCGAGCTCGTCCAGCGCGGCGTCGGTGCGGTCGGGGTGGTGGTGCGTGAGCACGACGCGGCCGACGCGGCAGTGGTCGGCGTACCCGAGCGCGGCGGGGACGGTGGTGTGGCCGTACGCGGTTGCGAGCAGCTGCTCGGAGGCGACGAACTGGCCGTCGTGGAGCAGCAGGTCCACGCCGTCGGCGATCGCGGCGCCGTCGGTACCGCCGTCGAGCAGCAGGTGGTCGGGGAGGTACGCCGCCTGCACCCCACCCGGCTCGGCGACCCGGAGCCCGTAGGCGACGCCGCCCTTGTGCCGGATCCGGCGCGCGGACACGGCGAACCGGTCGTCGTCGAGCGCAACGGGGCCGGGCAGCAGCGGCACGAACTCCCACTCCCCGAGCAGCTCGTCCGGCCCGATGGGGAAGTGCGGCGGCGACATCGCCCGGCGCAGCACCTCGAGCGGATCGGCGCCGGCGTCCGGCACCGGGACGTGCAGCCGCACCCGGGACTCCGGGTGGTCGACCGCGCCGCTGAAGGGGAGTCCCTGGACGTGGTCCCAGTGCAGGTGGGTGAGCACGACGTCGCCCCGGAAGGGGCGCCCGTCGAGGAGGGTGCCGAGCCGGCGGAGGCCGGTGCCGGCGTCGAGCACGAGGGCAGGGGGCTCGCCGGGGGCGGAGACCGCGACGCAGCTCGTGTGCCCGCCGTAGCGGACGAAGTCGGCACCGGGTGCGGCCGTGGAGCCGCGGACGCCGAGCAGGGTCAGGTTCACTTCTCCTCGCGGCGGTGCCCGCCGGACAGCTCGTCGAGCGCGTCCCGGTCGACCGCGTCCGCCGGCGCGACGGCCACCCGGACCGCCGTGAGGGCGCGCAGGGTGGAGGTCCGCGGCCGGTTCTCCAGGAACGCCCGCTCGCCGACGACGGCGCCGGGACCGAGCACGCCGACGGCCTCGCCGTCGACGGACACCTGGAGCACCCCGTCGAGGACCAGGAACAGCTCCTTGCCCCAGTCGCCCTGGTCGACGAGGGTCTCGCCGACCTTGACCTCACGGATCTTCGGCTTCGCGGCACCGTGCATGAGGACCTGCGACAGCTGGCGCTCCAGGGCACTCTCGGCCTCCGCGACGACCACCGGTGAGTCCTGGTCGCCCCACGGCGTCGCCTGCCAGGAGGGCTGTCCGAGCCACTCGGCCCAGTCGGCCACCCCGGCCTTGAGCGCGAGGTCGTCGCGGTCGTCGTACACCCAGTGACGGGGGAACGGGCTCGCGCCGATCAGCTCCACCTCGGAGCGCCCGTCCGCGTGCAGGGTCAGGCGGAGCGTCGACCACACGAGCGGGGACTGCATCCGCACGAACGGCGGCTTGGAGACCCGGCGCGGCAGCGGCAGCGCGGTGCGGCCGCCGGAGGTCTGGGTGAACCGCACCCAGCCCTCGCCGACCTCGGGCTCGGGGCGCAGGTCCGGCATGGTGACCGCCGCGAAGGTGACACCGGCGCCGGCGACCTTGACCGTCGTCGCGCCCATCACGACGCCGCCCTCCTGCTCGAAGCCGACGACCCGGTCGCCGTCGAACTCCGCCCAGCCGGCGATCCGGTTCGCGAATCGGAACGCGTCGGCGTCACGCATCGCGGAGAGGTCGTCGATGTGCGGCGGGGGCGGCGTGTCGTAGTGGCTGACACCGGAGGCGAAGGCGCCCTTCATCATTCCCTTGACGGCCTCGGACGGGATCCAGGAGACCGAGGTCGCGTGCCCCGCGACCCGCGTGGTGTTCGTCGTACCGGACATGTCCAGGACGCTAGGCGCGCGGCGGCGCACCCGGCAGGGCGGCACCATGCCAAGCGGGGTGTGGCTAACCGCCCCCTTTCTGTGGTCCTGGCACCGTGGCCGCCGACACCCGGTTCGCGGGGGAATGGGGGCGTGTCCTCCCACCCCGCCCCTCCCGACGCGATCACGGTCGTGCTCGCCGACGACAACCTGATCGTCCGCGAGGGCGTGCGGGCCCTGCTCGCCCGTGACGACACGATCACCGTGACCGGAGTCGCCGGTGACTACGACGAGCTGGTCGCGGCTGCCGTCGAGCTCGCGCCCCAGGTGGTCGTGACCGACATCCGGATGCCCCCGACCTTCCAGAACGAGGGGATCGAGGCGGCCCGCTACATCCGACGGCTGCTGCCCGGCACCGCGATCGTGGTGCTCAGCCAGTTTGACAGCCCGGAGTACGCGATCGACCTGCTCAGCGACGGCGCAGCGGGCTACGCCTACCTGCTCAAGGACCGGGTCGCCGACGGGGACCGGCTGGCCCGGGCGATCCGCGAGGTCGCGACCGGGGGCTCGATGCTCGACCCCGAGATCGTGTCGGCGATGGTCTCGCCGGCCCGACCGGAGGGCGGGCTGTCCGCCGAGCAGGAGGCGCTGCTGCAGCACGTCGCCGAAGGACGTCCGGTGAAGGCCATCGCTGCGCAGACCGGCAGCACGCCCGAGGCCGTCAACGACGCCGTCGAGGCCCTCTTCCTCGCCCTCGCCACGGGGGCGTCTGCCGGCCAGGCGGACGCGCTGCGCCGGCTCCGGATGCTGCACGCCGCGATCTTGGACCGCGAGGAGCAGGGCCAGACCCTCTCCCGGCTGCTGCCCGGCGGCCTCGCCGAGAAGATCCGCCGGGACCGTGGCGCCGTCGAGCGCACCGAGAGGCTGACCGTCACCGTGCTGATGTCCGACGTGCGGGGCTACTCCACGATCGCCGAGAACGCCGATCCCGCCCTGCTCGCACGGCAGCTCAACGAGCACCGGCGCGAGATGAACGCCGCGATCATCGAGCGCGGCGGCACCGTCATGCAGTACGTCGGCGACGCCGTGATGGCCGTCTTCGGCGCACCGGACCCGCGACCGGACCACGCACAGGAGGCGCTCCTGGCGGCGGCCGACATGCACGAGCGGCAGCGGGCGCTCGACGAGGTGTGGGGCACCGAGGGCCTGCTGCCGTTCGGCCTCGGGATCGGCGTCTCCACCGGCGAGGTGGCCGCCGCGATGCTCGGCAGCGACGAGCGGCTGGAGTACACCGTCGTCGGCGACACCGTGAACCTCGCCCAGCGACTGCAGGACCTGGCCCGGCCGGCGGGCACGACCGTCGTCTCCGCGCCGACCCTCGAGGCTGCCGGAAACCAGGACGGAGAGTGGGCCGACCTGGGAGCCTGCGAGGTGAAGGGCCGGGTGCAAGCGGTCCGGGCCTTTGCGTGCTACCCCGACGCTCCCGTCAACGGAAGGCCGACATCATGACCGAGACCACGTCCGATCCCGCCGCGGATCACGCCGTCAGCGTGCGTGGCGCACGGCGTACCTTCACCGCCGACCTGGCCCCCGTCCGGGCGCTGCGCGGCCTCGACCTCGACATCGCGCGGGGCGAGTTCGTCGCGATCACGGGACCGTCCGGTTGCGGGAAGTCCACCCTGTTGAACGCGATCGCCGGCCTGGACCGGCTCGACGAGGGGACCATCGAGGTCGACGGTCAGCGCATCGACGGGCAGAGCGAGGCCTGGCTGGCGAAGTTCCGCCGTCACCACATCGGGATCGTCTTCCAGTTCTTCAACCTCTTCGACGGCGTGAGCGCCACCGAGAACATCGTGCTCCCTGCCGTGCTCGGTGGGATGAAGCGCAAGGCCGCGGTCGCCCGCGCGCACGAGCTGCTCGACCTGCTCGGCCTCTCCGACCGGCGCGAGCAGGTGCCGGCGGTCCTCTCCGGGGGCCAGCGGCAACGGCTCGCGATCGCCCGCGCCCTCGTCAACGAGCCGACCCTGCTGCTCGCGGACGAGCCGACCGGTGCCCTGGACACCGAGGGCGGGCAAGAGGTGCTGGAGCTGTTCCGGCGGCTGCACGGCGGGGGCCAGACGATCATCATGGTGACGCACAGCCCCGACGTGGCGGCCGGTGCGGACCGGCAGGTGCAGATGCGGGACGGCCAGGTCGCCTCGCAGCTCGCGAGTGCCTGAGTCCTCCCATGTCCGCTGCCCTCATCTGGTTGCGCCTGGACGTCGGCCGCCGGTGGAAGTCCCTCGTCGTGCTGACGCTGCTCGTGGCGTTCGCCGGCGGGGTCGTCCTCACGGCGTTCGCAGGTGCGCACCGCGGGGACAGCGCCATGCCGCGACTGCGCGACCAGACCCTCCCGGTCGACGCGCTCGCCGTCGCGAACATCCCGGGCTTCGACTGGACGCCGATCGACCAGCTGCCCTACGTCGTCGCGAGCACCCACTTCGTGCTCGCCGCCACCCCCAAGATCCAGCAGGCACAGAAGGACAAGGTGCTCGAGGACAGCATCGACTTCCTCCGCGACGACGACACCTGGATGCGCACCATGGAGCGGCCGGTCGTGCTCGACGGCCGGATGCTCGACTTCGACGACCCCTCGGAGGCCGTCATCACCGGTGACTGGGGCGAGTCCGACGGACTGGGCGTCGGGTCGACCATCCAGGTCCGGCTGCCGACCCCGGATCAGGCCGACACCGGTGCGACCGACGACATGGCCTACGACGACTACGCCGGACCGACGATCACGGTCCACATCGTCGGCAAGGTGGTGACCCCGTGGGCGGTGCAGGACGGTGGCGGCGGTGGCGCGATCACGCTCTCACCCGCACTGTTCTCCACCTACCGCGCCAACATCATGGGTGCCACGGGCAAGGCGGGCTGGGAGAACGCCGGGTTCCGGCTGGAGCACGGCGCCGCCGACATCCCGCGCCTGCGCGCGGACATCGAGAGGATCTCGGGCAAGTCCATCGACGTCTGGGACTACGACGCCGGCTACGACCACCTCGAGGCCATCGGCCGACACGAGGCGGGCTTCCTGGCAGCCTTCGGCCTGGCGGCCGTGGTCGCCGCCGTCGTGCTCGTCGGCCAGGCGATCGGCCGGTACGCCGCCGCGGCCACGACCGAGCTGGACACCGCCCGCGCCCTCGGCATGACCCCCCGCCAGGTGCTCGTCGCCGCGACGGTCAACCCGATCATCGCCGGGGGCGTCGGCGCGCTGCTGGCAGCGCTCGCCGCCGTCGCGAGCTCACCGTGGTTCCCCCTCGGCTCTGCGCGCGCGGTGGAGCCCGAGCCCGGCGTGCGGGTCGACTGGGCGGTCCTCCCGGTGGGGTTCCTGGCGATCATCGCCCTGGTCGTGGCGGGCGCAGTCGTGAGCTCCGCGTCGGCCGCCCGGAGGTCGGTCGCGGGCAAGGCTCGCGTCTCCACGACGGCGGCCACGGCTGCGAACGCCGACGCCCCGGTCCCGCTCGTCGTCGGCATCCGGTTCGCGCTGGAGCGCGGCACCGGTCGCTCCGCCGTGCCGGTCCGCCCGGCGCTGGTCGGTGCGCTGTTCGGGGTGCTGGGCGTCGTCGCCGTCGGCGTCCTGTCCCACGGCATCAACGACGCGGCCGACCACCCCGAGAGGTTCGGCCAGACCTACCAGGCGATGGGCTTCGTCGGTTACGGCGGACACGACTTCCTGCCCTCCGCGCCCGTGGTCGACGCGCTCGACGAGCTGCCCGAGGTCACCGGCGTGAACGACTCGCGCGGCCAGGTGGCGGACCTTCCGCACGGCCAGGGCTCGCTCCAGCTGTGGAGCTGGTCTCCCGGGACGAAGCCGCTCGGGTCGACGGTTCTCTCCGGTCGGATGCCCGAGACAGCCGACGAGGTCGCGCTCGGGTCCGGGTCGCTCGACTACACCGGTCTGCACGTGGGGGACACGATCTCGCTGACCTCGGGCGACCGCTCGCGCCGGCTCCACATCGTCGGCGAGGTCTTCCTGCCGACCGGACCGCACAACGACTACGACGAGGGCGGCTGGATCACCGACAACGGCTACGACACCCTGTTCACCGACTACAAGTTCCACGTCCTGCACATCGCGCTGGCGCCGTCCTACCAGGACGACGCCGGCATCGCACGCCTCAACAGTGACATCCTCGCCGCAGAACCGAAGCTCCAGGAGCTCGCGACGAAGGCGTGCAGGGGGAGCACCGATCCCACCTGCATGAGCGTCGTCACGCCGCTCGAGGACCTCGACGTCCGCCACAACGGCACGGTCCAGGTGCTGGAGGAGGTGCGTCGGCTGCCGGTGGCGCTCGCCGCGTTCCTGGTCCTCCTCGCCATCGGCGCCATCGGCCACGCTCTGGCGACCGCCGTACGGCGACGCGCGGTCGACCTCGCCGTGCTCCGCGCGCTGGGCCTCACGCCGGCCCAGAGCCGCCTCGTCGTGGTCGTGCAGGCCTGCGTGCTGGCCCTGTTCGGGCTCGCGTTCGGCGTACCGATCGGCGTCGCGCTCGGCCGCACGGCGTGGCGCTGGGTCGCGGGCTTCACGCCCGTGCAGTACCTGCCGCCCACGCCGGTGCTGGTCCTGCTGCTCGTCGCGCCCGCTGCGCTGCTGGTCGTCAACGTGCTGGCCGCGCTGCCTGCCCGGCGCGCGGGCCGCGCCCGGCTGGCGGCGGTCCTGAGGGCCGAGTAGTGGGCGGGGTCCGGCTCTGGGTCCGGCACGAGCTCCGGCACCGGTGGGTCTCGCTCCTGCTGCTCGCGATGGTCGTCGCACTCGCGTCGGGCACGGTCGCCACGGCGTTCGCCGGCGCGATTCGCGGCGGCACCGCGCTCGACCGGCTCGTGGAGCAGACGCGGGCCTTCAACGCGGTGATCCCGGCGAACCCCCAGATCCAGTACCCCTGGAGCGAGTTCGACCAGCTCCCGTACGTCGAGGCACGGGCCGGGCTTGCCGCGATTGCAGGAGCCCGGCCGCTGGACGTGCAGCCGCAGGGCGACGACTGGCTCACGACCCCCACCGACGACCAGTGGTTCCGCACGATCGACGTGCCCGTCGTCCTGGATGGCCGGCCCTACGACCCGAACACCCCCGACGAGCTCGTGATCACGCCCGAGTTCGCGGACGCCCACGGCCTCGCCGTCGGCGACACGCTGCGCGTCCAGCTGCCCGACGCGTCCCAGGCCGCCCGGGCAGTCCGGCGCCAGGAGCCGGTCCAGGACCCCCACGGCCCGGTGGTCGGCTGGCGGGTCGTGGGCGTCGTGCGGAGCGTCTGGATGACGGCGGACGCCGCCGAACCGGACGGTCAGGCCGCGTTGTCGCCGGCCACCCTGACCGCCTACTCGGACAACCTCCTCGGCGGGGCGCCGCTCAGCAGGATGACCGTCATCTCCATCTTCCGGCTGGACGATCCGGCGCGTGACATCGCGGCGCTGACCAAGGACGCCCGGCGGCTGACGGGGCAGACCGACGTCGACGTGTGGGACACCGAGGTCAAGTACAACCGGCCGGCCCGCGACAACATCCGCTTCGAGGCCCGGACGCTGGCGGCCTTCGGCCTGGTCGCTCTGGTTGCCGCGGGGTTCCTCGTCGGCGGGCTCGTCGCGAGGACCGCGGCGGCCGGGATCGAGCGGCTGGCGCCCGGCCCCGCCCTCGGGATGTCACCGGGCCAGGTCGTCGGCGCGGCCACCGTGCCGGCTGCGCTCGCAGCCGTCGTCGGCGCCGTGCTCGGTGTGACCGGTGCGTGGATCGCCTCGCAGTGGTTCCCGGTCGGGTCGGCCCGGCGGTACGAGCCGGGCCCGGGGCGCGACCTCGACCCGGTCGTGCTGTCAGCAGTGCTGGCCGCGGCCGCGCTGTTCCTCACCTTCGTGGCCGTCGCGGCATCCTGGCGTCGAGCGGTCCGACGTCGCGGGGAGCATGCGCCGCGGGTGTCGAAGGTGGCCGCCTGGTTCACCCAGGTCTCTGCGCCGGTGCCCGTCGTGCTCGGTACCCGCCTCGCTCTCGAGCCGCAGCGGGGCAAGGACGCCGTACCGGTGCGTCCGGCCCAGATCGGTGCGATCGCGGCGGCCGCAGGTTGCGTGGCCGCGCTCGTGTTCGCGCACGGCATCGACGACGCGATCACCCATCCGGTCCGGTTCGGCCAGATCCAGCAGGCCGAGACGTTCGTGGGCTTCGGAGGCCAGGACTACGGCGACCCCGGAAAGCTGCTCGACCAGGTGCGCAGCCTTCCTTACGTGGACGGGGTGCTCGACGCACGGCAGGGCAACGCAACGGCGGACGACGACCGGCTGCCGATGGTCGTCTACTCCGGAGGGTCCGGGCCGAAGGCGATGGGGCCGGTCGTGACGCACGGCCGTGCGCCGGCAGCAACCGACGAGGTGATGCTGGGGACGGTCACCGCTGACGCTCTGGGCGTGGGCGTCGGGGACCAGGTCTCCCTGACGGGCTCGGCGGCGACCCGCTCCTACCAGGTCGTGGGCACCGGGTTCCTCCCGCCCGGCGCTCACAACGGCTACACCGACGGCGCCTGGGTGGTGGCGTCTTCGTACCCGCTGCTCTTCGACGACTTCCACTTCCACACCCTGCTGGTCGCCAGCGACTCGCTCTCGTCCGACACCTTGATCAAGCGGCTCGATGCCGACACCGGCGCCGACTTCGGCCCGCCGCAGCCGGTAGATGCCGTCCAGAACCTCCGCAGCGTGCGCCGCTTCCCGGCGGTCCTGGCCGCGTTCCTGGCCCTGCTCGGCATCGGCGTGGTCGGCAACGCCCTCGTGTTGGCCGTCCGCCGCCGCGAAGGCGATCTTGCCGTCGTCCGCGCCCTCGGCATGACCGGCGGTCAGGCCGCAGCCACGGTCGCCGTCCAGGCACTCACCTTCGTCACCGTCGGCCTGCTGTACGGCGCGCCGCTCGGGCTCGTCCTCGGCCGGGCGCTCTGGCGGACCGTCGCGGAGACGCTGCCGCTGCAGTTCGTACCGCCCACCTCGATGTCCGCGGTCCTCTGGGTGGTCGGCGCCTCGCTGGGGCTGACCGTGCTCCTCGCCGTCCTGCCCGCCCGGCGGGCGGCGCGGATCCCGCTCGCCGCCGTGCTGAGGGCCGAGTGATGGGCGGGCTCGGGGCCACGTGGACCTGGCTCCGGTGGGACGTGCGTCGCCGCTGGCGCTCGCTCGCCGCCATCGCCGTGCTCACGGCCGTCGCAGGGGCCGTCGTGCTGACCGCCGCCGCGGCCACGCACCGCGGCGCGACGGCACCGGACCGCCTGGAGGCGGTGACCCGCCCGGCCGACGCCTTCGTGCTCGCGAACACTCCCGACTTCGACTGGCAGGCCGTGCGCGACCTCCCGTACGTCACGGCCCTCGCGGAGCTGGCGATCACGGATCCACTCGCGATCGTGGGCGACTACTCGCCGGACGTCGTGACGTACCCGCCGGTCGGCGCGGACGACCTGTTCACGGTCGAGCGCCCGGTCGTGCTCGAGGGCCGGATGCTCGACCCGGACGATGTCCACGAGGTCGTGGTGACCCCGCAGTTCCTCAGCGAGTACGGCGACCAGGTGGGCGACCACCTGACCCTCGCCCTGCCGGCGCCGTACGAGGTGAACTACGACAACCTGCCGGCCGATCGGCTGCACGGCCCCCACGTCGACGTGCAGATCGTCGGAGCGATCCGCAGCCCGTGGAACTACGACCTGCCCGGCCGGCACGGCGTGGTCATCGTGTCCCCGGCGATCGCGGCGACCTACCCGGAGAACGTCCTGGGGCCCGAGGACGCCAAGCGGCCCGGACTCCGGTCGGCGGTCAACGCGCAGGTCCGGCTCGACCACGGGGCCGCTGACATCCCCAGGTTGCGCAGCGACCTCGAGCGGCTGACCGGCCGCTCCGACGTCGACGTGTGGGACATCGACGTGGTCGACCGGATCGGACGCCACCGGATCGGGTTCGAGTCCGCGTGCCTCGCGGCGTTCTGCGCAGCCGCTGTCCTCGCGGCCCTCTTCGTCATCGGGCAGGCGATCAGCCGGCACATCGCGTACGGCGCGGCCGAGCTCCCGACCGCGCTGGCCCTCGGCGCGACGCCGTCGCGCCTCGTGCTCACGGTGTGCGTCGGCCCGCTGCTGGCGGTCGGGGCCGGACTGCTCGCCGCCGTGGGTGCCGCGGTCGCGGCGTCCCCGTGGTTCCCCATCGGCTCCGCGGCGCTGGTGGAGCCCGATCCCGGCGTCGACGTCGATCCGGCGGTCCTGGGCGGGGGAGCGGCCCTGCTGCTGCTCGTCGCGGCGGCGCTCGCCGTACTGGCGGGATGGCGGGCGCTGCTGGCGGCGCGGTCGCGGGCGCAGGCCCGGCGCTCGCGGGTCGCCACTGCCGCCGCCAACGCCGGGCTCCCGGTGCCGGTGTCGCTCGGCACCCGCTTCGCGCTCGAGCCCGGCGCCGGCCGGAGCGCGGTGCCCGTGCGTCCGGCACTGGTGGGGGCCGTGCTCGGCCTGCTCGGCGCCACGGGCGCCATCGTGTTCGACGGCGCGATCGCCGATGCCGTCGACGACCCCGAGCGGTTCGGTCAGACCGAGCAGGCGGTCAGCTTCGTCGGCTACGGCAACACCGACTACGACCCCAAGGACGTCGTGCTGCACACGGCGGAGAAGTTCTCCTACATGAGCGGCGTGGCGAGCTCGCTGTCCTCCGTGGCCACCGAGCCGGACGGTTCCGGCTCGGTCCAGCTCTTCAGCTACGACGGCGTCTACCGGGCCGTGGTGCTGGACGGGCGGATGCCCGAGACGGCCGGCGAGGTCGCGCTCGCGCCCGACAGCCTCGACGCGCTCGGCGTACAGGTCGGGGACACCGTGGAGCTGACGGGCGACCACGCGTCGGTCGGGCTCGAGGTCGTCGGCGAGGCACTCATGCCCGAGGCTGGAGGAACGAACTCCTACCACGACGGCGGGTGGGTCACCGACGACGGCTGGCACCGACTCTTCGAGAAGTTCCTCTTCCGGTGCCTGCTCTACACGACCGACGGGTCGGTGCCCCCCGATCAGGCGCTGGCGAAGATCCAGCACGACGTCGCGGCAGCACTGCCGAACCTGGCGAAGCAGGGGCTGACCGTCGACGGGCCCGACCTGGCCGACCGCCGCTCCTCGCTCCAGCAGGTCCGCGACCTTCCCCGCGTGCTCGGACTGTTCCTCGGCTTGCTCTCGGTCGGTGCCCTCGGCCACGCGCTCACGCTGGCCGTGCGGCGCCGTTCCCGGGACGTCGCGGTGATGCGCGCCCTGGGACTGACGCCGGGGCAGACCCGTCTGGTCGTCACCACGCAGGCGACCGTGATGATGCTGGTCGGCCTCGCGGTCGGGATCCCGCTCGGGGTCGCCGCGGGCCGGAGCCTGTGGCGACCGGTCGCGACCTACACGCCGCTCCAGTACGCCGCGCCCTTCCCCTTGACTGCGCTCCTGCTCCTGGTCCCGGGCGCGCTGCTGCTCGGAGTGCTGCTCGCCGCTCTGCCGGCCCACGGCGCGGCGCGCACCCCCGCGGCCACCGTCCTGAGGACCGAGTGATGGCCGCGTGGGCTGGAGCCTGGGCCTTCGCCCGGCTCGACATACGTCGGCGGTGGCGGTCTCTCGTCGTGCTCGACCTGCCCCCGGTCCGCGACGACATGCTCCGGACCATCGAGCGACCGGTCGTCCTCGCCGGCCGTGTCTACGACCCCGCGCGTGCCGACGAGGCGGTCGTCACCCAGCAGTTCGCCGACACCTACGACGTGGGCGTGGGCACGACGCAGTACGCCGACAACCTGTGGGGCAGCGGTGAGTACGCGCCCGCGAACGCGCTCGTGCGGCTCCGCGACGGCGCCGCCGACCTCCCGCGACTGCGGGCCGACCTGGCCGAGCAGTCCGGCTATCCCGACGTCGTCGACCTCGGGGACCGCTACGACCGGGTCCGGCACTCCGCGGGCTTCGAGGCCGCCTGGATGCTGGGCTTCGCCGGTGCCGCACTGGTGGCGGCGATGGTCCTGGTCGGTCAGTGGATCGCACGCTACGTCGCTGCTGACGGCGACGGACTCCGCGCCGCAGGGGCCTTGGGGCTCGGTCCCGGCCAGGCGGTCGGGGCGGCCGCCGTCGGTCCTGGCCTCGCGGCAGTCGTAGGTCTCGCCGTCGCGGTCGGCACGTCCATCGTCGCGTCGCGATGGCTCCCGATCGGCACGGCCGCCGACCTGGAGCCGTCGCCCGGCATCGACATCGACCTGCCGGTGCTTGCGACCGTGACCGTTCTGGCGCTCACGCTGCTGCTGGGGTGGACCTGCGTCGTCGCACGGCTGCCCCTGACGGCGTCGGCAGAGCGACCTTCCCGGCCCTCGACGATCGTCGGCGTCGTCCGCCGGACCGCGGCCGCCCCGGCGGTGCAGCTCGGAACGAGGTTCGCGCTCGAGCGCGGCCGCGGTCCGAGCTCGGTGCCGGTGCTCCCCGGCATGGTGGGTGCGGTCGTCGGCGTGGCCGGAGTGGTGGGCGTGCTGGTGTTCGGCGCGGGCCTCTCCGAGGCCCTCGACAATCCCGCCCGGTTCGGTCAGACCTGGCAGGCGGGCATCGTCGCGGGCTACAACGGCGTCGAAGTGCTCCCCGCACGACAGCTCGAGTCGGACCTGCGCGCGCTCCCGTACGTGGAGCACGTGACCGACACGCTGACGGGCGCGGTGACGACGCCGGCCGGAACCGGTTCGGTGGTGCTCTGGTCGATCGACACGTCCCACGACGCGGTGGACACGGTGCTCTCGGCTGGGCGGATGCCTCGGACCGCGGATGAAGTCACGCTGGCTCCTACCACCGCCGACCAGCTGCACCTCTCGGTCGGCTCGCGGGTCCTGCTGGCTGGCAGCAGGAGCAGCCGGACGCTGACCGTCGTGGGGATCGGCTTCGTGCCGACGAGCGTCGAGACCCAGTACCACGAGGGCGGATGGATCACTCCTTCCGCCTATGACTCGCTGTTCGCCGTACCCGGACTGCACCAGGTGCTCGTCGAGGTGGGGCCGGACGCGCGGGACCCGGACGTCGTGGGGCGCATCGTCACCGACCTGGGGTCCGCGCGACCGCACACCTACGCGGTGACGCTCGCCGCAGCGCCCGCCTACCGCGCCGGCCGCCTGCCGGTCACGACGATCTTGAGGGCCGAGTGATGCTCGCCGAACCGAGGAGGGGATGAGGATGGCCGACACGACGATCCTGGTGACGAGGACGCAACGGCGGTGGTTCCTGGCCACCGTCGTGGCGGCCGTCGGTGCGGGCGCCTCCCTGTGGGCGCTCCACCTGATGACCAACGTCCCGCGGCACCCCGGCTTCTGGTTCCTGGTGCTGCTGGCGCTCGCGCCGGTGGCACTGGTCGGGTCGCGATGGCTGGTCAGCGACCGGATGGCCGCGTCGGTCCTCGTGCACTCGGCGGCGGTGTCGGGCTCGGCCCTCGTCGTCGTCGCCGTCTACCTGGTGCTCGTGGTCGGCATCAACGGCAGCCCCGACGGCCACGAGCGCGAGGTGATGCTGTCCAGCCTGTTCGCGGCGACCGTCGCGGCCCTGCTGGTGCCGCCGGTGCGCGGGCGCATCGCCGAGTGGGTGCGGTCGCTGCTCCACGAGGAGAAGCCGTCGACCGGTGAGGTCGTCAGCGCCTTCGGAGCGAAGATGAGCCGCTCGGTGCCGATGGACGAGCTGATGCTCCAGCTGGCCGAGTCGCTGCGCGAGACGGTGCCCGGGACCCGGGCCGAGATCTGGACCGGCACAGCGGACGCGATGCGCCGTACGACGAGCGTGCCGACGATGCCGCCGGCGATGCTCCGCGTCTCCGGGGCGGAGGCCACGACCGTCGCGCGGACGCGGATCGGAGGGCCGGCCTGGGTCTCCGTCTGGCTGCCGACCCTCGTGCCGGAGGAGCCGCACGGCGACTTCCGGGTGGTCCCGGTCGCCCACCTCGGCGACCTGCACGGCCTCGTGGTCGTGGTGCGCCCTCCGGGTACCCAGGAGTTCGAGGACGCCGACGAGGCGGCTCTGGTCGAGCTCGCCCACCAGCTCGGGCTCGCGCTGCACAACGTCCAGCTCGACTCCGCGCTCCAGGCCTCCCTCGAGGAGCTCGCCGAGCGCAACGAGGAGCTGCAGGCCTCCCGGCTGCGCATCGTGGCGGCGTCCGACGCGGCGCGCCGCGGCATCGAGCGCAATCTGCACGACGGCGCGCAGCAGCACCTGGTGGCGCTCGCGGTGAAGATCGGCCTGGTCGCCAATGTCGCCGAGGACGGCGACGGCGAGATGGTGGCGCAGATGCTCGGCGACCTGCGCAAGGACGTCCAGGCGACGATCGACGAGGTGCGCGCGCTCGCGCACGGCATCTACCCGCCGCTGCTGCGCGACCGCGGCCTCGGCGAGGCGCTGCGCACGGCCGCCAATCGCGCCGGTCTGCCGTGCCGGGTCGAGGTGGACCTGCCCGGGCGCTACCCGGAGACGGTGGAGACGGCGGCGTACTTCTGCTCGACCGAGGCCCTCCAGAACGCCGCGAAGTACGCCGGCGAGGGTGCCGAGGTCGAGCTGACGGTCCGGGGCGCCGACGGCCGGCTGGTCGTGGAGATCGCCGACGACGGCGCCGGGTACGACGCGACGGAGCACGCGGAGGGGCACGGGTTCACGAACATGCGCGACCGGCTGGGTGCGCTCGGCGGCGAGCTCGTGGTGCACTCGGCGCCGGGGGAGGGGACGCGGCTGGTGCTCACGATCCCCGGCGAGCCGCTCGCGGCGGAGGTGCCGGCCTGACCGGCGGCCCGGGCAATCAAGCGATCAGGTCGCGCAGCACCCGAGGAGTGAGGTCCTCCTTGTGGACGTAGGCCAGCGCGCCGCAGTCGCGGGCGTCGGCCGGCAGGTCGTCCTCGGCGTACGTCGACAGCAGCACCACCCGCACGTCCGGCATCTCGTCGGTGATCTTCCGCGTCGCCTCGATGCCGCTGATGCCGGGGAGGTTGATGTCCATCAGCACCAGCCCGGGGTGGAGGGTCCGCGCGGCCTCGACCGCCAGCTCGCCGGACTCCGCCTCTCCGGCGAGGTGCCACCCGATGAGCGAGACCAGCTGGCCTGCCACGGCGCGGAACGGCGGCTGGTCGTCGACGATGAGAACCTCCACGGCGTAATTCTCGTTGGTCCCACCCGGCACCGCCAGTGGGGGTAGCAACACCGCGGCGTTGGTGCTGGCGTCAGCCGTCCCGGCTGTCGGCGAGGTGGAGCAGCACGGCGGCGACCCGGCGGTTGGTGTCCGGGGCCATCTCGAGACCGAGCTTCGAGAAGACGGCGTTGATGTGCTTCTCCACCGAGCGCTCGGTGAGGAAGAGCGCCGCGGCGACGCCGGCGTTCGACTTCCCCTGGGCGACGTGGTCGAGGACCTCCCGCTCGCGGGGGGTGAGCTGGGCCAGCGGCGACCGCTCCGACGGCGGCCGGACCAGGAGCTCGACGATCGCCGGGTCGACGACCGAGCGCTGCTGGGCGACGGCCCGGATCGCCGACCCGAGCTCGTCGGGGTCGCTCACCCGCTCCTTGAGCAGGTAGGCGCGGCCTGCGCTGCCGTCGGCGAGCAGGTCGCGGGCATAGACCGCCTCGGCGTACTGCGACAGCACGACGACGCCGACGTCCGGGTGCGAGTGCCGCAGCTCGACGGCCAGCTGGATCCCCTCGTCGGTGAACGTCGGCGGCATCCGGACATCGGTCACCACCACGTCGACCGGCTCGTCGGCGTGCTGGGCAGCGAGCGCCGTGCGCACCTCGTCGAGGTCACCTGCCGCGGCCACGACGGAGAGGTCGGGCTGGCGCTCGATGAGCTGGCGCACGCCCTCGCGCACGAGGATCGAGTCCTCGGCGATCACCACGCGCAGGGTCATGCCCGCGGAGCCTATTGCCGAATGTTCCCCACGTCTCGAACTGTCGCGAGGTCGTCGGCCTCGTCCGCCGACTTGTCGTCCCGGTAGCGCACCACTCGCGCGAACCGCAGGGCCAGCCCGCCGGGGTAGCGGCTCGAGCGCTGCAGGCCGTCGAACGCGATCTCGACGACCTGCTCGGGCCGCACCTGCACCACGTGCTGGTCGGCCACCGCGGCGGGGTCGAGTGCGAGCTCGGTGAACCGCTCGGTCTGCCACGCGAGCATCGCGTCCGTCATCCCCTTGAACGTCTTCCCGAGCATGACGAAACCGGTCGGGCTGGTCTCGTCGCGCGCGCCGAGGTGGATGTTGGACAGCCAGCCCCGGCGTCGTCCGGAGCCCCACTCGACAGCGAGCACGACGAGGTCGAGCGTGTGCACCGGCTTGACCTTGACCCACGCGGCGCCGCGCCGACCGGCCTCCCAGGGCGCCGCCACGTCCTTCACCACCACGCCCTCGTGCCCGCCCGCGAGCACGAGGTCGGTGAAGGCCTGGGCGGCCTCGACGTCGTCCGCCTGTCCGACCCAGCGGGGGACCCGGTGCCGCTCGGGGACGAGGGCGTCCAGGGCCGTCCAGCGCTCCGACGCGGGGAGGTCGATCAGGTCGCGCCCGTCGAGGTGGAGGACGTCGAAGAAGTACGGCGTCACGGCGACCCCCTGCTTCGTCCCCGCCCGCCCGCCCTCAGGGTCGGGCCTGCTCGCGGTCCGCGACGCCGTCTCCTGGAACGGGCGCGGCCGGCCGTCCTCGTCGAGGGCGATCGCCTCGCCGTCGAGCACCAGGTCGGTGGCCGGCAGCGCCAGGACCGCTTCCACGACCTCGGGCAGCCGGTGCGTGATCTGCTCCAGGCTGCGGGTCGCGACGACCACGTCCGCACCCGAGCGGTGCACCTGGATCCGGATGCCGTCGAGCTTCGCGTCCACCGCGACCTGGCGTCCGCCGAGCTTCTCGAGTGCGGACGCGAGGTCGGGAGCGGACGACGCGAGCATCGGCAGGACCGGGCGGCCGACGGTGAGGCCGATGGCGTGGAGCGCTTCGACGCCGGAGAAGGCCGCGTCGACGGCATAGGTCGCCCCGCCGGCGAGCATCGCCGCTCGGCGTACTTCTCCGAGCGGGACGGCGGCGGCCGCCGCGACCGCCTCGATCACGATCGCGTCGAGCGCACCCTGGCGGACCTCACCCACGGCGATCGCGCGCAGCCAGGCCTGCTCCTCGGCGGTCGCGCGGCCGAAGAGCTCGGCGACCGCGGCCGACCGGGCACCGGCCGAGCCGGGCCCGGACAGCCGCGAGATGCTCTCGAACGCGGCGTCGACCTCGCCCACCGTCAGCGCACCCGGCTGCTCGGCCGCCGGCGGCAGCTGCTGGAGGCCGCGCCACCCGAGGCCCGTGCGCCGCTGGCGGAGCCGCCCGCTCAGGTAGTGCGCGACCAGGGCCCGCTCGTCCGGCTCGGTCCGCCCGAGGAGGTCGGCGATGAGTGCCGTCTTCTCCTTGCGCGACCGGGTCGCCGCGACCGCCGCCGAGACGGCGACGAGCTCGGCCAGCCTCATCGGTGAGTCGCCTCCGCTCGCTGCGCTCGCGAGGCTCCTCGCTCGTCGGAACCGCTCGACCTCGTTCCTCGGCCGGCGTTCCTCCTCACTTCGTCGCCTCCAGCACCGCCGCCGTCACCGCGCCGCGGACGACCAGCTCGTACACCTCGTCGAGGTCGCCGTCGACGCCGTCGAAGTACCCGGCGACCTCGAGCGACACGAAGCCGTGCAGGGCCGCGAAGACCGCGATGCCGGTGGAGATGATCCGCTCCTCCGGCAGGCCGGCCGAGCGGACCATGACCGCGAGCGCCTCGATCGTCTCGCTCGCGGCGTCGAAGAACGCCTCGCCGTCGATGGCCGGCCGGGTGATCGCGGCGTAGCGCTGCGGGTGCGAGCGCGCGAAGGACCGGAGGGCGTGGCTGAGGACCCGCAGGCCGTCGGCACCCGCGTGCCCGGCCGCGGCCTGCCGCACCTGGTCACCGAGCAGCCGCATCGCCCGCAGCTGCACGAGCGACCGGAGGTCCTCGAGGTTCTCGACGTGGTTGTAGAGCGAGGACACCCGCGCGTCGAGCTCGCCCGCAAGGAGGGTCATCGTCAGCGAGTCGTAGCCGTCGCGGTCGACGATCTCCTCCGCGGCGGTGAGCACCGCCTCCTGGTCGAGCCGGGCGCGGCGACCACGGCTGGTCTCGACTGGCACATCGCTCCTCGGCAGCTCGGGTGCGGAGGACACTAGTGTGCGTGGCGATGACCTCGGAGGCGACTCGCACATGGCGGCCGGACTGGCCCTGCCCGGTCGTCGCCATCCTCGCCCAGCAGCGGCGGGGGAGCGGGGACCCGACGCTCCGGCTCGACGTCGGCGGCCGGCAGTGGCGGGCGAGCCGCACTCCCGAGGGTCCGGCAACGCTCGCGCTCGACGTACGCCGGCGCGACGGCGAGGTGGTCGCCGAGGCCTGGGGCCCGGGTGCGGCCTGGGCGCTGGCGCAGCTGCCCGACCTGCTCGGCGCCGCGGACGACTGGTCCGGCTTCGAGCCCCAGCACCCCGTCGTGGCCGAGGCCTGGCGCCGGCACCCCCATCTGCGGCTCGGCCGCACCGGCCTGGTGACAGAGTCGCTGGTGCCCGCCGTGATCGAGCAGCGGGTGACGGGCAAGCAGGCGTTCGCGGGCTTCCGCACCCTGGTGCGGCGGTACGGCGAGCCGGCGCCCGGCCCCGGCGCGGACGTCGGCCTGTGGCTCCAGCCCGAGCCGGGCGCGATCCGGGCGGTGCCGTCCTGGGAGTGGCTGCGCCTCGGGATCGACGAGTCCCGCTCGCGCACGGTCGTCACCGCCGCGCGGCACGCCACCGCGCTCGAGCGCGTCACCGCCGACCCCGCGTCGGCGGACCGCCGGCTCCGGTCCCTGCCGGGCGTGGGTGCGTGGACCAGCGCCGAGGTGCGGCAGCGCGCGCTGGGCGACCCCGACGCCGTGTCGTTCGGTGACTTCCACGTCGCGAAGGACGTCGGCTGGGCCCTCACCGGCACGCCGGTCGACGACGCCGAGATGGCCGTGCTGCTCGAGCCGTGGCGCCCGCAACGGGGGCGCGTCCCGCTCCTCCTCGGCGCCGCCGGGCTGCGCCGACCGCGCCGCGGACCCCGTCTCGCCGTTCCTGGACACCTACCACCGTGACCAAATGACGTGATAACTGTTACACCGAGGAACAGGCAGATGGGCTGGACGGGAACGAGGGCGGCGTATGGCGACGATCGCAGCGAGCGGCAAAACGCTCCTCGACAGCTTCTCGGGCCGGTTCAAGAAGGGCATCAACACGTCCGGTGAGCTCGTGAAGCTCGGCATCGAGTCCGTGCAGTTCGGGATCACCGACATCGTCACGCGCAGGTTCTCCTGGACCGAGTTCCTCCTGCAGTGCTGGTTCATGATCCGCGTGTCGCTGCTGCCGACGATCCTCGTCGCGATCCCGTTCGGCGTGATCACCTCGGTGCAGATCGGTGGCGCGGCCAACCAGATCGGCGCCAACAGCTTCATCGGCGCCGTCAACGGGATCGGGGTGCTCCGCCAGGGAGCGCCCCTGGTCACCTCGCTGATGATCGCGGGCGCGGTCGGCTCCGCCGTCTGCGCCGACCTCGGCGCGCGAACCGCGCGGGAGGAGATCGACGCCCTCAAGGTCATGGGCATCTCGCCCATCCAGCGCCTGGTCGCGCCGCGCATCCTCGCCGCGCTCCTGGTCGCTGTGCTGCTGACCGCGATCGTCGCGATGGCCGCCATGATCACCGCGTTCATCATGGTCGTCGGCGGCGGCCAGATCTCGTCGGGGACCTACATCAACTCGTTCGTCGGGCTCTCGCAGCCCATGGACCTGTTCGTCGCCGAGCTGAAGGCACTGATCTTCGGTTTCATCGCCATCGTCGTCGCCGCCCAGAAGGGCCTCAACGCCCACGGCGGACCGAAGGCGGTGGCGGACGCCGTCAACCAGGCCGTCGTGCTCAGCGTGATCCTGCTCGCCGTCGTCAACGTCGGCCTCACCCAGGCCTACGTGATGCTGTTCCCCTCAGGAGGCTGACGTGGTCGACGTGCAACCGCGTGCCCGCTCCATCGGCGACCGGGTCTCCGACTCGCTGGTGGGGGCCGTCGACGGGCTGATGGGGTCGCTGGCCAAGCTCGGCTCGTTCGCCACCTTCGCCTTCGACATCATCAAGTCCCTGCCGTCCATGCTGGCGCTCTATCCCAAGGAGATGCTCCGCCAGCTCAAGGACATCGCGTGGGGCAGCGGCGCGCTCCTCGTCGGTGGCGGCACCGTCGGCGTGATGGTGCTGCTCTCGCTCGCGGCCGGCACCTCGCTCGGCATCGAGGGCTTCAACGGCCTCGAGCTGGTCGGCCTGGCCCCGCTGAGCGGCTTCATCTCCGCCAGCGCCAACACCCGCGAGCTCGCTCCGCTCATCGCGGCGCTCGCGCTCGCGGCGCAGGTGGGCTGCCGGTTCACCGCGCAGATCGGCTCGATGAAGATCCACGAGGAGATCGACGCCCTCGAGGTGATGGCGGTCGACCCGATGCGCTACGTCGTCGCGACCCGCGTGTTCGCGGCCATGGTCGCGATCGTCCCGCTCTACCTGATCGGCCTGATCGGGAGCTACATCGCGAGCCAGCTCTCGGTCGTGGTGCTGTTCGGGCAGTCGCCCGGGCAGTACGACCACTACTTCTCCTCGCTCATCCAGGGCCGCGACATCATGCTGTCGGTCGTCAAGATCGTCATCTTCGCGATGATGGTCGCGCTCATCCACTGCTGGTACGGCATGAACGTCGGCGGCGGCCCGCAGGCGGTCGGCGAGGCAACGGGTACGGCGGTCCGCGCCAGCATCGTGTCGGTCGTCGTGATCGACATGGTGCTGACGCTGATCTTCTGGGGCGGGGATCCGGGCTTCCGGATCTCCGGGTGAGGGGCGCGTAGAGAGATGGCCCGCACCGTCACCCGCCAGCAGCTCGCCCGCCGGGGCGTCGTGGTCGTCGTCGGCATCGTCCTCGTCGGCGTCCTGGTCTCGCTGCGCAGCAACGGCACGTTCGGACAGGCGCCGCACGTCACCGCCGAGGTCGCGACCGCCGGCGGGGCGCTGCGCTCGGGCTCGGACGTCAAGATGAACGGCGTCATCGTCGGCAAGGTCAAGGGCATCTCGCGCGCCGACGACGGCGCGGTCAGCCTCGACCTCGAGATGTCGGACCAGGACATCGACCACGTCCCCGCCAACGTGGTCGCCCGGATCCTCCCGGCGACCGTGTTCGGGACGACGTACGTCGACCTGATCGTGCACGGCACCCCGTCCAGCGACCACATCGAGGCGGGCGACGTCGTGCGGCCCGACAAGACCCAGGGCACCCTGGAGCTGCAGCAGGCCCTCGACGACATCGACCACATCGTCAAGGCGCTCGGCCCGAAGGAGCTTGCCTCGGCGATCGGCTCGGCGGCCGAGGCGCTGGACGGGCGCGGCGACCAGCTGAACCAGTCGGTGCGGACGATCAACTCCTACCTCGACCGTATCAACGGCCGGATGCCGGCGATCCGCAGCGACCTCTCCGCGCTCGCCAGCGCGACCGGGGTCGTCGACGACGTGGCGCCGGACCTGCTCCAAGCGACCCACGACAGCCTGCCGTTCCTGAACACCGTCGTCACCCAGGAGGCAGCCCTGACGTCGCTCATCGCCGGCGGCACCGACCTCGCGGACACCGTGCAGCAGTTCCTCAGCCGCAACCAGCGCAACCTCGTCGCCTGGATCAACGACACCGGCCGGTTCGTCGACGCCATCTACGACAACCGGCGTGCCGGCATCACCGACGCGGTCACGGTGAACCTCGCCGCCGGCCGGATCCTCCACGCCGCTGTGGAGCACGGTTTCATCAAGGTCGACGCCAACCTGCGCACCGACCTGCCGCCCTACTACAGCAGCCACCCGGGCTACGGCCGCTCCGCCGCCGCCAACGCGGGTCTCTCGTCCATCGCAGGGGGCGGCCAGTGACCGGCATCCGCAGCGTCGCCGTCAAGGTGTTCCTCTTCGCGCTCGCCAGCATCCTGCTGCTGGTGCTGCTGGTGAACACGATGCACAACGGCGTGAACGGCGACACGATCGAGTACAACGCCGAGTTCACCGACGTCAACGGCCTGCGCGTCGGCGACGACGTCAAGGCGGCCGGCGTCCGGGTCGGGCAGGTCAGGTCCATCGACGCCACCGACGACGGTGCCCAGGTGACCCTGCTCGTCCAGAAGGACCAGCCGATCCTCGACAACACCGAGATCAGCATGCGCTACGAGAACCTGCTCGGGCAGCGGTACATCTCCCTGACGCCGAAGCCGGGTCAGCCGCTCGGCAAGGCGCTCCCGGCCGGGGCCGAGATCGGCACCGACCAGACCGACCCGGGCTTCGACCTGACCGAGCTGCTCAACGGCTTCCGTCCGCTGTTCGAGGTCCTCAAGCCGGGCGACATCAACACCCTGGCGACCTCGATCATCAAGGTCCTCCAGGGCGAGGGCGGGACGGTCGAGTCCCTCCTCCGGCAGACCTCGCAGCTGACGAACTTCGTGGCCGACCGCGACCAGGTCATCGGCGAGGTCATGGACAACCTCAAGCCGGTCCTGGACAACCTGACCAGCCAGAAGGACCAGATCTCCTCGACCGTCATCGAGCTCAAGAAGATGATGACCGGGCTGGCGCGCGACCGGAAGTCGATCGGCGCGTCCATCGACGGGATCAGCCAGCTCGTCGGCTCGACCAACTCGCTGCTCCGGCAGGCACGGGTCCCGCTGACCAACACCTCCCGGCAGCTCCGGCTCGTCGCCGGCAAGCTCAGCGACTCCCGTGCGGAGCTCGAGAAGGCGCTGCCCGCCTTCGCGCTGCTCTTCGAGTCGCTCGGCCGCGCCACGTCCTACGAGAGCGCTCTGAACGTCTATGTCTGCTCGTTCGCCGTCGGGCTCGGGTCCGCGACCGTCCCGCTCAGCCTGAGCGGCGGCAACGGTCCCTGGTCGGAGGTGTGCTCATGAAGCCCGTCAACGAGTGGAACTCGTTCCGGGTCGGCCTGGTCGGGATCGCCGTCGGACTGCTCGTCGCCGGCGTCGTGGTCGTGCTCAGCGTCGTGAACTTCGGCACCAGCACCTACACGGCGGAGCTGGAGCACACGGCCGGCCTGCGCAACGGCGAGGACGTGCAGGTGCACGGCGTCGTGAAGGGCAAGGTCACCGGGATCGAGCTCCAGGGCGACCACGTGGAGGTGACCTTCGTGGTCGACAAGGACATCGCCCTCGGCTCGCGGACGACGGCCAGCGTCAAGGTGGCCACGCTGCTCGGCACCCACTACCTCGAGGTCGACCCGGAGGGCTCCGGCACGCTGGCCGACTCCCGGATCCCGATCGACCGCACCGAGGTGCCCTACAACCTGCAGGACGTGCTCGAGAGCGGTTCAGGGGCGCTCGACAAGCTCGACCCCCAGCTGCTGGCCAAGGCACTCACCTCGATGGCCGACACGTTCAGCGCGAGCTCGGGCGACATCGGGCCGGCGCTGCAGGGCGTCGCGCGGCTGTCCGAGGTGATCGCGAACCGCTCCGACCAGGCGGGCGAGCTGCTCCGGTCCGCCCGCAACGTGAGCGACCAGCTCTCCGACAGCAGCGACGACATCGTCGAGCTGATGCGCCAGACCAACCTGGTCGTCTCGGAGGTGACCGCGCGCCGCGAGGCGATCCACCGCCTGCTGATCGAGGTCACCTCGCTGTCCCGGTCGCTGACGGCCGTCGTCCGGTCGACCAAGGGCCAGCTGAAGCCGGCCCTGGTCGACCTCAACAACGTGATCGACTTCCTCAACAACGAGAAGGACACCCTCGACCACGTGGTCGACGTGATGGCGCCGTCGCTGCGCTACGTCTCCAACGCGCTCGGCAACGGGCCGTGGGTCGACCTCTACGTCAAGGACCCGGCCCTTCCGGCCGACGACTCGGTGTGCGGAGCGCGGGGTGGTTGCCAGTGAGCACGACGACACTCCGCAGGCTCGCGCTCGCGGTCATCGCAGCCGTGCTGTTCTCGACGTCCGGATGCGGAGTGCTTCCCGGCTCCGCCGGCTCCCGGGAGATCAGCGCCTACTTCGAGGACTCCGCCGGGCTCTTCAAGGGCAACGACGTCGGCATCCTCGGCGTCGTCGTCGGCAAGATCACCGACATCTCGCCCGACGGCGACCGGGTCAAGGTGACCATGGAGGTCGACGGCGACTACAAGATCCCGCAGGACGCCGGCGCCGTCGTCGTCGCGCGCTCGGTGGCGACCGACCGCTACGTCGAGCTGACGCCCGTCTACACGGGCGGGCCGGAGATGAAGGACGGCGCGGAGATCCCGCTGAACCGGACCCGCACCCCGGTCGACTTCGACCAG
The DNA here is from genome assembly GCF_039537325.1 of Nocardioides panacisoli. Classification (GTDB taxonomy): domain Bacteria; phylum Actinomycetota; class Actinomycetes; order Propionibacteriales; family Nocardioidaceae; genus Nocardioides; species Nocardioides panacisoli. Next base: position 59,875 of record NZ_BAABAH010000019.1, read on the forward strand.
GTCCTCCAGTCGCTCAACCGGTTCGCGACCGGCATCGCGGGGTCCAAGGACACCATCGACGCCGTCAAGCGGTTCATCAGCGCAGGCACCAAGGCGCTCCAGGGACGCGGGCCGCTGCTCAACCAGACCATCCACTCGCTGGCGGACGGGGTGAACGGCCTGAACGCGCAGCGCGAGGACGTCGCTGCGACCATCAAGTCGCTCGACACCCTGCTCGGCACGGTCGCGCAGAACGAGGGCACGGCCCGGACCTTCATCCAGCAGGTCGCCAAGGCCAGCGATCTGCTCGCCTCGGAGCGGACGAACTTCCGGACCGCGCTGCGGACCCTGAACACCGCGGTGACCCAGGTCGCCCGGTTCGCGGTCGACAACCGGGACCAGATCGTGCGCGCGCTCGGGGGCTCGACCCGGCTGATGCGGAACGTGCTCGGCAAGCAGGACCAGCTCCAGGAGATCCTCCGCGACATGCCGCTCGCGCTGCAGAACATCCAGCTCGCGAAGACGTCGGACAACAAGCTCCCGACCGTCCTCGACCCGCTGGCCCTCGCGCCGCTCGGCGGCCTTCTGCAGGGTGTCTGCGACAAGCTGCCGCCCGCCGTGTGCGACCTGCTCAGCCTGCAGCCGCTCGGCCGCCCACAGCCCGGTCCGGCCGTCGGGGGAGGTGCCCGATGAACGGGCGGGCCCGGCGCTGGGTGGCCGCCGTCAGCGTCGTCGTGGCCGTCACGGTCACCGGCGCCGGCTGCAGCACGACGATGCGCGACCTGCCGATCCCCGGCACCGGCGTGTCCGGGGACAAGATCGAGCTCAAGGCCGACTTCAGGGACGCCCTCAACCTCGCCGAGGGCGCACCGGTCAAGGTGAACGGGGTAGACAGCGGCAAGGTCACCGCGATCACGGTCGACGACTACACGGCTCACGTCACGATGGACGTCAAGAAGGACGCCGAGATCCGCAAGGGCGCGACCGCGCGACTGCGCTACACGACCCCGCTCGGTGAGCTCTTCATCGACGTCACCAACCCGGCCGACGGACCGGTGATGAAGGACGGGGCGACCCTCGGCCTTCCCGACACGGAGACCGCCCCGACCGTGGAGGACGCGCTCTCCGAGGCGTCGCTGCTCATCAACGGCGGCGGCCTCGACCAGCTGCGGATCATCACCGACGAGCTGAACAAGGCGCTCGGCGGCAACGAGGAGAACATCCGCGGCCTGCTCGACCGGGCCAGCACCTTCCTCACCGAGGCGAACTCGACGACGCAGAGCATCGACGCGGTGCTCAACTCGCTCAACTCGTTGTCGAAGACGCTCAACGACCGCAAGGACGTCATCAACGACGCGATGCGGCAGATCCGGCCGGCGGCCGCGGTGCTGCGGCGGGCGACCCCTGGCTTCACCAAGCTGCTGCAGGCAGTGCAGCGCTTCTCGGGCGCCGCGAACAGCACCGTGAACGCGACGCGGACCCAGCTGCTGAACCTGCTGGCAGAGGTCGAGCCGACGCTGGCCGAGCTGTCCTCCAACAGCGGCCGGTTCGACGCGATGCTCCGCTCGATCGAGGAGGCGGCCTCCGCGGCGAAGCAGGCGATCCCGACGGACTACCTGAACATCAAGATCAACTTCCACCTGGACGGCATCACCGGCACCGGCCCCGTCGGCGGGCTGCTCGACCTGCTCGACCTGATCGGGGTCGTGCTGCCGACCGACCAGGTCAACCAGATCCTCCAGGGCCTCGGGCTCGGCGGTCTGCTGCCCAAGAGCCCCGAGAGCCCGAAGAGCCCGTCGGACCCGACGGGATCGACGGGGTCCACGAGCGACGACCTGCTGGGGCTGGACGGCCTCCTCGGCGGCCTGACCGGTGGAGGCAACTGAGATGCTCAAGCTCCTGACCGACAAGCTGGTGCTCAGCGCCGTGGGTGTCGTGGTCGTCTTCCTGTTCGCGGTGGCCTACATCTTCTCGGCCGTGCTCGACCAGCCGCTGACCTCGCGTCCGGTCACGGTGACCGTCGACCTGGCCCAGAGCGGCGGCCTCTTCGAGGGCTCCAACGTGACCTACCGCGGGGTCCAGGTCGGCAAGGTGACCCAGATCGTGCCGACCGACTCCGGCGTCGCGGCGACGATCAAGATCACCTCCGGGACCAAGATTCCCCAGGACGCGATGGCGAAGGTGCGCAGCCTGTCGCCGGTCGGCGAGCAGTACCTCGACTTCCAGCCGCAGTCCGCCGACGGTCCCTACCTCGAGAGCGGGGACACCGTCAGCGCGCAGTCGACGGACATCCCCAAGAGCCTGAGCTCCACCGTCGTCGCGGTGAACAAGGTCCTCGACCAGATCGACGACAAGAAGCTCAAGAGCGTCCTCCAGGACCTGAGCACCGGCCTCGCCGGCACCGGCGACGACCTCGGCCAGATCCTCGACCAGGGCAACCAGATCCTCGCCACGCTGGACGAGATCTGGCCGCAGACCGACCGCGTGATCACCAACGGCGGGCGGGTCCTGGGGATCGTCAACGACAACGCGACCTCGCTGCGCACCCTGGCGACGAGGTCGAAGGAGTTCGCCTCGTTCCTGAAGAACTACACGCCCGAGTTCAGTGACGTGCTCGACCGCACGCCCGGCCAGCTGAAGCAGCTCCGATCGCTCGTCGACGACGCCGAGGAGGTCCTCCCGGGCTTCCTGTCGGTCGGCGTGAGCTTCGACGACATGTTCCTGGCCTACGAGCCGCACCTGCGGACCCTGCTGCAGGAGTACAGCCCGGGCCTGCGGGCCCTGATCGCGGTGCTCCACGACGGGAGGCTGAACGTCCAGATCATCCCGCACCGAACCCGCAAGTGCGACTACGGCACGACCCGCCACCTTCCCTGGGACCCCGAGCGGCACCCGTTCCAGACCGGCGGGCACTGCGCGGCGTCGTTCCCGACGCTGCAGCGCGGCGCGGCCCACGCACCCGGGCCGGTACGGTGACGCGGGTGCAGGACAAGCGCTCCCAGCTGCTGTCGGCGATCCTCGTGGTCGCGCTGGTGCTGGCCCTGGTGGCCGCGGGACTTCTGTTCAAGGCCTGGCACGACGCCAAGGACGAGCGCGACGACGCCAAGGACCGCCTGGGCGACCTCGACTCGGCGGAGTCCGCCGCGCGCGAGCTGCTCGTCGACATGACGACCTACGACTACCAGCACGTCGACGACACCTACGACTGGCTCGACCAGCTCACCAACTCCGAGGTCAAGAAGAACTTCGCGAGGAGCGAGGACAAGATCGAGCGCGTCGTCCGGCTCGGCAAGGTCGTCGCGAAGGGCGAGGTCGAGGAGTCGGCGTACCGCCCCGGCGCCGACGGCACGTCGGTCGTGGTGGTCGCGTTCGTGCACCAGACCATCACCGACGGATCGGACAACCAGAAGACCGAGGACCAGTGGGCGACGCTCACGATGGTCCCCGGCGACAGCGACTCCGGGTGGCTCGCGTCGAACGTCCAGCTGTCCGGGATCCCCGACCCGGCCGGCACGGTCACGACGCAGTGACACGCTCGCGGTCCGCCGACCACTAGATTTGCCGACGTGGCACGGCTCAGCGGGGAATCGGTGACGGCGCGGGTCTGGACGTTCATGCGCCGGCTCCTGCTCACGGTCCTCGGCCTGCAGGTCGGCCTGGCGATCGGGATGTCCCTCGTCGACAGCTACCGGCGCCGCGGCAAGCGCCCGAAGCCCTTCCCGACCCGGCCGCCCGGTGAGGTCGTCGTCGGCGACGGGTTGGTCACGACCTACACCTTCGGCCGCGACCTCTACGACGACATGCTCGCGGCCATCGAGGGCGCCGAGCGGCAGATCCTGTTCGAGACCTACATCTGGAAGGGCGACGCCACCGGCGAGCGGTTCAAGCGCGCCCTCGCGGACGCGGCGGCGCGCGGCGTCGAGGTCTACTGCATCTACGACGCCTTCGCGAACCTCGTCGTGTCGCCCTCGTTCCAGCGCTTCCCGTCCTCGGTGAAGGTCCTGCGCTATCCCGTCTACGCCGCCGGCTGGCGGTTCTTCGACCTCCGCCGCTACGGGCGCGACCACCGCAAGATCCTCGTCGTCGACGACACGGTGGGGTTCGTCGGCGGCTACAACATCGGGTCCGCCTACGAGACCGAGTGGCGCGACACCCACGTGCGGGTCACGGGTCCGGCGGTCTGGGACCTCAAGCGCGCGTTCGCCGACTTCTGGAACCTCAACCGGCGCCGGCGGTTCCGCGCGTCCGAGCGGCCGCTGCTGCTGGAGACCGCCTCGACCTGGGAGCCCCGGGTCCGGTTCCAGCGGAACGTGCCGCGGCTGTGGATGTTCCCCATCCGCTCGATGTACCTCGAGGCCATCAACCGCGCGAGCCGCAACATCTGGCTCACCACGGCCTACTTCCTGCCCGACCAGGACTTCGTCGACGCGCTGAAGGACGCCGCGCAGCGCGGGGTCGACGTACGCCTGCTGCTGCCGCTCAAGTCCAACCACATCGTCGCGGACTGGATCTCCCGCGGCTACTTCAGCCAGCTGCTCGACGCCGGGGTACGGATCCTGCGCTACCGGGACGCGATGGTGCACGCGAAGACCGCGACGGTCGACGGCACCTGGTCCACGGTCGGCACCGCCAACATCGACCGGCTGAGCCTGCAGGGCAACTTCGAGATCAACGTCGAGGTGATCGACCACGGGCTCGCCAAGGAGCTCGAGGAGATCTTCCTCGTCGACGAGTCCAACTGCCTCGAGCTGACCAGCGGCGAGTGGGAGGCTCGCGACCTCCACCGCAAGTTCACCGAAGCCGTCCTCGCGCCGCTCCGACCGCTCCTGTAGGGATCTGACGCATGAAGCCACCCGTCCCCGACCTCGCCGGGCGCAAGGTCCTGGTCACCGGCGCGGCCAGCGGCATCGGCCGCGCCGTGGCCCGGCAGGCCGCAGCCGCCGGCGCCGTCCTGCACCTCACCGACCTCGACGCCGACGCGCTCGCCAAGGTCGCGGCCGAGATCGAGGCCGACGGTGGCACGGTCGCCGTCGCCGAGCCGGCCGACGTCTCCGACCGTGACGCCGTACGCCGCCTGGGCGCGGTCGTGGCCGCGCGCTCGGGGTCCATGGACGTGGTCCTCAACGTCGCCGGCATCGCCCGGTGGGGCACGGTCCGCGGCCTCGAGCACTCCGACTGGCGGGACCTGGTCGAGGTCAACCTGATGGGACCGATCCACGTCATCGAGGAGTTCGTGCCGCCGATGGTCGACGCGGGGCGTGGCGGCCAGCTCGTGAACGTGTCGTCGGCCGCCGGCATCATCGGGATGCCCTGGCACGCCGCCTACAGCGCGAGCAAGTTCGGCCTGCGCGGTGTCTCCGAGGTGCTGCGCTTCGACCTGCGCCGGCACCGGATCGGCGTCAGCCTGGTCTGCCCGGGCGGCGTCGACACCGGCCTCGTCGAGACGATCCGGATCGCCGGCGTCGACAGCCAGAGCAAGGCGTTCCGTCGCGCCCGGGCCGGCTTCCAGAAGCGGGCGGTGACTCCCGAGCACGCGGCCGCGGCGATCTGGAAGGGCGTCCGTCGCAACCGCTACTGGGTCTACACGTCCTTCGACATCCGGTTCGTCCACTGGGTGCAGCGGTACTTCCCGCCCGGCTACGTCCTCGCCATGCGGGTCCTCGGGTACGGCGCCAACCGCGCCCTGCCGGCCGTCGAGCGGGCACGGCGCAGCGACCTGGCGGAGCTGCGGTGAGTGACGCGCCGCGTGTCCCGCCGGGCTCCTGGCGGGAGACCGGTCCCGCGGTCGCGGCGTTCGCCTGGGCGGCGGGCCGCGTGACCGGCACGGAGCCGCCCGCCGTCTTCCGCACCCTCGGCCGGCACCGCCGGCTGTTCTGGGGCTGGCTGCACTTCGCCGGCCGGCTGATGCCCGGCGGCCGGCTCGCCCGCCGGGAGGCCGAGCTGGTGATCCTGCGGGTCGCCGCGCGGCTCGGCTCGCAGTACGAGCTGGTCCAGCACCGGCGGCTCGGCCGGCGAGCCGGGCTCGACGCGACCGAGGTCGCCGCGGTCGAGGACACCGCAGCCGAGCTCCCCGCTTCCCTGACGGACCGGGAGCAGCTGCTGCTGCGGGCCGCCGACGAGCTGCTCGCCGACCAGGACCTCTCCGACGTGCTCTGGGCCGAGCTCGGCCGGCTCCTGGACGAGAAGGAGCGGATCGAGCTGGTCCTCCTCGTCGGTCACTACGCCATGCTGGCGACCGTGCTCCAGACCCTGCGGGTCCAGCCGGACCGACCGCGCTGATCCAGCCGGCTCGGCGGTGTCCGTGGGGCGCCGTACGCTGAAAGACATGCGCCCCGTCACCGATCTCGAGCGCCGAGTCGCCCCGTTCAGGGTGGTCTCGGACTACCAGCCGTCCGGCGACCAGCCCGCGGCCATCAAGGAGATCTCCCGCCGGATCCAGGCGGGGGAGGAGGACGTCGTCCTGCTCGGCGCCACCGGCACCGGCAAGACGGCCACCGTCGCGTGGGTGGCCGAGCAGGTGCAGCGCCCGATCCTGGTGATGCAGCCCAACAAGACGCTGGCCGCCCAGTTCGCCAACGAGCTGCGCCAGCTCTTCCCCGACAACGCCGTCGAGTACTTCGTCTCCTACTACGACTACTACCAGCCCGAGGCCTACGTCCCGCAGACCGACACCTACATCGAGAAGGACTCCTCGATCAACGAGGAGGTCGAGCGGCTACGCCACTCCGCGACCAACAGCCTGCTCACCCGCCGCGACGTCATCGTGGTGTCCACGGTGTCCTGCATCTACGGCCTCGGCACGCCGCAGGAGTACGTCGACCGGATGGTGCGGCTCCGCGTCGGCGAGGAGCACGACCGCGACTCGGTGCTGCGCCGGCTGGTCGAGATCCAGTACACCCGCAACGACATGGCGTTCACCCGCGGCACCTTCCGGGTCCGCGGCGACACCCTCGAGGTCTTCCCGGTCTACGAGGAGATGGCGGTCCGGATCGAGTTCTTCGGCGACGAGATCGAGCGGCTGATGACGCTGCACCCGGTGACCGGCGAGGTGCTGACCGAGGACACCGAGCTCTACATCTTCCCGGCCAGCCACTACGTGGCCGGCCACGACCGGATGGAGCGCGCGATCGCCGGGATCGAGGCCGAGCTCGAGGAGCAGCTCGCGACCTTCGAGCGCCAGGGCAAGATGCTCGAGGCCCAGCGGCTCCGCATGCGCACGACCTACGACATCGAGATGATGCGCCAGGTCGGCAGCTGCTCCGGCATCGAGAACTACTCGATGCACATCGACGGCCGCAGCCGCGGCTCGGCGCCCAACTGCCTCCTCGACTACTTCCCCGAGGACTTCCTGCTCGTCATCGACGAGTCGCACGTCGCGGTGCCCCAGATCGGCGGCATGTACGAGGGCGACATGTCCCGCAAGCGCAACCTGGTCGAGCACGGCTTCCGGCTGCCGAGCGCCATGGACAACAGGCCGCTGCGGTGGGAGGAGTTCCTCGACCGCACCGGCCAGACGATCTATCTCTCGGCCACGCCGGGCGACTACGAGCTCGACAAGGTCCGCGGCGACGTCGTCGAGCAGATCATCCGCCCGACCGGTCTGGTCGACCCCGAGGTGGTCATCAAGCCGACCAAGGGCCAGATCGACGACCTGATCCACGAGATCCGCACCCGCGCCGACAAGAACGAGCGGGTCCTGGTCACGACGCTGACCAAGAAGATGTCCGAGGACCTCACCGACTACCTCCTCGACGCCGGCATCCGCACCCGCTACCTCCACTCCGAGGTCGACACGCTCAAGCGGATCGAGCTGCTCCGCGACCTGCGGCTCGGCGCCTACGACGTCCTGGTCGGCATCAACCTGCTCCGCGAGGGCCTCGACCTGCCCGAGGTGTCGCTGGTCTCGATCCTCGACGCCGACAAGGAGGGCTTCCTGCGCTCCGACAAGTCGCTGATCCAGACGATCGGCCGGGCGGCCCGGAACGTGTCGGGCCAGGTGCACATGTACGCCGACAAGGTGACGCCCTCGATGGCGTCCGCGATCGACGAGACCAACCGCCGCCGCGAGAAGCAGGTCGCCTACAACGAGGCGAACGGCATCGACCCGCAGCCGCTGCGCAAGAAGATCGCCGACATCACCGAGATGCTCGCCCGCGAGGACGAGACGACCCAGGAGCTCCTCCAGACCTGGGCCGACGTCGGGGTCAAGGGCCGCGCCGGGGGAGTGCGCCCGCGCAAGGGGGCACCCACGCCCGCGCTGCGGCAGAGCGACATCGGCGGCCACGCCGCCGAGCTCGCCGGACTGCCGAGCTCCGACCTCGCGGAGCTGATCCAGGACCTCACCGACCAGATGAAGGCCGCGGCCGCCGAGCTCCAGTTCGAGCTGGCCGCCCGGCTCCGCGACGAGATCTCCGAGCTCCGCAAGGAGCTCCGGCAGATGGTCGAGGCGACCAAATGACGCCCGACCAGGACATCTGACCCACTTCCTGGAACATCCCGCGCGCGACTTCATGTCTCGCGTAGCGTGACCGTCGCTGACCGGGGGTCGTTAGCGAGTCAGAAGCAAAATGTGTAACCCGTCACAGCGTGCCTCGTTTGCCAAAATGAGAACACGTTCTACTATGACGCGTCACGCTGCGACCGACGACCACACGGGGAGATGATCCGCCATGGCCTTCAGCGCCACGTCGGTCATCCGGGGACCCGGCGAGATCGCCCTGATGGTCGTCGAGGTGACCAAGCGGATCTTCACCAAGCCGTTCCAGATGCGTGAGTTCCTCGAGCAGGCCTGGTTCATCACCAGCGTCACCTTGTTGCCCACGATCCTGGTCTCCATACCGTTCGGCGCCGTCATCTCCCTCCAGGTGGGCAGCCTCACCGGCCAGCTCGGCGCGCAGTCCTTCGCGGGCGCGACCGCGGTGCTCGCGACCGTCCGCGAGGCAGCGCCGATCGCGGCCGCGATGATCATCGCCGGAGCCGCAGGCTCGGCGATCTGCTCGGACCTCGGCGCCCGCAAGATCCGCGAGGAGATCGACGCGATGGAGGTGCTCGGCATCGACCCGCTCGAGCGCCTGGTCGCCCCGCGCGTGGTCGCGACGATCTTCGTCTCGGTCATGATCAACGGGATCGTGATCGCGACCGGCATCGGCGGCGGCTACTTCTTCACCGTGATCGTGCAGGGCGGGTCCGCGGGAGCGTTCCTGGCGAACTTCACGGCCCTGGCCTCGCTGCCCGACCTCTACATCGCGATGATCAAGGCCGCCCTCTTCGGCTGGCTCGCGGCCATCGTCGGCGCCTACAAGGGTCTCAACGCGGGCGGTGGACCGAGCGGCGTGGGCCGCGCGGTGAACGAGTCGGTGATCATCGCGTTCATGCTGCTGTTCTTCCTGAACGCGGTCATCACGGCGATCTACTTCCAAGTCTCCCCTCCGCAGGGCCTCTGATGGCGACCAACGTGGTGACCGAGACGGCGGGCGACCTCGTCCGGGGCGCGCGCGACCGGATGGAGCAGTACGGCGACCAGCTGCTCTTCTACGCGAAGGCGCTCGGGTGGGCCCCTCGCGCCATGCGTCGCTACCCGCGCGAGATCTGGAACACGCTCGCCGAGGTCGCCTTCGGCGCCGGCGGGCTGAGCATGATCGCGGGCTCGGTCGGCGTGATCGCGTTCATGGCGTTCTTCGCCGGCACCGAGGTCGGCATCCAGGGCTACGCCTCGCTCAGCCAGATCGGCGTCGCGAAGTTCAGCGCGTTCATCTCCGCCTACTTCAACACCCGCGAGGTCGCACCGCTGGTCTCCGCGATCGCGATGGCTGCCACCGTCGGCTGCGGCTACACCGCTCGGCTGGGTGCGATGCGGATCTCGGAGGAGATCGACGCCCTCGAGGTGATGGGCATCCCGTCGCTCCCGTTCCTCGTGACGACGCGCATGATCGCGGCGTTCCTGGCGGTGATCCCGCTCTACATCGTGGCGCTGTTCGCGTCCTACCTCTCGCCGCGGCTGATCGTCACGATGATCTACCACCAGTCGCCGGGCACCTACGACCACTACTTCCTCGAGTTCCTGCCGCCCGTCGACATGCTCTGGTCGTTCTTCAAGCTGCTGTTCCTCGCGGTCGCCGTGATCCTCATCCACTGCTACTACGGCTTCACAGCATCCGGCGGTCCGGCCGGGGTCGGCCGCGCGGTGGGCCAGGCGATCCGGACCAGCATCGTCACGATCGTGGTGGCCGACTTCTTCCTCAGCTTCGCGATCTGGGGCTCGACCACCACCGTGAGGATCACGGGATGACGCGGGCGCGGGAGGTGAGCGCGCCGTGCTGGTGAACATCCACCACGACAGCACCCGCGAGCACAACAGGCTGCTCGTGGCGGGCGTGGCGTTCCTGACCACCCTCGCGCTGCTGATCTACCTGTCGATCGCGATCTACAACAAGGACTTCGACCGCACCACCGACATCACGATCAAGGCGCAGCGGGCCGGGCTGCAGCTCGCGAAGTTCGGCGACGTCCGGATCAACGGCGTGCTCGTCGGCCAGGTCCGCGGCATCACCCAGGACGGCGAGCAGGCGGAGATCCACATCGCCCTCGACCCGGACGCGGCCGAGCAGATCCCCGAGAACGTCTCGGTGCAGATCCTGCCGACGACGCTGTTCGGCCAGAAGTTCGTCGCGCTCGTCCGGCCGGACGACCCGTCCTCCCACAGCCTCGCGGACGGCGACGTCATCCCCGCCGACCGGGTGAAGACGAACGTCGAGCTGAGCCGGGTGCTCGCGCAGCTGTTCCCGCTGCTGCGCTCGGTCCGCCCGGCCGACCTCAACGCCACGCTCAACGCTCTCGCGACCGCGCTCGACGGCCGCGGCAACCGGATCGGTCAGACCCTCGACGAGCTCGGCGGCTACGTCAACGCCATCAGCGCGCACCTCCCGACGCTGCGCAAGGACCTCGTCGCCCTGTCCGACGTCTCCAGCGCCTACGACGACGCGGCGCCGGACCTGCTCGACGTCCTCGACAACGTGACGGTCACGAGCAAGACGATCACCGAGAAGGCAGCGGACCTGCACGCGTTCTTCTCCGATCTCACCGGTCTCTCCGACGTGACGACCCGGATCCTGCACGACAACGCCCAGGACCTGATCCGCGTCGGCCAGGTGACCGACCCCGTGCTCGCGCTGCTCGACGAGTACTCGCCGGAGTTCCCCTGCCTGATCCGCGGCGGCGACAACTACCGGCCGATGCTGTCGAAGACGTTCGCCGGCCACGTCGTCAAGCAGTTCATCGTCATCGGCACGCCGCAGTACCGCGTCTACGGCGAGCAGGACAAGCCGGTCTACGGCGACGTCGGCCACGGCCCCTGGTGCCTCGGCCTGCCCAAGCTCGCCGACCCCGACAGCGACGGGATCCCGTTCCACCTCAACCAGGGCACCGACATCGACGAGCACCGTCCGACCAGCCCGCTGCCCGGCTTCGGCTCCTTCGACCCCAACGACCTCAACTTCAACCTCACCAGCGGGCCGGCCGGCACCGACGGCGACAAGGAGGTCGTCAACGCGCTCCTGGCCTCGCGGAGCGGCCACACCGCGGACTCCTACGGCGCCCTCGGGTCGCTGCTCTACGGACCGGTCGTCCGGCAGGGGAAGAGGGCCGACGGGTGAACGACTGGAACGATCACGTGGGCGGGCCCGAGGACCACACCGCGAAGCTGCGCCACCGGCGCAACAAGGTCACCACGGCCGCGGCGATCAAGCTCGGCATCTTCACCGCGGTCTCGGTGATGGTGACCGGCCTGCTGACGGTCATCATGGGCAACATCGGCCTCGGCTCCGAGCACGAGTACCACGCGATCTTCACCAACGCGAGCATGCTCCAGTCCGGCGACGACGTGCGGATCGCGGGGGTGACCGTCGGCGAGGTCAAGTCGGTCGACCACTACGAGCGGACGATGGCCGAGGTGACCTTCAAGGTCGACTCGGACGTGCAGCTGACCGACGCGTCGACCGCGGAGATCCGCTACCTCAACCTCGTCGGCGACCGCTACATGTCGCTCGAGGAGGGGAACCCCGGGGCGGACGCCAAGCCGCTGGACGACGACGGGACGATCGACGTCAGCAACACCAAGCCGGCGCTCGACCTGACCGTCCTCTTCGACGGGTTCAAGCCGCTGTTCCAGGCCCTGACGCCCGACCAGGTCAACGACCTCAGCATGAACCTGGTCCAGGTGCTGCAGGGCGAGGGCGGCACGGTGCAGAGCCTGCTCGAGCACACCGCGTCGCTCACGACCTCGCTCGCCGACCGCGACAAGCTGATCGGAGAAGTCGTCGACAACCTCGGTGAGACGCTCAAGACCGTCGACCAGCACCACGAGCAGCTGACCAGCCTGGTGGTCCAGCTCAAGAACTGGATGCAGGACCTGGCCCGGGACAGGGAGACGATCGGTGACTCGCTCGGCCACATCTCCGACCTCACCGTCACGGTGGCCGACCTGCTGCACCGCGGCCGCCCGCTGCTGAAGAGCGACATCACCGCGCTGCACGACCTGGCACAGCTGCTGAACGAGCCGAAGCAGCGCGCCGCGGTCGAGGACCTGTTGAAGCGGATGCCCGAGGTCATGAGCGACCAGACCCGTACGGGCACCTACGGCTCCTGGTACCAGTACTACATCTGCGCCGTGAACGCGCGGATCAAGCTCCCCATCATCTCGGGACTGGACCTGCCGCTCCTCAACCAGATCTCCGACGCCATCGAGAACTTCAACTTCCACTCCACCGCGCCGAGGTGTCAGGACAAATGAGGAAGGCCGGCGACGCGCGGATCCTGCGCCTGGGAGCGATCACCCTCGTGGTGCTCGCGGTGGTCTCCGCCGCCACGTTCAACCTGTCCAAGTTCCCGGGCTTCCGGGGGACCACCTACTACGCCGAGTTCAGCGACGCCAGCGGCCTGCACAGCGGCGACATCATCCAGGTCGGCGGCATCCAGGTCGGCCGGGTCACGAAGGTCTCCCTCGACGGGCCCAAGGTGGTCGTGAAGTTCGAGGTGGACGGTGACGTCGACTTCGGGCCGGACAGCAAGGCCTCGATCGAGGTGCTGAACCTGCTCGGCGAGAAGTACGTCGACGTGGTGCCTGTCGGGGACGGCCAGCTCGACAGCGGCGGCACGATCCCGCTCGACCACACCGAGTCGGCCTACGACATCGTCGGCGTCTTCAGCGACCTCACCCAGACGACCGACAAGATCAACACCCACCAGCTCTCCCAGGCGCTCAGCACGGTCGCCGGCACGCTGGACTCCGCCGCGCCCGAGGTCAGGGCCTCCTTCGACGGCATCGCCCGGCTGTCCCGCACGGTGGCCTCGCGCGACGAGGAGATCCAGCAGCTGCTGCAGAGCTCGCGGCAGGTGACCAACGTCCTCGACGCGAGGAAGGACGACATCGTCGACCTGATGCACCACAGCGACCTCGTCTTCCAGGAGCTGCAGAAGCGCAAGCAGGCCGTGCACGACCTGCTCGTCAACGCCCGTCAGCTCGCGATCGAGCTGCGCGGCGTCGCAACGGACAACGAGAAGGAGATCGGCCCGGCACTCGACCAGGTCGACAGCCTGCTCACCATGCTGGTCGAGCGCAAGGACCAGCTCAAGGACACGCTGCACCAGCTCGGCCCCTACGTCTCGATCCTCAGCAACATCGTCGGGACGGGCCCCTGGTTCGACGCCTACGCCTCCAACCTCGCGGCGCTCCCCACCGGAGAGTTCGTCCCTGGCTTCGGGAGCTGGAACTGATGGCGAAGACCCTGTGGAGCCGGATCGACCGACGCGTCGTGATCGTGATCCTCGTGCTGCTCGTCGTCGGCGTCGGGGTCAACATCCTCCGCTCGCCGCAGAAGATGATGACGGTGACCGCCCACTTCCCGCGCGCGGTGGCGGTCTACAAGGGCACGGACGTGCGGATCCTGGGCGTCACCGTCGGCCAGGTCACCGCTGTGGAGCCCGAGGGCAACTCGGTCCGCGTCGAGATGGAGTACGACGCGGACTACAAGGTCCCCAAGGACGCCAAGGCGGTGATCGTCACGCCGACGCTCGTCGCGGACCGCTACGTCCAGCTGACACCCGTCTACACCGACGGCGCCGTGATGGCCGACGGTGCCGACATCGCGCTCCCCGAGACCGGCGTGCCGGTGGAGCTGGACCGGATCTACAGCAGCCTGCTGTCGCTGACCCAGGCGCTCGGCCCCAACGGCATCAACAAGGACGGCACCCTCAACCACGTGCTCCAGGCCGGCCGCAAGGCGCTGGAGGGCCAGGGCACCGCCGGCAACGAGATGATCCAGCAGCTCTCCCAGGCCGCGCAGACGTTCGGCGAGGGCGCGGGGCCGCTGTTCGACACGGTCACCCAGCTGGCGTCGTTCACCGAGACCCTGGCCGGCAACGACAAGCTGGTCCGCGCGTTCATGAAGGACCTCGCGGGTGTGTCCCGGATGCTCGCCGCCGAGAGCAGCGACCTGAAGGGCGCCGTCGCCTCGGTCGCTCGCGCCGTCGGCAGCGTGCAGAGCTTCGTGCACGACAACCGGGACGCGCTGGCCCACAACATCAAGCAGCTCACCACGGTGATGACCACGATCAGCTCCGAGTCCGGCAACCTCGACACCGCGCTGCGGATCGCGCCGGTGGCCCTCGGCAACCTCGCGCTCGGGCAGGACCCGACCACGCACACGCAGAACTCCCGGGTCGACATCGCCGGCAACATCTGGGGCCTCGACGGGATCATCTGCTCGGTCATCATGCAGAAGCCGGGGATGCCGCTCGCCCTCAAGAACGCCGCGTGCAACCTGATCAAGCGCATCCTGCGACCGATCCTCGACAAGCTGCCCAACATCCCGCCGGAGTACGACCAGTACCTCCCGAAGGGCCAGGTCAAGGACACCCGCAACGGCTTCACGCTCCCCGAGTCGGGCGCCGACGTGACCTACTCGACCGTCGACGACCCGTCCCTGACCTCGATGCTGGGAGGGACGCCGTGAGCCGCTTCGTGCGCAGCATCGCCGCTGCCGTCGGGTGCGTCGTGCTCCTCGGCGCCTGCGACTTCAACGGCGCCTACGACCTGCCGCTGCCGGGCCACCCGGTCAGCGCGGACGACAGCTACCAGGTGACCGCCGAGTTCCACGACATCCTCAACGTGGTGCCGCGGTCGCCGGTGATGGTCGACGACGTCGTCGTCGGTGAGGTGACCAGCGTCGAGCGGGTCGGCTGGCACGCGAAGATCTCGATGCGGGTCAAGAACGACGTCGACCTGCCGGACAACGCGATCGCCGAGATCAAGCAGGTGTCCCTCCTCGGCGAGAAGTACGTCGCCCTGGAGCCGCCGGTCTCCGAGCCCGCGTCGTCCGACCGCCTCGGCGACGGCGACAACATCCCCCTCTCGGTCACCGGCCGCAACCCGGAGGTCGAGGAGGTCCTGGGGGCTCTCTCCTTCCTGCTCAGCGGCGGTGGCGTCGGCCAGCTGGCCACGATCACCCACGAGGCGAACGAGGTGATGGACGGCCGCCAGGACCAGCTGCGCTCCCTCATGAGCTCCCTCGACGGCGTCGTCGGGACCCTGGACGACCAGAAGGTCGACATCATCAACGCGCTCGACTCGCTCAACGACCTCGCAAAGACGCTGAACAACGAGAAGGACACGATCGGCGACGCGCTCGACGCGACCGGCCCGGCGATCAAGGTGCTCGCCGACCAGCACGACCAGCTGATCGGCATGCTCGGCTCGCTGGACCGGCTCGGCCGGGTCGGCACCCGGGTGATCAACGCCAGCAAGGAGGACGTGCTGGGGATGCTGAAGCACCTGGCGCCGATCCTGAACGGTCTCACCGGCGCCGGTCAGCAGCTCGGCCCCGGCCTCAACTTCCTGGTCAGCTTCCCGTTCCCCAAGTCGGCCAACGCGATCGTGCAGGGCGACTACGCCGACACCATCGCCGAGATGGACATCAACCTCGAGTACCTCTTCAAGTCGCTCGGCATCCCCGAGATCGACCTCGGCGACCTGGGTGGCCTGATCGGCGCGGTGCCGAAGTGCCTGGCCAGCGGATCGCTCACCAGCAAGGCGTGCAAGAAGGTGCTCGGCTCCCTCGACCTGCTCAAGAACATGCGGAAGACCTGCAAGACCGACCGCTACAAGGACAACCCGGTCTGCCAGATCGTCAACGCGGTGCCCGACCTGGGCGACCTGCTCAACCACGGACCGCTCGGAGGCACCCTCGACGGTCTGCTCGGCGGCCTGGCCGGAGGCCTGACGGGTGACAAGTCGTCCTACCCGACGTCACCCTCGGATCCGGACGAGCTGCTGGGAGGCACGGCATGAGTCGCGCGGTCCGGATCCGCCTGGCGGCGTTCGTCGTGCTGAGCGCCGTCGGCATCATGTACGTCACCGCGAACTACCTCGGCTTCTTCGCGAAGCTCAGCGGGAGCAACATCGAGGTCACCGCGACCCTGCCGGGGTCCGGCGGCCTCTACGAGGGCAGCGAGGTCACCTACCGGGGCGTCAAGATCGGCAAGGTCGCGAAGATGAACGCGATCGACGACGGCGTCAAGCTGGAGCTCTCGCTCCAGAAGGGCACCCAGCTGCCGACCGACTCGACGATGTTCGTGCACAACCTGTCGGCGGTGGGGGAGCAGTACCTCGACTTCGAGCCCCCGGACGACAAGGGTCCCTACGCCGTCGACGGCACCGCGTTCCACGGCGACAAGGACTCGTTGCCGGTCGACGAGGGCGCCCTGCTGGTCAGCCTCAACCGGATGGTCGGGTCGGTCAACAAGAACGACCTGAAGGTCGTCGTGCACGAGCTCGGCCTGATGTTCAACGACACCGGGCACGACCTGCAGACGCTGATCGACAGCGGCTCGCAGTTCCTCGACGTGGCGTCGGCCCACACCGACCAGACGATCGCCCTGCTGAACAACGGGCTCACCGTCCTCCGGACCCAGCAGGGGCAGAAGGAGAACATCCGGAGCTTCGCCAACGACCTGAACACGCTCACCACCGCGCTGCGCGACAGCGACGGGAACCTGCGCACCGTCCTCGAGCGCACGGGGCCCGCAGCCAACGAGGTGCGCGGCCTGCTGCAGGACCTCGAGCCGACCATCCCGATCCTGCTCAGCGACCTGACGACGACCGGCCAGGTGATCCAGACCCACCTCGCCGGCATCGAGCAGCTCCTCGTCGCCTACCCGCCGATGATCTACAACGGACCGCTCGGGCTCACCAAGGACGGCTGGGGCAAGGTCAACATCCAGATGGACTACAGCGTGCCGCCCTGCACCGAGGGCTACCTGCCCAAGGACCAGTGGCGCTCGACCCAGGACCTCACCGACGCGCCGTACTACCACGCGAAGTGCGAGTCGCCCCCGCCCTACGAGATGCGCGGCGCCAACGGCATCCCCGGCGACGCGGGCCCCAACGCGTCCCCGCCGCGCGTATTCTCACGTTCCTACGATCCCCTGACGGGTCGGGTGAGGGGGCTGGTCGACACCCACGGCAACCCCGTGGAGCTGCGCCAGCCGGGTGACATGTCGGTGCTGGGAGAGGATGCGTGGAAGTGGTTGCTGGTGGGCCCGGTGACGGGTCGGTGACGGACGGCCAGGACGTCGAGCAGGACCAGGAGCGGAGCAACCTACGGCTGAACGTCGCCCTGTGCTGCGTGGTCGTGCTCGGGCTGGTGGCAGCGCTGCTGGGCGGACTGGCCATCGGGAAGAAGTACAAGGACGACGGTGGTGACGTCGCCGGCAGCTGGTGGCACAACACCACCAACGTGCTGCTGGACCGCCGGTCCGAGATCGGCGGCTCCCGCGCCGGCGAGTACGTCGGCAGCGCCCAGATCTCGGCGGTGAGCCTGGCCGACGACGACGAGCAGACGCGCACCGCGGCGATCCTGGAGTCGGCGACCGAGATGGCCAACGCGTTCCTCAACATCAGCCACGACGACATCGCGGCCTCGGTGAAGCAGGTCCGCTCGCTGGCCACCGGTCTGTTCCTCAAGCAGTACGAGAAGTCCGAGGACGGCTTCGCCACGGCCGCCCGCCGCGCCAAGGCGGTGCAGACGAGCAAGGTGGTCTGGGCCGGACTCGTCGACTCCGACCCCGACTCGGCCACGGTGCTGGTCGCGACGACCGGTACGGTCGCCAACAAGATCACCCACTTCGAGCCTGTCTCCAGGACCTACCGGCTGCAGCTCGACCTCGTCGAGCAGGACGGCAAGTGGTTGACCCGCGACCTGCAGTTCGTCCAGTGAGGGGAGCAGCGTGACGACCTCCAAGCCACGCCGCCCCGCGAGCTCCCGCGGCGGCACCTCGCGGCCGCGCCGGCTGGCGGGCCAGGCGACGCCCTCCCAGCCCTCCGACGACACCGCCGACGCCGGGGACGCCCCCGAGTCCGTCGACGTCGAGACCGAACCCGCTCCTCTCGAGGTCGAGGTCGAGGCCGCACCCGAGCCCGAGCCCGAGCCCGCGCCACCGCCGGCTCCGGTCGCCACCGAGCCCGCTCCGGAGCGGCTGGCGGTCCTCGGCCGGCCGGGCGCGACCCGGCTGCTGACCATCGCCGTGAGCGTCGTGGCCGTCGTGCTGGTGCTCGAGGCCGCCTGGTTCGTGGTGCACTCGGTGCACGACAACCCGGTTGCCGACACGCCTGCCGCGGGCACGATCGCCGTACCCTCCGACCGCCCGGTCGTCGCCTCCTCGGTCGCGGTCCAGGAGGCCGTCGACGAGGCGGCGACCGCTGCCCAGAAGATCGTCGGCCGCAACTACAAGACCTACGACGACGACGTCGACGCGGCTCTCAAGCTGATGACGCCGGACTACGCCAAGGACTTCAAGTCGACCACCGACGACGTCCGGGCGGAGTTCATCCGGAAGAAGACCGACGTGCAGGCCCGGGTCGTCGGCCAGGGTGTGGTGCGGGCGAACGACACCGAGGTGCAGGCGCTGGTCTTCCTCAACGAGTACGTCACCCGCGGCGACGGCAAGGCCGCGAAGACCGTGTACACCCAGTACCGCGCGCTGCTCACGATGGTGCACACCAACAAGGGGTGGCTCGTGGACGGGTTGGACACCAAGTAACCAGGGGAGTCATGACGCGACCGGAACTAGAACACGTTACAGTTCAGGTCGTGGAGTGCGACCTGGTGATCGTCGGCGCCGGCCCGACCGGGCTGTACGCCACCTACTACGCCGGCTTCCGCGGCCTGAGCGTGGCGGTGGTGGACTCGTTGCCCGAGCTCGGCGGGCAGGTCACCGCGATGTACCCGGAGAAGCCGATCTTCGACGTCGCCGGGTTCCCGAACGTCAAGGGCCGCGACCTGGTCGACGGCCTGGTCCAGCAGGCGTCGAGCGCCGGGGCGACGTACCTCCTCGAGCGCACCGCCACCAGCCTCGACCACCGGCCGGGTCCGGACGGCGGCGTCACGCTGACGCTCGACGACGGCTCGGTCGTCGAGGCCAAGGCGATGATCGTGACCGCCGGGATCGGCAAGTTCTCCCCGCGGCCGCTGCCCGCCGGCGAGGGCTGGCTCGGACGCGGGATGGAGTTCTTCGTCCCGGGCTTCGACCCGTACGCCGACCGCGACGTCGTCATCGTCGGCGGCGGCGACAGCGCGTTCGACTGGGCGATCAACCTCGAGCCGATCGCGCGGTCGGTGACCCTCGTGCACCGGCGGGACGCGTTCCGCGCGCACGCCCGCACGGTCGAGCAGGTCCGCGCCTCCAGCGTCGAGATCCTGACCAAGGCCCAGGTCACCGCGCTGCTCGGCGGCGACGGCCCGGACGGCCCCCTGGAGAAGGTCGAGATCGACGTCGACGGCGAGCAGGTCGTCCGGCCCGCCCAGGCGGTGATCGCCGCGCTCGGCTTCGTCGCCGACCTCGGCCCGCTCCAGGAGTGGGGGATCGAGACCCGGAAGCGCCACCTCGTCGTCGACGCGGCGATGCGCACGAACCTCGAGCGGGTCTTCGCCGCCGGCGACATCACCGAGTACGACGGCAAGGTGCGGCTGATCGCCACCGGTTTCGGCGAGGCGGCCACCGCCGTCAACAACGCCGCGGTCGTCATCGACCCGAGCGCGCACGTTTTCCCCGGCCACTCCTCGGAAGGTTGATCAGCCATGGCAGGAAACCGCGACGTGGTGCGGATGAGCGACGAGGAGGTCGCGGCGATGCTCGACGCGAACCTCAAGGTGCAGGTGGCCTGCAACGGCCACGACGGCACGCCGCACCTGTCCACGCTCTTCTACATCCTCCGCGACGGGAAGATCGCGTTCTGGACCTACGCCAAGAGCCAGAAGATCCGCAACCTCGAGCGCGACCCGCGGGTCAGCGCGCTGGTCGAGGACGGCACCGACTACTTCGAGCTGCGCGGGATCTCGATCACCGGGCGCGCGGAGATCGTGCGTGACTACGACGGGATCTTCTCGATCGGCTCCGAGGTCGCGACCCGGATGGTCGGCGCCGAGTCGTTCGAGGCGCTCGGCGACTTCGGCCGCGAGACGGTCGAGAAGCAGGCCACGAAACGGGTGGCGGTCGTCGTGCACCCCGACCACGTCGCCACCTGGGACCACAGCAAGCTCGTCTGAAAGGAACTGCCATGACCACGAAGATCAAGGTCGACTTCGACCTGTGCGAGTCCAACGCGATGTGCGAGGCACTCGCTCCGGACATCTTCGAGCTGGACGACGACGACTTCCTGCAGCTGAACAGCGACGAGGTCACCGACGAGAACCGCCAGCGCGTGGAGCAGGCGGTCGCCGCCTGCCCGCGTGCCGCGATCTCGCTGGTCGAGGAGTGAGCGTGGGAACCACGTCGACGCTGTCGCTGGAGGGCAAGGTCGCGATCGTCACCGGCGCCGGAGCGGGTCTCGGCCGCGCCGAGGCGCTCGCGCTCGCCGACGCGGGCGCACGGATCGTGCTCAACGACCTGCCCGGTGCGGGCGACGACGCTGCCGAGGAGATCCGGTCCCGCGGCGGCGAGGTCACCGTCGTCGCGGGCGACGTGAGCAGGCGCGAGACCGCGGACGCGATGGTCGCCGCAGCCGTCGACGGGTTCGGCGGGCTCGACGTCGTCGTCAACAACGCGGGCATGACCCGCGACCGGATGCTCTTCAACATGTCCGACGAGGAGTTCGACGCGGTCATCGCCGTACACCTGCGCGGGCACTTCCTGCTCTCCCGCAACGCCGCCTCCTACTGGCGCGCGAAATTCAAGGAGACCGGCGAGCCGGTGCACGCGAGCGTCATCAACACCGCGTCCGAGGCCTTCCTCGGCGGATCGCCCGCTCAGCCGAACTACGCGGCGGCGAAGGCGGGCATCGCCGCGCTGACGCTCTCGACCGCGCGCGGCCTCGGCAAGGTCGGCGTCCGCGCCAACGCGATCTGCCCGCGTGCCCGGACCGCGATGACGGCCCAGGTCTTCGGCGAGGACACGTCCGGCTCTGCCGTCGACCCCTACTCGCCCGACCACGTCGCGCCGCTCGTCGCCTACCTGGCGTCACCCGCGGCGGAGCGGATCACCGGCCAGGTGTTCGTGGTGTACGGCGGCATGGTCGCCGTCGTCGCCGCACCCGTCGTCGAGCAGCGGTTCGACGCCTCGGGCGACCTCTGGAGCCCCGACGACCTCGACAAGCAGCTCGGTGGGTTCTTCGCCGACCGCGACCCGTCCGTCGGCTTCGCCGCGGACTCGATCATGCAGCTCACGGTCTGACAGGAGAACCGACATGGGCCGACTCGACAACAAGATCGCGATCGTCACCGGCGGCGCGAACGGGCAGGGCGCCGAGATCGCCCGCCAGTTCGTCGCCGAGGGCGCGAAGGTCGCCGTGGCCGACGTCGCCAAGGAGCCGGGCCAGGCGCTGGCCGACGAGCTCGGCGACGACGCGCACTTCGTGCACCACGACGTCAGCGACGCGGCCTCGTGGGAGGCGCTGGTCGAGGACGTGAACACGCGCTTCGGTCCGGTCAACGTGCTCGCCAACAACGCCGGCATCCTCCGCTTCGGGGACATCGAGCGGATGCCCCCCGAGGAGGTCGAGCTGGTGTGGCGGGTCAACCAGCTCGGCACCTTCCTCGGCATGCAGGCGGTCGCCCGCACGATGCGCAAGAACGGCGGCGGCTCGATCATCAACGCGTCGTCGGTCGAGGGTCTCGCCGGGATGCCGTCCTGCACGGCGTACGCCGCCACGAAGTGGGCGATCCGCGGCATGACCAAGTGCGCGGCGATGGAGCTCGGCCCCAAGGGCATCCGGGTCAACTCGGTCCACCCCGGGATGATCGACACCCCGATGACCCGGGTGCACGGCGGCGACGCGGCGATGGAGTTCGGTGCGTCGAAGATCCCGCTCGGCCGGGTCGGCTACCCGGAGGACATCGCGCCGCTCTACGTCTTCCTGGCCTCCGACGAGTCGGCGTACATCAACGGCGCCGAGATCGCCATCGACGGGGGAGTCACCTCGACCCACGCCTTCGGCTCCTAGGACCCGGCCATGGCCAAGCCGACGCTCTCGATGGTCCCGACCGGCTGGTTCCAGGTCGCCTGGTCGGCCGAGGTGCCGGTCGGCGGCGTGCACCGGATGTCCTACTTCGGCCGCGACCTGGTCGCGTGGCGGACCGAATCGGGCACGGTCACGGTGATGGACGCCTACTGCGAGCACCTCGGCGCGCACCTCGGCTACGGCGGCACCGTCGTCGGCGAGGTCATCCAGTGCCCGTTCCACGGCTGGCAGTGGAGCACCGAGGGCCGCAACGTCTGCATCCCCTACGAGGACCGGCCCAACATCGGCAAGAAGATCCGGACGTTCCCGACCGCCGAGCGCAACGAGGCGATCTACGTCTGGCACGACCTCGAGCGGCGGTCGCCGTACTTCGAGGTGCCGGACGTCTTCGCCGCCTGGGACGACGGCGCCAGCGCCGACGACTACCACCCCGCCTATCCCGGCGCACACCTGCTCGACGAGCGGCAGGAGCTGCACCCGCAGTACGTCCTGGAGAACGGCGTCGACTTCGCCCACTTCAAGTACGTCCACAAGGTCCCGATCGTGCCGATCTTCACCCGGCACGACTTCGACGAGCCGGTCGCCTTCGTCGACTTCACGATCAGCTTCGACGACTCGGTCGGCAGCATCGACGACGTCAACAGCGGCGTGAACGCGATCAACGCCGGGATCGGGCTCGCCGTCACGAAGAGCTGGGGCATGCTCGACAACCGCACCTGCCTCGCGGTGACGCCCGTCGACGACCGCACCTGCGACGTCCGGTTCTCGGTGTGGACCCGGCGTCGCCCGGACGTCGACGAGGAGTCGTCGCTCGCCCTCGCCCGCAAAGAAGCGCGTGGCGTGATCGAGCAGGTCGAGGCCGACCTGGTGATCTGGTCGCACCAGAAGTACGCCGATCCCGCCGCGCTGTCGCGGGGCGAGTACCCAGGCTTCACCGCGCTGCGGAAGTGGGCGCAGCAGTTCTACCCCGAGGAGCCGGCATGATCCGCGTCGTCCACGTCGCGACCGGCAACGTCGGCCGGATCGCGCTGTCCCAGCTGATCGAGGACCCGAGGTTCGAGCTGGTCGGCCTCGTCGTGTCGAGCCCGGACAAGGTCGGCCGCGACGCCGGGGAGCTCGCCGGGCTGGACGTCGTCACCGGCGTCACCGCGACCGACGACCTCGCGGCCGCGCTCGAGGCCCGGCCGGACTGCGCGGTCTACTGCGCGCTGGCCGAGACCCGGTTCTTCGAGGCGCTCGACGACATCAAGACGCTGCTCGCCTCGGGCGCCAACGTCGTCGCGACGTCGCCGGTCCCGCTGCTCTACCCGTGGGGGCTCTTCCCGGACTCGATGATCGACCCGTTCGAGGAGCTCTGTCGCGAGCACGACGTCAGCCTCTTCGTCACCGGCGTGGACCCCGGCTGGGCCAACGACGTGCTCCCGTTCGCCGTCGCGAGCACCTGCCAGAGCGTCGAGCAGGTGCGCTGCTACGAGATCGCCGACTACGCGACGTACGACGGCGCCCCGGTGATGTTCGACGTGATGGGGTTCGGGCGCCCGGTCGGTGAGGACCTGCCGATGCTGTTCCAGCCCGGCATGCTCGCCTCGGCCTGGGGCGTGAGTCTGCGGCTGCTCGCCAGGGGCTTCGGCCTCGAGCTGGACGAGATCACGGAGTGGTTCGAGCAGGAGCCCGCCCCGGAGGAGATCGAGGTGGCCGTCGGCACGATCCCGAAGGGCGGCGTCGCTGCGGTCCGGTTCCGGATCGCGGGCGTCGTCGCCGGCAAGGAGGTGCTGGTCGTCGACCACACCACCCGCCTGCGGCCCGACCTGCGCCCGGACTGGCCGCAGGCCGCCCAGGAGGGCGGCAGCTACCGCGTCGAGATCAAAGGCGAGCCGTCGTATGTCGTCGACGTCTGCCCGACCAGCCGGAAGGGCGACCACAACTACGCCGCGATCGCGCTCGCCGCCGGCCGCGTCGTCAACGCCATCCCGGACGTGGTCACCGCGCCCGCCGGCATCAGGACCCCGCTGGACCTCCCCCTGACCACGGCGAAGGGCGTCTTCGCCACCACCCTCGGCCACCGCCGCGACGAGAAGAGTGAGATCAACTGATGGGACGCATGGACGGCAGGGTCGCCCTGATCAGCGGCGGAGCCCGCAACATCGGCGCTGCGACGGTGCGGCTGCTGGTCGCCGAGGGCGCGCAGGTCGTGGTCGGCGACATCCTCGACGACGAGGGGAAGGCGCTCGCGGCGGAGATCGGTGACGCGACGCGGTACGTCCACCTCGACGTCACGAGCGAGGACGACTGGACCGCCGCGGTCGAGACGGCGACCGCCGAGTTCGGCAGGCTGGACGCCCTCGTCAACAACGCCGCGATCTTCAACGTCAACCAGCTGCAGCGCACCGAGCTCGCCCAGTGGCAGCAGATGCTGGACATCAACCTCACCGGCGCGTTCCTCGGGATGCGGGCCGCGGCCGACGCGATGATCGCGGCCGGCGGCGGGTCGATCGTGAACACCTCCTCGATCGAGGGCCTGCGGGGGACGCCGTGGGCGCACGGGTACGTCGCCTCGAAGTGGGGCCTGCGCGGCCTGACCAAGTCGGCCGCCATGGAGCTGGCACCGCACGGCATCCGGGTGAACTCCCTGCACCCCGGCCGGATCAGCACCCCGGCCACCGACGCGATGCCCGAGGACCTGATCCCGATCCCGCTCGGGCGCCCCGGCAAGCCGGGGGAGGTCGCGACCTTCGTGCTGTTCCTGCTCAGCGACGAGTCGAGCTTCGCCACCGGCTCGGAGTTCGTGGTCGACGGGGGCACGGTCAACCAGATCCCTGTCAAGGGCTGAGCGCCGTGGACGCGCGGGACGCCGTACTGGGTCTGTGGCGGACGCTGTCGGACCGCGACTGGGACGGCCTGGCGGCGTACCTCACGGACGATTGCATCTATGTCGACATGCCGGTCGGACCGACCGCCGCCGCGCGCGGTCCCGCGGACATCGTCAAGCGGCTGCAGGTGGGGCTGCTCGACCTGGCGGGCTACGAGAACCACGACGGGCTGCTCGTCGCCGAGGGCGATGCGGTGCTCTACGAGCACTCCGAGACCTGGACGTTCCGCTCCGGGGAGGTGGTCGAGCTGCCGTTCGTGAGCGTGCACCGGGTGCGCGATGGCAAGGTCGCGCTGTGGAAGGACTACTGGGACTTCGGCACGGTCGTGAACGCGGCTCCGGCGGACTGGCTGGAGAAGCTCGGCTCGGCGGACACCTCCTGGATGTTCGACGCCACCGGTCTCATCTGACCGGCGCCGGCCCATGGCGCGGCCGTCAGTCGGCGACCGCAGCCACCGCCTCGATCTCGACGAGCTGGTCGGGGTAGCCGAGGAGGCTCACGCCGACGAGGGTGCTCGGTACGTCGTGCGCGCCGAACCGCTCACTGACGACGTCCCAGACCGCCACGAGGTCGGCGCGCGTCTCCGCGACGACGAGGACGCGCGTGCTCACGACGTCGGTCAGCTCCGCCCCAGCGTCGTCGAGAGCCTGCACGAGATTGTCGAGGCAGACCCGGGCCTGTTCGCCACGGTCGCCCGCGCCGGCCGTCGACCCGTCCGGGCGGAGCGGACACGCACCCGCCATGAAGAGGAGGCGGCTGCCTCCGGGCACCGAGGCCGCGTAGGCGTAGGGCGCCTCGGCCAGTGAGCCGGAGCGAAGGAGACTCACCGCGGATGTCATGGGCGAGAAGGTAGTGGGTCCGTGGGAGGGACGCCGGGATCAAGCGGCCCGTGGTCGCGGCTCGCCGGGTCGGTAGCTCCAGCGTGTGGTGTCGTGGGTGGTGGGTGGTGGGGTCCAGGTGGGTCGTCGGGTGTGGGGGTCGATGGTGACGGTCCAGGGGGTGTGGTGGGTGATGGTGTGGTGGTGGC
>NZ_BAABAH010000020.1:0-80431 GCF_039537325.1 Nocardioides panacisoli
GTTCCTCTTCTTGGAGGCGCTGGGCGTCGGCCTGGTTGCCGGTGTCGGGGTCGACGACGGCCAGGATCCGTTTGCCCAGGGCGCGCAGCTCGTGGGGGGTGAACCGGGTGCACCAGGCGACCAGCTGCCCCTCCGCCTTGGCGACGAGCTCCGGGTCGACCTCCGCGGGGAGCGCGTCGAGCGCCTCGACGATGACCTTGGCCTGTGCCGGTGAAACCACTCCCTCGGCCATCCCGGCCGCGACCTGGTGCCAGCGCCGGTCCAGCGCCTCGGCCAGCGCGGTCTCGGCGCGGGCGGTGCGCAGGTCGGTGCGGGTGTGCCCGCAGAGCCAGGAGCCGAGGTCGCGAGCGCCCTCGGTCTCGGCCAGGTCACCCGCAGCCGCCAGCACCCGCAGCTTCAGCTCGACCAGCTGGGCCTGCGCCGAGGCGATCCCCAGCAGCGCCAGCTCCTTCTGTCCGGTGGTCATGAACGTCGGCTGCACATCGCGGACGGCCTTCAGCTCGGCCTCGAGGTTCTCCACGCAGGCCAGCACCGGGTGCGGTGTGAGCGGGGAGAAGTCCATGACCGAAGTCTTCCCGCCGGCGGCGACAGCACCGAATACCTCGACCCCGGCCTGTGGAGGACCAACGCCGGTTTCGAGGCCTGTGCACGGTTTGCGGGCCGTGGCGGGACAGTTGGGGTCTCGATACGCCGTCGCTCGTCCCTCGCGACGGCTACTCGACCAGCGGAGAGGCCACGGGGTCTCGTGACGGTCGCTGCGCGACCTCCTCGACCACCGGGGCACCGGGCAACGGCCGCCGCGCGGCCGACTGCGGTCCGGGACATCCGCGGCGCTCCCTCGTAACCAGCGCCTGAACCCCGACCACCGACGACCTGACGGTCGAACTCGATACGCCGCGACTCGTCTCTCGCCACGGCTACCCGACCGACGGAGAGGCCACGGGGTCTCGTGACGGTCGCTGCGCGACCTCCTCGACCACCGGGGCACCGGGCAACGGCGCTGTGCGGCCGATTGCGGTCCGGGACATCCGCCTGGACCGTGACCGGCGGCAGCCGGGTCGTCAGTTCCCCAGGCCCCAGATGAAGCCGTAGATCCCGGCACCGACGCCGAGCACGATGATGATGATCAGCGACCACATCGCGAGGGTGTGCATCGTGTGCTGGTAGCGGTTCTCGGAGTAGCCGGCGAACTTCTGCTCGGCATCGACCTGGCTCATCGGAGTCTCTCCTTCGGACGGATCCACTCCCATCAGGTTAGTGGCTCGGGTCACACTTCGCGCGCGTCACGCGTAACGAACCTGAAGATCCTTGATCCCGTTGATCCAGCCGTGCCGCAGCCGCTTGGGCTCCTCGAGCTTGCTGATGTCCGGTGCGACGTCGGCGAGGGCGTCGAAGATGACCCGGATCTCCTGGCGGGCGAGGTTCGCGCCGAGGCAGTAGTGGGCGCCGTGACCACCGAAGCCGACGTGCGGGTTGGGGTCGCGGGTGATGTCGAAGCGGAACGGGTCGTCGAAGACCTTCTCGTCGAAGTTGGCCGAGGCGTAGAACATGCCGACCCGCTGGCCCTTCTTGACTGGCACTCCCCCGACCTCGACGTCGGTGAGGGCGGTCCGCTGGAACACCGTGACCGGGGTCGCCCAGCGCACGACCTCGTCGACCATCGTGTCGGGCCGCTCGCGCTTCCAGAGCTCCCACTGGTCGGGGTTGTCGAGGAAGGCGTTCATGCCGTGGCTGATCGCGTTCCGGGTGGTCTCGTTGCCGGCGACGGTGAGGATGATGACGAAGTAGCCGAACTCGTCGTCGTTGAGACCCCGGCCCTCCTTGTCCGCCATCAGCAGCCGCGTCACGAGATCGTCGCGCGGCTCGCCCCGCTCGATGTCGGCCTTGCGCTCGGCGGCCATGCCCATCGCGTACATCAGCACCTCGGCCGCGGACTCCTGCCCGTCGACCTCGGCGTAGTCGGGGTCCTCGTTGGCCAGCATCTGGTTGGACCAGTGGAAGAGCTTGTGCCGGTCCTCCATCGGTACGCCGATCAGGTCCGCGATCGCCTGCAGGGGCAGCTCGGCCGCGACCTCCTCGACGAAGTTGCCGGAACCGCGTTCGAGCGCATCGGACACGATCAGCCGAGCCCGCTCGCGCATGATGTCCTCGAGCTGGGTGATCGAGCGCGGGGTGAACGCGCGGGACACGATGTGCCGCATCGTCGTGTGGTCCGGCGGGTCCTGGTTGAGGATCATCACCCGCTGGAGCTCGAGCTGGTCGCGGGTCATCCCCTCCGGGAACCGGATGATGGCGCCGTTCTCGGCCGACGAGAAGCGCTTGCTGTCCTTCGACACTGCAGCCACGTCGGCATGCTGGGACACCGCCCAGTAGCCCGTGCCGGACTCAGGAGCCATGCCGTCGTAGGACCCCGGCTTCTGCTCGATCCACGTGACCGGGGCGTTGAGGCGCAGCTCACGGAACTGGTCGTGCGGAAGGGCCGACCAGTTGACGTCGGGGTCGGTGAAGTCGAAGCCCTCGGGCAGTACGGCGGTCATCTCGTCTCGCTCGCTACTTGTAGTTGACCTGCATCTCCTTGATGGCATTGAGCCAACCATGTCGCAGCCGTCGCGGCTCGCCTACCGGCTTGATGTCAGGCGCGAGATCGGCCAGCGCCTCGAACATCAGCTTGATCTCCATCCGCGCCAGGTTGGCGCCGATGCAGTAGTGGGCGCCGTGCCCGCCGAACGCGACGTGCGGGTTCGACTCGCGCAGGATGTTGAAGGAGAAGGGGTCGTCGAAGACCGACTCGTCGAAGTTCGCCGACGCGTAGAACATGAAGACCCGGTCGCCCTTGGCGATGGGCTGGCCGGCGAGCTCGACGTCCTTCTTGGCGGTGCGCTGGAAGACGGTCACGGGGGTCGCCCAGCGGATCACCTCGTCGACCATCGTCTCGGGACGCTCCCGCTTCCAGAGCTCCCACTGGTCGGGATGCTCGAAGAAGGCCTGCATGCCGTTGCTGATCGCGTTCCGGGTGGTCTCGTTGCCGGCGACGGCCAGCAGGATCACGAAGAACCCGAACTCGTCGTTGGTGAGCGCACCGTGGTCGTCGTCCTGACCCACGCTGATCAGCTTGGTCACGATGTCGTCGCGCGGGTTCTCGCGACGGTCGTTCGCGAGCTGGTCGAAGTAGGCGAGGATCTCCATCGAGGCCGTCGCCGGGTCCGAGCCGATCTCCGGGTCGTCGTAGGCCATCATCTGGTTCGACCACTCGAAGAGCTTCTTGCGGTCCTCCTGCGGCACGCCCAGGAAGTCGGCGATCACCTGCAGCGGCAGCTCGGCCGCGATCTCCTCGACGAAGTCGCCGGAGCCGCGCTCCACGGCCTCCTGCACGATCTTGTAGGCGCGGTCGCGCAGGTTCTCCTTGAGCGAGGCGATCGCGCGCGGGGTGAAGCCGCGCGAGACGATGCCGCGCATCTTGGTGTGGTCCGGCGGGTCGTGGTGGATCAGCAGCGCGCCCTGCAGCTCGACCTGGTCGCGGGTCATGTCCGGCGCGAACCGGACGATCACGCCGTTCTCGGCCGTCGACCAGTTCTCGTTGTCCTTGGACATCTCGCGGACCTCCTGGTGCCGCGTCACCGCCCAGTAGCCGGTGCCGTAGAACCCGGCCCGCGCCTCCGGGGGCTGCTCGACCCAGTGGATCGGAGCGGTGGCACGCATCGCCTTGAACTGCTCGTGCGGCAACGCGATGGCGTTGATGTCCGGATCGGTCGGATCGAACCCGGCGGGGAGGAGGTCGACTGCGGTCACGTCGTCGGAACCTTTCGTGGGGCGGGCAGGAACGCCCAAGTTGAAACACGTTCTAGTTGGACAGTACAAGCCGCCGCGAGAATATGAAAGCCTTTCAGTAAATCGGCGCGGAGAGGCATGAGACACATTGCCGAAGGCGAGAACGTGTTCTAGTTTTGGGCCATGGGAACGCCTGTGATCGTCGACGCCGTCCGCACCCCCCTCGGCAAGCGCAAGGGCTGGCTGGCCGGCCTGCACCCCGCGCAGATGCTCGGCTTCGTGCAGCAGGAGGTGCTCCGACGCGCGGGCGTGGACCCGGCGTACGTCGAGCAGGTCGTCGGCGGGTGCGTCACCCAGGCCGGCGAGCAGTCCAACGACATGGTCCGCCGCGCCTGGCTCTACCAGGGGCTCCCCCAGCACACCGGCGGCACGATCATCGACGCCCAGTGCGGCTCTGGCCAGCAGGCGGCGCACCTGGTCAACGACCTGGTCGCGGCCGGCTCGATCGACGTCGGCATCGCGTGCGGCGTCGAGGCGATGACCCGGATCCCGCTCGGCGGCAACGTGCCGCAGGGACTCGGCGACCCGCGGCCCGACGACTGGTCGATCGACATGCCGAACCAGTTCGAGGCAGCGGACCGGATCGCCCGCAACCGCGGGATCAGCCGCGCCGACCTCGAGGAGTTCGGCCTCGCCTCCCAGCAGAAGGCGCGGATCGCCGTCGACGAGGGCCGCTTCAAGCGCGAGATCGCCGCGATCGAGGCTCCCGTGCTCGACGACGAGGGCAAGCCCACCGGGGAGACGCGGATGGTCGACACCGACCAGGGCCTCCGCGAGACCACTCTCGAGGGCCTCTCCGGCCTCAAGGCGGTGCTGCCGGACGGGCTGCACACGGCGGGCACGTCGTCCCAGATCTCCGACGGCGCCGCGGCCCTCGTGATCATGGATGAGGACCGGGCCAGGGCGCTCGGCCTCACCCCCCGCGCCCGCATCAAGTACCACTGCCTGGTCGGCTCCGACCCCTACTTCCACCTCGACGGCCCGATCGACGCCACCCAGCGGGTGCTCGACAAGACCGGGATGTCGATCGGAGACTTCGACCTGTTCGAGGTCAACGAGGCGTTCGCCTCGGTCGTCCTCTCCTGGGCCGGTGCGCACCAGCCCGACCTGGACAAGGTGAACGTCAACGGCGGCGCCATCGCGCTCGGTCACCCGGTGGGCGCCACCGGCGTACGCCTGATCACGACCGCCCTGCACGAGCTCGAGCGGCGCGACCAGACGACCGCGCTGATCTCCATGTGTGCCGGCGGCGCGATGGCCACCGGCACCGTGCTCGAGCGGATCTAGGTGCCGTAGACCTGCTCGGGGGCGGGTGCCTCGGCCAGCAGCTTCCGCAGCGCCGGGCCGACCTCGCTGGCGTCCCAGCGGCCCTCGGCCGTGGCGGCCGGGCCGTGCGACCAGCCGTTCTCGACGGTCACCTTGCCGCCCTCGATCTCGATCACGCGGCCGGTGACGTCGGCGGCCTCCTCCGAGGCCAGCCAGGCGACGACCGGCGAGTTGTCCTCGGGCAGCGGCATCGCGGAGGTGTCGAAGGCACCCTCGGTCATCCGGGTCTTCGCCACCGGGGCGATCGCGTTCACGGTCACGCCGTACCGGCCCAGCTCGGCCGCCGCGACCAGCGTCAGGCCGGCGATCCCCGCCTTCGCGGCGGAGTACGTCGCCTGCCCGATCGAGCCCTGCAACCCGGCACCCGACGACGTGTTGATCACCCGCGCCGCGCGCTGCCGGCCCTCCTTGGCCTCCGCTCGCCAGTAGGCGCCCGCGTGCCGGAGCGGGGCGAAGTGCCCCTTGAGGTGCACGCGGATCACCGCGTCCCACTCCTCCTCGGAGGTGTTGACGAGCATCCGGTCCCGCACGAACCCCGCGTTGTTGACCAGGATGTCGAGACCGCCGAACGTGTCGATCGCCAGCCGGACCATGTCCTCGGCCGCCGCGAAGTCCGCGACGTCCGCGCCGTTGACGACCGCCTCGCCGCCTCTCGCCTGGATCTCGGCGACCACGTCGTGCGCCGGCGTCTCGGTCGTCCCCTCGCCGGCGAGCGAGACGCCGTAGTCGTTCACGACGACCTTCGCCCCGTGCCGCGCGAGCTCGAGGGCGTGCGCGCGACCGATCCCTCGTCCGGCCCCGGTCACGATCGCGACCCGACCCTCCAACAGCTTGCTCACCTAGGACTCCTTCATCGATTGCTGGGCGAGGTACAGGAAAACCGGCTGCTCACCGCCGCCGTGGCACGCGACCCGCGCGCCGGAGACGTACGACGCCAGGTCGCTCGCCAGGAACGCGACGGTGCGGCCGATCTCCGCGACGTCGGCCATCCGGCCGAGCGGGATGGTCCGCTCGATCTCGGCGACGGTCTCGTCACCCCCGTAGTGGTCGGTCGTGTCCGGCGTCCGCACCAGGCCGACGTCGACCGCGTTCACGCGGACCTTCGGCCCCCACTCCATGGCGAGCGAGGTCGTCAGTGCGTCGAGGCCCGCCTTCGCGGCGCCGTACGCCGCGGTTCCGGGGCTCGGGCGGCTCGCCGAGACCGAGGAGATGTTCACGATCGCGCCGCCGGCCTCCTGGCCGCGCATCACGGCGTACGCCGCCTGGGCGCACAGCAGCGGGGCGCTCAGGTTCAGCCCGAGGACCTTGTCGTGGAAGCGCGGCGAGGCCTCGCCGGCGAGCGCGTACGGCGCGCCGCCCGCGTTGTTCACGAGGACGTCGAGGGCGCCGTGGTCGGCGACGATCCCGTCCACCAGCCGCCGGACGGACTCCGGGTCGCGCACGTCGCAGGTCCGGTGCGTCGTACCGGCGGGCGGCCCCGACTGCCCCGGGTCCGAGCGGGAGCAGACGACGACGGAGGCGCCGGCGTCGCGGAGCACCTCGGCGATCCCGCGGCCGATGCCGCGGGTGCCGCCGGTGACCAGGGCGACCCGGCCGGCGAGGTCGATCGTCAGCGCCATGCTCGAACCATACCAAGCAAATGCTTGGTAGGCTGGCGCCCATGATCAGCAGCGAGCTCCGCGACGACGGCATCCGGGTCGTGACCATGGCCGCGCCCCCGGTCAACGCACTCACCGTTCAGGGGTGGTACGACGTCGCCGCCGCCCTCGACGAGGCCGGTGCGGACCAGGCCACCAAGGTCGTCGTGCTCCGGGCGGAGGGGCGCGGCTTCAACGCGGGCGTCGACATCAAGGAGATGCAGAAGACGACCGGGTTCGACGCCCTGCTCGGTGCCAACCGCGGGTGCTACGCGGCGTTCAAGGCGGTCTACGAGTGCAAGGTCCCCGTGGTCGCGGCGGTCAACGGCCACTGCCTCGGCGGCGGCGTCGGCCTGGTCGGCAACGCCGACGTGGTCGTCGCGAGCGACGACGCCTACTTCGGCGTACCGGAGGTCAACCAGGGCGCGCTCGGCGCCGCGACGCACATGGCCCGGCTGGTGCCCCAGCACATGATGCGCACCCTCTACTTCACCGCCCGCACGATCCCGGCCAAGGACCTGGTGCAGTTCGGCTCGGTGCTCGAGGTCGTGCCGCGCGACCGGCTCGACGACGCCGCGCTGGAGGTGGCCGGCGAGATCGCGGCCAAGGACGGCCGGGTGATCCGCGCGGCCAAGGAGGCGCTCAACGGCATCGACCCCGTCGACGTGAACCGGTCCTACCGGTTCGAGCAGGGCTTCACCTTCGAGCTCAACCTGATGGGCGTCAGCGACGAGCTGCGCGACGACTTCGCGGGCACCAGCAAGGGGGCCAAGTGACCACCCGGCCGCGCGACAAGCGGATGACGGCCGACGACGTCATCGGCACCCTCGAGAGCGGCATGACGATCGGCATCGGCGGCTGGGGGCCGCGACGCAAGCCGATGGCCCTGGTGCGCGCGCTCTACCGCTCCGACCTGACCGACCTGACGATCGTGAGCTGGGGCGGCGCCGACGTGGGGCTGCTGTCGCGCGCAGGGAAGATCCGCAAGCTCGTCTATGCGTTCGTGTCCCTCGACTCGGTCCCCCTCGAGCCGAACTTCCAGCGCGCCCGCCAGACCAAGTCGATCCCCGAGCTGATGGAGCTCGACGAGGGGATGTTCCAGACCGGGCTGCGGGCTGCCGCGCAGCGGCTCCCCTTCCTGCCCGTGCGGGCCGGCCTCGGCTCCGACGTGCTGACCAACAACCCGGCGCTGCGGACGGTCACCAGTCCCTACGCCGACGGCGAGGAGCTGGTCGCCGTACCGGCCCTCGAGCTGGACGTCGCGCTCGTGCACATGAACCGCGCCGACATGCACGGCAACGCCGCCTACCTCGGTCCGGACCCCTACTTCGACGACCTGTTCTGCATGGCGGCGAAGCGCGCCTACGTCAGCACCGAGCAGTTGGTCGACACCGCGGGGCTGACCGTCGACTCGCCGGTCCAGCGGCTGCTGATCAGTCGGATGATGGTCGACGGCGTGGTGGAGACGCCGCACGGCGCGCACTTCACGACCTGCACCCCCGACTACGAGCGCGACGAGCGCTTCCAGCGGGCGTACGCCGCCGCGGCCTCCGGCTCCGACGAGGACTGGCAGGCCTTCCACGACCGCTTCCTCGCCGGCGACGAGGAGTACTACCAGGCGGCGGTCCGCGCCTTCCAGGAGGAGAAGCAGGCATGAGCGACGACTACACGCGCGCCGACGTGTGCGCCGCGGCGATCGCGGACGCGTTCAAGGACGACGGCGAGATCTTCGCCAGCCCGATGGGCCTGCTCCCGACCCTCGGCGTACGGCTCGCACGGCTGACGTCCAACCCCGACCTGGTGATCAGCGACGGCGAGTCCGTCTTCCTCGGAGGCACCCCGCCGTTGGGCGGCAAGGACGTGGTCGAGGGCTGGATCCCGTTCCGCCGGGTCTTCGACGTCGTCGCCTACGGCAAGCGGCACGTGATGATGGGCGCGACCCAGGTCGACCGGCACGGCAACCAGAACATCTCCGCGATCGGCGACTGGGCGCAACCCAAGCGGCAGCTGCTCGGCGTGCGCGGCGCGCCCGGCAACACGGTCAACAACCGGACGTCCTACTGGGTGCCGAAGCACTCGCCGCGCGTCTTCGTCGAGGAGGTCGACGTGGTGTCCGGCGTGGGCCCGGCCCGCGCGCGGGCCGCCGGTCCGGCAGCCGCCCGCTTCAACGACATCCACCGGATCGTCAGCAACCTCGGCGTCTTCGACGTCGGCGGGCCCGACGACACCGTCCGGCTGCTGAGCGTGCACCCCGGCGTGAGCGTCGACGACGTAGTCGAGGCGACCGGGTTCGCGCTCGAGGTGCCGGACGACGTCGCCACGACGCGCGAACCCACCTACGCCGAGCTCGTCATCATCCGGGAGGTCCTCGACCCCAAGGGCCTGCGGTTCAAGGAAGTGCCCGAGCCGGAAGGGGCCGCGCGGTGATCGAGCAGCTGATCAGGACGCCGTTCACCGACCTCGTCGGCGTCCGCCACCCGGTCGTCCAGACGGGCATGGGCTGGGTCAGCGGTCCGCGGCTGGTCTCGGCGACGGCCAACGCCGGCGGCCTCGGGATCCTGGCCTCGGCCACGATGACCTTCGCGGAGCTGGAGAAGGCGATCGTCGAGGTCAAGAGCCGCACCGACGCCCCCTTCGGCGTGAACCTCCGCGCCGACGCCGGCGACGCGCCGGCCCGCTGCGACCTCCTCATCGAGTACGGCGTCAAGGTCGCCTCGTTCGCGCTCGCTCCCAAGCCCGAGCTGATCGCGCGCCTCAAGGAGCACGACATCGTGGTCATGCCGTCGATCGGCGCCGCGAAGCACGCGAAGAAGGTCGCCGGCTGGGGCGCCGACGCGGTGATGGTCCAGGGCGGCGAGGGCGGCGGCCACACCGGCCCGGTGCCGACGACGCTCCTGCTCCCGACGGTGTTGGATGCTGTGTTGGACGCCGGCCATGACATTCCGGTCGTCGCGGCCGGCGGCTTCTTCGACGGGCGCGGCCTCGCGGCCGCCCTGTCCTACGGAGCCGCGGGGATCGGCATGGGCACCCGCTTCCTGCTGACCTCCGACTCGGCGGTCCCCGACGCCGTCAAGCGGCTCTACCTCGAGCGCGGCCTGACCGACACGGTGGTCACCACCAAGGTCGACGGCATGCCGCACCGGATGCTGCGGACCGACCTGGTCCAGGAGCTCGAGGAGACGAGCGCCGTACGACGGATGGGGCCGACGCTGCGCCGGACCCTGGAGTTCAAGCGGGACTCCGGGATGACCTGGCCGCAGCTGCTCAAGGACGGTCGCGAGATGCGCAAGCAGCAGGGCCGCACGCTCGGCCAGATGGCGCTCGCCGCGAACACACCGACGATGCTCAAGGCGGGTCTGGTCGAGGGCGACACGACCGCGGGGGTGCTCGCGAGTGGGCAGGTCGTCGGGGTCATCGACGACCTGCCCACCTGCGAGGAGCTCATCGACCGCGTCGTGGTGCGCGCCGCCGAGGAGCTGCACCGCACGTCGTCGCTCCTGGCCGCTCAGTAGGAGAAGGTGGTCGCACCTTCGTCCCCGATCCACTGCCACATCGGCACCGTCCCGCCGAGCTCGGCACCCTTCACCAGGTTCTCGGGGTCCAGCGCCTTGGCGTTGAAGCACAGGGGGCACACGAGGTAGCTGCCGCCCGCCGCGACGAAGCGCTCCTGAAGCTCCGGCAACGACGGGCAGCCCTCGCACGCCGTGCCGACCGCCACGCCGGGCACCGCGAGGCGGACCGCCTCCTTGGTGAGGAACATCAGCGTCGGGCGGCCGTGCTCGGCAGCGCCCAGCGCGACCAAATAGGCGACGGTGACCTTCTCCGGGTCCTCGAGGCCGGTGGCAAGGCTGACAACTGCTTTCGTGGACATGGTGGCTCCTCTTCGTCGGGGTGCGGGAACACGACGAAGGTAGGAAGCCGCAGGCGGCCCGCGCATCCGCGTCGACGCGTAGTCGGGGCACTTCGGACGCCCCGGCGCGTACGCGTCGGTCAGGCCAGGACGCGGGCGACCGCGGCGGCGCGCGCCGTCCGTCCGGAGAGGCCCAGCTTGAGGTAGACGTTCTGCAGGTGTCGCTCCACGGTGCGCACGCTCAGGGTCAGCCGGTCGGCGATCCTGGCGTTGTCGAGACCCTCGGCCGCCAGGACCAGGATCTCCCGCTCGCGCGCCGACAGGTTCGTCAGCGGTGGCCGGACGACCGCCTCGTCGAGGAAGGCGCCGACCTCCTCCACGAAGACGGGCCACGCCGGCTCGTCGGCGAGGAGGATGTGGTTCTCGGACTCCAGCACGACCAGACGGGAGTCGGGTACCGCCGCGGCCATCTCCGCGCCCTCACCCGGACGCATGGTGTGGTCGTCTCGGGCGACGACCACCAGCGCGGGCGCCGTGATCTTCGCCAGCAGATCGGAGACATCGGTGTCGCGGCGAGCCGCCCGGCTCGCCAGGGCGTTCTCGGTGCTGGTGGACGTGCGCATCAGCTCGTCCATCCAGCACATCTGCTGCTCTGTCGCGCCGGGAATGAAGGCGGTCGTGAACACCCGGCGGAAGAGGTGGTCCGGCCGCGCCCAGCCAGCCCTGATCATCGCGGCGAACGCGACGTCGGCGTCGGGGTCGTCGCCGCCCAGCGCTCCGCCGGCGGAGGCGCCGTAGGCGATCAGCCGGGTGACCCGATCGGGGTGTCTCGCGGCATAGGCGAGCGCGACGGGCGCCTGTCCCGACATCCCCATGATGACGAAGCGGTCGAGGCCGGCGGCGTCGACGAGGATCTCGAGGTCGCGCAGCCGCCGCTCGAGGGAGAAGTCGTCGACGTCCCAGTCCGACAGGCCGAACCCGCGCTCGTCGTAGCGGTAGACCGTGGCGATCTGTCCGAGGTCGTCGAGGAAGTGGCGCCAGACCGGGCTCTGCCAATCGTGCTGGAGATGGCTGAGCCAGCAGGCTGCGATCACCAGCGGCGGGCCGGAGCCGTGCCGCGCCCACGCCAGCCGCACGCCGTCGTCGGCACGGCAGAACCGCACCTCCTGCTTGGCGCCCAGCCGGCTCGTCGCGCCCACGTGGTCAGGCTAGTCCGTCCGCCAGCGCTCGGACGCCGTTACGGATGGGTGAGCGGACCTCCGTCGCCCCGCTCACCCACCCGCGCCGAGATCAGCCCAGGTTCAGCGACGTGTCGTCGACCACGAAGCTGGTCTGCAGCGAGATGTCCTCCGTTCCCGAGAAGCTGATCGTGACCGTCTGGCCCGCCAGCGAGGACACGTTGAACGACTTCAGCACGAAGCCCGATGCGCTGTTGAGGTTCGAGTACGTCGCCAGCGTCGTCGAGCCCGCCTTCACGGTGAGCTTGTCGTACGCCGTCGAGCTCGTCGTCTCCGACGTGTCGACGTGCAGGTAGAACGACAGGGTCGCCGTGCACCCGGCCGGGATGGTGACCGACTGGCTCAGGCTGTCGGTGTGGGTCTGGCCGTAGCCGTCCAGCCACGCCTTGTAGCTGCCCGCGTGGGCCGGCTCACCGGCGTCGGTCGTGATCACACCGGCGGTCGAGCTCCACGAAGCCGCGCCGGACTCGAAGCCGGGGTTGAGCAGCTTCTGGCCCGAGCAGGTGCCACCGCCTCCCGAGCCGGAGATCGTCCACGTGAACGTGGCCGACCCCGAGGCGCCGGTGGTGTCCTTCGCGGTGACGGTCGTGGAGTAGGTGCCCGCGGTCGTCGGGGTGCCCGAGATCAGGCCGGAGGAGGCGTTGATCGACAGGCCCGCCGGCAGGCCGGTGGCCGAGTAGGTCAGCGTCTGGCCCGACGCGGAGTCCGAGGCCGTGACCTGCAGGCTCGTGGCCGTGCCGACCGTGCCGGACCGGCTGCCCGGGTTGGTGACGGTGACGGTGTTGCCACCGCTGGTCGAGCAGGTCGGGTCGCCCGCCTGGGCCGGGACGCTGACCGCGTTCCAGGCCGCCTTCACGGCGTTGAACTCGGTGCACGAGCCCGGGAAGAGGTTCTTGGCCGCCGTCAGCGTCCAGGTCCGGTACTTGAGGTAGGACGACGACGAGGTCTTCATCAGCATCGCGTTGTACATGATCGTGATGGCCTTCTGGATGCCGATGCCGCTCACGCTGGTGCTGTTGCAGGTCGGGCTGGTCGGCTGGCCGTCGGACGGGTTGGTGCCCTCCGCGAGCAGGTAGAACCAGTGGTTGCCCGGGCCGGCGGCGGCGTGCACCTCGGCGTTGGGCGTCGACGACGAGTAGCAGTTGTCGTCACCGGCCAGCGAGGGGTTGTACATGTAGCGGATCGGACCGTTGCCGACCAG
The DNA here is from genome assembly GCF_039537325.1 of Nocardioides panacisoli. GTDB lineage: Bacteria > Actinomycetota > Actinomycetes > Propionibacteriales > Nocardioidaceae > Nocardioides > Nocardioides panacisoli. The sequence continues at coordinate 13,081 of NZ_BAABAH010000020.1, forward strand.
GTTGACCTCCTCGCCGACGGTGAAGTCGGGGGTGTCGGCCGGGTTGTTGGCGTACCACTCGGTCGCCGCGCCGAAGGTGTCGGCCACGAACTCCTGGGTTCCGTTGCCCGAGATGCCACCCGGGGTGTGGTCGTCCACGCCGTGACCGAACTCGTGGGCGACGACGTCGACCGAGCCGATCCACTTGCCACCGGTCTGCGTGTGGCCGACCTGCACCTGGGTGCCGTCGTAGTAGGCGTTGACGTCGTTGAGGCCGACCCGGATCGGGACCCAGCCGCCGGAGCCGTCCATGCCGTTGCGGCCGAGCCACGCCGACAGCATCTGGCGCTCCTTCTCGGCCGAGTAGAACGCGTCGACGCAGCCGGTCTCCCGGTTGGTCGGGTCGCCGTTGCCCCACGAGTCGTCGGTGCCGGTGAAGGTCACGTTGCCGGTGGCGTTCTGGCACTTCATCGTCGGTGCGTTGGAGTTCGTCATCGAGTACGACGTCCCGGACCCGGACGTGGGGATGCTGACGGTGCCTTCCCAACCACCGTTGCCGGTCCCCTCCATGACGTGCTCGATCGTGTCGAGGACCCGTCCGGAGCGTGCGTCGACGTACACGCTGAGCCGGGAGGGCCCGCCGGCGCGTCGCCCGACGACCGTGGTCTCCCAGGCCAGCGCCGAGCTCGCTCGCTGCAGGACCACGAGCCGGGAGGCGCCGTCGTAGCGGCCGTCGCTGACCTCGCGCAGCGCGGTCCGACGAGCCGAGTCGCGCGAGACGGTCGGGGTCACCGACGCCAAGGAGACGGCCTTCTTCTGCGCGACGCTCGTGTCCAGCAGCCGGCCCGCGCCGTCCGTGACGACGACGAAGTCGCCGCCGACGACGGGGAGGCCGCGGTAGGTCCGGTCGTAGGGCACGTACTGCAGGCCGTGGGAGGAGACCACGGCGTGCGCCTGGAACCTGTCGTGGGCCGAGGCACGCAGCGCTGCGGGCGGCGACGCCACCAGCTTGCGGGCGGTGTCCGCCGCCTCGCGCTGCGGGTGGGCGTGGCGACTGGCGGGCTTGACGGGCGAGGCGTTGTGCGGGGCTGATGCCTCGGCGACGGGCACCGAGGCGAACGCGCAGGCTGACACGACGGCTGCTGCCAAACCCGCTGCGACTTGTCGTTTCACTGACACTCCTTGAGTCCGGGCTCGTGGTTGAGCCCCCGATGAGAGGTGGCCCTGCCACGCGGCGGGGGTGCTGCCCCGAGACACGAACCTCGCGAACTGTCGCGCCGCCGCGAAGGCTGCGTCAACGGCCGCGCGCCTCAGAAAATCGCAATGCAAACACCTGATGATCCGGGAAGGATTCCGGTCCGACCCGCCGCCCTCAGGTCGGCGTCCGGGCGGCCGACCTTAGAGGTATGTCTGCCACCCGTCGCGCGCCCGAGCCGCTGCCCGAGGTGCTGCAGACCGTCACCCTCGTCGCCCAGCCCACGGACACCGCGGGCGGCGTCGAGACGGAGACCAAGGTGCTCGACCTGGAGCAGTCCGGTCTCGACGCGGCGACAGTCGTGCTCTCGCGCCAGCTCGGCACGGACGGCCTGACGGCCCGGCCGGTGGCGATGGTGTGGACCGGGCTGCTCGGCCGGGTCGAGTGCCCGGTCGCGCTGCGGACCGGCCGCCGGGAGTACGGCCCGGTCTGGCTGGCGCACGCCATCGGACGGGCGATCCGCACCCAGCGCCGCGCCTTCTTCAGGGCGCGGATGCACACGCCGGTACAGCTGAGCTGGACCGACGAGCGCGACGGCGAGCCCGTCGAGCGGCGGCTCGACTGCACAGCGGTCGACCTCAGCGAGGGTGGTGTCCTCGCAACCATCCGCGGGCCGCTGCCGTCCCCGGGGACGACGGTCACCGCCACGATCAAGCTCGACGGCGACACCCTCGACCAGACCGCGCTGGTCGTGCGGCACGCGGTGTTCCCCGGTGGCGGCCTGGGCGTCGCCGTCGCGTTCGTCGACCCCGCCCTGTACGGCGACCGGATCCGCCGGGCCGCCTTCGAGGCCGAGCGCCGCGCGCTGCTGAACCGCCGCTGACGACCGCCCGCGCCGGTCAGATCGAGCGCTGGAACGCCAGCTCCCGGCCCATCACCCGGTAGCCGAGCAGCTCGTTCACGCCGATCATGTGGTCGTTCGACTCCGCGTTGAAGGTGTCGACCTCCTCCAGCTGCGGCTCCGCCTCGGCCAGCCAGCGCAGCATCTCGGCCTTGAGCAGCAGCCCGAGCCGGTGGCCCCGGTGCGCGCGGACGACCGAGGTGTCGTGCTGGTGGCCGTAGGCCGGCCGCTCCGACTCCACCGTGACCACGGTCTGGCCGCCGAGCCGGCCGGTGGGCAGGTGCCGGGCGACCACGCGGTAGACCCGCTCGCGCCGGAACAGGCACGCGTCCTCGTAGGCCCGCATCCGCTCGGCGTTGAACACCTCGTCCTCGATGTCGAGGTCGTCGGTCGGCGCGTCGTTGATGGACGCCGCCATCTCCGCGAGCTCGTCCAGACCGTCGTCCGGGGTAGGGAAGGTGGCGCGCTCGAGGGCGTAGTCGGAGGCGTGGTCGAGCGCGTCGGCGTACTGCTGCTCCAGCCGCTCGTGGTCGACGTCGGCGAGGTACTGGCGGCGGTTGATCGCCTGGTGCTTCTTCTCGTAGCCGTGCGCGCCGGCGAACGCGGTCACGGCGTTCGCCTCCCACCCCGCCATCCCGGCACTCGTGCGGCCTCTCGACCGCGCCCGCTCCTCCAGGTGCGCGAGCATCGCGCTGCCGTGCCCGCGGCGCCGGTGCTCGGGATGCACGAGGATGTCGAACCAGGCCAGGTGCAGGTTGTCGTAGTCGCTCGTCGAGATCGTTCCGGCACCCACGACGGCCCCGTCGGCTCGGGCCAGGAAGGGCTCCGAGGGCTCACCGTCCCAGCCGTGCCGGAAGCGCGCCTCGGTGGTCAGCGGCGTCACGTCGTGGAGCCAGGGCGCGTCCGCCGCGGTCACCGCGTTGGACAGCTCCACCCACTCCTTGATCGCGGCCGCGTCGTCGGGGCCGAACGGTGTGATCTCCATGACGCACCAGCATGGTTTCGGCGTCCTCCCGGCGCCACCGATTTCCGGCGACGTACCCTGGGGGCATGAGCCAGCAGCCGACCTCAGCGCCCCGGCGCCGGCACCTGCTGGACCCCGACGCACCGCGCAAGGCGCCCGATCCGGAGGCGCTCGAGCGGCTCGCCCGGGTCCAGCGCCGAGTGATCTCGGCCCTGATCCTGACCACGATCTTCCACCTCACCGTCGGCTTCATCCTCGCGGCGAAGACCGAGATCGCGGGCGACCGGGTCGACGCCCAGGTGGTGCTGATCGTGGTCGGCGCGCTGTTCTGGGTGAGCGGCGTCGCCGCGGTGCGCGGGCTCAACAGCAAGGCGTTGCTCTCGACCTGGTTGCTGACCGGGCTGGTCCCGCTCGTCGCGGGCATCTGGTGGGTCGTCCTGGCCTGAGCTTCAGAGCCGTTCGATGATCGTGACGTTGGCCTGGCCGCCGCCCTCGCACATCGTCTGCAGGCCGTAACGCCCGCCGGTGCGCTCGAGCTCGTTGAGCAGCGTGGTCATCAGCCGCGCACCGGTGGCGCCGATCGGGTGGCCGAGCGAGATGCCGCCGCCGTTGACGTTGACCTTCTCGTGGGGCGCGCCGGTCTCGCGCATCCACGCGAGCACCACCGACGCGAACGCCTCGTTGCACTCGAAGAGGTCGATGTCGTCGACGGTCATGCCCGCGCGCTCGAGCGCGTGCTGGGTCGCGCCGATCGGGCCGGTGAGCATCCACACCGGGTCGTCGCCACGCACCGACAGGTGGTGGATGCGTGCCCGCGGCGTGAGGCCGTGGTCGGCGACGGCTCGCTCGGACGCCACGAGGATCGCAGTGGAGGCGTCGCAGATCTGCGACGAGACGCCGGCGGTGATCCGGCCACCGGGCGCGAGCGGCTCGAGCCCGGCCATCTTCTCCAGCGAGGTGTCGCGCGGGCACTGGTCGGTGGCGAAGGCGGTGCCGTCCGGCAGCTGCACGGGGACGATCTCGCGGTCGAACCGGCCCTCCGCGATCGCGGTCCTGGCCCGCTCGTGCGAGGCGAGCGCGAACCGCTCCATCTCCTCGCGGGACAGCTCCCAGCGCTCGGCGATCATCTCCGCGGACCGGAACTGGCTGACCTCCTGGTCGCCGTACCGCTTCAGCCACCCGGGCGACTCGGCGTAGGGGCCGTTGAACCCGTACTGCTGGGCGACGATCATCGCGGCGGAGATCGGGATCGCGCTCATGTTCTGCACGCCGCCCGCCACGACGAGGTCCTGGGTGCCCGACATCACGCCCTGCGCGGCGAAGTGCACGGCCTGCTGCGAGGAGCCGCACTGACGGTCGATCGTGACGCCCGGCACGTGGTCCGGCAGGCCGGCAACGAGCCAGGCGGTGCGCGCGATGTCGCCGGCCTGCGAGCCGATCGTGTCGCAGCAACCGAGGATCACGTCGTCGACCGCGCCCGGGTCGATCCCGGTGCGGTCGACGAGCGCGGAGATCGTGTGCGCGGCCAGGTCCGCGGAGTGCACCTGCGCGAGGGCTCCCCCGCGCTTCCCGACGGGGGTGCGGACGGCGTCGACGATGTAGGCCTCAACCACGGGAGATTCCCTTCAGCAGGATCGAGAGGTACTGGTCGGCGACCTGTGCCGCCGACAGGGCACCGCCGGGGCGGTACCAGGTGACCGCGACCCAGACGGTGTCGCGGAGGAAGCGGTAGACGAGGTCGACGTCGAGGTCGTCCCGGAGCTCGCCGGAGGCGACGGCCTCCTGGAGGAGGCCGCGCCAGAGCTTCTCGAAGCGCTCGTTGCGCTCGGGGAGGTAGGCGAACCGGTCGAACGTCGCGAGGTAGGTCGAGTCGTTCTGGAAGATCGCGACCTCGCTGTGGTGCTCGTCGATCGCGCGGAACGAGCTGCGGATCATCGACTCCAGCTTGGCGAGCGGCGTCAGGTCGCTGGCCGCGGTCGCGTCGTACTCCGCGAACAGCTCCCTCTGGAAGGTGTCGAGCAGCTCGTCGACCATCGACTCCTTGGAGTCGAAGTGGTGGTAGAGGCTGCCCGACAGGATCCCGGCGGCGTCCGCGATGTCGCGGACCGTCGTGTTCCTGAAGCCCTTCTCGGCGAACAGCTGGGCGGCGATCGCGAGCAGCTGCTCGCGCCGGCCGGTCGCCGAGCCGGTCGAGGCCCTAGGCGTGCTGGCTGCTGACACTGATCACCTCACCGGTCAGGTACGACGCGTAGCCGCTCGCCAGGAACACCATCGTGTTGGCGACCTCCCAGGGCGCGGCCGCACGGCCGAACGCCTCGCGCTGCTTGAGCTCGGCCAGCAGCTCCGCCGAGGTGACCTTCTCCAGGAACGGGTGCATCGCCAGGCTGGGCGCCACGGCGTTCACCCGGATCCCGTGCGGAGCCAGGTCGAGTGCGGCGCAACGGGTCAGCGCCATGACACCGGCCTTCGCCGCGGCGTAGTGCGCCTGGCCCTCCTGGGCCCGCCACCCGATGACCGAGGCGTTGTTGACGATCACTCCCCTGGTGCCGGACTCGGTCATCCGCCGGCCCGCGGCGCGGACGCAGCGGAAGGTGCCGGTCAGGGTGATGTCGAGGACCTTGGCCCACTCCTCGTCGGCCATCTCCAGGATGTTCGCGGTGCCGCCGAGGCCGGCGTTGTTGACCATCACGTCGACGCCGCCGAGACCGTCGGCCGCGTCCAGCAGCGCTGCGACCTGCGCCTCGTCGGTCACGTCGCAGACCAGGCTCCGCACCCGGTCCCCGCCGAACTCCTCGGCGAGCGTCTTCTCGGCCTCGGCGAGGCGTCGCTCGTGGGTGTCGCTGAAGACGACGGCCTTCGCGCCCTCCTCGAGCGCGCGGCGCACCACCGCCGCGCCGATCCCGGCGCCGGCAGCAGCGGTCACGACCACCACCTTGCCGGCCAGGAGGTCGTGTCCGGGCACGTAGCCGGGCATCGGCTGCTCGGGTCGCGTGGCTGTCATCCGCGTGGCTCCTTCGGGAGGCCAAGCACCCGCTCGGCCAGGATGTTGAGCTGGATCTCGTCGCTGCCGCCGTAGATGGTGTCGGCGCGCGAGAAGAGGAAGAGCCGCTGGTGCTCGTCGAGCGTGTAGCCCGGGCCGGCGAGCAGGCCCTCGGCGCCGGCCACGTCCATCGCCACCTCGCCCAGTCGGCGGTGCCAGCGGGCCCACGCCAGCTTGAAGATCGAGCCGGCGCCCCCTCCCGCAGCCGAGTCCTGACCGCCCTCGACCTGGGCCAGCGCCCGCAGCGCGAACGACCGGATCGCGCTCAGCTCGACCTTGAGGTCGGCCAGCCGGTCCCGCACGATCGGGTCGTCGATCGAGCCGTTGCCCCGTGCCCGGGCGACGACGGCGTCGAGCTCGCGCGCGAAGCCGACCGTCTGGCCCAGGGTCGAGACCCCGCGCTCGAACCCGAGCAGCCCCATGGCGACGGCCCAGCCCTTGCCGGGCTCGCCGACGACCAGGTCGGCCGCCGCGCGCGCGCCGCTGAAGAACACCTCGTTGAACTCCGAGCCGCTCGTCAGCTGCTCGATCGGCCGGATCTCGACGCCCTCCTGCCGGAGCGGCACCAGCACGAAGGAGAGTCCGTGGTGCCGGGTCGACCCCGGTTCGGTGCGGGCGACCACGAAGCACCAGTCGGAGACGTGCGCCATCGAGGTCCACACCTTCTGGCCGTCGATCACCCACTCGTCCCCGTCGAGGCGGGCCCGGGTCTGCACGTTGGCCAGGTCGGATCCGGCGTCCGGCTCGGAGTACCCCTGCGCCCAGAGCTCCTCGACCGCGACGATCGGCGGGAGGAAGCGCTTCTTCTGCTCCTCGGTGCCGAAGGCCATCACGGTGGGGCCGAGCAGTGTCTCGCCGAGGTGGTTGACGTCGGCGGGCGCGTCGGAGCGGGCGTACTCCTCGTGGAAGATCACCTGCTGCCACAGCGAGAGACCGCGGCCGCCGTGCTCCTCCGGCCAGCCGACGCAGGTCCAGCCGTGTGCGGCGAGGTGCCGGTTCCAGGCCAGCCGCTCGTCGTGCGCCTCGTGCTCCCGGCCCGGGCCCCCGAGACCCTTCAGCTCGGCCCACTCGCCGGCCAGGTGGTCGCCGAGCCACTCGCGGATCTCCGCGCGGAACGCGCGGTCCTCGTTGCTCTCGGTCAGGTCCACAGGCGGCACCCTACCAAGCAAATGCTTGGTAGGGCACTAGACCGCGGCGTCACCGGTGACGAGCAGCTGCTCCTCGGGCACGTCGTGACCGGCCGCGCACCGGAGCGCGACGTGCACCTCGGCGCCGCAGCCGGCGTGGGTCACGCCGAGCCGGCCACGGCCGTCGGGGCGGTGACGCACCCCCCACTCGAGCAGGGTCAGGAGGACCGGGGCGAGCTCGTGCCCCGCAGGCGTCAGGACGTACTCGTGACGCGTCCGCTGACCGGGCTCGCGGTAGGGCTGCTTGGCGAGGACGCCCGCGGCGACGAGCTCCTTGAGGCGCTGGGACGCCACGGCATCGGTCACGCCGACCCGCTTGACGAGGCTCTCGAAGCGGGTTGCGCCGTAGAGCACCTCGCGCACCAGGAGGAGCGCGGTGCGGTTCCCCACCGCCTGCAGCGTCCGGTCGATCGGGCACCGGTCGCCGAGGGGCGCGTCCCCGCGCGTTGCCAACCGTCCGCCGAGCTGCACCACCATGGCTGCAGACTACCACCTGGGTTGTGTGATCCATAGTCAGCATCTAGGGTGCTGACTATGTCTAACGCAAGCCAGCGCGCCGGTCTGCTGACCGTCGTCCTGACCGGAGCCACCTTCATGGCCGGGCTCGACCTGTTCATCGTCAACGTGGCCTTCGACCAGATCGGCCGCGACTTCGCCGGGCCGTCGGGCGTGCCCGACCTGGGGAGCCTCAGCTGGGTCCTCAGCGCCTACGCCGTCGTCTACGCGGCGCTGCTCGTGCCCCTGGGCCGGCTCACCGACCGCTACGGACGCAAGCCGGGTTTCGTGGCTGGACTGGTGGTCTTCACGCTGGCCAGCCTGGCGTGCGGGCTGGCGCCGGGGGTCGGGTTCCTCGTCGCCGCGCGGATCGTGCAAGCCGTCGGCGCCGCGGCGATGACGCCGACCAGCCTCGGCCTGCTGCTGGCCGCGCTCCCGCCGGAGCGCCGAGCCGCCGGCGCCCGGCTCTGGGCGCTCACCGGTGCGATCGCAGCCGCCCTGGGTCCCGCCGCCGGCGGGGGGCTCGTCCAGCTCTCCTGGCACTGGGCGTTCTGGATCAATGTGCCGGTCGGCTCACTGCTGGCGATCGTGGCGGTGCGCGTGGTCCCGGACGTCCGGCACAACGAGGGGGCTCCGCGCCCGGACCTGGCCGGAGCGGCCGTGCTGGCTGCCGCGATCGGTGCGCTGGTGCTGGGGCTGGTGCAGGCCGACGAGTGGGGCTGGCGGTCGGTCGGGACGATCGGTGCGTTCGTGGCCGCCGCGGTCGGTCTCGCCGGCTTCGCCCTCCAGTCGGCGCGGCACCCCTCCCCCCTGATCGAGCCCGCCCTGCTCCGCGTCCGCTCCTTCGCCTGGGCCAACGTCACGACCCTCGTCTTCAACACCGGGTTCGGCGCCTCGCTGCTGCTCGGCATCTTGTGGATGCAGCAGGTCTGGGGCTTCTCCGCGCTCCAGACCGGGCTCGCGATCGCGCTCGGACCGCTCGCCGTACCACCGACGGCGATCCTCGTCGCCCGCCACCTGCCCCGCGTGGCTCCCTCCCGCCTGATCGCAATGGGAAGCGCGCTGTTCGCGGCCGGCGCCATCGCCCAGATGAGCGCGCTGAGCGTCCAACCGGCCTACTGGTCGGCCTTCCTGCCGGCGTGGGTCGTCGGCGGCATCGGCGTCGGCCTCGCGTTCCCGAACCTGGTCGCGGCGGCGACCGCCACGCTCCCGCCCGAGCACGGGGCCACCGGGAGCGGGATCGTGAGCATGGCCCGGCAGGTCGGCATCGCCCTCGGCGTGAGCGTCCTCGTCGCCATCCTCGGTGACGGCGCCGTCGACACCGGGGCGGGCCGGGCGGCGTGGCTGTTCATCGCCGGCTGCTCCCTGCTCGCGGGCGTGACCGCGCTGGTGATGGCCACGGCCCGGGAGCGCGCGCCGGCCCCGACCGTCGCGGTCTGACCGATCCGCGCCAGTACCCAAGCAAATGCTTGGTAGGGTGTCGTCGTGGACACAATTCCCGCACTCCTCCGCGCCGCGGCGGAGAGGTACGGCGACCGGCCGGCCTACGTCGCGGGCGACCGCACCCTGACCTACGCCGAGCTGCTGGAGGCCGTCCGGGACCTCGCGCGGCGCTATGTCGGGCACGGCCTGGCCGCCGGCGAGCGGGTCGTGGTCTGGGGTCCCAACAGCATCGAGTGGGTGGTCGCGGCGCTCGCGACGACCTACGCGGGCGGCGTCCTGGTCCCCGCGAACTCCCGCTACACCGGCCACGAGGTCGCCGACCTGGTCGACCGGACCGCGGCCACGACGGTGCTCGTGGCCGACGGCTTCCTGGGTCGCAGCCAGCTCGCCGAGCTGCGGGCGGCCAGCGAGCTCTCCTCGACCAGGGTGCTCGGCAGCCTCGCCGACCTCTCACTGGACCATCGCGGGGAGGAGCGCCAGGTCCGGGAGGCGAGCAGCGAGGAGGTGGAGTCGCGCGCCGACGCCGTCGCGCCCGACGACGTGGCGGACATCCTGTTCACCTCCGGGACCACCGGGCGCCCGAAGGGCGCGATGAGCGCCCACCGGCAGAGCATCGGCGTCGCCCGGGCGTGGGCCGAGCTCGGCGGCGTCACCGCCGACGACCGCTACCTGGTGATCAACCCCTTCTTCCACTCGTTCGGCTACAAGATCGGGATCCTCGTCGGCCTGCTCACCGGGGCGACCCTCTACCCCGTCGCGACCTTCGACCTCGACGAGACGATGCGGATCATCGAGACCGAGCGGATCACGCTGCTGCCCGGCGCACCGACGATCTACCAGTCGCTGCTCTCCGCCCCCGGCCGGGAGGATCGCGACCTGTCCAGCCTCCGGCTCGCCGTCACCGGCGCGGCCGTCGTACCGGTCGTCCTCATCGAGCGGATGCGCGCGGAAGCCCCCGAGGGCCTCGGGATCGACCACGTCGTCACCGCGTTCGGGATGACCGAGGCGGTGGTCGTCACGATGTGCCGCGAGGACGACTCCGCCGAGACCGTCGCGACGACCAACGGCCGCGCCATCCCGGGCATGGAGACCCGGATCGCGGCGAACGGCGAGCTGCTCGTCCGCGGCGACTACGTGATGCTCGGCTACCTCGACGACCCCGCCGCCACCGCCGAGGCGATCGACGCCGACGGCTGGCTGCACACCGGCGACGTCGGAGAGATGGACGAGCTCGGCAATCTCAGGATCACCGACCGGCTCAAGGACATGTACATCTCCGGCGGCTTCAACGTCTATCCGGCCGAGGTCGAGCAGACGCTGCTGCGGCTCGACGGCGTCCAGGACGTCGCGGTGGTCGGAGTGCCCGACGAGCGGATGGGCGAGGTCGGCAAGGCGTTCGTCGTCGGTACCGCGGCCCGCGACGAGGTGATCGCGTTCGCCAAGGAGCGGCTCGCCAACTTCAAGGTGCCGCGCTACGTCGAGACGGTCGACGTCCTCCCCCGCAACCTGTCCGGCAAGGTGTTGAAGCAGGCCCTTCGAGGCTCGCAAGCTCGCACCTCAGGGACCGAGGAGAAGAATTGAATCTCGACCTCAGCGCGAGCGAGCTCGCCTTCCGCGACGAGGCCCGCGCGTGGCTGGCCGCCAACGTGCCTGCCGAGCCGCTGCCGTCGATGGACACGCCCGAGGGCTGGGCGCTGCACCAGGAGTGGGAGGCGCGGCTGGCCGCGGACCGGTGGTCGGTCGTGTCCTGGCCGGAGGAGTACGGCGGCCGCGGAGCCTCCCTCGTCGAGTGGGTGATCTTCGAGGAGGAGTACTACCGCGCCGGCGCGCCCGGCCGGGTCTCCCAGAACGGCATCTTCCTGCTCGCGCCGATCGTCTTCGAGCACGGCACCAAGGACCAGCAGGACCGGTTCCTGCCGACGATGGGCACCGGCGAGCGGATCTGGGCCCAGTGCTGGTCGGAGCCGGAGGCCGGGTCGGACCTGGCCTCGCTGAAGTCGACCGCCCGGCGTGACGACGGCCGCGGCGGCTGGGTCCTCAACGGCCAGAAGATCTGGTGCTCGCGGGCGGCGCTGGCCGACTGGGGCTTCGGCCTGTTCCGCAGCGACCCCGAGGCGCAGAAGCACGCCGGACTCACCTACTTCCTGTTCCCGCTGGACGCCGAGGGCGTCACGGTCCGGCCGATCGCCCAGCTGGACGGCGAGGCCGGGTTCGCCGAGGTGTTCTTCGATGACGTGTTCGTGCCCGACGCGGACGTCCTCGGCGAGCCGGGCGACGGCTGGCGGGTGGCGATGAGCACCGCCGGCAACGAGCGCGGGCTGTCCCTGCGCTCCCCCGGTCGGTTCTGCGCGGCCGCCGACCGGTTGGTCGACCTGTACGCCGCCACGCCCGACGGCCCGGACCGCGACGCGGCGACCGGCGGCGTGGTCGACGCCTGGATCCGCGCGGAGGCCTACCGCCTCTACACCTGGGGCACGGTCACGACCCTCGCCGACGGCGGCGACATCGGTCCGGCCGGCTCGGTGAACAAGGTGTGGTGGTCCGAGCTGGACGTCGCGCTCCACGAGACCGCGCTCGGCCTGCTCGGCGAGCGGGCCACGGAGGACTCGCGCTGGCTGGACGGCTACATCTTCGCCCTGTCGGGTCCCATCTACGCGGGCACCAACGAGATCCAGCGCAACATCGTGGCCGAACGCCTGCTCGGCCTCCCGCGCGAGCCCAAGGGAGTGGCGCGATGAGGTTCGCCCTCGACGACGAGCAGGTCGCGCTGCGCGACGCCCTCGACAAGCTGGTCGCCGGCAACCGCGCCGCGCCCGACCTGTGGCAGCGCCTCGAGGAGCTGGGCATCAACGACCTCGCGGCCGAGGCTTCTGCGGTCGAGGTCGTCGTCGCGTTCGAGGTGCTCGGCAAGCACGCGGTGCGGGACGCCGTCGCTTCGACAGCCGGTGTGCGGGACGACGCCGAGCTGGCGACGCTGGCCACCGCGGCCTACCTCCTCGGCGCCGGCGAGCGGGTCCTCGCCGACACCGTCGCCTACGCCAAGCAGCGCCGGCAGTTCGGTCGCGAGATCGGCTCCTACCAGGCGATCAAGCACCGGCTCGCCGACGTGCGGATCGCCCTCGACTTCGCGCGCCCGCTCGTCCACGGCGCCGCCCTCGACATGACCCCGAGAAGCGTGTCGGCCGCGAAGGTCGGCGCGGGCGACGCGGCCTACCTCGCCTCCCGCACCGGCCTGCAGGTGCACGGCGCCATCGGCTACACGCTCGAGCTCGAGCTCAGCACCTGGCTGACGACGATCCGGGAGCTGCAGTCGGCCCACGGCACCGCGGCCTTCCACCGCCGTCGGATCCTCGACGCCCTCCTCGCCGAGCGGGCGGGCTGATGGAGTTCGCGTTCAGCCGTGAGCAGGCGGAGCTGGCCTCGACGGTGCGGTCCCTGCTCGACAAGCGCGCCGACTCCGCCGCCGTCCGCGCGGCCATGACGAGCGACACGGGGTTCGACGAGTCGCTGTGGGCGACGCTGTGCGAGCAGATCGGCGTCGCTGCGCTGATGGTGCCCGAGGACCACGACGGCGTGGGCGCGTCGTTCTTCGAGACGGCGATCGTGCTCGAGGAGCTCGGTCGCTCGCTCGCCCCGTCGCCGCTGCTGGCCACCACCGTCGCGACCGCGGCGCTGCTCGCCGGCGGCACCGACGACGGCAAGGAGCGCCTCCTCCCCCGCATCGCCGCCGGCGAGATCGCCACCCTCGTGCCGAACCGATGCGACGTTGGCGACGGGTCGACGTTGGACGGCGCGGCCTCGATCCTGCTGGCGGTGGTCGACGGGGACCTGGTGGAGGTCGAGCCGGGGACGGCGGAGGTGCGGGCGGTCGGGTCGATGGACCAGACCATCCGGCTCGCCGAGGTGGATCTCGCCTCGGCGACGACCGCCGTGGTCGGCGACGGCGCGGCCGCCGCCGCGGCCGCGCGGAGCACCAGCGAGGCGGCCTGTGCCGCGCTCGCCGTCGGGCTCTGCGACCGGGCCCTGCGGATGACGGTCGACTACAGCAAGGAGCGCGTGCAGTTCGGGCGCCCGATCGGGTCCTTCCAGGCGCTGAAGCACCGGATGGCCGAGATGCTCGTGCAGCTCGAGCTGGCCCGCTCGGCGAGCTGGGCGGCGTCGTACGCCGTCAGCCGGCGCACGGAGGACGCCGAGCAGCTCGCGCACGCTGCCGCTGCGACCGCGCTGTCAGCGGCGGCGCACCTGGCCGGGGAGTGCGTCCAGCTGCACGGCGGCATCGCGATCACCTGGGAGCACGACGCGCACCTCGTCCTCAAGCGCGCGCACGCACTCGCGCAGCTCGCCGGGCCACCGCACCGACACCGGGCAGCCGTCGCCCTCTGACCCGCGGCTCCTCGACCTCGGCCAGGTCGTCGGTGTCACCGAGGTCGGAGAGGTCCTCGTCCTCGTCGACGACCAGCGCACTGAACACGTCGGTGCCCTGGAGGACCGCCAGGACGCCCGGTGCCGCCATCGTCACCACGTCGTCCCGGGCAGCGGACGCGATCGGCTCCAGCTCGAGCAGGTAGCGCATCGTCGCGACGGCGAACAGCTGCGAGGCGACGAGCTCCCACTTCATCGCCGACATGGTGCGGCCGCCCCGTTGCATGCGCGGCGTCAGCATCGCCCGGTTCAGCCAGCGGTAGACCCGCGGGGCGTCCGCTCCCGGCTGCATGGACCGGGAGACCACGCGCAACATCCGGTCCCGGCTGCGCGGGTGCTCGCAGAGGACCAGGAAGCGCCGGACCAGCGTGATCGCGAGGTCCTCGGTCGGGTCCAGGCTGCGCATGGCCCCGGACGCTACCGGTTGACGTGGCGGAGCAGGTCCTTGAGCGCGTCGGGCAGCGGTACGGCGAGCAGCAGCTTCGGCCGGTGGTGCACGGTCCGGCGCGACGTGACCGCGAAGATCAGACCCCAGTCCGCGTGGCGGTCCTTGCGCAGGAGCCACGGCCCGCCGCTGGCGCCGCCGTTCATCGGGCAGCGCATCTTGGCGTCCTTGCTGAGCCCCCGCCGCGTGGTGCGGCCGTCGCAGTGCACGGCGCGCTCGCCGTCGTACTGGAACTCCGCCGGCCAGCCCCAGATCCGGACCCCGCGCTGCCGCTGGTGCAGGCCGGTGCGCACCAGGTTCGCGCCGACGACCCGGGTGAGCTTGCGGCCGTGGCGGCGCTGGAACTTGATGACGGCCTGGTCGCGCGAGTAGCGACCGTGGTTGACCCAGCCCCCGAAGGCGAAGGCGTCGGTGGCCACCCACTTCCCGAACGGTCGCTGCCCGTCGTGGTAGCGCGGCACGAACACCCAGTTGCTGAACCACTCCGGCTGGCCGAGCAACCCGCCGCCGTCCGGGCCGGTGTTCACGCAGTGGCCGGCCGTGATGACCTGGTTGCGCTTGCGGGTGCGGATGGCGGAGGCGGTGCAGCTGGCGTCACCGGCGCTGGTGGTGAAGAACAGCCGGCCCACCGAGGAGGGCACGTGCACGCGTCGTTGCCGGGCCGGAGCGCGCCCGCGGTCGTGGGTGGACGTGAGGCCCAGCAACGCGTCGACCGGGGTGGCCGCCGCCATCCGGGCCGGCGTCCAGTAGTCGCGGACGGCTCGCGCCCGGTCGGCGGTCACGGGCGCAGGGCTCCGCAGGATGCTGGTCCGGTGCCCGTGCCGGGTCGCGGCGTGGGCGACATCGGCGGCGCCGGTCGCAGCGAAGGTCCCCGCCAGCGCCAACAGGCCGGTCACGAGTACGACGCCAGGTCGGCGCACGCGGTCACCATCCCCCCTGTGTCAGAGCCCGCCGCGCGCGGAACGCCGCGACGTCACCCGTAGCAACGTGTCTCACCCACGAGAGGTGACGGGCCGCGCTCAGTCGTCGGTGGTGCGGTAGCGGCCGCGGAAGTAGAGCAGCGGCTCGCCCAACCGGTCGGCGGTGCCGTCGCCCGGCCCGGTCTGGAGGTGCTGGACCCGTCCGATGACGACGAAGTGGTCCCCGCCCTCGTGGACCGCGTGGATCGTGCAGTCGAGGTGGGCGAGGGTGCCCTCGATGACCGGGGACCCGGTCACCTCGCTGGGGTGCCACCCGACGCCCGCGAACTTGTCGCTGCCCTTGCTGGCCATCTGGGTCGAGATGTGCTCCTGGTCGGCGGCGAGCACGTTGACGGCGAACCGCCCGGCCCGCTGGATGAGCGGCCAGGCCCGCGAGGTCTTCGCGGGCACGAAAAGCACCAGCGGCGGGTCGAGCGAGACGCTCGAGAACGACTGGCAGGTCATGCCCACGGGCTGCCCGCCGCTCATCGTCGTCACGACGGTGATCCCCGACGCGAACGCCCCCATGACGTCGCGGAACCTCCGTGCGGCGGCGCGGGCCTCGGGGTCGTCGTGGACCGCGACGTCCTCGCCCGGACGGAACTCGAAGTCGATCTCGGCGTCGCCGAGCCAGGAGTCGATGAGGGTCGGGCTCGGCCAGGTCTCCCGCGCGTCGGGGCTCATCCCCTCGGGGAGCGGCTCCTCGGGGACCTGGTGGGCGGGCATGCTGGCCACCGTACTGACCTCAGCTGCCGCCGCCGAAGTCGTGCCCCCAGTACGAGACCGCGGTCGACTCCCGGGCCACCCAGGCATGGTCGTCGACGCGAAGTCCGTCGGTGCCGAACTCCACGTCGAAGCCGGCCGGTGACTTCACGTAGAACGAGATCATCTCGTCGTTCATGTGGCGGCCGAGCGTCGCGGACAGCGGCGCCTTGTGCTTGCGCACCCGCTCCAGCGCGCGGCCCACGTGGTCGAGCTCGTCGACCTCGAGCATGATGTGGACGCACTTGCTCGGGTTGGGCATCGGCAGGAACGCGAGCGAGTGGTGCCGCGGGTTCACGCCGAGGAACCGCAGCCACACCTTGGAGCCGGGCTCCTTGCCGACGAACTCCCCCGGCATGCTCATCGAGTCGCGCAGCCGGAAGCCGAGCACCTCCGTGTAGAACCGGAGGGCCTCCACGTCGTCGAGGACGGGCAGCACGATGTGACCCATGCCCTGGTCGGCGGTGACGAACCGCGCGGCGTACGGCGTCACGACCGGCCGCGACTCGTAGGTGATGCCGTGGAAGAGCTCGAACACGTTGTCCCAGGGGTCGCGGAACCGGACCAGCTCCTGGACCCGGCGCTCGTCGAGCTCCTCGCGGGTGCCCTCCTCGAAGTCCACGCCGGCCTTCTGCAGGTGCTCGCGCGCCTCCTGCAGCGCCTGGTGGTCGGCGACCTCCCACCCGGTGGCCGACAGCTCGTCGCGGTCGGACGGGAAGACGACGAGGCGGGCGGAGACCTGGTCGATCCGCCAGTACTGGTTCTCGGGGCTCGGGCCGCGGCCGGCAGCGAGGCCGAGGACCTTGCCGGCGAACGTCTCCCAGGCAGCGAGGTCGGTGCTGGCCACGCGGACGTAGCCCATGGACTTGATATCGATCGACATCTCGGTCACGCCCTCTTCTTCTCGACGTGCCGGCTCAGGAACCCGACAGCGATCTCGCGGAACTCGTCGGCGGCCTCGATCTGGGCCCAGTGGCCGCACCGCGGGAACACGTGCAGCTGGGCCTTCGGGATCAGCTTGAGCGCGACCATGGCACCGTCGAGCGGGTTCACCCGGTCCTCACGGCCCCAGGTCAGCAGCGTCTGGTGCCGCAGCCGATGGGCCTCGCGCCAGAGCATCCCGTCCTCGGCCGTCTCGGGGTTGTAGAAGGACCAGCCCATCGACGCCATCGCCTCGCGGGCACCTGGGGCCGTCGCGTCGGCGTACCGCTCCTCGACCAGCTCGTCGGTGACCAGGTCCTGGTCGACGACCATCGTCGAGATGAAGGCGCGCAGCGCCTCCTTGGACGGGTTCGCCCCGAAGTCCATCAGTCGCTGGACCCCCTCGGTGGGGTCGGCGTGGAAGACGTTGAGCGAGAGCCCGCCGGGACCCATCAGCACGAGCCGGCCGACCCGGTCGGGGTAGGACAGCGCGAGCCGCATCGCCGTACCGCCGCCGAGGCTGTTGCCGAGCAGGTGCACCTTCTCGATGCCGAGCTCGTCGAGCAGCGCCACGACGGCGTCCGCGGAGAACCGGTAGTAGTTGCCCACGACCGGCGGCTTGTCCGAGGCGCCGAAGCCCGGCTGGTCCACCAGGATGGTCCGGTACGACGCCGCGAACCCCTCCAGCGCGGAGCCGAAGTTGGACCACGACGACGCGCCGGGGCCACCGCCGTGCAGCATCACCAGCGGGATCTCGTGACGGTCGCTAGCGCGACCTCCTCGATCACCGCCCCTGTCGAGGGGGCCTGCCTCGTAGTAGGCGAGGGTGATCTCGCCGGCCGCCTCGGTCTTGACCGTGGTGGTGCGGCGGGCCTGCTCCCGAGTCAGGGCCATCAGTACATCCCGGGATCGACCTTGTGGCCGAACTGCTGGGCGCCGTACATCTGCAGGGCCCGCTCGGGGTCGTTGGCGGCGTGCACGCGGCCGGCGTGCGCGTCGCGCCAGGCGCGCTGGAGGTAGGTGCCCTCGGCGAGCGCGCGGCCGCCGGAGGCCTCGAACAGCTCGTCGATCGCGTCGATCGCGCGCTGGGAGCCCAGGACCTGGTCGCGCCGCACCCGCAGCCGGAGCTCCAGCGGGATCTTCTCGCCCCGGGCGACGTGGTCCTGCTCCTCGCGGATGTTGTTGACCAGCAGCGCCCAGGCGGCGTCGATCTCCGACGATGCCCGTGCGATCCGGACCGCGGCGAACGGGTCGAGAGCCGCCTTCTCGCCGAGGTACGCCGCCCGCACCCGCTTCTGCTGCATCTCGACGTGCTCGGCGTAGGCGCCCTTGGCCATGCCGATGATCGGCGTGGTGATGGTGCCGGTGAAGATCGAGTGGAAGGGCAGCTTGTAGAGGTCGCTGGTGTTCACGGCCTGGCCGGGGCCCTTGCACTGGCCGGTCTCCCCCATCGACAGCGTGAACGCCTCGGGGATGAAGGTCTCCTCGACCACGATGTCGTTGGAGCCCGTGCCGCGGAGACCGACGACGTTCCAGACGTCGATGATCTGGTACTTCTCCCGCGGGACCATGAACGTGCGGAAGTCAACGACCTGGCCCTCCTCGTTGAACACCAGGCCGCCGAGCAGCACCCAGGAGCAGTGGTCGCAGCCGGAGGAGAAGCTCCACTTGCCGCTGAGCTTGAACCCGCCCTCGGTGAGCACCGCCTTGCCCGTCGGCGCGTAGGAGGAGCTCAGCCGGACGTTGGTGTCCTCGCCCCAGACCGCCTGCTGCGCCGCGTCGTCGAAGAGCGCCACCTGCCACGGGTGCACGCCGACGACGCTGGAGACCCAGCCGGTCGAGCCGCAGGCCGACGCGATGTCGCGCACCGCGGTGTAGAAGTCGACCGGGTCGGCCTCGAGGCCGTCGTAGCGGGCCGGCTGGAGCAGCCGGAAGAACCCGGTCTCCTCGAGCTCCTTGATCGACGCGTCGGGGACGACGCGGAGCCGCTCGGCCTCGTCCGCCCGCTCGCGGAGGGTCGGGAGCAGGTCACGCACGCCGTCCAGGACTGCCTGGACGGCGGCGGGTCGCGAAGCGTTGGTCATCTCGGGAGCTCCTGTCGGGTCGACTGGTCCAACCATACTAGAACACGTTCTAGTTTCGTGTCACGCAACGCTTCCGGCATCCGCGGTTTCGGTGGTCGAGTAGGCCGAGCCCCTGGGCGAGGCCGTATCGAGACCCTTGGCCTTGAGCAGCAGCGCGATGTCGATGAGCTGGTCCTCCTGGCCGCCGATCAGCTTGCGGCGGCCGGCCTCGAGCAGGATCTCGGCGCCGCTGACGCCGTACCGCTCGGCGGCGTTGCCGGCGTGCTTGAGGAAGGAGGAGTAGACCCCGGCGTAGCCCATCATCAGCGTCATCCGGTCCAGCTGGCACTCCTCGGGCATGGCCGGCTTGATGACCTCCTCGGACGCGTCGATGATGCTCATGAAGTCGACGCCGGTGGTCCAGCCGAGCTTGTCGCACACCCCGATGAACGCCTCGAGCGGCGTGTTCCCGGCGCCGGCGCCGAACCGGCGCACGGAGCCGTCGATCTGGGTCGCCCCGGCTCGCGCCGCGATCACGGTGTTCGCGACGCCGAGCCCGAGGTTCTCGTGGCCGTGGAAGCCGACGTCGGCCTGGTCGCCGATCTCGGCGACGAGCGCGGACACGCGGTCGGCGGTCTGCTCCATGATCAGGGCACCGGCGGAGTCGACGACGTAGACGCACTGGCAGCCCGCGTCGACCATGATCCGGGCCTGCTTCGCGAGCACCTCGGGCGGCTGGGTGTGGCTCATCATCAGGAAGCCGACCGTCTCGAGGCCCAGCTCGCGGGCCAGGCCGAAGTGCTGGATGGAGACGTCCGCCTCGGTGCAGTGGGTCGCGATCCGGCAGATCTGGCCGCCGTTGTCCTGCGCTGCCCGGATGTCGTCCTTGGTGCCGACGCCGGGCAGCATCAGGAACGCGATCTTGGCGCGCTTGGCCGTCTCGGCCGCGATCCGGATCAGCTCCTGCTCCGGGGTCTTGGAGAACCCGTAGTTGAAGCTGCTCCCGCCGAGCCCGTCACCGTGGGTCACCTCGATGACGGGGATGCCGGAGGTGTCCAGCGCCTCGACGATGTCGTGCACCTCCTGCGCGGTGAACTGGTGCCGCTTGTGGTGCGAGCCGTCGCGCAGGCAGGTGTCGGTCAGCCGGAGGTCGAGCTCGCCCCAGGGCTCGTCGCCGTGGGCGCCGGACCAGGTCCTGGTCAGCTCGTCGAGGTCGGTCACTGGTTCCTCCCGAGGATCGAACGGGCGATGTTCTCGCCGACCTGCGTCGCGGCGGCGGTCATGATGTCGAGGTTCCCGGAGTACGGCGGCAGGTAGTCGCCGGCACCCTCGACCTCGACGAAGATCGACACGCGGCGCATGCCGCGCGTGAAGTCGGACGGGCCGTCGAACTGCGGCTCCTGGAGCAGCCGGTAGCCCGGGACGTACTCCTGGACCGCCCGCTCCATGTCGACGATCGACGCCGCGATCGCGTCGGTGTCGGCGTCGGGATCGACCGCGCAGAAGATCGTGTCGCGCATGATCATGGGCGGCTCTGCAGGGTTCAGGATGATGATCGCCTTGCCGCGCTCGGCGCCGCCGATCGTCTCCACACCCTTGCTCGTGGTCCGGGTGAACTCGTCGATGTTGGCGCGGGTGCCCGGGCCGGCGCTGACCGAGGAGACCGACGCGACGATCTCGGCGTAGGACACCGGGGTGACGCGCGAGACCGCCGCCACCATCGGGATCGTCGCCTGGCCGCCACAGGTGATCATGTTGACGTTCGGCGCACCGACGTGCTCCTCGCCGTTGACGGGCGGGATCACCGCGGGGCCGACGGCTGCCGGCGTGAGGTCGACGGCACGGATGCCCGCCTCGGCGTAGCGCGGCGCGTACTCGCGGTGCACGTAGGCCGAGGTGGCCTCGAAGATCAGGTCCGGCAGCTGCTCCTGCTTGAGCAGCCAGTCGACGCCCTCGTGGCTCGCCTCGAGGCCCTTGTCAGCCGCGAGCTTGAGCCCCTCGCTGGTCGGGTCGACGCCGATCATCCAGCGCGGCTCGACGACGTCGCTGCGGAGCAGCTTGTAGAGCAGGTCGGTGCCGATGTTGCCGGGCCCCACGATGGCGGCAGTCAGCTTCCCGCCGGTGGTTGCGCCTGTCGAAACCATTTCACTCCTCGAAGTCGGCGACGAGCGGCTCGAAGCCGCTGATCGCTGCCTCCACGCGGTCGCCCGGCGCGAAGGGGACGAACGGGCCCAGGGCCCCGGACAGGATCAGGTGGCCGGCGCGGAGCGGGTCTCCGAACCGCCAGGCCTGGACGGCGAGCCAGCGCAGCGCCTCCAGCGGGTCGCCGAGGCAGGCCGCGCCGTTGCCGGCGGAGCGCTCCTCGCCGTTGATGGTGAGCGACATCGTGACGTCGCGCGGCTCGAGGTCGTCGAGCGACCGACCCTCGGTGCCGACCACGAACAGGCCGCTGGATGCCTGGTCGGCGACGGTGTCGGTGAACGTGATGTCCCAGCCCTCGATCCGCGAGTCGACGATCTCGAGCGCCGGGATCGCGACGTCGACCGCCGCTCGCACCAGGGCGAGCGTGATCTCCTCCTCGGTCTCCGGCGCGATGTCCGCGGCCAGCCGGAACGCGACCTCGGCCTCGACCCGGGGCTGGAGCAGGCTCTCCATCGAGACCCGCTCGCGCCCGCTCACGTCCATGTCGTCGAACAGGTAGCCGAAGTCGGGCTGGTCGACGCCCAGCTGCCTCTGCACGGCCTCGGACGTCGCGCCGATCTTCCGGCCGACGACGCGGGAACCGCCGGCGAGGCGCCGCTGCACGATGCCCTGCTGCACGGCGTACGCCGACTCGAGGTCGTCGGTGCCGATCAGGTCGCGCACGGCCGCGCACGGCACTCGCTTCTCCTGGGCCAGCACCAGGCGGTCGACCGCGGCGGCGATCGCGTCGGAGGAGGTCACGTCGCCATACTAGAACCTGTTACAGTTTTGTGCCATGACGGGTGGTACGCCGGGCGCGCTCGCCGCGCTTCCGGGCGAGGTGGACGTTGTCGTCGTGGGCGCGGGCGGCGCCGGCATGAGCGCTGCCCTGGCGGCCGCCCGGCGGGGGCTGGACACCGTCCTGGTGGAGAAGAGCGACTACTTCGGCGGCTCGACCGCGCGCAGCGGCGGGGGCGTCTGGATCCCCGGGAACTACGCCCTCAAGGCCGCCGGCGAGGACGACGACCTCGCCAACGCCAAGCTCTACCTCGACTCCATCGTCGGCGACGCTGTGTCGAAGGTCCGCCGGGACACCTACGTCGACCGCGGCGCCGAGGTCATGGACTTCCTCAAGGCGAACACCCCGGTCCGGTTCACCTGGGTCCCGCAGTACGCCGACTACCACCCCGAGGCCCCCGGTGGCCGCCCGCGCGGCCGGACCGTCGAGCCGGTGCCGCTGGACGCCCGGTTCCTGGGCGAGGAGCTCGACCGCCTGCACCCGCCGTACACCAAGGCGCCGGCGAACCTGATCGTCACCCAGGCGATGTACCGCAAGATCAGCCTGGGCCTGCGCACCCTGCAGGGGCCGCTCACGATGGTCATGGTGCTGCTCCGGCGGCTGGTGAGCATCGTGCTCGGCCGGAAGATGTTCGCGATGGGAAACGCGATCGCGATCGGGCTGCGCAAGGGGCTGATGGACGCCGGCGTCCCCGTCTTCTACGACCACGCGCTCATGCGGCTGCTCCTCGAGAACGGCCGGGTCGCCGGTGTGGTCGTCGAGCACGACGGCCGGCAGCACGAGGTCCGCGCCCGGCGCGGCGTGATCCTCGGCAGCGGCGGGTTCGAGCGCAACCAGGAGCTGCGCGCGAAGTTCCTGCCGCAGCCCACCTCCGAGGAGTGGACGACCGGCTCGACGTTCAACACCGGCGCCGGCCTCGAGGCCGGCATCGCCGCGGGCGCGGCGACCGACATCATGGACGACGCCTGGTGGGGCCCGACGATCCCGCTGCCGAGCGGGCCGTGGTTCTGCCTGGCCGAACGCAACCTGCCCGGCTCGATCATGGTCAACCAGGCAGGCCGGCGGTACATGAACGAGGCGCTGCCCTACGTCGAGGCCGTCCAGGAGATGTACAAGGGCGAGCAGACCGGCGTGCCGCACGTGCCGAGCTGGATGATCATCGACCAGCGCTACCGCAACCGGTACCTGTTCGCCGGGCTGAGCCCGCGGCAGGCGTTCCCGGGCCGTTGGTACAAGAACGGCACGATCAGGAAGGGCGCCACCCTCGAGGCGCTCGCGGCCGAGATCGACGTACCGGCGGACGCGCTGGCGGAGACCGTCGAGCGCTTCAACGGGTTCGCCCGCACCGGCGTCGACGAGGACTTCCACCGGGGCGAGTCGGCCTACGACAAGTACTACTCCGACCCCACGGTGAAGCCGAACCCCTCGCTGCACACGATCGACCAGGCGCCGTTCTACGCCGTGAAGATCGTGCCCGGCGACCTGGGGACCAAGGGCGGCCTGCTCACCGACGAGCGCGCGCGGGTGCTGCGCGCCGACGGGTCGGTGATCCCGGGCCTCTACGCCGCCGGCAACGTGTCGGCCGCCGTCATGGGCTACACCTACGCCGGTCCCGGTGCCACGATCGGGCCCGCCATCGTCTTCGGCTACCTGGCCGCGGAGGACATCGCCTCGGCCCCGGTGGTCGAGGAGGTCGCGCAGCGACCGTCACGAGACCCGGAGGCCTGACATGCCGATCGACCCGTCCGTCGCGATCGGGGCCGAGCTCGGCTCCACGACCTTCTCCTGGTCCGAGAGCGACGTGCTGCTCTACCACCTGGCGATCGGCGCCGGCTCGCGCGAGGGCGACAACCTCTCCCCCGACGCACTGCGCTGGACCCTGGACGGGCCGTCCCTGCAGGTGCTGCCCTCCTTCGGCGTGGTCGTGCCGACGTTCCACGCGACCGACCCGCCGCCGCTGGACCTGCCCGGCTGCGAGATCAACCTCGCGCAGGTCGTGCACGGCTCCCAGTCGGTCGAGGTGGCCGGCCCGCTGCCGACCTCCGGCACGGCCACCGTCACCACGACGCTCACCGACGTGTGGGACAAGGGCAAAGCCGCTGTGATCTGGCAGGAGGGCGTGGCACGCGCCGACTCGGGCGAGGAGCTGTGGCGGACCCGGTCGTCGATCTTCGTGCGGGGCGAGGGCGGCTTCGGTGGCGAACGCGGCTCGTCGGAGGCCGTCGCCGTGCCCGACCGCGACCCCGACCTGCAGACGTCGTACGCCGTCACGCCGCAGCAGGCGCTGCTCTACCGCCTGTGCGGCGACCGCAACCCGCTGCACGCCGACCCGGACTTCGCCAAGCGTGCGGGGTTCCCGGCGCCGATCCTGCACGGGCTCTGCTCCTACGGCATCGTGCTGCGCGAGCTGACCAGCGGTCTGCTCGGCGGCGACGCGACCGCGGTCCGCGGCTTCACCGCGCGCTTCGCAGGCGTCGTGTTCCCGGGCGAGACGATCCAGGTCTCCGGCTGGCACGAGGACGGGCGGGTGGTCGCCTCCGCGACGATCGCGGGCGGCGAGCGGGACGGTTCGCCCGTGCTGGCGGACTGCGTGCTGTCGGTCTGACCGGCCGGTCGCTAGGTTCGGTGCATGCCTACTCGCACTGCACGTACCGCGTGGAACGGTGGTCTCCAGGACGGCTCCGGCCAGGTCGAGCTGACCTCGTCCGGCGTCGGCACCTACGAGGTGTCGTTCCCCAAGCGCGCCGCCGACGACGCGGACGGGACGACCAGCCCCGAGGAGCTCGTCGCCGCCGCGCACTCGGCCTGCTACGCCATGTCGCTCTCCAACGAGATCGCCCAGGCCGGCGGCACGCCGGAGGCGCTCGACGTGACCGCTGACGTCACGCTCGGTCCCGACCCGGCCGGCGGCTTCCGGCTCACCGGGATCAAGCTGACCGTGCGCGGCGAGGTGTCCGGGCTCGACGAGGCCGGCTTCTCGAAGGCGGCGGAGACCGCGAAGGCGGGCTGCCCGATCAGCAAGGCACTCGCCGGCGTCGACATCACCCTCGACGCCGCACTGGAGTCCTGAGCCCGGTCAGGACGCGGGCGGGTCCTCGTCCTCGGCGCGCTTGTCGGCGACCGCCTCCTCGTCCACCACGGTGGGACGCACGCGCGCCCAGGTGAGGAAGACGGCCGAGACGACGACCAGCGCGACCCCGGCCCAGAGGTTCGCGTTGAGGTCGCCGGTGTGCTCGCCGGTGTCGTCGCTGACGAGCCCGAGCACGAGCAGCACCACGCCGTAGATCCCGAGCAGCGCACCGATCACGTTGCGGATGTCGAACGCGCCGGCGGTGTGCCGCTGGCGGCGCTCGGCGTCGTTGTCGTCGAGGTTCGCAGACATCACTCGCTCCTAGAAGATCGCGTTGAGAACGATGACCATCACCAGCGCGATGCCGGCGAGCGGAGCGGGCCGCTGGTACCAGGGGTACGACGACTCGTGGGGGTCGGTGCGCATCTCCGCCGGTGTCTCCGAGTAGACCAGGCCGACCAGCTCCTCGGCAGGCTTGGGCCGGGTGACGACGGAGATCGCGATGCTCAGGACCACGTCCACCACGAAGGCGGCAGAGGCACAGAGGAACGCCGCGCCCTGGCCGCCCACGTGGATCACGCCGGTGCTGTAGCTGCCGAGCGTGCCCTGGGTCAGGATCGCCACCACGATGGCGGACGCCGTACCGGCGACCAGGCCGACCCACCCGGCGGTCGGACTCATCCGCTTCCAGAACATCCCCAGGATGAACGTCGCGAACAACGGGGCGTTGAAGAACCCGAACAGCACCTGGAGGTAGTCCATGATGTTCGAGAAGTGCGACGCCAGCGCAGCCGTGAGGACAGCGACGCCCGTCGCCCCGACGGTCGCGATCCGGCCGACGAGGAGGTAGTGCCGGTCGGACTTGCCCTTGACCAGGTAGTCGCCGTAGAGGTCGTAGCTGAACACGGTGTTGAAGGCCGAGATGTTGGCCGCCATTCCGGCCATGAAGGCCGCGAGCAGGCCGGTGATGGCGACGCCGAGGAGGCCGTTGGGCAACAGGTCCCGCATCAGGTAGAGCAACGCGTCGTTGTAGGCGACGCCCTTCCCCGAAGCGCCGCCGGGCGGTGAGCCGCCGGCCTTCAGCTCGGCGAGCTCCTTGACCAGGACGGCAGCGAGCATGCCCGGCACGATCGTGATGAAGGGGACGAACATCTTGGGGAAGGCCCCGATGATCGGCGTCTTCCGCGCCGACGAGATCGAGTTGGTGGCCATCGCCCGCTGGACCTCGACGAAGTTCGTCGTCCAGTAGCCGAAGGACAGCACGAAGCCCAGGCCGAAGACGATGCCGACGACCGACCAGAAGCCGGAGTCGAACCCGGACAGCGCCTGGCCGGGCCAGGACTCGGTCTGCTGGCCGACGGTCGCGCCGCCCTTCTCGGGCTGGACGGCGTCCATCAGCCCGTTCCAGCCGCCCACCTCGTGCAGCCCGATGATCGTGAGCGGCAGCAGGGCGGCGACGATCACGAAGAACTGCAGCACCTCGTTGTAGATCGCCGCCGACAGGCCGCCGAGGGTGATGTAGGAGAGGACCACCAGGGCCGCGACGGTGAGCGCGATCCACAGCGGCCACCCGAGCAGCGCGTGGATCACGGTCCCCAGCAGGAACAGGTTGACGCCCGCGATGAGCAGCTGCGCGACGGCGAACGAGATCGAATTGACCAGGTGCGCGCCCGGCCCGAACCGGCGGAGCATGAACTCCGGGACCGACCGGACCTTGGAGCCGTAGTAGAACGGCATCATCACGATGCCGAGGAACAGCATCGCCGGGATGGCGCCCACCCAGAAGTAGTGGACCGACGGCAGCCCGAACTGGGCGCCGTTGGCCGACATGCCCATGATCTCGACGGCGCCGAGGTTCGCCGAGATGAACGCCAGCCCGGTCACCCACGCCGGGAGCGATCGTCCGGACAGGAAGAAGTCGACGGAGTCGGAGACCTGGCGGCGCGCCAGCAGACCGATCCCGAGGACGAAGACGAAGTACGTCGCGAGGATGACGTAGTCGATGGCGTTGGCGTCGATCAGTGTCGTGAGCGCCGTCGGTGGTGCGGTGTTCCCGAGGTTCATTTGTTCGGCCTTCTACTCCGTGGTCGGCGAGCCGGTACCCAAGTTAGACCCGGGCAGCCCTCAGTCCGGCGAGCGCCGCACCGTGTCGCCGACGGCGATCGTGCCGCCCTCCAGCACCCGGAACACCGTTCCCGCCCGCCGGCGCAGCGCCTCCTGCGCACCGCGACCGATCGTGTCGACGAGGAGCTTGCACGGCGCCGACACGCGCACCGCCTCGAGGAGCACGTCGCCGATCCGCAGCCGGGCGCCGGGCTCGCGCGGCACGTCGCCATGACTGATCGTCACGTTGCGACGGGTCAGTCCTTCCGGCACGTCCGCCCCGAACACCGCCGCCGCCTCCGCGAGCCGCTCCCTGCTCTGCACGGTCACGTGCCGGTGCCTGGTGCCGTGATAGCGGTCCCCCACGATCCCCTTGCCCGCCTCGACCTCGACGGCCTGCTTCTCCTGCATCGGCAGTCGGCTCGCCTTCGCCACGTGGATCCTCACCACCGTGGGCTCCTGCTCCCCTCCCGACACGGGAGCAGTATCCCGACACGCACCTGGGATGTGTCGGCCCTCGGTGCCAGAACTAGGCGCATGAACCTCGAAACCCCCGGCTCCACCACCCGCCGGTGGTTGAGGTGCGAGGCGCCCCGGCTCCCACCACCCGCCGGTGGTTGAGGTGCGAGGCGCCCCAGCGCCGAGCCTCGAAACCCCCAGCCCCCACCACCGGCCGGTGGTTGAGGTGCGAGGCGCCCCAGCGCCGAGCCTCGAAACCCCCGGCCCCGACAGAAACGAGCAACCACGATGGCCTGGACCTACCTGCTCCGCTGCGCTGACGGCACCTACTACGTCGGCAGCACCGTCGACCTCGAAGGCCGCCTGTGGCAGCACAACCACAGCGACGAGCTGGGGGCGGCCTACACGCGCCGCCGCCGGCCTGTCGAGCTGGTCTGGAGCTGTTTCTACGACCGCGTCGAGGACGCGTTCGCGTTCGAGAAGCAGGTCCAGGGCTGGAACCGCCGCAAGAGGGAGGCGCTGATCCGGGGCGAGTGGGAGCGCCTGCCGGACCTGTCCCGACGTCCGGCCGTCCAGGAGCGGCTCGCACGTCAGCAGGTCGAGACGGATCCTTCCTGACCGGGTGCGCCGGAGGTTTCGAGGCTCGGCGCTGGGGCGCCTCGCACCTCAACCACCGGCGCCCTCCCCGGCGCTGGGGCGCCTCGCACCTCAACCACCGGCGCCCTCCCCGGCGCTGGGGCGCCTCGCACCTCAACCACCGACGCCCTCCCCGGCGCTGGGTCGTCTCGCACCTCAACGACCGGTGATGGCTACCCGCGGGCGTCGTACTCGGCGAGGGCGTCGGGTGGGGCGTAGAGCGACCAGCCGTCGACGAGCACCTCGCGCAGCTCGTCGTCGCTGACCGCGGCGAGCTCGACGAGGACGGCGGCGTAGCCGTTGAAGTGCTCGATGGTGAACACCGCGGGTGAGCTGCTGGCGAGCAGCGCCTCCTTCTCGGCGAGGCCGGCGGTGCGGACCGCGACGAGCGGCGGCTGCGGGTAGGGGTCGTCGCCGAAGCGGCGGATGTCGGCCTTGCTGTAGCCGCGCTCCCAGGCGAACGTCTTGCCACCGACGGACCACGTGAGCGTTCCGCGGCGCTCGCCCTCCTCGACACCGGGGAGCGAGCGCGCGAGCGCAGCGGCATTGTCGAGGTCCACCCGTGCAGGCTATGCGACGATCGAGCCCATGGGGGCGACCCGGACGATCGCGGCGCTGGCGGCACTGCTGGCCTGCGCTGCCGGGTGCGCGGACCAGTCGCCGGCAGCGCAGCCGAGCCCCGCCAAGGACACGCGATCCGCGCACGGCACCCACCGGGTGCCGACCTCGGCACCGACCACCGCGAGCTACCCGCAGCCCTCCTGGGCCGACGAGGTGCCGGCTGACACCACCCAGGTGGTCCGTACCGTCTCCAGCGACCGGTGGTGCACGAAGCCATGGTGCACGATCACGCAGGCCTGGGCGCGCGGCGCCGACGGCTGGCGGCTGGTGCGTGAGTTCCGCTCGTCGATCGCCTCGGGCGGGTGGGGCAAGGAGAAGCAGGACGACTTCGGTACGCCGATCGGCGTCTACCGGATCAAGGTCACCTTCTCCACCTCGGAGGCGAACCCGGGCCGGATGCCGTGGCGGCGCCGCCTGCCGACGTCCAACGTGACCGACGAGGACGGCCCGCTCTACAACACCTGGATCGAGGAGCCCGGACGCACCGACGGCAACCGGCCAGCGATGCGGTGGGGCTTCGTCGTCGACTACAACAACGTCAGGCTGCAGCCCGGCGCGGGGCCGGCGCCGGTGCCCGACGCAGGCAGCGGGATCTTCTACCACACCTCGCGGCCCGGAGCCCGGTGGTCGCCGACCGAGGGCTGCACCCAGGTCGGTGACCCCGACGACATGCACTGGCTGCTCACCTGGCTGCGCCCGGGCGCCGACCCGCGGGTCGTCCAGGACACCTGAGCGGGCGCCGGATCAGCCGTCGGCGGCGAGGATCTGCTCGCGCAGGATGTCGCCGTGCCCGGCGTGCCGGGCGAGCTCCTCGATCATGTGGCCGTACATCCAGCGCACGCTCACCGCACCCAGCCGGTGGTGGTCGCCCGTGTCGTCCAGGGAGTGCTCGGACGCGATCCGGTCGGACTCCGTGCACACCCGGCGGAACGTCTCGCTGACGGATGCGATCGAGTCGTCGTCGGTCAGCGTGAAGCTCTCGTCGACGGTCACGGGCACGCCGAGCTCGGCACGCGTGCGCCCCTGGAGCGTGACGTGGAACCAGACCTGCTCGGCGAACGACGCGTGCTTGACCAGGCCGAGGAGCGTGGTCAGCGACGGGACGAGACTGCGGCGCGCCTGCTCCTCGGTGAGCCCGTCGAGCAGGGCGAGGATCTCGTCCCGGTTGCCGGCCAGGAGGTCGGCCAGGGTCTTCCGCTCGGAGGCGGTGGTGTCCGGATCTTCGCTGCTCACGCCGCGCAGGCTATCGACCCGCCGTACGGTGAGCGCATGTCCTACCCTCCCCCGCTCTACGACGGCGACTCCGGCGAGGTCTCGGCGTGGGTCCGCCCCGCCGGCGCGGAGCCGGACCTCGTCTACCCGGACGGCAACCGGGTCAGCTACCTGGCCACGGGTGAGTCGACGGCTGGGCTGTTCGGCCTCTACCGCTGGGACTTCTCTGGCGCTCCGAGCGGCCCCGGCCCGCACTTCCACCGCACCATCGCCGAGTCGTTCTACATCCTCGCCGGCGAGGTGCGGGTCTACGACGGCAACGGCTGGGTGACCGCGACGTCGGGCGACTTCATCCACGTGCCGCCGGGAGGCCTGCACGGCTTCCGGAACGAGTCAGGTGCCGAGGCCTCGATGCTGCTGCACTTCGCGCCCGGTGCTCCTCGCGAGGCCTACTTCGAAGGGCTGCAGCGGCTTGCCGGCGGCGAGGAGTGGTCGCACGACGAGCTGACCGCCTTCATGGTCGAGCACGACAACCTCTGGGTGGAGTGAGCCTCAGGCCGACAGCACCAGGCCGCTCGTCGGCACCCCCGTGCCGGCGGTGACGAGCACGTGGTGCGCGTCGGCCACAGGGTTGACCGAGGTGCCGCGGATCTGCCGCACGCCCTCGGCGATGCCGTTCATGCCGTGGATGTAGGCCTCGCCGAGCTGGCCGCCGTGGGTGTTCAGCGGCAGCCGGCCGCCCACCTCGATCGCGCCGTCCTTGACGAAGTCCTTCGCCTCGCCGCGGCCGCAGAAGCCGAGCTCCTCCAGCTGCATGAGGACGTACGGCGTGAAGTGGTCGTAGAGGATCGCCATCGGCATGTCGCCCGGCGTGAGCCCCGACTGGCGCCACAGCTCGCGGCCGACGACGCCCATCTCGGGGATGCCGATGTCGTCGCGGTAGTAGGACGTCATCACGAACTGGTCGCGGCCGCTCCCCTGCGCCGCAGCGGCGATGTACGCCGGCCGCTGCTTCAGGTCGCGGGCACGCTCGGCCGAGGTGACGACCAGCGCCACGGCTCCGTCGCTCTCCTGGCAGCAGTCGAGCAGGTGGAGCGGGTCGACGATCATCCGCGAGGCCTGGTGGTCCTCGAGCGTGATCGGCTTGCCGTGGAAGAACGCGTTGGGGTTGTTCGCGGCGTGCCGCCGGTCCGCGACCGCGACCCGGCCGAAGTCCTCGGACGTGGCGCCGTACTCGTGCATGTAGCGCCGCGCCTGCATCGCGACCGTCGCTGCCGGCGTGCCGAGGCCCATCGGGTAGGTCCAGGCGTTGTCGAGGCCGTTGGTGTTGACCTGCGTGGCCGCGGCGACCGAGAACTGACCGAACCGCGACTCCGAGCGCTCGTTGAAGCCGCGGTAGGCGACGACCACGTCCGCGACCCCGGTCGCGACCGCCATCGCGGCCTGCTGCACCGTGGCGCAGGCGGCTCCGCCGCCGTAGTTGATCCGGCTGAAGAACCGCAGCTCGTCGATCCCCAGCTCGCGGGCCAGGGCGATCTCCGAGGACGTGTCCATGGTGAAGGTGGTCAGCCCGTCGACGTCGGCGACCGTCAGCCCGCAGTCGGCGAGCGCGTGCTGGACGGCCTCGACCGAGAGCTGCAGCTCGGAGCGGCCCGACTCCTTGGAGAACTCCGTCGCGCCGATGCCGGCGATCGCGGCGCGGCCGCTCAGTCGGTCGTCAGCCATCGCAGCGCACCTTCACCGTGCCGGTGACGTGGTCGCCGAGCGAGACCCGTCCGACGACGTCGATCGTCGCGATTCCGTCCGCGATCTCGCCGACCGTGCCGCTGAACGTCAGCGTGTCGTAGGGGTGCGCCGGTGCCCCCAGCCGGATCGCGATGCCCGCGAGCTCGCAGTCGTGCCCGAGCCAGTCGGCGACGTACTTCTCCACCAGGCCGTTGCTGGTCAGGATGTTCATGAAGATGTCCTTGGACCCGGCCGCCTGCGCGACGTCCCGGTCGTGGTGGACGTCCTGCCAGTCCCGGGTCGCGATCGCGGTGCTCACGATGGTCGTCGGCGTCATCGGCAGGCTCCACTCCGGGATCTGCTGGCCGGTCTCGATGGTCCTCATCGCCCCTCCTCGACGTGCCAGATCGGCATCGCCAGGTCGTCGTCGACGCGGTTGAAGTCGACCCGCAGCCTGGTCCCGATGGCGACCATCTCGGCGACGCCGTCGCCGACCACCTCTCCGATCATCCGCACGCCCTCGTCGAGGTCGATCAGCGCGATCACGATCGGCAGCTCCTTGCCCGGGACCGGCGGGTGCCGGTGCACGACGTAGGAGAAGACCGTGCCGAGCCCGGACGCCACGACGTAGCCGCGGTCCAGGGCGCCGCACTCCGGGCAGGCCGGGCCGGGCGGGTGCCGCAGCACCCCGCAGGCGTTGCAGGACTGGATGCGGAGCTCGCCCTTCAGGGTGCCTTCCCAGAAGTACGCCGAGTCGCGGTTGACCATCGGCCGGATCGCGGCGGTCATGCGCGTTCCCTCGGGATGAACTTGAGCACCCGGAACAGCATGGTCGCGACCTTCTCCTCGCCGACGTACCAGGTGTTGCGCGAGGTCACGAAGTAGCCGACGCCCATCGCGGTGTTCTTCGGGCCGGCGACCGCGTGCAGCGCGGAGGTGACCCGGACGTGCTCGCCGACCCGCAGGTAGCGCTCGTAGGTCTGCTCGCAGTTGGTCCCGAGGACGGCGGTGAAGCCCTCGCGGGTCAGCACCTCCATCATCTTGCTCAGCGGGTCGTCGTCCGGCCGCCGCCGGCCGAGGCCGGGCATCGTCCACACCTGCGCCATCGACGGCGGGGCCTCGCCGTTGCGGAACCGCTCGTTGTCGTAGTCCATCGCGTCCAGCCAGGTGCCGATCGTCGGCTGGTTGACCGGGTAAGGAGCCAGCGACTCCGACGCCTCGCCGAGCGCCTCGAGCCGCTCGGCCTCCGCCATGATCCGCTCGTGCACGTCGGCGGCCACGAGGTCCTGCGTCGTGCTCATCGCGGCACCCTCGGCAGCCCGAGCCCGAACATCGCGATCAGCTCGCGCTGCACCTCCTGCACGCCGCCGCCGAAGGTCAGCACCAGGTTCCGCTTCGCCTGGGCGTCCAGGTAGTCGATCAGGTCCTTCGTTGGCGGGTCGGCGGGATCGCCGTACCGGTGGATGAGCGAGATCAGGTCGGCGAGCAGGTGCTGGACCTGGTCGGACGCGAACACCTTGGTCGCCGACGCGTCGGCCACCTCGACCTCGCCCGCGGCCGCCTGGCGCGCGACCTGCCAGTTCAGGAGCTCGTTGACGCGGAAGACCGCGGTGGCCTTGCCGAGCAGCTCGGCGACGTCGGGCTCGTTGCGTACGCCGGCGGTCTCCGCCCAGGTCGCGACCCGGTCGCGCAGGCCCTCGATCCGGCCGGCCGGGCCGAGCATGACCCGCTCGTGGTTGAGCTGGGTGGTGATCAGCCGCCAGCCCTGGTTCTCCTCGCCGACGAGCATGTCGGCCGGCACCCGGACGTCGTTGTAGTAGGTCGCGTTGACGTGGTGCGAGCCGTCGGCGGTGATGATGGGCGTCCAGCTGTACCCCGGGTCGCGGGTGTCG
The DNA here is from genome assembly GCF_039537325.1 of Nocardioides panacisoli. Lineage (GTDB taxonomy): Bacteria > Actinomycetota > Actinomycetes > Propionibacteriales > Nocardioidaceae > Nocardioides > Nocardioides panacisoli. The sequence goes on from NZ_BAABAH010000020.1 coordinate 46,555, forward strand.
ACGATGAGGATCGAGATGCCCTTGTGCTTGGGCGCGTCGGGGTCGGTCCGGACCGCGAGCCAGACGTAGTCGGCCTGGTGGCCGCCGGTGGTCCACATCTTCTGCCCGTTGACGACGAACTCGTCGCCGTCCCGCCGGGCCGTGGTGCGCAGCGACGCGAGATCGGTCCCGGCGTCGGGCTCGGAGTAGCCGATCGCGAAGTGCACGTCGCCGGCGAGGATCCGCGGGAGGAACATCTCCTTCTGCTTCTGCGAGCCGTAGCGGATCAGCGTCGGGCCGACGGTCTGCAGCGTGACGGACGGCAGGTGCACGTCGGCGTACTGCGCCTCGTTGGCGAAGATCGTCTGCTCGACCTCGCCGAGGCCGTGGCCGCCGAACTCCTCGGGCCAGCCGACGCCCATCCAGCCGTCGCTCCCGAGCTGCTTGATCAGGCGCTCGTAGGACGGGCCGTGCCGGTCCCAGGCACCCTCGACCGGGTCGGGGTCGTCGAGGTGCCCGAACTCCTCGGACAGGCCGGCGAAGTAGCCGCGCAGCCGGTCCTTGAGCGCGCGCTGGTCCTCGGACAGCTCGAGGTTCTTCTCGTCCGCGGCCTCGACCGGCACGTCGGCGCCGTTGGTGTCGAGCGCGTGCGCGAGGTCGGTGCCCCACGTCGTGAAGCCGACCAGGGGGTAGGTGACGTCGACGCCCATGCCGCCGTGCAGGTGGTGGCAGGTGCGGAGGGCGTACGGCGCCACGCGGCTCGCCCAGTAGCCGGCCACCGCGAGGTCGGACGTCGCCGGGAGACCGGCGGACACCCGGGCCACGGCGTTGTCGGCGGCGAGGTCGAGCGTGCGTGAGGCGACGTAGACGTCGGCCATCTGCAGGCTGACGGCCTGGAACTCGGCGAGGGAGCGTCCGAACTGGCGCCGTCCCTTGACGTAGACGGCGGTGAGGTCGCGCGCACCCGCCAGGACGCCCGCCGCCGTGACGGCGAGGCCCCCGGCGGCGACCTGGCGCAGGTAGGCCGCCGCACCGTCGCCGAGCAGCTCGGCCGACGCGCCGTCCAGCACGACGGTGTGCTGGGGGACCTCGCTCGACGCGGAGGCGGCGAGCAGCGTGACGCCGGGATCGTTCGGGTCGATCAGGGCGACGACCTCGCGGTCGCCGTCGCGCGCGGTCACGAGCAGCCGGGCCGCGGTCTCTGCGTAGGTCACCCCCGTCTTGCGGCCGGTCACGGCGCCGTCGGCGAAGGTCGTGGTCGTACCGTGGGGGTCGTGCAGTGCCGGCGTGAGGACCGTCTCCCCCGAAGCCACGGCGGCCAGCAGGCCGGAGCGCTGGGCCTCGCTCCCGTGCGCGGCGAGCGTGAGCGCGCCGCAGCAGAGCGTCTCCCAGGCAGGTACCCGCGCCGCGGCACGACCAGCCTCGCGCAGCAGGACGGCGACCTCGGGCAGGCCGAGCCCGTCGCCGCCGTGCTCCTCGGGGACCGGCAGCGCGGTGAGGCCCGCTCCCGCCCACGCGGACCAGTCGCCGGCCCGGTCCTCGCGGCCGAGCAGGTCGGTCACGACGGAGCGGACGGCCTCGAGGGACTCGCTCTGTGCCACAGCATCCACGAGCAGAACTGTAACGTGTTCTAGTATGCGGCGCATGGGGGTCCTGCCGCTCGACGTCGTCCGGAACCGGATCGACGTCCCGGACGTGCCGATCCCCGAGGGCCGGATGGTCGACCTGCCCGGGCGGGGCGGGTCGACGTACGTCACGGACACGGCAGGGCCGAGCCCGGACTCTCCGACGGTCGTGCTGCTGCACGCGCTCGGCTGCACCGGGCTGCTGACGTGGTTCCCGGCGATCGAGCCGCTGTCCGAGCGGTTCCGGGTGGTCACCCTCGACCTGCGCTGGCACGGCCAGGGCATCCGGAGCGAGGAGTTCTCGCTCGTGGACTGCGCGGACGACGTGGCGGCCCTGATCGGCCTGCTAGGGCTCGAGGACGTGATCGTGGCCGGCTACTCGATGGGCTCGATCGTCGCCCAGCGCGTGTGGCGGCAGCACCCCGACTGCCTCCAGGGGCTGGTGCTCGCGGCGTCGACGGACCGCTTCCAGCGCACGCCGTACGAGCGCTTCTTCTTCGCGGGCATGGGCGCGACGATGCTCGCGACCCGGGAGCTCTCGCGGTCCCGCTCAGCCGTCCGCGCCGCGCGGGCCGCTGCCGAGCGGGTCGACCTCGAGCCGACGGACATCCAGGCCTGGGCGCTGCGGGAGTTCCGCTCGACCAGCCCGTGGGCGGTCGGCCAGGCGCTCGCCGCGCTCGGCCGGCACCACTCGCGGCCCTGGCTGGGTCGGATCGACGTGCCGACGGCTGTCGTCGTGAACACGCGGGACCGGGTGGTCCCGACGGCGCGCCAGTACGCCCTGGCCCGCGCCATCCCCGGCGCGACCGTGCACGAGGTCGAGGACGGGCACGCCGCCTGCGTGCTCGGCGCCGAGCGGTTCGTCCCCGGCTTCCTCGAGGCCGTCGCCACCGTCAACGCCCGCCGCCGCGACCTCCGCCGCCGTTGAATCGAAGGTCTCTCGGGGTTGAATCAAAGCCCCGTCGCCGTTGAATCGATGATCGGTCGAGGTTGAATCGAAGATCGGTTGACGGTGAATCGAAGATCCGTGCGGCGCGCTCGCACCGATCGTCGACTCACCCCGTACAGACCATCGATTCGACCACGACAGACCTTCGAATCAACTGCTAGCGACCTTCGATTCAACCTGCTTCCGGAGGCGCTCGAGCTCCTTCGGGAAGTGGCGGACGAGGGCGTCGGCGTCGGGTACCGACTCGCGGCAGGCGATGGCGCCGATGTGCACCTCGCCGGCGTTGGACATCACCGTGATGTTGAGGCCGGCGCCGTGGAAGACGGGTCCGAGGGGGTAGAGAGCGGCGATCCGGGCGCCCATGAAGTAGAGCGGCATCGGCGGGCCGGGCACGTTGGAGATCACCAGGTTGTGGACCACGGGGTGCTTCTCGGCGAGCCGCAGGTTGGCGTAGGTGCGCACCGCGAGCCCGAAGGTGCGCGGCGCGGCGAACTCCGCCCAGTCCTGGAGCGTGTCGGCGTCGATCGCCTTGTGGTGCTCCTTGGCGTTCCGGTTGCGCTCGGCGAGCATCTGCAGCCGCTCCAGCGGGTGCTCGATGTCGGTGCCCAGCTTGGTGAACAGCGCCGAGACCTTGTTGGCCCCGCCCTCCCGCTGGGAGGACTCGCGGACGCTCACCGGCACCGTCGCCAGCAGCGAGGTGGACGGCAGCTCGCCGCGCTCCTCGAGGTAGGCGCGCAGAGCACCGCCCGCGAGGGTGAGCACGACGTCGTTGACCGTCGTGCCCGTCGCGCGCTTGATCTCGCGGATCTCGTCGAGGGAGGCGTCGGCAAGGGCGATGGTGCGGTGCCCGGTGATGGTGCCGTTGAACGAGGTCCGCGGAGCCGAGAAGGGCGCCGCCATGGCCGTCCCGGCGCGCGCGCGAGCGATGCTGCGGGTCACGATCTGGGCCGACGGCTTGAGCACCTTCGCGAGCGTGAGGGGCCTCGTCGCCGTACCGATCAGACTCCTGCCGAGCAGCTCCGGATATCCCGGGTCACGTCCGAACCTGGCCTTCGCCTCGCCCATCGGCTCGGCCTCCGGCTCGAGCGAGCAGAGGTGCGAGATCAGGCTCGCGCCCGAGACGCCGTCGACGGTCGCGTGGTGGATCTTCGTGAAGACGACGACCTGCTCGACACCGTCCTCGCCGTCCGGCCGGTAGCCCTCGATCACCCACATCTCCCACAGCGGGCGGGAGCGGTCGAGCGGCAGTGCTGCGAGGTGCGCGCACAGGCTCACCAGCTCGTCGTAACCGCCCGGCGACGGGAGCGCGAGCCGGTGGACGTGCCTCTCGATGTCGAAGCCTTGATCACGCACCCAGATCGGGTGGTCGAGCCGCAGCGGCACACGGCGGAGCTTCCGGGTGAACTCCGGGACGTCTCGCACCTGCCCGTCGAGCGCGCTCTGCAGACGGTCGAAGCTGTACGGCTCGGGCATCGTGCTCGGATCGAGCACCATCACCGCGCAGACGTGCATCAGCTGTGCGGGCGTCTCCAGGTAGAGGAAGCTCGCGTCGAGCCCCGACAGCCGGTCCATACCTGACCTCCTCGGTGGAACAGGTTCCAGTATCGCCCAACGAGGCGGTTAGTCTCACGTCATGGGCTTCGTACGACGGCGCGCGGTCACCGCGGCCCTCACCGCCAACGCGATCCGACCGCTCCCGGGCTTCCGTGCCGGCATCCCGGCGTTCTTCGCCGGCTGGCTGACCGGTGAGCTCGCGCCGCACATCCTCGCGCTCACCACGGCGGACACCGCTGCCCAGCTCGCGCGGGGCCGGCGCGACAAGCTCGGCCTGGCGCTCGCCGCCGGGTCCGCGGTCGGGCTCGGCTACCTGATCGCCCAGAGCCGGGCGGTCGGGAAGGAGGCCGAGGACGCGCTGGTCGAGGGGCTGGGCGTCGACTACATGGAGCAGCTGGAGGCGGAGCCGACCCCGGCTGCCGTCGCGACGCAGTGGCGCAGCCTGGTCAACCCCTTCGCCATGCGCCGCGCGGGCAAGCGCGCCGGCGTGAGGGTCCACCACAACATCGAGTTCGCGCCGTACGGCAAGCGCGGCATGCTCGACGTCTACGCCTCGGACGCCACCCCGGCCGAGGGCGCACCGGTGCTGCTCCAGGTGCACGGCGGCGCCTGGGTGATCGGCACCAAGGACCAGCAGGGCATCCCGCTGATGCAGCACCTCGCCACCCGCGGCTGGGTCTGCGTCGCGATCAACTACCGGCTCGCGCCGCGTGATCCCTGGCCCGCCCAGATCACCGACGTCAAGGCGGCGATCGCCTGGATCAAGGAGCACATCCACGAGTACGGCGGCCACCCGTCGTACCTCGCGATCACCGGCGGCTCCGCCGGCGGCCACCTGAGCGCCCTCGCGGCCCTCACGCCGAACGACCCCGCGTTCCAGGAGGGGTTCGAGGACGCGGACACCACGGTCCAGGTCGCGGTCCCCCACTACGGGGTCTACGACCTCGCAGGGGTCACCGGCATCCGCAACGTCGCCCTCATGCGCGACAAGTTCATGGGGCCGCGCGTGATGAGGAAGCGGTACGCGGACGCGCCGGACGTCTACGAGGCGGCCTCGCCGATCCTGCGGATCACGCCGGACGCACCGGACTTCTTCGTGCTGCACGGCTCGCACGACACCCTCGTCGGGGTCGGCCAGGCACGCCAGTTCGTGGCCAAGCTGCGCGAGATCTCCAAGCGGACGGTCGTGTACGCCGAGCTCCCTGGCGCCCAGCACGCCTTCGACGTGTTCCCGTCGATCCGCTCCCAGCAGGTCGTCCACGCGATCGAGCGCTACCTCAACCACCACTGGACGACCTGGCGCCGGGAGACCGCCTCAGCGGGGTAGGCCGAGGATCCGCTCGGCGGCAACGTTCCGGAGGATCTGGGTGGTGCCGCCGGCGATGGACAGGCAGCGGGTGTTGAGCATCTCCCAGACGTCGGCGGTCAGGCCCGGCTCGTCGCGGGCCACCTCGCCGACGAGGGCCAGCGCATCGCCCTGGAGCTTCACCACCAGCTCGGAGGAGTCCTGACGGCTGCGTACGCCGAGCAGCTTGGCCACGCTCGACTCCGGGCCGGGTCCGTGGCCGCCGATGGCCCGCATCGTCGTCCGTACGCCGAGCAGCCCGCACACGGTCGCCAGGGCGACCGCGTGCCCGACCGCGACCCGGCCGACCGGCCCGAGGTCGCCGGTGGAGGCCAGGTCGACCGCCCGCTCGACGCTCTTCCCCAGCCGCGCGCCGGCCATCGCGACGCGCTCGTTGGCGAGGGTGGTCCGCGCCAGCCGCCAGCCGTCGCCGGGCTCGGCGACCACGCACTCGTCGGGCACGAACACCTCGTCGAGGAAGACCTCGTTGAACAGCGTCTCGCCGGTGATCTCGCGCAGCGGCCGCACCTCGATGCCGGCGGTGCGCATCTCGACGAGGAAGTAGGTGATCCCCTTGTGCTGCGGCACGTCCGGGTCGGTCCGCGCGAGGCAGATCGCCCAGTCCGCGCGCTCGGCCACCGACGTCCACACCTTCTGCCCGGTCAGCGACCAGCCGCCGTCGACCCGCTCGGCGCGGGTCCGCAGCGAGGCCAGGTCGGAGCCGGCGCCCGGCTCGGAGAACAGCTGGCACCAGGTGATCTCGCCGAGGAGGGACGGGCGCACGAACCGCTCCCGCTGCTCGTCGGTCCCGTGCTGCAGGATCGTCGGCACCGCCCAGCCCGCGATCACCAGGTCCGGACGCTCGACCTCGGCCCGCGCCAGCTCCTGGTCGATGACGACCTGGGTCACCGGGTCCGCGCCCAGGCCGTACGGCGCGGGCCAGTGCGGCGTCAGGTACCCGTCCTCGACCAGCTCCGCGCGGCGCTCGCCCTCCGGCAGCGCCGCGACCCGCTCGGCCTCGGCCCGGATGTCGGGCCGGATCGGCTCGTCCAGGCCGTCGAGGTCGAGGTCCACGCGTCGTCGTACGCCGGACGTCGCCGCCGCCGTGATCCGCTCCGCGGCGTCGTCGGCGGAGCCGACCAGGGCCCGCAGCGACAGCCCGCGGCGCAGGTAGAGGTGCGCGTCGTGCTCGTAGGTGAAGCCGATCCCGCCCAGCACCTGGACGCAGCCCTTGGCGACCTCCACGGCTCCGTCGAAGCAGGTCGCGAGCGCCACGTCGACCGCGAACGCCCACTGCTCGTCGTCGCCGGCATCGGCCGCGACCGCGGCGTCCCAGGCCGCGGCGGTCACCGCCTCGCAGGTCTCCAGCATCTCGGCGCACAGGTGCTTGACCGCCTGGAAGGACCCGATCCGGGCTCCGAACTGCTCGCGCACCTTCGCGTACTCCACCGCGGTGTCCAGGCACCACCGCGCGACGCCGGAGGCCTCCGCGGCCGCCAACGTGATCGCCGTACGACGACCGCGGTCGTCCAGCCCGTCGCCCTCGCCCGCCGCGCCGTGCCGGGTGCTGAGGTCGAGACCCGTCCCGGTGCCCCCGTCCCACACGACCCCGCCCGGGAACACCTGCACCGCGTGCCGGCCCGGCGTGCCACTGACGAGGGAGCCCACGGCAGCGCCGAGCAGCCCGCCCGGCACCAGCTCGTAGGCACAGGCCTCCAGGGCGATCGACTGGTCGACCACCGTCCCGCCCCCGCCGCCGGCCGACTCCGGCACCGCGATCGCGTGCACGCCCATCTCCTCGACGGCACCCCACACGTCGTCGAAGCGCGCGCCGGGGTCCTCCGCCGCGGCCCGGACGGCCTCGATCGCACCCAGGCTCGCCGCCCACTTGCGCAGGCTGGCGGCCAGCTCGACCTGGTCGTCGGAAACTGCGATCGACATCGGGCTCCTCGGTGGTCGGTCGAACTAGAACACGTTCCAGTTTACTAGAGTCGGGGCGTGCCCGACACCTCGTCCGACCGGATTCCGTCCGACCTGCTCCAGCACGCCCTCGACGCCAAGGGCTTCATGCCCCCCGAGGAGGGCGAGCTCCTGCACCGCGTGGCCCGCGAGCGGCTCCCCCACGGGCCGGCGCTCGAGGTCGGCACCTACTGCGGCAAGTCCGCGATCTACCTGGGGGCGGCGGCCCGGGAGGTCGGGACGCCCGGCGGCGTCGTGTTCACCGTCGACCACCACCGGGGCTCGGAGGAGAACCAGGCCGGCTGGGAGCACCACGACCCGACCGTGGTGGACCCCGAGCTCGGCCTGATGGACACCCTCGGCGAGTTCCGCAGGAATCTCGCCCGCGCCGGGCTCGAGGACCACGTCGTCGCGGTCGTCGGGCAGTCGGCCACCGTCGCGGCACTCTGGCGCACGCCGCTCAGCCTGCTCTTCATCGACGGCGGGCACGGCGAGCAGCCCGCTCGCGCCGACTACGAGGGCTGGACACCGCACGTCATGCCGGGCGGCTACCTCGCCATCCACGACGTCTTCCCCGACCCCGCCGACGGTGGCCGGCCGCCCTACGAGCAGATCTACCTGCCGGCGCTCGACAGCGGCCGCTTCGAGGAGGTCGAGGCGGTCGGTTCGATGCGGATCCTCAGACGGGTCAGGAGCTGACGCGGTCGCCCGACGGGCAGTCGCACTCCAGCGCGAGCTCCTCGAAGTGCGGGGCGAGCGAGGTGCCCCGCATGATCCCGGAGCCCGGCGTCGCGTGGCCGTAGGTCTCCCCCAGCGCGTCGACGGCCAGCACCACGGCCGCGGCGGTGTACGTCGTCCGCTCGTCGGGCCAGTGCACGTTGCGGGGCTCGGCACCGGTCGGGCCGTAGACGACCTCGTCGGAGCCGCGCGTCTCGCCGTACACCCAGCCGGTCCAGTACTCGCCGTTCTCCGCGCGCAGGTGCTGCATGTCCCTGACCAGCGTCAGGGCCGTGGCGTGGTCGCCGATCGCGTCCAGCGCCATCGCCAGCTCGCACGTCTCGGCGCCGGTGACCCACGGGTTGGTGTCGACGCAGTGGATCCCGAGGCCGGGCACGACGAACTCGTCCCACCGGGAGCGCAGCAGCTCGCGCGCGTCGTCGCCGCGGACGATGCCACCCAGCACCGGGTAGTACCAGTCCATCGAGAACGTCGACTTGTCGGCGAACAGGTCGCGGTGGTGGCGGATCGCGTGGGCGAGCCGCCCGCCCGCGAGCTCCCACTCCGGCTGCGGGTCGTCGAGCAGGTCGGCGAGCGCGACGCCGGCGCGCAGCGAGTGGTAGATGCTCGAGCAGCCGGTCAGCAGGCAGAAGTCGTCGACCGGCGTCCAGCGGATCCCGCCGAACGCCTCCTGCAGCGACACGACGAAGTCCAGAGCCGCCCGCACCGTCGGCCAGTACCGCTGCACGAAGCCGATGTCCCGCCGCACCAACCAGTGGTGCCAGAGGCCGACCGCGAAGTACGCCGACATGTTGACCTCGCCACGCGCGTCCACGACCTCGCCGCCGACGATCTTCATCGGGAGCGAGCCGTCGGCACGCTGGATCGTCGGGATCCACGCGTAGGCGCGCTCGGCGGCGGTCACCTGGCCGCCGACCAGCATCGCCATCGCGGCCTCGACGTGGTTCCAGACGTCGGTGTGCTCGCCGACGGTCCACGGCACGGAGCCGCAGTCCTCCTGCATCGCCGCGATCGACGCCGCGGTCTCGGCGACCTGCTCCGCGGTGAGCAGCCCGTCGACGTACGGCAGCTTCGCGAGCGCGATCTCGCTCTCAGTCATGCACCGGCCCCGGCTTGCGGAAGTAGAGGACCATGCTCTTCCCGATGAGCGGGTCGAGCACCTTGCCGGCGAGCTTGAGGACGGTGGGCTGCTTCATGATCTCCCACACGAGCAGCTGGTGGTACGCCTTCGCGAGCGGGTGCTCGTCGTTCTCGACGCCGACCGCGCACTTGATCCACCAGTACGGCGAGTGCAGCCCGTGCGCGTAGTCCTTGCCCATGAAGACCATCGCGTCACCCGGCGTGCCGTCGTTGGACCGGCCGCCCTTCGTGACCTTGTCGATGAGCTCGTGGTCGGTGTAGATGCGGATGTGCCCGCCCTCGGCGTTGTGGTAGTCGTCGGAGAGCCTCCAGTTGACGACCTCGGGCAGCCAGCGGGGCACCGAGATCGCCAGGGTGCCGCCGGGTCGCAGCACCCGGATCAGCTCCCGGATCGCGTCGACGTCGGCGTGGATGTGCTCGAGCACCTCGGCCGCGACGATCCGGTCGAATTCCCCGTCGGCGAAGGGCAGCGCGAGGGCGTCGCCCTGCTTGACGTCCGCCTCGGCGCCCACGGGCACCTCGCCGGCCTGCTCCATCGCGACGAAGAGGTCGCGGACCCGCTCGAGCTCCTCGGCGTCCATGTCGAACGCGATCACGTCCGCGCCGCGGCGGTACATCTCGAAGCTGTGCCGGCCCGCGCCGGCGCCCATGTCGAGCACCCGGTCGCCGGGCCGCAGGCCCAGGCGGTCGAAGTCAACGGTCAGCATTCCTCAGTCTCCTCGGTGGTTGAGGTGCGCGCTTGCGCGCCTCGAAACTCGGCGATGACGTCCTCGAGGACCTCGGCGGTCCGCGCGGCGACGGCGCTCCAGCTGAAGAGCTCCTTGACCCGTCGGCGGCCGGCAGCGCCCATCCGGGCGCGCCGCTCGGGGTCGTCGAGAAGGGCGGCCATGGCGGTCGTCAGCGCTCCGACGTCACCCGGCTCGACCACGTCGGCGCAGAGACCGTCGGGGCCGACGACCTCCGGGATGGCACCGGCGCGCGACACCACGAGCGGGGTCTCGCAGGCCATCAGCTCGGCGGTCGGCAGCGAGAAGCCCTCGTAGAGGGACGGCACGCAGGCCAGCTCCGCCGAGCCCATCAGCGCGACCAGCTCGTCGTCGGTCAGGCCGTTGGCGAACCGCACCTTCCCGGCGATGCCGAGCCGGTTGATGAGCTTCTCGGTGACGCCGCCCTCCTTGGGCTTGGTCACCAGGACCAGCTCGAGGTCGCGCTCGGTGAGCAGCTTGGCGAACGACTCCAGCAGGATGTGGATGCCCTTGAGCGGCGCGTCGGCGCTCGCCATGGCGAGGATCCGTCCGGGGACGCGAGGCTCGGTCGGCGGCGCGAACCGGTCGTCGACGCCGAGCAGGATCGTCTCGATCCGGTCGCCGTCGACCTCGAACTCGCGGACCACGTCGCGCTTGGAGGACTCCGACGGCACGATCACCCGGCGCAGCCGCGGAGCGGTGCGCTTCTGCTCGGCCAGGAACGAGTACCAGCGCCAGACGCCGATCTTGGGCAGCTCGACCCGCCAGCGCGAGCCGGCCTTCCGCCGTACCCAGGGCGCGGTCTCGAGCTCGATCGCGCGGTCCATCGTGATCGGGTGGTGGATCGTGGCCGCGAGCGGCAGGCCGGCGTCCTCGACCTCGAGCAGGGACGACGCGAGGGTCTGGTTGTCGAAGACGATGTCGAAGTCGTCGCGGCGGTCGCGCAGCAGCTTGAGGACCCGCTTGCCGAAGGTCAGCGGCTCCGGGAAGGCGCCGCTGCGCATCAGCAGCCACTCCTGCAGGTCGACCAGGTCGCGGAACTCCCCCGGCGCCGGGTTGCGGAACTCGTCGCCCGGCCGGTAGAGGTCCAGGCTAGGAACCTTGGTCAGCGTGACGCCCTCGTCGAGCTCGGGGTAGGGCTGGCCGGAGAAGACCTCGACGGTGTGGCCGAGCGCCACGAGCTCGCGCGTGAGCCGGCGGATGTAGATGCCCTGGCCGCCGACGTGCGGCTTGCTGCGGTAGGACAGCATCGCGATCCGCATGCTCGACCCTTCTCTCTGCTCACGGGCGCGCGCCCGACCGGGCCGACGACACGAATTGGAACGTGTTTCTATCACGCGCTACCTGTCGGTAGCCTAACGGCCAGCACCGAACCAATGCCGAAGCCAAGGCAGCAGCCGAACGCGCACCGGGATCCGAGGAGACGTCGTGACCACCGCCAACCAGCTCAGCGAGAGCACCGCGGGCACCGCGGACAACGGCTCGAGCGCGCAGCGCGACCGCCGGAAGCGGATCCTCGACGCGACCTACGCCCTCGCCAAGGAGGGCGGCTTCGACGCCGTCCAGATGCGCGCGGTCGCCGAGAAGGCCGAGGTCGCCCTCGGCACGCTCTACCGCTACTTCCCGTCCAAGATCCACCTGCTCGTCTCCGCGCTCGACCAGCAGTTCGTCGAGGCCGCGCAGCGCCTCAACGCGCGTGAGATCCCCGGCGACACCAGCGCCGACCGGGTGCTCTACGTGCTCAAGCGGCTCACCCGCGGCATGCAGGGCGACCCGAAGCTCACCGAGGCGCTGACCCGGGCGTTCATGTTCGCCGACAGCAGCGTCTCCGAGGGCATTCACTCGGTGGGCATGTCGATGACCGCGATCGTGACGCACGCGATGCACGGCGGCCCGGTGGACGAGTCCACGATCACCGACGAGCAGATCGCCATCGCCCGCGTGATCGGCGACGTCTGGCTCTCGGCCCTCGTCGGCTGGGTCACCGGCCGCTCCAAGGCCGAGGAGACCGCGGCCCACATGGACACCGCGGTGCACCTGATCCTGCGCGACTGACCTCGACCGGTCGCCCCCAGCAGCCCGGCCCATCAGCTCGGCTTCTGCGCCTTCCCGATCGCGGCCTCGACGACGGAGTTGAACCGCGAGCCGTTCGGCCAGCCGTCGTAGTGGCACGCGAGGATCACCAGCTCGCGCAGCTGCTCGGCGGTGAGCTCCTCGTTGGCGAGCGCGGCGGGCACCTGGATGCCGAGCACGTCGTCGGCGCGCTGGCCGACCAGCATCCCGATGAGGAACAGCCGGCGGTCGCGGTCGGAGAGGCCCGGCCGCTGCCAGATGTCGCCGAACAGGTGCTCCACGGTGTAGCCGAAGAAGTCCCCCTCGCCGTCGGACATCTCGAAGCCGTAGACCTGCTCCATCTTCTCCAGGCCCCTGCGCCGCACCTCCGGCAGGTCGTCGAACTTGCCCTGGTCACTCAAGGCCCAGCCCCTCTCCCAGTCGTGGCAGCGCCTCGCGCGCCAGTGGTACGTCGACGCCGAGCTCGTCGGCGAGTGAGATCGCCAGCGCCAGGTCCTTCTCCCCCAGCGCCCGCACGTGGTCGAACACGCCGCGCCAGAAGTCGCCCTCCGGGATCGGCGCGGTCGTGTCGCGGTACATGATCGCGCCCGGCCCTCCGGTGACGGCGTCGGTGTGGCGCACGACCTCGCCCAGCGCGACCAGGTCCAGACCGGCGGCCTCGGCGAGGCGCTGCGCCTCGGTGACCGCGGTGAAGGACACGAAGTGGATCAGGTTGCGCGCCAGCTTCATCCGCGTGCCGGCGCCCAGGTCGCCCGCGTGGACGACCTTCGAGCCCATCGCCTCCAGTGCTGGGCGGGCCGCGGCGAACGCGTCCTCCGGCCCCCCGACCATGATCGCGAGAGAGCCGTCGGCAGCGCCCATCGGCCCACCGCTGACGGGGGCGTCGAGCACCGACAGCCCGCGGGCGGCCAGGTCGGCCGGGGTCGCGGGGGCGACCGTGGAGTGGATGACGAGGACGGTCCCCGGATCGACGTCCTCGGCAACGGCGCGCACCTGCTCGTCGTCGCGCACCATCACGCAGAGCACGTCGACCTCGCGCGCGAGGTCCGCGACCGACGCGGCCGGCTTGCCGCCCGCCGCCGCCAGCTCGGCGACCGGCTCGGGCGCGACGTCGTACACCCAGAGCTCGATGTCGTCGGCAGCGGCGAGCCGCAGCGCCATCGGCTTCCCGATGTTGCCGAGGCCGACGAACCCTGCCCTCATCATGTTCATCAGAGCCGGAAGGTCTGGCCGCCGTCGACCGCCAGGATCTGGCCGGTCACCCACGCCGACTCCTCGGACAGCAGGAACAGGCAGGCGCCGACCATGTCCTCGACCTTGCCCATCCGCTTGAGCGCGAGGTTCTTGACCATCTCCTTGGCCGCGTCGCCGGCCTGGGTCCGGGTCGCCTCGGTGTCGGTCGGTCCCGGCGCGATGGCGTTGACCCGGATGCCCATGCCGCCCAGCTCGTGTGCGAGCTGCTGGGTGAGGCCGTTGATGCCGACCTTGGCGAGACCGTAGAAGCCCGAGTAGAGGTAGGCGCCGGTGCTCGACTGGTTGACGATCGCGCCACCGCCGCGCTTCTGCATCGAGGGGTACACGGCACGGGTCATCACCAGCGCGCCGTCCATGTTCACGCCCATGAACTTCTTGTAGTAGTCCCAGTCGACGCTGATCAGCAGGTCGAACTGCATGCTGCCGTAGATCGCGGCGTTGTTGACCAGGCCGTCGATCCCGCCGTACGCCGCCTCGACCTGCTCGACCAGGGCGGCCGCCGACTCCGCGGAGGACACGTCGCAGCTCACGAACATCGCGCTGCCCCCGTCGGACGCGATCTGCTTCGCGACCTGCTCCCCCGCCTCGGCGTTGACGTCCGCGACGACGACGTTGGCCCCTTCCGCCGCGAGGGCCCTGGCATAGGCCTCCCCGATGCCTTGGGCCGCGCCCGTGACGACGACGGTCTTGTCCTTGAATCTCACTTCATGCCTCTCATCTGCTTGCTGATCGGGCTTCGAGACGCCGGCTCACGCCGGGAACGCCAGCGTCTTGGTCTCCAGGTACTCCTCGAACCCGGCGACGCCCATCTCCCGGCCGAGGCCGGACTGCTTGTAGCCGCCGAACGGTGCGTCGGGGCTGAACCACACGCCGCCGTTGACGGCGAGGGTCCCGGTCCGGATCCGCTTGGCGACGGCCTTGGCGCGACCGAGGTCGCCGGAGTCGACGGAGCCGGAGAGGCCGTAGGCCGAGTCGTTGGCGATCCGGACCGCGTCGTCGTCGCCGTCGTGCGGGATGACCACGAGGACCGGCCCGAAGATCTCCTCCTGCGCGAGCGTCGAGGAGTTGTCGAGGCCGGCGACGACGGTGGGCTCGACCCAGAAGCCCGGCTGGTCGATCACCTTGCCGCCGGTGACGATCCGGCCGCCCTCCTCCTCCGCGAGCCGCAGGTAGCCCTCGACCCGGTCGCGCTGGGCCTGCGAGATCACCGGTCCGCAGATCGCGCCGGGGTCCGCGGGGTCCTTGGCGCCGATCGACTCCATGGTCGCGGCGGCGGTGGCGACGGCCTCGTCGTACTTCTCCCGCGGGACGACGAGGCGCGTGGTGATCGCGCAGCCCTGGCCGGCGTGGATGCAGGCCGCGAAGGCGGTGGCGCCGGCGGCCGCGTTGACGTCGGCGTCGTCGAGCACGATCGCGGCGGACTTGCCGCCGAGCTCGAGGAAGACCTTCTTCAGGGTCGGGGCCGCGGCGGCCATGATCGCCCGGCCGGTCGCCGTCGACCCGGTGAAGGACACCATGTCGACCCGTGGGTCGGTGGTGAGCTTCGCGGCGACCTCGTTGGCCCGCGGCGTCACGACGTTGAAGACGCCGGCCGGGATGTCGGTGTGCTCGGCGACGAACCGGCCGAGCTCGCAGGCGACCCAGGGGGTGTCCGGCGCGGGCTTGAGCACCACCGTGCAGCCGGCCGCGAGCGCCGGGCCGACCTTGGCGAGGTTGATCTGGTTGGGCACGTTCCACGGGGTGATCGCGGCGACCACGCCGATCGGCTCGCGCAGCACCGTCCGCCGGGACGGGATCCCCATCGGGCTGGCCTCGCCGAGGTCGGTCTCCCACTCGTAGGACTCCAGCAGGTCGGTCACCCACCTCAGCCCGTCGACCGGCACGTCGAAGCCGGCCGCGCCCATCATGAAGCCCGGCATGCCGACCTCCGCGGTCGTCAGCGCACGGAACTCGTCGGCGTGGTCGAGCAGCGCCTGGTGCAGCTGCCGGAGGCAGCGGACCCGGAGGGCGACGTCGGTCGACCAGTCGCTCTCGTCGAAGGCCCGGCGGGCGGCGGCGATCGCGGCATCGACGTCGTCGGCGGTGCTGTCGGGCGCAAGCCCGATCACCTCCCCGGTGGCCGGGTTGAGGATCTCGTACGTCGCCCCGTCGCTCGCGCCGGTCAGCTTGCCGTCGACGAGCTGCTGGGCCGGCGGGTTCGTGAGCGTGCTCATGCCGATCCCTTCCGGGCCGGGGCCTGCGTCACGTGGTCGCCGCGCTCCACGGGCGGCGGCCAGACCGTCGAGGGCAGCTCGTCGTAGTGGTAGTGGCCGGGGACGTCGTGCCCGGTGACCGCCATCCTCTTGAGCAGCGTCTCCGGCGCCTTCCCGGCCTCGATGATCTGCAGGAACGTGTGCGCGGTCGACGGCATGTCGAACCAGTCGCGCTGCCAGTCGATCTTCACCTGCCCCGCATCGGGGCCGTCGAGCACTCGCTTCAGGCCGAACCAGGAGCCGCCGAGCCCGAGGATCTCGTACTCGCCGAGCGTAGGGTCCTGGTCGTCCTTGAGAATGCCCGAGCGCTGCTTCCAGAAGCCGATGACCATCGCCTTCCGGTCGTCGATGACGGTGCACACGTAGTCGTAGTGCCAGCCGTCGAGCCCGTCCATCTCGATGCCGATCGCCCAGTCCCGGATCTGGTCGCGGCCGACGGCCATGAAGTGCTCGTCGGGTGAGTACATCCAGCCGTAGGTCGCGTCCTCGGCGTACCACTCGGCCATCGGCCGCCAGTCGCCGCTCGCCTCGGCCTTGCGGTTGACGTCGAGCCAGGAGTCCCAGAACTCCTCGATCTCGGCCCGGGACAGGTCGCTCATGCTCGGTCCTCTTCTTCGATGGAGAGTGCGAATGCGGGGCAGTACTTGACGGCCGTCTGCACGTCGGCACGCAACGACGCGTCCGGGTGCTCGTCGAGCACGACGACCGTGTCGGCGTCGTCGTCGAAGCCGAAGACGGTGGGGGCCTCGCCCTGGCAGAGCTGGTGGCCCTGGCAGATGCCGGTGTCGGCGACGACCTTGAAGCTCATCGCGAACGCCGCCGGTACGTGACGCGGCAGGGCTGCTCGAGCTGGATCACCATCTTGGTGAAGTCGTCGCGGTAGGAGTCGAGCGGCTGCGCCGGCTCGAACTCGAAGTCGCGCAGGATCACCGAGAAGATCGCCTTCATCTGCATCATCGCGAAGGCGTTGCCCACGCAGCGGTGCTTCCCGGCGCCGAACGGGATCCAGGTCCAGCGGTTCTGCAGGTCCTCCTGGCGCGGGTCGACGTAGCGGCCGGGGTCGAACTCGTCGGCCTTCGGGAAGTCGGCCTCGATCCGGTTCGACACCCGCGGCGACGCCGCGATCACCGTGCCCTGGGGCAGGGTCCGGCCGAGCAGCTCGAAGTCCTGCTGGACCAGGCGCATCAGGATGATCAGCGGCGGGTGCAGGCGCAGGGTCTCCTTGAGCGCGGACTCCAGCACCGGGATGGCCCGCAGCGCCTGGAAGGACACCTCGGACCCGTCCGCGTACAGCTGGTCGAGCTCGGCGACGACGTCGGCCATGACGTCGGGGTGCCGCATCAGCTCGATCATCGCCCAGCTCGCCGTTCCGGACGAGGTGTGGTGGCCGGCGAACATCATCGAGATGAAGATGCCGGTGACCATGTCGGCGTCGTAACCGACGGCGATGAGGACGTCGAGCAGGTCGCGGTCCTCCTTCGGCGTCTCCCCCTTGGCCACGCGGGCGCTGATGATCGCCTGCACCTTGGCGACCAGCTCCTCCCGGGCCTGGTCCCGCACCCGGAAGCTCTCGATGTCGGCGTACGCGTCGACGTAGGCGATCGCGTCGGTGCCGTGCTCGAGCCGGTGGTAGATCTCGGCGAACGAGCCGTCCAGCTGCTCGCGGAACGGTCGCCCGATGAGGCACGAGGACGTCGTGTAGATCGTCAGCTCGGCGAAGAAGTCGAGCAGGTCGATCTCACCCTCGTCACCCCAGTCGGCGACCATCCGGCGGATCTCGGCCTCGATCGTCTGCGCGTGACCGCGCATCATGTCGCCGCGCAGCGCCTGGTTCTTCAGCATCTGCTGCCGCTCCTCGGGCGAGGCGTCGAAGACGACGCCCTTCCCGAAGATCGGGGTCATGAAGGGGTAGGCCGCCGCTTGGTCCAGCACGTCGTCGGGCGCGCGGAAGAACGCCTCGTTGGCCTCGGCCCCGGTGACCAGCACGACGTCCTTGTCGGCCAACCGGAACCGGCCGACGTCACCGCACTCCTCGCGGACCCGGTGGAACAGCCCGATCGGGTCCACCCGCATCTCGGGCAGGTGCCCGGTGCCACGAATGATCTCCGGCACGCGGGGATCCCGGTCGTCGAGAACCATCGACACCTCAGGTATCGCTGATCGAGTAGCCGCCGAGGAACGAGGCGGCGTATCGAGATCCTTCATCCGTCCTCCACTGGAGCTTCGGGGTTCACGTCGACGGGGCTGATGTGCACGCCTCGCGGCGCGCTGACGACGGTGGTGATGGCGGCCGCGATCGCGTGCGCCTTGAGGAAGTGGGAGTGCCGGGCATGGCCCCACTTGACCCACGAGTTGAGGACGTCGGCCGCTGCGTCCGGGTCCCAGTCCATGCCCATCTCGCTCCAGGTGGGGCCGGGCCGCACCACCGAGGCGCGAACCCCGGTGCCCTCGAGCTCCATCTGCAGCGACCCGACGAGGCCCTCGAGCGCGGACTTGGTGGCGCTGTAGCCGCCCATCATCGGGCGCGGCCGCACGGCGGTGTCGGAGGAGACGAACACGATGTCGCCCCGCCGGCGCTCGACCATGCCGGGCACGAACGCCCGGACCAGCCGGAGCGGACCGACCACGTTGACCTCGAGCTCCTGCCGCAGCCGGTCGGTGTCGGTGTCCAGGAGCGCACCAGGCCCGATCAACGCCGCGTTGCTGACCACCACCTCGACGTCGCCGAGGTCGGCCGCGGCCTTGGCGGCGAACTCGGCCACCGACCCCTCCGAGGCGACGTCGAGCGCGTGGGCGACGGCCTCGCCGCCCTCGGCGCGGATCTCTGCGGCGAGCTCCTCGCAGCGCTCGACCCGGCGGGCACCGAGCGCCACCGGGAACCCGGCGGCGGCGAGCGCCTTGGCGGTCTCCGCGCCGATCCCGGAGGAGGCGCCCGCGACGACGGCGGGCCGCCGGTCGGGCTGGTCGTACCTGCCCATCAGGCGCCCCTCGTCCTGAAGCTGACCGGTAGCTGCGCGAAGCCGCGCACGCTGGTCGAGTGGACCCGTACGGCCCGGTCGGCGTGGACCTCGAAGTCGCTGACCCGTCGCACCAGCTCGTCGAGCACGACCCGCGCCTCCAGCCGCGCGAGGTTGGCGCCCAGGCAGAAGTGCCGGCCCGTGCCGAAGCTCAGGCTCTTGCTCAGCTCGTCCTTGTCCCGATGGAGATCGAAGCGCGTCGGATCGGTGAAGACGCGCTCGTCGCGGTTGGCCGAGCCGAGGAGCACCAGCGCCTTGGCACCGGCCGGGATGGTGCGCCCGTGCAGCTCGACGTCCTCGGCGACGTACCGGGCGAGCATCTGGCTGGACGTGTCATGGCGCAGCGTCTCCTCGACCCAGACGGGCACCCGGTCGGCGTCCGCCATCACCTCGGCCTTCTGGTCCGGCGTCGCGGCGAGGTGGAACAGCGCGTTGCCGAGCAGCTTGGTCGTGGTCTCGTTGCCGGCCACGATCATCAGCAGCAGGAACGCGATGACTTCGTGGTCCTCCAGGCGGTCCCCGTCGACCTCGGCCCGCAGCAGCGCCGAGGTCAGGTCGGCCGACTCCGTCTTCCGGCGCGTAGTGACCAGGTCGGAGAGGTAGCCGAAGATCGCGATCGCGGCCTCCATCCCCGCGGGCGGGACGTCGCGCACGCCGACCTCCCGGTGCACGAGCAGGTCGGCGAGCCGGCGCACCTCGTCCCGGTCGGGCTCGGGCACGCCCATCATCTCGGAGATGACGTCCATCGGGAGCTTGCCGGCGAACTCGGCGATCCAGTCCGCCTCCCCGTCCCTGGCGTCGGCGGCGAAGGTGCGCTCCAGGTAGTGCTCGGTCAGTCGCTGCACCTGCGGTGCCAGCTCACGGACCCGGCGCGGGGTGAACGCCTTGGAGACCAGCTTGCGGATCCGCGACTGCTGGTCGCCGTCGAGCGCGAGGAAGCTCATCACCCGGTGCGCGTCGGCGTTCCACGCGCTCGCGTCGAGGGAGACGCCCATCCGGTTGGAGAACCGGGTGTCGTCACGGAGCACGTCGTAGACGTCGGCGTGCCGGGAGATCACCCAGAGGTCGTCGGCCGCGGCGTGGTGGACGGGGTCCTCGTCGCGCAGCCGGGCGTAGAGCGGATAGGGGTCCTCGTGGAACGCGTAGTCGTAGGGATCGAAGACCGGGGCGGTGGTCGAGGTCGTCATCAGTTCCCCCGCAGGATCACGGCGACGGCGGACTCCAGCCGGTCGGCCATCGCGTCGTAGGTCATCACGCCCATCCCGGCTTGGAGCAGGGCGCCGGAGAACGCCAGGACGAGCACCTCCAGGACGGCCGGGTCGGCCGGCTGGTCGGGGTGGTCGGCGCCGGTCAGTGCCGTCTCGAACCGCGACAGGAACTCACCGCCGATACGCAGCCGGAGCCGCTCCACGTCGGGGTCGCTGCCGAGCAGGGCGGGCGTCACTGCCGCGGCGAGCTCGGGCTCGGCGACGATCCGGTCGACCGTCGCCCGCACCGCCGCCTGGACGCGCTTGGTGGCGTCACCGGATCCCGACGAGTGTGCGCCGGGGTCGTCGGCCAGGTGCCGCCAGAACAGCTCGGCGAACAGGTGGTTCTTGGACGCGAGGTAGGTGTACGCCGTCGCCGGGGACACGCCGGCGCGCTGGGCGACGGTCCGGATCGTCAGCGCCTCGTGGCCGACGGCTCGCAGCTCCTCCAGCCCGGCCGCGAGCAGCCGGTCGACGGTCTCGGCCTGCCGCCGGTTGAGCCCCTGGCGCGGCGCCTCGGACATCTGGCTGGACATGTGTCCACCTTAGCGACGACCGCTGGATACTGCAACAGGTTCTAGTCGGCCAGCGGCACGAGGACGTCCTCGGCGAAGCGCGCCATCCCGTCGAGCTTCTGGTCCAAGCTGCTCCGCAGGCCGGTGTAGAACGCCCAGGGCGCGGTCATCGTGTCGGTCACCCCGATCGACGCCGCCCGGCGGTAGTCGTCGGGCACGATGGCGTCGGCGAGCGCGACGAAGACCGAGAAGTCGCCCGTCGCGCCGATCCGCTCCCGCTCGGCCCGCAGCCGGCCCGCCCACTCCCCCGCCTCGTCGATGCTGAAGATGTCACCGACCCAGCCGTCGTGGCGCGCGGCGCGGGCCAGCCCGACCGGCGAGAGCCCGCCGACGTACACCGGGACCGGCGCGGTCGGCGTCGGCTCCATCGTGAGCCGCGGGGTGCGCCAGAAGTCGCCCTCGAGCTCGGTGACACCCGGCTCCCACAGCCGCGCCATCAGCGCGAGTGCCTCGTCGGTGCGGCGTCCCCGGGTGCCGAACTCCTGCTCCATCACCTCGAACTCCTCGCGGCACCAGCCGATGCCGATGCCGAGCGCCACCCGGTTCCCGGACAGCACGGCGGCGGTGCCGACCGACTTCGCGACCTGGTACGGCGACCGGAGCGCGGCGACGTAGACGGACGTGAAGAACCGCAGCCTCGTGGTGACCGCCGCGAGGTGACCGATCGTCACCCAGGGGTCGGGCCACGGCGAGTCCGGGCGCCAGCGACGGGCGCCGTCCGGCGTGTAGGGGTAGGGCGTGTCGATCTGCTCGATGTCGACGACGTGGTCGGGCAGCGCGAGCGCGTGGTAGCCGAGCTCGTCGGCCGCACGCGCGATCGGCACCAGCTCCTCGGGCGGGAGCCACGCGGTGTTGATCGTGAACCGCATCGTCACCGGCCGAGCACCAGGTCCGCGCAGCGCTCGCCGATCATGATCGACGGGGCGTTCGTGTTGCCGCCGGTGACCGTCGGCATGATCGAGGCGTCGGCGACCCGCAGGCCGTCGACGCCGCGCACGCGCAGCTCGGGGTCGACGACCGCTCGCTCGTCCGACCCCATCCGGCAGGTCCCGACCGGGTGGTAGACGCTGTGCACGATGTTGGGCAGGATCCGGCGCAGCTCGGCCGGGTCCTGGAAGTCGGCGCCGGGCACCAGCTCGCCCTGGCTGTCGCCGAGGCCGGTCAGCGTCTCGCGCACCATCGCGATGCCCTCCAGCAGGACCTCGGTGTCCTTGCCGGCGCGCAGGTAGCCGGGGTCGATCAGCGGCGCGAGCGACGGGTCCGGCCCGGCGAGCCGGACCGTGCCGCGGCTCTCGGGGTAGATCAGGGTCGGCAGCACCGTCATGCCGGGCTTGGTCGTCGGCGGGCGGACCGGCTTGTCGCCGTCCTGGTTGGGGAACGGGTAGACCCAGTAGAGCGCGTGCAGCTGCACGTCCGGCGCGGTCGTGGCGTGGGACGACCGCACGAACCCGAGGGCGTCGAACTGCGCGCCCGTTGCCCAGCCGGTACGGCGGAGCCGGGCCTGCGCGAGGCCGCGCAGGAAGTACGCCGGCGTGGCGCGCCGCAGGGCCGAGTCCATGCGGTACGCGACGGGCACGAAGAGGTGGTCGTGCAGGTTCTCGCCGACGGGGAGGTCGGCGACGACCGGGATCCCGTGCTTCCGGAGCTGCGCGGCCGGTCCGATGCCCGAGAGCATGAGCAGCTTGGGCGAGTCGAAGGTGCCGCAGGACACGATCACCTCGCGGGTCGCCGTGACGGTCTCGCGGACGCCGTCCACGCCGACGACCTCGACGCCGGTCGCGCGCGACCCCTCGAGCACGACCCGGTGCGCGTGCGCGCCGGTCAGGACCAGCAGGTTGTCCAGCGGCGCGGTCCGGAGGTAGCCGACCGCGGTGGAGTAGCGGTGGCCGTCCGCCGCGCTGAGCTGGGTGAGGCCGATGCCCTCCTGGGACGGACCGTTGTAGTCCTCGACGAACGGCACGCCGAGCCTCGCGGGCGCGGTCTCGACCCACGCCCGGACGGCGGGAGTGAGGTCCTTCTGGCGGCGCACCTTGATGGGGCCGCCGGTGCCCCGGAGCGCGGTCTCGCCGTCCTCCCAGTCCTCGAGCCGCTTGAACGCGGGCACGACGTCGTCGTACGACCACCCCGGGCAGCCGTCCGCCGCCCAGTCGTCGAAGTTCTGCCGGTTGCCGCGGACGAAGATCATGCCGTTGACCGAGCTCGAGCCACCGACGAGCTTGCCGCGGGTCATCGGGATCACCCGGCCCCAGGCGTCCTCCTGCGGCACCGACTTGTAGCCCCAGTCGAGCAGCTTCTTCAGCTGCGGGGTCGCCAGGGTCACGCTGACCGCGCCAGGGATGTCCACGAGCGACTTCACGACGCCCTTGTCCTCGCGCTTGCCCGCCTCGAGGAGCACGACGCTCGCGCCGCTCTCCGCGAGCCGGCGCGCGATCACGCACCCCGCACTGCCCGCCCCCACCACGACGTAGTCGGCCTGGACCACCGGCATCCTCCGATCAGACAAGTGTCCAGTCAGTGTTCCACAGAAGTAGAACTTGTTCTAGATTGGTCGCATGCGCAACGGCATCGTCCTGTTCACCTCCGACCGCGGCATCCGGCCGGCCGCCCTCGCGAAGGCCGCGGAGGACCGCGGCTTCGACACCTTCTACGTGCCGGAGCACACGCACATCCCCGTACGGCGCGACGCGCTCCACCCGACCGGGGGCGAGGAGCTCCCGGACGACCGCTACCTCCGCACCCTCGATCCGTGGACCACCCTGGCCACCTGTGCCGCCGTGACCGAGCGGATCGGCCTGTCGACGGCGGTCTGCCTGCCGGTCGAGTCCGACCCGATCACCCTCGCGAAGACCCTCGCCACGCTCGACCACCTCTCCGGCGGCCGGGTCACGATCGGCGCGGGCTTCGGCTGGAACACCGACGAGCTCAGCGACCACCACGTGCCGGGCGGCAAGCGGCGCACCGTGCTCAAGGAGTACCTCGAGGCGATGCGGGCGCTGTGGACCCAGGAGGAGGCGTCCTACGACGGGGAGTTCGTGTCGTTCGGGCCGAGCTGGGCCTACCCGAAGCCGCCGCAGGGCCGGATCCCGGTCATCATCGGCGCCGGCGCCGGGCCCAAGACCTTCGCGTGGATCGCCGCCAACGCCGACGGCTGGATGACCACGCCGACGACCTCCGACGTCGCCGCCAACGCCGACAAGCTGCGCAAGGCCTGGGCCGACGCCGGCCGCGAGGGACAGCCCGACGTACGGATCCTGGTGGCGAAGCGACCGACCGACGAGGACTTCGCGGACTGGATGGCCGCCGGCGCCTCGGAGCTGATCTGGGGCGTGCCGGACGCCGACGAGGACAAGGTGATGACCTACCTCGACAAGCTCGCGGGCCGGCTGGGGCTCTCGGCATGAGCAGGACCCGCGTCTTCCAGGTGGCGACGGGCAACGTCGGCACCGAGATGGTCAAGCGGCTGCAGCACCAGCCGGACCTCGAGCTGGTGGGCGTGCACTGCTACACGCCGGACAAGGTCGGGCAGGACGTGGGCGAGCTCGCGGGGATCGGTCCGGTCGGCGTGGTCGCCACCGGCTCGGTCGACGAGATCCTCGCGGCGCGGCCCGACGTGGTGACCTTCCACGGGGTCTGGCCGGACGTCGAGCTCTACGAGCGGGTGCTCGAGGCCGGCATCGACGTCGTCACGACCGCCGACTGGATCACCGGCCACCACCGCAACGCCAACCACGTCGGCGCGGACGGCCGCACCGAGGAGCAGCGGATCGCCGCGGCGTGCGAGCGCGGCGGTTCGTCGTTCTACGGCACGGGCATGAATCCCGGGCTCGCGCAGATCCTCACCGTCGTGCACTCCGCCGACGTCACCGAGATCGAGAAGGTCACCTGCATCGAGTCCGTCGACGTCTCCTGCCACCACTCGGTCGACACCTGGCGCAACGTCGGGTTCGGCGAGCCCGTGACCGACCCGGAGGTGCCGCGCAAGCTGGAGCTGGGCACACGCGTGTTCGAGGACGGCGTACGGCTGATGGCCGACTGCTTCGGGCTCGAGCTGGACGAGGTCGCGTTCGAGCACGAGCTCGGCGCGTGCACCAAGGAGGTCGACCTCGGCTGGTTCGTGCTGCCCGAGGGTTCGCTCGGGGGCGCGTTGTTCTCGTACGTCGGCAAGGTGGCCGGCGTGCCGCGGGTCGAGCTCCGGCTCGAGTGGCAGATGACGCCGCACACGTCGCCGCGGTGGGACATCCAGGGCTGCTACATCACCAAGATCGAGGGCGACCCGGTGATCTACAGCAAGCACATGATCCTGCCGAAGCCCGGCACCGACTTCAGCAGCGTCGAGGCGTTCGCCGCGATCGGGATGACGGTGACCGGCATGCCGGCGCTCAACGCGATCAAGGCCGTGGTCGCCGCTCCCCCGGGCATCGTCACCAGCGCGGACCTGCCGCTGCGGGCCTTCGCGGGGAGGTTCGCCGGGTGACCGAGCCGGTTCCCAGCCGCTACGCCGGGCTGACCCGGGAGCAGCTGGCGGTCGTCGTACCGGAGCTGCTGCTGATCGGCCAGCTGATCGACCGGTCCGGGATGGCCTGGTGCATCTCCGCCTTCGGTCGCGAGGAGATGGCACAGATCGCGATCGAGGAGTGGGCGTCGGCCAGCCCGGTCTACACCCGGCGGATGCAGCGGGCGCTGGGCTATGCCCCCGAGGTGCCGGGACGGGGCGACGTCGTCACGATCTTCAAGGGACTGCAGCTCGACATCGGCGCTCCCCCGCAGTTCATGGACTTCCGCTACACGGTCCGCGACCCGTGGCACGGGGAGTTCCACCTCGACCACTGCGGCGCGCTGATGGACGTCGAGCCGATGGGCGAGGACTACGTGCGCTCGATGTGCCACGACATCGAGGACCCGACGTTCGACGCGACCGCCGTGGCCTCCAACCCGAAGGCGCAGGTGCGGCCGATCCACCGCCCGCCGCGACTGCCCGCCGACCGGCAGCCGCACTGCGCGTGGACGGTGATCATCGACGAGTCCTATCCCGACGCCGAGGGGATCCCGGCGCTCGCGATCACCGAGAAGTCGCGCGCCGCGACGATCGATCTCGCGCCGATCGATCCGGCCGACGAGGGTCGGTCCGACTACGCGGGAGCGCTGCTGTCCGACGTCGACTTCGCGGAGTTCTCCGCGTCGGCGCTGGTGCGCATCGCCGACGAGGTGTGCCTGCAGATGCACCTGCTGGACCGCGGCTTCGCGCTGGCTGTCGCCGAGCGGGCCGGGAGCGCCGAGGAAGCGCTCCGGATCCGCCGCAAGCAGCTGGTCGGGCTCGCGGGCATCGCCTCGCAGCGGCTGGCGCGCGCGCTCGGGCTGGCCGACGCCAGGGATCCCGTCGATGCGGCGGTGCGGCTGCTCGCCGTACATCCGCTGCTGAACCCGGCCGCGTACGTCGACGCGTCGTTCGCGGACGGGACCGTCGTGGTCCGTCCGGGCCCGGCGCACGAGGACGATGCCTGGATCTCGCTGTGCGGGCCGGACTGGACGGCCGCGCTCCAGGCCGCGGTGCGCGGCCTCGACCCGCGGCTCGACGTCGAGCTGACGGGGCTGGGCGGCGGCGAGGAGTGGCGGCTGCTCGCCGTGCTCCGTGACGAGCCGGCGCCCGAGGCCGAGGAGGTCGTGGTGACGAAGTTCAGCAGCGGCACCGGGTTCTCGTTCGAGCCGCGCCGGTCGCTGCCGATCACGCCGGTCTGAGGCGGCGGTCATGTCCTTCCCCGAGCTCGGTTTCTACGGCCTCGCCGGCCACGCGGCCGACCCCCGCGCACTCCTGGACGAGGTGCGGGAGGCCGAGCAGATCGGGCTGGGCTCGGTGTTCCTCTCCGAGCGGTTCAACTACAAGGACGCGGCCGTGCTGTCGGGTGCGGCCGCGGCGTCGACCACCACGCTCGGCATCGCGACCGCCGCGACCAACCACAACACCCGGCACGCCCTGGTGACGGCGACCATGGCGACGACGCTGCACCGGATGACGCGCGGGCGCTTCGCGCTCGGTCTCGGTCGTGGGTTCGACGCGCTCTTCGACGTGATGGGCGTCCCGCGGATCACGAACGCCCAGCTCCGCGACGCGATCGCGGTCCAGCGGCGGCTGTGGCGGGGCGAGCGTTTCGACCACGACGGCCCGTCCGGGAAGTACCCCTACCTCTTCCTGATGGACGACGAGATCGGCGAGGACATCCCGGTGCTGATGGTCGCGATCGGCCCGAAGGCATTGGCGCTCGCGGGCGAGATCGCCGACGCGGTCGTGCTGCACACGTTCATGACCGACGAGGCGGTCGCCCGGGCGGTCGCGGCCGCTCGGGCCGGCGCGGAGGCCGCCGGGCGCGACCCGGCCGGTCTGCGGGTGTGGGCGTGCACCGCGGTGGTCGAGGACTCGCTGCCCCACGACGTGGTGCTGAAGAAGACCGTGGGCCGGCTGGCGACGTACCTGCAGGGGTACGGCGACCTGCTCGTCCGGATCAACGACTGGGACCCGGCCGACCTCCGGCGGTTCCGCGAGGACCCGCTCGTCGCCGGGTTCTCCGGTGCGTTCGACGCCGCGGCGTCGGCCGACCAGCTCCAGTACCTGGCCGAGAAGGTCGTCCCGCCGGCCTGGCTCGACTGCGCGATCACGGGGTCGGCGCAGTCCTGCGCTCAGCAGGTCGCCGACTCGTTCTCGGCGACCGGGGTCGACTCCGTGATCCTGCACGGCTCCACTCCGGCCCAGCTCGCGCCGGTCGTCGCGGCGTACGCCGAGGTGCGGGACACCGGCCGGCCAGACCTGCCGGCAAACCCGGGCCGGATGTCCTGAGCACGCGACGTCAGTCGGGACTCGGGACGTCGTCGAAGGCGTCCGGACGGCTGATCCAGGTCCACCGGCTCGCCGGCCACACGAGCGAGAACACCTTGCCGACCACGAGGTCGGTGTCGACGAAGGGGCTCTCCGTGCAGGAGTCCTCGTCCGGTGGGCAGGTGTGGAACCGCGAGTCCCAGGAGTGCGCGCGGTTGTCGCCCATGACGAACACCTTGCCGTCGGGAACGGGGCCGAACTGCCACTCGCAGCCGCCGCCGGGGAACCAGCCGTCGCAGGGCCCGTGGTGCTCGGCGATGAAGTCGTCCTCGTCGACCGGCTGTCCGTTGACCTCGATCCGGCCCTGGTCGTCGCAGCACTTGATGACGTCGCCCGCCGTGCCGATCACCCGCTTCACCAGGTGCCCGCCCGACGGGTACAGCCCGATCTTGGACAGCCAGCTGGCGACACCTGTCGGGCTCTTCTCCTCCTCCGGGGTCAGCCATCCCCCGGGGTCCTCGAACACGATGACGTCACCGCGCTGCGGATCGCCGCCGAACCAGTAGGAGACCTTCTGCACGAGGATGCGGTCGTTCTTGATCAGACCGGGCTCCATCGAGGCCGAGGGGATGTAGTAGGCCTGGACGAAGAACGTCTTGATGACGATCGCCAGCACCAACGCGATGCCGAGCAGCAGCGCGGTCTCCTGCCACACCGCCAGACGCCTCTTGCGCGGAGTCGCCTTCTCGTCCACGGTCACGTCGCTGAACCTACGGGACACTCCAGCCGGATTCCCCGCTCGGCGCACCGAGCGCGTCCATCACGCGAGCCTCAAGCGGGATCGACCTGTGGAGGTGTCCACCAGGTGCACCTCGTGCACGGCGGCGTGGATGGGGATCCGGTCCGCGTCGATCGCCTCGACGACGGTCGCGGGATCGTCGAACCCCATGGCCAGCGTGCAGTGCGGCACGAAGGTGCCCGGTTCGTACAGCTGCCGCGAGCCTGAGACGAGCCCGTCCAGTGCTGCGTGCACGCCTCGGTGCAGGTCCAGGAGCCGCGCCGTCGGGGTCACGCCGAGGAACGCCACCGTCGAGGGACTGAGGAAGAGACCGAGCGTGGCGAGCGTCAGGGGCATTCCGACGTAGCGGCCCACGACCGGCGGGAGCGCGACGGCCAGGCGCTGCTCGTCCGCCTTCTCGAAGGCGGCGAGCGACACGTGCGGCCGGTACGTCGTGCCGCGCACCGAACCGAGGGACTCCACGCCGCGGGCCTCGATCGACGCCCAGACGGCCCTGACGCGGTCTTCGGATCCCTGATCGAGGTTCAGCTCAACCGACCACACGGGATCGAGAATAGGGTGGCGCCCGGCCTTCCGACCTGGTCGCTAGCGAGGCGCCTCCTCGAGCGCCAGCGCGTCGAAGATCTCCCCGACGTCGAGCGCGACCCGCTTTCGAGCCCGACCAGCGACCTGCACGGTGGTCGCGGTCTCACCATCGTCGAGGAAGCGGACGTGCAGCACCGCCTCGTTGCGGACCAGGAAGAGGACCAGCAGACCCACCGGAAACGTCAGGAGGCCGACGAGCAGAGCCCAACCGGGCAGCCACCTGCTCACCAGGCTGACCTGTCCCGGGAACACCTGGGTCATCGTCACCCCCGAGATCGACCCGAGTCGCCCGAAGGCCAGCCGCTCCACGGTCGCTTGGTCAAGCGGCAGCGTCTCCTCGTCGTTGACCGTCACGACCACCGAGCTCACGGAGACGAGCACCAGCAGGACGACGAGAAGCACGAGCGCCGCAGCCACGGCGATCGAGCCCAGAGGGAGAACCAATGCAAGCTCCTTCGTGCCCTCAGGGAGCATCTTCCGGCGGGTCATCGGAGAGCCTCGGCATGAGCTGGGTCTCCGCGTCGGGATCGGTCGGGTCGGGCCGGTCAAGGGTAGATCGATGACGGATGGCGGATCGGACCGAGTGCCGGCGCGGCGGCAGCAGGCGGAGCTGACGCCGTACCCGCTCGTCCAGGGCCAGCTCGTGCTGGAGCCGCCGGACGGTGGCGCGCGCAGCGGCGTACAGCTCGACCACGTCCGCCGGCCAGGACCGGGTCAGCGCGGAGTCGAGCCGGGCACGTGCTCCGAGCATGCCTTCCTGCGCCTCCTGGAGGCGGTCGATGTCGGCCCGGCCCAGGCTGACCTGCACCTCGCCCTCGTGGCGGACCAGCTCGCCGAAGGCGTCGGTGCCGGCAGCCAGCCGGCGGAAGGTCTCGGCCAGGTCGCGGAGCACGTCGCGCGCGGAGTCGTCGTCGAGCCAGTCGCCGTCGGAGGCCTCCGCCACCGAGCGCATGAGGCCCCGGATCGCCACCGCCGTGTGCTCCAGCGCCTCCAGCCCCTGTCGCAGACCGGGCTCGACGTGTGGCGTCCGAACCGCACGGACGTTGAGGCGCCGCCCTTCCTCCGCCCGGATCAGCGCGGCCCCGGCGACCGGGATGTTGTGGGTGATGCGGCGGGCGTCGTCGAGCCACTCCCGAGCCGCGCCTGCCAGACGCTCGGGCTCTCCCTCCGCCATCGTGTCGAGCTCCTCAGCGGCCCGGGCCAGGAGCTCGCTGACGTCGTCGGCGAGGTCGTCGATCGCGCGGCCGGCGTCGGAGCTGGCCACCTTCGGCGGGAAGACCAGGGTGGCGATGATGCCCACCGCTGCGCCGACCAGGGTCTCGGCGATGCGTTGCCACGCCGCCGCCTCCGCCCCGATCGCTCCGACGCCGAGGACGAGCATCGCGCTGATCGCCACCTCGACCAGGTTGTCCCGCAGGCGCAGGAACTGGCCGAGCGTGATGGAGATCAGGATCAGCAACCCGAGGCTCCACCACTGCAGCGGTACGACGGCCGCGAACGCGACGGCCAGCGCGACCCCGGCGACGACCGCGACGACGCGGTCCAGGCCGCTGGCGAGCAGCGAGATCGGCGTCACCTGCACCACCAGCATCGCGGTCAGCGGTGCGAGGAGCGGCTCGGTGCCGGAGAAGACCAGCGACGCCACCACGTAGCTGGCCGTGGCGGCAACGGTGATGCGCAGCGACCACAGCACCGCCGCGCGGCCGTCTCGCCGTACCCGCGCCAGCTCCCGGGACATCGCGCCGCGCCAGCGTTGCACGCTGCCATTCTGCACCGGCTCAGCCGATCGGCCGCGCATGCAGCTGCGGCAGGCAAGGTCAGCCGTCCTGTGCGCGCAGGTATCCGGCCTTCCTCCCGAAGACGGTGTGCGAGTCGCCCCCGCAGATCACCCGGGCTTCCTGCCACTCGCTGACCCACTCGCAGATCCACAACGGGCCGAGAGTGAGCATGGGCGGCGTCCGCCCGTCAGCAAGAGTGACCGTCACCGGCCCGTCGCCCGTGATGGCGCCGTAGAGCAACCACCAGCTCGGCCCGCGGCCTGATCCGGGCGCCCGTTGCGCCCGGCCGGCGCAAGGCAGCGGTGGGTCGGCTCTCGTCCAGTCCTCGGGCCCGGGTTCGAAGCGACCGGCGATCTCGTCGGCGTACTGGGCCGGCGGAACGAAGCGCGAGCGGCCGTCACCTCGCCATTCGAGGCGCAGCCCGGACAACGGAAGGACAAGGCCCTCCACGTCATCGTTGTCCACGCCCACATCTTGGCGCCTTCACACGTGCCATGCCTTCACCGCGAGCGAGACCACCGCTCGTTGGCAACAGTTCCCGTTTCGTGGACACCTGCCCCGGGCGCCATGGACCCTTAGGTCATGAGGAGCTCCCACTCATCCCTCGTGCCACGACTCGCTGCCCTCGTCGCGGTCGCATCCCTCCCGCTCATGGCGATCCTGACCGTGAGCGCTCCGTCTGCGGCCACGTCGAGCGCGGCTGCCGCTTCTCCCCTGCCCGAGATCTACAACGACGACTCGGAGGTCTCGACCTCGGAGGGCAATCCGGGTGATACCAGCCGGGTCTTCCTCAGGTTCGGCCGCTCGGGCGATCTGTCCGTGGCGTCATCGGTGAAGCTCACCCTGGTCGACGGCACCGCGAGGCGCGGGCGCGACTACGCCGCGCCGGCCTATACAAAGACCCTGCAGTTCCGGGCCGGGCAGGACTTCGTGTCGTTCTTCGTCAACATCCGGACCGACTACGTCGCCGAGCCCGACAAGACGTTCAGCTGGCACCTGTCCGACCCCGCGGGCGCGACGATCCGGTCCGACAGCGCCGACGGCTCCGTGGTCATCCTCAACGATGACTCCGCCGCGCCTCCGATGTTCTCGGTGGGAGACCCCTACTACACGGCCGAGAACAACTTCAGCACGTCGCCGGCCGACTTCTACGTCACCCGATCGGGCAACCTCGCCGCCGCCGCCTGGGTCAAGGTCGCGACCGTCGACGGGACCGCTCTTGCGCCCGGGGACTACAAGGCGCGATCGACCACCCTGTACTTCGCCCCCGGCGAGGCCCTCCGGCACGTGCTCGTCCCGATCACGAACGACGCGCAGCCCGAGCCGCTGGAGACCTTCTCGGTCCGCCTCTCCGCTCCGATCCACGCGACCATCGCCGACGACACCGGGGTGGCGACCATCCACGACGACGACTGATCCAAGTCCCGGCGCGCGCCGGATGTCCACGACCTCGCCTTGCCCGACTCGTCGATCTTGCGCGCGCAGACCACCCGGTCCGCGGGAACGGGTCCCAGGTCGAGCGGCTTTTCCTGAATGCCCGGACGCGACGCACCTTCGTGGGTGACGATTTGCTGAGCCAGTGTTGGCCGCGTCGATTCGGAGCGACGGGCCCGGTTAGCGCGCCAAGGGAGGACCTGTCGATGAGCTCACCCTCCGCCCAGCGCTTTCTCACGATCCGCGAGGTCGCAGACTTCTTGGGCCTCGGTCATCGCAAGACTCGCGCGCTGATCGAGCGGAACTACCTGCCCGCACGGAGGGTCGACGGCCGCATCTGCATCGCGGCGGACGACGTCGCGGACTACCTGATCGCTTCGAAGCGTTGGCGCAAGACCCTCGGCGCGCTCGCGGGCACAGGCTGATCCGAGACCAAGCCGCTCTTGGGTTCGTGCTCGGCGACCGCGCCGTGCCTAGCCTGGGGGCGTGCCCGACCCCGCCGAGATCGATGACCGGATAGAGCGCGCGAGCGCGCGACCGTTCGGGCGTCGGTTCCACCTGCGCGGGCGTGAGCGGGCCACGGCTGAGCTGCGCGGTCCGCAGACGATGCGCGCTCACGCCGCGGAGATCATCGCTGAACGGCTGGCGCCCGCCACGCCGCGCAACGACGGCCGGCAGACCCCGTACCGCAACCACCCGGTCTTCGTGGCCCAGCACGCCACCGCTACCTGCTGCCGCAGCTGCCTGGAGACGTGGCACGGCATCGCAAAGGGCCATGGGCTCGACCGCGACGAGCGGGCGTACGTGGTCGAGGTGATCGGCCGCTGGATCGACCGTGAGCTGGCGTCCTCCATCGAAGGGCGGGACGCCGGGAGCTCTACCTCGCGCCGATCGTGACGGTGGCGCGGTCGATCGCCGACGCTCTAGGGGCGATCGACGGCGCGATATACCCCGATCCGCTGTCGGTTCGCGCCATAAAGCTCGAGCAGGTCGCCCCGGACCTGCACACGCACGGCCCGTCGTAGGACGCTCGCTGTGTTTGGTCCGAGGTCACCTGGTCCGACCGTCACCGGGCACCCGATCGTCCGGCTCCGGAGACGGACGAAGAGCCCGCCGCGGTAGTCAAGGTGCAGCGGTCCGTGCACCTGCCGGCACCCGCGAACGGTAGAGACTTCGTCGTTCCCGATTCCTAGGTAGCCGTAGCCGTTGGTCCGGCGGACACGATCGCCGTACAGCTCCATCGGGCGCCACGAGCCGACGAGGTCGTCGTACGTCACGTCGCGGTACGGCGCCGGATGACCGTCGTAGGCCCGCAGCTCCAGTGCCAGGCGGTCGCCATCCTTGAACGTCAGCCGATCGCCCTCTCGCTCAACGGTGAGCTCGGCCGGGCCGTCCAGGATCTGGTTGTAGTTGACGCTGCCGTAGGAGCAGCCGAGGCCACCAGTGAAACCCGGCGGCGTGGACGACGACCACTCGCTACGCGCTTTAGAGGCCTGAGCGGGCGCTCGCTGATGCGACCATCAGGCATGCCGGACAAGCATTCGCGGGACGTAGCGGACGGTCGAGCCTTCTGGTGGACCGAGGGCCTCTGGGCGGCGGCTGAGGGGCTGCCCGTGTTTCGAGTGCCTATCGCGGCCATCAAGGAGTTCGATGAGGACTGCTGGTTCAACGGCACAGCCCCTACGTGCCGCGAGGTAGCTGAGCACGCTCTCCGCATCACCCGCGCTGACCTTCGGTATCCGATCATCTTTGCGTCAGATGGCCGTCTGATGGACGGGCGTCACCGCATCGCCCACGCGTGGATGGAGGGCGTGCGAGAGGTAGATGCGGTCCGGTTTGACGTAGATCCAGAGCCCGATTGGCCAGAGCCAGCATCCTCTTGAGCGGTGCATGCTCATGGCTCCCTTCTGTGTCAAGACACCTTCGGAAGTGCGGGTTTAGGGTGTTGTGTGGCGGGTCCGCGGAGTGGCTTGTCCGAAGAGCTGGCATCGGGATGTGAGCCGGTCGCGCTGGAGTCAGA
>NZ_BAABAH010000021.1:0-80309 GCF_039537325.1 Nocardioides panacisoli
CGCCATCACCGGCGAGCTCCTCCGAGACCTCACCATCGACACCAACACCGACTACCAACCCCGCAAATGACCAAGATCCGAACCCACTCCGTGGGTTCGGATCTTGCAGATGTCCTGAGACATCACATTGTAGCGGGGGCAGGATTTGAACCTGCGACCTCTGGGTTATGAGCCCAGCGAGCTACCGAGCTGCTCCACCCCGCGTCGGTGAATCCAACGTTACGGCATGGGGCGAAACGCCACCAAATCGGGTCCACCGGGCCGGGCCGGCGCCGCCCGGACCGGTGGCCGTGAGGTCGGTCAGTACCCGCGCAGCCGCAGCACCACGCCGCCGTGGTCGGAGGGCCACAGCCCGGTGCCGGGGTCCCGGTCGCCCGGCTTCGTCCCGGTGACCTTGCCCTTGTCGACCGCGAGACCCGAGCCGCGGGCGGTCCGCGCGAAGACCATGTCGATGCGGTGGTCGAAGCCCGCGGCCGTCGGGTCGTCCACGGTCTCGGACAGTCCCGAGGTCCAGCCGTCGGCAGCAGGTGCCCACGTCAGCCACTCGTCGGTGAAGCCGCCCTGCCCGGTGATCAGGTCGTACGCCGCGCTGTGCGGCAGCGTGTCGCCGATCGAGGTGTCGACCGAGTGGTTGAGCGGGTCGGAGTTGCAGTCGCAGACCAGGACCGTCGTGCGGTCCGTGGCCGGCGCTCCCTCGAGCAGCTCGGTGGCCTGCGCGGCGGCGATGTCGGCACTGAACGCCTCGAGGTGGGTGTTGACGAACCGCAGCCGCTTCGAGCCGTCGCGCACGTCGACCCACTCATAGCCGCGGTCGAAGCTGATCGTGCTGCCGGCGACCGGCACCGAGAGGTTCGTGGCGTACACGTGGTCACCATGGCCCGTCACGCGGAGATCGCTGCTCTTCCTCTTCAGGATGACGTCGCGCATCGTGAGCCGCACGTCGCGCGCGTCGGCACCCATGGTCCCGTCGAACGGGCTGCCGGTGAAGCTGGGGCCCTCCACGTCCGCCCGGTTGCCGACCACGACGGGCACGTAGTGCTGCCCGCGCTGTGCGAGCGCGTCGAGCAGTGTCGCGAGGAAGTCGTAGTCGGTGATGTCCGCGTTCGGGACGCCGACCTGGGTCAGCTGCAGCGGGCCGTGCCGCCACCAGGCGACCTCCTGCAGCCCGACCAGGTCCGGGTGCGTCCGCTTGATCTCGTCGGCCAGGAGCCCGGCCCGCACCGGGAAGTTCGTCTGGTCCACGATGGCGCGGGTCGCGTAGGTCGCGTGCGCCAGTGCGAGCAGCACGTCCGTCTGGGTGCCGCCCCCCGCCTGAGCGGCCAGGGCCGCCTGGACCGGCCGGTTGATGTCGGCCCCGAGGTAGAGGTTCCGCGTCATCACCGTGAGCGGCTTGGCCGGGTGGTGGCCGCCCTGCGGCCCGTCGTGCCGTGCGTGGGCCGCGGGCGTCGCGAGCGCGAGGCCCGCCATCAGCAACGCGAGCACCACGAGGACCGGGGATCTCCTCATCGTCCCTCCCAGGGATCGGTCGACAGTCGTGCCCACCACCCTGCGCTCACCGCGGGCGCTCGGCCAGGGACCTTCGTCCCGACGGGACGGCCGGCGCCGTCAGCGGGGAGGGCTGACCCGTGGAGCCGGTGCGGTCCAGCCCTTGCGGAACGCCAGCAGCCGCCAGCCCGAGGCGAGCACGGCGCCCGGCACGACGACGACGGCCGGCCGTACGCCGAGCTCGACGCCGGTCGCGGCGACGGCGGCGCCGGCGAGCGCCGGGATCGCGTAGAGCTCGCCGGACCGCAGCACCACCGGCACCCGTCCGGCGAGCAGGTCGCGGATCACTCCCCCGCCGATGCCCGTGAGCATGCCCAGCGCGGCGGCCGGCGCCGGGCCGAGGCCGTAGTCGTGCGCCTTGAGCGCGCCGGCCACGCAGAACATGCCGAGGCCGGCGGCGTCGAAGACGTTCATGACGCGCTCGAGCCGCTCGACCGCCGGGTGCCAGAGGAACGTCACCAGGCCCGCCCCCGCCGGCACGGCCAGGTAGCGCCAGTCGTCGAGAGCCGGCGGCGGAACGGCGCCGATCAGCACGTCGCGGATGACGCCGCCACCGAGCCCGGTCGCCATCGCCAGGACGACGACTCCGACGATGTCCAGCTGGTTGCGCACCGCGACCAGCCCGCCGGAGATCGCGAACACGAAGATCCCGAGCAGGTCGAGCGCGAGCAGCACCGGACTACCCTCCGCCACCCGAGGTCGGCGATGCCCCCGGTGACTCCGGTGGCGTGGCCGAGTCACGCTGGTCGGCCAGGTTCAGGGCCTCGTTGACGAGCTGCTGCGCCCTCGCCGTCTGGTCGGCGTACTCCTGCAGGTCGCCGTCGGACAGGGCCCGGTCGGCGCGGTCGAAGGCCTCCGACGCCGCGTTCAGCTTCTGCAGGATCTGCTGGTCCAGGGTCAGCTTCGGTCCGTTGCCGTGCTGCCCGTTCCCGTTGTCACCGTTCCCGTTCCCGTTCCCGTTGCCGTTGCCGTTGTTGTCCGGCGGCGGGGTCACGTTCAGGACGTCGGCCAGCGCCTCCTTGAGGTTGCTGCCGATGCCGACGTCGCCGCCGTAGTAGACGATGACGAACTGCAGGATCGGGTACCCGGAGGCGCCGGTCGTCTTGGCGGCGTACACCGGTTCGACGTACACCAGCCCGTTGTCGACGGGCAGGGTGAGCAGGTTGCCGTACCTCGGTGGCGTGCTGCCGTTGATGTAGGGCAGCAGCTTGTCCCGGACCTCGTCGTTCTGCTCCATGTCGTTCGCGACCTGGGCCGGGGCCGGCGTGTTCTCGTCGGTCATCTCGAGCAGCTTGATCTGGCCGAACTCGTCGGACTCCGCGTCGGAGTTGACCGACGCGAACGACGCGACCGTGCTCTTGCCCCGGGGCACGAAGACCGACGTCATCGACCACTGCCCATCGCCGGTGAAGACGCGGTAGGGCGGCTGGAAGGTGTTGCTCACGTTCGGGTCCTCCGCGACCTCCCACTGGTCGTTGCCCTGGAAGAACTGGCCCGGGTCGGTCACGTGGTACTTCGCGAGCTGGTAGCGCTGCACCTTGAACAGGTCCTCGGGGTAGCGCAGGTGCTGCATCAGGTCGTCGGGGATCGCGGACTTCGGCTGCACCGTGCCCGGGAAGACGTCCATCCAGGTCTGCAGGATCGGGTCGGACTCGTCCCAGGCGTAGAGCGTGACCGTGCCGTCGTAGGCGTCGACCGTCGCCTTCACCGCCGAGCGCATGTAGTTGATCTGGTCGGTCGGCACCGTCTGCAGCCCGGTGTTCTTCTGCAGCGAGTCGTCGATCATCGCCGCGAACGACTCCCGCTGCGAGTTCGGGTAGTGGTCCGTCGTCGTGTAGCCGTCGAGGATCCACTCGATGTGGCCGTCGACCACCGCCGGGTAGGGGTCGCCGTCCACGGTCAGCCACGGCGCGACCGCCTCCACCCGCTGGGTGGGATCGCGGTTGTAGAGCACCTTGGAGTTGTCGTTCACGCGCCCCGACAGCAGGAAGTTCGGCTCGCCGAACTTGATGGCGTACATCAGCTGGTTGAACGTGCTGCCGACCGGCACCCCGCCCTTCCCGGCGTACGTCGACGTGGTCGTCTCCTGGCTGCCCTCGGAGCCGCGGTTGAGGTCGAGGCCGAGCTCGACGTCCTTGGCGTCCGGGCTGGACTTGCCGACGATCGAGTACGACGGGCTGTCCTCGCCGAAGTAGATGCCGTTCTGGATCTGGGTGCCGTCGGGGCCCGAGAACAGGTCCGCGTTCTGCGCGAGGCCCTCCGCCCACACGATCCGGTCGTTGTCCTTGTCACCGACCTTGTCGCCGTACGCCGCGATGATGCCCTCGCCGTGCGTGTAGACGGTGTGCAGGTTGGACCAGTTGCGGTCCGAGGGGTTGATGCCGTCCTGGTCGAGCTCGCGCACGCCGAGCACGAGCGGCTGGTCGGTGCCCTCGACGTCGTAGTGGTCGACGTCGAGCACCGGGGGCACCGAGTAGTAGGCGTAGCGCTGCTGGCGCAGGTTGAAGGTCTGGCGCACCTGCTGGGGATCGACCAGGGGGACGCGGGTCAGCTGCCCCGACAGGTCCTCTCCGGCCACCTCGCCGTTGGCCGGCGTACCGCGGAACGGCTCGGACTCGACGTTGTCGATGTCGAACGCCTCGCGGGTCGCCTTGATGTTGGCGCTGATGTAGGAGCTCTCCTTGTCGGCCTCCGACGGCTTGACCTGGAAGGCCTGGACGATGCCCGGCCAGATCATCCCGAGCAGGATCGCCGAGAGCGCGAGCAGGGCGAGTCCGACCGATGGCAGCTGCCAGGTGCGCCGCCAGATGTTGAGGAAGAACAGCACCGCGCAGATCAGCGAGACGCCCATCAGGATGTTGCGGGCGGGCAGCAGCGCGTTCTCGCCGGTGTAGTTCATGCCGGTGAACAGGTCGTGGTCGGAGGTCACCAGGTCGTAGCGGTCGAGGTAGTAGTCGACCGCCTTGGCCAGCACGAAGATGCCGAGCAGCACCGACAGCTGCACCTGGGCGGCGCCGGAGAGGCGGTCGTGCTGCACCTGCAATCGGATGCCGCCGTACAGGTAGTGCACGATCGCGGTGGCGAGCAGCGCGACGACCATCGCCGCCAGCACGTAGTCGACCAGGAAGTGCCACCAGGGCAGGTCGAAGACGTAGAAGCTGATGTCCTTGTGGAAGTAGGCGTCCTTCTGGTCGAAGGAGTGGCCGTGGCGCCACAGCAGGTAGCTGCGCCACTGGCCGATGGCGGAGGTGCCCGCGAAGACGCCGACGACGACCGAGACGCCGATGAGCAGCCAGGTGCGGATCGGGGTGATCGCGTCGCGGTAGCGGTCCACGCTCCCGTCGCCGCCGGGCATGCGGAACAGCGGCCGGAACCGGTAGGCGAGGTGCATGTTGACCCCGACGACCGCGCCCATCAGCACGCCGAACACGAGGAACAGCCCGACCCGGGTCCACAGCATCGTCGACCACACCTCGGTGTAGCCGACCGAGCGGTACCAGAGCCGGTCGGTGTAGACGGCCGCGAACGTCGTGAGCGCGAAGAACCCCAGCAGCAGCACGGCACCGGTGATCACCAGCGCGCGCGCCCGCCGGCCGGGCCGGCGCGGTCCGGGCTGGTCGGCCTCCTCGTCGTCGAACAGCTCGCTCATCGCCCGTCCCCCTCACTCTCCGGCTCGCCGGTGTCGTCGGTGTCGTCGAGAGTGCCGCGGAGCAGCTCGAGGAGCCCCGGCACCAGGTCGCGGCCACCCATCACGGAGGAGTCCTCGTCGTGGTTGCGCAGCCGCACCGCACAGTACGTCGATCCGTGCCGGGTCACCCCGGCGACGATGCGGACCTCCTCGCGGCCCGGGTGCTCGCGCACGAACTCCTCAGCCTCGGCGGGATCCTCGGGCACCTGTCCGTCGGCGGCCGGCGGCAGCACCAGGCGCTCCACCACGGCGGCGCACCCGTGCACCCCGCCGGGCCAGACGATGCTCGGGAGCACGTCCTCCAGCGGCTGGTCGGCGCGCAGCTCCTCCTGCTGGATCGGCGTCAGCGAGCCCTGCTCGCGGGGGGCGTCCAGGCCGAGCGCGGCGGCCAGCTGCGGCTCGTGCGCCACCAGCTGCGCCGTGTCCACCAGCGCGTAGAGCCCCGCCGGCTGGTCCCAGCCCGCGGCGGCGTGGTGCGCCTCGATCTCGAGCACCGCGGCAGCCAGCGCCGGGTCGACGTCCAGGTCGTAGTCCACGAAAGGTCGCTCTCGTTCGCTCAGCAGTGGGGAAGGTCGTCGTCGTGGCCGGACGCGAAGTCCTGGAGCGCGATCCGCGCATCGTGCATGGTGTCGGCCTTGACCAGCTTCAGGTCGGGGTCGAGGCCCTTCACGTCCTCGCAGTTGTCCGGCGGGACGAAGAACAGCTCGACACCCGCGTCGTCGGCGGCGGCGATCTTCTGCTGGATGCCGCCGATCGGTCCGACCGAGCCGTCCGGCTCGATCTCACCGGTGCCGGCGATCGCGTGACCGCCGGTCAGCGAGCCGGGGGTGAGGGTGTCATAGACGGCGAGCGAGAACATCAGGCCCGCGCTGGGCCCGCCGATCGTCGGGTCGACGTTGATGGAGATGTCGAACGGGAACACGTAGCCGATCCCGACGGTGACCCCGATCCGCGGCTCGCCGTCGACCTCCTTCGGCGCGACGTCGACCGTCAGTCGCCGGCCGTCGCGCAGCACCACGAGGTGCACCGGGTCCCCCGCTTGGTGCGAGGTCACCGCGTCGACCACGTCCTGTGCCGAGGTGACCTTCTTGCCGTCGGCCGAGACGAAGATGTCGTGCACCTGCAGCTTCGACGCCGCCGGGAGGCCGTCCGTGACGGCGGCGACCTGGATCCGCTTGGGGACCTGCGTCCCCATCTCCTCCAGCGCCACGGCGATCGCGTTGTCCTGCGAGGTGACCATGTCGACCGCGCCCTGGCTCTCCTCCTCCTGGGCCGTCACGGTCGGCGGGTGAGCGATGTCGTAGGGAATGACGGCGTCGTCGGGGTTCAGCCACTTGGAGAGCGCCTCACCGAGCGTGAGCTTCTCGCCGTACGGCGAGGTGCGCACGGTGGTGAAGCGGAGCTGACCGTCGTCGCGGTAGACGCGGTGCCCGTCGACCTGCACCAGCTCGGAGTCGTTCTGGTCCGTGCCGAGGATGTTGTACGTCGGCCCCGGGCTCTCATAGGCATAGGGCAGCGGCACCGCCAGCGCGACCACCGCCAGCACCAGCAGCAAGGGCGCCGCGATGCACACGGCGATCATGCGCTGGGTCATGGCGCCTACCTTCTCACCTGCGACAAGGCCGTTCGCCGGTGCCCCGGCGCCGTCGGGACGGGCTCAGGACGCCCGGCGGTCGCGCCGCTCGGACTCCGTGGCCGGCTCGTCGCGGCGGGACACGACCACCGGCCGCGCCGCGCGGCGTACGGCGACGCCGGTGCTGGTCTCCGGCGTGCGCCGCGGAGCGGCATAGCCCGGACGCCGCTTGGGCTCGCGGCTCAGCGCCTCACCGAGCCGCCGGGCGGCCGTCTCGCGGTCGACCGCACCGCGGTTCTCGCGACGTGCCGAGCTCAGCCAGCCGACCCACAGCATGGTCGCGACCGTCACGACGGCCGCGGGCACGAGCCACAGCAGGATCTCCACCCCAGGAGCGTAGGTCGCCGGAGCGGCCGGATCGGTCAGGGCGCGCCGACCCATTCCTCCGTGCCGTCGGTGAACAGCTGGTGCTTCCAGATCGGCACCTCGGCCTTGAGGGTGTCGATGAGGGCCCGGCTCGCGTCGAACGAGGACCCACGGTGGCCGGCGGTCGTCGCGACCACGACCGCGAGGTCGCCGATGGCGAGGTCGCCCACCCGGTGCACAGCGGCGACACCACGCACGTCGTAGGACGTCGCGACCTTCTCGCAGACCTCACGCAGCCGGTCGAGCGCCGAAGGGTGCGCGGAGTAGGACAACCCGGTCACGCCCAGGCCGTGGTCGTGGTCGCGCACCCGGCCGACGAACAGCACCAGCCCGCCGGCGCCGGGGTCGTCCAGGCTCGCCACCACGTCGTCGACCGACAGCGGCTGGTCCGAGATGGCGGCCATGCGGACCGCGGGGTGGCTCATGTCGCAGAGACTAAACCCGCGGTGGCATGGGGCCGCGGCGTAGTTTTGGGGCATGAGCGACGAGCCGGTCAGTGGCGGCGGTCCCGAGGACCCCAACCCGTTCAAGGGCACGCCCTTCGAGAACCTCTTCAAGGGGGCGGCGGGAGGTGCGGGCGGCTTCGACCTGTCCCAGCTGTTCGGGCAGCTGCAGTCGATGCTGCAGCCGCACGAGGGCCCGCTGAACTGGAAGGTCGCCGACGACCTGGCCCGCGCCGCCATCGCCCAGGAGGCCGACCCCTCCCCCACCTCGCGGGACGCGAGCCGGGTCGCGGACGCCATCCAGCTGGCCGACCACTGGCTCGACGTCGTCACCGGCTTCCCGTCCGGTGTCTCGACGACCGCGGCCTGGAGCCGCGCGGAGTGGCTGGTGGAGACACGGCCGGTCTGGAAGGTGCTCGTCGAGCCGGTCGCCGCGACGTCGGTGACCGGGCTCGCCGGCGCGCTGCCGGACGAGATCCGCGCGCAGGCCGGGCCGTTCCTCGGCATCGTCGGGCAGGCCGTCGGCGCACTGATGGCGCACCAGGTCGGCCAGGGCCTCGGCGCTCTCGCCGGCGAAGTGCTCACCGCGTCCGACATCGGGCTGCCGCTCGGAGCGCCCGGCAAGGCCGCGCTCGTGATGAGCAACGTCCGCACGTTCGGCGAGGGGCTCGGTGTCAGCGATGACGACGTGATCCTCTACCTCGCCCTGCGCGAGGCCGCCCACCAGCGGCTCTTCGCCCACGTCCCGTGGCTGCGGGAGCACCTGATCGGCGCGGTGACCGACTACGCCCAGGGCCTGGAGATCAACGCCGAGCAGATCCAGCAGCGCGTCCAGGAGCAGCTCAGCGGCATCGACCCCACCAACCCCGAGGCGATGCAGAGCCTGCTCGAGGGCGGTCTGTTCGACCCGCCGAACTCCCCGCGCCAGGCGGCGGCGCTGTCCCGGCTCGAGATCGCCCTCGCGCTGGTCGAGGGCTGGGTCGACGAGGTGGTCAGCGAGGCGACCGCCGAGCGGATGCCGGCCGCTGCCCAGCTGCGCGAGGCCGTACGGCGCCGCCGGGCCGCCGGCGGGCCGGCGGAGCAGACGTTCGCCGCCCTCGTCGGTCTCGAGCTCCGGCCGCGCCGGCTCCGCGACGCGTCCACCCTCTGGGGCGGCCTGCGCGCCCGGGCCGGCGCCGAGGCCCGCGACGGCGTCTGGATGCACCCCGACCTGCTGCCGACCGCCGCGGACCTCGACGACCCGCTGTCCTTCCGCTCCGAGGCCACCGCTCCCGACGACCTCTCGGAGGAGGAGTTCGACGCCGAGCTGCGCAAGCTCCTCGAGGGGCCCGACTCCCCCGAGGACCCGGGCTCGCCGGAGCCCGGGTCGCCAGGGGAGGAATGAGCC
The DNA here is from genome assembly GCF_039537325.1 of Nocardioides panacisoli. Taxonomy (GTDB): domain Bacteria; phylum Actinomycetota; class Actinomycetes; order Propionibacteriales; family Nocardioidaceae; genus Nocardioides; species Nocardioides panacisoli. The sequence continues at coordinate 9,063 of NZ_BAABAH010000021.1, forward strand.
TCCACGAGGACGCCCTCGCGTCGCTGGCGACGTGGGCGGCGCCCGACGACGAGCAGGAGGACCTGCGGGTCAAGTTCGTGCGCCACCTGCACAACACGCCCGACGGGATGTGGCGCTCGTCGTACCCCCGGCACATCACCGCGGGTGCCCTGGTCATCGACCCCAGCGGCGACCGGGTCCTGCTGAACCTGCACGGGAAGGCCAAGCGCTGGGTCGCGTTCGGCGGGCACTGCGAGCGGGCGGATGTCTCGCTCGCCAACGTCGCCCGCCGCGAGGCCCGCGAGGAGTCCGGGATCATCGGCCTCGAGCTCGTGCCGTCCCCCGCCCAGCTCGACATCCACCCGGTGCCGTTCTGCGACCCGCGCGGCGAGGTGCTCCACCTCGACGTCCGGTACGTCGCGATCGCTCCGCCGGGCAGCGAGGAGGTCGTCAGCGAGGAGTCGCTCGACGTCCGCTGGTGGCCCGTCGACGGCCTGCCGGAGCTCGAGCCGAGCATGGTCCACCTCGTGGGCCTGGCCCGCGACCTGGTCGCCGCCCGGCGCTAGGTCGCCGCTAGTCCGCGTCGACCGGCAGGTCCTCCTCCGACGGAGGCGGCGGCAGCCTGGCCGCCTCCGACCACCCGAGCAGGTAGCCCTTCGCCTTCTCCGCCTGCGGGTAGTGCGCCACCCACGCCCAGAACGCCGTGGTGTGCGCCGGCTCGAGCAGGTGCGCCAGCTCGTGCACGATCACGTAGTCGAGCACCCATCCGGGCATCTGCTGCAGCCGCTCGGAGAGCCGGATGGTCCGGTCCCCCGGCGTGCACGAGCCCCACCGTGCCCGCTGGTTGGCGACCCAGGACACCGACACGGGGTCGGCGAGCCCACCGAGGTAGGAGTCGTTGAGGAGGCGCGCCCGGCGCAGCAGGTCCTCGTCGGTGAGCGAGGCCTTGCGCTCACGCCGCTCGATCCGGGCGATCATCGTGCGCACCCAGCTGCGCTCCTCGGAGCGGCTCAGGTTGTCCGGCATCAGCACGACGATCTTCTCGCCCTCGCGGTAGGCGGAGACCGTACGGCGACGCCGCCGCGAGCGGCGGATCTCCACCGGCGGCCCCGCCGCCTCCTTCGCCATGGAGAAAACCTAAGGCTTCGCCCACTCCAGGAGCCGCTCCCGCGGCCAGGTGTTGACGATCCGGTCCGGGTCGATGCCGGCCTCCTCCGCGCGCTCGCAGCCGAGCACCTGGAAGTCCAGCTGACCCGGTGCGTGGGCGTCGCTGTCGATGGAGAACAGGCAGCCGATGTCGCCCGCCAGCCCCAGCAGGTCGGTGGGCGGGTCGCGCCGCTCCGGCCGCGCGTTGATCTCGACGGCCACGTCGTTCTCGGCACACGCCTCGAAGACGGCCCGCGCGTCGAACCGGGACTGGGGCCGGGTGCCGCGGTTGCCCTTCACCAGCCGGCCGGTGCAGTGGCCCAGCACGTTGGTGAACGGGTTGCGGACCGCCGCGACCATCCGCCGGGTCATCGCGTCCGGCTCCATGGCGAGCTTGGAGTGCACGCTGGCGACGCGCACGTCCAGCCGGCCGAGCATCTCCTCGGTCTGGTCGAGCCCGCCGTCGTCGAGGATGTCGACCTCGATGCCGCGCAGCAGCCGGAACCCGTCCGCGCCGGCCGCAGCGAGGTGCTCGTTGACCGCCGCCACGACGTCGAGCTGGCGGGCGAGCCGCTCGGCGCTCAGGCCGCGGGCGACCTTGAGCCGCGGCGAGTGGTCGGTGAGCACCAGGTAGTCGTGGCCGAGCTCGATGGCCGTCATCGCCATCTCCTCGATCGGCGAGCCGCCGTCCGACCAGTCGGAGTGGGTGTGCAGGTCGCCGCGCAACGCCCCGCGCAGGGTCATCCCGGCGCCGCCGGCGGTGAGCGGGTCGCCGTACTCCTCCTCGAGCTCGAGCAGCCGGGTCGGCACCTGGCCCGCGAGCGCCTGGGCGATCACCTTCGCGGTGCTGGCACCGACGCCCGGCAGGTCGGTCAGGGTGCCGGCGGCCGCCGCCGCCTCGAGCTCCTCCTGCGGCAAGGGAAGGATCGCCGACGCCGCACCGCGGAAGGCGCGGACCTTGTAGGTGTCGGCACGGCCGCGCTCCAGGAGGAACGCGATCCGGCGCAGCGCGCCGACCGGCGTCGGGACATCGTCCTCGGTCACCGAATTTCCTCCTGGGAATTTCTTGTCCACAGCCGGTGGACGAACCTGTGCACTGCGTCCCGGCAGGTCACGCCCACGGTACGGCGCCCGCCCGACACCCCGCGTCGCAGGTTCGCTCCACAGCTGATCCCCCGCGTGCGACGCGTCCTCCACCGGTCCGGCGGTTCATCCACAACACTGTCCACAACCCTGTCCACAAGGCAGGTCCGCGCCGGATTGACCCACCGGTCCGGCCTCCCTAGCGTTGCGTCCCAGACGAGGCCTCCGGCCCGCACCCGCCGTTCGCAAGGGGAAGGCAAGCGACGGGATCCTGCGGACCGGGGGCCTCGCTGCGTCATGATTCGTCAACGTCCGCGGAACTCCGGAGGGCGCTTCTCCTGCGCGGCACGGATGCCCTCCTGCAGGTCCTCGGTGGCCAGGGTGACCGGCTGGGCCAGCGCCTCCCAGTCCAGGCAGGCGTCGATGCTCGCGTGCCCGCGCTGCAGGGCGGTCTTGGTGAGCCGGCTGGCGATCGGGGCGGTGCCGGCCACGCCGGCCGCGGTGTCGAGCACCGTCGCGCGGAAGTCGTCCGGGTCGATCACACGGGACACCAGCCCCAGCCCGAGCGCCTCGTCGGCGTCGACCAGACGGCCGGTCAGCAGCAGGTCCCGCGCCGCCGCGGGGCCGACGACGTCGGGCAGGAGGTACGTCGTCGCCATCCCCGGGTGCATGCCGAGCTTGAGGAACGGCACGCCCATGCGCGCGCCGCGGGCGGCGTACCGGATGTCGCACGCGAGCGCGAGCGCCAGCCCCGCACCGATCGCGGGTCCGTTGATCGCCGCGATCGTCGGCACCTCGAGCCGGCGGATCGACAGCCAGGCCCGGTAGAACGGCAGCATCCGCTCCCGCAGCCGCGCCGGCGTCGCGTCCGGCTCCGAGGCGATCCAGGACGTGTTGCCACCCGAGCAGAACGCGCTACCCTCCCCCGTCACGACGACCACGCGCACCGTCGGATCGCCGGCCAGGTGGTCGATCGCGCGCACCCAGGACGCCGTCATCTCCTCGCTCATCGCGTTGCGCATCCCCGGGTCGTCGAGGACCAGCAGGACCACTCCGGGGGCCGGTCGCTCGAGTCGCAGCGATCGGAGCCCGGAAACGCCGGATTCAGACATGCGGGGGACGGTACAGCGACTTCGAGGCCGCGTGCCGTAGGGTCAAGTTGGTTCGGTGTTCCGACGCCGGCCCCGACGGGCTTCCCCCCTGCTTGCGAAAGAGGCAGTCCCCCCGTCGCGACGACCGAACAACCGAAAAGCAAGGAGGCCGTCATGGCGGAGACCTGGAGCGGCGAGTTCTACTGCGTGAAGTGCAAGGCCAAGCGCGAAGCCGAGGGCGAGGTCAAGGTGAACGACAAGGGCACCCGGATGGCGAAGGCCGTCTGCCCCGTGTGCGGCACCAACCTCAACCGGATTCTCGGCAAGGCCTGACGTACCGCTGTACGCAGACCCTGCGCGGGCGGCCCCACCACGGTGGAGCCGCCCGCGGCTCTTTTGTGGAGGGAGGCCCCTGTGGATCGTGCCGGCAACGGCCCGCGGTCCCGTGCCACCCTCGCAGCGTGACCAGCGTCCACGCTCCGACCACGGTTCTCCGCCTCCGTCCCGGCTTCCCGGTCCTGCGCCGGGACGCGGGCTCCCTGCAGGTGGGATGCCACCGGCCGTGGGCGGTCAGGCTGCCGGACCGGCCGTCGGTGCGAGAGCTCCTCGCCGGCCTCGAGGCCGGCACTCCTGCGGAGCACCTCGACCACGACGCCCGGCTGGCCCTCGACCGGCTCCTGGCGCGCGGCCTGGTCGTGCTCGGTACGCCGGACGCGACCACAGCCCCTCGGCCCGCCGAGCTGCTCCTGTCGGTGACGACGCCCGCCGCCGCCGTGAGGCCCGACGCACGACGGCGATCGGCGTCCTGGCCGAACCCGCTGCGGCGGCCGGGCTGCAGGAGCTGCTCGAGGTCGCGGGATTGACGGTCGACGAGGAGGCCGCGGGGACGTGGCTGGTGCTCGCCGCCGGGCCGGCCCGCCGCAGCCTGGTCGACCCGCTGGTGCAGGCCGGTGTCCCCCACCTGCTCGTCGAGGGTGTGGGCCCGCGTCGGCGGGTCGGGCCGTTCGTCCTCCCGGGCCGCACGGCATGCGTGCGATGCGTCGACGCGCACGAGTCGGAGGACGATCCGCGCCTCCCGTTCCTGGTCGAGCAGGCCGCACAGCGGGAGGTGGCGTCCCCGCCCGTCGACCCGGTGCTCGACCTGCTGGCGCTCTCGTGGGCGGTCCGGGATCTCACCCGCTACGTCGAGGGCGACGAGCCGAGCACCTGGTCGGCGACGGTCGAGATCGGTGCCACGGAGGCGCCGGCGGTGACACGTTGGCTGCGGCACCCGGAGTGCGGCTGCGCGTGGGACACGATGCTGCACCTGCCCTGAGGCTCGGACGAGCCCGTCACCAGTGCTCGCTGTCGAGCTTCCCCTCCATCGCTCGCAGGTGCTCCCGCGAGCAGATGTCACAGAACCGGCGGACCCTGCCGTTCTCGAGTGCCGTGCTCCACGTCAGCGGGGTGTCCTCGCCGTCGGGCGAGGGGCGTCCGCAGTAGTCGCAGCTGACCGGCACCCCACCAGCATCGCACCGGGCTCCTCGCTGGTCGCGAAAAATGGACTGCGGCCGGCCCGACGATGTCGGACCGGCCGCAGTTTCCGATAAGTCACCCGCGATCAGGTGCGTGACTCTCCCTGGGATCTCACCGGGGAGAGGAGGATTCACTTCTGGACTGATCTGCTCCGATGCTCAGAGCGCGCGAGCAAGAGCGAGACGCGCCTGCTGCGCGGCACGCTCAGCCTGACGGCTGAGGTGCCGAGCGCGGGCCGCAGCACGAGCTGCCTTGGCCTCGCGCTTGAGGTGCGCCTCTCCCAGGCGCGCGGACATCTGCGCGCGCGCCAGGTCTTCATGCATGGTGTTCATGTGGTTTCTCCGGTTCTTGGGATCGTGCTGGGTGGAAAGAGGGTCGAGGATCGGTTGCCGGGCGCCTCGGTCAGGCGGCCGCGTCCTTGCGGGGACGGCCTCGGGGTCGCTTGCGGGGGATCACCGCTCCTGAGAGGAACAGCTCACCGCCCCAGACACCCCAGGGCTCGCGCCGCTCGAGCGCGCCTGCCAGGCACATCTCCTGCACCGGGCAGTCCTTGCACAGCGCCTTGGCGAACTCCACGTCGGTCGGGGACTCGGCGAACCACAGCTCGGGGTCGTTGACCCGGCAGGGCAGCCTGTCTTCCTCCACGAAGCTCGCCTCGTCGTGCAACGAGGACAGCGTCGGCTCGAGAACACTGGTCGTCATCTCTTTCACCTCCTCTTCTGACCTGATCGCGTTGGTTGACTCATCGGTGTTTGCCTGGGATTCGAGTCCGCGGTCTCGGTGACTCCGGAGAGAAACACAAAGGCCGCGGATCCCGGTTTCGGGTTCCGCGGCCTGGAGGCTGCTGATCTGACGTCTCATGTCAGAGTGGCGGACTCCAGGCGGGAGAACCCTGGGCGGCGGTCGGCGTGGCGAAGCCGAGGTGGCCCATGCCGATGCCGGCGGTGCGCTCGCGCTTGACCACGACGGTCGCGTCGACGGCGTCCCAGGCTGCGAACACACGGGTGCCCTGGACATCGGTCCGGAGGGCAGAGGTGGCGCACGGGAGCGCGACGAGCGCGGCGGTGGACGCAGCGAACGCGATCGCGTCGTTCGGCTGGTTCATGTAGATCTCCATCAGTGCCACCTCCTTCAGGTGCTCGTGCGCCGGCCTTGTCAGGGCCGTGGTGCGCGGGGTTTGCCGTGTGCTCCGCAGGCTATCGGGATTGTCATGTAAGGGGCAAACCATTTTCTGACTTATTTCAAAGGTTTTCTGCCACGAGCCCGAGAACGGCCTCGCCGTAGCGCTCGAGCTTGTTCGGGCCGACCCCGTTGATCCGGCCGAGGGCGCCGGCGTCGGCCGGCTTGTGCTCGGCGATCAGCTCCAGCGTCGCGTCGGTGAAGACGACGTACGCCGGTAGTGGCTTGCCGTCCTCGCCGGCCTCGCGGGCGGTCTCCAGCCGCCAGGCCTTGAGCCGGTCGAAGAGCGCCTCGTCGTAGCGCACGGGGTGCTCCGCACAGCGGCCGCGCTTCTTCTCGGCGGGCGTGGTCAGCGGCTGGTGGCACTCGCGGCAGCGGGCGACGCGCGCGCGGCTGCGCAGCCGCTCGGGCTGCTGGGACTCCGGGAGCAACGGGCGCAGGAACGGCGAGGGCTGGCGGCGGGGCGCCTGCCCCGGGTTGCGTGCCGCCGCCCACGAGATCGAGAGGTCGGTGCGCGCGCGGGTCATGCCGACGTAGAGGAGCCGCCGCTCCTCCTCGATGCCCGCGGGGTCGGCCTGTGCGTAGGTGATGGGGAGGGTGCCGTCCTGGACGCCGCAGCAGAACACCGCGTCCCACTCCAGCCCCTTCGCCGCGTGGAACGTCGCGAGCGTGACGCCGTCGGCGGTCGGCGCGTGCTGCTCGGTCGCGCGGCGGTCGAGCTCGTCGACGAAGCCGTTGAGCGACGCCTCGATCCCCTGCTCCTCCGCGAACTCCTCCGCCTGGTTCGCGAGCGCCTGCCACGACTCCCAGCGGTCGCGGACCTGCCCGCGGACCGAGGGTGCCTCCTCGGTCCAGCCCATGCCGCCGAGGACGGAGCGCACCACCGTGAGCCACGGCTCGTCGGCCCCCTGCCCCGAGCGCGCCGCGCCGCGGAGCCGGGTCACCGCCTCGCGCACCTCCGGGCGGTCGAAGAACCGGGCCGCGCCGCGCAGGACGTAGGGGATGCCGCGGTCGGCGAGCGCGTCCTCGAACGTCTCGGACTGGGCGTTGATCCGGAACAGCACGGCCATCTCGCCGTACGCCGTCCCGCGGCGGTGCAGCCGCAGGATCTGGTCGGCGACCTGCGCGGCCTCCGCGACCTCGTCCGGGTGCCCGCCGTAGCCCACGGCCGACCCGGCGGCCTGCTGCGACCGCAGCTCGACGCCGGCGCTCGGCGTGCCGGCCAGCAGCTTGTTGGCGGCCTCGACCACCTGCGGGGTGGAGCGGTAGTTGCGGACCAGCTCGATCGAGGTCGTGCCCTCGTAGCGCTGGGGGAAGTCCAGGAGGTAGGACGACTGCGCGCCCGCGAAGGAGTAGATCGTCTGGGCCGGGTCGCCCACCACGCACAGCTCGTCGCGGCCGCCGAGCCAGAGGTCGAGGAGCGCGGACTGCAGTGGCGAGACGTCCTGGAACTCGTCGACGACGAACCACTTGTACTGCCGGCGCACCTGGGCCGCGACCCGCTCGTCGGAGGCGAGCACCCCGGCGGTCAGCAGCAGCACGTCCTCCATGTCCATCCGGCCCTGCTCGCGCTTGACCTCCTCGTAGGCCGCGAACACCTTGCCGACCACGTCCGGCGCCTGGTCGGCGACCGAGCGCCCGCGCTGCTGCGCGACCCGGGCGTAGTCGTCCGCGCCGACGTTGCTCACCTTGGCCCACTCAATCTCCGAGGCCAGGTCGCGCAGCAGCGCCTGGTCGGCCGCGAGGCCGAGCCGGCGGCAGGCGCCGGCGATCATCCCGAGCTTGGACTCGGTCAGCTGCGGAAGCTCGGTGCCGTGGACGTGCGGCCAGAAGTAGCGCAGCTGCCTCAGCGCGGCGCTGTGGAACGTCCGCGCCTGCACGCCGGGCGCACCGAGCTGGCGGAGCCGCTGGCGGAGCTCGCCGGCCGCGCGGGTGGTGAAGGTGACCGCGAGCACCTCGGTCGGCACGTAGAGGCCGCTGTGCACGCCGTGCGCGATCCGGTGGGTGATCGCCCTGGTCTTGCCGGTGCCCGCCCCCGCGAGCACGCGCACCGGCCCGCGCAGGGTCTCCGCGACCTGGCGCTGCTCCGGGTCGAGCCCGGCGAGCAGCGCCTCGACACCTCGGGCGGTGGACGCGGTGGTCATCGGTGGGGCAACTCCCTCGGGAACAGGCGGGTGCGGCGCACGGTTAGATGAAGACCAACGTAGGCGACCCCCCAGACACAACAAGCACGGAGGTTCGGGACCCGATGAGCGCGTTCACGATGTACACCACCACCTGGTGCGGCTACTGCCGCCGGCTGAAGAGCCAGCTGGACCGTGAGGGCATCGCCTTCGACATCGTCGACATCGAGCAGCAGCCCGGAGCGGCCGAGATCGTCGAGTCCGCCAACGACGGCAACCAGACCGTCCCGACCCTGGTCTACGCCGACGGCACCGCGCAGACGAACCCCTCGATCGCCCAGGTCAAGGCGAAGCTCGAGGAGCTCGCCGCCTGAGCGAGGCGCTCACCAGCTGCCGGGCAGCGGGCCGCCGTACCAGCTCTCGACGAGCGAGCGGCTGATCGAGACCCCGCCGGGCAGCACCAGCGACCCGGACTCGGCTCCCTCGCGCATCTGCTCGCGGGTGAACCAACGCGCGTCCTCGACGTCGGCGTCGTCGAGGCGGATGTCCTCGGTCTCGGCGCGGGCGTGGAACCCGAGCATCAGGCTGCTCGGCAGCGGCCACGGCTGGTTGCCGAAGTAGGTCACCTCCCCCACCCGGACGCCGCTCTCCTCGAAGACCTCCCGCCGGACGGCGTCCTCGAGCGTCTCGCCCGGCTCGCAGAACCCGGCGAGCGTCGAGTAGCGGCCCTCGGGCCAGCTCGGGTGGCGTCCGAGCAGGCAGCGCTCCTGAGGACTGCCGGGCTCCCCGGCGGCCACCAGCATGATCACCGCGGGATCCGATCGCGGGAACTGCGGCTTGCCGCAGTCCTGGCAGACCAGCTCGTGGCCGGCCGCGCGGGCGACCAGCCGGCCGCCGCAGCGCGGGCAGAACCTCGTCGCCCAGTGCCACTCCGCCAGCCCCAGCGCGTGGAAGACCAGCGGTGCATGAGCGCGGTCCCCGGAGAGAACCGGCAGCAACCCGCGCAGCGGGAGCCATGCCTCCTTCTCCGCGGCCGCCTGCTCCGGTCCGGTGATGACGGCCCAGTACGTCGTCCCGTCGCGCTCGCCCAGCAGCACCCGCAGGCCGTCCGGCGCCTTGGCCGTCGGCAGCCAATCGAGCGCGCCGCCGACGGGCCGGACCCGCGTCCCGGACACCACCAGCACCAGAGCGTCCGGGGCGTCCCAGCGCTCCTCCAGCCAGCCCTCGTCGGTGCGCATCAGCCCGAGCCGGTCGTGCGGGTCGCGGGCCAGGTCCAGGTGCGGATAGGTCACGACACCGAGGCTAGTGACTGCGACCATGAGGCATGGACGCAGAGGAGCTCCGGGCCCGCCAGGCGCCGCTCAAGGAGAAGTACAAGGCCGATCCGGCGACCGCGCTCGTCACCTCGCGGGCCACCGGTGACCACCGCGATCCCGGGATCACGACGACCGTCGACGGGTGGGCCGGTCCGGTGCGCGCGGGTCAGCACCCCGCCACCGGCGGCGACGGCAGCGACGCCTGCTCGGCCGACCTGCTGATGGAGGCGCTGCTGGGCTGCGCCGGCGTCACGTTCCGCGCGGTCACGACAGCGATGGGCGTGCGCACCGACGACGTCGAGCTGACCGCCGAGTGCACGTGGGACGCCCGCGGCACCCTCGGGCTCGATCGCGAGGTGCCGGTCGGCATCGGCGACGTCGTCGTCACGATCACGGTCGACACCGACGCCGACGACGCCCGGCTGGAGCGCATCGCGACCTCGACCGAGCGCTACTGCGTCGTCGGCCAGAGCCTCGCGCAGCCGCCGGCCATCAGGGTCGTCCGTCGGTCGCCGACAGGGTGAGCAGACCCTCGACCTGGTCCCGGCCCGGCAGGTCCCCGGGCTCGACCAGCTCGCCGGACCGCACGTAGTAGAACGCCGCACGCACCCGCTCCACCGGCACCCCCTGCAGCTCGGCCCACGCGAGCCGGTAGAGGGCGAGCTGCAACGGGTCGGCGTTCTGCCGGGCGCTGGTCTTCCAGTCGACCACCAGGTAGCCGTCGTCCTCGGCGTAGACGGCGTCGATGCGGCCGCGGACCACCTGGCCGCGCAGCACGAGTGCGAACGGCGCCTCCACCGCCAGCGGCACCCGCGTGCCGAACGGGCCGGCCTCGAAGGTCGAGATCAGCTCCTTGAGCTCCGACTCCTCCGCGACGTCGTCGAGGCCGGCGTCGGCGCGGCCCTCGAGCTCGTCGGGGTCGAACAGGCTGAGCTGCTGGGGCTGGCCGAACCTGGTCTCGACCCACGCGTGGAACCGGGTGCCGAACCGAGCCGCCGGCGCCGGCGGCCGCGGCATCGGGCGCGCGAGGTCGCGTGCGAACGCCTCCGGGTCGTCGCGCAGGCGGGCGAGGGCCGTCGCGGAGACCGACGTCGGCATCGGCACGGCGATGTCGCTGCTCCGCTCGGCACGCGCCTCGGCGAGCAGCCGGTCGAGCTCGGCGTCCCACTCCGCCACCCGGGCGGACTCGACGAGGTCGAGCTCGGGCTCGGGGGCAGACAGGTCCGCCGCCCGCACCAGCGCGGCAGCCGCGAGACGCCGGGCGGCCTCGGCGCCCACGCCCTCCACGGGCCAGGGCCGGGACTGGTCGACGGCGTCAACCGGGTTCACCGCGCCCTTCTCCGGCTTGTCCAGCCACTCCACCGGCTCACCCCACTCCTCGCAGAGCTCGCGGATCTGCACCTGGAAGGCCGACGGCCCGTAGGGCGTCTTCCGCGTGCTCCACAGGAACGAGGTGACCCACAGGACGTGGGCGGGCCGCGTGAAGGCGACGTAGCCGAGCCGCAGCTCCTCCTCGGCCTCGTGGTCGCGGGTCGCGACGCGGTAGGCGTCGAGGGCCGCCTTGTCGTAGCCCTGCAGCTGCGGCAGGTCGGGTGCGTCGCCCCGCAACGGCGCCGGCAGCACCGGCGGAGAGGACGTCCAGAGCGAACGCCCCTGGGTGCTCGGGAACCGGCCCTCCCCCACGCCGACGCAGAAGACCGTGTGCCACTCCAGGCCCTTGGACCGGTGCACCGTCAAGAGCTTGACCGAGTCGGCCTCCGACGGCGTGGCCACCTCGAGCCCGTTGCCCGCCTCGTCCTCGGCCGTCAGCCACGCGATCAGCGCGGGCAGGGTGACATCGCCGTCGACGGCCTGGAAGTCGGCGACCGCCTTGACGAAGAGGTCGAGGTTGTCGCGACGCGCTGCGGCTGCGGGGCTGACCGACGACGCGAGCTCGACGTCGACGCCGGTGACGTCGACGATGCGCCGGACCAGGTCGAGCAGCGGCTCGCCGACCGAGGTCCGCAGCAGCCGGAGCTCGTCGCGCAGCAGCCGGAAGCGCTCGAGCGCCTCGGTCGAGTAGTCGGCATCCCCGGGATCGGCGAGCGCGTCGTCGAGGCACGGGATCTCGGCAGGGTCGATCCCGTCGGCGATGCCGACCAGCTGCTCGTGCAGGGTGTCGAGGGTGAGGTCGCGGCCGCCGCGCCCCGCGATCTCGAACGCCCGGTCGCCCAGCAGCTTGAGGTCGCGCGGACCGATCGCCCACCGCGGTCCGGCGAGCAGGCTCAGCAGGGAGGCGTTGTCCGTGACGTCCTGGACCAGCTTGAGGGTCGCGACCACCGTCGCGATCTCCGGCAGCCGCACGAGGCCGGACAGCCCGACGATCTCGACCGGGACGCCGGCGCCCGTCAGGGCGTCGAAGACGGCCTCGCCGTGCTGGTTGTCGCGGCTCAGCACCGCGATCTCCGACCACGGGACCCCGCGCTGGTGGGTCGCCCCGACCTCCGCCGCGAGCCAGGCGAGCTCGTCGGTGTGGGTCTCGAACACCCGCACCCGCACCGAGCCCGGGGCGGCCGAGCCGTGCCGGAGCGGCGCGACCCGGTCGGCGTACTTCCGCATCAACGGCGCCGCGAGCCGGTTGGCGGTGTCGAGGATCCGGGTGTCCGAACGACGGTTGATGGTGAGGGGCAGGACCGGGACCTCGCCGCTCTGCGCCGGGAACACCTCGGGGAAGTTGAGGATGTTGGACACCGAGGCACCGCGCCAGCCGTAGATCGCCTGGTTGGGGTCGCCGACCGCCATCACCGGGTGGCCCTCCCCGAACAACCGCGCGAGCAACCGCGCCTGGGCGACGGACGTGTCCTGGTACTCGTCGAGCAGCACCACCTTGAACCGGTCGCGCTCGATCCTGCCGACCTCGGGTTGCTCCTCGGCCAGGCGCGCGCAGAGCGCGATCTGGTCGCTGAAGTCCATCAGGCCGAGGTCGTGCTTGAGCCGACGGTAGGACGCCACCAGGCCCAGCAGCTCGGCCCGCTTGTCGATCACGTCGATCGCCTTCTGGCAGGCGGCGCAGTAGGTCTTGCGGGCCTTGTCGGCGAGCTCGGCGGCCTGGGCACGCAGGAAGGACGCGCGCTCGGCGAGGTCGAGCTCGAGCACCTGGTCGGGCTCGACGAGGTGCTCGCTCATCGCGCCGTCGAGCGCGAGCAGGTTCTGGATGACGGTCGGCGGGTGGTCGGAGAGCTTCTCGATCGGGCCGTCGTAGCGGTCGACGGCCCGCGCGCCGAGCTGGTAGCGCGCGGCGTCGGTGATCACGCGGGTGTCGGGCTCGTGACCGATCCGCAGGCCGTGGTCGGTGAGCAGGCTCGCGGCGTAGGCGTTGTAGGTCGCCACCGTCGGCTCGAGCACCTCCTCCTCGTCGGTGGTCGAGGAGGTCGCGCAGCGACCGTCACGAGGCCTCGCGCGCAGGTCGAGCACGCCCGCCGCCGTCAGCGCGGTGCGGACCCGCTGCCGCAGCTCGGCCGCGGCCTTCGTGGTGAAGGTCAGGCCGAGGATCTCCTCGGGCCGCACCTGCCCGGTCAGGACGAGGTAGACGACGCGGGCCGCCATCAGCGTGGTCTTCCCCGACCCCGCACCCGCGATGACGACGGCCGGCGCCAGCGGCGCGGTGACCGCGGTCCACTGCTCCTCACTCACCGGGAAGTCCGCCTTCATCAGGCGCTGCAGGTCGGCCGGCGTGTCGATGCCGGTGGTCGAGGAGGTCGCGAGGCGACCCTCACGAGGCCCGCTCACTGGTCCACCACCGAGCCCGCGCTCTTGGCGGGGCACAGCGCGACGAAACCGCACGAACGGCAGTGCTCCCCCGGGGTGGCGGGGAACCGCTCCTCGCGCAGCAGCCGGGCGGTGTGGGCGATCCGCGCGCGCAGCCCGCGGCGCTCGTCACCGCCGTCGACGTGCGGCGGCTGCTGCTGGACCGTCACGCCGGCGGAGCCGTCCTCGAGGCCGAGCTGCACCAGCTCGGCACCGCCGCTGCGCAGCTCGGTGAGCTCCTCCTCCGGGCGGTCGAGCGCGCCCGCGTCCACGGCGTACTGGTAGAGCGCCAGCTGCACGTGCTCGCGCACCTGCGGCCCCGACGGCGCGGTCCGACCGGTCTTCAGGTCGACGACCACGACGTTGCCCTCGGCGTCGAGCTCGACGCGGTCGGCGTAGCCGTTGATCCGGACCTGCGAGCCGTCGTCCATCGTGATGACGGTCGCGAACCTGGCCTCGATCGCGAGCAGCCGGCGGGGGTTGCCGGCGTGCCACTCCAGGTAGCGCTCGAGCGCCGCGCGCACCCGGGCGTGCTCGCGCTGCTTGGACCACGGCGTGCGGAAGTCGAGCCGGTCCCACACCTTCGCCACCGCGGCCATCAGCGCCTCCACGTCGGCGGGCGCCGAGCCGTCCGCCACGCGCTCGGCCAGCGCGTGCACGATCAGGCCGAGGTTGGCCGACTGGTGCTGGCGTTGGACGCCGCGCGCCTCTCCCTCCAGGAACCACTTCGTCGGGCACGTCGCGATCGCGTCGAGCAGGCTCGCCGAGACGGCCACGGGGGCGTCGGCCTGACGGATCGGACGCACCGACCGGCTGGCGGCGCGCGTGCCCCACCAGGTGGCCGGGTCTGCCGCGGGCACGAGCGGCCGGGTGCCGGCCTGCTCGGACGCGAGCCGGGCCAGACGTCGGGCTGCCGCGTGCCGCAGGCCCTCGGGTGCCTCCGGATCGGCGGCCGTGCGGCGCAGCTCGGCGACCAGGCCGCTCATCGACAACGGCCGGGCGGGCCGGCCGACGACGTGACGGATCTGGTCGCTCGTCGGCACCAGCTCCTCGAGGAAGCGGGAGGGCTGCTCGCCCTCGTCGTCCGGTGACCTCACCGCCGTGACGACCAGCCGCTCCCGCGCGCGGGTGCACGCGACGTAGAACAGCCGGCGCTCCTCGGCCAGCAGCTCGCGCGCCGTCAGCGCGGGCACGATGCCGTCGGACCCGATCCGGTCCGCCTGGAGCAGCGAGGAGCGCCGGCGCAGGTCGGGCCAGCCGCCGTCCTGCACGTGCGCCACCACGACCAGCCGCCACTCCAGACCCTTGCTGCGGTGCGCCGTCAGCAGGCGTACGGCGGCGCCACGCGCTCCCCGCTCCGCCAGGGTGTCGGCCGGGATCTCCTGCTGCACGAGCGACTCGAGGAACGGCGTGACCCCGAGGTGCTCGCGCCGCTCACCGGCGCGAGCCGCCACGTCGAACAGGGCACACACGGAGTCGAGGTCGCGGTGCGCGCGCCGCGCCGACCCGCCACCGGCCTCGACGGAGCGGCGCAGTCGCTGCGGCCAGCCCGTGCCGGACCAGAGCGTCCAGAGCAGGTCCTCGGCGCTCGCGCCGGCGTCGAGCTCGGCCCGGACCCGCTGCAGGAGCTCGGCCAGTGCCCGCGCCCGGTCGATCTCGGGGCCCTCGAGGCCGGCCAGCAGGCCCGGCTCGAGCACGGCCAGCCGCACGAGCTCGCGGGAGGACCGCGGGGTGCCCTGGGTCGCCTGGGCGACGTCCTTCTCGCGGACCCGGAGCTGTCGCGCGAGCCGTCGCACGTCACCGGCGTCGAGCCCCCCGAGCGGGCCCGTCAGCAGCGCCTCGGCGCGGCCCGCGTCGACGTAGCCGACCTGCTCGTGGTCGGTGACCTCGGCGTTGACGACCGCCCGGAGCGCGTCGAGCAGCGGCAGCACGGCAGGGTCGCGGACCAGCGGGACCTCGTCGCGGGCCACCTCGACCGGGACGCCGGCAGCCCCGAGCGCCCGCCGCAGCGGGCCGATGCTCGCCTTCCCGGAGCGCACGAGCACGGCCATGTCGTCCCAGGCGACGCCGTCCTCCAGGTGCGCGCGCCGGAGCACGTCGGCGAGATGGTCCGCCTCGGCGCGCTCGGTGTCGAAGGTGGCGACGTGCACCGTGCCGTCGCCGTGGGCCCCGGGCTCGGTCCGAGGGGCGAGGAACGCCTCCCGCGCGGCCTCGTCGATCGTCCCCGGGAGGCCGATCCGGCCGGCGACCCGCTGCGAGGCCGCGAGGATCCGCTTCCCGAACCTGCGGGTCGTGCGCAGGGCGACCACGCCGCTCGGAGTGCCGTCGGAGGTCGGGAAGGCGGTGGGGAACTCGAGGATCCCGCGCACGTCGGCCCCGCGGAAGCCGTAGATCGACTGGTGGGGGTCGCCCACCGCGACCAGGTCGCGGCCGTCGCCGGCGATCGCGCGCAGCAGCGCGACCTGGCCTGGGTCGGTGTCCTGGTACTCGTCGACGAACACGTGCCGGAGCTCCGCGCGCAGCTCGCCGCGGTGGACCTCGGCCTCGATCCGCGCCCGCCGGATCAGGTCGGCGTAGTCGGTCGCACCCTGGCTGTCGAGGGAGGTGAGGTACTGCTCGAGGAACAGCCCTGCGGCGACGTACTCCGCGACTCCCTCGGCCTCCCCGAGCCTGCGCAGGTCCTCCCCGTCCAGCCCCTTCTCCCGGGCGCGCGCGAGCACCGCATGGACCTCCCGCGCGAACCCGCGGGTGCCCAGCGCGTGGCGGAACCGGTCAGGCCAGCGCACCGACTCGGGGTGGTCGGCGAGCAGCTCGCGCAGCACGACGTCCTGCTCCGGGGCCGACAGCAGGCGCAGCGGGCCTTCGTAGAGCTCGGCAGGCGCGTAGCGCCGGACGAGGGAGTAGGCGAAGGAGTGGAACGTGGAGCTGAGCTGCGTGGCGGTGGTCCGCCCGAGCCGAGCGGTGACCCGGTCGCGCAGCTGCTCGGCGGCCTTGCGGGAGAAGGTGAGGGCGAGCACCTGGCGCGGGTCCGCCCCGCGCCGCTCGATCCGGTCGACGATGGCCTCGACCAGGGTCGTGGTCTTGCCGGTGCCCGGCCCGGCCAGCACCAGCAAGGGGCCGCCGGCGTGGTCCACGACCCGTTGCTGGTCCTCGTCGAGCCGCGGCGCCGCGGTCGCGGCGGGCGGCGGGGCCAGGTGGTAGTGCGTCGCTGTCATGTCGTCGCCCACTCAACCAGCCGCCCCCGACGCAAACAGCCGGGACCGGAAATGGCGAGAGGCCCTCGTTGGTATGAGCAACAAGGGCCTCTCAGGTTGACCGGTACTGGTGACGCTCCCGGTCGATCACCCGTCGGCTCCGATCCCGCGAGCCACGCCACCTGGCCCACGCGGCGGCGTCCCCTTGCGGGGCCGACCGGCCGTTCGGATCCTCGCCTTCCGGAGAGATCCCGCTCTCCCGGAGGAGCGCGTGGGAGCAGTTCTATGCCCGCCGCGGGGAGCCGCGCAAGAGGTTCACCGAAGGTTTTTCCCGCCGTTCTGCCGCGTCGGCGTGTCGTCCACATCGCAGCCCGCTGTGTCCACAGGAAGGCCCCGGTCCTCCACAAACTGTGGGTAACGCCTGTGGAGAACGACCGTAGGGTGAGTAGTCGTACTCAGCGCGGTTGAGTCCCCGACCGATGCTCCGGCGGCGCGGAGCGTGAGGAGATGGTGGACATGCGCTACGCCGACCCTGCCCTGTGCCCGGACTGCCGCTCCGACCTGACCCGGGGCGTCGACGCCTGCCCGACCTGCGGGCTGGTGCTCCGCCACCCCCTCGCCGTCGAGCTCTTCGGCACGCTCCACCACGCCGACGACCTGGTCGCCGCCCTCCGCGTCGCCAGCACGACGCCCGCCGGCCCGGTCCCGGCTCAGGCAGCCGCTCCTGCGCCGTCCGCCGCGCCCCCCGGCCTGCCGGTGGTGCCGCCCCTGCCACCACTGCCGCCCGTACGTTCCGGGATCGGCTTCGGCTGGGTGCCGAAGATCCTGCTGGGGCTCGGCGCCCTGTTCCTGCTCGTCGCGGCCATCACGTTCCTCGCCGTCGCGTGGTCGCACCTCGGCGTCGGCGGCCGGACGGCCGTGCTGCTCGCGTTCACCGGCGCCGCGGGAGCCGCGGCCCTGCTGCTGCACCGCTTCGACCTCCGCGTGGCGGGCGAGTCGCTCATCGTGGTCGCGCTCGGGCTGCTCGGCCTGGACGTCGTCGGGGCCGGGACCGCCGGTTGGTTCGGCCACCACTCGAACGCCACGATCGCCACCGCCACCGGCATCGTGCTGTTTGCCGCAGGGACCGCCACGGGCCTGCTCCGCGTCGCCGGCCGGCCCCGCCTGGTCGCGCCTCAGGTGATCGCGGGCATCGGCCTCGCGACGGCCGACCTCGGCAGCCTCGGCATCACCTCGCACGGTCTGCTCGCGAGCCACACCTGGGTGCTCCTCGGTGGCGCGGCCGCGGTCCTCGCCCGGCGCACCGGGCTGCCCGCGCTCGCCTGGAGCACCGCCGGCGCGGCCGGTCTCGCCTGGACGATCGGCATCCTCGGCGGCCTCACCCTCTCCCTCGAGAACCCGACCTTCCACGAGCTCTGGGTCGACGGCACCGGCTGGTCGCTCCTCGCGTCGGCGGCGGCCCTGGTCGTGCCGGGGCTCGTCCTGCGCGACCGCGAGCTCGTGCGGTGGGGCACCTCGGCCGCCGCACTCGTCGTGACAGGGACCCTCGCCGTCCCGTGCGTCGACACCTCTGCGCGCACGATCGAGCTGGTCGCGCTGCTGATCACGATGGGCTGGACGGCGGCGCTCGCCCTCCTGCCCCGGCTGCTCCGTCCCGCGGCGATCGCGCCGGCGGCGATCGGCGCGATCCTGCTCGCGGCGCTGCAGCTGGTCACGGCGGGCATCGCCGTCGAGCGGTGGTGGCACGCGGTCGAGCGGCCCGTACGCGCTGCGGGCGACCACTTCGGGGGCGCCGCCGCAGTCACCGAGCCGCTGCTCACGGTGCCCTCGCTGCTCGTCGTCCTCGTGGCGGTCGCCCTGCTCCTTCCGGCCGACAGCTCCGGGCGGCGCGCGTGGCCGACCTGGGCCGCGGCCGGCGGCCTGGTCGCCGGCGCCGGTGGCGCGGTGACGATCGCCTCCTACGACGTCCCCGTGCTGTACGCCGTGATCGCCCTCGTGCTGACGGCGGTGGCCGCGTCACTCCTCGCGCTCGCCGCCGACGGCGGCCGGCAGCTCGGCTTCGGACTGGCGGCCCTCGGCGCCGCCGCCGCCGCTGTCGCCACCGGCATCGCCTGGCCGGTCCTCGCCGCGGCCGCCGCTGCTGCCGCGCTGGCGGTGACCGGCGCGCTCCACCTGCGCGCACGGAGCACCGACCTGCGTGTCCTCGCCGGCCTGCTGGTGCCGGTCTCCCTGGCCACGCTGGTCGAGGCGGTCGCCGCGGTGGTCGCGCTGGACGAGGCCTGGCGCGCAGTGCCGGTCCTCGCCTCGGTCGGCGTCCTCGCCATCGCACGGGCGCGCGTCGAGATCGAGGTGCCGGCAGCGCTGGCCGGGACGCTGTGCGCCGTACCGGCCATCGCGGAGGCCGCCGACCCGGCCGGCTCGCTCGCCCTGCACCTCACCGTCGCCGGATTCCTGGTCGCCGCCACCGCGCTCGTCAACGACCACCGCCGGGATGCCGCGTGGGCCGGCGGTGCGCTGCTGTTCCTCGCCTCCTGGGTGCGTCTCGCGGACCTCGGGGTCCATGCGCCCGAGCCGTACACGCTGCCGCTCGCCGCCGCCCTGCTCGGCATCGGGGTCTGGCGGCTCCGGGAGAGTCCGGAAGCCACGACGGCGGCGACACTCACGCCCGGCCTGCTGCTCGCGACCGTCCCGTCGCTGCTGTGGATGCTGGACGAGCCCACGTCGCTGCGTGCGCTCCTGCTCGGTCTCGGTGCCGTCGCGATGGCCGTCACCGGTTCGGCGCTGCGCTGGAGCGCGCCGCTCGTGGTCGGCGCCTGTGTCGGTGCCGCGATCGTGCTGCGCGAGCTCGGGCCGTACGCCGGCGACGCGCCCGCGTGGGCCTGGATGGGCCTCGGCGGAGCGCTGCTGGTGGTCGTCGGCGTCACCTGGGAGCGCCGCCTGCTCGAGGTGCGGCACGCGGTCGGGCTGCTCGGCCGGCTCCGCTGAGCCCCCGGTAGGTTTGCCGCATGGCTACCACTGCACTGGGCGGCAACGAGGTCCACACCACCGGCGACCTCCCGGCCGTCGGCTCCCCGGCTCCGAAGTTCGAGCTGATCGGCAGCGACTTCAGCGCCGTCTCCCTCCCCACGGGCAAGCGCACCGTCCTCAACATCTTCCCGAGCGTCGACACCGGCGTCTGTGCCGCGAGCGTGCGGAAGTTCAACGAGCTCGCGTCGGGCCTGGAGAACACCCAGGTCATCTGCGTCTCCCAGGACCTCCCGTTCGCGCAGGCCCGGTTCTGCGGCGCGGAGGGCATCGAGAACGTCACGGCCGCCTCCGCATTCCGGTCCGGTTTCGGCGACGACTACGGCGTGCGGCTGACCGACGGCAAGTTCGAGGGCCTGCTCGCGCGCTCGGTCGTCGTGGTCGACGAGTCCGGCAACGTGGCCTACACCGAGCTGGTGCCCGAGATCGGCACCGAGCCCGACTACGACGCCGCGGTCGCAGCCCTCGGCTGAAAGCGTCTGGCCCCACTGCGGGGCCTATTCCGCTCCCGGGTCCCAGAAGGCGTCGCGCATTCGGACGCGGCCCCTGCTGTCCCACGGGGTGCCCTCGTCGCGGTAGCGGTCGAGCGCCTCGCCCTGGTGGCTGGGCGGCAGCGTGCCGTCCGCGCGGATCACCCGCCACCACGGCACCGGGCCGCCGTGGTGGGCCATCACCGTGCCGATCTGCCGCGGCCCGCCGCCGACGACGGCGGCCACGGCGCCGTACGTCGTCACCCGGCCGGCCGGGATCCGCTCGACGATCTCGAGGACCCGCTCGACGTACTCCTCGTCCACGCCATGCAGTGTGCCAAAAATCGCCGAGGGCCCCGGATCACGGGGCCCTCGGGTAGCTCCCTCGTGCGAGAAGACGCTCGAGAAGACTTCGATCAGGACAACGACCGACCCGCGGCCCGGTTACGGGTGTGACGGGCGGTGCCGCGCCCCGAGCGGTCAGTACGCCGGCTGGGACGGGTCGATCTGGTTCACCCAGGCGACCACGCCGCCGCCGACGTGCACGGCGTCGTCGTAGCCCGCGCCCTTGACGATCGCCAGCGTTTCCGCGGACCGCACGCCTGTCTTGCAGTGCATGACGACCTGCTTGCCGGAGTCGACCGGCGGGAGCTGGGCGAGCGCGTTGCCGTTGAGGAACT
This sequence comes from Nocardioides panacisoli, assembly GCF_039537325.1. Classification (GTDB taxonomy): domain Bacteria; phylum Actinomycetota; class Actinomycetes; order Propionibacteriales; family Nocardioidaceae; genus Nocardioides; species Nocardioides panacisoli. The sequence continues at coordinate 29,649 of NZ_BAABAH010000021.1, forward strand.
CACCCTTGGGGATGAGCACCGAGCCGGGGATCTTGTTGATCTCGTACTCGTTGGGCTCGCGCACGTCGACGAGCACGAAGTCGCGGCTCCCCTCGGCCCGCTCCTTGAGCATGTGCTCGAGCTGGGTCACCGTGATCGTCGCGTCCGCCGCGGCGTCGGCCGCCTCGTCGGAGACCGCGCCGCAGAAGTAGTCGTAGTCGATCAGGTCGGTCACGGTCGGGTTCTCACCGCACAGCGCGCAGTTGGGGTCCTTGCGGACCTTCAGCTTGCGGTACTCCATCTCGAGGGCGTCATAGATCATCAGCTTGCCGACCAACGGGTCGCCGATGCCGGTCAGCAGCTTGATGGCCTCGTTGACCTGGATCGAGCCGATGCTCGCGCAGAGCACGCCCAGCACGCCGCCCTCGGCGCAGGAGGGGACCATGCCCGGCGGCGGCGGCTCGGGGTAGAGGCAGCGGTAGCACGGCGCGTCCTCGGCCTGCTTGGGGGCAAACACCGAGGCCTGGCCGTCGAAGCGGTAGATCGAGCCCCAGACGTAGGGGATCCCGAGGAAGTACGCCGCGTCGTTGACCATGTAGCGGGTCGCGAAGTTGTCGGTGCCGTCGACGATCAGGTCGTAGCCCTTGAAGATCTCGAAGACGTTGTCGTTGTCGAGGCGCTCGCCGTGGACGACGACGTTCACGTAGGGGTTGATCTCGGCGACGGACTCCTTCGCCGAGACCGCCTTGGGCTTCCCGATGTCGGACTGGCCGTGGATGATCTGGCGCTGCAGGTTGGACTCGTCGACCTCGTCGAACTCGACGATGCCGAGGGTGCCGACGCCGGCGGCGGCCAGGTACATCAGCGCCGGGCTGCCGAGGCCGCCCGCGCCGATCACCAGCACCTTGGCGTTCTTCAGCCGCTTCTGCCCGCTCATGCCCACGTCGGGGATGATCAGGTGGCGGCTGTAGCGACGTACCTCGTCGATGGTCAGCTCGGCGGCCGGCTCGACCAGCGCGGGAAAGCTCACGGTGCAACTCCTCGTCGGGATCTTCGGGTCTGCGACACGACGCACAACACGCGCACGGACGCGGGTGTTCCCCGCCCTCCATGGTTCCGCGCGGCCCGACACGTCCCGTGCGCCGTCCCGTCATCCGGACCTGGGTACCAGCGAGTAGGCTCCGCACGTGGTCAGGGAGTCGTACGGCGTCGAGGAGCGGCCCCGCGCCGTCCGCCTGCCGAGGCGGCAGCGCCGGGCGCAGCTGATGTCCGCCGCCCTCGAGGTGTTCGTCGCCCAGGGCTACCACGCCGCGGCGATGGACGACATCGCGGAGCGTGCCGGCGTCTCCAAGCCGGTCCTCTACCAGCACTTCCCGGGCAAGCTCGAGCTCTACCTCGCGCTGCTCGACGAGTCCTGCGACACGATGATCGCGAACTGCCGCGCCGCCCTGGAGTCCACGAAGGACAACAAGGAGCGCGTGGCCGCCGCGATGGACGCGTTCTTCGAGTACGTCGCCCACGACACCGGCGCGTTCCGCCTCGTCTTCGAGTCCGACCTCACCAACGAGCCGGTGGTCCGGCGCCACGTGGAGCGGGTCACGACCGAGTGCGCGGACCTGATCGCCGGCGTGATCCGCGAGGACACCGGGCTCCCCCAGGAGGCGGCCCGGCTGCTCGCGGTCGCCCTGGTGGGAATGGGCGAGGTGAGCGCCCGGTTCTGGCTCAAGGAGGACGGGGGCCTGGGCCAGCTGACCCGCGAGCAGGCCGTGGCGCTGGTGTCGGGCCTGGCCTGGCGCGGCATCCGCGGCTACCCCCTGACCGACGAGCAGTAGCTCACCGCTAACCCCACAGGAGTTGGAAGCATGACCGTTGAGGTCAAGATCGGCGTGCAGAACGTCGCCCGCGAGCTCGTCATCGAGGTCGACGAGACCACCGAGGCGATCGAGAAGCTCGTGAGCGACGCCATCTCCTCGGAGGGGATGCTCGGCCTCACCGACGCCAAGGGGCGGCGCGTCGTCGTGCCCGTCGCGAAGCTCGCGTACATCGAGATCGGCCGCAGCACCGCCGGCCAGGTGGGCTTCAGGTCGTAAGGTTCGCCGGGAGCTTCCCCGGCGATTCACAGACGTTTCACAGCCGGTTGCGGCACCATTTCCCCTGAGGGGTGAGGGCCCATGCTGCAGTTCCGCTACGACGCACTGAGCGACACCGGGCGCGTCCGCGACAACAACGAGGACTCCGGGTTCGCCGGTCCCTACCTGCTGTGCGTCGCCGACGGCGTCGGCGGCGCGGCCGCCGGCGAGGTCGCCTCGGCCACGACGGCGTACGTCGTCAGCGCGCGAGCGCTCGCCCACCCGGGCCACCACCCGCTGCAGGTGCTCGGCCGCGCCATCTCCGAGGCGCACGACCACCTCACCGACGGTGTCGTGATGAGCCCCCAGCGCCAGGGCATGGCGACGACGCTCACCGCCGTGCTGACCGACGGGCAGCGGTTCGGCCTGGCGCAGGTCGGTGACTCACGGGCCTACCTGATCCGCGACGGCGCGATCCGCCAGCTGTCCAAGGACCAGACGCTCGTGCAGGAGATGGTGGATGCCGGGCGGATGACGCCCGAGCAGGCCGCGGTCTCGCCGTACAAGCACATCGTGCTGCGCGCCGTCGACGCGACGACCACCCCCGAGCCCGACCTGCAGTGGCTGGACCTGCAGCCCGGCGACCGGCTGCTGCTCTGCACCGACGGCCTCACCGACGTGCTGCCCGACTCCGCGCTGGCCGTGCTCGGCACGCTGCCGGAGCGGGCCGACGCAGCGTGGAACCTCGTCGAGGCGGCCCTCGACGGCGGCAGTCAGGACAACGTGACCGTCGTCGTGGCCGACGTGGTGGACGCCGAGCCCGTGGTCGGGACGGGGAGCGTGCTCGGCGCGGCGACCGACCTCGCGAACGTCGTCGACCCGGCCGGGATCCGACCGCTGCGCTCGGCGTGACGAAATCGCAACGAACCTCCGGGGGTCGCGGTCCTATGCTGGAGGCGTGACCAGGAGCAAGACGTACGAGTACGCGCGCCTGTGGGTGCCGCTGTACGACGACGTCGCGCTCGCCGTGACCCGACCGGTCTACCTCGTCGAGGCGGCTGACGGGTTCGAGGGGTTCGTGGCCGAGAAGAACACCAACCTGGTCGGCGTGCTCAACGAACTCGGCCGCGCCGGCTGGCGGGTCGACCCCACGCCGCAGCGGGTCACCAACCCGTCCCCGGAGTTCCAGCTGCTCATCGACGCCACCCTCGACGAGATCGACGGCGGCCCGATGAACGCAGCCGACGGCGGCTCCTCCCCCGGCCCGGTCGCCGAGTTCGACGTCTACGCCATGCGCCGTCGGCCCTGAGCCTCGTCGAAGGCACGGGCCGCCGCCCGCCACGGGCCTGACGGTCCGCCCTCGTCCGCCAGCCCGAGCAGGTGCGGGGTCAGGTCGGCGCTGAACCCCTCGCTCGCCTCGCGCGGGAGCAGCGACGGCAGGTTGTCGATCGCGATGACCTCCAACGGTGCGGCGGCGTGGTCCGCGGTGCCGTCGTGCAGGTGCCGCACGGGCTCCTCCCACGTGGTGATCTCGGTGTTCACCGGCAGCATGTTGGTGGGGCCGGTGACGTCGCAGGTCACGTCGGCGAGCACCCGGAGGCGGCGCTCGTGGTCCAGGTCGGCCCGCTCCACGAACGGGGTCGTCGGGGTGTGCGTGACCACGCAGTTCACGAGCAGGTCGTGACCGAGGAGCGCCTGCTTGTGCAGGTCCTGCGTCTCCTGACGGTCCCACCGGGTGACCGGCACCCCGCCCGTCAGCAGCGCCGCCTGGGCACCGCGGCCGGACCTGCCGCGCGCACCGGTCACGAGTGCCAGCAGCCGGTCGGCCCCGTTCTTCCGGACCTCCTCCAGCTCCGCGTCGAGCTCGTGCTTGGCCATCGGGGCCAGGGGTGGCCTCAACCTGCCGGCCAGGTGCAGGAGGCCGAGGGCGGCACCGACGTAGCCGGCCCAGTAGCCGAACGCGACCACCCGCCGGCCGTTCTCGTCGACGAGGTACTCGATGTCGAGCAGCTCGCCTCCGCCCCGGTGGAACCTCTCCAGCGTGCGCTCGGCGTCCTGCTGGCCCTTGAAGGCGTGCGCGAAGTAGATGTGCCGGTGGCACAGCGACGCGGGGTCGTCGGGGAGCTCCTTGATCCCGAGGACGTAGGCGTCCCGGGGCGCGTCGGTCCAGGTGCCCTCGGGCACGACGGTCGCCCCGGCCGCGGCGTACTCGTCGATGGCGAAGACCCGCTGGGGTGACTCCTCGACGCTCACCTCGAACCCGGCGTCGAGCAAGGTCGGGACGTCGGCGGGCACGACGGGGGCGCGCCGCTCGGTGTTGCGGACCTCGGACCGGATCCACACGTGGACAGGCTGCATGCGGGTCAGGATGTCACTGGTGGATCGGGCAGCTGAAGGACGGTCGCCGGGGTGTCGGCCGCGCCGGTGTGGTGCGACCACAGGTCCTCGGCGACCCGGTCCGGGTGGTGGGCGTCCGGGCCGGAGCCGATGGGCCCGACGATGGTGGTGTGCCCGACGCGGACCGGCGTGCCCTCGAGCGCTCGGTGGAGCAGCTCGATGTACGTCGCGACCGCCGTCGTCGTGACAGCGCTGGCCGCTCGGTCCGGGTGGGGACGGAGCGCTCCGCTTCCGGTGGTGAACAGCAGCGAGCCTCCTCCCCGGGCCTCGATCTGCGGGTGGACCGTCTCGACCGCAGCCGCCGCTCCGCCCACGCTCAGGCTGAGGGAGGCGAGGAGGTCCTCGGCCGAGGTCTGCAGGACGGGACGGATCAGGCCGACGTCGGGCAACGGGGTGAAGCACAGGACCGTCGCGGGGCCCAGCTCCTCGGTCAGCTCCCGGACGGCGCGACGTACCTGGGCGGGGTCGGTCGCGTCCGCGCTCCGGCTCGCAGCCGGCACGCCGTGCTCGTCGCGCACGGCCTGCGCCATCGCGGCGAGCCGCTCCGCGTTGCGTGCGACGAGGCCGACGGCGTAGCCCTCCCGCGCGAAGCGCCTGGCGACGGACGCGCCGACGCCAGGGCCCGCGCCGACGACCACGACGACGGGCGGAGGACCGGATTCCGTCGGGGTCGTGTCACTCATGGGCGCCATCCTGGCGCACGACCGGGTGGCGCGGTCAGGCGAAGAGGTCGCCGTGCTCGTCGACGCGCTCGAGCACCTCGGTGAAGGTGAGCTGGTCGAGGCCGAGCTCGTCCTCCGCGCCGGCCTCGACCTCCTCCCAGGTCAGCGGGGCGGCGACGGTGGGGCGCTCCCGACCGCGCAGCGAGTACGGCGAGACGGTGGTCTTGGAGCCGGCGTTCTGGGACCAGTCGAAGAACACCTTGCCCCGCCGCTTGGCCTTGGTCATCGTGGCGGTGACCCGGTCGCCGTACGCCGCCTGCATCTCCTCGGCGACCTCCTTGGCCAGCTCGCTGGCCCGGTCGGGTGCGAGCCGCTCGGGCAGGGTGGCATAGAGGTGCAGGCCCTTGCTGCCGCTGGTGACCGGCCGGGCCTCGAGGTCGCGCTCGGCCAGCGCGTCCCGGGCGAGCAGCGCGACCTGGCAGCACTCGTGCAGTCCGGCGGGCTCGCCGGGATCCAGGTCGATCACGAGCCGGTCCGCGCCGAGCGGCTCGCCGTCGTCGTCGACGGTCCACTGGTGGACGTGGAGCTCGAGCGCCGCGAGGTTGACCAGCCACATCAGCGTGGCGAGGTCGTCGACGATGGGGAACACGAGCGTGTCGCCGTGCCTGCTCGTGCCCCGCGACCCGGTGGTGGGCACCTCGGCGGTGTGCACCCACGAGGGCGTGCCCGCCGGCGCGTTCTTCTCGAAGAAGCTCATGTCCTGGACGCCGTGCGGCCAGCGGATCCGCGTCACCGCGCGGCCGGCCAGGTGGGGCAGCAGCACGGGCGCGATCCGGGCGTAGTAGTCGAGGACCTCGCCCTTGGTCGTGCCGGTCTGCGGGTAGAGGACCTTCTGCAGGTTGGAGAGCTTGAGGGTGCGGCCCCCGACGTCGACGTGCACGTCCTGGGACTCGGTCACCTGCTCACCTACCGATCGCGACGACCGGCAGCTCGTCGTTGTGGACCCGTTGGACCAGCCGGTGGACGAACCACCGCGGCGCGCTCACACAGCCGGCGGTGGCCCCGGACCCGTTGACGTGCAGGAAGATGCCGGCGCCGCGGTGCCGCACCTGGTTCCAGTTGAAGTCGAGCACGAAGGACCACTCGTACTGGTCGCGGTAGTCGCGCAGCCGTTCCGAGGAGTTCTCGTCGCTCGCCGGGAGCCACCAGCGGAACCCGCGAAGGCGCTTGTCCCGGAACCGGTTGTAGAAACGTGAGCCGTTGTCCTCGACCCAGTAGTCGCCGGCCCGCACCTCACGGTAGGGGACGTCCCAGACGCGCCGCTCCGGGTGCATGCCGAAGACGAACGGGATACCGAACGTGCCCAGCGGGGTGGTGCCGGTGCCCTGGTGGCGCTCCTTGCGCTCGACCAGCCCGCCGTACCCGATCCGGCCGTCGGCGGCGCTGAACACATGGTGCCAGCGGTGGTGCCGGCGGACCCAGAACGTCACCCGCGCGTGGTAACCGCTGGCGTGGTTGACGGTGACGACCTGGCGGGTGCCGGACCGGAGGTCGACGTGCACGCCGCCGAGCGTCACCGTCCCGGCGCCGGCCGCACGGAGTCGCGCAGGCTCCGGCGCCGTCGGCTTCGCATCAGCGGGCGGGGCGCACAGGAGTGCGGTGGCGAGCAGGACGATCGCCCACAGCAGTGCTGCTCGCCCGCGTGTCATGGGCTCCACGTTAGATCCTCCGGCGAGACGTCGGACCGGACCCCTTGGAAGGCCGGCTGCCGCAGCCGCTCGTAGCCGGCCCCGTGGGTCTCGACGTCCACCACGAGCACAGGCTCCAACCAGTGCGTCCCCTGGGCGTCGACCCGGGGCACCTCGTCGACGAACGGGCTTGCGGCCCGCGCGAGCGGCGCGACGAGCTCGGCCAGGACGCGGGACTGACGCGGCCCGATGCCGCTGCCGACCCGGCCCCGGTAGTGCAGGCCGTCCTCGGCCGGCTCGCCGACGAGCAGCGAGGCGAGCCGGTCGCTGGTCCCGGTCTGCGGGCGCCAGCCGCCGACGACGTACGACGCGCGGTGGCGGTGCGCGAACTTCAGCCAGTTGTGCGTGCGCTCCCCCGGCCGGTACGTCGAGTCCGTGCGCTTGCTGACGATGCCCTCGAGGCCCTGCGCCTTCGTGGCGTCGAACAGCATGCCGCCGTCGTCGTACGTCGCCGGCACCTGCCAGCCCGACGCACCCAGGTCGAGGCCCTCCAGCCGGGCGCGGCGCTCGGCGAGCGGCAGCCCGGTCAGGTCCCGGCCGTCGAGCCGGAGCAGGTCGAAGACCATGTACGTCGCCGGTACCCGCTCGGCGAGCCGGGCCACCTGCCCGGCCTTGCGGACGTGGATCCGCTCGGCGAGGACCCGGAAGTCCGGCAGCCCGCGCTCGTTGAGCGCGATGATCTCGCCGTCGAGCAGCAGGTCGGCGTGGCCGGCCGGCGGCGTGAGCAGCTCGGGCCAGGCGGCGGTGATCCGGTTGCTGTTCCGGCTGGTGAGGGTCACGGCGCCGTCGACGTCGGCGAGGGCGCGAACGCCGTCCCACTTGACCTCGTGCCGCCACTCCTCGCCCGCCGGCACGTGGGTGCCGGGGGTCGCGAGCATCGGGCGCAGGGTCGTCACGGCATCGATCCCACCACGTGCTCGGCGATCGCGAGCGAGCTGGTGGCAGCCGGCGACGGCGCGTTGCGGACGCTGGTCACGCCGTCGGCCCGGACGATCCGGAAGTCGTCGACCAGGCTGCCGTCGCGGTCGACCGCCTGGGCGCGGACGCCGTACCCGGCACGGACGACGTCCTCGGGCCCGATCTCGGGGACGTAGCGACGGGCCGCGCGCAGGTAGGCCGTGGTCGACAGCGCGCCACGCACTTCCGCCAGCCCGGTGCGCCAGTGGCTGCGCGCCATCCGCCAGAACCCCGGCCAGGACACCGTGTGCGCGAGGCCCTGGAGCGAGAGCAGCGCGTTGGGGCCGATCTCCAGGCCGCCGTCGACCCGGCGGGTGAAGTGCACCCCGAGGAACGGGTAGCGGGGGTCGGGCACCGGGTAGACCATGCCGCGGACCAGCTCGTGCTTGGGGCCGGGGACCGCGAGGTACTGACCGCGGAACGGCACGATCCGCGGGCCCTCCTGCCCGTCCAGGGGTCGCCCGACCCGGTCCGCCCGCAGGCCGGCGCAGACGACCAGGTGGTCGACGTGCTGGATGCCGTGGTCGGTCTCGACCTGGAACCGGCTGCCGCGGCCCGAGCGGTGGACGGCGGTGACCTCGGTGCCGAGCAGCACCGAGCCGCCTGCCGCCTCGACGTCGCGCGCGAGCTGCCGGGCGATCGCCGGGTAGTCGGTGATCGCGGTGTGTGGTGAGTGCAGGGCCGCGAGGCCGGTCGCGTGCGGCTCGACGTCGCGGATCTCCGCCGGGCCGATCCTGCGCAGGCCGGGTACGCCGTTCGCGGTCGCGGTCCGCTCGAGGGCGTCGAACCGGCCCATCTCGTCCCGGTCGACGGCGACGACGAGCTTGCCGCACTCGACGTAGGGCAGGTCGTGCTCGGCGCAGTAGTCGCGGACCAGGACCCGGCCCCGGGCGCACAGCTCGGCCTTGAGGCTGCCCGGCCGGTAGTAGATCCCCGCGTGCACGACGCCGGAGTTGTGCCCGCTCTGGTGCGCCGCGACCCGGTCCTCCTTCTCGAGGACGACGACGCGCGAGCCGGGCCTGCGACGGGTGAGCTCGCGGGCGACCGCGAGGCCGACGATGCCGCCGCCGACGACGCCGTAGGTCTGCTCGGGCACGCGATCATGGTGGCAGGTCGGTGGTGCGCCGTACGCTGGGGCCATGCGAGCGATCTGGAAGGGCGCCGTCTCCTTCGGGCTGGTCAGCGTGCCCGTGAAGCTCTACTCCGCCACCGAGAGCCACGACGTGGCGTTCCGGCAGGTCCATGCCAAGGACGGCGGGCGGATCAAGTACCAGCGGGTCTGCTCGATCGACGGCGAGGAGGTCGCCTACGCCGACATCGCCAAGGGCTACGAGACCGAGGACGGCGAGATGGTCGTCCTCACCGACGAGGACCTCGCCCAGCTGCCGACCACGTCGTCCCGCGAGATCGCCGTGGAGAAGTTCGTCCCGCGCGACCAGATCGACCCGCTGCTGTTCGAGAAGAGCTACTACCTCGAGCCGGAGGCCAGCGGCGCGAAGCCCTACGCCCTGCTCCGCCAGGCGCTGGTCGAGGCCGACCGGATGGCGGTCGTGACCGTCGCGCTGCGGCAGCGCACGACGACCGCGGTGCTGCGGGTCCGCGACGACGTCATCGTCATGCAGACGATGATGTGGCCCGACGAGATCCGCAAGCCCGACTTCAACGTGGAGACCGGCGAGGTCAAGGACGCCGAGGTCAAGATGGCGCAGATGCTCGTCGAGACCCTCGCCGGCGACTTCGACCCGGCGGAGTTCGAGGACGACTACGCCGCGGCGGTCGAGGAGGTCGTCAAGACGAAGATCGAGGGTGGTGAGATCCAGCGGACGCCCACGTCGACCAAGACGGGCGGCGAGGTCGTCGACCTGCTCGCGGCGCTGCAGCGCTCCGTCGACGCGGCGAAGACCGCGCGAGGCGAGAGCTCCGACGACGCCGGCGCGCACGACAAGAAGCCGGCGAGGAAGACGCCCGCCAAGAAGACCGCCAAGAAGGCGCCCGCCAAGAAGGCCGCGGCGAAGAAGTCCACCACCAAGAAGACCGCCGCGAAGAAGACCGCTCGCAAGGCCAGCTGACGGATGGCCCGACCCTGACACCTGTTCGACTTCCGGGTAACCCCGGGCCAGCGCGATAGTCGTGGGGTGACCACCACGAGAACCGCCACCGCGTCGTCGTACTCCATCACCATGCGCCTGCACACCGCGCCCGACCAGCGCGTCGTCGGCGAGGTCGCCACCGCCATCGCGGCCGCCGGCGGCATGGTGACGGCGATCGACGTCGCCGACTCGAGCCACGACCGGCTGGTCGTCGACGTCACGTGCTCCGCGGCCGACGCGAGCCACGCGGGCGAGCTGCAGGCCGCGGTCGCGGCCATCGAGGGCGTCGAGGTGCACAAGGTCAGCGACCGGACGTTCCTCATCCACCTCGGCGGGAAGATCGAGATCGCCTCGAAGGTGCCGCTCCGGACCCGCGACGACCTCTCGCTCGCGTACACGCCCGGCGTGGGCCGGGTCTCGCTCGCCCTTGCCGAGCACCCCGAGGACGTCTCCCGGCTCACGATCAAGGGCAACTCGGTCGCGGTCGTGACCGACGGCTCGGCCGTGCTCGGCCTCGGCAACCTCGGTCCCGGCGCCGCGCTGCCGGTGATGGAGGGCAAGGCCGCGCTGTTCAAGCGGTTCGGCGGGATCGACGCCTGGCCGATCTGCCTGGACAGCCAGGACACCGACGAGATCGTCCGCACCGTCGAGCTGATCGCGCCCGGCTTCGGCGGCATCAACCTCGAGGACATCGCGGCTCCGCGGTGCTTCGAGGTCGAGGCCCGGCTGCGCGAGCGGCTCGACATCCCCGTGTTCCACGACGACCAGCACGGCACGGCGATCGTCGTCCTGGCGGCCCTCACGAACGCGCTCAGGGTCGTCGGCAAGGAGATCTCCGGGATCTCGGTGACCGTGGCCGGTGGCGGTGCCGCCGGTACGGCGATCGTCAAGCTCCTGCTCGCGGCCGGTGTCCGGGACGTCGTCGTGTGCGACCGCGAAGGTGCGCTGTGCGCGGGCGACGAGAACCTCTCCCCCGCGCACCGGGCGCTCGCGGAGATCACGAACCCGGGCCGGGTCCGCGGCCCGCTGCAGTCCGTCCTGGCCGGGCGCGACGTCTTCATCGGCGTCAGCGGTCCGGGCGTCCTGCAGCCGGAGTGGATCGAGGACATGGCAGCCGACCCCGTCGTCTTCGCGCTCGCCAACCCCGACCCGGAGGTCGACCCGGTGGAGGCGGCGAAGCACGCCGCCGTGGTGGCCTCCGGACGGTCGGACTACCCGAACCAGATCAACAACGTGCTCGCGTTCCCGGGAGTCTTCCGCGGCCTGCTCGACGCCCGGGCGACCGACGTCACGACGGAGATGATGCTGCGCGCGGCCAACGCCATCGCCCACGTCGTGAGCGACGAGGAGCTCAACGCCAGCTTCATCATCCCCACGGTGTTCCACCCGGACGTGCACCACGCGGTGGCCGCCGCGATCCGGGGCGCGGAGCACTAGCCGGTCGAGTCCTCGGCCTGCTGGATCACACCCTTGAGGACGTCGATCGCACGGATCCGTCCGCTCGTCACACCGGAGTCGTTGAGGATCGCCGTCGGCACGCCGATCAGGTTCGCGTCGTCGTCGATCGCCATCCCGCCGGAGTTGCCGGGCGAGATCCGCGCGGTGGTGTCGAACTCCACGACCTCGCCCTGGTCGTCGTGGACCAGCGTCGCGATGCCGCCGCTGGTGACGGTGACGGTGTCCTTGGACTCCGAGACGCCGGGGAAGCCGAGAACGGTCACGGGGTCGCCGGACCGCAGGTCGGAGGAGTCGCCGACGTCCACGGTGGGCAGGTCCAGCGGCCCGTCGAGGTCGCTGCCGTCGGCGTTGGCGTAGATCTGGATGACCGCGACGTCGAGGTGCCCGTCGGCAGAGACGACCCGCGCGCGGTACAGCGGCGCCGAGGTCGTGTCGGTCATCCCGTCGGTGACCGAGATCAGCAGGTAGTCGGGGTCGGCGATCGCCGCCTGCTCGCCGTACTGCTCGACCAACCCGTCCGCCTCCGGGGCGGCGACGTGGGCGTTGGTGAGGATCAGGCCGTCGGACCGGATGATGGACCCGGAGCCGCCGTACTCGAACAGCGACTTGGCCGGATCGTCCAGCTGGTAGCTCTGCGCGGTGATCTTCACGACCGCCGCCTTGGCCGACTCGAGCTCGGACGAGGTCAGCTCGGGCTGTCCCCCGGCGGTGCCGTCACCGCCGCCCCCGTCGACCAGCTTGTTCGTCACGACGACGGCCGCCACCACCAGCACCGCGGCGGCCACCAGCGCGGCGAGCGCGACGCCGGCCCACTTCAGGACCCGGTTGCGGCGCCGCCGGGCGATCCGGCGCTCCTCCTCCCACGCCGAGAGGATGGGGACCAGGGTCAGCCTCGGTCCGGCGACGGGGTGGCCCAGCCGGAGGTCGAGCCGGTCGTCGAAGGTCGTCGTACCGATCCGGCGGCCGTCGCGGAAGGTGCCCTCGTTGGAGACGTTGGTGTAGACCCAGCCTCCCGGGACGGCCGAGACCCGGCCGTGGTCGCGCGAGCAGGCGGGGTCCGCGATCTGCACGACCGACGCGGGCTGGCGGCCCACGGTGATGAGCGCGGGATGGCGGAACCGGTGCTCGCGGCCGTCCGCCACCACGAGCAGGTCCGGCCCGGAGCGCGCCGGCGGCGGCGCACCCGGCGCGACCGGCGCGGCCGGCTGCGGCGCGAAGACCTGCGTCTGGTCCCACTCGGGCGGCGGCAGCTGCGCGCGCGGGCCGGGCGGCCGCTGACCCGGCGGCGGGGGCGGCCGGGTGGGGTCGTCGGCAAGCGGCATCGAGGCCGGCGGCGCGCCCGGCGGCGGTCCGGTGGGCGGAGCCGCCGACGGCGGGGCCGCCGGGGCGTGGGCCGGCTCGAGCTCCGCCATCTCCTCCGGGATGACGGTGAGCGTCGCTCCCGGCGCCTCGGGGCCGCACCGGATGACGGTCGGGCCGGTGATCCGCAGCTCGCGCACCGGCCGGCCCTCGACGTAGGTCCCGAACTGGCTGCCGGTGTCGACGAGCACCCAGACGCCACCGACCGGCCGCAGCTCCGCGTGCAGCCGCGACACCGATCCGGCGGTCAGCACGATGTCGGCCTCGATGGCGCGGCCGATCCGGATCACCCTGTCCTGGTCGAGCCGGAGGACCCGCCCGTCGACGCGGACGACCAGCGGAGACATGCCGTTCAGACTATCGACGGGTTGCGCGCGGACCGGGTCACGCCGGTGGGCGCCGTACGTTGACGGTGGCGTTGCGGATCTGGATCCGCGTGCCCGACACCAGCTCGACGGTCTGCCCGGGCGCCAGCTGCAGGTCCTGGCCGCCGGGATAGGCCACCGGCCAGCCGGTGTCGGAGTCGTTCGTGAGACCCCACCGGGCCTCGTCCTGCGGGTGCCGGCGGACCCGCGCCAGCACGGTCGGGCGGTCCACACCCGACGAGAGGTGGTCGGACCGGATCGTCGCCTGCGGGCTGACCGCGATGCTGCGCCGTCCGACGTCGAGCAGGTACGGCGGACGCAGCGACGCGCCGTCGTGCCAGCAGGTGAGATTCGGCTCGCCGATGCTCCAGAAGTTCGTGGTGCCGCACTGGGCGCAGGTCATCAGTCCGTCGCGCAGCCGGTCCATCGCCTTGATCCACTGACCCTCGGTGATCCGGGCGGACGGCCGCTGCATCCCGTCGACGAAGGCCTGGACGAACAGGTCCCGGAGGAACTGCGGGTAGATCCCCCAGTACTGCTGCACGATCTCCGAGGGCCGGTTGTCGTCGCGCGCGGGGTCCATGCAGAACACCGGGTCGGTGCCGAAGTGGGTCATCAGCCAGTGCGCGTCGCGCACCCCCGCGTCGGTGCGCTTGCCCTCCAGCGGGTGCCCGAGGAACAGCGAGTAGAACAGCAGCACCGCCAGCGAGTGCCGGTCGGTGTCGGTGTTCGGCAGCGTGCGGTAGGTCGTGTCGCGGACCACCTCCGGCGCCATGAAGTACGGCGTCCCGAGCACCCGCCCGGTGCCGTTGTCGATGCCGACGTTGTCGTTGTCGCAGATCAGCACGTCGCCGTTCGACGGGTCGAAGAAGACGTTGCCGAAGGAGATGTCGCGGTAGCAGAGCCCCCGCGCGTGCAGCCGGAGGAAGCTGAAGCTGAGCTGCCGGCAGAGCTCGATGATCGACGAGAAGGAGACGTCGAGCGGCTTGCCGTCGCGGTCGGTGTTGAGCAGCAGGAAGCTGAGCTCGAGGAACCGCGGGTGCCGCAGGTGCATCACATAGCCGAAGCTCGGCTCGGACGGGACCCGGGCCATGCTCAGCGGCCAGAGGAAGCGGTCGTGGGGCGAGCCGATCTCGACCAGCTGCTGCATCTCCTGGTACTGCTCGCCGGTGGCGCTCTCGGGCTTGTACCACTTCAGCGCGAGCGGCTCACCGGTGTCCCGGCGTACCTCGAACACGTAGCCCTGGCCGCCCTGTCCGAGCAGGCCGGTCACCCGGGCGTGGCCCAGCGGACCGAGGTCGACCTCGGTGCCCTCGCCCAGGACCATCCGTCAGGCCCTCCTCGTTGCTCGTGTTCGCCTGTCCACGCCCGTGGGTACGTGACAATGTATAGCCTCGACTCCCCTGCGGAGATCGAAACCGATGGGGCTGGAGGAGCTGCACATGAGCGACCGGTTGGGTGGTGCACTGGCACGCAAGCCGCTGCACTTCATCTTCGTGCTGGACGTCTCCGGCTCCATGAACCGGGGCGGACGGATCCAGGCCCTCAACAACGCGATCACCGAGGTCCTCCCCCAGCTGCGCGACGAGGCCCGCGCCAACCCGCACGCCGAGCTGCTGATCCGGGTGCTGGCGTTCGCCAACGAGCCGCGCTGGGTGATCGAGGAGCCGACGCCCGTCGAGAACGTCCACTGGGAGCGCCTCGAGGCGGTGCCGCGCGGGTTCACCGAGCTCGGCAGCGCACTGACCGCGCTGGCCGCGAAGCTCGACGAGCTCGACGAGTCCGCGAGCGCCTACCCGCCGGCGATCATCCTGGTCTCCGACGGGCGGCCCACCCAGAGCAGCGGCACGACCTTCGCCGAGGGCCTGCAGGCGCTGCTCAACAACCGGTGGGGCGCGACGGCGATCCGGCTCGCGCTCGGTGTCGGCCGCGACGCCGACATGCACTCGCTGCGGCGCTTCATCGGCGACGAGGACATCCCGCTGCTGCGGGCCGACAACCCCGAGCAGCTGGTGGAGTACATCGTCTGGGCCTCCAAGGCCGCCAGCAAGGTGGCGTCCCGGCCCGTCGTCGGCGGCGGCGGGCTGACCGCTCTGCCGCCGAACCCGATCGGCGACCCGGTCTGGAGCACGCTGGGATGACCGCCGGTGCGCCTGGGGGTTGGACCACGTTGTCCGGCTCCCGGATCGGCTCGGTGCACGTGCGCGACGGACTCCCCATCCAGGACGCCGTCCTCACCTGGAGCGAGGGCGACGCGGCCGTCGTGGCGGTGGCCGACGGCCACGGCCACCGGCTGCACTTCCGCAGCGACACCGGGGCGGCGCTCGCCGCGGTCAGCGCCGTCGAGGAGCTGCGGCGCGTCGTCCCCCGGCTGACCGACCCGGCCACCGCGGACGAGATCGTCACCGCGGCCGCGGCTTCGATCGTGGAGACCTGGCGGACCAAGGTCGCCCACCACCGCGAGGCCAACCCGTTCAGCGAGGCCGAGCTCACCACGGGGGGCGCGGCCGACGACCCGCTGCGGCCTTACGGGACCACGCTGCTGGCCGCCGCCGTGGCCGGCGACCTGATGGTCTTCCTCCAGATCGGGGACGGCGACACGGTCATGGTCGACGCGCGCGGAGAGGCGAGCCGGCCGCTGCCCGACGACCCGGACCTCGACGGGGTCCGCACCAGCTCGCTGGTCCAGCCGGACCCGCTGCGCTCGCTCCGCGTGAGCGTCGTCGACGCGCGGGTCGAGGAGATCGTGCTCGCGTTCCTGTGCTCCGACGGCTTCGGCGGCTCACGGGTCGACGCGGACGGCTGGTGGCGTCAGACCGGTCAGCAGCTGGTCGACTTCGGGCGCAGCCGCGGCCTGGACTGGGTGCGCGACCAGCTCCCCGAGTGGCTCGAGGAGCCTGCCCAGGTGGGCGGCGACGACACGACGATGGCGATCCTGGTCAGGACTCACCTGAGCTGAAGTACTGGCCGCTGATGGCGTTGGGGTCGCCCTCGCCGTTGTCGTAGGCCTGGAAGTAGCACAGGCACGAGGCGTAGTCGGCGTAGAGGACACCGTTGCCGCTCTCGTCGATGTAGCCGTAGATCTTGCCCTGCTCGGTCTGGGAGGAGTCGTTGGTGTTCCACCAGTAGCGGTCGACGATGTTGCCGTCCTGCTTCGCCAGCTTCTTCGCCAGCGCCCGGTAGGTCTTGAAGTCGTGGTCGCTGCTGAACTGCGCCACCCACACGTGGTTGCCGTTGTGGGCGCACTCCGCCTCCTCGAGCTCCCCGCCGTAGAGGGTGGGGATCCGCTCGCAGCGGCGGATGCTGAACCGGGTCGCGAACGCCTGCAGCTGGGGTGCGTAGAGCTCGGTGGGCTCGTCGACGGTCGGGTTCGTCGCCTTCCAGGTGTTCACCAGCTGGTCGGAGGTCACCCCGTCGCCGGCGGTGAGCAGCGCGGTCTGCAGGCCCGACTTGCTGTCCCAGTAGAGCTCGGCCACCTTGCGGCTCGGGTCCTCGGCGTTGCTCGGGTCGTAGAGGTAGAAGTAGCCGGAGTCGACGGGGTCGGAGAGCTGGCCCTCGTCCTTGTAGTCCACGACCCGGGTGCGGCTCTGGTCGATCCCCTGCTCGCTCTGGTAGGTCGTCAGCTGGAGCTTGCCGTTCTCGGTGTCGCAGTCGATCTTCTCGGTCTCCCCGGCGGCGAGCGTGTCGGCGGCGGTGCACGAGGTGATGGCGGCGCCCGTGGCGATGTCGGTGCTCACGCTCTGGTAGCGCTCGTTGATCGCGTCGGGCGAGACGTCGACGCCCTCGCTGCTGCTGTCTCCCGCGCTCGGGTCGTCGCTGCCGCCGGAGCCGCCGCCCTGGTTGACCGCGATCACGACGACGACGACGCCGACCACGACGATGAGGGCGACCAGCCCGACCAGGATCCCCACGAGGGGGCTCCGCTTGCGCCCAGGCGGGACCGGTGCCGACGAGCCGAAGCCGCCGGGAGGACCGTACGACGGAACGCCGCCCGAGCCGGCGCCGACCGGCGACGGGGCGGGCGCCCCCGAGGCCCCCTGACCACCGGAGCTCGGCCACACCGGGGCGGTCTGCTGCGGACCGGAGTCCGCGGGACGCTGGCCGACGGGCGGGACCGCCGGCCCGGCCTGGGGCGGGAGCGCCGTGGGCGCGCCACCGGGCTGCGGCGGCTGCGGGGCGGACATGTGCTGGGTGCGGTAGCGACGGACCTGCTCGTCGGACACCTTGCCGATGGCGTAGCCGAGCACGGCGAGGGCCCACTGGGCGCCGCCCACGTCGGCGCTGCCGCGGTCGCGGGCGAGCCGGGCGCCCGCCTCGGCGACGGCACGGTCCGGCGTGGCGCCGGAGTCGAGCATGGTGTTCATGGACTGGAAGGCGCCGAGCCGGACCGCGTCCACGAGCAGGTTGATGTCACCGGTCGACGCGCTGTCCTCGTCGAGGTAGTCGTCGAGCGCCCCGCGGAGGCTGTCGGCGTCGTTGAAAAGCTCCCGCCCCTGGCTCATGCCCAGGGCGTAGAGGCTCTCGTGCAGTTCCATCGCGTTCTCCATCTCGACCCGGTGCCTCCGCACCGGAACACAGGAATCGTAGAGGTCGGCCGGGGTCCCCGCTCACACCGCCGCGAGCGTGGCGGCCACCCCCGACGCGCGCTCGGCGACCTCGGCCGCGGTGCGCGGCCGCTTGGCCACGTCGGCGTCGAGGCAGTCGGCGATCAGGTCCCGGGCGGCGGGCGGGAGGTCCGCCGCCAGGGCCGGCTGCGAGGCGAGGATCGACCGCACCAGCAGCAGCGGCTCGGTGCTCTGCAGCTCGCCGTACACCCCGCGGCCGGTGAGCGCGAAGTGCAGGCAGGCGCCGAGCGACCAGATGTCGCTGGCCCGGGACGCCTGGGCGCCCAGCATGATCGAGGGGTCGGTGTACTCCAGGCCGATCTTGCCGAGGCCGGTCATCACCATGCCCGGGCTGAGCAGCTGGGAGAGGCCGAGGTCGGCGAGCCGCCCGCCGTCCTCGGCGATGAGGATGTTCGCGGGCTTGATGTCACGGTGCGCGATGCCGCGCTCGTGCAGGGCGTGAGCCGCCAGGGCCGCGTCCCGGACGGCGTCGACCGACTGCCGCGGGTCGAGGGGCACGTTGGGCTTCTCGAGGGAGCCCATGGGCAGGTACTCCATCGCGTAGTAGAAGGCGCCGCCGTGCCGACCGGCGTCGTACACGGCGACCAGCCGGTCGCTGTCCGCGACGCTGAAGTGCTTCAGCTCGCGGGTGGCCCTCCGGAAGGCGTCGTCGGACGTGGGCCCGGCGATGACCTTCACGACGACCTGGTCGGCGGCGATCCCGAGCCGTGCCGGCGTGTTCGCGAGGTAGTTGGTGCCGTAGTTCGACTCGCCCAGCGGGCGGATGAACTCGTAGTCCGCGATCCCCTGCACTCTTCCTCCAGGCTGTCTCCGTCACCCTCGGTCACCTCCGCCGGTGACCGAGTCAGCATGTCACGTGCCACCGCTCCGCCCCATCGAAACGCGGCACCAGGCCCCACCTCGCCGTCCCAAAGGATGAATTCCGGGACCAGGCAGGTCGTGCTCCGATTCCCGCCCGCAGAAGGGGGGAAGCGGTGTTAGCGTTCCCGACGCACTCACACCGAGGAGGCAAGCGCCCGATGATCGAGCCTTCCGCAGCGTCCGTGGTGCCGACCACGGACCCCGGCACCTACCTGCCCGCGCAGGCCATCACCGGTGACCTCACCGACCAGATGCTCGCGACCGACTTCTGGACCGACGAGATGGTCGCCGCCGCGGGCATCCCGATCGTGGACATCCCGTTCGTCACGATCGGCGGCGGCATCGGCAGCTTCGTGACGGTCGACTACCTGCGGATCGCCGGGGTGCCGACCAGCCAGATCAGGGTGCTGTCGGCGCTCGACCAGCCGTGGCAGACCTACGAGTACCTGACCCGGGTGTCCCAGGTGCCCCGACCGGAGCGGCTGCGCTCGGACTCCGCGTCGCGGCCCGACAACATCTGGGGGTTCCCGTCCTACGGCTTCGCCGAGGGCACCCGGCGGTTCAAGCTGAACGTTCTCTGGCAGCTGTTCGCCGAGCCGATCTTCCACGACTACTACACGCCGAAGGCGGGCGAGGTCTTCACCCAGCTCGAGCGCGAGGCGAACCGGATCGGCTACCACGAGATGCTCGTCAAGGGCCTGGTCCGCATCGTCCGCCGCCGCTACGGCGGGGGCTACTTCACGATCCTGACCCCGCCCGAGGGCGCGTCGGCGACGAAGCGGGTGGCGTTCCGGTCGCAGTTCGTCCACCTCGCGGTCGGCTACCCCGGGCTCAAGTTCCTGCCCGAGCTCCAGAAGTACCGCACCGAGCACAACGACTACCGCCACATCGTCAACGCCTACGAGGCGCACGAGCACGTCTACGAGCGGCTCATGCAGCACCCCAGCACCGTGCTGGTCCGTGGTGGCGGCATCGTCGCGGCCCGGGTGCTGCAGCGGCTGATGGACGACCGGCTGCTGCACGGCGCCCAGACCAACATCGTGCACCTCTTCCGCACCTACTACCACGGCCCCAACGACGGCTACGGCAACGAGGAGGACCCGCGGCCGGGCGGGGGCAAGCCACGCATGTTCATGCGCCGCCGCGGCGACAACGGCTGGGCCTACCAGGGGTTCAACTACCCGAAGTCCGTGTGGGGCGGCCAGCTCAAGGCGCAGGTGCGCAAGCTGGAGGGCGAGCAGCGGGCCGAGCTCTACAAGCGGATGGGCGGCACCAACACGCCGTACCGGAAGCTGTGGCAGAAGCAGATGAAGCAGGGCCGGCGCGAGGGCTGGTACAACGTGGTGGTCGGCACCGTGGACGACATGCAGCCCAACGGGGAGCGGATCGTCAACCAGGTCCGCACCCAGCACGGCACCGTCCCGGTCGAGGTCGACTTCGTGATCGACTGCACGGGACTCGAGGCCGACATCGCCGAGCACCGCCTGCTCAAGGACCTGCTCGAGCACGGCGGCGCGGGCCGCAACCCGGTCGGCCGGCTCGACGTCGAGCGGACCTTCGAGCTCAAGGGCACCCGGTCCGGCAACGGCATCATGTACGCCTCGGGGTCCTCCACCCTCGGCGGCTACTTCCCCGGCGTGGACACCTTCCTCGGCCTGCAGGTCGCTGCGCAGGAGATCTACCAGGACCTGGCCCGCAACGGGTTCGGCAAGCGGATCGGGCCGGTGCGCTCGACCGTGCAGTGGTGGAAGTGGCTCCTGGGGAGCGCGCCGTGAGCCGCCCGGACGTCGTCGCGAGAACAGGAGCCTGCTGATGCTGCCGACCCTGAACGGCCGGATCCAGACCCGGATCTTCATGCTCGTCGTCTTCGGGAGCGCGATCACCTTCGTCCTCACCCCGCTGCTCCCGGGGCCGTTCGGCTTCGACGGCGAGAGCTACAAGGTCACCTACCTGATCCTCGCGACCGTGCTCGTGCTCGGCGTGCTCTGGGAGCTCGTCTACCACCTCATCCAGCAGTTCCGCTGGGAGAAGGACTGGCCGACGATGTTCGGCCTCATCACCGCGATCAACGAGGGCGCCCTCGTGTGGCTGTTCCTCGACGAGGGCTGGATCCCCGGCATCGACGGCGAGAACTTCCCCGCGTCGGTGTTCTGGGCGTTCTTCATCGACTTCTCGGTGATCTGGCTGATCATCTGGTTGTGGACCAACGGCCCGATGCGCGTCCCGTTCATCCGGTGGCGCTTCTTCGGTGGAAGGATCGTGTGACGTGAAGCATTCGGCTGCGGAGTGGGCCGGGGCGACCGTCGTCCCCGGCGGAGGCGACGGCACGCTGGCCCGGCTGGGACCGGTCCTCCTGCTGGTCGCCTCGACCGACCCGGACGTGGTGCGGCCCTACGTCGACCACGCCGCAATGGTCGCCGCGAACGGCGGCCAGGGCCGCCAGCTGGTTCGCGGCTATGCGCTGATGCTCTCGACCGCCGTGGAGGAGTCCCCCGGCTTCGCGGCGCTCGCGCCGCACACGACCGGCCTCGCCGTGTTCGTGGACGGTGACGTGACCGTGACGATCGACGGGGAGCGGATCAGCGGCGCCGACTCCCTGGCCTGGGTCGAGCGGCTGATCCCGTGGCCGATCGACTCGGTGACGGTGACCCTTCCCGGCGCGACGGCGCCGGCCGACGGGTCGCCGTACCGCCTCGACGGCGGCGTCGTGGCGGCCTCGGCCGTCGCCGTTCCCGCCGGTGACGTCGCGGCTGCCCCGGCCGCCGAGGCCCCCGCGGTCGTGGAGTCGGTCACCGGCCCCGACGTCGACCAGATGGCCGACACCGGCAGCCACCCGCCGGTGCCCGCCGGACCGCTCGCCGACTCGATCAGCTCACGCCTGTCCGAGGTCGAGGAGTCGGCCGCCGTCGTCGTTCCGCCCGTCCAGGCCCCTGCGCCCGAGCCGGACGCTGCCGCGCCACCGGCGTTCGTCCCCGACTGGCAGGCGGCCGAGCCGCCCGCAGCGCCTCCTGCCGCACCCACCCCGCCGGCACCCGCGCCGCCGCAGCAGGCCGCGGCGGCGCCCGCCGGCCGTCCGCTTCCCCCCGTCCCGGCCGACGAGCAGGTCCAGTTCCAGTCGGTGCTGCTCGGCGACGTCGACGACGACGACTTCGAGCCGCTCCCGATCGTCGACGACGCCAGTCAGGTCGTCGACCACAGCCACCCGCAGGAGCAGGTCCGCGGGGTCTACTGCAAGAACCGCCACTTCAACGACCCGCGGCAGCTCTTCTGCGCGGTCTGCGGGATCAACATGGTCCAGCAGACTCCCGTCCTGGTGAACGGGCCGCGGCCGCCGCTCGGTGTCGTCGTCCTCGACGACGGGTCGGTCTTCCAGCTGGACCGGCCCTACCTCCTGGGCCGCGACCCCGAGTCCGACGAGCGGGTCCGCTCCGGGGACTTCCGCGGCTTGCCGATCATCGACCGGTCCAACGAGGTCTCCCGGGTGCACGCCCGCCTCGAGCTGCGCGGCTGGGACGTCGTCCTCGTCGACAACAACTCGACGAACGGGACCTACGTGCACGTCCCGAAGACCCCGGACTGGGTGCGGATGCCGCCGGGTGCCGAGCAGATCCTGGTCCAGGGGACCCGGGTCCGGATCGGCCACCGCACCCTGGCCTTCAACACCCACGCCGGCAGCAGCTCCTAACGCCGAGTCGGCTCAAGCTTGAGCCGACTCGGCGTGGGTGCCGAGCTCGAGTCGGCTCAAGCTTGAGCCGACTCGGCGTGGGTGCCGAGCTCGATGACGTCGAAGTCGACGGGCGCGGCGTCGGCCTCCGCCCGGGCGGTGAGCACGCCGTCGGTCCCGAACGGCGCGACCACGAGGGCCAGCGCCTCGTCCGCGCTGTCGAGCAGGCGCACGCCGCGGCGCTCGAGCGACGACCGGATGCCCGCGACCCGGCGGCTGTCGCCGGCCAGCACGAGAGCAGCGCCGGTCCGGGCCGCGATCCGCGCCCCGAGCACCACCGCCGCCTCGCTGTCGGCACCGGAGTCGAAGCGCACGACGACCGGGACGGCCCCCTCGTGCGGCGCCGCCCCGACCGGCACCACGGCGACCGGGCACTCGGCCGCGGCCAGCACCGCGGTGCGGGTCGGGTCGTCGGCCCAGAGGACCAGGCCCTGCGGAGCGATGGCCGCCACGAGCTCGACCAGGTCCTGCTGGACGTCGGCACTGGGGTGCGCGATGACACGCACGGGGATGCCGAGCTCGCGACCGCGTCGGACGAGCCCCTCCTGCTGCTCCATCGCGGCCGCCATGTCGGCGAGCTCGCCCGAGAGCCCGCTGCCGACCTCGAGCAGCCGGCCCTGGGGCTGCAGGTCGGCGACCACGATCTCGGCCGGCCGGGCGCCCGCGAGCATGGCCACGGCGCAGTCGACCGCCGCCCTGTCGTCGCCCGTAGGCCCGCTCACGACGAGGACGCGATCGACCATGTCCTCCCCGAGGGCTGCCCGCTCGGCCTCGGCGATGTCGCGCGCGACCCGGCGCTGCGGGTAGGCCCGGGCCAGCAGCGGCCCGGTCATGACGGTGGTCACCAGCGCCATCACGACCATCATCGTGAACAGGTCCACGCTCAGCAGGCCGAGCGAGAGACCCACGTTGAGGATGACCAGCTCGGTCAGCCCGCGGGTGTTCATGAGGATGCCGAGCGCGTTGGACTGCCAGTGCGGGACCCCGGCCCAGCGGGCGCCGACGTAGGCGCCGACGTACTTGCCGACGATCGCGACCATCAGGATCGCGACCAGCTGGACCAGGTTGTGGGCGTCGAGGCCGCGCAGGTCCACCTTGAGGCCGGAGATGAGGAAGAAGACCGGCAGGAGCAGCAGCACCGAGATCTGCTCGAGCCGGACCAGGATCTCGTGCCGCAGGGCGGCCGCCTGCTCGTGCGGGATGATCGCGCCGAAGAGGAACGCACCGAAGATGTAGTGGATGTGCAGGTACTCGGTGGCCGCCGAGGACAGCAGCAGCCCGACCAGCACGATCGACAGGATGGTCGGCGTCAGCTCACCGGCCTTGGCGTACATGCGGGTGAGCACCGTGAGCGCCGGGCGCACGACGAAGATGGCGAGCAGGGCGAACGGGATGGCGAGGTAGACCAGCCAGCCGTGGTCGCTCTGGGTGTCCCCGCCGGCGATCGCGACGACGACGGCCAGGATCGTCCACGCCAGTACGTCGTCGGTGGCCGCGCAGGCCAGGGAGATGCCGCCGGTCTCGGTGCGGTGCATCCGCCGGTCGGTGAGGATCCGTGCGAGCACCGGGAAGGCCGTGATCGACATCGAGGCACCCATGAACAGCGCGAAGGGCAGGAAGTCGACGCCGTCGGGACGCAGGTCGTCGAGGAAGTTGGCCAGCCCGACGCCCAGGCTGAACGGCAGCAGGATCGACAGGACCGACACCGACGCCGCGACGCGCTCCCGGCCGCGGATCAACGCGACGTCGAGCTCGAGCCCGACCACGAACATGAACAGCACCAGGCCGACGTTCGAGAGCAGCGAGAGGAAGGGCACCGTGTCGGCCGGGAACAGGTGCTGGCTGGCGGTCGGCCCGATCAGGCTCGGCCCGAGCGCGACGCCGGCGAAGATCTCGCCGACCACCGGCGGGATCCCGACCTTGGCGACCAGGGCGCCCGCGACGCGAGCCACGACGATGATCAACGCCAGCTGAGCGAGGATCACGGCGATGTCGAACATGGCGGGGCTCCTTGGCGTACACGGTTGACCGGCGTCCCGACCCTAATGCTCGGGACGGGCCCCGCGGGCCGGAAATCAGGCAGTCTCCCAGCGGAACAGGCGCGCCGCGAGCACGGTAACCGCCACCGCGAAGCCGGCGAGGATGCCCATCGGCGCCAGCGCCGCGCCGGGGCCCTGGCCGCGCACCATCACGTCGAGCATCCCCTGGTTGAGGTGCTTGAGCGGGAGCAGGTCGGAGACCACCCGGATCCATCGCGGTGCGCCGTCGAGCGGGAAGAACGATCCGCTGAGGAACGCCATCGGCAGCACGAAGAAGTTGGCCATGTTCACCGCGCCCTCGGTGGACTTCGCCAGGGCACCCGCCAGCAGCCCGATCGCCATGAAGCACAGCGTCCCCACGATGACCAGCGGCACCGCCACCCACGCTGCGCCGGTGAGCTCGAGCCCGAAGGCGGCGGCTCCCAGACCGAGGAAGATGGCGGTCTGGCCGAGCGCGATCGCGACGGTGACCCCGACCCGGGCGCCGACGATGGTGCCCGTCGACACCGGCGCCAGCTGCAGCCGGCGGAGCAGCTTGGACTGGCGCCAGCCCTGGAGCGTCGCCGCGGCGCCGAACGCAGCGCTCATCGCGATCGCCCAGCCCAGGAGGCCCGGGGTCACGAACTGGATGGTGGTCAGCGACTCGTCCTCGACCCGGTCGGACTCGAACCCGAACTTCGGGGGCTGCCCGGTCGCCGCGATGTTCGCGCCGTCGACGAAGGCGCGCAGCGTGTTCTGGGTGATCGCCGCCTTGACCTGCTCGGTCTGCGTGTAGTGGGCGACCAGGGTGTCGCCGCGCTGCTCCACCACGACGTCCGCGTCGCCCTTGCGAACCGTCTCCAGCGCGGCGTCCAGGTCGTCGCTGTGCGTGACGTCGAAGGTGTCGTCGAAGGCCCCGCGCGCGCCGTCGGGCAGGTCGTCGATCAGGGACACCTCGCCGACCTCGATCAGGTCGACCTTCGAGGCGTCCTGGTTGGAGAGCAGCACCCCGAACAGCACCAGGAACATGAGCGGGAAGATCACCGCGAAGAAGACCGCGGCGCGGTCGCGGAGGAAGCCGCGCAGGATCGCGGCCGACAGCGCCCAGAAGGCGGAGCGGCTGCTCATGCGCGGTACTCCCGGCCGGTCAGGCTGAGGAAGACGTCCTCGAGGTTGCGCGCCCCCGCCGAGCCGGCGACCAGCTCGGCCGGCCTGCCGACCTCGAGGACCCGGCCGTGGTCCATCACCGCGACCCGGTCGCAGAGCGCCTCGGCCTCGTCCATGGAGTGCGTCGTCAGCACGACGGTGCGGCCCGCGTCGTTGATGCTCGACAACAGGTCCCAGAGGTTGCGCCGCGCCTGCGGATCGAGGGCGGACGTGGGCTCGTCGAGGAAGACCAGGTCGGGGTCGTGCACCAGCGCGCACGCGATGGACAGTCGCTGCGCCTGCC
The DNA here is from genome assembly GCF_039537325.1 of Nocardioides panacisoli. Classification (GTDB taxonomy): domain Bacteria; phylum Actinomycetota; class Actinomycetes; order Propionibacteriales; family Nocardioidaceae; genus Nocardioides; species Nocardioides panacisoli. Next base: position 55,411 of record NZ_BAABAH010000021.1, read on the forward strand.
CACCGGACAGGTCCTCGACCCTGGTGCCGGCCTTCTCCGTCAGGCCGACCCGCTCCAGCCAGCCGTCCGCGGCGGCGGCCGCGACGCCGTACAGCGCCGCGAAGGTGCGGATCTGCTCGCGCGCGGTGAGTCGCTCGAAGAACGCCGACGACTGCAGCTGTACGCCGATCCGCGGCTGGAGGCGCGGATTGCGCGGCCACGCGTGCTCGCCGAGCACCTCGACCCTGCCGCCGTCCGGTTTGCGAAGTCCTTCGATCATCTCCAGGAGCGTGGTCTTTCCGGCGCCGTTGGGACCGAGCACGCCGAAGAACTCGCCGTCGTCGACGACCAGGTCGACCTCGGCGACGGCGACGAGGTCGCCGTAGGCCTTCGTGAGAGCGCTGACCGAGATCGCGGGCACGAACGTGGACCCTAGGTTCCTCAGGCCAGCGAGTCGAGCCACGCCGTGTGCAGGTCGGAGAACCGGCCGCTGCCGCCGGCGACCAGGTCGGCGGGGGCGCCGTCCTCGACCACCTTCCCGTGCTCCATCACGATGACGCGATCGGCGATCTCCACGGTCGACAGCCGGTGGGCGATGATGACCGCCGTCCGGCCGGCGAGGACGGTGCGCAGTGCCTGCTGGACGAGTCGCTCCGAGGGCACGTCGAGCGACGACGTCGCCTCGTCGAGGATCAGCACGGCCGGGTCGGCGAGGAACGCCCGGGCGAACGCGACCAGCTGCCGCTGCCCGGCGCTGAGCCGGCCGCCCTGGTTGGCGACCCTCGTCTCGTAGCCCTCGGGCAGCGCGGCGATGAACTCGTGGGCGCCGAGCGCCCGCGTCGCCGCCTCGACCTCGTCCATCGTCGCCGCCGGCCGTCCGAACCGGATGTTGTCGGCGATCGTGCCGGAGAACAGGTAGTTCTCCTGGGTCACCATCACCACGGACCGACGCAGGTCCTCGGAGGTCAGGTCGCGCAGGTCGACGCCGTCGAGCAGGACCCGGCCGGCGGTGGGGTCGTAGAACCGGGTCGCGAGCTTGGCGACGGTGGTCTTGCCCGCACCGGTCGCCCCCACGACCGCGAGGGTCTGGCCGGAGGGGACGGTCAGGTCGAGACCGTCGATGACCGGTCGGCCCTCGACGTACGCGAAGTCGACGAGGTCGAACCGCACCTCGCCGCGGGCGCCGGTCAGCGCGACGGGCTCCCGGGGCTCCGGGACGCCTGGCTCCTCGCGCAGCACGCCCGCCAGCTTGTCCAGCGCGGCGGAGGCGGACTGGAAGGTGTTGTAGAACTGCGAGATCTCCATCATCGGCTCGAAGAACTGGCGCAGGTAGAGCAGGAACGCCGCGAGCACGCCGACCGTGACCTGGCCGTGGTAGGCGAGGTAGCCGCCGTAGAGCAGGACCACCGCGATGGTGATGTTGCCGATCAGCCGGATGCCGGGCATGAACCACGCGACCAACCGGAAGGCGACCAGGTTGGCGGCGCGGTACTGGTCGTTGACGTCGTCGAAGATCTCCTGGTTGCGCGGCTCGCGGCGGAACGCCTGCACGGCGCGGATGCCGCCCATCGACTCGACGAAGTGGACGATGACGAGCGCGACCTTCTCGCGCGTGACCTGGTAGCTCTTCGCGGACGACTTCCGGAACCAGTTGGTCAGCCAGTAGAGGAACGGTCCGCAGCACAGGGCGACCAGGCCGAGCTTGAGGTCGAGGTAGAGCAGCAGTCCGGCGGTGCCGACGAGCGTGAGCGCGGCGGTGACCAGGCCGTCGAAGCCGGTCTCGAGCATCTCGTAGATGGCGTCGATGTCGGAGGTCTGCCGCGAGATGACCCGGCCGGAGGTGTACTCGTCGTGGAAGGCGGGGCTGAGCGCCTGGAAGTGCCCGAACACGCGGCGACGGACCTCGAGCAGCACGTCCTGGCCGATCCGGCCCGAGCGAACCAGGAACAGGTTGCGCGACAGCGCCTGGGTCAGCGTCGCGACGAGCACGATCGCGACCACCACGAACAGCGGCTGGAGGTCCCCGTCGCGCCTGATCGGCGGGATGCCGGTGTCGATGCCCTCCTTGACGAGGTAGGGGATCGACAGCCGCGCGGCGTTCTCGACGACGACGATCCCGACCAGGATCCAGATCGCCTTGCGGTACGGCGTCAGCAGCTCGCGCAGCAGGGCACCGGAGCCGCCGACGAACCGGCGCTCGACCCGCTCGAGCGCCTCCTCCTCGTCGACCTTGTGGATCCCCCGCCAGCCGGCGGTGTCGGTGCTCGTCACGCGGACACCTCCTCGTCCTCGCGGTCGACGTCGGCGGCGAGGAGGTCGCGGTAGGCCGGCACCGTGGCCAGCAGCTCGCTGTGGTCGCCGACGTGCGTGATCGCACCGTCCTGGAGCAGCGCGACCCGGTCCGCGAGCAGCACGGTGGACGCGCGATGGGCCACGATCAGACCGGTGGTGTCGGCGAGCACCCGGCGCAGGGCGTCCTCGACCAGCTTCTCGGTGTGCACGTCGAGCGCGGACAGGGTGTCGTCGAGCACCAGGACCGCCGGCCGGGCCAGGACCGCCCGCGCGAGGGCGAGCCGCTGCCGCTGCCCGCCGGAGAGCGCCATGCCCTGCTCGCCGATCCGGGTGTCCAGGCCCCACGGGAGGTCGCGCGCGAACCCGGCCTGCGCGACGTCGAGGGCCTCCTCGACCTCCGCGTCGGTCGCGTCCGCGCGGCCGAGGGTGAGGTTCTCGCGGGCGCTCATCGAGAACAGGGTCGGGTCCTCGAACGCCGTGGCGACCAGCTGCCTCAGGTGGACGAGATCGAGGTCGCGGACGTCGACGCCGTCGATCGTGACGCGCCCGCCGGTGACGTCGTAGAGCCGCGGCACGAGCGCGGTCAGGCTGGTCTTGCCGGACCCGGTCGCGCCGACGACGGCGACGGTCTCCCCCGGGCGGATCTCGAGGTCGAGGCCACGGAGCACCGGCTCGTCGGGGGCGTCGGGGAACGCGAAGTCGACCCGCTCGAAGCGGACGTGACCGCGCGGTCGCTCGATCACCCGGGTGCCGCCCACGACGTCGCTCGCGGTGTCGAAGATCTCCAGGATCCGCGCGGCGGACGTCATCGCCTCCTGCGCCATCGCCAGGATCACGCCCAAGGAGGCGACCGGCCAGACGAGGGACAGCATCAGGGTGATGAAGGCGACCAGCTCGCCCGGGGTCAGGTAGCCCTTGCCGACCCCGATCGCCCCCAGCAGCAGGACGAGGACGACCGCGATGTTGGGGATCACCTCGAGGAAGGTCCAGAACCGCGCCGAGAGCCGCACCTTGTCCATGCTCGTGTCGTGCAGCTGCCGGGCGGCCGCTTCGTACTGTTCGGAGATGTAGCGGCTGCGGCCGAAGGACTTGATCACCCGGATGCCGACGGCACCCTCCTCGGCGCGGGTCGCGAGGTCGCCCTGCTGGTCCTGGACCTTGCGCGAGACGACGACGTACTCCTTCTCGAAGCGCATCGAGAGCCAGATGACCGGCGCCGCGCTGAAGGCGACGACGAGGCCCAGCGGCCAGTACATCGTGAGCAGCACGACGGTGACCGCGGCGACCTGGGTGATGTTGATGAGCAGGAACAGCATCCCGAAGCCGAAGAACCGCCGCAGCGCGGAGAGGTCGGTCGTCGCGCGGGAGAGCAGCTGGCCCGACTGCCACCGGCTGTGGAAGCTCATCGGCAGCGCCTGCAGGTGCGCGTAGAGGTCGTGGCGCATCGTGGTCTCGATCCGGAGCACGGCGTTGGACTGGATCCAGCGGCGCATCCAGACGAGGACGGCCTCCAGCACACCCAGGGCCAGGGCGAGCAGGCCGAGGGGCAGCACGGGGTCGAGGTCGTGGTGGGTGATCGGGCCGTCGATCAGCGCCTTGGTGACCAGCGGGATGGCGATCGCCAGCACGATGCCGGCGAGCGCCGAGACGAGCATGATCGCCAGTGCGCGGAGGTGCGGGCGCAGGTAGCCGCGCAGTCGCCAGAGCGAGTGCACGCCTGCGGGTGGTGGCGTGTCGGGATCAGGCCCGATTCCTGAGGGTGTCGGCATCGGCGGGTACGACGATAGACGTTGCTGCCGACAACGACCGAATCCTTTTCGGCCGGCAGCGGCTCCGGGCGCAGATCCTGCGGAGGCCCGCTCAGGTCAGCAGCGACCGCACGACCCGCAGCCCGACCGACACCCGCGCGAGATCGGGGTCGTCGTCGACGCAGATCGCGGCGAGGGTCCCCGTCGCCTGCTCGACGGCGCCGGCGGACGCCTCCTCCCACCTCGCCACGCGCTCCGCGGCCTCGGGCGCCTCGCCGTCCTCGGCCGGCGTCTTCTCCAGGACCTGCGCGGTGAGCTGGGCGTGCACGGCGTTGAGGTCGTCGCGGAGCGCCGCCCGGGCCATCGTCTGCCACTGGTCGGCGCGCGGGAGGGAGACGATGAGGTGCTGGAGGGCGGACACGCCGAGCCGCTCTCCCAGGGCGAAGTGGACCCGGGCGACCTCGGCCGGGTCGATGTCGCTCCGCACGGCGATCTCGACGACGTTGAGCAGCGCGTAGGCGACGTCGAACGTCGCCACCCGCGAGGCGAGGTCCTCGGGCACGTCCTGCCCGACCAGCGTCGACCTGCGACGCTCGAAAGCCGCGAGCTCCTGGCCGGTGAGCAGGTCCGGCAGCTGGAGCATCGTCGACTGGACCGGCGCCGCGAACAGGTCGACGGTCGCCTGGCTGTCCAGCGGCGGCCGGCGGTTGGTCATCAGCCAGCGGGAGGCGCGCTCGACCAGCGTCCGCATCTCCACCCGCATCCGGGTCTGCACCGCGGCGTCGATCTTGTTGTCGTAGGTCGCCAGCTCCTTGCGCAGCGGCAGCGAGCCGAAGATCTCGCGGGCCACGAAGTTCGCTCGGGTCAGGTCGGCGGCCGACGCGGCGGTCTCGCCCGCCAGCCGCGGCCAGTAGGTGAACCCGGCGCCGTTCACCAGGTCGTTCACGACCTGGGTCACGATGATCTCCCGGCGCAGCGGGTGCTGCTCGATCTGCTCGCGGAAGCCCTGCTTGACCGGCGTCGGGAAGTACTCGAGCAGGTCGAGGGTCAGGTAGGGGTCGTCGGGCAGGTCCGAGCGCAGCAGCTCGTCGGCGAGCACGATCTTCGTGTAGGCCATCAGCACCGCCAGCTCGGGCTGGGTGAGGGCGCCCTCCCGCTCGATCCGCCGCTTGACCTCCGCCTTGCTCGGCAGCGCCTCGAGGGCGCGGTCGAGCAGACCGCGCTTCTCCAGGTCGTGCATCCACTGCTCGTGGACGTGCAGCAGCGACGGGGCGTTCTTCGCCGCGTTGGCGAGTGCCAGGTTCTGCTCGTAGTTGTCGGCGAGGACGAGCTGGGCGACCTCGTCGGTCATCGAGGCCAGCAGCTGGTTGCGCTGCTTCTCGGTGAGGTCGCCGTCGCGGACGACCCGGTCGAGCAGGATCTTCAGGTTGACCTCGTGGTCGGAGGTGTCCACACCCGCGGAGTTGTCGATGAAGTCGGTGTTGATCCGGCCGCCGCCGGCGGCGTACTCGATCCGGCCCCGCTGGGTGCAGCCCAGGTTGCCGCCCTCCCCCACGCACCGGGCGCGCAGCTGCTCGCCGTCCACCCGGATCGCGTCGTTGGCCTTGTCACCGGCATCGGCGTGGGACTCGGTGGAGGCCTTGACGTAGGTGCCGATCCCGCCGTTCCACAGCAGGTCGACCGGCGCGAGCAGGATCGCGCGCATCAGCTCCGCCGGGGTCAGGTGCTCGACGTGGCCCACGATCCCCAGCGCCGCACGCACCTGCGGGCTGATCGGCACCGACTTCGAGGACCGGGAGTAGATCCCGCCACCCTCGGAGATGACGGACTTGTCGTAGTCCTGCCACGAGGAGCGGGGCAGCTCGAAGAGCCGCTTGCGCTCGGCGAACGACGCGGCGGCGTCGGGCTCGGGGTCCAGGAAGATGTCGCGGTGGTCGAACGCCGCGACCAGCCGGATGTGCTCCGAGCACAGCATCCCGTTGCCGAACACGTCGCCGGACATGTCCCCGATCCCGACGCAGGTGAAGTCCTCGGTCTGGCAGTCGACGCCCATCTCGCGGAAGTGACGCTGCACCGAGACCCAGGCCCCGCGGGCGGTGATGCCCATCGCCTTGTGGTCGTAGCCCACCGAACCGCCGGAGGCGAACGCGTCTCCCAGCCAGAACTCGTAGTCCTTGGCGACCCCGTTGGCGATGTCGGAGAACGTCGCCGTCCCCTTGTCGGCTGCGACCACCAGGTAGGAGTCGTCCCCGTCGTGCCGGACCACCCGCGGCGGCGGGACGGTCTCTCCGCCCACCAGGTTGTCGGTCACGTCGAGCAGGCCCCGGATGAAGGTGGTGTAGCACTCGACACCCTCGGCCAGCCACGCGTCCCGGCCGCCCTCGCCGGAGGGGTCGGGCAGCTGCTTGGCGTAGAACCCGCCCTTCGCGCCCACCGGCACGATCACGGTGTTCTTGACCATCTGCGCCTTGACCAGGCCCAGCACCTCGGTGCGGAAGTCGTCACGCCGGTCGCTCCACCGCAGGCCGCCCCGGGCCACCGGCCCGAACCGCAGGTGCACACCCTCGACCCGCGGGGAGTACACGAAGATCTCGTACCGCGGCCGCGGCTCGGGCAGCTCCGGGATCGCCGAGGGCTCCATCTTCAGCGACAGGTAGGGCTTGTGCCGCGAGCCGTCGGGCTGGAAGTAGTTGGTGCGCAGCGTCGCGCGGATGTGGGTCAGGTAGGACCGCAGGATCCGGTCGTGGTCGAGGCTCACGACGTCGTCGAGGCCGCGCCCGATCTTCTCGACGAGTGCCTCCTCGCGGTCCGTGCGCGCCTTCTCCTCGAGGTCCGGGTCGAACCGGTTCTCGAAGAGCTTCACCAGCAGCCGCGCCAGGTCGACGTTCTCGGCCAGGGCGCCCTCGATGGAGTCGATGGCGAACGGGCTGTTGCCCTGCCGCATGTACTTCGCGTAGGCGCGCAGCAGCGTCGCCTGCCTCCAGGTGATGCCGGCGCGCAGCACCAGCGCGTTGAACCCGTCGACCTCGGTGAAGCCGTCCCAGATCGCGCGGATCGCGTCGGTGAACAGCTCCCGGGCGTGGTCCGGGAGGGCGGTGCCGTAGCGGAGCCCGAAGTCGTAGACGTGCGAGCGCCGCTCGAGGCCGACCAGGGCGTAGGGCCGCTCGTCGACGACCTCGACGCCCATCGACGAGAGCATCGGCAGCACGCCCGACAGCGACAGCGGGTCGCCGATCCGGAACACCTTGAGGCGGGCCTCGCCGTCGGCCGCGTCGACGTCCTCGTAAAGCGCGAGGTCGAGCCCGACGTCACCCTGGATGCTCTCCAGCCGGCCGAGGTCCACGGCGGCCGTGCGCGCCGGGAAGTCCTCCTTGTAGGCCTCCGGGAACGCCTCGACGTAGCGGCGGCCCAGGATCGCGCCGACCTCCTCGCCGTACTCCGTCGACACGGCCTGCAGGAAGTCCTCCTGCCACGACCGCGACGCCTCCACGAGGCGCCGCTCGAGGTCGGCGGTGTCGATGTCCTGCGGGATCAGCTCGCCCGGCGCCAGGCGTACGACGAAGTGCACGCGCGCGGTCGTCGACTCGTTGATCGAGACGTTGAACTCCACCGACTCGGCGCCGAGCCGCTCGGTCAGGATCTTGGCGAACCGCTGCCGGACGGCCGTGTTGTAGCGGTCGCGCGGCAGGTAGACGAGCACGGAGAGGTAGCGGCCGTAGGTGTCGCGCCGGATGAACAGCCGCACCGCACGCCGCTCGCGCGCCTGGCTGGCCGCCTCCACGATGGGCGCGAGCTCCTCGACGGGCGTGTGGAAGAGCTCGTCGCGGGGGTAGGTCTCCAGGGTGTCGAGCAGCGCCGCCCCGTCGTGGCTCCGCGGGTCGTGGCCGGAGCGCCGGAGCACGTCGTCGACCTTCTCCTTCAGCAGCGGGATCCGCAGCACCGACTCGGTGTAGGCGGCGCTCGACAGCAGCCCGAGGAACCGGCGCTCACCGACGACCTCGCCGTCGGCGCCGAACGTCTTGACGCCCACGTAGTCCAGGTAGGACGGCCGGTGGACCGTCGCCCGCGAGTTGGCCTTGGCGAGCACCAGCAGCCTCCGCTCGCGGGCCTTGGCCTTGACCGCCTCGGGGAGCCGGTTGAAGGAGGCGGACTCCGCCGCACCCTCCTGGTCGCGCAGGATCCCGAGGCCTGAGCCGGCGACCGGCTTGAGCACCTCCTCCTCCGAGCCGCCGACCGCGACGCTCTCCAGGGTGTACTCGCGGTAGCCCAGGAACGTGAAGTGCTCGTCGGCGAGCCAGGTCAGCAGGCGTCCTGCCTGCTCGACCTCCGCCTCGGGCAGCGGCGGCGGGACCTCCTCGAGGCCGGCGACGATGGTGCGGACCTGCTCGTGCATCGCCGGCCAGTCGTCGACGGCGGCACGCACGTCGCCGAGGACGCGCACCACGTCGGCCTGGAGCCGGTCGATCATCTCGGGGTCCCCGAGCCGGTCGATCTCGACGTGCATCCACGACTCCCGCACCGTGCCCTCCGCGGGCTCGGCGGAACCGGGCGTCGACGGGTGGACACGCGTCAGCGCACCGGAGGGGTCCCGCTCGACGTCGAAGGTCGGGTGCAGCACCAGGTGCACGTCCCGGAGCTGACGGGCCAGCTCCATCGTCAGCGAGTCGACGAGGAAGGGCATGTCGTCGGTGACGACCTCCACCACCGAGTGGCCGCCGGCCGACCAGCCGTGGTCGGCGACGGTGGGCGTGTAGACGCGCACCCGCGCGGTGTCCTCGGGCCGCTCGCCCGCCAGGTGGTGGTGCGACGCGAACGCGCCGTAGATGTCGACGTCGGACCGGTCGGCGAGGTCGTCGGTCGACACGTGCCGGTAGTAGGCCGCCAGCAGCGACGCGAGCGCGTCGGCATCGACCTCCCGCGGGCCTCCGGACCCGTGTGACCTCCGGGCTACGTCTGCGGCTTGGCTGAGGATCTGGTCGCGCTCGGTCGGCTGCGTCGTCATTGACACACTCGTCACAGTAGGACCCGGCGGGGTCGGCCACAACACGACTTGCGAGCGGCTGCCAAGATGCGCGTATGGCAACAACTGTCGAGTACGAGATGGTCTACGACGCACCTGCGGAATCCGTCGCCGCCATGCTGTCCGACCCGGCCTTCCGCGAGGAGGTCTGCCAGGAGATGCGCGCGATCTCGCACGAGGTGCACATCGACGGCGACGCCTCCGGCAAGAAGGTCCGGATCGAGATGGTGCAGCCGACCGAGGGCGTGCCCGCCGTCGCCGCCAAGATCGTGGGCTCGACGACCGAGATCGTCCAGGAGGAGGTCTGGTCGAGCCCCACGGACGGCAAGATCACCGTGACCATCCCCGGAAAGCCCGGCGAGATGTCGGGCACGGCGACCCTCGTCGAGGCCGACGGCGTGACGCGGGAGCAGGTGCGGATGGACATCAAGGTCAAGATCCCGCTCGTGGCCGGCAAGATCGAGGGCGTGCTCGCCAAGGTCCTGCGCAGCGCGCTCAAGGCCGAGGAGCGGGTCGGCCGGAAGTACCTCGCGGGCTAACGGGTGTCCCGGCTGTCGTCCCGCTCCTGCCGCCGACGTACGGCGAGCACGATCCCGAGCACGACGAACGGCCCGAACGCCAGGAGCAGCGTGAGCGCCTGCTCGTAGGGGTGCATCGCACCGAGGTGCAGCGGGGTCATGCCCTCATCGTCCCAGGCGGCCCGGGTCAGCCCATGTAGGGGTAGCGGTGGTCGGTGGGCGGGACCAGGGTCTCCTTGATCGAGCGCGGCGAGGTCCAGCGCAGCAGGTTGGAGGCGGCGCCGGCCTTGTCGTTGGTGCCCGAGGCCCGGCCCCCGCCGAACGGCTGCTGGCCGACGACCGCGCCGGTGGGCTTGTCGTTGACGTAGAAGTTGCCCGCCGCGAAGCGCAGGGTCTGGCTCGCCCACGCGATCGCGGCCCGGTCCTGGGCGATGATCGCGCCGGTCAGCGCGTAGGACGCCGCGGACTCCGCCTGGCGCACGACGTTCTCGAAGTCGCCGTCCTCGTAGACGTGCACGGCCAGGATCGGCCCGAAGTACTCGGTGGTGAACATCTCGTCGGTCGGGTCGCCGCCGACCACGATGGTGGGTCGCACGAACCAGCCGACGCTGTCGTCGACCTGGCCGCCGGCCACGATCTCCAGGCCGTCGGTGGCGCGGGCGCGCTCGATCGCCGCCTTGTGCTTGGCGAACGCGCGGTCGTCGATGACGGCGCCGAGGAAGTGGGAGAAGTCGGTCGGGTCGCCCATCGAGAGCGCCTCGGTCTCGCTGACGAGGTCGGCCTCGATCCGCTCCCACACCGAGCGGGCGACGTAGGCCCGGGAGGCGGCCGAGCACTTCTGGCCGGAGAACTCGAACGCTCCGCGGATCAGCGCCGTGCGCACCACCGCCGGGTCCGCGGACGGGTGCGCGATCACGAAGTCCTTGCCACCGGTCTCACCGACCAGCCGCGGATAGCTGCGATAACCGGCGATGTTGGTGCCGACCGTGGCCCAGATCTTCTGGAAGGTCGGCGTCGAGCCGGTGAAGTGGATACCGGCCAGGTCGGGGTGGGCCAGGGCGACCTCGGAGACGGCCAGCCCGTCACCGGGCAGCATGTTGATGACGCCCGGCGGCATGCCGGCCTCCACGAGCAGCTCCATGGTCAGCGACGCGGCCAGCTGCTGGGTCGGGCTGGGCTTCCAGAGGACGGTGTTGCCCATCAGCGCCGGCGCGGTCGGCAGGTTGCCGGCGATGGCGGTGAAGTTGAACGGAGTGATCGCGTAGACGAATCCCTCCAGCGGCCGGTGGTCGGTGCGGTTCCAGACGCCCGGGCTGTTCGCGATCGGCTGCTCGGTGAGGATCTGCTTGGCGTAGTGGACGTTGAACCGCCAGAAGTCGATCAGCTCGCACGCCGCGTCGATCTCCGCCTGGAACGCCGTCTTGGACTGGCCCAGCACCGTCGCCGCGTTGAGCCGCTGGCGCCACGGGCCGGCGAGCAGGTCGGCGGCCTTGAGCAGGATCGCGCAACGCTCGTCGAACGGCATCGCACGCCACTCCGGCGCCGCGGCGGCGGCTGCGTCGACCGCGCGCTGCGCGTCCTTCTGGTCGCTGTTGCGCAGCACGCCCAGCACGTGCTGGTGGTCGTGCGGCTGCACGACCCGGATCTCCTCGCCGCCACCGGCGACCCACTCACCGCCGATGTAGGCGTCCAGCGATCGCTGCTCGGCCTCCTGGGCCGCGAGCTGCTCGGTCAGTGCCGCGCGTTCGGGGGTGCCCGGCGCGTAGGTCAGGTTCGGCTCGTTCGTGGGAGCCGGCGGGAACGTGATGGCGTCCATACCCGCGATGTTGTCAGACAATCGCCGTGGCGCCCAAGTGCCGGCGCACCCCGGTCAGGAGTCGGTCGGCTTCGACGTACGACGACGTCCGCGCGGGGCCCGCTGCCGGCCGCCGGTCGACACGTCGAGCAGCTCGTCGAGCGACTCGCGCAAGCAGATGCCGAGCAGGTCGGCGTCGGGCACCCAGTCCCGGTCGGCGGTGATGCCGTAGAAGACGCCACCGTCGTAGGAGGTCACCCCGATGACCAGCGGGTGACCGGGCACGAGCGGGGGGACGGGGAAGCTGGCACGCATCCGGGCGCCCGCCGCGTAGAGCGGCGCCTGCGGCCCCGGGACGTTGGTGATCGAGAGGTGGTAGCCGCGCCGCAGCTCCTCCGCGGCGACCCGCGACCCGATGGCGTGGAAGGTGGTCGGCGCGAAGCCCGCGATGCCCGCGAGCCGGTTGGCGGCGACGCTGCGGCCGGTGTCCTTGTGCGCCTGGAAGGAGTAGGAGACCTGGTGCATGCGAACCGCCGGGCTCGGCTCGCCGACCGGGAGGTCGACGAAGTGGGCGGCGATCTGGCTGCCGAGCGAGGTCGCCTCGAGCTCCTCGTCGATGACCGACACCGGCACCACGGCGCGGACCTGGCGCATCCCGCCCAGTGACTCGGCCCGGGTCATCAGCCAGGCCCGCAGCGCCCCGGTGACCGTGGCGAGGATGACGTCGTTGATCGTGCCGCCCTGCGCCTTCCGGATCTTCCGGTAGTCCGCGAGCTTGGTCTCGACCGCGACCACCCGGCGCTGCTGGGACAGCGGGCCGTTGATCACCCCGCTCGACCGCGGCCGGCGGCCGGCCAGGGCGCCGGCGAGGTGTCGCACGCGGCGGGTGCGTCCCTCGGCCGTCCGGCGCAGCGCCAGCGAGGTGCTGCGCACCGTCGCCATCGCCGTCCCGGGGTCGCTGACCGTGTCCTGCAGGGCGGCTGCGACGAGGCCGGCAGGGGTCGGCGCCGCCCGCGGGCGCCAGTCGTCGCCCTCGAGCTGCTTCGGCGTCGGTGAGGCGTCGAGGAGCAGCTGGCCGAGGTCGACGGTGTGCACGCCGTCGACGAGCGCCTGGTGCGTCTTGGAGAGGACCGCGACCCGGCCGTCCTGCAGGCCCTCGATGAAGTAGATCTCCCAGAGCGCCCGGCTCCGGTCGAGCGGGCGGGACACGATCCGCGACACCAGCTCGAGGAGCTGCGCCGACGTGCCGGGACGCGGGAGCGCGGATCGCCGTACGTGGAAGCCGAGGTCGAAGTTCTCGTCGTCGACCCAGACGGGGTTCGCCAGCCAGCCGGGGACCGCCTGGACCCGCTGCCGGTAGCGCGGCACGAACGCGATCCGGTCGTTGATCAGGGCCACCAGCCGCTGGTAGTCGAACGGCCGGCCCTCGGTGTCGACGCCGTCGAAGATCTCGATCGTGGCGTTGTGGAGCGGCGTCTCGGGGGACTCCTCGGTCAGGAAGGCGAGATCACGCGGGCGTACCCGGTCAACCACGTCTCTTCCCTTCCTCGTTGGGCCGCGACCCACCAGCGGGGCGTCACCGTCCGTCTGAGATTCTGGCAGACATGCGGATCGACTCCCTCCACCGTCCATCCCGCGCGGCGTCGATCGTCGCCGGCGCCGTGCTGGTCGCGGCGGCCCTCGCCGGCTGTGGCGGCGGCCAGGACGGCGACAGCTCGGGAAGCACCAAGGACCCCGTCGTCGTGGACGTGACCTTCCAGGACGGGAAGGTCACGCCCAGCGGCGAGCGGCTCGACCTCGCGGTCGGCCAGGAGCTGGACCTCAAGGTCAAAGCCGACGAGGCCGGCGAGATCCACGTCCACTCCGACCCGGAGCAGGAGCTGGAGTACCCCGCCGGCACCAAGACCTTCGAGCTCGACGGCTTCGAACGGCCCGGGCAGATCGTCGTCGAGTCGCACACCCTCGACGTGGTGATCCTCCAGCTCGAGGTCAAGTAGCCGGTGATCGACGCCCACGGGATCGGCGGTCAGGCCGACCTCCCGATACCGCTGCAGCTCGCGGTCTCCGGCGCGGTGGCCGCCCTGGTGCTGTCGTTCACGGTGCTGGTCGTCGCGTGGCGACGGCCGAGGTACGCCGGTCCCGACGGCGTCGCGGGCGGCAGGCCCGCGCCGGACCTGCTCTCCCGGGTCGTCCTCTCCCGCGGCATGCGCATCGCGCTGCGCGTCATCGGCTTCGTGGTGTTCGCCTACACGGTCGCGACCGCCGTCTTCGGCATCGACGAGCTCACCAACCCGTTCTTCGGCATCGTCTACATCTGGCTGTGGGTGGCGGTCCCCGTCGCCTCGGTGCTGCTCGGCCCGGTCTGGAAGGCGATCAGCCCGGTCCGCACCATCACCGAGCTGCTCAGCAGGGCGACCGGCGGCGATCCCGAGCAGGGCATCCGCGAGTACCCCGAGTGGCTCGGGCTGTGGCCCGGCGCGATCGGGCTGTATGCCTTCGTGTGGCTGGAGCTGGTCTTCGAGAACCGCGACTCGCTGGCCGACGTACGGCTCTGGTTCACGGTGTACGTCGCCGTCATGCTCGTCGGCGGCGCCGTGTTCGGGTCCCGCTTCCACGAGCGCGCCGACCCGTTCGAGGTCTACTCGACCCTGGTGTCCCGGCTGTCGCCGTGGGCGGTCGTCGACGGCCGGGTGGTGCTGCGCAGCCCGCTCGCGAACCTCGCGACGACTCCACCACTGCCCGGCCTGGTCGCGGTCATCGGCGTGATGTTCGGCAGCACGGCGTTCGACTCGTTCAGCGGGTCGATCTTCTGGCTGAAGTGGGTCTACGACGCGCCGGTGCACGCGTGGGTGATGTACAACCTCGGCCTGCTCGCGTTCTGTGCGGCTGCGAGCCTGCTCTTCGCGCTCGGCTCCTCGCTGACGCCCGTCGGCCCCGAGCTGCGCCGGTCCGAGCTGCCGCGGCTGCTCGCGCACTCGATGGTGCCGATCATCTCCGCCTACATCGTCGCCCACTACCTGACGTTCCTCGTCGACTACGGCTGGCAGACGGTCGCCCGCGCGAGCGACCCGTTCGGCAAGGGCTGGGACATCCTCGGTACGGCGAGCCTGACGCCGGGCTACTGGTTCTCCTACCACCCGACCCTGCTGGCCACGGTCAAGGTGCTCGCCGTGGTGGCGGGCCACGTGACGGCGGCCGTCCTCGCCCACGACCGGGCGATCCGGCTGCTCCCGGCCAAGCACCAGATCAACGGCCAGCTGCCGCTGCTGTTCACCATGGTCGGCTTCACGGCCGGGGGGCTCTACCTGCTGTTCAGCGCCTGACGCCGGGCGGCCATCGCGTCGACGAGTCCGGCCACGCCCCGGGTCAGCGCCGACTCGCCGGACTCGAGCAGGGTGCGGCCGGCGACGAGCGCGCGGTCGACGGCAACCTGGTCGTCGGGCAGGAAGTGGACCTCGGCCTCCGGGGCGAACCCGCGCAGCATCGCGACGACGTCGGGCTCCCGCCAGCCCAGCGAGGGCCGCATCCGGTTGACCACCAGGTGGAGGTCCGGCGCGTCGAGGAGCTCGCGCAGGTCGGTCACGGCGCGGGCCAGCCGGGCGAGACCGACCGGGTCGGCCGCGCCGACCAGCACCACCGAGTCGGCCTCGGTGACGGCCTCCACGGTGAGCCCGTTGCGCTGGGGCCGGCCGCCGAGGTCGGCCGCGGCGTCGTGCTCGAGGCTGAAGCCCGTGTCGAGCACGACCTGCGCGTCGGACCGGGCCGCGGCGACGATCGCGGCCAGGGCACCGGGCCGCACCTCCGGCCAGCGGTCCGGGCGCGGCAGGCCGGTCACGACGCGCAGCCGGTCGGAGAGCCGCCGCTGGACCTCCGGCAGGCGCTCGGCGACCGTGCCTGCGGCGACCAGGCGCGCGGCCGAGAGGAGACCGGACACCTCGTCGAGCACGCCGAGGTGCTGCGCCACGGCGCCGCCGTGCGGATCGGCGTCCACCAGCACGGTGGTGAGCCGGCGCCGGGCGAGCTCGGCGGCGAGCGCGATCGCGACCGTCGTGCGCCCGGGAGCGCCGGCCGGACCCCAGACCGCGACCACCCGGCCCGGGCTGCCGGCCGGCGGCGCGTCGGCCGGCCGCTCGGCTCCGGCCGGCTCCGCGGGCACGCCGGGCGAGGTCCCGGTCGTCACGCCGGTCAGCACGTCCGGCAGCCCGCCGACCTCGTCCGCGCCGACCACCGCGTCCACTCCGGTCCGCCCCGTGCGCGCGGTCGCGGGGTCGGGGTCCGCCGCGACCGCGACGACCCGGACGCCGTGGCCGTGCAGGTCGGCGACGACGGTCGCGTCCAGGCCGCTGAGGTCGGCGGCGAGCACGGCGACGTCGGCCCGGCCCGCGCTCGCCGCGGCCAGCAGGTCCTCGACGTCGACGCAGCGCTTGAGCACGACCACGCCCGGGTGGGCGTTGAGGGCGGCGAGCGCCCCGGCCTCCCAGGCCGCGCCCGTCGAGACGAGCAGTGCGACGATCACGGCGCGCCGCTCGCCGGGCTGGTGACCACGGAGAGTCGCGGCTCGTCGAGCCGGCCGAGGACCGCCTCGAAGGCCGGGACCTCGTCCTCGGGCACGGCGACGACCAGCTGGCGGTTCCCGTCGACCGCGAAGGCCCCGTCACCGGCGGGAGCCGCGAGGACGGTGACGTCGTCGAGCGCCGGCCGGGGACGCCCCGACGGGCGGCTGCGGCGGGCTGCGTCGTCGACGTACACGTCGACCACGGAGCCCTCGCCGACCGACGGCTCCACCGCGTTGGGTGCCACCTCGAGCGGGACGTGCGCGAGCGCGACGCCGTCGGCGGGCACCAGGTCGGACCGCGCGACCAGCTCCCCCGCGCCGACCCCGGCGCGGAGCACGACGCCGTCGGCCGGTCGCTCGTCGACCCTGAGGTAGAGCGCCTCCTCGTCGCCGTCCGCGAACCGCACCCGGGTGCTCACCAGGTCGTCCGCGGTCACCGGCGAACCTGGCCCCTGCGCGTCGGCGTACGTCCACACGGCGACGGTGTCGTCGGCCGCCGCCAGCAGCCGGGAGCCTAGGACGACCGAGGCGGTGACGAGCAGGACACCGATCCACAACCGCGGGTCACGCCAGCCCGACCGGGCCACCCGCGTGGCGGGCGGCGGCGTTGCTGGGGCCGGCGTGCCCGGCCCGAGACTCCTGGACACGGGCACATCATGACCGCGTCCCGGCGACGCGTCATCCGGTCATCCACAGGGCCCTGCCGGCCTGCGCGACAGTGACGGTGGCGGGTGCGACGATGGGCGCATGGCATCCCCGGCAGGCACGCCTCGCTTCCTGACGCTGACGGACGTGGCCGAGACGCTGAACACCTCCAGCGCCCAGGTCTACGCCCTGGTGCGCCGCGGTGAGCTGCCGGCGATCAAGATCGGCGGCCGCGGTCAGTGGCGGGTCGAGGCGACGAAGCTGGAGGAGTACATCCAGCGGCTCTACGAGGAGACCGCCGGCTTCGTCCAGCAGCACCCCTTCACCGACGACGTGGACGCGTAGGGGTCGGGCCTAACCGGTCTCGCCGTCGAGGGTCACCTCGACGGTCTTCTCGTCCTCGCCGCGCTCGATGGTGAACTCGATGGTCTCCCCCGGCTGGTGCGTGCGGATCGCCACGATCAGGGAGATGCCGTCAGTGACCTTGACGCCGTTGACGGCGGTCACCAGGTCGCCCTTCTCGAGCCCGGCGTCCTCCGCCGGCGAGCCGTCGACGATCGAGTCGAGCTTCGCGCCGTCGCCGCCCGGCAGCCCGCCCGTGACGACCTTCGCCCCGATCACGGGGTACTGCGCCTCGCCGGTACGCAGGATCTGGTCGGCCGTGACCCGGACCTGCTCGACCGGGATCGCGAACCCGACGCCGATGTTCCCGGCCTCACCGTCCACCGTGCCGCCACCGTTGGTCGCGATCGCGGAGTTGATCCCGACGACCTGACCGCGCCGGTCGACGAGCGGACCGCCCGAGTTGCCGGGGTTGATGGCGGCGTCGGTCTGGATGGCGTTGATGTACGACGAGTCGTCCGCGGTGTCGCCGGTGGTCACCGGACGGTTCAGCGCGCTCACGATGCCGGAGGTGACCGTGGCACTCAGGCCGAGCGGCGAGCCGATCGCGACGACGGGGTCGCCGACGCGCAGCGCCTGGGAGCGGCCCAGCGAGGCGGGCTTGAGCGAGGTCGCGTCCTTGGAGTAGAGCACGGCGATGTCGTAGACGGGGCTGCGACCGACGACCTCCGCGTCGTACTTGTTGCCGTCCTGGTCGACGATCTGGATCGCGCCCTTCTCGTCCTTGGCCTGCGCGACCACGTGGTTGTTCGTGATGATGTGGCCCTGCTTGTCCAGCACGAAGCCGGAGCCGGTCGCGCCCGTGCCGTCGGTGAACTCGGCGACGATCTGGACCGTGCTCGGCAGCATCTCGGCGGCGACCCTCGTGACCGACCCGCCGTCCTTGAGCGGCGGCTCGGTGTCGACGTCGACCTGGTCGAGCCCGCCGCTGACCAGGCCGGGCGAGTCGTCGTCGTCGGCGATCCAGCCGTCGTAGGCGGCGGCGCCACCGACGCCGCCGAGCAGGCCGACGACCAGGGCCATCAGGGCGACCGCCGGCCACGGCAGGCCGCGGCGCGGCCGGTCCGGCCGGGCATGTCCCGGCGGCGCGCCGGGCGGGGGCGGCGGAGGAACCGCTCCCTGGGAGAACGCCCGCGTCGACGGCGGGGGCGGCGGCCACTGCTGGGCGGCCGGCGCGACCGGACCCGTCTCCTCGCTGCCACCGGCCGGCAGGATCGGCGCCGTCTCGTCGATGTCGCTGGCCGCGCCCGGCCCGACGGTCTCGCTCGCGTCGGCGCGGTGCTGCGGCGCCGGTGGCTCGGTGGGCGGCGCGAAGGGCGCCGAGGGGGAGACCAGGGCGTCGCCGCCCTGCTCGGGCTGCCCGGGCAGCTCGCGGTCGTGCTCGTCGTTCACCGGGCCATCATCCCTGATGGCCGGTCATCGCCAGCGCGGAACCCGCCTGGTGGCTCCGGACGCCTAGTCCACCAGCAGGCGCACCCAGGCGGGCACGGCGTGCTGGCGTGCCTGGTGCGCGCGGTCGCCGGTGCTCACCGCGTCGCTGACCCCGGTCGGCCCACCGGTGCTGGGCACCGGCGACTCGATCCGGCTCGTGGGCGGCCGACGGTCCGCCGGCGGGGCGGACCCGGGCACGGCGCCGAGCGCGAGCATGCCGATCATCGCGGCGCCGAGCGCGCCACCGCCGAGCACGGCGACGCCGAGCCCACGGCGGGCGCCGGTTCCGCTGGGCTCGACGAGGTAGCGCTCCCCCGGCGGCATGCTCATCAGCGACCCCTTGAGGTCGGACGGAGCACCGCCCGGGGCGTCCCACGACAGGCCGGCGAGCTGGGTCTTCACCCAGCCCTCACGCTCGACCAGGTCACGACAGGCGTGGCAGGAGTAGACGTGGGCCCACGCCTCCTCGGCCTCGTGCGGCGGGAGCTGGCCGTCGAGCAGCGCGCTGACCCGGGGACCGAGGTGGCCGATCACGAACGACCCCAGCCGGGCACGAGCGAGGTCCGCGGGCCCGCGTAGCGGCTGCGCCCGTCGACCGGCGCGCGGTGCGCGAGCGCGGTTCGGAGCATGGCGCGGCCGCGGTGGATCCGCGACCGGACGGTGCCGAGCTTGGCGCCGAGGATCTCGGCGATCTCCTCGTAGCTGAGTCCCTCGATGTCGCACAGGACCACGGCGGCGCGGAAGTCCGGGGGCAGGGCCGCGAGCGCCTGCTCGACGTCGTCGTCGAAGGTGCGGTCGGCGTACGCCGTGTCGGGGCTGGCCACCGCGCTGGCCAGCCGGGCGGCGCGCTCGTCGGAGAGCGCGTCGAAGCGGATCCGCTGCTTGCGGCGGGCCTGGTCGAGGAAGAGGTTGGTCGTGATCCGGTGCAGCCAGCCCTCGAAGGTGCCGGGCGTGTAGGTGTCGAGCGAGCGGAAGACCCGGACGAAGACCTCCTGGGTGAGGTCCTCGGCGTCGTGGCGGTTGCCGGTCAGGCGCAGCGCGAGCCGGTAGACGCGGCCGGAGTGCTCCTCGACGATCCGCTCCCAGCTCTGCTGCTCGTCCATGGCTCCAGACCTTAGGCTCCGGGGCTGAGGATTCCCTGTGAACCCGCTGACGGCTCCGGTGACTGGTCCAACGAGCGGGCGCCGCGGGTTGTTCCACGGTTCGGCCGTCGGCGGCGATAGGTTGTCGCCGTGGCTCTCCCTGCGATCAACGCCGCCAGCTGGACCTTTGCCGAGACCTACGTCGCCGAGGACGAGGTCCTCGCGGCGGCACGTGCCCGCGCCGAGGAGGTCGGCGTGGTCGCGATCGGCTCCGGCGGAGGCGCGGTCCTGCGCTTCCTCGCCGCCGCGCTCGAGGCCAAGGCGGTCGTCGAGATCGGCACCGGCACCGGCGTCTCCGGGCTCTGGCTGCTGCGCGGCATGCGTCCCGACGGGGTGCTGACCACCGTCGACGTCGAGGCCGAGCACCAGCGGCTGGCCAAGGAGTCCTTCAAGGACGAGGGCATCGCGCCGCAGCGGGTCCGGGCGATCGCGGGAGCGGCGCTCGACGTGCTGCCGCGGCTGACCGACGGCCACTACGACCTGGTCTTCGCGGACGGGGACAAGCGGGAGTACTCCGCCTACCTCGCCGAGGCGCTCCGGCTGCTGCGGCCCGGCGGCGTGGTGGCGTTCGACAACGCCCTGTGGCACGACAAGGTCGCCGACCCGGCGCAGCGCGACGAGCAGACGGTCGCCATCCGCGACCTGGTCCAGCAGGTCGCCGCGACCGACGGCCTGGTGCCGACGCTGCTGCCCGTCGGTGACGGGCTGCTGGTCGCGAAGAAGGAGTGGACCCCGGACGCCGAGTAGGTCTCGATACGCCCTCGCTCGTCCCTCGCGAGCGGCTACTCGACCACCGGCGACTCCGCGCGCGGCGCGGCCGCGAAGCCGTCGGCGCCCTCGGCGATCGCGACGATCGAGCACGGCTCGATCAGCACCGGCGCGCTGCCGATGATCTGCGAGCCCGGGGACTCCGCCGCGGTCGCGGTGAAGCTCTCCTGGAACGCCGCGCGCGCGGCGTCGTCGGCGAAGACGTAGCAGCCCTCGAACCACTCCCCCGGCACTATCCGCCAGGTCTTGTAGGACAGGCCGTCCTGGCCCGTGAACCGGGCGTGGGAGGTGTCGGCGACGTAGGACGCCAGCTCGTCGGCCACGTCGGCCGGCGCCTCGGCGAGCGACCACCGGACGGTCAGACCCCTCATCGTCGCTTCTCCTTGCGGTCGTTGCCGGCCGGGCCGATCCCGGTCAGCGGCTCGGGCCTGCCGAGCCAGGCGAGCAGCAGCCGCGCGCCGAACCCGGAGGGGCCGACGGTCCATTCGTGCCGCTCGTCGGGGACGTCGCCGACGGAGGCGACGTCCAGGTGCGCCCACGGCACGGGGGTGCCGGGACGGCGGAGGAAGTGCTGGAGGAAGAGCGCCGCACCGATGGCCTGGGGGCCGCTCGGGCTGTTGTCGGCGTCCGCGACCAGGGACCTGAGCCGCTCCTCGTAGGCCGCGTGCAGCGGCATCCGCCACAGCGGCTCGCCGGCGCGCTCGCCGGCCTCGAGCAGAGCGCGCGCGAGCTCGTCGTCGTTGGCGAACAGGCCACCGACCTGCTGGCCGAGCGCCACCTTGATGCCGCCGGTCAGGGTGGCGATGTCGACGACGACCGCGGGGTCGAGCTCGGCGACGGCGTAGGCCAGCGCGTCGGCGAGGACCAGCCGGCCCTCGGCGTCGGTGTTGGTCACCTCGCTGGTGCGCCCGCCCCAGTGGCGCAGGACGTCGCCGGGGCGCAGGGCGCCGCCGGAGATGGCGTTCTCGGCGGCGGGCACGAGGCCGGTGACCCGCACCGGGCAGTCGACGTCGGCGAGTGCCGCCATCGTGGAGAGCACGACCGCGCCGCCGGTCATGTCCCGCTTCATGCTCGCCATGCTGGCACCGGGCTTGATCGAGAGGCCACCGGTGTCGAAGGTGATGCCCTTGCCGACCAGCACGACCCGCGGCGTCCTCCGGAGCGCCCGCGCCGAGATGCCCTCCGGCGTGTAGTCGAGCCGGATCAGCCGCGGCGGCGTGGCCGAGGCCTTCCCGACGCCCAGGATCCCGCCGAAGCCCTCGTCGGCGAGGTGGTCCTCGTCCCAGATCCGGCACTCGAGGCCGGCGGCCTCGGCGAGCTCGCGGGCCCGGTCCGCGAGCCACGGCGGGTTCTTCAGGTTGGACGGGACGGTGGCCAGGGTGCGCGACCGCCAGCCGGCGCCGCCGATGGCGATCGCCCGCTCGAGCAGGGCGTGGTCGGGCACGACGCCGGGCGCGGCGACCACGACACGGCGCACCGGTCGGTGCGGCGGCCCGTCGGAGCGCCAGTGGAAGACGAAGGAGCCGAGCATGGTGCCGGTGACGAACGCCTCGAGCACCTCGGGCGTCGCGTCCGCGGCGGCCGGGATCGACGTGGCGACGGCGTCGCGGTCACGGGTCGCCCGGGCGAGCGCGGCGCCCGCACGGCGTACGTCGACCGGCGCGGCCGCGCCGACACCGACCAGCAGCACCATCCGCAGGTGCGGGTTGGCGTCCGTGCCGGCGGGGACCGGCAGCGTCGCGACCTCCCCGGTCGCGCCCGTCATGCCGTGCAGCTCGGCGATCTCGACCAGGTCGACGTCGAGCCGCTCGGCCGCGTCGTCCGCGCCGGGCCCGAGCAGGACCGGGTCGCCCGGCTCCGGGCCGGGCAGCACGGGAAGGGCCACCACGTCGACGCCGACGACGGTGGCAGGCTGCAGGTCGCCGAGAGCGAACTCAGGCGGCGAGACCTGAGGGGGAAGGGTGCCGGTGAGCGGGGAGGGTCGCCCGGTCACCCGACGACGTTCTTGAGGGCGTCGCCCAGGGCGCCGGCCTCCTCGGCGTTCAGCTCGACCACCAGGCGGCCACCGCCTTCCAGCGGGACGCGCATGACGATGCCGCGACCTTCCTTGGTGACCTCCAGCGGACCGTCACCGGTCCGAGGCTTCATCGCCGCCATGCGGCACCCCTCTTTCCCACTACCTTCGACTGGGTCGTCGTGCGCACGCGCGCGGAGACCATTATCGCGTACGCCACACACGACGCGCAGCCCGGTCAGATCAGGCCGTGCGATCGGTGTCGGGCCCGGGAGCGGCCTGGGCGTCGGGGGCGGCGTCCGGCGCACCGGCCCCGTCGGACCCGCGGGCACGCATCTCGGTGGCCAGCCGGTCGAGCAGGGCGTCCACCTCCGACATCCGGTAGCCCCGGACGGCGAGCGAGAACCGCACCCGCCCGAGGTCGTCGGCCACCAGCGGCCGGTCGCGCGGCACGGCGGCGTCCGGGCGGTCGTCGTACGCAGGCGCCATCGGCTCGCCACGGCCGGCGGCGAGCATCGCGACCGCGCCCATGGCGAGCACGATCATGATCGCGAAGACCCACATCATGGTGGTGCTCACCCGTGCTCTTCCCTGGCCTTGACCATCAGGTCGACGGCGAGGTCGACGTCGTCGGTGAGGGTCAGCATGTCGACGTCGGACTGCTTGATCCGCGCGTCGGACAGCATCGTGCCCTGCATCCAGTCCAGCAGCCCCGTCCAGTGCTCGGTGCCCATCAGCACGATGGGGAACTTGGTGATCTTGAGGGTCTGCGCGAGCGTCATCGCCTCGAAGAGCTCGTCGAGGGTGCCGAGGCCGCCGGGCAGCACGACGTACCCCTGGCTGTACTTGACGAACATCATCTTGCGGACGAAGAAGTAGCGGAAGTTGAGGCCGAACGTCACGTAGTCGTTGAGCTTCGCCTCCCAGGGCAGCTCGATGCCCAGCCCGACGCTCTCGCCGCCGGCCTGCATCGCGCCGCGGTTGGCGGCCTCCATCGCGCCGGGACCACCACCGGTGATGACGGTGAAGCCGGCCTCGACGAGCGCCGCGCCGACGCGCACGCCGATGTCGTAGGCGGGGTGGCTCTCCGGGATGCGGGCCGACCCGAACACCGAGATCGCGGGGCCGAGCTCGGCCATGTCGTTGAAGCCTTCGACGAACTCGGCCTGGATCTTGAGCACCCGCCACGGGTCGGTGTGCACCCAGTCGGTGTCACCGCGGCTGTCAAGCAGCCGCTGGTCGGTGGTGGAACCCGGGGGGCGGCCCTTGCTGGGTCGCGGTCCCGGCCCGTTGCGTCGGGTCATCGGTCGTCCTCTCGTCCCTCGAGCCAGGCGCGGAGCTGCTGCTCGCACCGCTCGATGTCTGCGACCGGCACGTGCTCCTCCTTGGTGTGGGCCAGCATCGGGTCACCAGGACCGTAGTTGACCGCTGGTACGCCGAGCACGGTGAACCGTGCGACGTCGGTCCAGCCGAACTTCGGGTTCGGCGACCCGCCGACAGCCTCGACGAACGCCTTCGCCGCGGGCCGGTCGAGGCCCGGCAGGGCGCCGGGCGCGGAGTCGGTCAGCGTCAGGTCGTAGCCGTCGAAGAAGTCGCGGACGAACGCCAGCGCCTCGTCCTCCGAGCGGTCCGGCGCGAAGCGGAAGTTCACCTCCACGACGCACTCGTCCGGGATGACGTTGCCCGCGACGCCGCCGCGGATGCCGACCGCGTTGAGACCCTCGTGGTACTCCAGTCCGTCGATGACCGGCTTGCGCGGCGCATAGGAGTTGAGCCGGTCGAGCACCTCGGCCGCGGCGTGGATCGCGTTGACGCCGCGCCAGCTGCGCGCCGAGTGCGCGCGCTCGCCCCTGGTCCGCACCTCGACCCGCAGCGTGCCCTGGCAACCGGCCTCGACGACGGCGTTGGACGGCTCCATGAGCACGGCGAAGTCGGCCTCGAGCAGGTCGGGGTCGCTCTCGCTCAGCAGCCGCAGCCCGTTGAACCTCGAGTCGATCTCCTCGGCCTCGTAGAGCACGAAGGTGACGTCGTGAACGGGCTCCGGCACCGTCGCCGCGATCCGCAGGATGACCGCGTCGCCGCCCTTCATGTCGCACGTACCGAGCCCGTGCAGGATCCCCGTCTCGGCGTCCAGCCGGCTCGGCAGGTTGTCGTTGACCGGCACCGTGTCGAGGTGCCCGGCCAGCACGATCCGGCTGCCGCGACCGAGCTCGGTCCGGGCCACGACCGTGTGCCCGCGCCGGGCCACCGTGAGGTGCGGTAGCGCCTCGAGCGCCGCCTGCACCGCGTCGGCGATCAGCGCCTCGTTCTTCGAAACCGACTCGATGTCGACGAGCTGACGGGTCAGCGTCACGGCGTCGGCGGTCAGGTCGAGAACGGGCGGAGCGGTCATGGACGCAAGTCAACCAGCAGCCGGTTCGCGTCACGTCTAGCTGTACTCGGCCAGGAGGTTGGTGACACTCCGGGCCGGTTGTTGACGTAGCGAAGACCTCCGGGTGCGGTGGGCGCTGTCTAGGTCACCTACCGTCCGGAGGTCTTCGTGACTCACCGTAATGCCCGGCTGAACTTCCGCGGCCGGCAACTCCTCGTC
>NZ_BAABAH010000022.1:0-37053 GCF_039537325.1 Nocardioides panacisoli
CGCCTGGGTGAGGCCTTGGGTGGTGATGGCTGTGATGACCAGCCGCGCTCTCGACACGGGTGAGCATCACGGGCCCGTCTTGCAGATGTCGTGAGACATGCCTTGCAGATGTCCTGAACCAGCACACTGTCAGCCCGACCGATTCGCGCGTCGAACCGGCCGCGACTGGACGCTCTCCGCGCCCAGGTCGATGCTAGGTTCGAAGGTGTCGCCTCCAGCGGGACCTCAGGTCCTGCGGTCAATCGGCGACCAGGAGAGGCCGTCATGGCCACCGTCTCGTCGCCCGCCCTCCGACTTCAGCGCGATCTGACGCGCCGACCCTATGGCGGAGGCTGGTGGCCCTCGGGCTCCGGCGTCGCGCGGGAGGTGCTGGATCTCGTCGAGCAGTGGCCGGCGAACCTGCCGTCGATCCTCCGCTACGCCTACATCAGCGATGACTGGGACCAGAGCGAGTCCCGCGTGCCGCCCCGCTACCGGACCCGCACCCTGATCCTGAGTCTCAGCGACCGCTCGAGCTGCCGACTGCTGCAGATACCCACCGACACCCCGGCAGACGTGGCGGAGGAGCTGCTCGCCCGGGCCAGCGACGCGGACTCCACCTGGCGCCGCGTCGACTTCGTCAGCACCTTCCGCGGTGCGCCGCCGGCTGAAGCCGCCGCGCCAGACGCCGCAGGAGCGCTCCGATGAGCACGCTCAGGCTGCGCATGGGCGGCCACCCGGGCCGGGACCGGATCGACGGCGGTTGGTGGCCGCACAGCCGGGACTTCGCCACCGAGTTCGCCCAGCTGGTCGACCACTTCCCCAGCGACCTGGGCCGCGTCGTGCGTGCGGTGTACTCGCCGCCGGACTGGGACGACGCACCTCGCAGGGTGGCGGTCGAGCGCGGCAACGGGTACGTGAAGGTCGGGAAGTTCCCGCGCGACGACACCCACCTCCTCTACGTCACGACCGCCGACCGGGTCGTCTACTGCCTGCTGGTCGTTCCGCCCAGCTTCGACGCGTCCCAGGGCGAGGAGGCCCTGTTGGCCTCGTCGACCGCGGGAAACCGGCACACCGCGGGTCAGCTGCTCGAGGTCGTGCACAACGAGCCCACGGTCGACCGGGCCGACCTCTGGACCTCCGAGGGCGGCCGCTAGCGCCTGGTCAGCATTCGCTATGGCTGCGGCCAGCGGGTCGGCGTACGTTCCGAATCATGTTCATCCAGATCATTCAAGGCACGTGCAGGCGCCCGGACGACCTGCACGCGACGCTCGAGGAGTGGCGCCGCGACCTGTCCGCAGGCGCCGTAGGGTGGCTCGGCGGCACCTATGGCTTCACCGACGACGACCAGTTCATCGGGGTCGTGCGCTTCGAGTCGCGGGACGCCGCGATGGCCAACTCCGAGCGCCCCGAGCAGGGCGCGTGGGCGGCACGGCTCGCCGGGTGCTTCGAGGGCCCGCTGGAGTTCCACGACTGCGAGGACGTCACCCTGCTCCTCGGCGGTGGCTCGGACGACGCCGGCTTCGTCCAGGTCATCCGCGGCCGGGTCGACGACCCCTCCCGGCTGAAGGCGATGTTCGCGGACACCGACGCGCTCCACGAGATGCGCCCCGAGATCCTCGGGGGGACGCTCGCGATCGAGGCGGACGGCACGTTCACCGAGACGGTGGCGTTCACGACCGAGGAGGCCGCACGGTCCGGCGAGCAGATGGAGCCGCCCGCGGACGTGCAGGAGGCGATGGCGTACGCGATGAAGGACGCGCGGTTCTACGACCTGCACCGCCCCTGGTTCGACACGGCCTGAATCGGCCTCAGCCGGGGCCGACCTGGGTGAAGTGGTCGTAGACCGCCTGACCCTGGCCGTATCGCGGCGCTCCCGGGTAGGCCGGGAGCAGGTTGTAGGAGCAGCGAGTACTGCCGGTCCGGGAGCGGCCACTGCCGGAGGCCACCGCTTTCCCGGCGGCCGACCAGTCCAGGTCGAAGATCACCGCCAGGCCCGCAGCGTGCGCACGCGCGCCGACGTCCTTGATCGCATGCCGGTGGCGGCGAAGTCCTCGTCGCCGGTCGGGATCGAGAACACCTCGGCGCCCTCGTTGTAGCGAGGTTCGACGCAGGTGTACTCGGCCGCGGCTTCCTCCGCGGGGACGAATTCGGGCCCGATGACGAGTACGACGTCCGCATCCGCGGTATCCATGCTCCATGCGCTTCCGACTCGTGCTCGCGGCCGCCGTGGCCCCCTTCCTGCTGGCTGCCTGCGGCGGCTCCGACGACAACGGCGCCGACGACTCCTCGAGCCCGACGACGTCGTCGGCGGCAACGAGCACGTCCACCGACGCGACCGAGCCGTCGGAGTCGACGAGCCCCGCCGCACCGGCGGACGACGAGACGGCCATCGAGCAGACGCTGACCGACTTCCTGCTGGCGCCACGGTGCGACCTCGCGACCGACGACTACCTGATCCAGCGCTCGCTCTTCGGCGACGCCAACGCGAAGAAGGCGTGCCAGGAGCTCGAGGACACCTTCGTCCAGCCACAGTTCACGGCGGACGACATCCTCTACACGAACCTGGAGATCACCGGCGACACCGCCACCGTCGAGGTGGGGTCGAAGCTGATCAACATCACCACGAAGTACCAGTTGACCAAGGTCGACGGGACCTGGCTGGTCAGCGGGGACGAGTACAACTCCGACCTGTGACGGCAGCGTCCCGCCGGTCACCGGCTGACGTCAGCGGGTCCGCGGGCCGTGCTGCGCCGCCCAGGCCACGAGGTCGCGCGCCGGTCCCTCCGGCGGGTGCGACCCGCCCAGCCAGACCGCGTGCAGCCGTCGGGTCAGGTCCAGCCCGCTCACCGTGATCGCCACCAGTCGCCCGGTCGCGAGGTCGTCCCGTACGGCGTGCCGGCCCAGCGCCGCGGGACCGGCTCCGGCCGCGACCGCGGCGCGGACGGCCGCGGTGCTCGAGAGCTCGAGCGCCGGCGGCGTTCGGGGCAACCCGACGAGCGCCCGTTCGAGGACCAGCCGGGTCCCGGACCCCTCCTCGCGGACGACCAACGGCGTCGCCGCCAGGGTCGCCGCCGTCACCCGCCGACGGGGCCGGGCGGCCCACGGGTGGTCACGCCCGACGACCACGACGAGCTCGTCGGTCCCCACCAGCCGGTGGCCGAGGTGCTCGGGCGCGTCCGGTCCCTCGACGAAGCCGAGGTCGGCGGCGCCCGCGCTCACCAGCTCGACCACCCGCTCGCTGTTCGTGGCAGTCATCGTGACGTCCGTCGGCGGTCGCCCGATCCGGGCCTGCTCCGCGCGTACGGCGACCAGCCAGCCCGGTAGCAGGTGCTCGGCGATGGTGAGGCTGGCCGCGACCCCGAGGTGCGCGCGGCGGTCCGCACGCAGCGCCGAGATACCGGCCGCGAGCTGCTCCGCCGCCTCGAGCACCGGCGCGGCCCATTGCACGAGCAGCTCCCCGGTCTGGGTGACCTCCGAGCCGCGCCGGTTCCGCACCAGCAGCGGCGAGCCGACCAGGGCCTCCATCGTGCGGACCCGCGAGGAGGCGGCCTGCTGGCTGATGCCGAGCTCGGCCGCGGCGACCCCGAGGCTCCCGGTGCGCGCGACGACCGCGAGCAGCTCGAGCGCCCGGAGGTCCGGCACGTGGGGTCCCAGCACAATGCGGCATTCTGTCACAACCCAACGTTGTGACCACCCAACCACAACCTCGTGGTCCGGGACCGCCCCCGACCGGGACCCTCGAGGCATGAGCACTCCTGCCCTTCGTGTCGCGATCATCGGAGCCGGTCCGGCCGGCATCTACGCCGCCGACCAGCTCGCGAAGTCCGACGTCGACGTGTCCGTGGACATCCTCGAGCGCCTCCCGGTGCCCTTCGGGCTGGTGCGGTACGGCGTCGCGCCCGACCACCCCCGGATCAAGGAGATCGTCAAGGCGCTGCACCGGGTGCTCGCCCGGCCGGAGGTGCGACTGCTCGGCAACGTCGAGCTCGGCGTCGACGTGAAGCTGGAGGACCTCCGCGAGTTCTACGACGCCGTGGTCGTGGCCACCGGCGCGAAGGCCGACCGCGAGCTCGGCATCCCGGGCGAGGAGCTCACCCACGGCGCCGCCGACTTCGTGTCGTGGTACGACGCCCACCCGGACGACCCGCAGGAATGGTCGCTGGACGCCCGGCACGTCGCCGTCATCGGCGTCGGCAACGTAGCCCTCGACGTCGCCCGGGTGCTGGCCAAGACCGGCGCGGAGATGCTGACCACCGACATCCCGGACCACGTGCACCGCGGCCTGGTCGCCAAGCAGGTCACGGACGTCCACGTGTTCGCACGGCGCGGACCGGCGTACGCGAAGTTCTCGCCGCTGGAGCTGCGGGAGCTCAACCACTCCCCCAACGTCGAGGTGGTCGTGCACCCCGAGGGCTTCGACGTCGACGAGCACGGGATGGCGCACGTGCAGCAGCACAAGGCGCAGAAGATGGTGCTCGACACCCTCGCCAACTGGGTCGGCCGCGAGCCCGAGGGCAAGCCGCACCGGATCCACCTGCACTTCTGCGAGGCGCCGGTCGAGGTGCTCGGCACGGACGGCCGCGTGACCGCGCTGCGCACCGAGCGGACGCACTCGCCGAACGCGGACGGAACCGTGACGGGAACGGGCGAGCTCACCGACTGGGAGGTCGGAGCGGTCTACCGGGCCGTGGGCTACCGGAGCACGCCGCTGGTGGACCTGCCGTTCGACGAGCGGGCAGCGGTCGTCCCCAACGACGGCGGCCGGGTCCTCGACCTCGCCGGCGAGCCGGTCGCGGGGCTCTACGTCACCGGCTGGATCAAGCGCGGACCCGTCGGCCTGATCGGGCACACCAAGTCCGACGCCGCCGAGACCGTCCGCCACCTGCTCGCGGACACCGAGCCCGCCGCGCCCCACCGCGAGCCGGCGGCGGTGGACGCCTACCTCGCCGAGCGCGGCGTCGAGGCCGTGCGCCACGACGGCTGGGAGCGGATCGACGGCCACGAGATCGCGCTCGGCGAGGCCGCCGGCCGGACCCGGGTGAAGCTCGCGACGCGTGCGGAGATGCTGCAGGTCTCGCGCTGATCCCGCCCGGGGGCGGTACCGTCCGAGGGTGAGCAGCAACCCCGTGACGCCTGCTGACGCCGTCGAACGGATCCAGCGTGCCTTCGGCCGGCACCCCGGCCGGCGGACGCTCCACGCCAAGGGCGCCTTCTACGAGGGCAGCTTCGTCGCCAGTCCTGACATGGCCTCGCGGTGCCGCGCCCAGCACCTGCAGGGGACACCGGTCACGGTGCTCGTGCGGTGGTCCAACGGCGGAGGCAACCCCGGGAACGCGGACGGCGCGACGGACGTGCGCGGCCTGGCGGTCTCGTTCCAGCTCCCCGACGGCACCAGGACCGACCTGCTCGGTCAGACCGCGCCACGGTTCCCGGTGCGCACCCCGGAGGCCTTCGTCGAGCTCGTCGAGGCGACCCGATGGCCGTGGCGGCTGCCGGTCTTCCTCGCTCGGCACCGGGACGCGCTCGGCCCGCTCGTGGCGAACGCGCGCGCGAAGGCGGTCGTCGCGCCCAGGTCCTACGCCGAGGTGGACTACTACCCGATCCACGCCTACCGGTGGACGGCGCCCGACGGGACCGAGAGCTGGGTGCGCTACACGTTCCGGCCGCTCGCCACTCCGGAGCACGGGCCTCCCGAGCGGTTCGAGGGGCCCGACCGGCTCCGGGACGAGATCGTCGCGCGCCTGGCTGCCGGTCCGGTGCGGTTCCGGCTCGAGGTGCAGGTCGCGGACGCGGGCGACGACCCGCACGACCCGATGTCGGTGTGGCGGTCCACCGAGGTCCTCGACGCCGGCACCCTGACCGTCACCGCACCGGTCGAGGACCCGGAGGCGACGGGGCAGGTCGTCGTCTTCGACCCGACCCGGATCGTGGACGGGATCGGGCTGTCCGACGACCCCATCCTCCGGTTCCGGCCGGATGCCTACTCAGTGTCGGTGGACCGGCGGATCAGCGGAAGTCGCGAGACGACGTCCCAGGAAGACTGAACTCCAGCGCCTCGACCTTGTCGGCGACGAGGTTCATCACGCCGTCCTGGCGCTCGACCTTGCCGCGGATCACCACGGCGACCTTGTTGCGCGCGGCCTGCCGGTGGGCCTTCATGACGCCCTGGGAGCAGATGACGTTCAACATGCCGGTCTCGTCCTCGAGGTTGAGGAAGGTGATCCCCAGCGCCGTCCCCGGACGCTGACGATGGGTCACCAGGCCGGCCACCAGCACGCGACGGCCGTGCTCGACCCGCGCAAGGTCGCTGATCCGCCGGATGCCGGCCGCGCGCAGCTTGGCCCGCCAGTGCTCGACGGGGTGCTTGTCGGTCGTGATCCGGGTCGCCCACAGATCGGCGTGCGCGATCTCGAGCTCGTCCATGCCGGGGAGGGTGGGAGGTGGCGGGGTCGCCGTGCTTCCCTCGAGCTGGTCCTCGCTCTCCGCGAACCCCGACATCCAGATCGCCTGGCGCCGGTCGAGCCCGAAGCAGTCGAACGCGCCGGCGGTCGCCAGCGACTCGAGCTGGGTGGTGCTCAGCCCGGCGCGGCGGGACAAGTCGCGGATGTCGGCGTACGGCTGGCCGGCCTCGATCCGTCGCGCGAGGTCGAGCCCGATCCCCTTGACCGAGTCCAGGCCGAGCCGGACGGACAGGCCACCGTCCTCGAGATCGGCTTGGGCGCCGGACGCGTTGATGTCGGGCCGGCTGACCACCACGCCGTGCCGCCGCGCATCGGCGACGAGGGACTGCGGCGAGTAGAAGCCCATCGGCTGGTTGCGCAGCAGCCCCGCGAGGAACGCAGCCGGGTAGCGCAGCTTGAACCACGACGAGGCATAGACGAGCAGCGCGAAGCTGAGCGCGTGGGACTCGGCGAAGCCGAAGTTGGCGAAGGACAGGATCTTCACGTAGATCGAGTCGGCGTGGTCGCCGGTGATGCCCTTGCGAGCCATGCCGGCGTAGAGCTTCTCCTTGATCTTCTCGATCCGCTCGACCCCGCGCTTGGAGCCCATCGCCCGCCGCAGCAGGTCGGCGTCGTCCCGCGTGCAGTCGCCGAGGGTGACGGCCATCGCCATCAGCTGCTCCTGGAAGAGGGGTACGCCGAGCGTCCGGCCCAGGACCGGCTCGAGCGACGGGTGGTCGAAGGTGACCGGGTCCCGACCCGTCGCGCGGCGGATGTAGGGATGGACGGCGCCGCCCTGGATCGGACCGGGCCGGATCAGCGCGATCTCGATCGCGAGGTCGTAGAAGCAGCGGGGCTTCAGGCGCGGCAGGGTGCCGATCTGCGCACGCGACTCCACCTGGAAGACGCCGATCGAGTCCGCCTTGCAGAGCATGTCGTAGACCTCGGGGTCCTCCTTGGGGATCGTCTCGAGGGTCCAGCGCTTGCCCTGGTGCCGGGCGACCAGCTTCATCGAGTGGTCGAGCGCGCCGAGCATCCCGAGCCCGAGCAGGTCGAACTTCACCAGTCCCATCGTCTCGCAGCCGTCCTTGTCCCACTGCAGGACGGTGCGGCCCGGCATCCGGGCGCGCTCGATGGGGCAGACCTCGCCGATCGGCCGCTCGGTGAGGACCATTCCGCCCGAGTGGATGCCGAGGTGGCGCGGAGCGGACATGAGCTCCTCGGCGAGCGAGGCGACCTGCGGCGGGATGCCGGCGTCCTCGGGGACGTCCCTCCCCCACGCGTCGATCGACTTGCTCCACGCGTCCTGCTGGCCGGTCGAGTAGCCGAGCGCCTTCGCCGCGTCCCGGATCGCCATCCGCGGCCGGTAGCTGACGATGTTGCAGACCTGGGCCGCGTTGTGGCGTCCGTAGGTCTCGTAGACCCACTGGATGACCTCCTCGCGCCGGTCGGAGTCGAAGTCGACGTCGATGTCCGGCTCCTCCTCACGGTGCTCGGAGATGAACCGCTCGAACGGCAGCTGGTAGTAGACCGAGTCGATCGCGGTGATCCCGAGCGCGAAGCAGACAGCCGAGCTCGCCGCTGATCCCCTGCCCTGGCACAGGATGTCGCTGTCGCGGGCGAACTTCACGATGTCGTGGACGATCACGAAGTAGCCCGCGAAGTCCTTGCGGCAGATGACCTCGAGCTCGGCCTCGACGCGATCACGCGCCTCGCGCTCGTGCGGCGTGCCGGCGTACCTCTCCGCGAAGCCCTTCTCGGTCAGCACCCGCAGCCAGCTGCTGGCGTCGTGGCCCTCGGGGATGCCCTGCTTGGGGAGCCTCGGGCTGGCCTTGCGGAGGTCGAACGCGAGCTCCTCGGCCAGCGGGACGGTCGCGGCGACGACGCCGGGGTAGCGCGCGAAGATCCGCTCCATCTCCGCGCCGCTGCGCAGGTGACGGGAGCCCGACAGGTCCAGCCAGCCGTCGAGCTCGCCGACGCTCCGGCGGGCCCGGATGGCCGCCATCGCCTGTGCGAGCCGGCGCTGGTCGGGCGTCGCGTGGTGCACGTTGCCGGTCGCGATCACCCGGAGCCCGCGGTCCCGGGCGAGGTCGTAGAGCGCCTGGTTGGCCTCGTCGTCGCCGGGTGAGCCGTGCCGGTTGAGCTCCACGACGACGTTGTCGTGGCCGAACCGGTCGACGAGGTCCGCGATCGCCTCGGGCGTGGTCCGGCCCTTCCGGCAGCCGGTCAGGACCACCCAGTCGCCGCCGGCCATGTCGGTGAGGCTGTCGAGGTCGTGCCGGGGCGCGCCCTTCTCGGCTCGCGGGTCGAGGCCGGCCTCGGTGATCGCGCCGGACAGCTTGTAGTAGCCCTCCACTCCCCTGGCCAGCACCAGCAAGTGGCTCCCCTCCGGGTCGGGTACCCCGTTCTGCGGCCTGCTCAGCCCGAGGGAGAGCTCGGCGCCGTAGACGGTCGGGAGCCGGTACTCCTTGGCGAACTCCGCGAGCAGCGGCGCCCCGGCGAAGCCGTCGTGGTCGGTGAGGGCCAGCGCGGTCAGACCGAGCCGGGTCGCCTCCTTGACCAGGTCAGCTGGTGAGCTCGCGCCGTCCAGGAAGCTGAAGTGGCTGTGGCAGTGCAGCTCGGCGTACGGCGTGCTGCCCGCGGGCCGCTCGATCGGCTCGAGGTCGTGTCGTGGTCCCTTGCGACGGGAGACCGGCGCGTCCTCAGCGCCGGGCGCTCGGCCGGACAGCCGGCGCTCGATCTCCCGCCACGGGACCGGCGGGTTCGTCCAGCCCATCGAGCTGCCTCAGGCGACGAGCTGGTAGCGCCCGGGGGCGACCAGGACGTAGTAGGGCTCTCGCCAGCCGACCGGTGGTGGTGCGTGGCTGAGGTAGCGGTGTCCGGTCGGGGTGATCGTCTCGATCCCGTCATCGGTGACCTGTTGTCGCCACCGGGGTGCCTGCTTGGCGTGGTTGCACGCCTCGCACAGGCCCTGGCCGTTGGCGGCGCTGGTCCGGCCCCCGTCCTCGACGGGGTCCACGTGGTCTGCGTGTCTGATCGGGGCGCCGCAGTAGGGGGTGCGGCAGATGCCCTGGTCGCGGATCCGTAGCAGCTGCGCGAGAGGCTGGGGGAAGGCCCGCTGCTTGCTGCTCATCGCGACCAGGCGGCCCCGGCGGTCGGCGTACAGCTGGCGGATCCAGGTGTGGAGGTCCTCGCTCAGCGCGTGCGCGGCGAGGAGCCGGGCGACCTCGGCGGGCACGACCTCCTCCTCGACCAGCGCCGCGGCGTGGCCGCCGAACAAGGTGGTCTCGGACATGATCAGGTTGATCGCGACCGGCACCGCCGGCGGCTGCCCGTCGGTGCTCATCGCCACGCCGGTGCCCCGGGCGACCAGCAGGTCGGCCATCAGCTGACCCCGGGTCCGCGGGTCACCAGCAGCGATCAGTGCGCCGGCAGCCTGCTGCAGCGCCGCGCGCAGGGCGACGCCCTGGGCGACGGGAAGCAGCGCGGTCAGGTAGGTCATCGTGTCCGGCGCCGGACGCAAGGTGACGTTGCGGTCCTTGGCCGCGTTGCTCGCCCGGTCGACCACGGCCTTCGGGTCCAGCTCGTAGGCCAGCTTCCTCGCCTTCGCCAGCAGCCGACGGGTGCCCACACCCTCCAGTGCCTGGGGGTCCGCGCACAGCTCCTCATCGGCGAACGCCCGCTGCTCAGCCCCCAGGCACGCGGTCTCGCGCACCAGCAGCATCGCCCGCCACTCGTTGAGCGTGCCGTCCTCGAGCCGGGCCATCGTGTGCGGCATCTCGGCACAGGCGAGCTTCGCGAACCCCAACAGCACCTGACCCCGGTGCGGCGACTCCTTGCGGGCCAGCGCGATCTCGGCCGCCACCCCCCTGCCCCGCCGACGAGCCGGCACCCCCTGCCCCGCCTCGACCCGACGCCGCACAGCGTCATGGACGACGCTCGCCCTGGCCTGGACCGCGCACACGGCCGACTTCAAGGTCTCCAGCTCACCGACGAGCGCGATCAGCTCCCCGGGATCCTCCGGCAGCCCACCGGCCCGCAGCGCACCTCGCAGATCAGCGACCTGCTGCGCTGAGAGAGCGGTCCCGGAAGCCATGCCTCAGTCTATCGAACACATGTTCGAAGCACAAGAACCGGTCGAGGAAGATCTCGGCTGCCACCGGGTGC
The DNA here is from genome assembly GCF_039537325.1 of Nocardioides panacisoli. Classification (GTDB taxonomy): domain Bacteria; phylum Actinomycetota; class Actinomycetes; order Propionibacteriales; family Nocardioidaceae; genus Nocardioides; species Nocardioides panacisoli. The sequence continues at coordinate 10,590 of NZ_BAABAH010000022.1, forward strand.
GACGATGACGAAGTGGACCAGGTGTCGAAGTTCTACAGCGGCCCCGGGAACCTCGTGGCGGCCATCGGTTCGGCCCTCGACGCGGCGGGCCTGGACCGTGCACGTCTGCGACCGGCCGACCTTGCTCCGATCGACGAGTTCCACATCCGTGGCCGGGCGGCATCTCTGGAGATCATCGAGGCACTAGGCCTGACTGCAGACACCCACGTGCTCGACCTGGGCAGCGGACTGGGTGGCCCCGCACGCACGCTCGCCGAGCTGACCGGATGCACGGTCACCGGCGTCGACCTCACCCCAGAATTCTGCGAGGTGGCGACGGCACTCTCGAGGTGGACGGGCCTGTCCGACCGCACCCGGTTCGTGGTGGGGGACGCAACTGCCACCGGTCTCCCTGACGGGGCGGTGGACGCTGCGTTGACCGTGCACGTGGCGATGAACATCTCCGACAAGCACGCGCTCTACGCGGAAGCCTTCCGAGTGCTACGACCCGGCGGCAGGTTCGTCGCCTACGACGTCGTACAGGGCGAAGGTGGCGACGTCCGCTATCCGGTGCCCTGGGCCGACGACCCCTCGACCAGCTTTCTCGCCACCCCGGAAGAGATGCGCGAGCTGCTCCGGACGGCAGGTTTCGAGGTCCTCTCCGAGGTCGACTCGTCAGAGGAAGGCCTCACCTGGTTCCGACAGATGCGCGACCGGATCCAACGCGAAGGACCACCGCCCGTCACCTTCGCGGCCTTCCTCGGCGACGCGTTCGGCCAGATGGCAGCCAATCAGGTGGCCAACCTCGCCGAGCGACGCATCCGGACGGTCATGTACGCATGCTCGCGACCCTTCCGATCACCCGGCTGAGCCCTCACCGTGATGTACCATTCGGTACATGAAGCGTACATTCACCACCACCCGGCACATCGACGCGCCGGCGGAGCTCGTCTGGGACGCCCTCTTCGACGTGGCCAGGTGGCCGGCGTGGACGCCGACCGTCAGCAGCGTCGAGCGTCTCGACGACGGCCCGCTCCGCCTCGGATCCCGGGCCCGCATCCGGCAGCCGCGGCTGCGACCGGCCGTGTGGGAGGTCACCGAGCTGGTCGCCGGCCGATCGTTCACCTGGGTGGCGAAGGGCCCCGGCGTGGCCACCATCGGCAGCCACCGCGTCGAGCCCACCGCCACGGGCGCCGCCGTCACGCTCGGCATCGAGCAGACCGGGCCGATGGGGGCGCTCGCCGCCCTGTTCTGGGGTGGACTGACCCAGCGCTACATCGAGACCGAGGCCACCAGCCTCGACGCGCGGGTCACCGGCGCACCCACCGCGTGACCCCCGGCCCACGCGCACGGCTGCTCGACGGGGTCATCGACCACTTCGGCCAGCACGGCATCGGCGACACCAGCCTCCGCGCACTGGCAGAGGCACTCGGGACCAGCCACCGGATGCTGATCTACCACTTCGGCTCGCGCGAGGGCCTGCTCGCCGAGGTCACCCGCGAGGTCGAGGCCCGCCAACGGGCACTGATGCAACAGACCTACGACGCCGGCCTCTCGCCGTCGGCGGCAGCCGCGCAGTACTGGGAGCAGACGGTCGAGGCGACCTTGCGCTACGGCCCGTTGTTCTTCGAGCTCGCCGCCCACGCGGCGCAGGGTCGCGAGCACGCCGCCTCCCTGCGCGCGGAGCTGATCGCCGCGTGGCTGCCTCCGCTGGCCGACCTCTGCCGGGCGATCGGCATCCGCGAGGACCAGGTCGAGCCGCACGCCCGGCTCGCTCTCGGAGCTGCCCGTGGACTGCTCCTCGACCTCCTCGTCACCGGGGACCGTGAGCAGGTGGCGCGCTCGGCGGAGCTGCTCACCCGGTTGCTGCTCCTGTCGGCCGAGAACGCCTGAGTGCTCACCGTCGCCCGTGGACCGGTCCGAGCGGGCGATCGACCTCGACCTGCTAAGGATGTGCCCGTGCCCCTGACGACGGACCCCTACGACGGTGACGACTTCTACTGCGACGTCGCTCTGCCGAACCTGCGCGATCTCGACGTCGTCCACGACAGCGAGGGCGTCGTGGCCTACCACCACACCCGTCCGTTCTGGCCGGTCCACATCGTCGTGGTGCCGAAGCGGCACGTGCCGTCGCTGACCGACACCGAGGGCGCCGACGAGGGCCTGGCCCGCGAGTTGTTGTCCGTCGTGCAGCGGGTGGCCGGCGCGGTCGAGGCCGAGCACGGCGCCGCCGCGGTGCTCACGAACCTCGGGCGCTACCAGGACTCCAAGCACCTCCACATCCACGTCAGCAGTGGGGACCCGCTCCGCTGAAGGCACGCTCCCGTGGGTCGGGCGCGTCCGGCTCGCAGCTACCAGAGTCCGTAGAACGGCCCGAAGAGGAAGAACCACAAGAACCCGATCGTGTCGTCGAACCCGTGCGCGAGGACGGGAGCCCACAGCGTCCCGAACCGGTAGCGGAGCAAGGTGAACACCAGCCCGGCACACCCCGCGACGACGACACCCACCACACCCTGCTCGGTGTGCAGGAGCCCGAACAACGCCGACGACGCTGTGACGGCCGCCAGCCTGCCTGCGCGGCCGCGACCGAGCACCTCGGTGAGCCGGGTCAACAGGTAGCCCCGGAAGGCCGCCTCCTCGCAGAAGGCGGCGAGCAGCCACGCGGCGGCAAGGTAGATCCCGAGCATGGCGACGTTGCCCTGAAGGTCGGCGAAGCCGCTGATGTCCTGCGTGCGCCCACTGAGGTGGTTGGTCACCGGGATCAGCAACGCGACGTCGAACAGCGTCCACGCGAGGGCGAAGACCGCCATCTGCCGCGCGAGCCGGGGCCACGAGTCGGGTCGGCGGAACCCGAGTGTGCCCGGATCCCGGCGCCTGACAGCCAGCGACACACCCGCCACGAGGGTCAGGACGACCGCAGGGATCATCCAGTCCACGGCGACGGCAGCAACTGCCAGTGCGACCTCGAACGCGGCCACGACCCGCCATCCGGAGGTCGTCGCCCCGTCCCTGCCGTCCTCGCGGCGGAGCGTGGACGTGCGGATCACGGAGATCGTCGCCCTCATCTCACCGCCTCCGTCCCGTCGCGGTTCCTCACCCACCGTCTTGCGCTGCCGGTGCCTGCGACAGGCCGAGAAGTCCCGGCCCCCGTGGCCGTTCGTCCTGGCACAGAATGTCCGGATGCCGGGTCGCAGCGACTCGATGCTCCGATCTGCCGAGCCGTGTCACATTCGCGAAGCACCCGACGTCAACCAGCTGAAGCACCACCCCGACACCCGAACCAGCGCGAGGAGAACCTCATGTCCTACACCGTCGACTTCCAGGACGTATCGACCACCGGCCTGGAGTCCTCCCCCGTCGCCGACGCCCTGGCCGGCCTCCGCGCCAACGAGGCGCGGTACTTCAAGAACAAGTTCGACCACGTCTTCACCGTCGAGCCGGCCGCCGAGGCCGCCGACGAGATCGACTACGTGCACAAGATCCTCAAGGAGGAGCGCGACCTCGTCATCGAGTCCACGCCGCTCGAGGCGACCCAGTTCGAGGTCGACGGAGTGAGGTGGACCTACGTGTTCTACGAGTCCGGCCTGGCGATCAACGTCCTCTACACGCTGGAGGACAGCGGCAAGCGCGCCGTCGGTTTCAAGCTCTCCGACGGCATGGAGGTGCCCGAGGAGCTCGCCGACCGCTTCAAGTTCGCCCGGCAGAAGTCGAAGCTGGCCGGCACCATCCGCGGCACCTTCTTCGTGATCAAGGGGTCCTACTGACGCAAGGGCGTTCGGCTCAGCACCCGGTAGCGCAGGTGGGCGACGTCGCGGTCCGAGAGCCGCCGGCGGCCGCGCGAGCGGCCGCGGCGCAGGCGTTCACGTCGGAGTAGAACCTCGCGTGCCCCTCCGGCTCGTCGTCGACGCGGTGGGTGAGCACGCAGATCGGTACGCCCGCGTGGTGGTCGCCGCCCCAGTGGCCGGCCAGCTCGTAGGTACGACGACCGGTGATCACCGCGCCGGACGCGACCGCCTCGGCGTAGACCCGGGCGGTGGCGCCGTCTCCGGCACGTTCGTCGAGGTAGTCGAACAACCGGCCACCGTTTCGGCCGAGGCCCTGGCCGGGGCGATCGTCGACGCCGGAGATGAAGCCGTCCAGCGACATCGACATGTACAGCACCAGGTCAGCCATCTCTGCTCCTCCGGCCGGTCGTCTACTCGGGCGCCGCGGCGCTCAGGGCGTCGGCGATGGGCTCGAGCAGGGCGACCAGCTCGTCGAGCTCCTCCGGCTCCAGCGTCTCGTACGGCGCCTCGGCGAGCGCGTCGGTCAGTGACTCGACCCGGCCCTTGACCGCGCACCCGGCGTCCGTGAGCCGGCCGGAGTCGTCGAGGATGCCGCGGGCCCGCAGACCGGCCATCACCTCGGCCAGCCGCTCCTTCGGGAGGTGGTGGATGCGGCCGAACGACTCGGCCGGATAGACGCCGCCGGCGAGCGCCGCGAGCACGTGCGCCTCGATGCCACCGATCCCCTCCGACAGCAATGCTGCGATGTGCCCGTCGCCCCGGTGCTCGCGCAGCATGTTGGCCGCGTGCCACAGCCGCGCCACGGGCTCCTCCGGCACCGGGAGCGCGCGCAGTCCGGCGTACATGGCCCGGCCCTCGGTCGGGGCGCTCGTGGACGCCTCGGCGAGCAGCTCGGCGGCGCGTGCCAGTCCCGGCGTCTCGACCAGGTCGCCGAGGATGCGCCGCAGCGCCGCGACGCAGCCTCGCTCGCGCGCCGCGTGCGCAGCCTCGGGCGTAGTGGTCTCCCAGACCTTGGGGATGTGGCGCGCCACCTCGCCGTCCGCGAAGTTGTAGAACGTCGAGTGGACGACCTCGGCCGGCACCCGGCCGAGCGGGGCGGAGCGTCCGGCGAAGTACCCGTCCCAGTAGTTGCTGAAGCCGAGCTCGGCCATCGCCTCGTTCGGCTCCTCGGCGACGAAGTTGACGAGCCCGATCGGCTCGACGAGGTCGTAGAGGCGGCGGGCCACGGGTGCCGGGTGCTGCATGGGTGTCATCTCCTGAGTCGTGGGACGGCGCCTCCCGGCGCTCTCACGACTACTACGAACCGACGTGGCTCGATACGACAACCATCGACCAGGACAGTGGCCGGCCGGGCGTCAGGGGTGGTGCGTGATGGGCGCCAGCACGCAGCCCAGCACCTGGCTGAGCTGGCTGCAGTCCTGGCTGGGATCGCCGCTCGGCGGCGTGCTCGGGTCGTGGGACGGCTGCGGGATCGTCGTGCCGCCGCCTCCGCTCGGGCCCGAGGGCGAGTGGGTCTGGCCGGGAGCCGGCGGCGTCGTCGACGTGCTGGACGGCGCATCGGTCGGGTCGTCGACGGCCGACTGGGTGGGCTCGGTGTAGGCGACGTTCTCCGGCTTCGCCTCGTGAGTACGTCGCGGCGTCGCCCGCTCGAGCACGGACCCGTGCTGGTAGTGCACTGCCGCGGCGCGGTCGTGCGTCTCGGTGGTGGCCGTGGTGGTGTGCTTCGCCGCCGGCGCCGGGCTGCCGCCGAGCCCGACGACACCCCCTGCCCAGGCGCAGCCGAGCACGGCGACGACGGACACGGCACTGCCGCGCAACATCCAGGTCCTGCCCATGGGGGAGCTCCAATGGTCGGGAGTCGATACGGCGATCGTAACGGTCCGAGGTCCTCGGTGTAGAGTCGTCACTGTTGAAGGGACCGGCGCTCGACGAGCGTCGCCCGGTTGACCGGCTCGGTCGGCCCATCTCTTGGTACTTGGTTTTCGGTTAGCTGGACATCAGGCGCACGTGTAGATGTCTCAGCACCAGCAGCCCGGCGTTTGCCCGGCTGTCCACCGAAACAAAGGACTCATCATGACTCAGGGAACCGTCAAGTGGTTCAACGCCGACAAGGGCTTCGGCTTCATCCAGCAGGATGGCGGCGGTGACGACGTGTTCGTGCACTTCTCCGCGATCGAGGGCAACGGCTACAAGAGCCTCGAGGACAACCAGCGCGTCGAGTTCGACGTCGCCCAGGGCCCGAAGGGCCCGCAGGCGGAGCACGTCCGGGCCATCTGAGCCCGTTCGACCTCACAGGCCGCGTCCCTGCCTTCGGGCAGGACGCGGCCTGTTCCGTCGCCAGCCGGCCTCTCACCAGTGGTAGAACATGTTCTACTGACGAGAGAGGAGGGGACGACCCGATGCCGATCGCGACCGGACCCATCGCCCAAGTCTCCTGGGTGACCGACGACCTCGACGCCCAGGAAGCACTCCTGACCGACCACTTCGGCGTCGGCACGTGGACCCGCATCCCCGGCGTCCACTTCGGCCCCGACGCCTGCACCTATCGCGGCAGCCCCTGCGACGCCGTCGCGGACATCTCGATGGCCTACTCGGGCGACCTGCAGCTCGAGCTGATCCGGCCGGTGTCGGGCTCGAGCGTCTGGTCGGAGTTCCTCGACCGGTCCGCACCCGGCCTGCACCACGTCTGCTTCCGGGTGCCCGACCTCACGGCCGCGCTCGCCGAGGCGGCCGCGCACGGCCTCGAGCCGCTGATGTCGGGCGCGATGGCGGGGCCGATGGAGTTCGCCTACCTCGACGGATCGGCGTACGGCGCCCCCTACATCGAGCTCGCGCGGATCTCTCCCGAGATGGACGCCTTCTTCGATGCGATCAAGGCGGCCTCGTGACCGGTGCCCGCCGCGTCCTGGTCACCGGTGCGGGACCCCGGTCGCTCGGGTTCGCGACAGCCCGGCTGCTCGCCGAGGACGGCGCCGAGGTCACGATCACGACCCGGTCCGGCGCCGCGGCGGTGGCCGAGCAGCTGGGCCACGGCATCGTCGGGCACGAGCTCGACCTCGCCGACCGCGCCTCGGTGGAGCGCTTCGTCGCGTGGTACGGCGAGGAGCGTGGCGCGCTCGACGTGCTGGTCAACAACGCCGGCGTCCACCTCGACCTCCGCTCGAAGTGGCAGGAGCCCCGTCTCGTCGACGGCCACGAGATCCACTGGAGGGTCAACTACCTCGGGACGTGGCACCTCACCGCCCGCCTCCTCCCCATGCTCGCGCGGTCCGAGGACGCCCGCGTGGTCGACGTCGTCTCCAAGCTGCACCGACGCGGGAGCAACGAGGCGCTGTTCGAGGGCGTGCGGCCCTACGACTCCTGGGCGGCGTACGGCACCTCGAAGCTCGGCCTGGTCCACCACGCCAGCGAGATCGGCCGGCGCCATCCGGAGGTCACCGGGTACGCCGTGCACCCCGGCGAGGTCTACACCCGGATCGCCGACCGCGGGCTCGAGACCAGCCCGGTGCTGGCGCGGCTCCGCAAGGTCCTCGCGCCGGTCGAGCGACGGATCCTGATGACGCCGGAGGAGGGTGCGCGCACGACGGTCCACTGCGTCACCACCCCCGCGCTCGCCGCCGGCTACTACCGCGACAGCCGGCCGACGGAGCCTTCCCCCGACGCCCGCGACGCGGAGGTCGCGGGCCGGCTCTGGGACGAGACCGCCGCCTGGCTACGGTGATCCCGTGAAGGCTCTCGTCCTGGAGAACATCCATCCGGCTGCCGTCGAGGTCCTGGAGGGTCGCGGCTACGAGGTCAGCGTGCGCCCCGGCGCGATGTCCGAGGACGAGCTCGTGGCGACCCTCGACGACGTCAACCTGCTCGGGATCCGGTCCAACACCACGGTGACCCGGCGCGTCCTCGAGGCGGCTCCGGCCCTGGAGACGATCGGGTGCTTCTGCATCGGCACCAACCAGGTCGACCTCGGCGCGGCGACGGAGCGCGGTGTCGCCGTGTTCAACGCGCCGTACTCGAACACCCGCAGCGTGGTGGAGCTCGTCATCGGCGAGGTCATCGCCCTGGCTCGCCGGCTTCCCGAGAAGACCCAGCGGATGCACGACGGCGTGTGGGACAAGTCGGCCCGCGGCAGCCACGAGGTCCGCGGCCGCACCATCGGCATCGTCGGCTACGGCAACATCGGCACCCAGCTCTCCAACGTCGCGGAGGCGCTGGGGATGCGCGTCGTCTTCTATGACAAGGCCGACCGTCCGGCGCACGGCAACGCCCGCCGGATGAAGACGCTGGGCGACCTGCTCGAGGTCGCCGACGTCGTGAGCCTGCACGTGGACGGCCGCCCCGGCAACGCCGGGTTCTTCGGCGCCGAGGAGTTCAGCGCCATGAAGTCGCGGGCGCTGTTCATCAACGCCTCCCGCGGCATGGTCGTGGACTACGACGCGCTGCGCGACCACATCCTCTCCGGGCACATCGCCGGCGCCGCGGTCGACGTCTTCCCCGTCGAGCCCAAGGCCCAGGGCGACGCATTCGACTCGGTGCTGCGCGGCCTCGACAACGTGATACTCACGCCGCACGTCGGGGGCTCCACGCAGGAGGCGCAGGAGGAGATCGGCTGGTTCGTGGCCGAGAAGCTCGCGCGCTTCGCGCTGGAGGGCAGCACGGCGCTCTCGGTCAACCTGCCCCCGGTGCTGCCGCCGGTGCTGACCCCCGGCCACCGGCTGGGGTTCCTGCACCAGAACGTGCCGGGCGTCCTGGCCGACCTCAACTCCGTGTTCGCCACGGCCGGCGACAACGTGATCGACCAGCACCTGTCGACCCGCGACCAGCTCGGGTACGTCGTGACCGACGCCTCGGCGCCGCTCTCGAACGAGGCCGTCGAGGAGCTGCGCCGCTCCGAGCACTGCGTCTGGGTGCGGACCTGGTAGGTCAGGTCGCAGCGGCCGCGATCTCCTCGAAGACGACCGGATCGGCGTCCCAGTCGGTCCCGGGGCGCGGCCAGTGCACCGCGACGTCGGTGATGCCGAGCTCGGCGTAGCGCCCGGCGAGGTCCTGGTAGGCCGACACCGACGCCAGCCACGGCTCGTCCGTGAACCCGGTGAGCAACAGCCTGGGCAGCCCTGCGGCATCCCGGCCCGCCTCACCGCACGCCGCCTCGAGCCGGGCGACCTGCCCGCGCGTGTCGGCGTAGGGGTCGTCGCCCGCGGGGTTGGCGACCCAGCCCTGGCCGAGCCGCGCGGCGAGCCGCATCCCGCGCGGGCCGCGCGCGGCGATCCAGAACGGCGGTCGCTGCTGGACCAGCCCGGGCGAGATCGTCACGTCGCGGACCGACCACCAGTCACCCCTCGCGGAGACCGGCGCACCCGTCAGCAGGTCGTCGAGCTGGGTGACCCATTCCTCGAAGCGGTCGGCGCGCTCGCGCGCCGTGAAGTCGTGGTCGAGGACGTCGCCGTCCGAGGTGTGGGTGTTGCCGCCGGCACCGACGCCGAGGTCGAGCCGGCCGCCGGAGATCCGGTCGATGGTGCGGATCGCCGAGGCGGTCGGGATCGGCGTGCGGAAGTTCGGCGAGGTCACGAGCGTGCCGAGCCGGATCCGCGAGGTCAGGGTCGCGGCGGCGGCGAGGCTCGCGTAGGCGTCGTCCCACGGCGAGTGGCCGCGCCAGGCGAGGTGGTCGTAGACCCAGGCGCCCGCGAAGCCGAGCTCCTCGGCGCGACGCCAGGTCTCGCCCATCGCCGGCCAGTCCTGGATCGGCCAGAGGATGACGTGGAGGCGCACGGCCTCAGTTTGTCACTGCGTCCTTGACCCCGAGGCGCGCGGGCGTGTCGTCGTCGCAGCCGGCGAAGAACGCGCCGACCACGTCGACCATCTGCGCGAACGACTTGGCCGCGAACAGCACCGGCTGGTAGTGGGTGATGTCGTAGTCGATCGTCGACATCGCCGCGAAGTCGATCGGCCGGATCTCCATGTGCCGGAACTCCTCGATCTCGCCGTAGGACGAGAGGATGCCGGCGCCGTAGGCCTTGAGCTCCCCGTCCTCGTGCAGGACGCCGAACTCGACGGTGAACCAGAAGACGTCGGCGACCATCTGCAGCCCGGCCTTGGTCTCCATCCGGCGCGCAGCGGCTCCGGCGAGCCGGTTGACCTCGGCGACCTGCGGGTCGGCGAGCAGGTTGCCGTGGCCGATGACCTCGTGGATCAGGTCGGGCTCGGGCGTGTAGAGGGGCACGGCGTGGTGCCGCAGGTACTGCGTGGAGTGGAAGATCCCGTCCTCCAGCGAGCCGTAGAACTCCTCCAGCGGCACGATGCCGGCAGCGGGGACGTAGGAGAACCCGGTGAGCGGCTGCAGCCCGGCGGTCACCTCGTCGAGCTGGGGCACCCGGTCCTTGGGCAGGTCCAGCGCGGCCACGGCGTCGTTGTAGGCCCGGCAGGCGTACTTCTCGTGCAGGGGATCGATGTGCTCGCGGACCGTGCGCCAGACCTCGTTCTCGACGTCGGAGTAGTCGATCCGCGGCAGCGGCGTGCCCGGCTGCCAGGTCAGGGCGGCACGCGCGATGTCGTTGCGCCGGGCGCGGTAGGCCTCGTCGTTCACCCCGGGATGATCGTCACCCAGGTGCACCGTGACGCTGCCGTCGTCGGCGGTCGTCACCGGTGAGTAGAGCTGGGCTTCCTCGAACATCGCACGCCTCCCTCGACGGGCGCACGTCGTCGTACGCCCTCGATCTTCACGCTACGTCGACGGAAGATCTGCGGCAACCGGACGCGCAGGCAGGAAGCCTGCCGTCCGGATCAGGCGAGGAGCCGGTCGATCTCGGTGAGCAGGGTCTTGCGGCTCTTGCCCGCGGCCTCCTGGTCGCGCACCCGCCTCAGGTCGGCGGCGGTGAGGCCGGCGAGCTGCGGACGGATCTCGGCGACGGTGAGGGCGTCGTAGCCGTCGATGGGGTCCGCGGGCGGCGGCGCGACGGGACGGGTGGTGGCCGGCTGCGACGCGGACCGCTGCCCACGCCCGACGAGCTTCGGCGCCTGCATCACGCTGCCCGCCAGCTTCCCCGCGGTCGCGACGCCGGCTCCGACGGTCTTCCTCGCCTCGGTCGTCACCGCGTCGAGGACGGTGAGCAGGGCCGAGGTGTAGTCCTTGCTGCTGGCGACCAGCCGGTTCGCGACGTTCTCGGCCTCGGCGCTGGTCAGCGTGCCGCGGGCGACCAGGTCGTCCATGACCTCCTGGAGCCGCGCGCGCTGGATGGTCACGCTGTGCTCGAGAGCACCCTGGAGCGCCCTCAGGTTCTTCGCGACGGACGCCATGTCACGGATGCTAGACCTCAGTCGTAGCCCGCCTCCACCTCCCAGCCGGACAGCCGCCACCGCATCAGCCAGGCGCGACCGTCGACGCCGACCACCTGGAACCGTGCCGACCTTCCGTCGCCGCCGTCGGCCGTCCACCAGCCCTCGTCGACCGGCCACGGCCCGGCCCAGGAGGCGATCGGCTGCCACGGGAGCGCCGGCCGCGAGCCGGCGAGCTTGAACCGCCACGGCTCCCCCGTCACCACGCCGCGCTCGGTGACGCCGACGGTGCGGCCGGACTCGTCGACCACCTCGGCGAGGACCGGCTTGGCGAACACCCGGGCGGGTGCCGGGCCGGGGATCCGGCCGGGCCAGGGTCGGTCCAGCGGCCGCAGGCCGACCGCCCGCTCGCCCCAGGGCACCATCGCCTGCCGGTCGGCGGCGCTCCGCCCGCCCTGCAGCACCGGGACACGTACGGCGTCGTAGCCGACCATCGCCTGCACCCGGGCGACCCCGCGCACCACCTCCTCCGCCGCGCCGCCGCCCCACAGCCCGTCGGCGTGGTCGCCGGCGGGCTCGACGGTGTCGGGCAGGAACCTGACCCGCTCGATCGGGGCGGTGATCTCGCCGCTGTCCTTGCGGCTGCGCAGGCCCGAGGTGGGGATGCTCGCCTGCAGCTGCCAGTGCACCCGGTCGACCAGGTCGCGCGAGGTGAAGCATCGGGGGTGCAGCCAGGTGCGTGCCGAGGTCACGACGCCGTCGGACTCCGCCTCGATCCGCACCCCGGTGGCCACCAGCTGCCGGTCGGCGAGCCCCGCGACGAACCGCTCCGCGGTCGTGCGCACGCTGAAGGTGACCGCCTCCGCGGAGTCCAGCGGTGGCTCGAAGGCGATCTCGCGCGCGAGCTCCGGTGGCGGCTGGCGCGACGGCAGGTGCTCGGCGGCGGCGCCGAGCACCCGACGGTGGAGCATGGCGCCGTGGGAGCCGAACCGGTTGCTCACCTCGGCCGGTGACAGCCGGCCGAAGTCGCCGAGCGTGTGCAGCCCGAGCCGGCGCAGCAGGTCGGCGAGCTCGCTCCCCAGCACCTGGACCGGCAGTGGTCGCAGGAACTCCGCGGCACCGCCCGCCGGGACCACCACGCAGCCCTGCACCGGAGCCGTGCGCGCCGCCTGCTCAGCGGTGAACAGGTCGTCGGCCACGCCGAACCGGCAGTCCCACACACCGGTGGCGACCAGGTGCTCGGCGATCAGTGCCGATGCCGCCTCCTCGCCGTCGAACCCGCCTCGAGCGAAGTAGCGCCCCGGAGCCGGCAGCACCATCAGCCCGGGCCGGATCGGCGCGACTCCCGGCCGGACGTCCTCGACCGCGGTCAGCACCGGCTCGAAGTGCCGGGCGTCGCGGTCGGGGTTGGCGGGCAGCAGCACCAGCTCCGGGCACCGCGCCTGGGCGTCGCGACGGCGCTGACCGCGCCGTACGCCCTCCTTGCGGGCTGCCGCGTTGCAGACCTCGACCACGTTGTTGGCCAGGACCGCCGCGGGAGATCCCGGCGTCGCGACCTCACCCGCCTCGGCGGCCTCGGCGAGAGCCGCGACGACCGACCAGTCGGGACACCAGACGACGAGCGTGCGGGACATGGCTACCCCGTCGGGAAGACCAGGTCGGCACGGGTGGGCTGCCGCGCACCACGACGTACGGCGATCCGCACCTGCCGCTCGCGGAGCCTGCCCTCGCCGCGGCCGGCCCCCGTCCACTCGGTGTGCTCGGTGGTCAGGCGGGCCTCCGGCGATGACCACTCGCCCCACACGACCAGCGCAGCCGAGCGGGCCCGCAGCCGTGCCTCGACCACCGACATCGACTTCGGGTCGACGCGGCCCGGCGGGCAGAGCACCACCACGCGCAGCACGTCGACCAGCGCGGCGACGACCTCCAGCCAGTGCTCCCCCGGCTCGGGGACGAGCACGGTGCGGCCGAGGTCGATGCCCCACTGCGCCGCCGCCTCCGCACCGAAGTCGGACCAGCCCGCGAACCCGACCCACTCCCCCGCGGCCGAGGCGCCTGCGGCCATCGCCAGCGCGAGCGACGCGGTGTCGACGGTGTAGCTCGTGCCGACCCGCATCGCCACGACGTCCTGCAGCACCGGGTGCACCGGGACCGGTGTCCGCGCCGGGCCGCCCTCGAGCGTCCGGATCCGCTCGCGCAGCTGCTCGACGACAGCCAGCGGCTGTGCCTGAGCGGCTTCGACGGGCAGGGCACTCACTCAGCCATGATCGAACATCTGTTCGATCAATGCAAGCGCGCCGACCTCCTCCACTCGCGCCGGGAACGGCTGACCGTCAGGTCGCAGGCCTCCTGCCACTCCTCGGCCCCGACCGCCGCGGCGGCGTGGTGCGTCCACCCCTTGGCCTCGGCGACCACGTGCCGGAGCAGGTCGACCAACCGCTGCTCGCTGTCGCCGACCGTCGACTCGGCGATCCCGACCAGCGCGGAGTGCACGATGATCGGCGCGCTGCGCCGTCCGAACCTCTCCGCTGTGCCGAAGCCGATGCCGCAGAACTCGCGCGCCCAGTTCCGGGCGAGCGGCACGTCGGCGAGCGCGGTCCTGACCCGTGGCGACACCTCTTCCAGGGGTCTCCCGTCCAGCTCGTTGAGCACCCGCTCGCAGGTCATCAGCCCCACCGCAGCGGTGCGCTGTCGGTCCTCCGCCGCGACCGGGAGGGCGGCCAGGGCCACCTCTCTGGCGAGCAGGGCGGCGAACCTCGGGTCGTCGGAGTCCAGGCCGATCACCTCGGTCACCAGCGGGGCGATCCGGTTGCGCGCCTCGTCGCCGATCCGGTCGTTGACCTCCCGCGCCACGCCGGCGAGCAGCGGGTGGGTGCACGCTGGATGGTCCGACCACCGCTCACCTGCGAGGAACGAGGCCAGCTCCATGAAGCAGGCACCACGACGGGGGTTCCGGTGCTTGCCCCTCGACAGGACTGGAACCAGGTCAGGCGCCCGGTCGCGCGTCACCCGGCCAGTCTGCGCCTTCTGACGCCCCGACTCAACGGGTGCGGGCTATCGCTTGCGCTTCTCCCGCGGCTTCACGTTGATCACGATCGGCGTGCCGACGAAGCCGAACTGCTCGCGCAGCCGCCGCTCGATGTACCGCTCGTAGCCGGCGTCCAGCTTGCCGGTCGTGAACAGGGCGAAGGTCGGCGGCGAGGTCTGCGGCTGGGTGCCGAACAGGATCCGGGGCTGCTTGCCGCTGCGCACCGGGTGCGGGTGCTCGGCGACCAGCCGCCCGAGGAACGCGTTGAGGGCGCCGGTGGAGATCCGGGTCTCCCAGCCCTCGATGGCCTTGTCCAGCGCCGGCACCAGCCGGTCGACGTGCCAGCCGGTCCGGGCGGTGATGTTGATCCGCGGGGCCCACTGCACCTGCACCAGGTCGCGCTCGATCTCGCGGTCGAGGTAGTAGCGCCGCTCGTCGTCGACCAGGTCCCACTTGTTGAACGCGATGACGAGCGCCTTCCCGGCCTCGCGCACCTCCTGCAGGATCCGCATGTCCTGCTCGGCGACGGACTGCTCGGCGTCGAGCACCAGCACGCACACCTCGGCCCGCTCGATGGCGGTCGAGGTGCGCAGCCAGGCGTAGTACTCGTGGCCCGACGCCTCCTTGACCCGCTTCCGGATGCCGGCGGTGTCGATGAAGCGCCAGGTGCGGCCACCGAGCTCGACCAGCTCGTCGACCGGATCGACCGTCGTGCCGGCGACGTTGTCGACGACCACCCGCTCCTCTCCGGCGAGCCGGTTGAGCAGGGAGGACTTGCCGACGTTGGGCCGGCCCACGATCGCGATCCGGCGCGGGCCCCCGAGCGGGGTGTCCTGCTCGGGCGGCGGCTCCGGAAGCGCCGCGAGGACGGCGTCGAGCAGGTCGCCCGATCCGCGGCCGTGCAACGCCGAGACCGGGTAGGGCTCGCCGAGCCCGAGGTTCCAGAGACCGTAGGCCTCCGCCTCGGCGCGCTCGTCGTCGACCTTGTTCGCGGCGAGGATCACCGGCTTGCCCGACTTGCGGAGGATCTTCACGACGGCCTCGTCGGCGTCGGTGATCCCGACGGTCGCGTCGACGACGAACAACGTCGCGTCGGCGAGGCCGATGGCGATCTCCGCCTGGGCGGCGATCCGCTCGGCCATCCCCCGTGCGTCCGGGTCCCAGCCGCCGGTGTCGACGACCGTGAACGCACGGCCGTTCCACACCGCGTCGTAGGAGACCCGGTCCCGGGTCACCCCGGGGACGTCCTCGACGACCGCCTCCCGGCGGCCGAGGATCCGGTTCACCAGGGTGGACTTGCCGACGTTCGGCCGGCCGATCACGGCGAGCACCGGGACCGGGCCGGCCACCTGCTCCGGCTGGATCTCTTCGGTGTTCATGCGCCTCGTTCCTTCATCACGTCGTCGGCGGGGTCGGGCTCGATGTCGCCCGCAGGAAGCGGGCCGGGCAGGGTGCGCCCGGTCTCCGCGAGAGCCGCCGCCAGGCCGGCCCGCATCTGGTCGTGGAGCCGCAACGACGCGGCAGTGACGTGCTGTTTCCCCCGAGGCCATTCAACCGTCTGCAGCGGCAGGGGATTCCCGATCACGATGTCGATCCGCGCACGTCGCGGCGGGATCGACCCGGACCGCTCGCCCGGAAGCCGGGTCCCGAGGAACGTCACCGGGAGCACCGGGGCGCCGGTGACCATGCCGAGGTAGGCCGCCCCGCGGTGGAACGTGTCGAGCTCGCCGGAGCCCCGCGTCCCCTCCGGGAAGACGCCGACGCAGTGGCCGTCGCGCAGCACCCGCAGCGCGGTCCGGATCGCCAGCGGGTCGGTGTGGAAGCGGTCGAGCCGGATCTGGCCGACGCGGTCGAGGAACCAGGCGAGCGGCCCCTTGTACATCTCCAGCTTCGTCCACGCGTGCACCGGTCGTGGCAGCAGGAACGCCATGAACGGCCCGTCCGCGAAGCCGACGTGGTTGCCGGCGACGACGACCGGACCGGACGACGGGAACCGCTCGGGGTGGTGGACGTGCACGTCGTAGTAGCGGCGGACGACGAAACGCCCGAACCACGCGCCGCCGTAGAGCAGCCACCGCGCGGGGTGGCGTACGTCGTCGGACCGCGGCAGGTCGCGATGGCTGGTCACGTTCTCGCGGTGGCGCGTTCGGTCACCAACCCGGCCACCAGGTCGATCACCTCGTCCAGGGTGAGGTCGGTGCTGTCGACCTGGACGGCGCCCTCGACCATGGTCAGCGGCGCCACGGCGCGCCCGGAGTCGATCCGGTCGCGGCTGAGCAGGGAGGCCTCGGTCGCGGAGAGGTCGGCCGCGCCGTTCTCGGCGGCGCGGCGGGCGGCGCGCGCGGACGGGTCGGCGGTCAGGTAGACCTTGACCTCGGCGTCAGGCCAGACGACCGAGGCGATGTCGCGGCCCTCGACGACGATCCCACCGTCGCCGATGATCTCGCGCTGGAGCGCGACCAGGCGCTCACGGACGGCCGGCACGGCGCTCACCGGGGACACCGCCGCGTTCACGGCCTCGCTGCGGATCTCCACGGACACGTCGCGGTCGTCGACGCAGATGGTGGGCGCCAGCGGGTCGGTGGCCGAGCGCAGCCGCGGGGCGGCGGCGTACGACGCCACCGCGGCAGGGTCGTGCACGTCCACGCCGTGCTCGAGGAGCCACCACGTCACGGCGCGGTACATCGCACCGGTGTCGAGGTACCGGATGCCGAGCCGGGCCGCCACGCCCCGGCAGGTGCTGGACTTCCCGGAGCCGGACGTGCCGTCGACGGCTACCACGATCGTGCCCAGATCACCCGCGTTCACGGGCCACGATCCTACCGGTGAGCGTCCCATCCCCTTGATTCGAGAGCGTCGAGCAGCGCCGTGGCGCGATCAGCGGCGACGTCGAGCTCGACCAGGCCGACCGGACGGCCCGGGTCGTGGTCGATGCGGACGTCCTCGATGTTGACGTCGCTCTCGCCGGCGTCGGCGAACAGCCGCGCGAGCTCGCCGGGGTGGTCGGGGACCGACACCCAGACGGTCGCCATGGCCTGGAGCGGGCCGCCGTGCTTGCCCGGGATCGCGCGAGTGCCGGCGACACCGTGGGCCAGCAGCGACGCCAGCCCGTCCCGGTCCCCCGCCGCGACCGCTTCCGCGGCCAGGTCGAGCCGCTGCTGCAGCTCGGCGAGCAGGTTGGTGACGGCGATCGCGTTGGCGCCGATGATCTGGCTGTAGAGGCCGGGGTCGCCCGCGGCGACCCGGGTCACGTCGCGCACGCCCTGGCCGGACAGCGCCAGGTGCTGCGGCGGCGCGCCGGCGAGGGTCCCGGCGACCAGGGCCGCGAGCAGGTGCGGCACGTGGGAGGTGCGCGCGACAGCCCGGTCGTGCTCGCTCGGCGAGAGTCGCACCGGGACGGCGCCGCACACCTCGACCAGCCGCTCGACGGCGTGCACGGCGTCCGGAGAGGTGCCGCCGCCGGGCGTGATCGCCCATGGGCGACCGTCGAACAGGCTCGCCGAGGCGGCCAGCGGCCCGGAGCGCTCGCTGCCCGCCATCGGGTGGCTGCCGACGTAGCGACTGACGGCCGGATGGCCCTCGACCGCCGCCAGCGGTCCGCTCTTCACGCTGCCGACGTCGGTGACGACGGTCTCGGGGCCGGCGGCGTCGAGCGCCGCGCGGATCGCCTCACCCAGGTGGTCCGGAGGTACGGCGACCACGACCAGCCGCGCGACGTCCCCGTCCTCGCGGGCGCGGCCCGCCCCGAGCCCCGAGGCCGTGCGCAGGTGCTCAGGGGCCACGTCGGAGAGCAGCACCTCGATCCCCGCGCGACGGCAGGCGAGCGCGATCGAGGTGCCGATGAGCCCGGCGCCGACGATCTCGACCGGCCCGATGCCCCTATCCGCCTGCGCGCTCACGCCCGACACCCTAGAGCCCGACCAGCTCCAGCAGCCCGCCGAGCTCGTCGTCGGTCAGCTCGCGGATCGCACCGGCAGGGAGCTTCCCCAGGTCGACCGGACCGAACCGGATGCGGGAGAGCTGCCGGACGGGGTGGCCGACGTGGTCCATCAGCCGGCGCACGATCCGGTTGCGGCCCTCGTGGATGACCAGCTCGACGATCGAGCGGTCGGCCGCGGTGTCGACGAGCCGCGCCCGGCGTACGTGCACGGGGCCGTCGTCCAGCTCGACGCCGGCGAGCAGGTCGGCGACGGTGCCGCGGGCGACCCGGCCCGCGACCTCGGCGACGTAGGTCTTCTCGACCTCGAAGGACGGGTGCGCCATCCGGTGCGCGAAGTCGCCGTCGTTGGTGAGCAGCAGCAGCCCGGAGGTGTCGGTGTCGAGGCGGCCCACGTGGAACAGGCGCTCGGGACGGTCCGCGACGAGGTCGGACAGGCTCCGCCGGCCCTCCGGGTCCGACATCGTCGACACGACGCCCCGCGGCTTGTTGAGCACCAGGTAGACGTGGTCGCTGATCGGCGGCAGCCGCTTGCCCGACACCTTGATCACCGCGGTGCGCGGGTCGACCTTGGTGCCGAGCCGGGTGATCACCTCACCGTCGACCTCGACCTCGCCGCCGAGCATCAGCTCCTCGCACTTGCGACGGGACGCGACACCGGACTGGGCCAGCAGCTTCTGCAGCCGGACCAGGCCCTGCTCGTCGGTCTCGATCTCGCGGGTCACTCGTCCTCGGAAGGGTCGGTTGCCGGCTTCGCCTCGCTCGCCGGCTCCGTGGCTCGAGCCAATTCTTCCTCCATGTCCTCGAGGTCGGGGAGGTACGGCGCCAGCTCGGGCAGCTCGTCGATGGACACGACGCCGATGCGCTCCAGGAAGTAGCTGGTCGTGCGGTAGAGCGTCGCGCCGTGCTCACCGTCCTGCCCGGCCTCCTCGACGAGCCCGCGGTTGAGCAGGGTGCGCATCACGCCGTCGACGTTGACGCCGCGCACGGCAGAGACCCGCGCGCGCGAGACCGGCTGTTGATAGGCGACCACGGCAAGGGTCTCGAGCGCCGCCTGGGTCAGCCGGGCCTGCTGGCCCTCGAGCACGAACGCCTCGACGACGGGGGCCATCTCCTCGCGGGTGTAGTAGCGCCAGCCGCCGGCCACGTTGCGCAGCTCGAAGCCCCGGCCCTGGTCGTCGTACTCGGCGGCCAGGGCCTGGAGCGCCTCGACGACCTCACCCGGCGGGTAGCCGACAGCGGTCGCCAGGGCGAGCTCGTCGAGCGGCTGGTCGGCGACCATCAGCACGGCCTCGAGGGCCGGCCGCAGCGGTGCCACGGGTACGGCGAGCGCCTCCTCGGGCTCCGTGGGACCTGTCGGCTCGTCAGTCATCGGTGCCCTCCTGCGTGGTGGCGTCGTCCGGCGTCGCCTCGCTCGCCGGCGCGCCCTCGAACTCGTCGATGTCGTCGATGTCGGTGTCCATGCCCGTCCAGCGCACGGTCAGCTCGCCGAGCGGGCTCATCTGGTCGAACGCGACGGCGCCCTCCCGGAACAGCTCGAGCAGGGAGAGGAACCGTGCGACGGTGGTCAGCGTGTCGGGCGAGTCGCGGCACAGCGCCCGGAACGTCATCGTGCCACCACGCTGCAGCCGCTCCATCACGACCGCCGCCTGCTCGCGCACGCTCACCGCGGGCGCGTGGATGTGGTGCAGGTTCAGCTCCAGCTCGGGCTTCGGCGCCATCGCCTTCGCCGCGAGCGCCGCGAACTGGTCGAGGCCGATGCCGATCAGCACCTCCGGCAGCAGCCCGGCGAACCGCTCGTCGAGGCCGACCGCGCGCGGGTAGCGCCGGGACTCGGCCTGCAGGCGCTCGTCGAGCACGCCCGCGATCAGCTTGTAGGCCTTGTACTGCAGCAGCCGCGCGAAGAGCAGGTCACGCGCCTCGAGCAGCGCGAGGTCCTCCTCGTCCTCGACGTCGCCCTGCGGCAGCAGCCGGGCGGCCTTGAGGTCGAGCAACGTCGCCGCCACCAGCAGGAAGGACGTCGTCTCCTCGAGGTCACTCTGCGCCGACGCTCCGGGAGGCAACCGCTTCACGTGCGCGATGAACTCGTCGGTCACCTGCGAGAGCGCGATCTCGGTGACGTCCAGCTTGTGCTTGGAGATCAGGCTGAGCAGCAGGTCGAACGGACCCTCGAAGTTGTCGAGGCGAACCGCGAACCCCGACGACTCCGCAGGGGTGTCAGGCACGCAAGCGCCTCACGATGGCCGAGTCCTCCCCGCGGGCGTCGAACTCCTCCAGGACCAGGTGCAGCGCCTCGCGCACCAGCCGGCCGCGGTCGACGGCCACCCCGTGCTCGCCCCGCAGCTTGAGCCGGGTCTGCTCGATGTCGATGAGCTCCTGGGCGGTGACGTAGACGGTCATCTTCTCGTCGTGCCGGATCCGTCCGCTGGCCCCCTTGGGAGCCGGCTCGGCCGCCTCGGAGCCGGACTGGTCGATGCCGGTGTCGGGTACGGCGCGGACGGTGGGCTTGTCGGCGGTGGGCCGGAACAGGTCGTCGGCCGCCGGCAGGTTCACGCGTCGAGGCACCGCACCGCCACCTCCTTCGCGAGCTGCCGGTAGGCGTCGGCGCCCGTGGAGGAGGATGCGTAGGACGTGATCGGCTCGCCGGCCACGGTGGAGTCGGAGAACTTCACGGTGCGCCGGATGACGGTGTGGAAGACCTTGTCGCCCCAGGCCTGCACGAGGCGCTCGAGCACCTCGCGGCCGTGCAGGGTGCGGCCGTCGTACATCGTCCCGAGCACGCCGTCGATCTCCAGCCGCGGGTTGAGCCGGGCCTGCACCTTGTCGATGGTCGTCTTGAGCAGGGCGACCCCGCGCAGCGCGAAGTACTCGCACTCCAGCGGCACGATGACACCGTCGGACGCCGTGAGCGCGTTGACGGTCAGCAGGCCGAGCGACGGCTGGCAGTCGATGAGGATGACGTCGTAGTCCTTGACGGCCGACGCCAGCACCCGCTGCAGGGTCTGCTCGCGGGCGACCTCGTGCACCAGCTGCACCTCGGCGGCCGAGAGGTCGATGTTGGAGGGCAGCAGGTCCATCCCGGGCACGCCGGAGGGGACCACGACCTCCTCGAGCCGCACGTCCGGCTCCATGAGCAGGTTGTAGATCGTCAGCTCCATCTCGTGCGGGTTCAGCCCGAGGCCGACCGACAGCGAGCCCTGCGGGTCGAAGTCGACGAGCAGCACCTTGCGGCCGTACTCGGCCAGCGCCGCACCCAGGTTGATCGTGGTGGTCGTCTTGCCGACGCCGCCCTTCTGGTTGCACATCGAGATCACGCGCGCGTTGCCGTGCTCCGTGACCGGGCGCGGGTCGGGCAGGAACGGCATCGGCCGGCCGGTGGGGCCTAGCTCGGCCGGCGCGGGGACGGCGTCGGTGATCGCGAGCTCCTCCGCGACCTGCTCGGGCGGCGCGGAAGGCGCCTGCTCCGGGCGGTTGAACGGCAGGGGGGCCGTCACGTCTGCTCCCATCGTCGGCTGCGGAACGATCGCTCGCGGCGGCATGTCAGGAGCGCTCGAACCAGGGGTACCACCGAACATGCCCTCACCTCGTCGGTCGTGGGTTGCGGGCGGCTTCCCCACCGCCCGGGACGCCTCCATCCAACAATGTCGACACAGCGACATTGCGACGCCACGCCGTGCGGGCCGCTAGGTCCCGAGGCACCTCATGGCCGTGGTCCGCACGACCGCCTCGCCGGCCTCGTCGGAGGCCCCGAGCTCGACGGTCGCCTCGATCACCCAGTCGTGGTGGCCCGCCGGGTCGTGCAGGGTCTGCGTGACCGACCACGTGCCCGCGTCCGGGTTGCGGTCGATCGAGATCAGCTGCGGGCCGCGGGCGTCGGCATCGGTCAGGACGCGCTGGTGCTCCGCGTAGTACTCCTCGAGCGCGGCGTCCCACTGCGCCTCGGTGAAGTCGGGGCTCTCCTCCAGTGCGGCGAGCGCGCGTACGTCGTCGCGCGCCACCAGCTCCACCCGGCGCCACATCGCGTTGCGGACCATCACCTCGAACACCCGGCCCTGGCGGGACAGCGGGCGCGGAGGGGGTGGCGGCTCGTGGTGCGCGACCGTGCCCGGCACGTGGTCGGGGTGGTTGAGCGCCTCCCACTCGTCGAGCAGCGAGGAGTCGACCTGGCGGACCGTCTCGCCCAGCCACTCCACGATCAGGTCCAGCTCCTCGGTCCGGTGCGCCGCGGGGACGCTCTGCCGCAGCGCTCGGTAGGCGTCGGTGAGGTAGCGCAGCACGAGCCCCTCGGACCGCGCGACCTGGTAGCGGGACACGAGCTCGCTGAACCCCATGCCCTGCTCCCACATCTCCCGGACGACCGACTTCGGGTCCAACGCGTCCGGGGACAGCCACGGGTGCCGCTCGCGGTAGGTCTCGAAGAGCGGCTCGAGCAGGTCGGCGAGCGGCTTCGGCCAGGTGACGTCCTCGATCAGGGCCATCCGCTCGTCGTACTCCACGCCATCGGCCTTGAGCGCGGCGATCGCCTCGCCGCGGGCGGCGTGCTGCTGGGCGTAGAGCAGCGGACGTGGCGCCTCGAGCACCGCCTCGACGACGGAGAGCACGTCGAGGGTGAACGTGTCCGACTCGGGATCCAGCACGTCGAAGACCGCCAGGGCGAAGTGCGCGAGTGGCTGGTTGAGGGCGAAGTCGTCGGGCAGCGCCTCGGTCAGCACGTAGCGCCGCCCGAAGCGGTCGACCTCGTCCAGCCGCGTGAGCACGCCGGAGGCGAGCAGGCTGCGGGCGAGACGGACGGCGCGCTTCGCGAGCCTGAGCTGGGTGCGGCGGTCCTCGTGGTTGTCGGTCAGCAGCCGGCGCAGCACCGGGAACGCGTCCTCCTCGCGGGAGAGCACGTTGACCAGCATCGCGTTGTCGACCTTCATCTGCGACTTCAGCGTCTCGGGCCGGCCCTCGACCAGCTTGTCGAAGGTCTGCTCGGTCCAGACGACGGTGCCCGGCGGCGGCTTCTTGAGCTGCGCCTTGGACCCGCGCTTCGCGGCCTTGGCCTCCCCCATCGCGGCGTTCTTCGCCGCGGCCTTCGCCTTGGCCTTCTCGTTCTCGATCACGTGCTCCGGAGCCTGTACGACGACGTACCCGGCCGTGTCGAAGCCCGCCCGGCCCGCGCGGCCCGCGATCTGGAGGAACTCGCGGGTCCGGAGCACCCGGGACCGGCTGCCGTCGTACTTCACCAGCCCGGTGAACAGCACGGTGCGGATCGGGACGTTGATGCCGACGCCGAGGGTGTCGGTCCCGCAGATCACGGTCAGCAGCCCCAGCTGGGCGAGCTGCTCGACGAGCCGCCGGTAGCGCGGCAGCATCCCGGCGTGGTGCACGCCGATCCCCCGGCGCAGCAGCTTCGACAGCGTCTTGCCGAAGCCGGCGGCGAACCGGACGCCGGCCAGGCGCTCGGCGATCGCCTCCCGGTCGTCGCGCGAGGCATCGAAGGTGGCGACGTTCAGCAGCGCCGTGGCCTGCTCGACCGCGCTGGCCTGCGTGAAGTGCACGACGTAGACCGGCCCTTGGCCGGTGGTCACCAGCTGCTCGAGCGTCTCCAGCACCGGGTCCAGCGACCAGCTGAAGGTGAGCGGCACCGGACGCTCCGCGTCGTCGATGACCGCGGTCTCGCGGCCGTTGCGACCGCTGAGGTCCTTCGCCAGGTCGCTGACGTCCCCGAGGGTCGCCGACATCAGGAGGAACTGCGCGTGCGGCAGCTCGAGAAGCGGGACCTGCCACGCCCACCCGCGGCCGGGCTCGCCGTAGAAGTGGAACTCGTCCATGACGACCAGGCCGACGTCGGCGTCCGCGCCCTCGCGCAGGGCGATGTTCGCCAGCACCTCCGCCGTGCAGCAGATGACCGGGGCGTCGGCGTTGACCGACACGTCACCGGTCAGCATGCCGACGTTGTCCGCGCCCAGCACCGCGCAGAGGTCGAAGAACTTCTCGCTGACCAGCGCCTTGATCGGCGCGGTGTAGAAGCTCACCCGGTCCTCGGCCAGCGCCGCCATGTGCGCAGCGAGGGCGACGAGCGACTTCCCCGACCCCGTGGGCGTCGCGAGCACCACGTTGTTGCCGGCCAGCAGCTCGAGGACGGCCTCCTCCTGGTGCGGGTACAGCGCGAGGTCGCGCTGCTCGGCGTACGTGAGGATCCGCTCGTACGCCGCGTCCGTTCCGCCGTCGACCACCACTCGCTAGCGCACGATCTTGAAGTTGAAGGCCGGGGACCCGAGTGCGCCCATCAGCCGCAGCCACAGCGGCATGATCATCTCCGTGCCGCGGGCGGTCGTGATGTCGCCGAGGTCGATGATGTCGGTGTGGCCGAGCTCGCGGAGCAGCGCGACGACGGTCGCCTTCGCGGCGGCGTCGTCGCCGGAGACGAAGACGCTGGTCGGCTCCGGGAGCGTCTCCGGGTGCACCATCAGGCTGGCGGTGAGGGTGTTGAGCGACTTCACCACGCGCAGGTCGGGGAACTCCCGCTGGATGCGCTCCGCGACCGAGTCGGTGTCCGGGACCCCCATGCGCGGCGGGAAGCCCTGGCTGAAGTCCAGGGCGTTGGAGATGTCGAGGAGCACCTTGCCTGCGAGGTTCTCGGCACCAGCCTGCCGGAGCACGTCGAGCGAGGCGAGACCGCTGGAGGCGTTCACCACGAGCTCCGCGGCGGCCGCGGCCTCGGCGAAGGTGGCGAGCGCGACCGCCCGGTGGTCGGCCGCCCAGGTGGCGTAGGTGAGCCCGTCGAGCTCTGGCTCGTTGCGCGCGAGCGTGGCGCCGGGATCGCGGGTGCCGATGGTCACGGGATGGCCGAGCTCGTCGAGCCGGGCGGCGACGGTGCGGCCGACCACACCGGTGCCGAGGACGCCGATCTTCATGGTTGCTCCTTGAGAGGTGGTCAGCGCGCCCGGGGGTGGGACGTCGCGAAGACTTCACGCAGGTTGTCGACGGTGACCAGCGTGTAGACCTGGGTGGTCGTCACCGACGCGTGCCCGAGCAGCTCCTGGACCACCCGCACGTCGGCGCCGCCGTCGAGCAGGTGGGTGGCGAACGAGTGCCGCAACGTGTGTGGGGAGACGTCGCGGGTGACGCCGGCCCGATCGGCCGCCTTCTGCAGCACCGTCCAGGCCGACTGCCGCGACAGCCGGCCCCCGCGCGCGTTGAGGAACAGCGCGGGCGTGCCCTTCCCGGCGGCGACGAGCTCCGGACGGCTGCGCACGAGGTACGCCGACAGCGCCTCGCGTGCGTAGGACCCGACCGGGACGATGCGCTCCTTGCTGCCCTTGCCGCGCAGCCGGATGACGTCGACGGTGTCGACGGGGTCGACGGGGTCGCCCGACCCGTCCAGGTCGACGTCGTCGACATCGAGCCCGACGGCCTCGGAGATCCGGGCGCCGGTGCCGTAGAGGAGCTCGAGCAGCGCCCGGTCGCGCAGCGCGAGGGTGGTGCCGGGCGAGCCGGCGGCCTCGAGGATCGCCTCGACGTCTCCGAGCGGCAGCGCCTTCGGGAGCCGCTTGGCGGGGCTCGGCGGCTTGACCGCGGCGGCCGGGTCGGCCGTCGCGAGCCCGTCGGCGACCGCGAACTTGTGGAACCCGCGCACGGCGACCACGGTCCGTGCCGCGGACGACGCACCGAGCGGCGGGTGGCTCGCGTCGCCCTCGCGCAGCCGCACCAGGAAGTCCGTGACCGTCGCCTCGCTGACGTCCCCGAACCCGGCCGCTCCACGCTCCGCGAGGAACTCGCGGTAGCGGCGCAGGTCGCGCCGGTAGGAGGTCAGGGTGTTCGCCGCGAGGCCCTTCTCGATCCCGAGGTGGTCGAGGTAGGTCCGGATGCCGCGCTCGATCTCGGTGGGCGCGGGCGCTGCGGAGGCCGGTGCCGAGCTCAGCTCAGCACCTCCTCGGGGGCGATGGCGTCGATCCCCACGGCCGCGCCCACGGGAGCGTTGGTGAGCCGTCCGGCGTGGGTGTTCAGGCCCAGCGCGAGCGAGTGGTCGTCGCGGCAGGCCTGCTGCCACCCCTTGTCCGCCAGGGCGACCGTGTAGGGCAGCGTCGCGTTGGTGAGCGCGTAGGTCGAGGTGTTCGGCACCGCGCCGGGCATGTTCGCCACGCAGTAGAAGATCGACTGGTGGACCTGGTAGGTCGGGTCGGCGTGGGTCGTCGGGTGGGTGTCCTCGAAGCAGCCGCCCTGGTCCACCGCGATGTCGACCAGCACCGAGCCGGGCTTCATCTGCGCGACCAGGTCGTTGGAGACGAGCTTGGGCGCCGCGGCACCGGGGATCAGCACCGCGCCGATCACCAGGTCCGCCTCGGTGACCTGGCGCTCGATCGCCAGCTTCGAGGACGCCAGGCCGTGGACGCGGTTGTTGTAGCGCCAGAACGACATCCGCAGCTTGTCCAGGTCGGTGTCGAGCAGGGTCACGTCCGCACCCATGCCGAGCGCGATGTT
>NZ_BAABAH010000023.1:0-33228 GCF_039537325.1 Nocardioides panacisoli
CGCCATCACCGGCGAGCTCCTCCGAGACCTCACCATCGACACCAACACCGACTACCAACCCCGCAAATGACCAAGATCCGAACCCACTCCGTGGGTTCGGATCTTGCAGATGTCCTGAGACATCACAGTGGCGGTGGCGGTGGGATTTGAACCCACGGTGGGTTTGACCCCACACATCATTTCGAGTGATGCACCTTCGGCCGCTCGGACACGCCACCGCCGGGAAGATTACCGGAGCGCCCGGGCGTGGTTGAAATCGAGCACCCGGGCAACCTGGATGCAACCTCGGGTACGGACACTCGGGACCGAAGTCCCTGTCCGACTCCGGGAAGCCCATGTCTACTTGCGCTGTGACTCCTGACCCGCGCCCGGCCCCGATGCGGGCCGACGTGGTCGCGTCCTGGGAGCGATCAGCTGCGGCCGGGGTCGAGGTCGGCCAGCAGGACGCACCGATCGCGCTCGGCGACTCCGACCTGAGGGGCCAGCGGGAGGCGCACCCGCTCGCCCGGGTCTATCCCCTGCTCGACGACGTGCTCGGCCAGGAGGTCCGTGCGTGCGGCGCGGTGATGGCGCTCGCCGACGCCGAGGGGAACCTGTTGTGGGTGTGCGGGACCTCGGAGTCGCTGCGGCGGGCCGAGCGCATCGGCTTCGTGGAGGGCAGCAACTGGGACGAACGGCTCGCCGGCACCAACGCCCCCGGGCTCGCCCTGGCGACGGGGCGCGAGGCGATGATCACCCGCGACGAGCACTTCCGGGCCAGTGTGCGGTCCTGGAGCTGCGCCGCCGCACCGATCCACGACCCCGGCACCAGCCGGCTGCTGGGCGTGCTCGACGTGACCGGCGGCGACGACGTCGTCGTACCGCAGACCATGGCGATGGTGCGGGCTGCCGCCCGGCTCGCCGAGGCCGAGCTCCTGCGCCACCTGCCGCGTCGCGACGCCGCTCCGCACGCGACCGGCGCCCGGATCGTGCTCGAGGTGCTCGGCCGCAACGAGGCGTTGGTGAGCATCGCCGACGACCGCAACCGGCCGGGACGGTTCCGGCTCTCCCGGCGCCACAGCGAGATCGTCGCCCTGCTCGCGACGTCGCCGGCCGGCCTCAGTGGCGACGAGCTCGCGGTCCTGCTCTACGAGGAGGACGGCGGGTCCTCGACCCTGCGCGCCGAGCTGAACAGGCTGCGGGGTCTCCTGGGCGACCACCTGCTCGCCTCGCGCCCGTACCGCCTGACCGCGCCGGTGACCGGCGACTGGCTGGCGATCGGCGCGCAGCTCGCCGCGGGCGATCTCCGCTCCGCGATGAGGGGGTACGACGGACCGGTGCTGCCGCGCTCCACCGCGCCCGGCGTCGTACGGATCCGCGAGGAGCTCGCGTCGAACCTCCGGCACGCACTGCTGAGGTCCGGCGCCGCCGACCTGATGTCGGCGTGGACCCGCTCCGCCTGGGGTCGGGACGACTACGAGATGTGGGAGGCGCAGCGCCGCAACGTGCCGGCCACGTCCCCTGTCCGCGCGCTGGTCGAGGGGCAGATCGCCCGGCTCGACCGCGAGCTGGCCTAGCAACGTCACCGCAACGTCTCGGTTCCTAGCGTGTGAGCACCGTCACGCGAGGTGGCGGTCTTCCGACACCTGGAGCACCACATGACCGTCTACGCAGCCCCCGGCCAGCCGGACTCGCTCGTCTCCGTCGACGCCCGCTACGGGCACTTCATCGGCGGCGAGTGGGTCGACCCGGTCAAGGGCGACTACTTCGAGAACATCTCCCCGGTCAACGGCAGGCCGTTCACCGAGATCGCCCGCGGCACGGCCGAGGACATCGAGGCCGCGCTCGACGCGGCCCACGCCGCCGCCCCGGCCTGGGGTCGCACGTCGGCCACCGAGCGGGCGAACGCCCTGAACCGGATCGCCGACCGGATGGAGCAGAACCTCCCGATGCTCGCGGTCGCGGAGACGTGGGAGAACGGCAAGCCGGTCCGCGAGACCCTGGCGGCCGACCTCCCCCTCGCGGTCGACCACTTCCGCTACTTCGCCGGCGCGCTCCGTGCTCAGGAGGGGTCGATCGGCGAGATCGACGAGAACACGGTGGCCTACCACTTCCACGAGCCGCTCGGGGTCGTCGGGCAGATCATCCCGTGGAACTTCCCCATCCTGATGGCGGTCTGGAAGCTCGCTCCCGCGCTCGCCGCCGGCAACGCCGTGGTGCTCAAGCCCGCGGAGCAGACGCCGTGGTCGATCCTCAAGCTGGTCGAGCTGGTCGGCGACCTGCTGCCCGCCGGGGTGCTCAACGTGGTGAACGGGTTCGGCGTCGAGGCCGGCAAGCCGCTGGCCTCCAGCCCGCGCGTCGCGAAGGTCGCCTTCACCGGCGAGACCTCGACCGGCCGGCTGATCATGCAGTACGCGAGCCAGAACCTGATCCCGGTCACGCTCGAGCTCGGTGGCAAGAGCCCGAACATCTTCTTCGACTCCGTCGCCCAGCACCGCGACGCCTTCTACGACAAGGCGCTCGAGGGCTTCGCGATGTTCGCCCTCAACCAGGGCGAGGTCTGCACCTGTCCCAGCCGCGCGCTCGTCCAGCGCAGCATCTACTCCGACTTCGTCCACGACGCCGTCGCCCGGGTCGAGCAGATCAAGCAGGGCAACCCGCTCGACGACACGACCATGATCGGCGCGCAGGCGTCCGGCGACCAGCTGCAGAAGATCCTGTCCTACATCGAGATCGGCAAGGAGGAGGGCGCCAAGGTCCTCACCGGCGGCGAGCGCAACGTGCTCGGCGGCGACCTCGCCGAGGGCTACTACGTGACACCCACGGTGTTCGAGGGCGACAACTCGATGCGGGTCTTCCAGGAGGAGATCTTCGGCCCGGTCGTGTCGCTGACCGGGTTCGACGAGGAGGCCGACGCCCTCAAGATCGCCAACGACACGCTCTACGGCCTCGGCGCCGGCGTGTGGTCGCGCGACGGCTCGCAGGCCTTCCGGGCGGGCAAGGAGATCCAGGCCGGCCGGGTCTGGACCAACTGCTACCACGCCTACCCCGCGCACGCGGCGTTCGGCGGCTACAAGCAGTCCGGCATCGGCCGCGAGACGCACAAGATGATGCTCGAGCACTACCAGCAGACCAAGAACCTGCTGGTGTCCTACGACGACAACGCGCTCGGGTTCTTCTGAGCCTCGGCGAGCGAGGCCGGCGGCAGCTCGAACCAGCGCAGCTGCTCGAAGTCCGCGGACACGGGCTCGCGGTCGCCGTCGAGGGCCGGCGGAGTGGCGTCGCGCAGCAGCGCGGCGCCCTCCTCCAGGTGCTCCTTCAGCACGCTCTCCGGAGCGGTGTCGTCGTGGTGGTCGTAGCGCATCCGGCCGTCGTCGTCGTAGGTGATCCGGCGCAGGCGCAGCGGCGGCTCGACCGGGCCGTCGCGGTGCGTCCACAGCCCACGGGCGGCGTCGAAGCGGTAGGAGCCGAGCAGCCGCCAGCCGTCGCGGGCGACGAGCCGCACGGCCTCGACGACGTAGTCGACGACCGCCTCGGACAGGAAGTAGTTGAAGTTCACCCGCACCCACCCCGGCTTGATGCCCTCGCAGCCACGCGTGATCTCGCGCTCGAACTCGTGGGACCGGTCCAGGTCGATGCCGAGCAGGTGGTGGCCGTAGGGGCCGGCGCACGAGCAGCCGCCCCGCGACTGGATCCCGAACAGGTCGTTGAGGAGCGCGACGACGTAGTTGTGGTGCAGGTACTTCCCGCTCGGCGCGCGCACGACGAAGGACACGATCGACAGCCGCTCGGCGTCGAGGTTGCCGAGGATCTCGATCGCCGGCTCGGTCCGCCAGCACTCGACCGCGCGATGCAGGTACGCCGCCTCGTGGGCGCGGATGACGTCGACGCCCACCGCCTCCTTGAGCTGGAAGACCAGGCCCGCCCGGATCGCCTCGACGATCGCCGGCGTCCCGCCCTCCTCGCGCTGGACGGGGTCGGCGAGGTACTGGTGGTCGGCGGAGTTCACGTAGGTGACGGTGCCGCCGCCCGGGACGTCCGGGACGCGGTTGGCGAGGAGCTCGCGCCGCACGACGAGGACGCCGGGCGTGCTCGGACCGCCGATCAGCTTGTGCGGGCTCAGGAAGACCGCGTCCTTGTAGCAGAGCGGGTCGTCGGCGCGGGGTCCGTACATCTCGATGCCCACGTACGGCGCCGCGGCCGCGAAGTCCCAGAACGACAGGGCGCCGTGCCGGTGCAGCAGCGTCGAGATGGCGGCGGTGTCGCTGAGGATGCCGGTGACGTTGCTGGCGGCGGAGAAGCTGCCGATCTTCAGCGGGCGGTCGGCGTACCTCTCGAGCTCGGCCTCGAGCAGCGCGAGGTCGATGTGGCCGTCCGCGTCCGCCGGGATGGGGACGACGTCCGCGACGGACTCGCGCCACGGCAGCTCGTTGGAGTGGTGCTCGTAGGGACCGAGGAAGACGACCGGCCGGCGGTCGCCCGGGATCGCCCGGCTCAGGTGGTACTCGTCCTCGAGGGCGGAGGGGATCCGCAGCCCCAGCACGCCGATCAGCTTGTCGATCGCGCCGGTGCAGCCGGAGCCGGCGAAGACCACGACCGTCTCGTCGTCCCCACCCACCGCGTCGCGGATGATCGCCCGCGCGTCCTCGCGCAGCCGGGTGGTCTGCAGGCCGGTCCCGCTGGACTCGGTGTGGGTGTTCGCGTAGCGCGGCAGCACCTCGTCGCGGATGAAGTCCTCGATGAACGACAGCGCGCGGCCGGACGCGGTGTAGTCGGCGTACGTCACCCGGCGTGGCCCGAACGGCCCGGCCATCACCTGGTCGTCGCCGATGACCGACTCCCGGATCCGGCGCAGCAGCGGCGTCTCCACCGGCGGCTGCGTGTGCTCGGGAACCTCCATGAGGTGACGCTAGACCCGACTCACCGCTGTGTCGCGAAGAAATCCTCCAACAGCGCCGCCGACTCCTCGGCCCGTACGCCGGACACGACCTCCGGACGGTGGTTGAGCCGGCGGTCGCGGACCACGTCCCAGAGGCTGCCGACCGCGCCCGCCTTGGGATCCCACGCGCCGAAGACGACCCGGTCGACCCGCGCCAGCACCGCGGCGCCGGCGCACATCGTGCACGGCTCGAGGGTCACGACCAGGGTGCAGCCGTCGAGCCGCCACTCCCCCCGGCCGCGGGCGGCCGCGCGCAGGGCGACGACCTCGGCGTGACCCGTCGGGTCGGCTTCCGCCTCTCGCACGTTGCGACCGGAGCCGAGGACGGCGCCGCCGCCGTCCACGACGACGGCGCCGATGGGTACGTCACCGGTCGCCAGCGCGGCCCGCGCCTCGCCCAGCGCGGCCTCCATCGGCGCGCGCCAGGCGTCGCCAGGGCTCATGCAGAGGTGAGGCCGACGGCGTCGTCGAACAGCGGACCGAAGCCGAGCTGGCGGGCGACGTCGGAGAGCATCTCGTCGGGGTAGAGGTCCTCGTCGTCGAGCAGCACCGCGAGGTCCATCGCCTCCATCCCGAGATCGCTCAGGAGCTCGAGGTCACCGGCGGGCTCGACGTCGTCCTCGTCGTCCTCGGGGGCCGGCAGTCCGAGGAACTCGACCGCGGACGCGGCGAGCTCCCACTCGGTCGCGGCGGTGATGTCGGAGAGCAGCACCCTGGTCCGCGGGCCGGCGACGCGGACCAGGACGAAGAAGTCCTCGTCGATCGCGACCATCCCGACGGCGCCGGCGTCACCGGGGAGCCGGCGCAGTGCGGCTGCCAGGTCGTCGATGCCGCCCACGTGGTCGTGGGTCAGCTCCGCGACCTGCCACTCGCCCTCCTCGCGGTAGGCGGCCAGGGCGAAGTCGACGTCATCATCGACGATGGTCACGACGTTCCTCCTCCGCTCGGCTGCGGCCCGGTCCGGGGCCCTGCACCAGCGTGTCACGCCGGAGGCCGCCGGACCAGAGAAATTCTCGGGAGAGCCGTAGGGTGCGGTGCCATGCGCACCCTGGTCGTCGACCACCCCCTCGTGGCCCACAAGCTCACCGTGCTCCGGGACGAGAACACCGACTCCCCGACGTTCCGCAGCCTGGCCGACGAGCTGGTGACGCTGCTGGCCTACGAGGCGACCCGCGACGTCCGGGTGGAGCCGCACGAGATCGTCACCCCCGTCGCGCCGACGACCGGGACCAAGCTGGCCAGCCCGCGCCCGCTCGTCGTACCGATCCTGCGGGCGGGGCTCGGCATGCTCGACGGGATGATGCGCCTGCTCCCGACCGCGGAGGTCGGCTTCCTCGGGATGGTGCGCAACGAGGAGACGCTCCAGGCGTCGACGTACGCCGAGCGGCTGCCCGAGGACCTGTCGGGGCGCCAGTGCTACGTGCTCGACCCGATGCTGGCCACCGGCGGCACCCTCGCCGCGGCGATCCGGTTCCTCACCGACCGCGGCGCCGACCACATCACCGCCGTGTGCCTGCTGGCGGCGCCCGAGGGCTGCAGCCGGCTCGAGCAGGAGCTCGCGGGTCTCGACGTGCCGGTCACGGTCGTGACGGCGGCGATGGACGAGCGGCTCAACGACAAGGGCTACATCGTGCCGGGGCTCGGTGACGCCGGCGACCGGCTCTACGGGATCGTCGGCGCCTGACGTCTCACAACTGGTCGTTCCGGCTGCGGGACGTCGGGGCTTCGCTACGGTGACCACCGCTGCACCCCTGCTTGAGGAGGCTCCTTCGTGCTGATCGGCATCCCCCGCGAGACGAGGCCGGGCGAGACCCTGGTCGCCGCGACGGCGAAGACGGCGACCCAGCTGACCCAGCTCGGTTACGACGTGGTCGTCGAGTCCGGCGCCGGTGACGCGGCGGACCAGGCGGACAGCGCCTTCACCGACGCCGACATCCGGGTCGGCAGCGCCGACGACGTGTGGGCGGCCGACGTGGTGGTCAAGGTCAACGCCCCGACCCAGGAGGAGCTCGGCCGGCTCCGCCCGGGCGCCACGATCATCTCGATGATGGCGCCGATGCGCAGCCCCGAGCTGGTCGAGCAGCTCTCGCAGGCCGGCGTGACCGCCCTCGCGATGGACGCCGTGCCGCGGATCTCGCGCGCGCAGTCGATGGACGTGCTGTCGTCGATGGCCAACGTCGCGGGCTACCGCGCCGTGGTCGAGTCGGCCCACGAGTTCGGCCGGATGTTCACCGGCCAGGTCACCGCGGCCGGCAAGATCAACCCCGCCCGGGTGTTCGTGGTCGGCGCGGGCGTCGCCGGTCTGGCCGCGATCGGCGCGGCCTCGGCGATGGGCGCGATCGTGCGCGCGTTCGACGTACGCCCCGAGGTCGCCGAGCAGGTCGAGTCGATGGGCGCGCAGTTCGTCGAGGTCGAGCTCGAGAGCGAGGTCAGCTCCGACGGCTACGCCAAGGAGATGACCGAGGAGCAGCAGCAGGCGACCGCCGCGATGTACGACGAGGAGGCGCGCGCCGCCGACATCGTCATCACCACCGCGCTGATCCCGGGCCGCCCGGCGCCGAAGCTGATCACCGCCGAGACCGTCGCCGGCATGCGCGGCGGCTCGGTCATCGTCGACATGGCGGCCGCCAACGGCGGCAACGTCGAGGGCACCGAGACCGACCAGCGGGTCGTCACCGACAACGGCGTGACCATCCTCGGCTACACCGACCTCGCCGGCCGGCTGGCGGCGCAGACCTCCCAGCTCTACGGCACCAACGTCGTCAACCTGCTCAAGCTGCTCACCCCCGAGAAGGACGGGCAGCTGACCCTGGACATGGACGACGTCGTCCAGCGCGGGATGACGGTCACCAAGGACGGCGAGGTCATGTGGCCGCCGCCGGCCGTGCAGGTCTCGGCGGCGCCGAAGCCGGTGGCCGCCAAGGCCGGCCCGGCCGAGGAGGAGAAGAAGGGCCCGCGGCTGACCGAGCGCGGGCGCCTGTCGCTGGTGGGCGCCCTCGCGCTGCTGCTGTTCCTCCTCATCGCGCTCGCGCCCGCCGGTCTCCAGCTGAACCTCACGGTGTTCGCGCTGGCGATCGTGATCGGCTACTACGTCATCGGGCACGTGCACCACGCGCTGCACACACCGCTGATGTCGGTGACCAACGCGATCTCCGGGATCATCGTGGTCGGCGCGCTCGTGCAGCTCGGCTTCGACAACACCGCGATCACGATCCTGGCCGCCTTCGCCACCCTGCTCGCGAGCATCAACGTGTTCGGCGGCTTCGCCGTGACGCGCCGGATGCTCGGAATGTTCTCCCGGTCCTGATAGAGAGCTGACGCCTGATGTCTATTGCGACCGCCAGCTACGCGGCGTACGTCGTCGCCGCCCTGCTGTTCATCCTCGCCCTCGCCGGCCTCTCGAAGCACGAGACCGCCCGCGCGGGCAACAGCTTCGGCATCCTCGGCATGGCGATCGCCCTGGTCGCCACGGTCACCAAGGTCGTCGACGACGGCCTCGACGCGCTGCCCGTGGTCCTGCTGATCGGCGCCGTGATCGTGGGCGCCGCGGTCGGCCTGTGGCGGGCCCGCGTCGTCGAGATGACCGGCATGCCCGAGCTGATCGCGCTGCTGCACAGCTTCGTCGGCCTCGCGGCCGTGCTGGTCGGCTGGAACGGCTACCTGCACACCGAGCACGAGCCGCACGGCCTCGAGGCACGCCGGCTGGCCGTCGAGGACCTGCTCGGCGTGCACAGCGCCGAGGTCTTCATCGGCGTGTTCATCGGTGCCGTCACCTTCACCGGCTCGATCGTGGCGTTCCTCAAGCTCTCGGCGCGGATCAGCTCCAAGCCGATGATGCTGCCCGGCAAGAACTTCCTGAACGTCGGCGCCCTCGTCGTCTTCCTCGCGCTGACCGTGTGGTTCGTCGCCGACCCGCAGCTGTGGCTGCTGGTCGCGGTCACGGCGATCGCCCTGCTGCTCGGCTGGCACCTGGTCGCCTCGATCGGCGGCGGCGACATGCCGGTCGTCGTGTCGATGCTCAACAGCTACTCCGGGTGGGCCGCGGCGGCCTCGGGCTTCCTGCTCGACAACCCGCTGCTGATCATCACCGGTGCACTGGTGGGCTCCTCGGGTGCCTACCTGAGCTACATCATGTGCAAGGCGATGAACCGCTCGTTCATCTCCGTCATCGCCGGCGGCTTCGGCATCGAGGCCGGCCCGGCGGACGACACCGACTACGGCGAGCACCGCGAGATCAAGGCCGACGAGGCCGCGGAGCTCCTGGCCGACGCGTCGTCGGTGATCATCACGCCCGGCTACGGCATGGCCGTCGCGCAGGCGCAGTACCCGGTCGCGGACCTGACCGCCAAGCTGCGCGCGAAGGGGGTGGAGGTGCGGTTCGGCATCCACCCGGTCGCGGGCCGCCTGCCCGGACACATGAACGTGCTCCTCGCCGAGGCGAAGGTGCCCTACGACATCGTCCTCGAGATGGACGAGATCAACGACGACTTCCCGGACACCGACGTCGTCCTCGTGATCGGCGCCAACGACACGGTCAACCCGGCCGCGGCCGAGGACCCCGGGAGCCCGATCGCCGGCATGCCCGTGCTGGAGGTCTGGAACGCCAAGGACGTGATCGTGTTCAAGCGGTCGATGGCGACGGGCTACGCCGGCGTGCAGAACCCGCTGTTCTTCCGCGAGAACACCCGGATGCTCTTCGGCGACGCCAAGGAGCGCGTCGAGGACATCCTGCGCGATCTCGGCTAGTGGCTCCTCGCCGTACCGCACTCACCGCGGTCGCAGTCGGTACGGCGATCGTGGTGCTCGCCCTGTGTCTGCGGTCCGGGGTGAGCAGCCTCGGCGTCGTGCTGCACCGGGTGCAGACGGACCTGCACCTGTCCGCGACCGCCACCGGCGCGCTGACCACCCTCCCGGCCCTGTGCTTCGCGGTGGTCGGCCTGGGCACCGGCCGGGCGATCCTCAGGTTCGGCGCCCACCGGGTCACGGTGGTGCTGCTGGTGACGGTGGCGGCCGGGCTGGCGATCCGGGCGGTCACCGACTCCGGCGCCGTGTTCCTCCTCGGTACCGGAGTGGCGATGGCCGGGGCGGCGCTGGGGAACGTGGTGCTGCCGCCCCTGGCGAAGCTGCACTTCCCCGATCACGTGGCCCTGGTGAGCTCGCTCTACGGCGCGGCCCTGATGGGCGGCGCGACGCTCGCCGCGACGACGACGGTCCCGCTCGCCGACGCCCTCGGCGGCTGGCGGTGGGGACTGGGGTTCTGGGCGGTGCCCCCGGTCGTCGGCGCACTGCTCTGGCTGCCGACCATCCTGCGGGAGCGCACCGGTGAGCCGCGCGAGCGGCGGGCGCACACCGTCTCGCTGGGACAGCTGGCGCGGACCCGCACCGGTCAGGCGATGCTGCTCTGCTTCGCCGCGCAGTCGGCGCAGGCCTACGTCCAGTTCGGGTGGTGGGGCGAGATCCTCACCAGCGCGGGCGCCGACGACGCGCACGTTGGGGCGCTCCTCGGCGTCCTCGCCGGCGTCGGCATCCCGGTCACGCTGTCGCTGCCCGCGCTGATGCGGCTGACCCACGGCAGCATCGTGCTGCCGGTCGCGTTCGCGGCCGTGACGGTGGTCGGCTGGACAGGTGTCGCGACCGCGCCGCTCGCGCTCGGCGGCTGGCTGTGGGCCGTGCTGCTCGGCATGGGCGGCGGCGCCTTCACCTGGGTGCTCGCGATGATCCCTGCCCGGTCGCGCACCCCGGACGGCACCTCGCAGCTCTCGGCGCTCACCCAGGGATTCGGCTACCTCGGCGCCAGTGCCGCCACCTTCGGCGCCGGCCTGCTGCACGAGGCCACCGGCTCCTGGACCCCCGCGGTCGTGGTCATGGCCGTGCTCGCCGTCGCCATCGCCGTCACCGGCGCGGTGGTCGTGAGGTCCCCGCCCGTCGAGGACCAGCTCCCCCGTTGAATCCAAGGTCTGTAGAGGTTGATTCGAGGTTCCCTCAGCGTCGAATCGAGGGTCCTTCGGGGTTGAGTCGAGGATCCGCGTCGGGCGCGCCAACGCCCAGACCTTCGATTGAACCCGGAGCGACCTTCGAATCGAGCCCGAGGGAACCTCGAATCAACGCCTAGAGACCTTCGATTCAACCGGCGAGGGGGATCTCGGCCATCGTCTCGTACCGGGGGCGGTTGCCGGGGCCCTCACCGAGGTGGGAGGCGATCACGGCGACCTCGATGACCGGCCACTCGGGACCGGCGTACGTCTCGAGGAGGCGGACCCAGTTCGTGGTGTCGGCCGGGTGCCGCAACCGCGCGAGGGAGAGGTGGGGGCGGAACCGTTGACCGTCGACCTCGGTGCCGACGGTGACCGCGGCGTTGCGCGCGCGGCCGGCCATCCGCTCGAGCACGACGTCGGCACCCTCGGAGACAGGGAGCACCCCGGTGGCGAGCAGCCGGGTGCGGTGCGCGTCGGGGAACGTGACGGGGCCGCCGAGCTGCAGCACCGGGACCGGGGTCCGGGCCAGGCCCTCGGCGAGGCGGTCGACGTACTCGTCGACGCGCTGGTCCTCGACCGAGGGCATGAACGCGAGCGTGACGTGCAGCTGGTCGGCCGGGATCCACCGGAAGTCGGCAGCCTCGCGACGCGGGTCCAGGAAGGCGTCGAGGTGCTCGATCGCGTCCTCGGGCGGCACGATCGCCGCGAACAGGCGGGTCCCCACGGCTCAGCCGATCCGGGTGCCGAGCACGCTTCCGATCAGCAGGGTCACGCCCATCGCGAAGACCCCGCCGAGCACGTTGCGGATCACCGCGGGCAGCGGGTGGGCGTAGCCGAGGCGGGCCGAGGTCCAGCCCGTGACGGCCAGCGCGGCGGCCACGGCGACGGCGGTGACGTAGAACCGCTCGGGCGTCGGCAGCAGGATGGTGAGCAACGGCAGCAGCGCACCGATGGAGAAGGACACCATCGAGGCCAGGGCGGCGCTCCACGGGTTGGTGACGTCGTCGATGTCGATGCCGAACTCGAACTCGGCGTGCGCGCGCAGCACGTCCTTCGCCGTGAGCTCCTCCGCCGCCGTCCTGGCCACCTCCGGGGAGAGGCCGCGATCCTCGAGCAGTCCCGTGAGGTGGTGCAGCTCCTCCTCCGGCATCCGCTCGAGGTCGTGGCGCTCCTTGGCGATCAGGGAGAGCTCCGCGTCGCGCTGCGTCGAGACGGAGACGTACTCCCCCGCGCCCATCGACAACGCACCCGCGACGAGCGCGGCGACGCCCGCGATCAGGATCGCGGTCCGGTCGCTCGTGGCTCCGGCGACGCCCATCACCAGGCCCGCGGTCGACACGATGCCGTCGTTCGCCCCGAGCACGCCTGCCCGGAGCCAGTTCAGGCGGTTGCCGAGCCCCTCGGTGTCGCCGTGCTCGTGGACCACATCAACAGGGGACGTCATGCGACCCATCGTCCATTCGTCCGTGGTCGGGTCGCAACAAAGGTGAGCCTCTGCTCAACCCGGCGGCTCGGCCTCACTCCCATCCGTGGACGGCGAGCGCCTCCGCGTGCAGGGCGGTGAAGTTCGGGAAGTACTGCGCGCCGGTCATCGTCGGCGACACCGGGGAACGCATGAAGTCCTTCAGGATCGCGTAGTACTCCAGGATGCTGCGCCCCCAGTACGACGACATCATCAGGTCGCGGCCCTTGTCGTTGAGCACCTCGCCACCGAGGAGCAGCGCGGCCTCCTCGAAGCTCAGCGCCACGTCGAACGCGACGTCCACGTCGGACTCCGTCCACTCCTCGAACGGCACGTGCGCCAGCCGGGTGCGGGTTGCCCGGCGTGCCTCCGCGAACCGCGGCTGCGCGAGGTACTGGTGCAGGTAGAACAGCCCGCTGAGGTTCTGACCGCGGACCTCGCGCCGGTAGGCGAAGATCGCGAACACGATGGTGATGCTGGCCAGCACGCTGGACAGCTGGGCGGCGATGTCGAGAGCACGCACGGCCGACTCCGTTCTGCGCGGGGGTGTGCGCAACGGAAACTTGCAGACCCCCGCGCCGCGCGTCGGCAAAATGCAGGATTCCGCCGCGCGGATCAGGCCGCCGCGTGGGCATCCGCCGCTTCCTCCAGCGCCGTCCCCAGGATCTCGCGCACGTCGGAGACCAGGTGCACGGTGACCGCCTCGAGCACCTCGGCGGGCACGTCGTCCAGGTCCGGGGCGTTGCGCTGCGGCAGGTAGACCTCGGTCAGCCCGGCCCGCTGGGCGGCGAGCAGCTTCTGCTTCACCCCGCCGATCGGCAGCACCCGGCCGGTCAGCGAGACCTCGCCGGTCATGCCGACCTCCGATCGCACGGTGCGGCCGGTCAGCAGCGAGACCAGCGCGGTCGTCATCGTGACGCCGGCCGACGGACCGTCCTTGGGTACGGCGCCCGCAGGCACGTGCAGGTGGATCGGCCGCTCGAGCACCGACCGGTCGATCCCGATCTCCTCGGCGTGGGCGCGCACGTAGGACAGCGCGATCTGGGCCGACTCCTTCATCACGTCCCCGAGCTGGCCGGTGAGGGTGAGGCCGCCGCCGGCCGTGCTGTCGCCCGGCAGCGCCGACGCCTCGATGTAGAGCACGTCACCGCCCATGCCGGTCACCGCCAGTCCGGACGCGACGCCCGGGACCGCCGTGCGCTCGTGCGACTCCGGCGTGAACCTCGGCCGGCCGACCAGGTCCTTGAGCCGGTCGACGTCGACGGCCGCGGGCAGGTCGCCGAGCGCGACCTTGCGGAACGCCTTGGCCAGCAGCCGCTCGAGCACGCGCACCCCGGCCTCGCGGGTGTAGTTCGCCGCGAGCTCGCGCAGGGCGTCGTCGGTCACCGTGACCTCGTCGCTCGTGATCGCGGCCCGCTCCAGCTGCCGCGGGACGAGGAAGTCGCGGGCGATGGCGACCTTCTCCTCCTCGGTGTAGCCGTCGATCGTCACGAGCTCCATCCGGTCCAGCAGGGCCGGCGGGATGGTCTCGAGCACGTTGGCCGTCGCGATGAACAGCACGTCGGACAGGTCGAGGTCGAGCTCGAGGTAGTGGTCGCGGAACGTGTGGTTCTGCGCGGGGTCGAGGACCTCGAGCAGCGCCGCCGCGGGGTCGCCGCGGAAGTCGCTGCCGACCTTGTCGACCTCGTCGAGCAGCACGACCGGGTTCATCGTCCCGGCCTCCTTGATCGCGCGGACGATCCGGCCCGGCAGCGCGCCGACGTAGGTCCGCCGGTGCCCGCGGATCTCGGCCTCGTCGCGGACGCCGCCGAGCGCGACCCGGACGAACTTCCGGCCGAGCGCCCGCGCGACGGACTCCCCGAGCGACGTCTTGCCGACGCCCGGAGGGCCGGCGAGCAGGATCACGGCGCCGGAGCCGCGGCCGCCGACGACGGTCAGGCCGCGCTCCTCGCGCCGGGCCCGGACGCCGAGGTACTCGACGATCCGCTCCTTGACCTCGTCGAGGCCGTGGTGGTCGGCGTCCAGCACGGCGCGCGCCTCGGTCAGCGAGGTGGCGTCTCGGGTGCGCTCGTTCCACGGCAGCTCGAGCACGGTGTCCAGCCAGGTCCGGATCCACCCGCCCTCGGGGCTCTGGTCGCTGGACCGCTCGAGCTTGTCGACCTCGCGCAGCGCGGCCTCGCGGACGGCCTCGGGAAGGTCGGCCGCCTCGACACGGGCGCGGTAGTCGTCGGACCCCTCCCCGTCCTCCTCGCCGAGCTCCTTGCGGATCGCACGGAGCTGCTCGCGGAGCAGGTACTCGCGGTTGCGCTTCTCGACCGACTCGCGGACGTCCTCGTCGATCTTGTCGCTGACCTCGGCCTCGGCGAGGTAGTCGCCGGTCCACTCGACCAGCAGCTCCAGACGCCGCTCGACGTCGGGCGTCTCGAGCAGCTCGCGCTTGCGGTCGTTGGAGAGGTACGGCGCCCAGCCCGCGGTGTCCGCGAGCGTGGACGGGTCGTCGATGGCGCGGACCGTGTCGATGATCTGCCACGCCTCGCGCTTCTGCAGCACGGCGACGACGAGCTTCTTGTAGTCGGCGGCGAGCTCGCGCACGCGGGGGGTCGC
This sequence comes from Nocardioides panacisoli, assembly GCF_039537325.1. Taxonomy (GTDB): domain Bacteria; phylum Actinomycetota; class Actinomycetes; order Propionibacteriales; family Nocardioidaceae; genus Nocardioides; species Nocardioides panacisoli. Next base: position 14,960 of record NZ_BAABAH010000023.1, read on the forward strand.
CTCGATCTCGTCGACCGGCTCGGCCTCGACCCAGAGCGCCGCGCCGGGACCGGTCACGCCGCTGCCGATGCGGGCGCGCTCACCGGTGCGCAGGAGGGCGGCGGGTGCGCCGCCGCCGAACTTGCCGACCTTCTCGAGGGCGGCGACGACGCCGTACTCGGCGTAGCGGTCGTCGAGGCGAGGGGCGACCAGGATCTCGTCCAGGTCCGCGGCGCGGGCGGCGTCCACCGCCGCCTGGGCCGGCTCGTCGAGCTCGATCGGCACCACCATGCCGGGCAGCAGGACGACGTCGTCGAGGAGCAGAACCGGCAGTCTCTTGGATGACATGCGGGGCCTCTTTCGAAGTTGAGTGATAGGGACTCAACCCCGGGGCCCCGGCCGGCGTTCCCGGTCGCCGTTCGCTGGTGGCGAACGCTCCTAGCCCAGGCCGAGCTGCGCCATCGCCTGCTTCGCCATCTGGGTCTCGCCGAACGCGTTCGGGTGGATCACGTTGCTGCCGAACAGCGCGGGCTCGATCCACCGGACGCCCGGGGCCTTGCAGGCGTCGTGACCGTCGGACGCGACGCTCAGGTCGACGTACGTCACCCCGGTGGCCGCGGCGGCCCGCGCGATGGCGTCGTTGAGGGCGCCCTCGATGTGCCGCATGTAGGGGACGTCGCCGGTGGCAAGGGGCAGCTTGAGGAAGCAGCCGCCCGAGGCCGGCACGATCCAGGGATAGCCGAGGATCGCGACCTGCGCGTTGGGCGCCTTCTCGCGCACCGCGCTCAACGCGTGCACCAGGTCGGGATAGGTCCGTTCGTTGATCGTGTCCTCGAACGAGCTGCCGTAGCGGTCCTTGCACGGGCTGCCGCGGCCGAGGCTGGCAATGCCGGCCGAGCCGCACTTGATCACGGCGCCGATGAACAGGTTGGAGTCGTTGCCACCGATCGTCATCGTCACCAGGTCGGTGTCGGCGGACAGCGCATCGAGCTGCGGCGCGACGCCCTTGTACTGGCTGGTGAAGAAGTGCCCGGTCTGCGCGCCGCCGCAGGTGACGTCGGTCAGCTGCGCGCCCACGCTCGCCGCGATGTCGTGCGCGAAGTTCCTCCGGGACTGCAGACACTCGGGCGGTGCGCCGTGGGCGAGCGGGAAGACGCCCGACGCCGCGGCGTAGGAGTCGCCCAGGGCGACGTACTCCAGCGGCTCGGCGCCGCCGGCCGCCGGGCGGGGCGCGGCCGCTGCGACGACGGCGAGGACGGCGGAGGCGAGGACGAGGAGCAGGCGTCTCATGGCTCGGCACGCTAGGGCACGCCTGGGGCGCCGCCAAGGGGTCCGGTCAGATCGGCGCGTCCACCACGATCACGTGCAGCGCCCGGGGGCCGTGCACGCCCTCGACCCGGTCGAGCTCGATGTCGCTGGTCGCGCTCGGTCCGCTGATCCATGTGAGCGGTCGGGAGGGGTCGAGCACCGCCAGCGCGTCCGGTACGTCGGCCACCACCTGGTCGGCCCGGACGATGCAGACGTGCCGGTCGGGCACCAGGGTGATCGCCCGGCGCCCCTGGTCCGGCTCGTGGTCGAGCACGATGGTGCCGGTCTCCGCGATCGCGACCCTGCAGCCGGTGACCACGGCGTCGACCCGGTCCAGCTCGGTCGCGGACAGGCCCTCGTCGACGACGACGTCGAGACCGGCGACGAGACCGGCCGGCAGGGCGGGCGGTACGACGACCCGCGCGCCTGCGGGCAGCGCGGCGGCGACGGCGACCTCCACCCCGTCGGCCGGGCAGTGCACGACGGTCGCGCGGTAGTCGGCGACCCGCTCGGCGAACAGGTCGACGAGATCTCCAGACGGAGCGGCTCGCGGCGAAGCCACCGGCACCGGGTCCGGCTGGACGGACGCCAGAGCAGTACGCACCCGGCCGAGGATGTCGTCGCGCGCACTCACGGCGCCTCGTCCAGGCGGCCGTCGGTCCGTCGCCACCACGCGCGGAACGACTCGCGGGGCGCGACGGGCAGGTCCCGGGCGGAGGTCCACCTCGCCACGCCGATGCGACGACCGATCCCGACGCCGAGCCCGGTGAACCGCTCGGCGAGGCGCAGCCGCCGCTGCCGCCCGAAGGCCCAGGCGGCCGACCTCATCGCGACCGCCTCGGGCTTCGGGACCCGGTCGTGGCGGTGCGCATCGACCACCTTCGACCGCAGGTGCACCAGGACCTCGGGAATGTCGATGCGGACCGGGCACGCCTCGAAGCACGCGCCGCACAGCGAGGACGCGTAGGGCAGCGAGTCGGTCTGCGGGTCGCCGGTGCCCTTGAGCAGCGGGTTGAGGATCGCGCCGATCGGGCCGGGGTAGACCGAGCCGTAGGCGTGCCCGCCGACTCGCTCGTAGACCGGGCACACGTTGAGGCAGGCCGAGCAGCGGATGCAGCGCAGCGCCTGGCGGCCGATGTCGTCGGCGAGAGCGCGGGTGCGTCCGTTGTCGAGGAGCACGACGTGCACCTCCTGCGGGCCGTCGCCGGGCGTGACGCCGCTCCAGGTCGAGGTGTAGGGGTTCATCCGCTCGCCGGTCGAGGAGCGCGGCAACAGCCGGAGCAGCGGGTCGAGCTCGGCCCACGTGGGGACGACCTTCTCGATGCCGACGACGCTGACGAGCACCTCGGGGAGGGTCAGGCACATCCGCCCGTTGCCCTCGGACTCCACCACGACGAGCGTGCCGGTGTCGGCGACCGCGAAGTTCGCCCCGGACACGGCCATCCGGGCACGGAGGAACTTCTCCCTGAGGTGCTGCCGGGCCGCTGCCGCCAGGACCGCCGGATCGTCGGTCAGGCCGTCCGGCGCGGGGCGCCCGACCTGGCCCATCCGGCGGCGGAAGATCTCGCGGATCTCCGCGCGGTTGCGGTGGATCGCGGGCACCAGGATGTGGCTCGGCAGGTCCTCGCCGAGCTGGACGATGAGCTCGGCCAGGTCGGTCTCCCAGGCGGCGATGCCCTCCGCCGCGAGCGCATCGTTGAGCCCGATCTCCTGGGTCACCATCGACTTGACCTTCACGACCTCGTCGACGCCGTGCCGGCGCGCGACGTCGACCACCACCCGGTTCGCCTCGGCCGCGTCGCGTGCCCAGTGCACCGTCGCGCCCCGGGCGACCAGCGACTCCTCGAGCCGGACGAGCTGCTCGTCGAGGTCGCGCAGGACGCGGTCCTTGACGGCCGCGCCGGCGAGCCGGAGCTCCTCCCACTCGTCCACCTCGGCGACCACCCGGGCGCGCTTCTCGCGGATCGTCGCCGTGGCGTGCGCGAGGTTGTGCCGCAGCTGGGTGTCGGCGAGCGCGCCGCGGGCGGCCTCGGGGAAGGGCGGCATGCCGACGAAGGTCGCGCTCACCGGCCTTCCTCCGTCGACGCGAGGACCTCGGCGAGGTGCATCACCCGGACGCCGGACCTCCCGCGGGAGAGCAGGCCGCCCACGTGCATCAGGCACGAGTTGTCCCCGGCGACCAGCACCTCGGCGCCCGTCCCGCGGACGTGCCGCGCCTTGTCCGACCCCATCGCGACCGAGGTCTCGGCGTTCTTCATCGCGAACGTGCCACCGAACCCGCAGCACTCCTCGGCGTGCGGCAGGTCGACCAACCGCAGCCCGCGCACCGCCTCCAGCAGTCGGCGCGGCCGGTCGCCTACGCGAAGCATCCGCAGCGAGTGGCAGGTCGGGTGGTAGGTCACCGTGTGCGGGAAGTAGGCGCCGACGTCGGTCACGCCCAGCACGTCGACGAGGAACTCGCTGAGCTCGTAGGTCCGCGGCGACGTCTCCCCGACGGCCCGCTCGAGCGCCCGGTCACCCGACCGCCGCGCGACCAGGCCGTGCTGGTGCCGCACCGACCCGGCGCAGGAGCCCGACGGAGTGACCACGGCGTCGTACCCGGCGAACGCGTCCACGAACGAGCGCACCGCGGGCACGGCCTCGTCCAGGTAGCCGGTGTTGACCATCGGCTGGCCGCAGCAGGTCTGCGCCTCCGGGAAGTCGACCTCGACGCCCAGCCGGCGCAGCAGCCGGACGACCGCAGCCCCCGTCCCCGGGAACATCGCGTCGTTCACGCACGTGACCATCAGCGCGACCCGCATGGGTCTCATCCTGCCCACGCGCGCAACCGCGCCCGGGCGGATCGCCGTACGGGGCGGGGGCGGCCGCCGAATCATCACGGTATGCAGTCGAGTGGGCGCTTCCCGGGTGGAACTCCCTCCGGGAAGCGATGACTCACCTGCATACCGTGATGATTCGGCCGCGGCACCGCCTCAGCCGCCGACCGGCTCGCCCGCGACGACCGTGCCGCGCACGTCGATCCGGCCGAGCGCCTCGGGTCGGGTCGAGCGTATGGATGGTGCGCGCGACGAAGAGCCGCTGGGCGCCGGTCACGCCCGCACCCGCACGCTGAGGCAGGTGACGCAGCCCTCGAGCTTCTCGAACTCCTCGATGTCGACGGTCACGACGTCGAGACCGCGGTCGGGAGGATCGCCGCGGTGAGCACCCGGGCGCCCGGTAGCGCGGTGCGCAGCGGTACGACGACGTGCCCGGGCTGCACGGTCCCGGCCGCGATCGAGCAGCCGGCGCGCGGCGGTCAGCCCGGCGTAGCCACCTCCGACGACGCCGACGAGCCGGCGGCTCACGTCCACTCCACGCTGAAGTACTGGGTCTCCTGGAACTCGCGGATCCCGTCGCGGGCGCCCTCGCGGCCGAGGCCGCTCTGCTTGAAGCCACCGAACGGCGCGGCGGGGTCGGAGACGATGCCGCGGTTGATGCCGATCATGCCGGCGTCGATCCGCTCGGCGATCCGGAGCGCGTCCTGGAGCCGGCCGGCGTAGACGTAGGACGCGAGGCCGAACTCGGTGTCGTTGACCTGGGCGAGCATCGACTCCTCGTCGTCCCAGACCACGACGGGCGCGACCGGCCCGAAGATCTCCTGCCTCAGGATCGGGGAGTCGGGGGCGACGCCGGTCAGCACGGTCGGCGGGTAGAACCAGCCCTGCTCCGGCTGCGCACCGCGGTGCGCCACGGTGGCACCGGCCGCGACGGCCTCCTCGACGAGGGCCCGTATGCCATCCACAGCGCGGGCGCTGATCAGCGGTCCGACCTGCGCGTCCGCGTCGGCGCCCGGGCCGACGCGGAGCGCCTCGACCTCGGCGCCGAGCAGCCCGACGAACCGGTCGGCGACGTCGGCGTGGACGTAGAGGCGGTTCGCGGCGGTGCACGCCTGGCCGCCGCCGCGGAACTTCGCGACCATCGCGCCCGCGACCGCGGCCTCGACGTCGGCGTCGGCGGTCACGACGAAGGCGGCGTTGCCGCCGAGCTCCATGCTGGAGTTGAGCACCCGGTCGGCGGCCTGGCGCAGCAGCCGGCGGCCGACCTCGGTCGAGCCGGTGAAGGAGATCTTGCGGACCCGCTGGTCCTCCAGCCAGGTCGTCACGACGCCCGCGGCGTCGGTGGTCGGGACCACGTTGACGACGCCGTCGGGCACGCCGACGTCGTGCAGGATCCGGGCGATCGCGATCGCGGTGAGCGGGGTCTCCGCAGCGGGCTTGAGCACCACCGTGCAGCCGGCGGCGAGCGCCGGGGCGATCTTCCGGGTCGCCATCGCGGCGGGGAAGTTCCACGGCGTGACCAGGGCGGCCACACCGACCGGACGGTGGGTCACGATCGTGCGGGTGCCGCTGGCCGGCGCCACGGCGTAGTCGCCCTCGCTGCGGACGGCCTCCTCGCCGTACCACCGGAAGAACTCGGCGGCGTAGGCCACCTCGGCCCGCGCGTCGGCCTGGGACTTGCCGTTCTCGGCCACGATCAGCCCGGCCAGCAGGTCGGTCTCGGCGATCATCGCGTCGAAGGCGCGGCGCAGCAGCTCGGCCCGCGCTCGCGGCGTCTGCGCGGCCCAGCCGGGGAAGGCCCGGGCGGCTGCGTCGACGGCGGCCGTCGCCTCGGCCGGGCCGGCGTCGGCCACCTCGGCGAGGTCCAGGGTGGTCGCGGGGTCCTGGACGGTGAAGGTCCGGTCGGCGCCGGTGCCGCGGCCGTCGACGTGGATGCCGTGCTTGGGGTCGAGCGCGGCGATCGCGTCGGAGATGTTCATGGTGTGCACCTTTCGGCGGGGTCGGGTCAGGGGTAGAGGCCGCGCATCTGGTGCGCCTGGGCGACGCGCTCGACGGCGAGGCAGGTGGCGGCGGTGCGGAGCGGCAGGTCGTTCTGGGCGGCGTAGCCGGTGACCTGCTCCAACGCGCGCAGCATCCGGGTGGCGATGCGGGAAGTCCTGCACCGCCGCCGTGGCGCTCTCAGGGTCGATGCCGCGGGAGCGCAGGGCCGCCAGCGCGACGTGCACGACGCCGCGCGCCGCCCTTGGCGCCGCCGCAGGGGACGTCGCGCAGGGCGCACTTCCAGGTCATCCACATCGCGAGCGGGCGTTGTCGAGCGGCCCGTCGGCCTTGGTGCCGGCGGGTTGGTGGAGCGTGGTCATCAGCTGGCCCTGAAGACCTCGTCGAGGACGTCGAGCGCCTCCACGAGCAGGTGGTCGGGGATCGACAGCGGGGGCAGGAACCTCAGGACGTTGCCGAAGGTGCCGCAGGTGAGGACCACGACGCCCTGGGCGTGCGCGGCCGCCGCGACGCGCGCGGCGAGCGCCGCGTCCGGCTCGGTGGTGCCCGGCTGCACGAGCTCGACGGCGATCATCGCGCCACGGCCGCGGATGTCGCCGATCCGCGGGTCGGCCTCCTGCAGCGCCGTGAGGCGCTCCTTCATCAGGGTCTCGATCTCGCCCGCGCGTCCGACCAGGCCGTCCTCCTCGATCGCGTCGATGACCGCGAGGGCCGCCGCGCAGGCGAGCGGGTTGCCGCCGTAGGTGCCGCCGAGGCCGCCCGCGTGCGGGGCGTCCATGATCTCCGCGCGGCCGGTGACCGCCGCGAGCGGCAGGCCGCCGGCGATGCCCTTCGCGGTGACGATCAGGTCGGGGACGATGCCCTCGTCCTCGCAGGCGAACAGGTCGCCGGTGCGGGCGAACCCGGTCTGCACCTCGTCGGCGACGAAGACGACGCCGTTGGCCCGGCACCACTCGACCAGGGCGGGCAGGAACCCGGGCGCCGGTACGACGAAGCCGCCCTCGCCCTGGATGGGCTCGATGACGACCGCGGCGAGGTTCTCGGCGCCGACCTGCTTCTCGATCACCTCGATCGCGCGCCTGGCCGCGTCCGCACCGTCCACGCCCGCGTCGCGGAACGGGTAGGACATGGGCGCGCGGTAGACCTCGGGCGCGAACGGCCCGAAGCCGTGCTTGTAGGGCATGTTCTTGGCGGTCAGCGCCATCGTCAGGTTGGTCCGGCCGTGGTAGCCGTGGTCGAAGGCGACGACGGCCTGGCGCCCGGTGTGGGAGCGGGCGATCTTCACGGCGTTCTCCACCGCCTCGGCGCCGGAGTTGAACAGCGCGGTGCGCTTGTCGTGGTCGCCCGGGGTGAGCCGGTTCAGCGCCTCGGCGACGCGCACGTAGCCGTCGTACGGCGTGATCATGAAGCAGGTGTGCGTGAAGGCGGCGACCTGCGCCGCGACCGCCTCGACGACGTGCGGGTTGCTGTTGCCGACGGTCGTGACGGCGATGCCCGAGCCGAGGTCGATCAGCGAGTTGCCGTCGACGTCGACGAGGACTCCCCCGCCGGCCGCCACGGTGTAGACGGGCAGCATCGTGCCGACGGCCCGGCTGACGGCGGCGTCCTTGCGGGCGGCGAGTTCGCGCGACCGGGGACCGGGGATCTCGGTCACGAGGCGGCGCTCCTGCGGGAGGTCCGGCCCGCCCACGGCGGGGGACGCGGTGGCGAGGTCAACGGTCATGGTGGCTCCTGGTCGCGGTCGTGCTGACCCCTCGACGGTAGGAGCCGCCGGCCGCCGCGGCCATGCCGGACCTGCACAATCTTACTCACGGTGTTGTGCGAGACTGACACGGTGGTGACCCTGGCGGACCTGCTTGCCGAGCCGGACCTCGAGCTCGTGCCGGTGCACCTCGCCGACGACCGCGCCGAGGTCCGCTGGGTCGCGACCAACGAGCTGGTGGACCCGACGCCGTACCTCGAGGGCGGCGAGGTGCTCCTGACCACCGGCCTGGAGACCAAGGGCTGGCGCTCGGAGTGGCGGAGGTACGTCGAGCGGCTGCACGCCGCGGGCGTGGCCGGCCTCGGGATCGCGGCCGGGCTCACCCACGAGCGGCCGCCGCGCGCGCTGGTGGCGGCCTGCGAGGCGGTCGGCCTGAACCTGTTCGAGGTGCCACGGCCGACGACCTTCGTCGCGGTGTCCCGGGCCGCCGCCGCGCTGCTCGACGCCGAGCGCGAGAGCGCCGCACGCCGGGCCGCCGAGGCCCAGCGGGTGCTCACCCAGGCGGCGCTGGAGGTCGACGACGGCCCGGCCGTCGTACGCCGTCTCGCGGCGCTGGTCGGCGGGGCCGCCGCCACGGTGGCCCGCGACGGCACGCCGATCGAGGGCCCGCACGGGCCGCGCGCGACGGACCTCTCCCTCGACGTGGTGCGCACCGAGGTCGACCGGATCCAGCCCCAGGGGCTGCGTGCGGCCGCGAGCTCCTCGGTCGGTGCGGGCACGACGGTGGTGCGGCCGCTCGGCGTACGGTCCCGCCCCGAGGCGTGGCTCGCGGTCTTCGTGCCGGGACGGCTGGGCGACGCGGACCGGGTCGCCGTCACGACCGCCGTCTCGCTGCTGAGCCTCGGCCTGGAGCGGCGGCGCGAGCGCCGCGCCGCCGATCGCCAGCTGCGGGCTCGTGCGGTCGAGCTGCTGCTGGCCGACGACCCGCGCACCGCCGGCATCGTGCTCGGCGCCGCGAGCGCGGGCGGGGGCGCCCGGCCGCGGCTGCCGCGCGAGGTCCGACTTCTGCAGGCGCGCGGTGCGGCGGACGTCGTCGAGGACGCGCTGTCCGAGCTGGAGGCGGAGCGGCTGCTGGGCGCAGTCCTGGACGACGAGCTGACCGTCGTCAGCAGTGCCCGGCGGGCTCCCGCGCTGGCCGCGCTGCTGGCCGAGCGAGGGCTGCTCGTCGGCGTCGGGAGCACCGCTCCGGTGGAGGAGTGCTTGGCCAGCCACGAGACCGCGCGGCACGCCCTGACCGAGGCCACCCGCGCCACCCCGGTGCGCACCTGGGACGACCTCGCCGACGCCGGCGTCGTCGGGTTGCTCGGGCCGGAGCGCGCGGCGTCGTTCGCGCGGTCGTTCCTCGCGCCGCTCGCGGACGACGCGGTGCTCGTCGAGACGCTCGCCGCGTTCCTGCGCCATCACGGGTCGCGCGGCGAGATCGCCGCCGACCTCGGCGTGCACCGCAACACCGTGCGCAACCGGATCGAGCAGATCGAGGGCTTGCTGGGCGCCTCCCTCGACGATCCCCGGGTCCGCGTCGACGCGTGGGTCGCGCTGCAGATCCCCCGTTGAGGAGCGGCCCGGTGGGTACCGGCACGGGCACCCAGAGGGAGGGAGAGGGCCATGACCGACGACCAGCTCGACGTGCACCGCGAGGTGCTCAGGCTGCTGCTGCAGAAGATCGACGACGATCCCTATCCCTCGACCACGATGATGGACATGGTCGAGGGACTGCTCCGTCCGGAGGAGGTGCCGGCCTACGTGGCGATCCTCATGGACAAGATCCAGGCGGACACGTTCCCCAGCATCAACCTGCTGAACCGGATCACCGCCTACGGCTGAGCATCACCGGAAGGCGGCGACGCCGGTCAGTGCCTGCCCGAGGACGAGCGTGTGCATCTCCACGGTGCCCTCGTAGGTCAGCACCGACTCCAGGTTGTTCGCGTGCCGGATGACCGGGAACTCCAGGGAGATCCCGTTGGCGCCCAGCACCGTGCGCGCCGTACGGCAGATCTCGAGGGCGGCGCGGACGTTGTTCAGCTTGCCCATGCTGACCTGCTCAGGTCGCAGGGTGCCGGCGTCCTTGCGCCTGCCCAGGTGCAGCGCGAGCATCAGGCCCAGGCTGTAGTCCAGGTCCATCTCGACCAGCTTCTGCTGGGTCAGCTGGAAGGCGGCGATCGGCTTGCCGAACTGCGTCCGCTCACCGGCGTAGGTCACGGCCGCGCCGAGCGCCGACCGGGCCGCGCCCATCGCGCCCCAGGCGATCCCGTAGCGCGCCTCGTTGAGGCAGCTCAGGGGACCTTTGAGCCCGCGCACCTCAGGGAACGCGGCCGCGGCAGGCAGGCGTACGCCGTCCAGCACGAGCTCGCTCGTGACCGACGCGCGCAGCGACATCTTGTGCTTGATCAGCGGCGCCGAGAACCCCGCGGTGTCCGTCGGGACGACGAAGCCGCGGACGCCGTCGTCGGTCTGCGCCCACACGACGGCGACGTCGGCGACCGAGCCGTTGGTGATCCACATCTTGCGGCCGTCGAGGACCCAGTCGCCGGACGGCTCCTGGCGGGCGCGGGTCCGCATGCTGCCGGGATCGGAGCCGGCGTCCGGCTCGGTGAGGCCGAAGCACCCGATCGCCTCGCCGGCGGCCATCCGCGGGAGCCAGTCCTGCTTGTGCTCCTCGCTGCCCCACTTCCAGATCGCGTACATGGCGAGCGAACCCTGCACGGACACCAGGGAGCGGATGCCGGAGTCGGAGGCCTCGAGCTCGAGGCAGGCGAGGCCGTACTCGACCGCCGACATCCCCGCACAGCCGTAGCCGGTCAGGTGCATCCCGAGGACCCCGAGCGCCCCCAGCTCCTTGGCGAGGCCCCGGACGTCGTCGATCTCACCGCGCTCGAACCAGTCCGCGACATAGGGGTCGACCCGTTCGGCGCACAGCTGCCGCACGGACGACCGCACCGCGATCTCGTCGGCGCTCAGCAGGTCGTCGATCCCGGCGAGGTCCAGGTTCGGCGGGTTGGCGGTCATCGGGATGCCTCCTCTTCGAGCCAGCGACGGATCTCGTCGCCGTGCTGCCCCAGCCGTGGCGGGGCGAAGTACGTCGTGACGGGCGTGCGGCCGTAGTCGACCGGGTGCCGGACCTGCGGCACGCCGCCGTCGACCCGGACCGTCGGGTCGAGGCCGAGCGACTCGGCGAGCGCGAACGCGTCGGCGACGGTGCCGACCCGGCCTGCCGGCACGCCGACGCCGTTCAGCCGGCCTGCCCACTCCGCCGCGGTGTCCACGGAGAGCAGGTCCTCGAGCAGCGGCACCAGCACCGGCCGGTGGGCCACCCGGGCGGCATTGGTCGCGAACCGCTCGTCGTCGGCGAGCCGCGGCCGGCCGAGCACCTCGGCCAGCCGGCGGAACTGCCCGTCGTTGCCGCAGCAGACGGCGAGCAGGTCGTCCTTGCAGCGCAGCGTCTCGTAGGGCGCGATCGACGGGTGCTGGTTGCCCATCCGGGTGGGTGACCGGCCGGTGGTGAGGTAGGACGACGCCTGGTTCACCAGCGACCCGAGCAGGCTGGAGAGGAGGTTGACCTCGATCCGCTGTCCGCGCCCGGAGCGCTCGCGCTCGGCGAGCGCGGCGAGGATCCCGATGACCGCGTCCTTCCCGGTGAGCACGTCGACGAGGGCGACGCCGGCCTTCGTCGGCTCGCCGCCGCCGTCACCGGTGATGCTCATCAGGCCGCCGACGGCCTGGACGAGGAAGTCGTAGCCGGGCAGCTGCGCGCCCCCGGCGCTCCCGAACCCGGTCACCGAGCAGTAGACGAGGCCGGGATTCTCCCTGCCGAGCGAGACGTGGTCGAGCCCGTGGCGGGCGAGCGTGCCGCCCCGGAAGTTCTCCACCAGCACGTCGGCCCGCTCCGCCAGCCGGCGGGCGACCTCCAGGTCGGCCGGGTCGGCGAGGTCGAGCGCGATCGACTCCTTCGACCGGTTCGCGCACTCGAAGTAGGAGCTCGACATGTCGGTCCACGGCGGTCCCCACGACCGGGTGTCGTCGCCGGTGCCCGGCCGCTCGACCTTGATCACCCGCGCGCCGAGGTCGGCCAGCATGGTGGTCGCCACCGGGCCGGCGAGCACGCGGCTGAAGTCGGCCACCAGCAGGCCCTCGAGCGGTCGGGTCATGGGTCGAGGGTAGGTCTGCAGACGGCGCGGTGGCAGGGAAGAAGCTGCACAACGGGAGTTGATCAGTTGGGCGAGCTGCACAATGGTCAGCGGAACGGCTCGCTCATCAGCGCGAGCAGCAGCAGCGCCCGGGTCTCGGCGACGTCGAGCGGGAGCCCGGTGATCTCCTCGACCCGCGCCATCCGCGCCTTGAGCGTGTGCCGGTGCACGCCGAGCGCCTTGGACGCCGCCTCCCACGAGCCGTTGTGGTGGAGGAAGGCCTCGAGGGAGCCCAGCAGGTCGCCGTCGCGGGGGCCGGCGTCGCGCTCGAGCGCCTCGATCGCAGGGGCGGCCATCGACCAGACCCGGGCCCGGACGTTCTCGTCGGCGAGCACCGGGCCCAGGGCGAGCTCCGCGAACCGGCCCACCGGGCGGCCGGCCCGCCGGGCGGCGTCGGCGGCGAGCTCGGCGGGGCCGAGGCCGGAGGCGATCGCGAACTGGTCGAGCTCCCCGCTCACGCCCCAGGTGACCCCCGGGACGCCGGCACTGCCGAGCTCCTCGACCAGCTGGTCGACGAGGGCGTCGGCGTCCCGTCGCAGCAGGAGCACGGCGACGCCGGCGTCCACCCGGGCGACGACGTGCGGCCGCTTGGTCGCCTCCAGGTGCGCGGCGACGACGTCCTCGACCCGTGCCCGCCGGCGGTCGGAGGTCGCCAGCGCGAGGACCACGCCGTCCCTCGGGTCGAAGCCGAAGTGGTGCAGGTGCCGCTCCAGCCCGGAGGTGTTCGCGCGGGCGTCGAGGAGAAGGGCGAGCAGCGTCCCGCCGAGGGCGTGGTAGGCGGCGATCAGCTCAGCGGGCCAGTCCAGCTGCAGGGTCATCAGGCCGGCGGCCTGGTTGAGCAGCAGCCGGTCCGTGTGGGTCGGCGGGGTCCGCTGGACCACCGCCAGCCAGCCGCACACCCCGGACCGGCCCTGGATCATCTGCATCTCCAGGGTGCCCTCGTCGATGTCGACCGCGACCGTGCCGGGTCGCGCGGCGGCCACCAGGCGGCGGTACTCCTCCTGCACCCGGTCCAGCAGGGCTGCCCGCCGCGTCGACGCCGCCATCACCGCGCCGTACTCGTCGAGCACCACCACCTCGACCGTCAGCTCCCGCGCCAGGAGGTTCGCCGCGCCGCGCAGCCCGCCGCGGACCGCCGCCCGCGTGATGTCGCGCTGGTAGGACAGCACCCGCTGCAGCTCCTCGACCTGCTCCTCCGACAGCCGCCGAGCGACCGCCTGGGTGACGGCGATGAATGCGGTCCCGACCGGCACCTCCAGCAGCGGCAGGCCGTGCCGGGCGCACTCGTCGACGATCGACGGGGGGATCTCGTCGTAGCGGACGCCCACACCGAAGCCGAGTCCGGCGATCCCGGCGGCCGCGAGGCGCTCGACGTACGCCCGCTGCTCGCGTAGGGAACGTGGCAGCCGCAGCCCGGTCGTCAGCACCAGCTCGCCGCCGGCCAGCCACTGGGTCGGGTCCAGCGCGTCGATCGCGTGCGCCCAGGTGAGCGGCTCGTCGGTCGCGTCGCCCACGACCATCCGGAGGCCGAACTCGGGCCGCTCGAGCAGCCAGCGCAGCGACGCCATCGGGCCTCCGGAGGGTCAACCGACAATCCGTCCAGTGGAAGGACCGCCGGTTCGACAGATTGTCTATGAGACCCCAGTGTGACGCAGCCTACTCTCGATCGCCATGAGCACCCTGCACCTCCAGAACTTCGTCGGCGGTGCGTACGTCGACGACCGCTCCGGGAGCCGGTCGCCGCTGGTCGACCCGTCCACCGGCGAGACCTACGGCGACGCGCCCGTCTCGAGCCGGGCGGACGTCGACCTCGCCTACGAGAGCGCCGCGAAGGCGTTCGACACGTGGCGCACGACGACGCCCTCCCAGCGGCAGGAGGCCCTGCTCAAGATCGCCGACGCCGTCGAGGCCCGGGCCGAGGAGCTGGTCGAGGCGGAGAGCCGCAACACCGGCAAGGTCGTGCCGCTGACCCTGGCGGAGGAGATCCCGCCGATGGTCGACCAGATCCGGTTCTTCGCCGGCGCGGCCCGGGTGCTGGAGGGCCGGTCCGCGGGCGAGTACCTCGCCGGTCACACGTCGTGGATCCGCCGCGAGCCCGTCGGCGTCGTGGGCCAGGTCGCACCGTGGAACTACCCGATGATGATGGCGGTCTGGAAGTTCGCGCCGGCGCTGGCCGCCGGCAACTCGGTGGTGCTCAAGCCCAGCGACACCACCCCGCACACCGCCCTGCTGCTGGCCGAGATCGCCTCGGAGTTCCTCCCCGCCGGCACCCTGAACGTCGTCTGCGGCGACCGCGGCACCGGCAACCTGGTGGTCTCCCACCCGACGCCGCAGATGGTGTCCATCACCGGGTCCGTCGGCGCCGGCATGCAGGTCGCCCGCGCGGCCGCCGACGACCTCAAGCGCGTGCACCTCGAGCTGGGCGGCAAGGCGCCGGTCGTCGTGTTCGACGACGCGGACGTCGCCGCCGCCGCCGAGGGCATCGCGATGGCCGGCTACTTCAACGCCGGCCAGGACTGCACCGCCGCGACCCGCGTGCTGGTGGCGCCGGCGATCCACGACGAGTTCGTCGCCGCGCTCGCCGAGCAGGCGCGCGGCTCGCAGACGTCGTACGAGAAGGGGCGTCACGACGAGGACTCGTTCGTGCCGCCGCTCAACAACGGCTGCCAGTTCGAGCGGGTGCTCGGCTTCCTCGACCAGGTGCCGGACCACGCCGGGGTCGTCACCGGCGGCGCCCGGCAGGGCGACCGCGGCTTCTACGTCGAGCCCACCGTGATCGCCGGGCTCGAGCAGCAGGACACGCTGGTCCAGCAGGAGGTCTTCGGCCCGGTGATCACCGTGCAGACGTTCGCCGACGAGCAGGAGGCGCTGACCAAGGCCAACGGCGTCCCCTACGCGCTCGCCTCGTCGGTCTGGACGAAGGACTTCGGCCGGGCGCTGCGGATGTCGAACAACCTCGACTTCGGCTGCGTGTGGATCAACACGCACATCCCGCTGGTGGCCGAGATGCCGCACGGCGGCTTCAAGCACAGCGGCTACGGCAAGGACCTCTCGATGTACGGGCTCGAGGACTACACGCGCATCAAGCACGTGATGGCGAACGTCGAGGCCTGACCACATGACCGACCACCCCGGCCTCAAGCGCTCGCTCGGACTCTGGGCGATCGTCGCGCTCGGCCTCGGCTACATGACGCCGACCGTCATGTTCGACACCTTCGGCATCGTCACCGACGAGACCCACGGCGCCGTCCCGCTCGCCTACCTGGTCGCCCTCGTCGTCATGCTCTTCACGGCGATCAGCTACGGGCGCCTGGTGCGGGTCTTCCCATCCGCCGGGTCGGCGTACACCTACACCCGCGAGACGATCCACCCGGTGCTCGGCTTCCTCGTCGGGTGGACCGCGATGCTGGACTACCTCCTGCTGCCGCTGGTCAACGCGCTGATCATCCGGCTCTACATGACCTCGCTCTTCCCGGACTCCCCCGGCTGGATCTGGGTGGTGCTGATCGTCGCCGTGATCACCGGGCTCAACGCGTGGAGCATCAACTCGACGTCGAACGTCAACTTCGCCCTCGTCGGGTTCGCGATGGTGATGATCGTCGTCTTCGTGGTGCTGGCGCTCGGGCAGCTCGCCGACGGCGTCGGCCAGGGCACCGTGCTCACCAGCCAGCCGCTCTTCCACCCCGGCGTGCACGCGCCGGCGATCCTCACCGGCGCCACGGTGGTGTGCTTCTCGTTCATCGGGTTCGACGCCATCTCCATGTACACCGAGGAGGCCAAGGACCGCTCGGACGTCCCCAAGGCGATCGTGCTCACGCTGCTGATCGGCGGCGCGGTCTTCCTGGCCGGCAGCCAGGTGGCGCAGTCGGTCTTCCCCGACACCTCGCGGTTCAGCCTGGTCGACGACCCGCTGCCGGAGATGGCGTTCCTGGTCGGCGGCAGGCTGTTCCAGATCCTCTTCGTCTCCGCGGCGTTCGCCGCGACCGTTGCCTCGGGCCTCTCCTCGCACGCCAGCGTCTCGCGGCTGCTGCACGTCATGGGCCGCAACCGGGTGCTGCCCCAGCGGGTCTTCGGCTACGTCCACCCGACCCGGCGGACGCCGGTGTACGCCGTCGTGTTCGTCGGCCTGGTCTCCTTGCTCGCGATCACCCCGAGCCTCGAGCTGGTCTCGTCGATGATCAACTTCGGCGCGCTGACCGCCTTCTCCTTCGTCAACATCTGCGTGATCGCGCTGTTCGCCGTACGACGCCGCGAGGTGCGCACGGCGCGGCAGGTCACGACCAACCTGGTGCTGCCGCTGATCGGCTTCGGCCTGACCGGCCTGCTGTGGTCGCACCTGCACCGCGACGCGCTCGTGACCGGCCTGACCTGGACCGCGATCGGCATCGCCTACGCCGTCGTCCTGCGCATCACCTCCGGGACCCGGCTCTCCGACTTCGAGCTCGACCTCTCCGACAACCTGATGGAAGTGAACTGATGACCACGTTCGACAACGACCGCCTCCAGCAGTCCGCGAAGGACCACCTCTGGATGCACTTCACGCGGCAGGGCTCGTACGCCGACCACGACGTACCGCTCATCGTCCGCGGCGAGGGCGCCTACATCTACGACGTGCACGGCAAGCGGTACCTCGACGGTCTCGCCGGCCTGTTCGTCTCCCAGCTCGGCCACGGTCGCACCGACCTGGTCGAGGCCGCTGCGAAGCAGGCCTCGGAGCTGGCGTTCATGCCGCTGTGGTCCTACGCGCACCCCAGCGCGATCGAGCTCGCCGAGCGGGTCGCGGGCTACGCGCCCGGCGACCTGAACCGGGTGTTCTTCACCTCCGGCGGCGGCGAGGCCGTGGAGTCCGCCTGGAAGCTGGCGAAGAACTACTTCAAGCTCACGGGCAAGCCGTTGAAGCACAAGGTCATCAGCCGGGCGATCGCCTACCACGGCACCAGCCAGGGCGCGCTGTCCATCACCGGCCTCCCCGGCCTCAAGCAGCAGTTCGAGCCGCTGGTGCCCTCGACGTTCCGCGTGCCGAACACGAACCTCTACCGCGCCGACACGATCACCGGAGGGTTCCTGGACGGCTCGGACCCCGAGGCGTTCGGGCGCTGGGCCGCCGACCAGATCGAGGTCGCGATCCTCAACGAGGGCCCGGACACCGTCGCCGCGGTCTTCCTCGAGCCGGTACAGAACGCGGGCGGCTGCTTCCCGCCCCCGCCGGGCTACTTCCAGCGGGTGCGGGAGATCTGCGACCGCTACGACGTGCTCCTCGTCTCCGACGAGGTGATCTGCGCCTACGGTCGGCTCGGCGAGATGTTCGGCGCCACCCGGTTCGGCTACCAGCCGGACATCATCACCTCGGCCAAGGGCCTGACCTCGGGCTACTCCCCGCTCGGCGCGATGATCGCCTCGGACAAGCTCTTCGAGCCGTTCGCCTCGGGTGACGCGATGTTCGCGCACGGCTACACGTTCGGCGGTCACCCGGTGTCGACCGCGGTCGCGCTCGCGAACCTCGACGCGTTCGAGCGGGAGGGCGTGCTGGAGAACGTCCGCGAGAACGAGGCCTCGTTCCTGTCCACGCTCGAGAAGCTCAAGGACCTGCCGATCGTCGGCGACGTCCGCGGCGCCGGGTACTTCTACGGGATCGAGCTCGTCAAGGACAAGGCCGCCAAGGAGTCGTTCTCCGACGAGGAGTGCGAGCGGATCCTCTACGGCTTCCTCTCCAAGGCGCTCTACGACGCCGGTCTCTACTGCCGCGCCGACGACCGCGGCGACCCGGTCATCCAGCTCTCACCGCCGCTGATCTGCGACCAGTCGCACTTCGACGAGATCCACCACGTCCTCGACTCGGTCCTCACCGAGGCCGGCAACCTCCTCTGAACCCTTCCCCCGCACACCTGGAACTGGAGCAACACGACATGCGCATCGGCGTCCCCAAGGAAGTCAAGAACCACGAGTACCGCGTCGCCATCACCCCCATCGGCGTCCACGAGCTGGTCGCCCACGGCCACGAGGTCGTCGTCGAGACCGGCGCGGGCGCCGGCTCCTCGATCTCCGACGCCGAGTACGTCGGCGCCGGCGCCAAGATCCTGGACACCGCCGACGACGTGTGGGGCACCGCGGAGATGGTGCTCAAGGTCAAGGAGCCCGTCGCCGAGGAGTACCACCGGATGCGCGAGGGGCAGACGCTCTTCACCTACCTGCACCTCGCCGCGGACAAGCCGCTCACCCAGG
>NZ_BAABAH010000024.1:0-30407 GCF_039537325.1 Nocardioides panacisoli
GCGTCGGTGGCCTCGATCCGTTCGGCGAGGGCGACCAGGGCCCCGTCGATGAGCGCTTTCAGCTTCCCCAACCCGGCGGCGATCTCGATCGCGTCGGGGCCTTCGACCTGGTCCCAGGGGATCTCGGACAGTCCCTGGGCGGCCTGCACCGCAGTGGCTGCGGTGTCGGTGGCGCCGGGGGAGGTCATGCGCCCATCCTATCGAACACATGTTCGAACAGCAAGTCATTCCAGCCAACTGTTTCAGGCGGGGTCGTCCTCGATCCGCCCGCACATGCCGAGGACCGCGGGAGGGACTCGCGGTGTGCAGCACGCTACTGGCACGGCGTGCGCGGTTCCGCACGCGACTGTCGCGCATAGGGAGTAGCGGGCGAGCCCGCTCATGCTGCACCTACCGCGATCACGGCCGTGACCGGCGCAATGCCTCCGAGAACCCGCGAAGCCCTCACTCGTTCAGCGCGACTTCAGCGCGCCTTCAGCCGGACGGTGTCAGGGTGGGCAGGTGCGGATCCTGGTCGTCGAGGACGACAAGCAGCTCGCCGCCGCGCTGCGACGCGGCCTGGAGCAGGAGGGGTACGCCGTCGACGTGGCGCTGGACGGCGGGGACGGTGAGTGGTTCGCAGCCGAGAACGCCTACGACGCGATGGTCGTCGACGTGATGCTGCCGGGGCTGCCCGGCGACGAGCTCTGCGCGCGCCGTCGGACGGCCGGCGACTGGACCCCGATCCTGATGCTGACCGCTCGCAGCGGCCCGGAGCAGGAGGCCCGCGCTCTCGACGCCGGCGCCGACGACTTCCTCGCCAAGCCGTTCTCGTTCGTGGTGCTGACCGCGCGGCTCCGGGCGCTCCTCAGGCGCGGCCGCAAGGAGCGGCCGACGGTGCTCCAGGTAGGAGACCTGCGGCTCGATCCGGCAACACACGCCGTGTGGCGTGGCGAGGTTCCGATCGAGCTGACGCCCCGCCAGTTCGCGCTGCTGGAGTTCCTGATGCGGCGGGCGGACGAGGTGGTGCCGAAGGCCACGATCCTCGAGCACGTCTGGGACTTCGCCTACGACGGCCACCCCAACATCGTCGAGGTCTACATGCGGCAGCTGCGTCAGCGTGTCGACGAGCCGTTCGACCGGCGCTCGCTGCAGACGACGCGCCTGGTGGGCTATCGCGTCGTCGACGACGCCGAGGGCTCGCTGTGACGCACCGGCTCAGCCTGCGGCTGCGCGCCACGCTGATCGGGACCCTGCTCTTCGCGGTCCTGCTGGGCATCGGCAGCGTGCTGCTGGTCTCCACCCTCGAGCACCGGCTGACCGACGCGTCGGACGACGTGTCCCGCTCCCGGCTCTCGGACCTCCTCGACCTCGCAGGCTCGGGTGACCTCCCACCCACCCTGGGCGTAGGCGACAACGGCGTCGCGCAGGTCGTCGGCCCCGACGGGAAGGTGGTCGCGGCATCGGCGAACATCGATGGCCGCCCCGCGATTGCCGACCTCGCCGCCTCGACCTCGCCGGAGACCCGCACCTTCTCGGCTCCCGACGACCAGGAGATCGAGACCTACCGGTTCTGGTACGCCGAAGGCCCGAGCCCGAAGGGCAACGTCACCGTCTACGTCGGCGACAGCCTCGAGTCGGTCAGCGAGGCCTCCGCCGCCCTCCGCCGGTCGCTGTGGATCGGCGTACCGCTCGTCGTCCTCGCCCTCGGCGTCGTCATCTGGCTGCTGCTGGGCCGCGCCCTCGGCCGGCTCGACCGCATCCGTGCCGAGGTGGACCGGATATCCGAGGGAAACCTGGCCGCTCGGGTCGCCGGGGACGGTGTCGACGACGAGGTCGGCCGGCTCGCGGCGACGATGAACGCGATGCTCGACCGGGTCGAGCACGCCGTGCAGCGGCAGCGCGAGCTCGTCGCCGACGTGTCCCACGACCTGCAGAGCCCGCTCGCCGCCCAGCGGTTGTCGTTGGAGCTCGCGCTGGCCCAGCCCGGCGTGGTCGACACCGACCGGCTCCGGGCCGACGTGCTCGGCGCCACGGCGGACATGGAGCGGCTGGTCCGCGACCTGCTGGTGCTCGCGTCCCTCGACGCCGGCGCCACGTCCGAGCCCGTACTGCTCGATCTCGACGCCCTGGTCCTCGAGGAGGCGACGAGGAGCCGGGTCGGCACCTCGGCCCAGGTCGACACCTCGCAGGTCTCGGCCGCGCCGGCGTACGCCGATCCGGACGACGTACGGCGGATCGTGCGCAACCTGCTGGACAACGCCACGGCCCACGCGACCTCCCGTGTCGTGCTCACCGTCGATCTCGACGGCGACCGGGCCCGGCTGGACGTGGTCGACGACGGTCCGGGCGTGCCGCCGGAGCACCGGGACCTGGTCTTCGAGCGGTTCCACCGCGTCGACGCCGCCCGCAGCCAGGGCGGCGGCAGCGGCCTGGGACTCGCGATCGCACGCGGGCTTGCCGAGCGGGCGGGCGGCAGCGTGGAGCTGCTGAGCTCCCCCGGTGGCGCGCACCTGCGGCTGCTGCTGCCCTCGCGTCGTCCCTGAATGGGTGACGCGCGTTCAGGTCACCTTCAGCGAGCAGCGAGCAGGCTCGGCACATGCGAACCCTCACCACCGGCCTCGCGGCCCTGACCTGCCTCGCCACCGCCTCGATCGGCGCGGTGGTCACCGGCGCCGCCTCGACCGCATCAGCTCCGACCGCCTCCACCCCGGCGACCACGGTCTCGAGGGCGATGCCCTCGCCGAGCGACTTCGCGCACCCGAAGGCGAATCCGTGGTTCCCGCTCCGCCCGGGCACCGTCTGGCGGCTGCACGGCGTCGAGGAGGGGCAGCACTTCAACCAGCGCACCGCGGTGACGCACCGGCACAAGAAGGTCGCCGGCGTGCGCGTCACCATCGTCCGCGACGTCATCCGCCGGCGTGACGGCTCGATCGCCGAGCTCACCCATGACTGGTACGCCGCCACCGACACCGGCGCGGTCTGGTACTTCGGCGAGGCGACCGCGACCTACGGCCGCGACGGCCACCTGATCGACCGGGAGGGCTCGTGGCGAGCCGGCGTCCACGGCGCCGTCGCCGGTCTGATCATGCCCGCGCACCCGCACGTCACCGACGCGTTCCGGCAGGAGTACGAGCGGGGCGTCGCCGAGGACCAGGCCTGGATCGTCGAGCGCGGGGCTCGCGTCCGCACGCCCGCCGTCGACACCGGCCGCGGTCTGCGCTCCCTGGAGTGGGCGCGGCTCGAGCCGGGGGTGGTCTCGCAGAAGCTGTACGTCCGCGGCTACGGCATCGTCTCCGAGCGCGACCTCGGCGGCGGCCACGAGACCTACGAGCTGCTGAGCGTCAAGCGACCGTGAAGGCGCGGGAGCACCCGGTGAACTGCTGCAGCGCTCCGGACCGGTCCCGCGCGGCGCCGTGGTGCACGATCCGGTAGCGGCCCGGCGAGGTGTCGGCGGGCACGTCCCACGTGATCGTCGCCAGCGAGCCCGCGCGTCCCGCCCGCTCCCAGCGGAACGTCGTGCACCAGTCGCCGTCGTCCGCGACGCGCACCCACTCCTCGCCGACCAGCCGCTGGACCTCCAGGTAGGTGCCGCCGCGCCGCAGGTCGTTGTTCGGGTACGCCGACTCGAACGTCGCGGTGGCCGTCTCCCCCGGCCGGCAGTCCGCCGGCTGCTGCTGGACGGCGCCGAAGCCGGCGTCCGCGACGTCGGGCGGCGGGCTGCGCAGCCAGCTGGCGGGCTTGCCCGACTCCGGCGGCGGGCCGCCGTCGACCGGCCGGCCCTCGTGCATCGCGTTGGCCAGGCCGGCGACGACCTGCATCAGCGCCGGCAGCTCCCACCGTCCGAACAGGGTGCTGCCGCCCTCGTAGCGCTGCTCGACGTACTCCTCCGGTGTCGTCACGTAGTGCACGTAGGCGTTGCTGTAGCCGACCACGAGCACGTCGTCGAGGTCGGCGCCGACGATCGCGGCCACCGTGCGGCGCAGCCGCAGGCCGGCGACGATCGTCACCTCGGCCGGGATGCCGATCAGGTGGAGCCGGCCGAGGCGCAGCAGCTGCACCGGCACCCGCTCCTGGACGACGGCGCCGAGCCGGTTGAGGAGGCTGCCGGGGAGGACGATGCCCTTGGGCGCGTGCTGGTCGGCCAGCACCGGGTTCAGCCGGTAGGCCGCACGGGACAGGCCGTCCCACACCGGGTTGTGACGCCCCTGCCGGAACCCGGGGAACCCCTTGCCCTCGTCGGTGCCGGCGACCTGGGACGCGGCGACCATCGGGCGGCCGGTGCGGTGCGGCCGCCGGTCCGGCGTGAACTCCGGTCGCACGTGGACCCGGCCCAGGTCGACGTGCACCATCCGGTGGTCGATGCCCTCGCCGAGCGGCGCGAGGTCGCCCGCGAGCAGCGCGGCCGCGGCGTCGTACTGCCGCGTCCCGATGATCCGGGTGTTCTCGCGCTCGTCGTCGGTCGGGCCGCTGCCGACGTCGAGGTTGGGGCTCATGTCCCCGGCGTTGGTCTGCGCGAAGGCCGCGACGAAGCCGGGCTCCTCACCGGCGAGGTAGTTCTCGTCCTCGACCAGCCGCTCCCAGTGGTAGGCCGCGTAGCCCTTGTTGTCGCTGGAGATCAGCAGGTTGCGGTTGCTCATGCTGGTGCCGTGGGTGGCGAAGAAGTTGATCGCGGCCACGGGGCGGCCGTCCCGCACCACCCGCAGCAGCGTGGTCTGCGGGTCGATGGCGTCCGGGAACACCTCGCGGTCCTCGAACGGGTTCCGCTCGAAGGCCGATCGGGACCGGTTGACGCTCGCGTCCCGCAGCGCGCCGTGGCCGAGCGCGAGCTCCGCGGGCGCGACGTCCCGGTGCGCGGCCTCCACCGACTCGATGATGCCGTCGACGATCGCACCGAACGTCGCCGGCCGGAACCCGCTCGTCGTCGCGTTGTAGACCAGGTGCCCGCAGTAGCCGCCCGGGCCCGAGTGCGTGTGGGTCACCGTGATCAGGGTGTTCTGCTCGGTGTAGGTGTCGCCGAAGGTCTCGGCGAGGCGGCGCAGCACCTCGTCCGTGACGCTCTGCATCGGGAGCGGCAGCTCCGCCACGACGAGCAGCACCCGCCGCGCCCCGTCGTCGAGCACGAACGAGCGGCAGCGCTGCCGGAGGTGGATGCCGTGCGTGCGCTGGTCGGCCTTGCCGTAGCCGAGCATCCCGCAGTCGGCGGGCTCCCCCGTGATGTCGGCGATCCCGCGCCCGACCTGCCACGACGCTGCCATCGCCCACCCCCGCGGAGCTGTGGTGCCTCGCCCGGTGACGAGGGTCACTCGATATTGTACGGTTGTCCAAGTCGTCCGTCCCAGCCGGGGGACGTGCGCTGCACCGCCCAACGAGCGAGGACCGTCAGGAGCACGCCATGCCGGAGAAGACGCCTCCCCCGTGGCGGAACTGGGCCCGCACCGAGGAGGCCCGCCCGGCCCGGGTGCTGACGCCGCGCTCGGCCGGGGACGTGGCCGCGGCGGTCACCGACGCCGTACGGGACGGCCTGACCGTCCGCGCGATCGGCTCCGGGCACTCGTTCTCCGGCGCAGCCGTCGCGCCGGGTGTCCAGCTGCGGCCCGACGCCCTGGACGGCGTGCTCGCGATCGACCGCGACACCGGGGTGGTCCGGGTCGAGGCCGGCATCCCGTTGTACCGCCTGAACCCGGTCCTGCTCCGGCACGGGCTGGCGATGGAGATCCTCGGCGACATCGACCGGCAGACGATCGCCGGCGCGATCGCGACCGGCACGCACGGCTCGAGCAGGCACTTCGGCACGATCTCCACCCAGGTCCGCGCGCTCGAGCTGGTGCTCGCCGACGGCAGCGTCGTCGAGTGCTCCCCGAGCGAGAACGCCGAGCTGTTCGAGGCTGCCCGTACGTCGCTCGGGGCCTTCGGCGTGATCACGAAGGTGACCCTGCAGTGCGTGCCGCTCTACGCCCTGCGGGTCGTCGACGCGCCGATGCCCGTGGACGAGGTGCTCGAGCGCTTCGACGAGCTGGTCGACGAGAACGACCACTTCGAGTTCTTCTGGTTCCCGCACACCTCGACCGCGATCACCCGCCGGTTCCAGCGGCTGCCGGGCGACACCGAGCTCGCGCCGATGAGCCGGCTCACCCGCGCCATCGACGACAAGATCATCACCAATCTCGGCTTCGACGCCCTGCTGCGGTTCGGCACCGCCGCGCCACGCACGGTCCCCGCGATCACCCGCCTGGTCACGAAGTCCCTGGGCGCCCGCGAGTTCACCGACCTCGCCCCGAACGTCTTCGCCTCCGAGCGCAACGTCCGCTTCAAGGAGGGCGAGTACGCCGTCCCGCGCGCGGCCGCCGTCGACTGCCTGCGCGAGCTGAGGCGGCGCATCGACGCGAGCGACGAGAAGGTGTCCTTCCCGTTCGAGGTGCGCCACGTGCGGGCCGACGACATCCCGCTGTCGGTCGCGCACGAGCGCGACGTCGTGCCGATCTCCTTCCACCAGTACCACCGGATGCCCCACCAGTCCTTCTTCTCCCTCTGCGAGGACGTCCTCGGCGCCGCTGAAGGTCGCCCGCACTGGGGCAAGATCCACCGGCTCGACGCCGACGCGCTCCGCGGGCGCTACAAGCGGTTCGACGACTTCGTCGGCCTCCGCGACCGGCTCGACCCGACCGGCGTCTTCGCGAACCCCT
Source organism: Nocardioides panacisoli (assembly GCF_039537325.1). GTDB lineage: Bacteria > Actinomycetota > Actinomycetes > Propionibacteriales > Nocardioidaceae > Nocardioides > Nocardioides panacisoli. The sequence goes on from NZ_BAABAH010000024.1 coordinate 6,666, forward strand.
ACCTCGACCGGGTCCTCGGCCCGGTCCCCGAGGCCCCCGAGGCACGGTCATGAGCGTCCTCGCCGAGCGCGCCGGCACCCGTGTCCGCGCCACGTTCGACGAGCTGACCGCAGCCACGGAGGCGCTCGAGCCGCCGTACGGCGTCCTGGACGTCGCGGCGCTGCGGGCCAACGCGGCCGACCTGGTCCGCCGCGCGGGCGGCAAGCCGATCCGCGTGGCGAGCAAGTCGATCCGCGTCCGCGAGATCGTCGAGGACGTGCTGGCCCTGCCCGGCTACGAGGGCGTGCTCGCGTTCACCCTCCCGGAGGCGCTGTGGCTGGCGGAGACCGTCGACGACGTCGTGGTCGGATATCCCACGGTCGACCGGCAGACCCTTCGCCGCCTCGCGACCGACGAGCGGCTCGCCTCCCGGGTCACGCTGATGGTCGACAGCGCCGAGCTGCTGGACCTCACCGCGGCCGTCGTCGGCCCGGACGGCCCACCCGTCCGGGTCGCGATCGAGCTGGACGCCTCGCTGCGGCTGGCCGGCGGCCGGGTGCACCTCGGCGCGCGCCGCTCCCCCGTGCACACGCCCGGCCAGGCGGCCGCACTCGCCCGGACGATCGTCGCGCACCCGCGGTTCCGGCTGGTCGGGATGATGGCCTACGAGGGCCAGATCGCCGGGCTCGGCGACAACCAGCCCTCTCCGTCGCGGTTCGCCGTACGGGCGGTCCAGCGCACCTCCGCCGCGGAGCTCGCCGAGCGCCGTGCCGAGGCGGTCGCGGCCGTGCGCGCGGTCGCGCCGCTCGAGTTCGTCAACGGCGGCGGCACCGGCAGCCTCGAGTCGACCTGCGCCGAGGAAGCCGTCACCGAGGCGGCCGCTGGGTCCGGGCTGTTCGCGCCGCGGCTGTTCGACCACTACACGCGCTTCCGTCCGCAGCCCGCGGCCTACTTCGTGCTCCCGGTCGTACGGCGACCCTCGCCCCGCCACGCCACCGTGCTCGGCGGCGGCTGGGTCGCGTCCGGCCCCACCGGCAAGGACCGGCTCCCCACGCCGGTCTGGCCCGCCGGGCTCCGGCTCGTGCCGACCGAGGGCGCCGGCGAGGTGCAGACCCCGCTCACCGGCGACGCCGTCGCCCGCCTCCGGGTCGGCGACCGGGTGTGGTTCCGCCATGCGAAGGCCGGCGAGCTGTGCGAGCGTGTGGACGAGCTGCACCTCGTCGACGATGCAGCCGTGGTCGGTGCCGTGCGCACCTACCGCGGGGAGGGGAAGGCGTTCCTGTGAGCACCGCACCGGCGCTGCCCGCCGTGACCACGGCGCACCGCGCCGCCCGCGTGTCCACCTTCGCGGGCTTCGGGATCCAGGGGTTGCTCTTCGCGTCGCTCATCACCCGGCTGCCGACGATCAAGGACCGGTTCGACCTCTCCGACTACGAGGTGCTCGCCGTCCTCGGCGCGGTCGCGGTCGCATCCGCGGTCGGCAGCGTCATCGCGGGCTACGCCTCGGCCCGGTTCGGCAGCGGCGTCGTCCTGCGCCTGACCCTTGCCGCCTCGGCCGGGTTCGTCGTCCTCATCGCGGTCTCCGGCGACCTGCCCGTCCTGGTCGCGACGTGCTGCGGCTACGGCCTGTGCGTCGGCGCCATCGACGCCACCACGAACATGCAGGGCGTCGGCGTCCAGGACCTCTACGGCCGGAGCATCATGGTCGGCTTCCACGGCATGTGGAGCGCCGGCGCCGTGGTCGGCGGGGTCTACGCGACGATCACGCTCGAGCTCGACTGGGCGCTGCTGCCCTCGCTGCTCGCCGTCGCCGTCGCTGCGGTGGTGCTCAATGCCGTGCTCTGCCGGAACCTGCTGCGGCACGACCCGGTCGACGGCCACGCCGAGACCATCGCGGAGGCCGTGCACGTCACCGTCCCGTGGTGGCCGGTGCTGCTGCTCGCCGTACCGACCTTCGCGATGTGGTTCCTCGACGCCTCCACCTCCGCGTGGGGCGGCATCTACCTCACCGACGGACTGCACGCCTCCGACAGCGCTGGGCCGCTCGCGTTCACCGCCTACCAGGCGCTGCTCCTGCTGACCCGGCTGTTCGGCGACGCCGTGGTGCGCCGGTTCGGCGCCGTCACCACGATCCGCGCCAGCGGCGCGGTCGCTGTTCTCGCGCTGGTCCTCATCGTCGCCGCCCCGACGGTCGGGCTCGCCGTCGTCGGCTTCGGTGTGCTCGGCGCCGGCGTCGCCATGGTTCCCCCGCTCTCGATGGTCGCCGCCGGGCACCTCGACGGGGGCGGGGGCCAGGCGCTGGCCCGCGTGAACGTCTCCAACTACGTCGGCTACCTCGTCGCCGCCCTGGGCATCGCGCTCGTCGCCGAGCTGATCAGCCACCGGGCGATGTTCCTGCCGCCGCTGCTGGTCGCGCCGGTCCTCATCCTGATGGCGACCCAGTTCCGGCCGCGGACCGGGGCGGCCCGATGACGGACTTCCCGGTCCTCCCGGCGGACTTCACCTACGGCGTCGCGACCGCGGCCTACCAGGTGGAGGGCGCCGTCGACGAGGGCGGTCGCGGCAGGTCCATCTGGGACACGTTCTGCGCCGAGCCGGGCCGGATCCGCAACGGCGACACCGCTGCCGTCGCGTGCGACCACTACCACCGCCACGCGGAGGACGTCGGGCTGATGGCACAGCTCGGCGTCGACGTCTACCGGTTCTCCGTCGCCTGGCCGCGCATCCAGCCGGACGGGTCCGGGCCGGCCAACGCCGAGGGCCTCGACTTCTACGACCGGCTCGTCGACGAGCTGCTCGCCGCGGGCATCACCCCGGCCGCGACGCTCTACCACTGGGACCTCCCGCAGGCGCTGCAGGACGCCGGCGGCTGGCTGTCCCGCGACACCTCGCACCGGCTGGCGGAGTACGCCGATCTGGTCGCGCGCCGGCTCGGCGACCGCGTGGGCTTGTGGATGCCCCTCAACGAGCCGGTCGTCGTCACGATGTTCGGGCACGCGCTCGGCACCCACGCTCCCGGGCTGGCGCTGGGGTTCGACGCGCTGCCGGTCGTCCACCACCTGCTGCTCGGGCACGGGCTCGCGGTCGAGGCGCTCCGCGGCGCCGGTGTCGACCGGATCGGCATCGCCAGCAACCACCAGCCCGCGTGGGCTGCGTCCGCCGACCCCGCCGACCGCGACGCCGCCGACCTCCTCGGCACCCTCACCAACTGGCTCTTCGCCGACCCCGTCCTCCGCGGCGCCTACCCCGAGGGCTTCGCGGACGCGATGCCCGGCCCGGTCGCCGAGGACCTGGCAGTGATCTCCGCCCCCCTGGACTGGTACGGCGTCAACTACTACCAGCCCGTCCTCGTCGGCGCGCCGGGCCGCGGTGGCGCCGGTTCGCCGGCCCTCGAGGGCGCCGTCGCTGCCGGTCTCCCCTTCGAGCCGATGCAGATCCCGGACGTCCCGACCACCGACTTCGGCTGGGCGATCGTCCCCGACGGGCTGCGGGAGATGCTGGTGGCCCTGCGCGACCGGTACGGCGACGCGCTGCCGCCGCTCTACGTCACCGAGAGCGGCTGCTCCTTCCACGACGTCGTCGGCGCCGACGGCCGGGTGGCGGACCAGGCGCGCATCGACTACCACGACGCGCACCTCCGGGCGGTCGCCGACGCGATCGCGGCCGGCGTCGACGTACGCGGCTACTTCGCCTGGTCCCTGCTGGACAACTTCGAGTGGGCCGAGGGGTACGCCGAGCGGTTCGGGCTGGTCCACGTCGACTACGACACGCTCGCGCGGACCCCGAAGGAGTCCTTCCACTGGTTCCGGCGGCTGCTCGCGGCTCGCTAGGACAAGCCGATCCTCGGTCGGCTCCGAATCACCTGTGCGAACTCGCGACGACCCGTCGCTCGAGGACGACCGACCACCGAAGGGCCAGGCCCGACATGGAACACGACGTGCCCACCACGACCAGGCGGCGACACCTGCTCACCGACGTTCAGCTCGCCTCGCACGCGGGCGCCACCGCGGAGGACCTGACGCACGGTCACCGGGACGGCAACGGGCTCCGAGCCCACCGGACCTACATCATCGTGGTCTCCCTGGTCGCTCTCGTCCTCCTCGGCGTCGCCATCGCGGCGGCGAGCGGCTCGATGTGACCTGACGGACCGCTCCGTCGCCCCGTCGATCCGACCTAGCCCCGGTCGCGCAGACCGACCAGGCCGTCCCGGATCCAGGCCCTCGCCGTGCTGAGCGATACTCCGGTGGCCTGAGCGATCTCGGCGTCGGTGCATCCGCCGAAGTAGGCAAGGTCGACCACCCGTCGTTGGACGGCGGCCACGTCGGCACCCCCGGCTGCGTCGGACGGATCGGTCGCGAGGTCAGCACAGCGGTCGTCGCGACCGCGCTCGGTCGCGCGAAGCCGGTCGACGGCGCGCCGATGGGCCGTCATCATCAGCCAGGACATCCCGGACCCCGTCGATCCGTCGTACCGGACCGCCGTTCTCCACACCTCCAGGTACACGTCCCGGGTGATCTCCTCGGCGAGCGCTCGATCGCGGACCACCTGGAGGACCAGCCCCAGCACGCGTTCCGACGTCTCGTCGTAGAGGTCGGCGAGCCCGCCCTTGTCGCCGCGCGCGGACCGGGACAGGTGACCGGAGACGACGTCGTCGTCGCTCGACTCCGGACGGTCCCGCGATGCTCCTCGAACCATGTCCCCTCCGCGCACTGCACGCGCTGCCGGGGTCTGGGGAGCGCCATCTGATCTGGCTGCTCCCACGGTAGCGCGCGCCCGGCTGCGCGCCGCGCGCTAGGAGACCGGCTCGGCCTGGTCGAGCAGGTAGGTGACCGCGCAGTCGAGCGCCTGGCGCGCGAGCCGGTCGTCCCCGCCCTCGTTGAGCCACAGCAGCGTCACCCCGTCGACCATGGCGGTCAGGTAGCGCGACAGCACCGGGACCGGCACGCGCCAGGTCACCCCGGCGCCCGAGGCCAGCAGGTCGAGCACCGCGGTGAACGACTCGATGTACTTCTCGTACTGCGTCCGTGCCATGTGCTCCAGGCCGGCCTGCCGAACGGCGTAGGACGTGAGCTCGTAGGTCACCCGGTGCTCGTCCGGGTTCGCGACCACGTGCCGCCAGTAGGCGTTGACCGCTCCGTCCAGCCGCTCCTGCAGCGTGCCCGGGCGGCGCAGCTCGTCGAGAGCGGGCTCGACGGTGTGCCCGGCGATCGTCTCGATCACCTGGTTGAGCAGCTCCTCCTTGGAGCGGAAGCAGTAGTGGAAGACGCCCAGCGGCATCTCCGCCTCGGCGACGATCGAGCGGACCGTCGCCTTCGCGACGCCGTCGCGCACCATCACCCGGATGGCCGCCTCGACGAGCAGGTCGCGACGGGTGTCGGCCGATACGCGGGGCATGCGTCCAAGACTAGCGTCCGAGACGGGGTGCGACGGGGCTGCCGTGGCAGGATGACCCGCGCCTGCTCGCGCAGCTCCCACGAGAGACAGGGGTGTCGGTTGAACTCCGACCGGATCTACAGCGTGCTCGTCCCCGTGCTCCGCTCCACCGTGAAGTCGCGGATGGGCGCCGGGCGCCGGCGGTACTTCGACGCGGTGCCGGTGCCGCCGGGCCGGGTGCTCTTCATCGGCGACAGCATCACCGAGGGCGGCCTGTGGGGCGACCTGTTCCCCGAGCTCGCGACGTCGAACCGCGGGATCGGCGGCGAGGCGACCTACGACCTGCTCGAGCGCGTCGACGCCGCGATCAACGCGCCGGTCGCGGTCTCGCTGATGATCGGCACCAACGACCTGCACGGGCCCCGGCGCTTCCGCGAGACAGCCCAGATCGCCGCTCGGCTGGAGGAGATCGTCCGGCGGATCCGCGACCGGGCGCCGGCCGCGACGCTGCTGGTGAACCCGGTCCTCCCCCGCACCGCGTACTTCGCGCCGCGGATCCGCGAGCTCAACGCGCGGTACGCCGACGCGGCGGCCCGCCACGGCGCGACGTACGTCGACCTGTGGCCGAGGTTCGCGGCCGACGACGGCGCGATCCGTGCGGAGTACGCCCGCGACAACCTCCACCTCACACCCGCCGGCTACCTCGCCTGGGCCGAGGAGCTCCGCCCCCACCTGGCGCCGTTCGGGGCCAAGGAGCCTGCGTGAGCGTGACTGGCGGCGGGGTCATCGGGGTACCTCAACGGCATGGCTGACCCCACGATCGCGGTGCTCGACGTCGACGGGACCCTCGTCGACTCCAACTACCACCACGCGCTCGCGTGGTACCGCGCGCTTCGCTCGGTCGGCGAGACGTTCCCGGTGTGGCGGCTGCACCGGCTGATCGGGATGGGCGGGGACAAGATCGTCGAGACCCTCGGCGGTGAGGACCTCGAGCGGCGGATCGGCGAGCAGGCCCGCGAGCAGCAGGGCAAGGAGGCCGATGCGCTGCTCGACGAGATCTCGCCGCTGCCGGGTGCCCGCGACCTGCTCGTCGCCATCAAGGAGCGCGGTCACCCGCTGGTGCTCGCCAGCTCGGGCCAGCAGCGGCACGTGGACTTCGCCCTCGACCTGCTCGACGCCCGCGAGCTGGCCGACGCCTGGACCTCCAGCGACGACGTGGACTCCTCCAAGCCGGAGCCGGACCTGCTGCAGGTCGCGCTCGAGAAGCTCGGCGTCGCGGCGGACACCGCCAGCGTCATGGTCGGCGACGCCGTGTGGGACGTCGAGGCGGCGAAGCGGGCCGGGATGCCGGCGATCGTCGTACGCTCCGGGGGCTTCGGCGACGACGAGCTGAGGGACGCCGGGGCGGTCGCGATCTTCGACACCCCCGGCGACCTCGAGCAGGCGCTGGACGACACCCCGCTCGCCTGACGCGGCGGCATAGTCCTTCGGGGGGATCCGGACCGACCGAACGGCCCGAGTAAAGCGAAAGAGCCGAACCGGAGCCGCAGCGTTCCGATACTTGAGAAGTCCTGCTCAGACGCACCCGAGAGTCCTCATGACCGCCCTGCTGGCCCGATTCCGCACGTGGAACAGCTGGTGGTTCGACCTCGCCGTCTGCACCGTGGCTGCGGTCGTCCTCTCCGCCGCCGTGACGGCCGCCGCCCGGGACAGCTTCGACATGCCCTGGCAGGCCCTCGCCGGCATCCCGCTGATCCTGGTCGTCGCCCGGTTCCCGATCATCCTGGAGACCCGCGACGGCGGCATCGAGGTGGGCTTCGACTCCAGCATCCTGATGTTCCTGCTGTGCACGCTGGACATCCACGACGCCCTGGTCGCCTGGGGCGCGGGTGTCCTGCTCACCCAGCTGACGTCCGCGAAGAGACCGAGTGCGAAGCTCTTCAACATCGGCGTCGGGATCGTCGCCGGATGGATGACCTCGGTCGCGCTCACGACCTTCCGCGGCACCGCCCTGGACACGCCGCGCGAGCTCGCCGCCGTCGCGGTGGCCGCGGCGACGTACTTCGCGACCGACTACGTCCTGTCGGCCGTGACCGTGTCGCTCCGCTCGGGAAGCCGCGTACGTCGCCAGCTGCTGCAGCCGGGCAGCCTGCTCGCGGTCGGCTGCTTCGTGCCGTTCGACACGCTCGGCTACCTCGCCGCGGTCGTACAGCGCACCGCCCCGGCGTGGATGCTGGTGCTGCTCGCCGTCCCCCTGGTGACCCTCCTGGTCGCGACCCGGGCGCTGACCCGCGGGCGTGAGAACGCGCGCCGCCTCTCCGTCCTCTTCGACGCCGCGGTCCGCGCCCAGACCCTGACCGACCGCGAGCAGGTGGAGCGCGCGGTGGTCGAGGACGCGGCCCGGCTGCTGCGGCTCGAGGACGTCGAGCTCCGCTCCCGCCGTCCCAGGCCCGGCGAGGTCGGCGCCGAGTTCGACGACGGCGACGGGCGCCGGTGGATCGTCGCGAGGGCGATGGAGCGCGCTCGCTCCACGGTCGACGCCGACCGGCACGCGCTGCAGGCGCTCGCCGCGGTCGCGTCCGACGCGCTCGCCCGGCTCGCGATCACCCGGGAGAAGGTGCACGTCGCGCGGCACGACCCGCTCACGGACCTCCCGAACCGCGGCATCCTGCTCGACCGCACCGACCAGGCGCTGACCCGGGCGCGGCAGCAGGGCACCTCGGTCGCCCTGCTCTTTGTCGACCTCGACGGCTTCAAGCCGGTCAACGACCGCTTCGGCCACGCGGCCGGGGACGACGTGCTCGTCGAGGTCGCCGGCCGGATCCGCCGGTGCATCCGGGACACCGACACCGCGGCCCGCCTGGGCGGCGACGAGTTCGCGGTGCTCCTCGAGGACGTCGACCTCCGCTCCGTCGTGACGATGAGCGAGCGCGTGCTCGCCACCATCCGCGAAGGGGTCGTCGTCGCCGGGCAGCTGATGCCGCTGAGCGCCAGCGCCGGCCTGGCGTACGCCGACAGCCGCGACACCGGCGAGGGCCTCCTCGGCAAGGCGGACCTGGCGATGTACGAGGCCAAGGCCCGCGGCAAGGACTGCCTGGTGCCCTACCAGCACACCCTCGGCGAGTCGCGGATGGAGCGGCTGGTAATGGTCGAGGACCTGCGCCGCGCGATCGCCGAGTCGCGGATCGACGTGGTCTACCAGCCGGTCGTGGCCACGGCGAGCGGGCTGACGATCGGGGTGGAGGCGCTGGCCCGCTGGGACCGCAACGGTCGCGCGGTCTCCCCCGACGTGTTCATCCGGCTCGCCGAGGACGCCGGGCTGATCATCGGCCTGGGCGACGTCGTGCTGGCCAAGGTCAGGGAGGACGCCGCGGTCCTGCGCCGGACGGTCCCGGGCACGGTCACGATCGGCGTGAACATCTCCGCCCAGCAGCTGCGCGACCCCTCCTTCGTCGAGCGGATCGGCAGCACCGTGACCGCGATGGGGAGCAGCAAGCTGGTGCTGGAGATCACCGAGCGGGAGGGCATCCTCGCCGATGAGGGCGTGCTCGCCGCGATGCACGCGATCGGCGCGATGGGCGTCAGCTTCGCGATCGACGACTTCGGCGTCGGCTTCTCCTCGGTGAGCTACCTCCAGCAGCTGCCCGTCCAGATCGTCAAGACCGACGGCTCGCTCGCCACGACCATCGACACCGACGAGCGGGCCTGCGCCCTGCTCCGCTCGGTGACGCTGATGGGCCGGGCGCTGGGCATCGACGTCGTCGTCGAGGGCATCGAGCGGGAGTCGCAGCTCGCGGAGATCGCACCCGGCGAGGGCCTCTACGTGCAGGGCTACCTGCTCCACCGCCCGATGTCCGTCGAGCAGCTGGTCGCCGTACTCCAGGCGGAGCGGGGCACCTCGGCCGCTTGACCCGGATCAGGCCCAGAGCGAGTGGTAGGCGTTCAACGCCGGCTGCCCGCCGAGGTGCGCGTAGAGCACCGTGGAGTCACGCGGGATCTCCGCACTGGTGACCAGGTCGATCAGGCCCGCGAGCGACTTGCCCTCGTAGACGGGGTCGGTGATCATCGCCTCGAGCCGAGCGCCGAGCCGCATCGCCTCCATCGTCGAGTCGACCGGGATGCCGTAGAGGTCGCCGGCCCAGCCCTCCAGCACCTGGATCTCGTCGTCGCGCAGGTCTCGGCCGAGCTCGATCAGCTCGGCGGTGTGCCGCGCGATCCGCGCCACCTGGTCCGTGGTCTTCGCGAGCGTCGCGGACGCGTCGATGCCCAGCACCCGGCGGCGTACGCCGGTCGCCTCCTCGAGCGCGGCGAAGCCGGCGATCATCCCGGCGTGGGTCGAGCCGGTCACGGTGCAGACGATGATCGTGTCGAAGTGCACGCCGAGCGCCTTCTCCTGCTCGGCGACCTCGAAGGCCCAGTTCGCGAAGCCCAGCCCGCCGAGCGGGTGCTCGCTCGCGCCCGCCGGGATCGGGTACGGCTTGCCGCCGGCCTCCTCCACCTCCCGCAAGGCGTCCTCCCACGACCTGCGGATGCCGATGTCGAACCCCGACGGGTCCAGCCGGACCTCGGCGCCCATCATCCGCGAGAGCAGGATGTTGCCGACCTTCTCGTTGACCGGGTCGTCCCACGGCACCCAGTGCTCCTGGACGAGACGCGCCTTGAGACCCAGGTGGGCGGCGACGGCGGCGACCTGCCGGGTGTGGTTGGACTGCACGCCTCCGATGGAGACGATCGTGTCCGCACCGCTCGCCAGGACGTCGGGGACGATGTACTCCAGCTTGCGCACCTTGTTGCCGCCGAACGCCAGGCCGCTGCTGACGTCCTCGCGCTTGGCCCAGATGTCCGCGCCGCCGAGGTGGTCCGTCAGCCGGGTCAGGCGGTGGACGGGGCTCGGCCCGAACGTGAGCGGATGGCGGGGGAACTCCTGGAGCCTCATCCGCCCATTGTCGCCGGAGACGTCAGGAGTGCGCGCGCGCCGACTGCCAGAGCCGTTTGCTCGCCGAGCGCTGCTTCTTCCCGCTGGAGGTCTTCGGCACGCTGTAGGGCGGCACCAGGAGCACGTCGCTCACGTGCAGGTCGTACTCGCGGAGCACCACGCTCCTGATCGCTGCTGCCACCTCGCGCTCGTCCGGCTCGCCGTCGACCTCGCTCACCAGCACGAGGCTCTCGAGCTCCGCTCCCGACTCGCCCTCCACCGCGAACGCGGCGCTCCCGCCCAGTCGGAGCGCCTCGTGGGCGAGCTCGGTGCTCTGCTCGATGTCCTGCGGGTAGATGTTCCGGCCGCGGATCACGATCAGGTCCTTGGCACGACCGCAGATGACGACCGCGCCGTCGTGGAGGAACGCGAGGTCGCCGGTCCGGAGGTAGGGGCCGGTCCCGTCCGCGAGGTGGGCGCCGAAGGCCTCCTTCGTCGCTTCCTCCCGGCGCCAGTACCCGGGGCTGACGCTCGGTCCGCGCAACCAGAGCTCCCCGACCGCGTGCGGCTCGGACTCGATGAAGGTGTCGGGGTCGACGATGCGCGCGTCGTACCCGCTGCCGAGGACGCCGTCCGTGCACAGCTCCCGTACGTCGGGCTCGCCCTCCTCCCGCAGCACGAGCTGGTGCTTCTCGAGGGCGTCGGCGTCGACCCACAGGACCGTGCCGGGGTCGCCCGGCGGGGTTGCGGAGACCACGACGGTCGCCTCCGCCAGTCCGTAGCCCGGGCAGTGCGCGCCCGGCGGGAACCCGCTCGGAGCGAACGCCTCGAGGAACCGGTCGCGGGTACGCCGGCGGACGGGCTCGGCACCGTTGATGAAGGTGACGGCACTGGAGAGGTCGAGGGCCGCTCGCTCCTCGGGCGTCGAGCGGTCGACGCAGAGGTCGAACCCGAAATTCGGGGAGCACGAGTGGGTGCCGCGGTAGCGGTCGACCGCTCGCAGCCAGGTCAGCGGACGGCGGATGAACGCGCTCGGCGGCATGATCACGGACTTCATCCCGAGCCACACCGACGTCAGCGCCCCGGTGACCAGGCCCATGTCGTGCGTGAGGGGACACCAGGAGACGTTCACCGAGTCGGGCGTCATCGCCAGGACCTCGCGGGACACCTCCAGGTTGGCGGCCAGGTTGGCGTGGGTGACAGTGACACCGCGGGGCTCGCTCGTCGAGCCGGAGGTGTACTGCAGGTAGGCGATCTCGCGCTCGGCGGCCGGCGGGACCGGATCCGCCGAGGCCGCGTCCTTCAGGTGGACCACGGGCAGGTTGCCCTCGGTGAGCTTCTCGAGCACGGCCACCTCGGCGGGTCCCTGGGGCGTCGCGGCGACGACGGCCACCGCTCCCGCGTTCGCCCGCACCGGCTCCAGCCGGCTGTGCAGGTGGTCCGGCCGACGGGGGAAGGAGATGGGGGCGGCGATGACGCCGGCCCACATGCAGCCGAAGAGACCGACGAGGAACTCGGCCGGCCGGGTGGCGATGAGCAGGACGACGTCTCCCGGGTGAAGCTCTTTCGCCTCGAGGAGGCCGGCGAGCTGCGCTGCCTGCGTCTCCAGCTCGGCGGCCGTCAGCCGGGCCGACTCGGCGACGCCGTCGAGGAGCTCGACGTACAGGAGCCGATCGGGCTGGGTCTCGGCCCACTCGGCCAGGCGCTCCACGATGTCGGTCCCGCTCGGCAGCCCGTCTTGCGCGGGCGCGCTCGGAATCGCCATGTCCATCCGTTCCCCATGATCGGCCTGAAGCTCGGATCATGGCACGGTCCGGATCGCGGCGCGGGAAACCTGCAGAAACCGGTCCCGGGCCTCAGCCGGAGGTTCGCCGCAGGGCGTGGCGCCGGCGGATGGGCGCCGCATGCGGGCCCAGGACCGGCCCGAGGAGAGCGAATCCGGCGAGCACGCATGCCGACTCGATCCCGGCTGCCACGCCCGAGCCAGCCGTCGTGCCGTGGTCGAGGTGGTTCCACCAGAACGCCCCGCCTGCAGCAACGAGCGTCGTCGCCACCAGGATCACGCTCGGTCGTGAGAGCCGACCCCGAGCCGGACGATCGCCGGCCGTCCGGCGGGCAAGCCGGGTGAGGTCGTCCAGCGGCGCACGGACGGTGCGCGCCCGATCCTGGCGGTGCGGCCGCGCCAGGCGGGCGGCCCGGACGAGAGCGATCGAGGCGATGGCTGCCGTCGCTGGCCCGAGCAGGATCCGCCACACGTCCGTGCTCCCGGTGACGCCGCCCCCGGCCGCGAACATCGTGACCAAGGCGAACCCCAGAGCCACCGAGTTCCGACGACACAGCAGCATCACGTCAGCGGGGGTGCCGCCCTCGTCGCGCATCGCAACCGCACGCAGTCCCGCGAGGAGAACCGCGACCGCGGTGGTCTGCGCCGATGCGAAGAACAGGACCGCCCACCCCGGCGGTGCCGAGACGCCGGGATCCGCTGCCTGGATCATCATCAGTGTCGAGGCTCCGACAGCGAGCACAGCGGCTGCCGTCAGGACGGTGGCGGCTCGGGAACCCCCTACGGCGACCTCCAGCTCGAAGTCTCGAACCCTCTCCGCAACCGTCCCGAAGCGCCGTACGGCTTCGTCAGGACCACGGACAGCGCTCGCAGCCGCAAGATGCTCACGGCACTCGGCGACGAACCGCCTCCGGCGTCGGCCGCGGACCCGCAGAGCCGCGTCGATCTCTGCCATGTACCTGGCCTCGGCGTTCATGCGAGCACGCTATCCAGACACTCTGGGTGTCGACCTCGGTCGCACACGATCTTCACGAACCCTGCACGTTCGCCTCCCGTCCGGGCCCGGGCACCCTGCGAACGATCGCCAGGCGATCGGTCTTCACAAACACTCAGGCCCGGGATTCGCTCTGAATCCCGGGCCTGGGCTTGGTAGCGGGGGCAGGATTTGAACCTGCGACCTCTGGGCGAGATCGGACGCTACGGAGTGGCTTGGAAGATCGCGGATCTCCTCGGGTTTACACGGGAAGACCTCACAGTCCACTTCGGATTGTAACGGGGTGGCATGGGATCGTGGCCGACTGTTCGTGGCCGGTTCGTGGCCGCTGGTTCGAATCCTAGGGTCCCGGCGCGTACATGATCACGCTGACGCCGGCGAGGCAGACGAGAGCACCGATGACGTCGTAGCGGTCGGGCTTGAAGCCGTCCATCGCCATCCCCAGGCGAGTGAGCCGGCGATGAAGACGCCCCCGTAGGCGGCGAGGATGCGGCCGAAGTGTGCGTCCTCCTTGCCCTCAACGTGCGCGACCTAGACTCACCATTGTGAGCCGCACTGTGATGCAGCGTATCCACAACCCTCGCAACCGCGAGTGTGGATGCGACGCCGACTGCTGGTGCCGCCGTACCGCGGTCGGTCGGGCGGTCAAGTGGTGGTTCCCCGCCAGGCTGTTCGGGATTCACCACAAGAGTTCAGCCACGGCGCAGTGGAAGCGAGACCAGGACCTGGCCTAAGGCCGCCCGCTCACGTCGGCGCCCGGCTCTCAAAGTTGCCGCACTGACAGCGGGTCCGCTCTCATGCAGGGCGATGGCCGAGCCTCAGGGCCGCTCTTTGAGTCCCTGTTGGAGAAGGCTGATCATTTCTGCGATGCGGACCGGGCGTTGGTCGGGTTGGCGTTTTGTCGAGTCGATCCAGCGGAGCCACTTGGTTCGGTAGAACTGTGCGAGCGCGTCGAAGGAGGCTGCCGCTTCGGGGGCAGCATCGAGTGCTTGGGCGATGTCTGGGGCGAGGTCCGCGCGTTGGGGCCCCTCGGGTTCGAGCACGACTTCGATCGTTGCGCCGTCGGGAAGCGGGACCCGGCACCAGGCTGGCCCCAGCGCGATGACCGGCCCTGCGGCTCGCTTCTCGATGACACCGCGCATTCCGCGTCCATCCACCGATCCGTTGACCGGGTGGCGGGTCTTCGAGCCCCAGACCTGGTCGGGATCGAACGGGATCGGTACGAGGGTGCGACCGCGCTGGTCGACACTGACCGTGGTGCGGAATCGCTGTTGCCGGCTCATAGGTAGCGGCACACTTGGTCGGGCGGGCAGGTGTCGGGCTCGGCCAGTGCGGCGTTGTCGTGGAGCTCGGCGATCGTGCGGCGGAGATCGACCAGCTGGGCGATCTGGGCATCGAGGTCGCGGAGGCGTTCGGTGAGCAGGTCGCTGACGTGTCCGCACGGTGGCGTGCCGCTGTCGCGGATGCCGAGGATCTGCTTGATCTGGGCCAGCGTGAGGCCGGCGGCTTGCCCGCGGTGGATGAAGTCGAGTCGGCCCAGCATGTCGGGGGTGTAGTCGCGGTAGCCCGACGGGGTTCGGTCGGCGGCCGGGAGTAGGCCCTGATCCTCGTAGAACCTCAGCGTCTTGGTCGTCGTGCCGGTCGCCTCGGCGAGTTCACCGATCCTCATGGACGTTGGTCCCTCATGCGGCTTGACCTTCCCCTGCACTGGAAGGTCCAGTATGGCCGCGTACCCAGTCCGAACCAAGCCCCGGGAGGCGTTGATATGCCCGACATGAAGGTCGATCTCGCGATCGTGGGGTCCGGCGGCGCCGCCTTCGCTGCCGCCATCCACGCCACCAAGCTCGGCAGGTCCGTGGTCATGATCGAGCGGGCCACCTTGGGTGGCACGTGTGTGAACACGGGGTGCGTTCCGTCCAAGGCCCTGCTCGCTACGGCCGAGGTCCGGCACGTCGCGGGTGATGCCGGCCGGTTCCCGGGGATCGCCGCCTCGGCGGCGGACGTGGACATGCCCGCCCTCATCGCTGGCAAGCAGGCCCTGGTCGAGTCGATGCGCGCTGAGAAATACGCCGACGTGGCCGCGGCCTACGGCTGGCCGATCGTGCAGGGTGACGCGACCTTCACGGGCACCGGCGACGCCCCGGCGCTGGATGTGGCGCGGACCGATGGCACCACCGAGACCGTGGAGGCCGGCCACTACCTGGTCGCCACCGGGTCGCAGCCCTGGATCCCGCCCATCGATGGTCTGGCCGGACCAGAGAACCCCAGCGGGGTCGAGTACCTGACGTCCACCACGGCGATGGAGCTCGACGAGGTGCCCGAGTCGCTGCTGGTACTCGGCGGCGGGTACGTGGCGCTGGAGCAGGCGCAGCTCTTCGCCCGGCTCGGTTCGAAGGTGACCATGCTGGTGCGGTCCCGGCTGGCCTCGCGGGAGGAACCGGAGGCGTCCAAGGCGCTGATCGGGGTGTTCACCGACGAGGGCATCCGGGTAGTCCGCCGCGCCACGGCCACGTCGGTACGTCGTGACGAGACCACGGGCGAGGTGGTCGCCACCGCCACCGTCTCGGGCGGAACTCAGGAGTTCCGTGCCTCCCGGCTGCTGGTCGCGCTGGGCCGGCGCCCGGTCACCCACGGCCTGAACCTGGAGGCGGTCGACGTCAAGACCGGGGACCTGGGCGAGATGGTGGTCGATGACCGGCTGTCCAGCTCCAACCCGCGGATCTGGGCTGCTGGGGATGTCACCGGTCACCGCGAGTTCGTCTACGTCGCGGCATCCCACGGCACGATGATCGTCGAGAACGCCTTCGCCGGCGCCGACCGGGAGGTCGACTACCGACACCTGCCCCGGGTCACGTTCACCAGTCCCGCACTCGGCTCGGTCGGGATGACCGAGGCCGAGGTCCTGGCCGCCGGTATCGCGTGTGACTGCCGGGTGCTACCCCTGGAGTACGTGCCCCGGGCACTGGTCAACCGCGACACCCGCGGCTTCATCAAGATTGTCGCCGACGCCGCCACCGGGCAGATCCTGGGTCTGACCGCGGTCGCCAAGGACGCCGGCGAGCTCGCCGCCGCCGGGGTCTACCTCCTCGAAGCCGGCATGAGCGTCGATCAGGTCGCGCACCAATGGGCGCCCTATCTGACCATGGCCGAGGGCATAAAGATCGCCTGCCAGTCCTTCACGACCGAAGTCTCCATGCTCTCCTGCTGCGCCTCCTAACAACCCCGAAACTTCCGGAAGGATTCTGATGACCTCTCTCAGCGACGACCTCAACAACCGGCTGGTCTCCCCGAACGAATCCGGGCTCGACCCGGCCGTGCTGGTGCCGCTGCTGCGCCTGCTCGCGGCCGGAGAACCGGTCGCGGTGACCGACCTCGCCGACGCCGCCGGACTCACCGAGGAGGCCACCCGCACGGCCTTGGCGGCGACGCCGGAGACCGAGTACGACGACGAGGGCCACGTCGTGGGCCAGGGCCTGACGCTGCGGACCACCCGCCACCGGTTCACCGTGGCCGGGGAAGAGCTCTACACCTGGTGTGCCCTGGACACCCTGATCTTCCCCGTCATCATCGACAGGGCCGCGACGATCGAGTCGACCTCCCCGACCAGCGGCGGCACGGTCCGAGTGACCGCCACCCCCACCGGCGTGACCGCGGTCGAGCCGGCCACCGCGGTCGTGTCCCTGGTCAACCCCGAGGACCTGAGCTCGATCCGCTCATCCTTCTGCAACCAGGTCCACTACTTCACCTCCGCCGAGGACGCCCAGCCGTGGCTGGAGGCAAACCCGGGAGGCGAAATCCTCCCGGTCGCCGATGCCTACCGCCTGGCCACCGATCTCACCACCACGATGCTCGACCGCGTCGCCCCCGCAACCACACCCACCCCGAACGCGACCGCGAAGCACCCCTGCTGCTGATCTCCGCCACCCCAAGCCCACCAACCACAGCCGACCATCCAGCAAGGAACTAGCCATCATGAACAACGACAGGTCCGATTCGCCGGGACCGCCCGACGGGTCGGGACCGTCCGGGTTGCTGCTCGGATCAGGGATGGCCCTGTTCGCAGCGGTCTGCTGCGCCGGGCCCGCACTGATCGCAGCGGGCGCCCTGGGTGTCATCGGAGGCTGGCTGGGCAACACCTGGGTACTCGGCGCCGCGGTCGCCCTGCTCGTTGCGGCAGTCGTCTGGACCGTGACCCGCCGCCGCGGCACCTCAGATTCCGCGGCAGCCGACCGTGGTGCTCTTCTTCTCCGTCGAATGCGGCTGATGCGGGCCCACTGCCAACGCCCTGGCCAACGCGCAGGCCGATGACCCCGTGGTGGCCAACTTCGGTATCGTCGACGTGGCGGCGTACGCAACCGAGCGTGACATCGCGGGATTCCTCGACGCCAATAACGCCGGGGTCTCGGCTACACCCGCGACGCCGACGGCCGGCTGACCGCGACCCCCTGACTGTGCGCTCAGAGGCCGAGGTCGCGGCTGGAGGTGACCCGCATGGCTTCGAGGGGTCGGATGTAGTGCTCGACCAGGGTGGAGATCCGGGTGTGCCGGGTCTGTGCGGCGATGCGGTCGAGTCCGACCCCGGCGAGGGCGGCGGTGGTGGCGTGTCCGGCCCGGAGCGAGTGTCCGCTGACGCGCTCGGACGGGATGCCGGCTGCTGCGGCGCGTTCCTTGAGCATTCGGGCCAGGCCGCTGCCGGTGAAGGGGCGGGAGCCGATGCGGTCATGGTGGAAGCCGGTGAAGAGCTGTCCGGGCCAGGTGCCTCGGTGGGCGAGCCAGGCGTCGAGGGCGGTGACGGGGTCGGTCTCGGCGTGCCGACCGTCGGCGACGCCGACGAGCTGGCCGCGGGCTTCGGGGTCGGTCTTGGACTTGCGGACGCGGATGAGCAGGCCTTCGGGCTTGGGCTCGATGTCGGCGAGCTCAAGGCCCGCGAGCTCAGAGCGGCGCAGCGCCGAGGCGAATCCGACCAGGATGAGGGCGGCGTCCCGGGCTCCGCGGGCCGTCGCGCGGTCGATGTTGGCGAGCATGCGGCGTATGTCGTCGGTGCTCAAGGGTCGGGACTGGCGGCGCGGTGCGGTGCCCAGGGTCCGACGCAGACCGCGCCGGACGGCCTTGACCGACTGGTCGGCGATCGGGTTCACCTCGCCTTCGGTCTCGTGGGCGGCGGCGATTGCGGCGCAGGCGCACTCGATGGTCCCAGCGGCGACGTCCTGGGCGGCGAAGTCGGCGAGGTAGGCGCAGACAGTGACCGGTGAGGCAGGCATCGCGGTAATGCCCCGTCCGGCGCACCAGCGTTCGAAGCGTCCCCACTGCCAGGCGTACGTCCTTCGGGTGGACGCTGCGCGGCCGGCTGCGATGGCATCGGTGATCCGGGTGAGGTCCAGGTCGGACAGTCCCTGGGGTGGGGATTCAGACCAGCCGAGGCTGCGGAGGCCGGGGACCGGGGCTGCGGTGGCGAGGGTGGCGTCGTACGCGGTGACGAGTGCGATATTCATGGCCTCGTCCTACCGATCCGCGACGGCGGCTGACCCGTCCGGGTCCGAGTTGGGGACGCTAAGGCCAGTTTCTGCCAGCGGGTCGAATCACCTGTTCCCGGGGCTACGGCGCCCCGATCCGATCCACCACGCGGGTTCGGCGTGGTTCTGACGGCGGCTCGTCCTAGACTCAGGGGACGAGGCGACGTACGGCGGGAGGTGGATCATGGCCGGCTCAGGTGAACACTTCAAGGCGCTCGTTCGAAGCCACGGGAACGGCGACGACGAGGCGTTCTACTCCGTTGCGCTCCAGGTTGCAGCCCAAGCTGCCCGGCAAGGTCACCATCGACTCGCCGCAGACCTCAAGACTGCCGTCGAGGGTGCTCGCGCCGAGCGGCCGACGAAGGTCACCTCGATCGCCCAGCCCCGAGGCGATCTGTCGGACCTCGTCATCGCCTCTCATCCGACGGTCACGCTGAAGGAGCTAGTCCTTCCGGAGGACCTAGCGGTTCAGGTCCAGCGCATCCTCAGTGAGCAGCGGCAACGCAAGAGCCTGCTCGACCACGGCTACGAGCCTGCCCATCGCCTCCTGTTCGAGGGCCCTCCTGGAACAGGCAAGACAATGACGGCCGCCGTCTTGGCGCATGAGCTATCGCTCCCACTGCTGACCATTCGTTTGGACAGCCTGATGAGCAAGTTCATGGGCGAGACCGCGAGCAAGCTTCGCGTGATCTTCGAGTCCGCCGAGTCGCAGCGCGCGGTCTACCTGTTCGACGAGTTCGACGCCCTCGGCGGCGACAGAGCAGGCAACGACGTCGGTGAGGCTCGGCGCATCCTGAACTCTTTCCTCGTATTCCTCGAGAACAGTTCCAGCGAAAGCCTCATCATCGCTGCCACCAACCATCGGTCGATCTTGGACAAGGCGCTCTTCCGCCGTTTCGACATGGTGCTCGACTACGCACTCCCAGACTCGAAGCAGGCCGCTGCGGTCATGCGCGGTCGTCTTGGGTCGATTGCCAAGGGCATCCGCTGGCCGTCGCTGGCCGATCACATGACCGGTCTCTCTCACGCCGATCTTGTCCGCGCTGCGGAGTCAGCGGCGAAGAGCGTAATCCTTTCGGGCGGGACGCGGGTGACGGCAGATGACGTGAAGGTGGCCCTCAAGTCACGACAGGCGGCGAGCCTTGGCTGATGGTCGCGAGCACCTCAGCCACCTATTGGTAGAAGATCGCTCGGCAAACGAAGACTTCCGCCGCCCAGGTCGCGGCGACCCAAAGATTCGGCCGGTCGAGGATCGCGCCGGGCACGGCCGCGGGCGCCTTGGCGAATTGCAGTCGGCGTTCGAGGCGGCCGATGAGTCTCGCAACGAACAGCTCAACGAGGACGAGTTGCGCGCCTTGGGGACCATCGTGACCCTGGAGGGCGACGACGCCTCCTACCCGCTCAAGGTCGACAGCCTGCAGCAGGTGACGAACCATCGGAAGGCAGAGGACAAGAAGCCGAAGTGGCTGCTCCTGTCCGTGCTTCCGGCCGACGAGGCCACCGGCAGTCCAGAACTCGCCACGGTCTGGGTCAGCGACCAGTACCGCCCCCAGTTCCTCAAGCTCTTTGAGGACTACCTGGGAAAGGAGACGAAGACCGGTAGGCCAGGCAACAACGAGCTCGTCGCGAACATCGCTCGTATCCGAACAACTGTCCTTCGTGACCTGTGGCAGTCCGAGGGTGCGCCGACTGAGGGCCAGAAGACCTGGTGGGAGATCTGGCTCCGTCCGAGCACCGATGGCCCTGAACTGGTCCGTCGGTTCGCCAACGCCGGTGGGCTCGCTGTCTCCGAACGCCTCGTCAGGCTCGTGGATCGCGACGTCATGTGGCTGGAATCAACGTGGTCACAGATCGAGGTGCTGCCGTTCACCGCGGTACCTGTCGCGGAAATTCGGCGCCCCGAGTTCATCGACTCGATCGAAGACCTCACGGTCGACGAACAAGCCGAGTATGTCGATGAACTCGCGAAGCGCCTGGAGCCAGCCGACGAAGTGCAACCAGCGGTGTGCCACCTCGACTCGGGCGTGGCGCGCACCCACCTCCTGCTCGAAGGATCCCTCGCGCCCCAAGACCTCCACACCGTCGTCGGAGCAAGTGGCTTCGACCTTGACGGTCACGGCACCAAGATGGCCGGCCTCGGTTTGTTCGGCGCCAACCTTGACGGCTTCCTCATCGGTAACGCGCCGGTGCCGCTGCGGCACAGGCTCGAGTCCGTCAAGATCCTTCCAGCCAAGTCGGAGCCGCTGCACGATCCCATCACGTACGGGGATGTGACAGCTCAGGCAGTCGCGCTGCCGGAGATCACGGCGTCCCGTCGGCGGGCGTTCTGTATGCCCGTCAGTACCAATAGCGATACTCCAGGCAACCCTGGGCAGCCGACCCTGTGGTCCGCCACCGTCGATGCGTTGGCGGCGGGGGCAAGCGTCGTGCGTGACGGCGACGAACTGCGGCTCCTCGATGCGCCCGATCCTGCCGCCGCCCGGCTGTTTGTCGTGTCGGCCGGGAACGTCGATGACTACGTCCGAGACCACTTGGCCCAATCCGACACCTCGGCCATCCGCGATCCGGGACAGGCATGGAACGCGCTCACGGTCGGCGCCCACACCGAGCTGGTGACCCCGCCCTCCGATCCGGCCTACGCAGGATGGAACGCGCTCGCGCCCGACGGACAGCTGTCGCCCCACAGCCGCACTTCTCTGCTTTTCGGGACCCGCCCTTGGCCGATCAAGCCTGACATCGTGGTGGAGGGAGGCAACGTCCTCCATGACGGGGCGTCCCTGTTCGAGACTGATCACGCTGTGGTGTCGCTTCGCTCGACCGGACACGGCAACGACCAGTCGCTCACGTCGGCGAACGCGACGAGTGCCGCGACCGCTCAAGCCGCCCGCCTCGGCGCGGTCGTGATGGCGACGTATCCGGAGTACTGGCCCGAGACGGTCCGCGCGCTTCTCGTCCATGCGGCCGAGTGGACACCAGCGATGCGCAGCGAGTTGGATGCGGCAAGAGCGCGTGGCCTCGAAGCCCAGCAACATCTCCTCCGAAGGTACGGCTGGGGTGTTCCAACCGAAGATCGGGTTCTCTTCTCGTCCGATCAAGCAGTGACGCTGGTCGTTCAGGACGAGTTCACGCCCTTCGATGGCGATGATTTCAAGGTTCCGTCGTTCCGACTCCATGACCTCCCGTGGCCGCG
Source organism: Nocardioides panacisoli (assembly GCF_039537325.1). GTDB lineage: Bacteria > Actinomycetota > Actinomycetes > Propionibacteriales > Nocardioidaceae > Nocardioides > Nocardioides panacisoli. The sequence goes on from NZ_BAABAH010000024.1 coordinate 28,413, forward strand.
CGAGGTTCTTCAGGACCTTGGCGACGCACCAGTCTCTCTGCGGGTCACTCTCTCCTACTTCATTGAGCCGACCGCTTCACGCCGTGGCTGGCGGCAGCGGTACCGGTACGCGTCCCATGGGCTGCGTTTCGAGTTGCAGGACCCGCTGGAGAACGAGGCGCAGTTCGTCCAGCGTGTGAACCGGGAAGCGCGGACCGAAGAGGGTGGCGGTCGACCCATGGGCGGACAGGTCTCCTGGCTCGTCGGATCGAAGCAACGGAACTACGGTTCGCTCCACCAGGACATCTGGGAGACGTCCGCCGCCGAGTTGGCGAGCACCGGCCGGCTGGCGGTCTATCCGGTGGGCGGCTGGTGGAAGAACACCAAGAAGCGCGAGCGGGTCGACCAGTCAGTGCGCTACTCGCTGGTGGTGTCCTTGAAGACCGAGGCCACCGGCGTCGATCTGTACACGCCGGTCGCAAACCTTCTCCACGTCCCGATCGAGGTCTCCGCGACCTGAGGTCGGTGGCAGGGCACGTTCTGATCGCCGATCGTCGCAGCTGGACAGAGGCCGACGATCGCGGCCGGAGGTATTGTGGTCGATGAAGACCCCGGAACGATCACTGACTTCGCTCACATCGCCGGGGTTTCGCCTTCGACGCAGGCTGTGGATCTCTCTCCCCCCCTAGAGACGCTCAGAGGCCAAGGTCGCGGCTGGAGGTGACCTCCATGGCTTCGAGGGGTCGGATGTAGTGCTCGACCAGAGTAGAGATTCTGCTGTGCCGGGTCTGGGCGGCGATACGGTCGAGGCCGACGCCCGCCATCGCGGCCGTGGTGGCGTGTCCGGCCCGCAGCGAGTGTCCGCTGACGCGCTCGGACGGAATGCCAGCGGCTGCCGCACGTTCTTTGAGCATCCGTGCCAGTCCGCTCCCGGTGAACGGGCGGGGGCCGATGCGGTCGTAGTGGAACCCGAGGAAGAGCTGTCCGGGGTGTCTACCGCGGTGGGCGAGCCACCCGTCAAGGGCGGTGACCGGGTCGGTCTCGGCGTGCTGGCCGTGGGCGACGCCGACGAGTTGGCCGCGGGCTTCGGGGTCGGTCTTGGACTTGCGGACTCGGACGAGCAGGCCTTCGGGTTTGGGTTCGATGTCGGCGAGGTCGAGGCCGGCGAGTTCGGAGCGTCGCAGGGCCGAGGCGAAGCCGACCAGGATGAGAGCGGCGTCCCGGGCTCCGCGGGCGGTGTTGCGGTCGATGTGGTCGACCATGCGGCGGATCTCGTGAGTGTTCAGGGGCCGGGACCGGCGGCGGGGTGCGGTGCCCAAGGTGCGGCGGAGGCCGCGGCGGACGGCCTTGACCGCGAGGTCGGCGATCGGGTTGGTGCAGCCTTCGGTCTCGTGTTCGGCGGCGATCGCGGCGCAGGCACATTCGATGGTGCCGGCAGCGACGCCCTGCGCGGCGAAGTCCGTGATATAGGCGCAGACGGTGGCCGGCGTCGCCGGCATGGAGGTGATAGCGCGTTCGGCGCACCAGCGTTCGAACCGGCCCCACTGCCACGCGTACGACCGGCGGGTCGACTCCGCGCGCCCCGCCGCGATTGCCTCGGTGATCCGGGTGAGGTCCAGGTCGGTCAGCCCGTCGGGGAGCGTCTCGGACCAGCCGAGGATCCGTGGACCAGGGACGAGAGCGGGTGGGGCGAGAGTCGCGTCGAAAGCGGCGACACGAGTGGGGACGAGGGCGAGAGTCATGCGCTCGTCCTACCGATCGGCGCCACCGAGGACGCTGGCAGGTAGGAGATGGGGACGTTAAGGCCGGTTTCTGGCTGTCGGATCGAATCTCAAATGCTTTCAGGCTCGGAGATCCACGATCTCCGAGCCTGAAATTTGTAGCGGGGGCAGTGTGCTGGTTCAGGACATCTGCAAGGCATGTCTCACGACATCTGCAAGACGGGCCCGTGATGCTCACCCGTGTCGAGAGCGCGGCTGGTCATCACAGCCATCACCACCCAAGGCCTCACCCAGG
>NZ_BAABAH010000025.1:0-23982 GCF_039537325.1 Nocardioides panacisoli
CTGTCCGACGAGGCCCGCTCAGCGACCTACGCCGACTGGGTCCACTTCTACAATCATCACCGACCCCACACCGGCATCGGAGGCCTCGCCCCCGCCGACCGCGTTCACAACCTCACGGGGAACTACACCTAGCCGGCGGTACGAGCGGCGCGGCGCGCGGCGAGCTCGTCGCCCGGCACCGGCTCGGCGGTGTCCTGGGTCGGCGTCTCGCTCGGGAGCTCGGCGAGGGTGCCCTCGATCTCGCGCCACACGCCGCCGATCGCGATGCCGAACACGCCCTGGCCGCCCTGCAGCAGGTCGATGACCTCGTCGTTGCTGGTGCACTCGTAGACCGAGGCGCCGTCACTCATCAGCGTGACCTGGGTCAGGTCGTCGGTCCCCCGCTCCCGGAGGTGGCTGACGGCGGTGCGGATCTGCTGGAGCGAGATGCCCGCGTCGAGGAGCCGCTTGATCACCTTGAGGATCAGGATGTCCCGGAAGCTGTAGAGACGCTGGGAGCCCGAGCCGCTCGCGCCGCGCACGCTCGGCTCGATCAGGCCGGTGCGGGCCCAGTAGTCGAGCTGGCGGTAGGTGATGCCCGCGGCGTTGCAGGCCGTCGGTCCGCGGTAGCCGGTGTCGCTGGGCAGGGGCGAGACGTCGTCGGTGAAGAGCAGACCCTGCTCCTCGGCCATGGCAGCGGCCTTGGCGGACTGGGCTGCGTCGACCGAGTCGGGCGTGTTCTCGTTCACGTCATTCAAGGTACGGCTACGTAGGAGGGCCGGTCAAAGACGTCGCCGCGCGTGTCGCGAAAACCATTACTCTCAACTTCAGGTTGAGAGTTTGGCCGGCTCCCGCTCACTCGGTCGCCTCGAAGTCCTCGGGCGAGACGTGGTCGAGGAACTCACGGAACCGCTCGACCTCGTCCTCCTGCTCGGCCGGCACGGCGAGCCCGGCCTCGCTCAGGACCTCTTCGTCGCAGTAGATCGTCGTACCGGTGCGCAGCGCGAGAGCGATCGAGTCCGACGGTCGCGCGCTGACCTCGATGCCGGATCCGAACACCAGGGTCGCGAAGAACACGCCGTCGCGGACGTCGGTGATCCGGACCTCGCTCAGCTCGTTGCCGGTCGCGGCCAGGATGTCCTTCATCAGGTCGTGCGTGAGGGGCCGCGGCGGGACGACGCCCTGCTGGGCGAACGCGATCGCGGTGGCCTCGACCGCACCGATCCAGATCGGGAGGTAGCGGTCCCCCGACACCTCACGAAGCAGCACGATCGGCTGGTTGGAGGGCATCTCCACCCGGACCCCGAGTACGTCGACCTCGCGCATGCGTCAACAGTACTGCGCCAGGTCACAGCCGACGCAGGCCCGCCTTCACCAAGGTGGCGTGCAGCCGGACCGAGAGCGCCGCGATCTCGCTGATCGTCTCCTCGGCCCGCGCTGACGCCGCCGAGTCCCGGCCGCGGCGCACGGGGGCGACGACCTGCTCGACCAGCCCGACCTCGCGGTCCGCCGCGGTCTTGAACGCCCGCAGGTGCCGGGGCTCGAAGCCGTAGGCGGCCAGCTCCCGCGCGGCTTCGGCGATCACCAGCGCGTCGCTGTCGAAGTGACCGGTCGGCAGCGCGGCGACCAGGCCGAACTCCTCCAGCCGGACCAGGAGGTCCTCGTCGATCCCGGAGATCTTGAGCAGCTCCTTGCGGGACAGCCGGACCCGGTCGGAGCGGCGGAACGACTCGGGCGCCGGGAGACCGTCGGCGCCGCGGGCGACCGTGGGGACCGTGGGCACGACCGGGTCGATCGGCGGCGGCTCCATGCCGCGGTCGATCGCATCGAGGTGCTCCCCGATCACCTTCAGCGGCAGGTAGTGGTCGCGCTGCATGCGCAGCACGTAGCGCAACCGGCTGACGTCCTGCTCGGAGAACTTGCGGTAGCCCGAGGGCGTCCGCTCGGGCTTGATCAGGCCCTTGTCCTCGAGGAACCGGATCTTGGGGATGCTGACCTCTTCCGGGAACTCCTCGCGGAGCACCTCGAGCACCTGTCCGATGTTGAGCAGCGCCGGACGACGCGCCTCGTGCGGTGCGACCCCCATCAGCACCTCACCCGCTCAGGCGCCCTCGTGGCCGGCGAAGAACACCAGCCGGTACTTGCCGATCTGCACCTCGTCACCGTCCTTGAGCGCGACGGTCTCGATCCGGTCGCGGTTGACGTAGGTGCCGTTGAGGCTGCCGACGTCGCTCACCGTGAAGGTGCCGTCGGCGCCGCGCTGGAAGGTCGCGTGCCGCCGCGAGACGGTGACGTCGTCGAGGAAGATCTCGCTGTCCGGGTGCCGGCCCGCGTGCACGGTGTCCTGGTCGAGCAGGAACCGGCTGCCCGCGCCGGGCCCCTTCTGGACGACCATCAGCGCGTGCCCGACCGGAAGGGCGTCGACGGCTGCCGCGTCGACCGGGTTGAGCGCCCGGTCGGAGGTCTCCACCTTCTCCCCCGGCGGGAAGGAGATCGTGGCGGTCGCGTCGAACGGGATCTCCGCGCTCTCGGCCGGCCCGTCCGGCACAGCAGGCACGAGGCGCGTCCCGCACTGGGCGCAGAACCGCGCGTCGTCAGGGTTCTGCCGGCCACAGGCGGTGCAGAACGGCATCGGTACTCCTCGACTGGACGGTGCGGTGGACGGCTGGGGTCGAACCCTCAGGCTCACATTGAGGTCTCTGCCCCGAACCTACACCGTCGATTCGAGCTGGGCCTCGTACGTCGCCGCATCCATCAGGCCGCCCAGCTGACCACGGTCGGACGGGACGACCTCGAACAGCCAGCCGCCCGAGTAGGGGTCGCTGTTGACCAGCTCCGGCGTCGCGTCGAGGGTCTCGTTGCGCGCGACGACCTCACCCGAGACGGGTGCGTAGACGTCGCTCACCGACTTGGTCGACTCCAGCTCGCCGCACGGGCTGCCGGCCTCCACCGTCGTACCGACCTCCGGCAGCGACACGTAGACGATGTCGCCGAGCGCCTCCTGGGCGTAGTCGGTGATGCCGATCCGCACCGAGTCCGGCGCCTCGCCCGGGTCCCGCAGCCACTCGTGCTCCTCGGTGTAGGACAGGTCTTCGGGGTACACGGGCTCTCCTCGCTCGCGAAGGTCGGGACGGTGGGGGAAGGCTACTCGGGTGCGCCGTACTTCAACGGGGACGGGTCGTGGACCGACTCGATGTCGATCGAGCCCAGCTCGTCGTAGGTCACCTGGGCGCCGTCGGCCTCGATCTGCTGGCGCGGGCCGAGAGGGAAGTCGATCGCCTGCGCGAGGGTCGCGGGCTCGCCGATCGCGTCGATGACGTACGGCGCCTCGACCGCCTGCCCGTCGATGCTGAAGCCCGCGTCGGTCTCCTCGAACGCCGTCTGGGCGACCACCCTGATCTTGCCGTTCACCTGGATCGCCTCGGCCCCGTCGGTCCGCAGCTCCTCGATCGTGTCGAGCATCGAGGCGAGCGACAGCGTGCCGTCGTCCTCGGTGATCGTGATCCGGATGCCCGGTCCGGTCACGGGCACCAGGCCGGCGAGGATGTTCAGGTTGTCGACCTGGTCCTGGGCCTCGGACAGCGCAGCGCGGCGCCTGCTCGTGTCGCTCTGGAGGTTGTCGCGGACGTCCTCCAGCCGCGTGATCTCGTCCTCGTTGTGCTGGCGCGCGCTGGCGAGGGCGCTGAGCAGGTCGATCAGGTCCTGCTGCCGCAGTCCGGAGTAGGTGTCGTCGGTCTCGTTGACGCGGACCTGGGTGACGGCGCCGAAGCCGACCACGGCCAGCAGCACCGCGACGATCAGCTGGGAGCGGCCCGGCCTACGCATGGAAGACGTGCCTCCTGATGGCGGCGACGTTGGTGAAGATCCGGATGCCGAGCACGACGATGACGCCGGTGGAGAGCTGGCCGCCGACGCCGAGCCGGTCGCCCATGTAGACGATGCCCGCCGCGATCACGACGTTGCTGAGGAACGAGACGACGAAGACCTTGTCGTCGAAGATCCCGTCGAGGTGCGCCCGCAGCCCGCCGAAGACGGCGTCGAGCGCCGCGACCACGGCGATCGGCAGGTAGGGCTCGAGGCCGAGCGGGACGTCCGGCTGGAACACGAACCCGAGGACGATCCCGACCAGCAGCCCGAGGACGGCGATCACGACGTACCTTCTTCCTCTGCTCGGTTGACCGAGTCCGGCTCGGTCTTGGCAGACCGTAGTCGACCGATGTCGGCGGGTGCAGCCGGGAGCCGCAGGTCGTCCTCGTTGTCGACGTCGAACTGGAAGCCGTACTGCTCGGCCAGGGTGCTGAAGGCCAGCCCGCTGCCCGAGTCGAGCAGGCCCGACGCCAGCGTCGACCGGTCACCGATCGCGAGCACGGTGTAGGGCGCGGCGATGCCGACCCGGTTCACCTCGATGGCGGTCGAGACGTTGCGGATGCCGGTCATCGGCGTCAGCCGCTGGCCGTTGATCGCGATCGCCTCCGCGCCCGCGCTCCACAGCGCGTCCACGAGCAGGGCGAGGTCGGAGTCGCGGATCGTCGAGGTGGCGTCGGCGTACGACGCGTTGTCGAGGGAGATCTTGATCCCCGGCCCCGTGACCGCGGCGAAGCCGGTCGCGGCCTGCAGGCCGCGCAGCTGACTCTGCGTGCGGTTGAGCAGGTCACCGAGGTCGACGAGGGTCGACTCCGCCGAGGTGTTCTCGTCGCGCAGGTCGGACAGCTTCTGCTGGTCGTCGGCGACTGCGTCGCGGCGGGCGTCGATGCGCTCGATGATCTCCGCCCGGTCCGCGTCGTCGACGTCGGCGTTGCGAGAGGTCTGCACCGCGGCGATCGACACCAGCAGCCCGAACACGGCGACCACGCCGACCACGGCGGCGCGGCCTCGGGGCGGACGACGACCGCCGGCGGGCGCGTCGGCCGTCGCGGCGCGCCGGGCCACCACCTCGTAGTCCTGGTCGAGGGACTCCTGCGTGATCAGGGTGAGCAGGGGTGTCCGGACGCGCTCGAACGCGTCGGGGGTGTGCTTGTGGTGGACCTCAGACATCCGGCACCACGGGCCGGTGCTGGCGTCGCTCGGTCGTGGCGAGCAGCTTGCGCACCTGCCAGGCGTAGAGCACGCCCGCCCACCAGTACATGCCGATGCCCCACAGCGCGAAGGCCCAGCCGAACACCTGGGCCAGGGTGGCGATCGTGCCGTCGCCGTCCCCGAGCAGCAGCAGCGGGAAGGCATAGAGCAGGTTGAAGGTCGCGGCCTTGCCGAGGAAGTGGACCGGCAGCGCCGTGTAGCCCCGGGTCCGCAACAGCGGCACGAGGCCCCAGAGCAGCAGGTCGCGCAGCGGCAGTGACAGCGCGAGCCACCACGGCACGATGTCGCGCAGCATCAGGCCGACGACCACGGCGAGGATGTAGAGCCGGTCCGCCACCGGGTCCAGGATCTGCCCCACGACGGACTGCTGGTTCAGCTTCCGCGCCAGCCAGCCGTCGAGGAAGTCGGTGATCCCCGAGACGGCCAGCAGGACGAGCGCCCATGCGTCGGCCTCCGGCCCGAGGACCAGCCAGAGGAACAGCGGCACCCCGGCCAACCGGAGCAGGCTGAGCAGGTTGGGGAGGGTGAGGACCCGATTGCTCGGCGGCTCTTCGCGCGTCGTCGGGCCGTCCACGGTGGACACCATAGGCGGTGGGAGCGGCAACTCGTCAGACCGGCTCAGACCGCGTCGTCGCTGTGCGCCGCATCCCTGATCTCTCCCACGAGCTCCTCGATCACGTCCTCCAGCGCCGCGACGCCGAGCGTCGCCCCGTCGCCGTCGACGACCCGGGCCATGTGGGCGCCGCGACGCTGCAGGATCTCCAGCGCGTCGTGGAGCAGCGTGTCCTGCCGGACGGTCGCGAACGGCCGCACCCAGCGGTCCGCGACGGGCCGCTGCCGGCGCGCCTCGTCCGGCTCGAGCACGTCCTTGATGTGCAGGTAGCCGATCAGCTCCTCGGCGCCGGCCCTGCCGTCGACGACGGGGAACCGGCTGAACCCGGTCGCGGCGCACAGCGCCTCGACGTCGGCCCCGGTCGAGCCGCGGCGGACCGTGGCGAGCGACGCCGGCGGCATGGTCACCTCGGCGACCGTCCGCTCGGTGAAGCCCAGCGCGCCCGCGAGCCGGTCGTACTGGTCCTTCTCCAGCAGCCCCTCGCCGCGCGACTCCTCGACCAGCGCCGCGACCTCCTCCCGGGTGTAGGTGCTGCTGATCTCGCTCTGCGGCTCCACCCGCAGCAGCCGCAGGATGCCGTGCGCCGTCGCGTTGAGCGCGACGATCACCGGCCGCAGCAGCGAGAGGAAGGCCAGCATCACCGGGCCGAGGACCAGCGCCGCCCGGTCCGGCATCGCGAGCGTCAGGTTCTTCGGCACCATCTCCCCCAGCACCACGTGCAGGAACGCGACCACGCTGAGCGCGACCACGAAGGCGACCGGGTGCAGCAGGTCGTGGGGGACGTGCACCGCCTCGAACGCCGGCTCGAGCAGGTGGGAGACGGCCGGCTCCGCGACGGCGCCGAGGACGAGGGAGCACATGGTCACGCCGAGCTGGATGCCGGCGATCATCAACGGCATGTGCTCCATCGCGCGCAAGGTGGTGCGGGCGAGCCGGGAGCCGCTCTGGGCGAGCGGCTCGATCTGGCTCCGGCGCGCGGAGACCAGCGCGAACTCGGTCGCGACGAAGAAGGCGTTCCCCGCGAGCAGCAGGAGCGTCACGCCGATCGCCAGCAGCGGGCTCATGACGCCCCCTCCCCCACGGCCGGCACCAGGCGCAGCGACAGCCGGTCGACCCGCAGCCCGTCCATCCGCTCCACGGTGAGAACCGCGATGCGCAGCTGCTCGGTCTCGTCGTCGTCCGGGTCGCGTACGCCGATCTCGGCGACGTCGCCCGCCTCCGGGACGCGGCCCAGCACCTTGACCACCAGGCCGGCCACGGTGTCGTAGTCCTCGCCCTCCGGCAGGGCGACGCCGGTCAGGTCCTCGACCTCGTCCGGGCGGAGCAGGCCGGACAGGGCCCAGCTGCCGTCGCGGCGCAGCCGGCCGCGGCTGCCCAGCCGGTCGTGCTCGTCGGCGATGTCGCCGACGATCTCCTCGACCACGTCCTCGAGGGTCACGATGCCGGCGTGGCCGCCGTACTCGTCGAGGACCACGGCCATCTGGAAGCCCTCCCCGCGGAGGATGCCCAGCAGCGGGTCCAGCCGCAGCGAGTCGGGCACGACGATCGGCTTGGCCATCAGGTGCTTGACCCGGGTCGTGGCCCGCTCGTGAACGGGAAGCGCGACGGCGTTCTTGACGTGCACCGTGCCGACGACCGTGTCGTTGTCGTCGAGCACGGGGAACCGCGAGTGCCCGGTCTCCCGTGCGAGAGCGATCACCGCACTGGCGCGGTCGTTCTCCTCGACCGAGTGGGTGCGCACCCGCGGCGTCATGATCTCGCCGGCCGTGCGGGTGCCGAACTCCACCGAGCGCTCCATCAGCTCCGCGGTGTCGGCGTCGAGCGTGCCCTCGTCGGCCGAACGCTGGATCAGCGAGGCCAGCTCGGTCGAGCTCCGAGCCGACCGGAGCTCCTCCTGCGGCTCGACGCCGAGCCGGCGCACGATCGCGTTCGCCGTGCCGTTCAGCGCGCGGATCAGCGGCCGCGCGACACCGGTGAAGACCCGCATCGGCCCCTGCGTCACGCGAGCCGTCACCATCGGCAGCGCGAGCGCGACGTTCTTCGGGACCAGCTCGCCGACCAGCATCGTGGCGACCGTGCTCAGGACGAGGGCGACCGTCACGGCGACCGCTCCGACGGCGCCACCCCCCACCCCCAGGGACTCCAACGGGCTGCGGAGCAGCTCGGCGATCGCCGGCTGGGCGAGGAAGCCGATGCCGAGGTTGGTCAGGGTGATGCCGACCTGGGCGCCCGACAGCTGCGTGGACAGCGACCGCAACGCGCTCTGCACGCCCGTGGCGACCCGGTCGCCGTCGGCGGCGGCACGGTCCACCTGGCCGCGGTCGACCGTCACGAATGCGAACTCGGCGGCCACGAACATCCCGCACGCCAGCACCAGGAGGATCGCCAGCGCCAGCAGTAGCCAGGCTGTCACCTGCGCCATCGTAGGACCCCGGCCCCGACCACCTCCCGTGGCCCGTTCTGACCATGCGGAGGAATCGGTCGGCCACTTCGTGGCCGAACCCCTTCGCGGGGGCCCCTCGGCTCCCTAGCCTCGGCGCGAGGAGGGAACGTGGACGATCGCCGCCTCAGGGGCGTCCTGCTGAGCTGCGCCGCCGCCGCACTGTTCGTGGTGGCCGGGCTGGTGGGGCGTGCCACTGTCGTGGCCGAGGGCGGTCCCTCCTCGTTGATCTGGCCCGCGGTCGGGATCGGTGTCGTCTGGATCCTCAGCCGGCGCAGCCGCGCGGGCCGGATCATCGACCTCTCGCTGCTGGGTGCCGCAAGCACCCTCGTCACGATCCTCGCCGGCACGCCCGCTCGGGCAGTGCCGGTGATCGTCGTGTCCGCCCTGCTCGGCACGGTCGCGACCGTCGCCGCGATGCAGCGCCTCGACCCCGCCCTCACGGGCGCGACCAGTTCGCCGCTCCGCTCGCCGCAGTCGGTCGTGCGGCTCCTGCTCGGTGCGGGCGGCGGCTGTGCCGTCGGCGTCGTGGCCGGCGCGCTCGGCCTGTGGCTGGTGTCCGGGACCGTCCCCGACGGGTTCACCCTGCTCTGGTGGGGTCGCAACGTGTGCGCCGTGCTCGGAGCCAGCATCCCCGGCCTGCTGCTCGTCGACCACCTCCGCCGGCGACCGCGACCGATGCTCCTCCCCGGTTCCGCGATGGTCGAGCTCGCGGCGCTGCTCGCGACGACCGCAGGGATCGTCGCGGCCGACGGGCTCACCGAGCTCCCGCTCAGCTTCCTGCTCCCCGCGGTGACCGTGTGGGCCGGCAGCCGCTTCCCACCACTCGTCGTCGCCCTGCACGCCCTCCTCGGCGGCGCGGCCACGTTCTGGCTGACGATGCAGGGCCACGGCCCGTTCGCCACCGTGCACCCGCTGTGGGCAGCCGCCTTCCTCACGCAGGTCTTCGTCGGCATCACCCTGCTGATGGGACTGCTGCTGGCCGCCGCCCGCGAGGCCAACCTGGCTCTCGAGGCGGAGCGCGCACAGCGCGCGACCGAGCAGCGCGAGGCACTGCTCGGGTTCGCCCGCCGCGCCGCGCACGACTTGCAGGGACCGCTCGCGGTCATCGACGGCTGGAGCACCGAGCTCGCCGCCGCGGTCAACGCCGACCCCTTCGTCGCCGCTACCGGCGCGCCGATGATGGTCGCCCAGGTGCGCGGCGCCACCGAGCTCGCCCGCGAGCTGGTGAGCGACATCCTGGCCGACGCGATCGCGGAGGACCGCTCCCCCGCCCGGGCGCGCGTCGACCTCACCGATCTCGCCCGGGAGCTCGCCCGGTCGCTGGCCGGCACCGCCGACGTGGTCGTCCTCGACGTCGGCGTGGTGCGCGGCGATCGTGCCCTGCTGCGACAGCTGTTCGCCAACCTCCTCGACAACGCGGTGAAGTACGTGCGGCCCGGCGAGCCGCCGCGGATCACGGTCAGCGGCTTCACCCACGACGACGAGGTGCGGGTCCGGATCGCAGACCTCGGCATCGGCATCCCGGAGGGTCAGCACGAGCGGATCTTCGGGGAGTTCGAACGGGCTTCCGACGACCGTCCCGGCACCGGCCTCGGACTGAGCATCTGCCGCCGGATCACCGAGAGGCACGGCGGCCGGATCCGCGCGCTGGACCGTGCCGACGACCGGACGGGAGCCGTCTTCGAGATCACCCTGCCCGCGTGGACCGGGCCGGCCTCCCCTCCGCACCCCGACCTCGCACCCGAGACCCAACGACCCCGCAACCTGACGAAGGTGACCACATGACGATCGAGGACGAGCTCCGGGCCGAGCTGGCCAAGACCCAGCAGGCGCTCACCGACCTGCGGGCCCGCGTCGACAACGCCCAGCAGCTGGCCAACATGGGCGACTACGACTGGCACATCAGCACCGACACCAACTCGTGGTCCGACCAGCTCTACCGCATCTACGGTCACGAGCCGGGCGCGTTCAACGCGTCCTACGACCGCTTCCTCGAGATGGTCCACCCCGACGACCGCGACAAGGTCACGGAGATGCACCGCGAGGCGTACGCCACCGGCGGCAGCTGGCAGATCATCGAGCGGATCGTGCGACCGGACGGCGAGGTGCGCCACCTGTCGACCAACGGCGTCGTGATCACCGACGAGAACGGCACACCGCTACGGATGCGCGGCACGTGCGTCGACGTGACCGAGCGGGTGCTCGCCGAGGCCGAGAGCGAGCGGCTGGCCGCCGACCTCCGCGAGGCCCAGGTGCGACGCCGCCAGGCGTTCGAGCTCAACGACCAGATCGTCCAGGGCCTGGCGGTCGCCGCCATGGCGTTGCACGTGGGCGACCTGGACGCGGCTGGCACGCACCTCGACCAGACCCTCGCGGCCGCGCGGACCATGATGAGCGACCTGCTGCTCGGCGCGGACCTCCCCGTCGCCACCCCGGGCAGCCTGGTCCGCAGCCGCGAGAGCCTGGTGGCGGCGGGGACGCCGGCGGCGGCCCCGCTCCCGGCGGCGCGGGTGCTGCTGGCCGACGACTACGAGGACATCCGCACCCTCATGCGCTTCCAGCTGGAGAAGGCAGGATTCGACGTGGTCGGCGAGGCCGGCGACGGCGCGTCCGCCGTCGCCCTCGCCATCGAGCACCTTCCCGACGTGGTCGTCATGGACCTCGCGATGCCGGTGATGGACGGCCTCGAGGCGATCCCGATGATGCGCGCGACCGCGCCGGGGATGCGGATCATCGTCCTGTCGGGCTTCTCGACCGAGACCGTCGCGGAGCAGGCCCTCGCGGCCGGCGCGTCCCGCTTCGTGGAGAAGAGCCGTCAGCTCGACCTGGTCTCCGAGGTCAGGGCCGTGCTCGACGCCTGAGGGCGATCTCGGCGTAGTGGTCGAGCAGCTCGGGCGCGTCGACCGAGCCCGGGTCCAGCGCGCCCGTGAGGTCCTGGCCGGCGAGCACCTTCTTCACCGGGACCTCGAGCTTCTTGCCGGTGCGGGTGTGCGGCACCCCCGGCACCGCGAAGATCTCGTCGGGCACGTGCCGGGGCGAGGCGTGCACCTTGATCGCCTCACGGATCCGGCGGTCCAGCGCGGCGTCGAGCTCGACACCCTCGGCCAGCACGACGAACAGCGGCATCCAGTAACCACCGTCCGGCTCCTCCACGCCGATGACGAGCGCCTCCTTGACCTCTGGAAGAGCCTCGACCGGCTCGTAGATGTCGGCGCTGCCCATCCGGATGCCCTTGCGGTTGAGGGTCGCGTCGGAGCGGCCGTGGATCACGACCGACCCGTGGTCGGTGAGCGTGATCCAGTCGCCGTGCCGCCACACGCCCGGATAGGTGTCGAAGTACGCCGACCGGTACCGCTCGCCGTCCGGGTCGTCCCAGAACATCACCGGCATCGACGGCATCGGCCGGGTCACCACCAGCTCCCCGACCTCGCCGTGCACCGAGCGCCCCGCGGCGTCGTACGCGTCGAGCGCGACGCCGAGGCACGGTCGCGACAGCTCGCCGGCCCAGACGGGGACGGTCGGCACCGAGCCGACGAAGGCACTGACCACGTCGGTGCCGCCGCTGATCGAGCAGATCTGCACGTCGGGGCCGAGCTCCGCCTGCAGCGCCCGGTGGCTGACCGCGGGGAACGTCGAGCCGGAGATGCCGACCCGGCGCAGCCGGGACAGGTCGTGGGCGGCGGGGCCGACGCGGGCCTTCTGGCACGCCGCGACGTAGGCGGGGCTCATCCCGAGCGCGGTGACGCCGTGCTCGGCGGCGAGCGCCCACAGCTGGTCGGTGCGGGGGTAGGCCGGGCTGCCGTCGTACGCGACGATCGAGGCGCCGACGAGGAGGCCCCCGACGACGAAGTTCCACATCATCCACGACGGCGTCGTGTACCAGAAGAGCCGCTCGCCGGGGCCGAGGTCGTAGTGCAGCGACGCCACCTTCGCCTGCTCGAGCATCGCGCCCCCGTGACCGTGCACGATGCCCTTCGGCTTGCCGGTGGTGCCCGAGGAGAAGAGCACCCACAGCGGGTGGTCGAAGGCGACCCCGACCGGCTCCAGCTCCGCCTCGACGGCGAGCGCCGCGTCCCACGCCGTGCTCCCCGTCTCCAACGTCGCCGCCAGCGAGGGCAGCCCGGCGCGCAGCTCGTCGACCACGTCGCGGCGGTCGTGGGTGCGCCCGCCGTGGCCGTAGGACGTCGCGTGCACGAGCAGCTTGGGCTCGAGCTGCTGGAACCGGGCCAGAGCGGCGGACGCCGCGTAGTCCATCCCGCACACCGACCAGATGGCTCCGATGCTCGCCGCGGCCAGCAGCGCCACGACGGCGTCCGGCGAGTTGGGGAGGTAGCCGACCACCCGGTCGCCCTCACCGATCCCCAGCCGGCGGTAGGTCGCCGCCAGCCCGGCCACGCGGTCGTGCAGCTCGGCCCAGGTCAGCGCCGTGGTCGCGTCCGGGTCCTCGGAGACGCCGAGGACCGCCACCTCGTCGGCCGGCCGGTCCGCGAACACCGCGGCCGTGTAGTTGACCCGCGACTCCGGGAACCAGACCGCGCCCGGCATCCGCTCCACGGCGAGGGCCGGACCTGGCAACCGGTGGCCGAGGTGCTCGGCGACGGCCCGCCAGAAGCCGTCCAGGTCGTCGACCGACCAGCGCCACAGCTCGTCGTAGCCCGCCGCGTCGGAGGCCGACAGCTCACGACCGGCGTACGTCGATGCGAGCTCGGCGAAGCCCTCGAGCCGGGATCCGGCAGAAATCGGCGGTGTCCAGTCCGGGTCGCTCATGTCCGGAGGATATTCGCCGATACGTTTTTACCGTGTTGGACACCGTGAGCCTGCGCGTCGCCTTCGCCGTGGTGGCGGTCGCTGTGCTCGTGCTGTTCTACTTCGCGACCTACCGGCGGTCCCGGTCCACGTTCACGGGCTGGTGGATCGGCTCCCTGGCGCTCTTCGTCGTGAGCGCGGGTCTGTACCTGTTCAACGGCACCCCCGCGCAGGCCGTGGCCAACCCGACCGCGAACGCCCTCGCCGTCGGCGGTGCAGCGGGCGTGTGGGCGGCTGCGCAGAGCCTGCGCGGCCACGACGTCCGACGAGGCTACCTGCTCCCTGCGCCGCTCGTGGTGCTCGTCGTCTCGCTGCTCGACGACCCCGCGCACGACAAGTGGGCGGGTGGTCCGTTCTTCCTGCTCGGCGTCGCCTCGATGATGGGCCTCGCCAGCCGCGAGACCTGGCTCGCGTGGCGCGACCTCGGACGCAGCGACGAGCACGCGACCGAGGCGCTGGCGCTCGCGCTGGTGTCCGGCCTGATGGCCGTCTTCTACCTCGGGCGGGCGATCGCCTTCGTCGCGGTGGGCCCCGACCACGCGGTGTTCGAGGCGCTCTTCGGCTCCGAGGTGACGACCCTCCTCTTGCTGGTGCTGCTCGTCGTCGTCACCTTCAGCATGTCCAACCTCGCGCACGCCCAGCGCACGGCCGAGCTCTCGCGCCAGGCTGCCAGCGACGAGCTCACCGGGCTGCTCAACCGGCGCGGGTTCCTCAGCCAGGCCGAGGCGGTGCTCGCGCGCACCGATTCCCCGGCCGGGGCGGCGATCCTGATCGCGGACTTCGACGGCTTCAAAGAGATCAACGACAGCTTCGGCCACCTGGCGGGCGACCGGGCGCTCGCCGCGTTCGGAGAGGCCTGCCGCAGCGCGGTACGTACCGGCGACATCGTCGGCCGGATGGGCGGCGACGAGTTCGCGATCCTGCTCACCGAGGGCAGCCGTGCCGAGGAGGTCGCGGAGCGGATCAGTGAGCGGTTCGCGTCCACCCGGGTGGACGCGCCGCTTCCCACACTGAGCTTCGGGATCGCCGAGGCCGATGCCACGACCGGGCTGGTCGAGACCTTCGGTCGTGCCGACGCCGCGCTCTACCGGGCGAAGGCCGCCGGCCGCAACCGCACTGCGCGGCACGGCGACGGCGAGACGACGAGCATCTAGCGTGGGCCGTCGGGGTAGATGCTTCGCGTCTCGCCGCGCTCGTAGCGGCGCGGGATGATCTCGCTCACGTAGAGGCGCGGCAGCGTCTTGCCGATGGACAGGGCGACGTACATGACCGTGTTGATGGCCACGAAGCCGGCCAGCACCGCGAACGTCCGCGAGTGCACGACCGCCTCCGGCAGCAGGATTCCGAGGACGCTCATGCGGCGGTCTCCTTGTCTGCGACCAGCGCCGCGTCGGCGTGGTGCCACTCGGCCTTGCGGCCGAACGTGATGTCGAACATCCCCTTGAGGTGCACGGCGCCCAGGAATGCCGCGTAGCCCAGCTCGGGGAGCACCAGCGCCGCCAGGATCCGGCCGGCCCACCCACCGCGCCACACGGTGAAGACCCGTTCGACGGCGAACACGCCGCCGATGCCGAGCCAGAACGGGAACCAGACCCAGCTGTCGAGCGCCAGGAAGGTGATGAGCAGCATCGATAGGTAGGCGAAGAGGGCGAAGATGCCGTAGGTGATGCCGAGCTGCTGCACCCAGTAGCGCCAGGTCTGCGTGTGCAGGCCGTACTCCGCGAGGTTCTCGAGCGCACCGCGCTGCCAGCGCAGCCGCTGCACCCACAGCGATCTCGTCGTCGTCATGATCTCCGTGACGACCGTGCACTCCGAGGGCGAGATGACGAGGGCGCCGAGGCTCTTGAGCGCGATGGTGAGCTCATTGTCCTCGGTGAGGGCGATCGTGTCGTAGACGTCGCCGTGGATCCCGGGCAGCAGCCGGCCGCGCTCGTCGGCGACCGCGCGCAGCGCGCGCGGACGGAACACCGAGGCCGTGCCGGTGAGCACGAAGACCATGCCGCGACGCCGGCGGAGGTCGCGGGCGTAACGGGTGTACTCGTTGCGCTGGAACTGGCCGAGCACGCCGCCGCCCTCCTCGCCGTAGAAGAGGCCACCGACCGACATCAGGGCCCGGTCGCCGGTCATCCGGCGCACCGCGGCCAGCAGGAAGTCGTCGCCGAGGACCGTGTCGGCATCCATCACCATCACCAGGTCGTTCTCGCCCTGGCCCGGGAGGAGGTCACGCAGCGCCTGGTTGAGCGCGCCGGCCTTCTTGCGCGTGTTACCGACGGTCTCGAAGACCTCGACTCCCGCCGCCCGTGCGACCCCGACGGTGTCGTCGCTGCAGTTGTCCGCGACCACGATGATGCGGTCCGGCGGCAGCGTCTGGGCGCGGAGCGACGACAGGGTCGCCGGGAGCCGCCCCTCCTCGTCGTGGGCTGGGATCACCACCGTCACCGTCACGGGCCCGGCGTAAACACCGCGGGTCGCGGCCATCACCAGCTTCGGCGCCAGCGGCATCCGGGGCCGGTCGCTCCGGCGGGCGGACACCGCGACGCGGCGCTCCATGACCATGACCGACACCGCGAAGCCCAGCGCCATGCCGACAGCGATGGCGACCACGCCGAGCGGTGGCCGCTGCAGGTCATAGAGGACGTGGACGAAACCGAGCGTGCTCTCCTGCAGCCGCAGCGGTGAGGACGGCGTCGCCAGAGCGACGGCGCACCAGAGCGCGACCGCGGCGATGCCTGCGGACGACAAGATGAGCGCGCCGACGGCGCGCTTGAACCCTCCCATATAGATACCCTCCCGGGACAAGCGTAGCGAGCCCGGTCGCCCGCTGTCCCGAAATCCTGAAGACACAACGCCGTGCGAGAGCGTGCATTCAGGTTCGTATCTCCGCTGCCGACACTAGTCTTGGAAGGTCGATGTCACGACCCGCTTGTCGGGCGTGCCACGCGACACGACGAAGGGCGGGGGATGGAGCGGCTCACGGAGGGGCCCCGGGGCGGGGAGACCGATCACGAGCGTCGCCTTCGGCTGGTCATCGAGGCCGCGCCGAGCGCGATGCTGATGGTCGACCCCGCAGGTCGGATCGTCCTGGTGAACACCGAGGCGGAGCGCGCCTTCGGCTACGCCCGCGACGAGCTCCTCGAGATGCGGATCGAGGACCTGATCCCGCAGCGCTTCCGCTCGACGCACCACCAGGTGCGCAGCGGGTTCTTCCACGCGCCCAGCCGGCGTGCGATGGGAGCCGGCCGCGAGCTCTACGGGCTCCGCAAGGACGGCTCGGAGATGCCGGTCGAGATCGGCCTCAACCCGATCGTCATCGGCGAGGACCAGTTCGTGCTCGCGACCGTCATCGACATCACCGAGCGGCTCGGCGTACGCGCCGAGGAGCAGGACCGGCTGCGCCGGTCGATCCTGGACAGCATCCCGTTCAGCGTGATCGCGACCGACCCCGCCGGCCTGATCGTGTCGGCCAACCCCGGCTCGGAGCAGCTGCTCGGCTACCGGCGGGAGGCGCTGGTCGGCCGCCCGCTGAGCGTCGTCGGCCTCGACGCCGACAGCGACGCGGGTCAGCTGTCCTCCTCGTTGGCGTCCCGGTCGGGGAGCGAGCGCGAGCGCGACTACGTCCGCAGCGACGGCACCACGGTCCCGGTGACGGAGGGGATCACCCGGCTCCGCGGCGACGACGGCGCGACCACCGGCTACCTCGCCGTCGCCTACGACATCACCCAGCGCAAGCAGGCGCAGGCCGCCGTGCTGTTCATGGCCAACCACGACGCGCTCACCAACATGCCGAACCGCTCGATGCTGGTGCGGCACCTGGTCGGCGCGATCGACCAGGCCGCGACCGACGGCACCCAGGTGGTCCTCGTGCTGATCGACCTCGACCACTTCAAGCGGGTGAACGACTCGATGGGCCACCACGCCGGCGACGTGCTGCTGCTGCGGGTGGCGGACCGGCTCAAGCGGTGGATCCCGAACGCCGAGATGGTCGCCCGGCTCGGTGGCGACGAGTTCGTCATCGTGTTCACCGGCGTGCGCGACGCATCGAAGCTCACGGCCGACGTGCAGAGCCTCCTGGAGTCGCTGACCACCCCGCTCGCCATCCAGGGCACCGAGCTCGCGATCACCGTCAGCGCAGGCGGCGTCGTCTACCCGACCGACGGGGACAACCCGTCGGCGCTGCTGCGGCTCGCCGACACGGCGATGTACCAGGCCAAGGCCGCGGGCCGGAACAACTTCGCCTGGTTCGCCGAGCCGATGCTCGACGAGAGCAACGAACGGGCGTCGATGGCCTCGGCACTGCGCGTGGCGATGCGGTCCGACGAGCTCGCCGTCGCCTACCAGCCGCAGATCGACCTGGTGACGGGCGACGTGGTCGGGTTCGAGGCGCTCGCGCGCTGGTACAGCCCGGTCCACGGGCCGGTGCGTCCCGACCGGTTCATCCCGGTGGCCGAGGACAGCGGCATGATCGTCGAGCTCGGCCGGTGGGTGCTGGAGCACGCCTGCCACGACGTCGCGGAGATGCAGCGGACGCTGGGCCGGAAGCTGCGCCTCGCGGTGAACGCCTCCCCCCGGCAGTTCCACAGCGCCGGCTGGGTCGACACGGTCGTGTCCGCGCTGGAGCGGTCCGGCCTCTCCCCGGAGCAGCTGGAGCTCGAGATCACCGAGGGCATCCTGATGGACGACCGGTGGAACGTGATCGAGGTGCTGAGCGCGCTGCGGGAGCTCGGGGTCTCGATCGCGGTCGACGACTTCGGGCAGGGCTACTCGAGCCTCGCCTACCTCACCCGCTTCCCCATCGACAAGCTCAAGATCGACCGCGCCTTTGTGCAGGAGATCCGGTCGGAGGACGGCGACGCGCCGATCGTGGACGCGATCATCGGCATGGCGCACGCGCTGGGCATGGAGGTCGTCGCCGAGGGGGTCGAGACCCCCTACCAGGAGCACTACCTCCGCGCGCGCGGGTGCGACCAGGTGCAGGGGTTCCTCTACAGCGCCGCGCTGCCGGCCGTCGAGGCCGCGGTGGCCGCGTCCCGTGCCCAGCCGGTGCCCGGGGCGTAGGTCCGCACGACGCGCGCCGGCACGCCGGCGACGACCGACAGGTCGGGCACCACGCCGCGGACGACGGAGCCGGCGGCGACGACGACGTTCCGTCCGATCGTGGTGCCGGGCAGGATGATCGCGCCGTGGCCGATCCAGCTGCCGCTGCCGATCGACACCGGCTGGTGCGACCCGAACTGGCGGCCGATCGGGGTCTCGGGGTCCTGGTAGCCGTGGCTGGCGTCGGAGACGAACACGTCCTTGCCGAACCAGACGTCGTCGCCGATCTCGATCGAGCTGTGCGCCGTGATGCACGCCCGGGCTCCGATCACGCAGCGGTCACCGATCACCAGGCCGCGCGCCGGCAGCACCTGCTGCGTCGGCCCGTAGCCGACCGCCAGCGTGCACTGGCGCCCGATCAGGGTCTCGACGCCGATGTGGATCGCGGACTCGCCGTACAGGGTGTCGAGCGGGAAGCCGACGCAGCTGCCCTCACCGAACGACCCGAACCGGTCGGCCGCGCGGGTGTGCGGACCGATGTCCCCCACCCGTTGCAGGCGTCGCCAGGCGAGGTGGACGGCAGCGTTCGCGACACGACGGGCGGAGAGCACGGCCTGAGGCTACTTGCTCCCGATGACGCGTCCCCGTGCCTCTCCGAATCCGATCCGCGAGCCGTCGGCGCCGGGTGCGGTCGCGGTGAGCGCCACCTCGTCGCCGTCCTCGAGGAACGTGCGCTCCGCGCCCGCTACGGTGACCGGGTCGCGGCCGCCCCAGGTGAGCTCGATGAAGGCGCCGCGCTGGTCCTTGTCCGGGCCGGAGACGGTGCCCGAGGCGAACAGGTCGCCGGTGCGGGTCGGCGCCCCGTTCACCGTCAGGTGCGCGAGCATCTGCGCGGGCGACCAGTACATCTCGGCGTACGGCGGGCGGCTGACGACGTCGCCGTTCCACTCCACCTCGAGGTCGATGTCGAGACCCCACGGCGGGTCGAGCGCGAGGTAGGGCAGCACGGGCGGGTCCTGCTTCGGCGTGGGGACCCGGGCGGCGTCGAGCGCCAGCAGCGGGACCACCCACGGCGAGACCGTGGACGCGAACGACTTGCCGAGGTTCGGCCCGAGGGGCTGGTACTCCCAGGCCTGGATGTCACGGGCCGACCAGTCGTTGAACAGGACGACCCCGAAGATGTGCTGGTCCGCGTCGGCCGCTGCGATCGGCTCCCCCATCCGGTTGCCGACCCCGACGACGAAGCCGAGCTCGGCCTCGATGTCGAGCCGGGTGGACGGACCGAACACCGGCGCCGGGTCGTTGGGCCCCTTCCGCTGCCCGCTCGGTCGGATGACGTCCGTGCCCGAGACGACCACCGACGCCGAGCGGCCGTGGTAGCCGACCGGGAGGTGCTTCCAGTTCGGCATCAGCGGATCGGGACTGTCCGGCCGGAACAACCGGCCCAGGTTCGAGGCGTGGTGCTCGGAGGCGTAGAAGTCGACGTAGTCGGCGACCTCGAACGGCAGGTGCAGGGCGACGGTGCCGACGTCGTGGACCGCCTCCTCGGGGACCTCGCCCCCGAGCGCCTCGCCGAGTGCGGCGCGCACCGCGACCCAGCGCTCGTGGCCCTGCGCCATGAAGGCGTTCAGGGTCGGCTCGGCGAAGACGTCGTCGCCGAGCAGCACGGCGAGGTCGACCACGTGCTCGCCGTACCGCGTCCCGACGCGCGGTGCGGCGCCGTCGACGGAGTACACGCCGTAGGGCAGGTTGTGGAGGCCGAAGAGGTCGTCGTGCGAGACCTCCAGCCGGGTCATGCGCCGGTCCCCGTCGTCGCCGGGAGCAGCCCGAGCGCCGCCAGGTCCTCGAGCGGCTCCTGGATGCTGCAGGTGCCGAACGAGCGGAACCGGCTCCGGACCGAACCCTTCTGGGCCGGTGACAGCGCGCGGAGCGTCGTCACGACCGTGTCGGCATCGGTGTCGTCCAAGATCACAGCCACCTCCTCCGGGCCGGCGCCGCCCACCGCCGCCGCAGTCGCGGCCAGGACGTTCCCGAAGCCGTGGTGCTCGAACCCGGTGGCGGGGTCGCGGTGCCGCAGTGCGTGGTGGAGCCCGGCAGTGAGCTTGAACGGCAGGTCCGCGCGGACCGCGGTCACGATGCCTTCGGCCAGTGCGGCCGCGGTCGGGAACATCGCGGCGTCGGCGCCGCCGGTGCGTACCTTCAGCCGGATGCCGGCCGACGCGAGCCGCGCAGCCAGCGTCACGCTCAGGTCGGCGAGCCGCACCTCGGCGTAGACCTCGGTGCGGTGCACGGCTCCCTCGAGCTCCGGCCAGCCGTCGAGGTCGAGCGGCACCTCGACCGAGGCGACGTCGATGTCGACCCGGTCGAGCACGCCCGGCAGGGCACCGGGCCCGTCCGGCACGGTCACCGAGACCGGGAAGTCCGGGCCGAGGCGGGCCAGGTCGTCGAGCCGCGGGGCGCTGCAGACGAAGGTGCCGACCGTCATCGCGTGGGGAGAGGCCAGCCACGCGCGGTGCGCGGGGACCGCGGCCTCGAGCGAGGCATCACCAGGCGGGAAGATCGCGGCATCGTCGTAGAGATGGTCGAACAGGCCCGGTCGATCGGTCACTGCGGTCCCTGCGTCCAGGAGTAGGCATAGACGCCGTCGTCGCTGGCTCGCGCCGCCTCACCGAGGTCGAGCGGACGGAACGTGTCGACCATGACCGCGAGCTCGTCGAAGAACTCCGCGCCGATCGCCTTCTCGTAGGCCCCCGGCTGCGGGCCGTGCGCGTGACCGCCGGGGTGCAGGCTGATCGAGCCCGGTCCGATCCCCGATCCCTTGCGGGCCTCGTAGTCGCCGGCGACGTAGAACATCACCTCGTCGGAGTCGACGTTGGAGTGGTAGTAGGGCACCGGGATGGCCAGCGGGTGGTAGTCGACCTTGCGGGGCACGAAGTTGCAGATGACGAAGTTGTGGCCCTCGAAGACCTGGTGCACGGGCGGCGGCTGGTGGACCCGGCCGGTGATCGGCTCGAAGTCCCGGACGTTGAAGACGTAGGGGTAGAGACCCCCGTCCCAGCCGACGACGTCGAACGGGTGGTGCGGAACGGTGTGCACGGTGCCGGCGATGCCGCCTCCGCCGTTGCCTCGGTGCTTGATGTAGACGTCCACCGGCTCGTCGGTGGTGACCACGCGCGGGTCGGTGGTCAGCCGGAGGTCGCGCTCGCAGTATGGCGCGTGCTCGAGCAGCTGGCCGAAGCGGGAGAGGTAGCGCTTCGGCGGTCCGATGTGGGAGTTGGCCTCGATGACGTAGATCCGCACCCGCCCGCGCGGCACGACCCGGAAGGTCGTCGCGCGCGGCACGATCACGTAGTCGCCGCTCGCCACCTCGAGGTCGCCGAAGACGGTCTCGACGGACGCGCCGCCCTCCTCGACGAACAGGCACTCGTCGCCGATGCCGTTGCGGTAGAGCGGGCTCGGCGCGTCCGCGACGACGTAGGAGATCCGCACGTCGCCGTTGCCGAGCAGCAGCCGGCGGCCCGTGACGGCATCGACGCCGCTGTCATCCTCCTCGAACAGCTTGTGCGTGGAGAGGTGGCGCGGCAGCAGCGGGTGGTTCGGGATCAGCGACTGGTCGGGCAGCTCCCAGGCGCGGTACTCGACGACCGCGCTGGGGATGTTGACGTGGTAGAGCAGCGAGGAGTTGGAGGAGAAGCCCTCCTCCCCCATCAGCTCCTCGTAGTACAGCGAGCCGGTGGGCGTGCGGTGCTGGGTGTGGCGCTTGGGCGGGATCTCCCCCACGGCGCGGTAGAACGGCATGCCCCGATTGTGACGCGCGTCACCGGAGCCGCAAAGACCGCGTCAGCAGGGGTCGCCGTCCGCCGGGATGATGCCGGCCGTGTCGACCGCCTCGAACTCGTTGGCCGGGATGGTCTTCAGGTCCGAGATCAGGTCGTCGGGCCACGCCGTGCTCATCGCGCCCTGGAAGAACCAGTCGGAGCCGTTGTCGGCCAGGACCATGCCGTACTTCTTCATGGCTGCGACCACGCGCTGCGCGTCGTCGCCCAGGTCGCTCGCGTCGTAGTCCGCCTTCAGGCGGAACCGCGCACCCATCGGCGGATAGCTGCAGGAGCTCTTCGACCCGGCGTCGTGCCGCGCCGGCCAGATGTGGTGCTTGCTCGAGACGTCGACGGTGAACCGGATCGCGTGATCGATGTGGTCGTCGCGCACCTCGGGCCAGGTGAGCAGTCCGGGCAGGATCGGCAGGCCCGCGGCGTCGGCGGACGTCCAGCCCTCCGGACGCAGGTCGTTCGACCGAAGGTCCCAGACGGCTCCGGAGCCCGCGTGCCAGCCGTCGTCCAGCTTCTTGGTGTGCCAGGTCTCGTAGAGCGTGCAGGAGTCCTTGTCGACGACGATCGCGTGCCGGTCCCCGGACGCCTTCGCCCCACCCTCGATCCGGGTGTCGCTGCCCAGCGGGTAGCGGACGTGGTCGCTCTCGTCCGAGTACTGGAAGCGCACCTTCACCTTGCGGTGGTCGCCGTCGACCACGGTGACCGGGATGCCGTACTTCCGCGTCGGGCCGAAGTCGGGGTGCAGGTCGACGCCGGGCGACATGTGCCCGATCCACGCGTCGCTGCGCGCGTGCACGGGCAGGCCGGAGACGTCGGCGTGCCACCAGTTGTCGTCCGGGAACGTCGGGCAGCTGCCGACGTCCCCCCTGGCCGCCGGGGCGGGCGCGGCGCCCCCCGGGCTGCTGGCAGAGGCACACGCGCACCCGACGAGGGCGACAGCGGCGACGGTCAGGACGGCGGTACGACGACGCATGCTCGCGAGTCTGCTCCTGGGACACGCCGCCGCCAACCGTGGCAGCACGCAGAGCTCACGTAGGGTCGCTCGGGTGCGTCGAGCCCTTCTGGTCCCCGCCGTCCTGCTGGCCCTCCTGAGCGGTGCGTGCTCCTCCCCCACCGACCGGCCTGCGACCCTCGGACTCAGCTCCGCGGACCGCACCGCGAGCGCCGCGCCGGCTGCGCTGCCGTCGTACGACCACGTCGTGGTCGTCGTCTTCGAGAACCACAGCTACTCCCAGATCAAGGAGGGCGCGCCCTACTTCGTCCGGCTTGCCGACCACGGCGCCGAGATGACCCGGTCGCACGCGGTGACGCACCCGAGCGAGCCGAACTACCTCGCGCTGTTCGGCGGCAGCACGTTCGACGTCGGCTCCGACGCCTGCCCGTTGTCGCTCCACGGCGGTCACCTGGCGCGCCAGCTCCGCAGGACCGGGCACAGCTTCCGGGCGTACTCCGAGGGACTGCCCAGCGCCGGCTACACGGGGTGCACGTCGGGCCGCTACGCCCGTAAGCACGCACCCTGGGTGAACTTCAGCTCCTTCCGGCAGGGCACCCATCGGCCGTACTCGTCGTTCCCGAGCGACTACTCGAGCCTGCCGGACGTCGCCTTCGTGATCCCGGACCTCTGCTCGGACATGCACGACTGCTCGGTCCGGCACGGCAACCGCTGGCTGAAGAGCCACTTCAAGGACTACGTCGCCTGGGCGCGCGAGCACGACAGCCTGCTGCTCGTGACCTTCGACGAGGACGACGACGGCCCGACCAACCACATCTACACCGCGCTCGCCGGCGCCCACGTCCAGACCGGGAACTACGCGCAGCGGATCAACCACTACAACGTGCTGCACACCATCGAGGCGTTGTTCGGCCTCCCTGCCCTGCGCAATGCCGCCGACGCACCGCCGATCCGTGAGATCTGGAACTGACGGCCTGACCGATTCGGGGCGTCGGCGACGGCTGCTGTAACGTTCGCTGCGCTTCGGCTCCTCGAGCCCAGGCATCGGGCTGTGGCGCAGTTTGGTAGCGCACCTGACTGGGGGTCAGGGGGTCGCAGGTTCAAATCCTGTCAGCCCGACCGTGTGATGTCTCAGGACATCTGCAAGATCCGAACCCACGGAGTGGGTTCGGATCTTGGTCATTTGCGGGGTTGGTAGTCGGTGTTGGTGTCGATGGTGAGGTCTCGGAGGAGCTCGCCGGTGATGGCG
>NZ_BAABAH010000026.1:0-18720 GCF_039537325.1 Nocardioides panacisoli
CCGCCTGGGTGAGGCCTTGGGTGGTGATGGCTGTGATGACCAGCCGCGCTCTCGACACGGGTGAGCATCACGGGCCCGTCTTGCAGATGTCGTGAGACATGCCTTGCAGATGTCCTGAACCAGCACAGTGGGGAAAGCCTTTAGGTGCACCAGGAGGTTGTGCTCGGCTTGAAGCACGCCCGTGATGCCGGGCTTGACCGGCCCGCGGAGCTGCTTGACGGAGGGCCGCCAGCCGGTCTGGTCGACGGTGTAGTCCGGTTGACCGAGGCTCACGTCTAACGCGGTCGCCAAGGCGGCCCAGCCGAGGCTGCGGGTGTGCGGGAGTGACACCCACCCGGGGATGTTGCGGTAGCGGTGATCGAGCACCACGAGGGCCTGGGTGATGGCCGCGACGTCGCCGACGAGTGCTCGAGCTTGCGCCGCCGTCAGCCGGCTCGTCGACACGGGCCCGCCGGTGTCGTGCTCGGCCAACGCAGCGGCCCGCGCAGCTTGCCGCCAATGCTCGACCACGGGGTTCTCCTGCACGGTCGTCAGGAGCTCTAGGGACGCTGCCGAGGCGGACGTCCGCTCCTGGACGTAGCCGAGTCCTCGGGCAAGCTGCTCCACGGGCGTCGGGTCCCGATCTGCGCGCAGGAAGGGGTTGGCAGGTGCGGGCGAGACGGCGCTGAAGGTGAGTGGTGTGGCGGCCAGGACCGTCTGTGCGCACCAGTTGAGGATGGTTCTTCGGTACTGCTGAATGACCTGACCGTCGGCTGCTCGGGCTTCGGCGGAGGCGATCTCGCGGGTGTTGCTTGAGGAGTCGGCGCCCAGTCGCTGCTGGATCCGATGCTGACGAAGTAGCGCGGCCAGCTCGCTGCGCAGAAGGTCGCCGGTCTCGCCGTACATCACCTGGCGTCCAGTGCTCGGGCGTCCTCGAGGATCGCGAGGATCAGCTCGACCCAAAGAACGTCCACCCCATGCTCCTCGAGAGCCTTGATAGCCGCCGCGGCTGCCGGGAGAACGCCGTCTCCAGCCGGGCCCGGCCGCTCGTCGTCGAGGCCGGGAGACTGGTCTCCGTGTACTGCGTCGAGCGTGATAAGCACCTGCTCGTATGCCGAGGACGCCTCATGGGAGTTGGCGTGATCGGACAGAGCCGCGACGTACGAGCGAGCCTGAGCCAGGGCAATCGCGTGTGACTGCAGCATGACTTCCTCCTCATGGATGTGCGCGCCGACCTTCGCGTTGCTCTGGCTTGTCGGAGGACTCGGGTCATCGATCCTGTGGAGAAAGTCGGCCGTCGAGAGTCGCCGAGATCGGTATGTCCGTCACGCGTGGTCGGCGCCGTCGACGATCGCGGCGACCCGCCGTCGGCGAAGGACGTCCGCGCGAACGAACTCATCGAAGTCAGCGGCGCGGTCCAGGATCTGCACCTCGCCGCTCGGCCCGTCGGCCGGCTCACCGGGCCACGGCGTCTGGCGGGTGGGGCGGTCCCGGTCCAGGCGGGTGCCGCAGATGGCCACCCACTCTCGCAGCCGGTGACGGGTCTCAGCGAAGTCACGCATCCACGCGATCGGCGCCGAGGGGGAGGCCGTCTCGTCGAAACAGCTGAGGAAGTGGGTCTGGAGCGCCGAGAGCTCCCAGATCAGCTCATCGTGTCGATGCCAATACGGGGGCACGATCGAGGGCGGCAGTCCGAAGGTCGTCTTGAGCCACCGGACGAACATGTCGAGGTCCGCCCACTCGACCTCGGCGGAATCTGCGTCGAGCAGGTTCCAGTTGATCGGGCCCGGCGGCTCATCGCGTACCCAATCGGCCGCCGGGCCGAGGTCGATGCCATCGTCGAGGTTGTCGCTGATGTCCATTGACGGTGTGGCTCAGATCCCGACCGACGAGATCTTCCTGATGTACGCCCGGGCGATGGGATTCGCCGACCGGGACGGTGCCCCCCTGCCGTCGTGGTCGACCCCGGAGGAGGCGTTCGATGCGTGGCGCGCCGCGACGGCCGGCCGGCCGGTGGACTACACCGGGCTCTCCTATGACAAGCTCCGTGGACCGACGGGAATCCCCTGGCCGGTCAACGACGATGCTCCCGAGGGGACCGACCGCCTCTACACCGACCCCGTGTTTCCCACCGACACCGACCAGTGCGAAACCTACGGTCACGACCTGCTCACCGGAGGCGCGGTCACCGAGCAGGAGCACCGCGCCATGGCCCCGAACGGCCGCGCCTTCCTCAAGGGCGCGCCGTACTCGCCGGCTCACGAGGAGCCCAGCGAGGACTACCCCCTGCTCTACACCACCGGCCGCACGGTCTACCAGTTCCACACCCGAACCAAGACAGGGCGGGCCCGGTCGTTGCACGACGCAGCCCCGGACGCCTGGGTCGAGCTGTCCGAGCCCGATGCCGAGGCGCTGGGCATCAGTGAGGGCGACATCGTGAGAGTCGAGTCACCCCGCGGTGCCATCGAGGTGCGCGCCCGGGTCGGCCAGGTGATGGCAGGAGCCGTTTTCGCGCCGTTCCACTACGGCTCCTGGGACCTCGACGACGTCGCGCCCGACCAGCAGCACCGCCAGGCCAACGAGCTCACCATGACCGTCTGGGACCCGGTGTCGAAACAGCCCTACTTCAAGACCGCCGCCTGCCGGGTCAGTCGGGTGCGGGCCGGCGACGGTCCGGCCCCGGCGCCCACCACCGCCGCCTCCGCCCCCGCACGCAAGGGCTCTGTACCGCCCACCGCCGGCGGTGAACCCACGACTTCCCAGGTCCTCGTCGATACCCCCCGCTATCCGAACGACCCCGCGGCCGGCACGGCGCACCCGGCCCCCACCCGGACGATCGCGGGGCGGCCCTGATGCCGCACCTGAGCACCTACGTCGGCCTCGCCGACCACAGCGAGAAGACCCTTGCCGACTCCTTCCGAGCAGTCGCTGAGGGCCATGCGCGCGAGGCCGATGTCTTCCACACCTGCCACCTGCTCGCCCAGTGGAGCGACGACCACCGCGAGCGCCTCGCCCCGGTCATCGACCGGTACGGCGAGGACGAAAGC
Source organism: Nocardioides panacisoli (assembly GCF_039537325.1). Classification (GTDB taxonomy): domain Bacteria; phylum Actinomycetota; class Actinomycetes; order Propionibacteriales; family Nocardioidaceae; genus Nocardioides; species Nocardioides panacisoli. Next base: position 3,027 of record NZ_BAABAH010000026.1, read on the forward strand.
GTCAGCGAACCCGAACGCCTCCACGCCGACGGGCTCGCCGAGGTTCGCTCCGGTCCCGTCGGCCTACTGCGTGACCTCCAGGACCTCTACGTGCTGGCGAGTCTGGTGCAGACGACGTGGACCGTGGTGGCGCAGGGCGCCCAAGGACTGCGCGACCGCGAGCTGCTCGCCGTCGCGACCTCCTCGAACGCGGAGACATCCCGCCAGCTCTCTTGGCTCAACACCCGGATGAAAGCCGCCGCACCGCAAGCGCTCATCGTCGATCCACGAAGCTCGAGCTGACGACAGACACCTTATTTGCGTTGGAGCATGTATTTCGGGTACTCCAGAGTCGTGCTGCCGAACGCTTCCCCAGAGCCGGGTCCCTTCCGGCCAGGCCGAGTGATCGCTCTCATACTGCTGTTGTCGTGCGTCCTCTCAGCGTCTGCGTGCGGGACCGTCGAGGAGTCGGACCCGGAGGACTGGGACGAATCGGCGAGGGTGGCGCTGGGTGACGCCTCCAGCCAGCTCTCGACCGTCCGGCTCATCCTCGAGACCGAGCGCCGCGACGACACCTGGCACGGCTATGCCGTGGTGGTGCTCGCTGACGCCGAGAAGTCCGCGGGCAAGGACGCGGACACGGTCAGCGCGCTCCAGGCGCCGCCGGACCGGACCAAGCTCTCGTCGAAGGTGAGCGATCTGCTGACCCGGGCCTCGGACCTGGTCCAGCAGGCGCGGGAGACGGTCGTCGCGCACCACGAGGTCGACCAGAAGCTGCTCCAGCAGCTGCAGTCGCTCAGCGACCGGCTCGACACCGAGGAGAAGTCGCTGCGATGAAGAAGTACTTCGCGGTCTTCCTCGGCGTGCTCACCGCCATCGGCGGGTTCGTCGACATCGGCGACCTCGTCACCAACGGCGTCGTCGGCTCCCGGTTCGGGATGTCGCTCGCGTGGGCCACGATCGTCGGAGTCGTGGGCATCTGCGTCTTCTCGGAGATGTGCGGGCGGATCGCCGCGGTCAGCCACCGCGCGGTGTTCGACCTGGTGCGCGAGCGGCTCGGGCCCCGGGTGGGCTTCCTCAACCTCTTCGGCTCGCTGCTGGTGACGCTGCTGACCTTCATCGCGGAGATCGGCGGTGTCGCGCTCGCCCTCCAGCTGGTGACCTCGGTCTACTACCTGCTCTGGGTGCCGTTCGTCGCGGTCCTGGTCTGGCTCATCCTGTGGCGGGCGAAGTTCTCGACGATGGAGAACGTGCTCGGCATGGTCGGCCTCGCACTGATCGTCTTCGCCGTCGCGCTCTGGCAGCTGCATCCCGACTGGGGCCACCTCGCGCACCAGGCCGCGACGCTCCACAAGCCGGGCGGGGAGACCTGGCCCGTCTACTGGTACTACGCGGTCGCGCTCTTCGGCGCGGCGATGACGCCGTACGAGGTCTTCTTCTTCTCCTCCGGCGGTGTCGAGGAGCGGTGGACCGATAAGGACATCGGCGTGATGCGGGCCAACGTCCTGATCGGCTTCCCGCTCGGTGGTCTGCTGTCGCTCGCGATCGCCGGCGTCGCGACCGTCGTCCTGCTCCCGGCCGGGATCTCGGTCGACACCCTCGGGCAGGTCGGCCTGCCGGTCGCCGTCGCGCTCGGGAAGATCGGCCTCGCCGTCGCGGTGCTCGGGTTCGTCGCCGCGACGCTGGGCGCGGCCTGCGAGACCGGTCTGTCGGTCGGCTACTCGGCGGCGCAGTACTTCGGCTTCCAGTGGGGCAAGTACGTCAAGCCCAAGGAGGCCGCCCTCTTCCACGCGCTCATCCTGCTCTCGATCGTCGTCGCGGCCGGCGTGCTGATGACGGCCGTCGACCCGATCCTGGTCACCGAGTTCTCGGTGGTGTTCTCGGCCATCGCGCTGCCCCTGACCTACTTCCCGATCCTGGTGGTCGCCAACGACCCCGACTACATGGGCAAGCACGTCAACGGCCGGCTCGCGAACGTGGTCGGCACCGTGTTCCTCGGCCTGGTCGTGGTCGCCTCGGTCGCCGCGATCCCGCTGATGGTCATCACGAAGATGGGGCGATAGCGATGCGCGACTACGAGCCACCCCCGCACCGCGGCCCGCTCGAGCCGTGGCCCGACACCGAGTACGACGCCGCCCTGCACCTGCTGGACCGGCAGATCGTCGCGCGCGACGGCAGGCTGGTCGGCAAGGTCGACGACGTCGAGCTAACGGTCGATCCCGACGGTGCGCTGGTCCCCACCGGGCTGCTGGTCGGCGGGGCCGCCCTGCTGCCACGGTTCGGCGGCCGGCTCGGGTCCTGGCTCTCCGCGCGGCACGAACAGATCGCCGTGGCGCGGGCCGACCGGACGACGCCGTACGTCGTCGACATCGGCCTGGTCGACGGGGTGAGCAGCGAGGTGCACGTCAGCGAGCTCCGCGAGGGGCTGCTCGCTCGCCGTACGCCTGACCCGGAGGGGCCGACCCGCCACCGGCTCGGCGAGCTCCTCGAGATGGAGGTCCGGATGCCCGCGGGCTCCACGGGCCGTTCGAAGGTCCACGTGCTCGACGTGAAGATCACGCCCGACGCCGGCACCCAGCACGTGTCCGCGCTGGTCGTCGGTCCGGGCCGTCCGGGGTCGCTGCTCGGCTACGACCGCCGTGACGACCAGGGACCGTTGCTGGTGGCCGCCGTCGTCCGCCGCCTGCACCGGCACGCCCGCGTCGTCGAGCTCGGCCACGACGTCGACATCGTCTGGGCCACCGGCGAGGTCCGGGTCGGGCCCGGTGCGACGATCCGCCCGCTGCGCGGCTGACGCGCGCCGGTTCCCCGCGATTCGTCGGGTACCGCTTCGGTCAGTCGAGCCACGCGAGGAGATGTTGATCGGGATGGTCGGGTGAATCCTGCCCCTCGCTCATCGCGGCCGCAACGTTGAATGCGCGCAAGGATTCCGCGAGCGTCCGTCGGTCCGCCGGCGCCATGCGTGCGACTACGCCGAGCAGCTCATTTCGTCGAACCTTCATGACCGAGTCCACCAGCCGCTTTCCGGCTGGTGAAAGGTTCAGCACCACCCGTCGGCGGTCGTCGGCGGATTCTTCTCTGAACACCAGGCCGCTGGTGACCAGCCGCTCGCAGGTTCGGCTGGCGTTCGAAGCATTGACGCCGAGGCCCTGCGCCACCGCATTCACACTGAGGCCCTGTGCCGCGGACACCATGACGAGCACCCGCAACTGCGGGACGGTGAGCTTCTGATCGACGGCACTCAGTGATCGAACCACCGCAGCAGTGATGACACGGCTCGCGGCCATGACCTCCTCGGCGAGGACGGGCTTCCCACTCATGGCCTGCACTCTAACCATCGCGGTGCAATGTTTGCGTTAGAGCAATGATATTGGGTAACTCTGATTCATGGAAACCATGACACTGACCGGTGGACACGGGCTATGCGAGCGCTGACTGCACTTCCGGGACACGCAGGAAGCCATCGGGTCGAGGAGCGGCCGCCTCCTGTTGCGCAGGAAGGCGAGCTGCTGGTTGAGGCGGTTGCCGTCGGGGTGTGCGGTACGGATCGGGAGATTCTGGCCGGTGACTACGGGTGGGCGCCGCCCGGCCGGGAGCGCCTCGTCATTGGGCATGAATCACTCGGGAGGGTGCTCGAGGCACCTACGAGCAGCCCTTTCTCGCCAGGCAGCACGGTGGTCGGAGTGGTGCGGCGACCCGATCCGGTCCCCTGCGGCGCCTGCGCCGCCGGTGAGTTCGACATGTGCCGCAACGGTCGCTACCGGGAGCGCGGCATCAAGGAGATGGACGGCTACGCCGCCGAGCGGTGGACAGTCCCCGAAGACTTTGCCGTGGCGGTCGACCCCGCATTGGGCCTTCGGGGGGTACTCACCGAACCTGCCAGTGTCGTCGCCAAGGCATGGGAGCAGATCGAGGCTGTCGGACGACGAGCCTGGTTCTCCCCCCGCTCGGTGCTCGTCACGGGCGCTGGCCCGATCGGACTCCTGGCGGCGCTGATGGGGGTGCAGCGGGAGCTGGATGTCCATGTCCTCGACAGGGTCGCCGATGGACCGAAGCCCGACTTGGTGTCCGACCTCGGCGCCCACTATCACCACGCCCCGATGGCCGAGGTCACCGCCGGCCTGCAGCCCGACATCGTGATCGAGGGAACGGGCGTTGCATCTCTTGTCTTCGACGGCATCTCCGGCACCGGCCCGTACGGGATCGTGTGCCTCACCGGGGTCTCCTCCGGCGGTAGGTCGCTGCAGGTCGACGCCGGTGCACTGAACCGCGAGCTGGTCTTGGAGAACGATGCGGTCATCGGCTCTGTCAACGCGAACCAGCGTCACTTCGAGCTGGCAGCTCGAGCGCTGGCCCAGGCAGAGCCCGGCTGGCTGGACGGGCTGATCACGCGCACGGTGCCACTGGACCACTACGAGGACGTGGTCGAGCCGGACCCGGCGGACGTCAAGGTAGTGCTCACCTTTGGGGACGCCCATGAGTGAACGCACCGCGACCAGCAAACCGATCGAGGACTACGCCCTGCTCGGCAACCTGCGGACGGCGGCTCTGGTCGCACGCGACGGATCCATCGACTGGCTGTGCCTCCCGCGCTTCGACTCGGGCGCATGCTTCGCGTCGCTGCTCGACACGCCGGATGCCGGGCGCTGGCGGATCGCGCCGGTCGGCGCGACGAGCGTGTCCAGGCGGGACTACGTGGAGGATTCGCTCGTACTCGAGAGCCGGTGGGACTCCGAGACCGGAGCGGTCCGTGTGCTCGACTTCCTGCCGTTGCACGGCGACACGGTCGACGTCGTGCGGGTGGTGGAGGGGCTGAGCGGCACCGTTGAGATGGAGAGCGAGGTCCGCCTCCGGTTTGACTACGGGGATGTGCGCCCGTGGGTGCGCTGCGAGGGTCACACCGCTGAGGCGGTGGCCGGTCCTCATGCAGCCTGGTTGCGATCCCCCACGCCGCTGGAGCACCACGATGGGTCCCTCTGCAGCCGGTGGCGGGTCTCGGCGGGTGATCGCGCCGCGTTCGTGCTGAGCTACCAGGCCTCGCACCTCGACGAGCCGGCAACACTCGATCCGCACCGGGCGCTGGTGGAGACACTCGGCTGGTGGCGCTCGTGGATGAGCCAGTGCTCCTACCAGGGCCGCTGGCAGGACGAGGTGCGTCGCTCCCTGGTGATCCTCAAGGGGCTCACCTACGAGCCCACCGGCGGGATCCTTGCCGCCGCGACGACATCCCTGCCCGAGGACCCGGGCGGCGTACGAAACTGGGACTACCGGTTCTGTTGGCTGCGGGACGCCACCTTCACGCTGCAAGCGCTGCTCGGCACCGGGTTCACCGCCGAGGCCAAGGCGTGGCGGGAGTGGCTCGTTAGGGCGGTGGCGGGCGACCCCGCCCGCTTGCAGATCATGTATGCCCTGGATGGGAGCCGCCAGATGGCCGAGCGGGAGCTGGACTGGCTCGCCGGTCACGGTGGGGCGCGGCCGGTCCGGGTCGGCAATGCCGCCGCTGAGCAGTTCCAGCTCGACGTGTGGGGCGAGATCCTCGACGGTCTGCACCTGGCCCGGGAGTCCGGCCTGCAAGTCACCGAAACTGCTTGGGACCTCCAACTGGCTCTGCTGGACTGGTTGGAGGGTCACTGGCAGGAGCCGGACAACGGGTTGTGGGAGGTGCGTGGCCCTCGACGCGACTTCGTGCACTCCAAGGTGATGGCGTGGGCGGGGCTCGACCGGGCGGTGCGCAGCGTCGAGAGGCATGGCCTCGACGGACCGGTCGACCGGTGGCGGGCTACCCGGGACCAGATCCACGCCGAGGTGTGTGCCAGGGGTTTCGACACCGAAAGGGACACGTTCACCCAGTCGTACGGCTCTAAGGGTCTCGATGCCGCTCTGCTGCTGATACCCCGAGTCGGTTTCCTGCCCTGGGACGACCCACGGGTTATCGGCACGATCGATGCGGTCCAGCGGCAGCTCACCTCAGACGGGTTCCTGTTGCGCTACGACCCCGACGAGGACGAGGGCGACGGTCTTCCGGGCAGCGAGGGCGTGTTCCTGGCCTGCACGTTCTGGCTGGCCGACGCGCTGCATGGCGCGGCTCGTCACGAGGAGGCCGAGGAGGTCTTCGCTCGGCTGGCCGGCCTTCGCAACGACGTCGGCATGCTTAGCGAGGAGTACGACATCAAGGCTCACCGGCAGCTCGGCAACACTCCCCAGGCCTACTCGCTCGTCGGGCTGGTCAACACTGCGCGGCACCTGAGCGGCACCCATACCCGCACGTCCGCCAACCGAGGAGATCAGGGGTTCTAGGACGGACTGCGCTGTTTCAGACCCGTTCGATCCCGAACGCGACGATGAATCCGAGGGTCGCGATCAGGCCCGCGTACATGTGCGTGCGCTCGAACGCCTCGGGGATCATCGTGTCCGCGACCATGGCCAGGATCGCGCCGGCTGCGACCGCCGTGATCACAGCGATCAGCTCCGGCGCTGCGTCCTGAAGCAGCAAGCATCCGAGCAGCCCGGCGACACCGCTCGCGACCGCGATCCCGACCCAGACCCCGAAGACATATCGGGCACTTCGGCCGTTGCGCTTCATCCCGGCGGCGCTGGAGAGCCCTTCCGGGAGGTTGGAGATGAAGATCGCGGCCAGGACCGGTACGCCGATGCCGCCGCCGCCCAGCAGGCTCAGTCCGAGAACGACGGACTCGGGGATCCCGTCGAGCAGGGCGCCGACAGCGATCGCAGCCCCGCTGCCCGAATGCTCCTCCTCCGACGGCTGCTGGGAGCCGGAACGCTTGCGATGCCGGGCGCCACGCCGCGCAAGGACGAGGTTGGCCGCGACGTAGACACCCGCGCCGCCCAGGAACCCCGCCACCGTGGGCCACAGACCGCCGGTGGTCTCCGCCTCATCGACCAAGTCGAACGAGAGCGCGGAGATCAGCACCCCCGCCCCGAAGGCCATCACGCTGGCGACCAGGCCGTGCGACACGCGTGTCATCCACGCCACCAGAGCGCCGAGGACCAGTGCGCCTCCGGCGAGCAGCCCCCAGAGGCCCGCTTGGAGCCAGATCGCCATCGTTCCGTCCTTCCTTGACCCGAGCATCCGTCCGAGCCAATGCCGTCCGCTCCAACTTCTACCGGTATGTCATCGCCGCCAATGGCTATTGTTGCATACGTGCAGTGTTTGCGATTACGCATCTATTACGCACCTGCAGAGGAGGACCGTTGAGCGGACATCACTACGTCCCCCGCGTCGTCGTCGTCACCGGCGCGTCCGGGGGCATCGGCAGGGCAACCGCCCGCATGCTCGGGGGGCGCGGCTACCAGGTTGCACTCCTAGCACGCGGCGAGACCGGGCTGAGCGGGGCAGCCCAAGATGTCGAAGCGGCGGGCGGGACCGCGCTGCCCATCGCAACCGACACCGCCGACCACCGTGGCGTCGAGGCGGCCGCTGATCGGATCGAGGCCGAGCTCGGACCGATCGACGTCTGGGTGAACGTGGCCTTCACCTCGGTCTTCGCTCGTTTCGACGACATCGAGCCAGAGGAGTACCGACGAGTCACCGACGTGACCTACCACGGCTACGTCAACGGCACCCGGGCAGCACTCGCCCGGATGCGGCCGCGCAACCACGGGGTCATCGTCCAGGTCGGGTCGGCACTCGGCCACCGGGGTATCCCGCTCCAGACTGCCTACTGCGGCGCCAAGCACGCCATCGAAGGCTTCCACGAGGCGCTGCGGACTGAGCTCATGCACGAGGACAGCAACATCAAGGTGACGATCGTCGAGATGCCAGCTGTCAACACACCGCAGTTCTCCTGGGTGCTCTCACGGCTCCCACAAAAGGCGCAACCCGTTCCCCCGATCTATCAACCGGAAGTCGCCGCCCGCGGCGTCCTGAAGGCAATCGACCATCCCCAACGGCGAGCGCGCTGGGTCGGGCTCAGCACCGCCGGCACGATCCTCGCCAACCGGGTGGCCGGTGGACTCCTGGACCGCTATTTGGCCCACACCGGGTTCTCCTCCCAGCAGACCGACCAACCCCGCGACACCGACCAGCCCTCGAACCTTTGGGAGCCCGTCGACGGATCCGACGGCCGTGACTTCGGCGCCCATGGCGCCTTCGATGAACGCTCCCACGGCGCGGGGTGGATCGGATGACCGGGCGCCGACCGGCTGATCTGGCCCGTCTGGGACTGGGGGCCGCCGCACTCCTCGATCCACGAGCCGTGCTGCGAGCCAGCGGAGCCTACGACCGCCGCTTGCCACGACGCCTCACCCGTCTGCTCGGGCTGCGTGTGCTGGCCCAGGCCGCCGCCGGTCTGGCCGTCCGGGATCGCCGCGTCCCTCTGAGCGACGCGGTCGTCGAGCTCACCCACGCAGCCACCACCCTCGGTCTCGCGGCCCTCTCGCCCGGCTACCGGCGGCTCGCGCTGACAAGCGGGATCGTGGCGGCCTGTTTCGCGGCCGCCGATCTGCGCAGCTTCGCATCATGGCCTCCCCGCGAGGTGATCATCCGGTGAACTCTCTTCTGCTGGACTCGACGTTGGCTTCGGCCGAGCGCGAGCTGCGCGAGCAGGTCGACGGCGACGTCCGGTTCGACCCCGGAACGCGGGCCGCCTACTCCACCGACGCCTCGAACTTCCGACAGGTGCCGATCGCCGTGGTGACGCCGAGGACGGTCGAGGCAGCGGCCATGGCCGTGGCCGTGTGCCAGCGCCACGGGCTGCCGATCGTCTCGCGCGGCGGCGGCACCAGCCTCGCCGGACAGTGCTGCAACGAGGCCGTCGTCATCGACTTCTCCCGCCACTGCAACCGCCTGCTCTCCGTCGACCCCGGGGCTCGCACCTGTGTGGTGGAGCCCGGGATCGTCCTCGACGACCTCAATCGACAGCTCGCGCCGACCGGCCTGCGCTACGGCCCCGAGCCAGCCACCCATCCCAACTGCACCCTCGGCGGAATGATCGGGAACAACTCCTGCGGGGCGACCGCGCAACGCACTGGCAAGGTCGTCGACAACATCGTCTCCCTCGACGTTCTCCTGCACGACGGCACCCGCTTCACTGCTCGCCGCCTCGACGACGAGCAGTACACCGCGGTCGTCACCGGCGTCACCGGCGTCACCGGAGCGGGCCAGCGCGTCGCCGAGATCCACCGCGAGCTCCGTCGGATCCGCGAGGAGCATGCCGACCTGATCCGCGAGCGCTACCCCGACATCCCTCGACGGGTCTCCGGCTACAACCTCGACTCGCTGCTCCCCGAGCATGGCTTCGACATCGCAGGGTTCCTGGTCGGCAGCGAGGCCACGCTCGTGACGGTCCTGCGCGCCGAGCTCAAGCTGGTCCCGGTCGTCACGGCCCGCACCCTGGTTGTCCTCGGGTACGACGACATCGCCTCGGCTGCGGACGCCGTACCCGCGGTCGTCGAGCATCAACCGATCGCGCTCGAAGGCATCGACCACTACCTGCTCCACGACCAGAGGCTCAAGGGCATGAACATTGATGCCCTCGACCAGCTCCCCGAGGGCCGCGGCTTCTTGATGGTGCAGTTCGGTGGAGAGGACCAGGACGAGGCCGACAACCGAGCCCACGCCATGCTCGACGCGATTGACCGCGGACCCGAGGACGCCGACGTCTCCTTCTACGACGACCCCGCCGTGGAGGACGAGTTCTGGCTGGTGCGCGAGTCCGGTCTCGGGGCGACCGCCCATGTGCCCCACAAACCCGACACCTTCGAGGGTTGGGAAGACTCCGCGGTGCCGGTGCACCGCCTCGGCGACTACCTGCGCGACCTGCGCGACCTCTACGAGGAGTTCGGCTACGCCAGCGACACCGGGCCCAGCCTCTACGGCCACTTCGGCCAAGGCTGCGTCCACACCCGCATCCCGTTCGACCTCTTCACCACCGAGGGCGTGGCTACCTACCGCCGCTTCATGGAACGCGCCGCGGACCTGTGTGTCTCCTACGGCGGCTCGCTGTCAGGCGAGCACGGCGACGGCCAGAGCCGCGGGGAGCTGCTGAAAATCATGTTCGGCGATCAGGTCGTCGGCCTCTTTGAACAGGTCAAGGCCCTCTTCGACCCCGAGGATTTGATGAACCCCGGCAAGGTCGTGCATCCGGCGGCACTCGATGCCCACCTTCGTTTGGGCGGCACCTGGGCGCCCCGCCAGACGCGATCTCTCTACTTCGACTTCCCCCAGGACGGGCACTCCTTCATCCAGGCCGCCGACCGCTGCGTCGGAGTCGGCAAGTGCCGCCAGTACAGCCACGAGGGCGGACAGGTGATGTGCCCCTCCTACCAGGCCACCGGCGAGGAGCAGCACGCCACCCGCGGCCGCGCACGCCTGTTGTTCGAGATGCTCAACGGTCACGGCGACAGCCCGATCACCGACGGTTGGCGCTCGCAGGAGGTCAAGGAGGCCCTCGACCTGTGCCTGGCGTGCAAGGGCTGCAAGGCCGACTGCCCGGCCTCGGTGGACATGGCCACCTACAAGGCGGAGTTCCTCGCCCAGCACTACCGCCACCGGCTGCGCCCCCGTGCCGACTACGTCACCGGGTGGCTGCCGACCGGGGTCCGCGCCCTCGATCGCCTCCACCTCCAACCCCTCGTCAACCGGCTAGCCGGCATCCGCCCCTTACGCAGGGCCGGCTCCCGGCTGGCCGGTCTCGAGGACCGCGACGCACCCCGGCTAGCCGCCCAGACCCTGCAGGCCTGGGCGGCTCAACGCGCCAGATCAGTGCGAAGGCTGCGGTCCGTCGATGCCGACCGGACCAAGCGCGGGAAGGTGATGCTGTTCCCTGACACCTTCACCAACTACTTTCACCCCGACGTCGGACGCGCCGCGGTCGCGGTCCTTGAAGATGCCGGCTGGCAGGTGGAAATCCCTATCGAACCGCTCTGCTGCGGCCTGACCTGGATCTCGACCGGGCAGCTGGACGTCGCCAAGCGCCGACTACGCCGGACCGTCAACGCGCTCGCACCACACGTACGGTCCGGTGGGCTCGTCGTCGGGCTGGAGCCCAGCTGCACCAGCGTGTTCCGCTCCGACGCCAAAGAGCTGTTCGCCGCAGACCCCGACGTGGACCGGCTCAAGGAGCACACCGTCACCTTTGCCGAGCTGCTGCTGCACCACAGCGACGGCTGGCAACCGCCCCGCCTGGACGGCACCCACGGGCTGGCGCAGGTGCATTGCCACCAGCACGCCGTGCTCGGGTGGGACGTCGACCGCCAGCTCCTCGAGAAGACTGGCGCCGACGTCGAGCGACTCGACTCCGGGTGTTGCGGTCTGGCCGGGAACTTCGGCTTCACCGCCGGCCACGGCGCGGTCAGCGAGGCATGCGCCGAGCAGGTCCTGCTGCCCCGCCTGCGCCAGGCCCCCCACGACACGATCACTTTGGCGGACGGCTTCTCCTGCCGCACCCAGATCGAGCAGCTCGACAGCGGCGGCAAGCAGGCCCAGCACCTCGCCCAGCTGCTGGCCAGAGCACTCGACCAGGACCACCCCAGCTAGCCGATCAAGAACCCGCACCCGACCCGGGTGCCGACCGACCCGGAAGGAGCATGACATGGCAACCGTCGCCGACCAGTTGCTGAATCGCCTCAGGGAATGGGGGGTGGAGCAAATCTTCGGCTACCCCGGGGACGGCATCAACGGCATCCTGGGCGCGCTCTCCCGGGCCGAGGACCAACCTCGATTCATCCAGTCCAGACACGAGGAAATGTCGGCCTTCGAGGCAGTGGGCTACGCCAAGTTCACCGGCCGGCCCGCGATCTGCATGGCCACCTCTGGGCCGGGCGCCATCCATCTCCTCAACGGCCTCTATGACGCCAAGCTCGACCACGTGCCGGTCGTCGCCGTTGTCGGACAGACCGCACGCACCGCAATGGGCGGTAGCTACCAGCAGGAGGTCGACCTGCTGAACCTGTTCAAGGACGTGGCCAGCGACTACCTCCAGATGGTGACCGTGCCCGAGCAGTTGCCCAACGTCATCGACCGCGCGATCCGGACCGCGATGATCCGCCGGGCGCCCACTGCGATCATCATCCCCAGCGACGTCCAGGAGCTCGAGTACACCGCCCCGACGCACGCCTTCAAGATGGTGCCCTCGAGCCTCGGCCTGACTGCGCCCGCGGTCGCTCCCGATGCCGATGGCCTCGCCCAGGCGGCCGAGGTTCTCAACGCCGGGAAGAAGGTCGCCGTCCTGGTCGGCCAGGGCGCGCGCCACGCCGTGGCAGAACTCACCGAGGTCGTCGACCTCCTCGGCGCCGGCGTCGCCAAGGCGCTGCTGGGCAAGGACGTCCTCAGCGACGAGTTGCCCTGGGTCACCGGCTCCATCGGCCTTCTCGGCACTCGACCGAGCTACGAGATGATGCGCGACTGCGACACTCTGCTCACGGTCGGATCCAGCTTCCCCTACACCCAGTTCATGCCCGAACCCGGCCAGGTCCGCGCCGTTCAGATCGACATCGACGGCGCCATGATCGGGATGCGCTACGACTACGAGGTCAACCTCGTCGCGGACGCAGCAGGTGCCCTGCGCGCACTGATCCCTCTCCTGGAGCGCAAGCAGGAACGCTCCTGGCAGGAGGACATCTGCGCACAGGTTGCGCGCTGGTGGGATGTCATGGACGGCGAGGCGCACGTCTCGGCTGAACCGGTGAACCCGATGCGGATCTTCAGCGAATTCTCCGCCGAGGCACCCCTCGATGCGATCATCGCCGCGGACAGCGGTTCCGCGGCCAACTGGTACGCCCGGCAGGTCAAGATGCGCGGCACCATGCGTGGCAGCCTCTCAGGAAACTTAGCCACGATGGGCCCCGCGGTGCCTTACGCGATCGGCGCAAAGTTCGCCCACCCCGACCGCCCCGTCGTCGCCTTCACCGGCGACGGCGCGATGCAGATGAACGGCCTGGCCGAGCTCATCACGATCTCCCGGTACTGGCAGTCCTGGACCGACCCCCGCCTCGTCGTCGCCGTCCTGCACAACAACGACCTGAACCAGGTCACCTGGGAGCTGCGCGCGATGGGCGGCACCCCGAAGTTCGTGGAGTCCCAGGCACTACCCGACGTCTCCTACGCCGAGTTCGCAACCTCCCTCGGCCTCGGCGCGATCACCATCACCGACCCCGATGAGCTCACGGGCGCCTGGAAGACGGCACTGAACGCCGACCGTCCCTACGTCCTGGACGTGCGCTGCGACCCCGACGTCCCGCCCATCCCGCCACACGCGACGCTGGACCAGATGACCGCCTCCGCCAAAGCTCTCATCAAGGGTGACCCGAGCCGATGGGGCGTAATCAAGGAAGGCCTCAAGACCAAGGCGCAGGAGCTGCTCCCCCAGTCGGGCGACGAGCAGCCGTGAGCGCGAAGGTCACCGATGTCCGCGTCGCCGCCTATACCGTTCCCACCGACGCCCCCGAAGGCGACGGAACGCTGACCTGGGACCGCACGACCATCGTGGTCGTGCATGCCCACGGGGGTGGACAGGTCGGCACCGGCTACACCTACGCGCCCCGCGCCGCGGTCACCGTGATCGATGACCTGCTGGCACCGGTGGTGATGGGGAGCGACGCGCTCGAGGTCGAGGGCACCTGGCAAGCAATGGTCCGGGCCATCCGCAACGCCGGCCGCCACGGGCTCGTCGGAATGGCCATCTCCGCGGTCGACATCGCCCTGTGGGACCTGGCCGCTCGAATCCTCGACAAACCGCTCACCGCGCTGTGGACCGACCCCGCCACACAACGCACACCGGGCGATTCCGCCGACGCAGCCTTTCCGCCCGACGCGGTCGAAATCTACGGCAGCGGCGGATTCACCACCTACGACGATCGCCAGCTCCGCAGACAGCTGGCGCGATGGCTCGAGCTGGGGTGCGACAAAGTCAAGATCAAGATCGCAGAGGATTGGGGCAGCCACCGTGAGCGCGACCTCGACCGCACCCGAGTCGCCCAACAAGTCGTCGGCGACCACGCCACCGTGTTCGTCGACGCCAACGGCGGCTACACCATCGAGCAGGCCTGTGGCGTCGGTGACTTCCTCGACACGCTCGGAGTCACCTGGTTCGAGGAACCCGTCAGTTCCGAGGACCACGAGGGCCTCAGCATTGTGCGGGACCGCGTCCGCGCCGACGTCGCCGCGGGTGAGTACGCCGCCGACCTGGCCGACTGCCTCCACCTCGCTCCGCACGTGGATTGTCTCCAGATCGACGCCACCCGCTGCGGCGGCTACACAGAGTGGCGTCGCATCGCCAGCCACCCAACACTCACCGAAATCGAGTTGTCCGGCCACTGCGCACCCCACATCACCCTCCCAGCCGCTGCAACCACCGCTCGGCTCCGTCACCTGGAGTACTTCCACGACCACGAACGGATCGAGCGACTGCTCTTCGACGGCTGCCCCGACCCCGTTGGCGGCACATTGCGCTCAGCAGACGGACCCGGACACGGGCTGACTCTCCGGGCAACTGACGCCGAGGGGTACCGCGTCGCATGAGCTCCCATGCACGACAACACCTCACTAGACCGCGCTGGATCTGGTCAGGGCTGCTGTTAGCGATCATCGGCACGATCACCGCCGGGTTCGGGGTAGACAACGGGTCCTGGACCTGGTCGTTGATCGGCACCGGTCTCCTCGTGCTCGGAAGCGCCGTAGCGATCGCTGGCGGCGTGATCTACGACGTACACACCAGCGCGCCACGAGGAGAGCTCACGGCCATCCTTCGAGGCGGCATCCGGCCGGGGGTAGCTCCAGGCGGCACCGGATCCACACCTGGCAGTCGTCGCCGCGCCCGCGAGGCCGAGAGGCGTCTCGACGCACTCGAGAAAGCCACGATTCAGACTCCGCGCCCCTACCCCATCGGCCCCGCCGCTCTCGCGATGCTGCTTATAGCCTTGTTCCTCCTTGTCTCCCAGTGGGAGCTCTACCCCACCGAGTTTCCCGGCCAGAGCAACGCCAACCGTGCCCTCGCATGCGCCATCGTTTTTGCGCTGTGCGGCTTCCGGATCCTGCTGGGGCAGCCGGGTCAGGCTCACCGGATCTCGGCGGCACTGGCCGGGCTGTCCGGCGTCGCCCTGTTGCTCAACGGGCTGTTAGCGGCCCACGACCGAACCGCCGCGGCAGGGGCAGAGGCCATCTGCGGAGCCGTAGCTGTTGGCGCGGCGCTCCTGGTGGCGGCTCACCAACCGGCAACCAACGGAGGAGATCACCCAGGATCAGCAGAATCTCCGCGCCAACAGGACATGGGGCGCTGAGGAATGGACGAGCCGACAACTAGGACAACGGACCAGATCACCCCCGACGCGCCACCTCGCGCCGATTACCACGGAGCGGGCATCAACCCTCGGAGCGGGGATATGGGTACGGCTACCGGCCCGAGCGCCCGCTTGAGCAACAGGTCCTGCTCCCTAGTGTCCGGGGATTGCTCAGCGATGCTGACGGTCGAGGTTTCGGCTATGCCCTGAGCATGTCAAGCAGAACTGACCCCCCGCCGACTGCCAGCTGCGGTACCCACCGATCTCAAGGGGAGACATCCGAAGGCGTCGTCGATCAGCCGGGGATCTCGTCGGGGCCGTGGCCGTAGCTGTGCCGTTCGACGATCTCGCCCTGAATCGCCCCGGGTTTCGTGGAGGCTCGGTTACTTGGAACCAGCCCCGGTCGGGACGGGTGTCTGAGGGTAGTTCTCGGACCTGACTGCGGCCCAGTGGTTGGCCTCGAGCTCGGCGGGCGGGA
>NZ_BAABAH010000027.1:0-15346 GCF_039537325.1 Nocardioides panacisoli
CATTACGGTGAGTCACGAAGACCTCCGGACGGTAGGTGACCTAGACAGCGCCCACCGCACCCGGAGGTCTTCGCTACGTCAACAACCGGCCCGGAGTGTCACCAACCTCCTGGCCGAGTACAGCTAGGAGTAGCGGTGGCTCTTCGCCTCGTGCCCGTGCTCGCGCGTGCAGGTCCGCCCGTTCATCGAGCGGTGCCCGCACAGCCCATCGGCCGAGACGGCCGGCGCAGCGACGACGGTCTCCTCGGCCTTCTCCGGCATGCGCGGGGCGAGACGGGCGGCCGGCGCAGCCGCTCGCCGGCTGTACCGAGCCTCGCGCATCGCCCGCAGGGCTGATTCCTTGCTCATCGTCGCTTCACCTGACGAACTCTAGGTGCCCGCACCGACAGATCCCGGAGGGCGGGGCGAGCGGCGTGGCATGGTGAAGAGATGACACGAGGGCACCGGCTCACGGGCGGCGAGGTGCGCTGGCCGCAGAGCGCGCGTCTGCGCCGACGTCGGCGGTGGTACTTCGCCCTGATGGGCGTCTGCCTCGTGCTGATCGTGCTCGCGTGGAACGTGGTCCGGTTGTGGTCGACGACCGCAGCCGTGGTCATGTCCGTCGTCGCTGCCGTACTCCCGCCGATCGCTGCCGTCGTCGCCAACTGGGGCGAGGACCACTAGCGGCGGGCACACCGGTCGCCACGTCTCACGTCCGGACGGCGATCTCGGCGGCGACGCGCTCCGGGGCCTCGATGGACGGCCAGTGCCCGACCCCTTCGAGCAGCACCACGTCGGTGCCCGGACGCAGTGCGGCGAGCCGCTGCGGCATCGCGGTCACCGCGATCGGGTCGAGCACTCCCCACACGGCGCCGAGCGTGCCGGCGTACTCGACGAAGGCAGCCGTCCAGGCCTCCTGGTGGACGCGGCGCTCGCGGATGTAGCCGATCTGCCGGGTGAGCAGCCGGTCGCCGTCGTCGAGCCGGATCAGGTCGACCAGGTCCTCGACCTGCTCGCTCCCGAGGCTCGTCCCGGTGGCGACGCTCTCGAGCAGGTTGCGGCGCAGGAACGACCTCGGGAACGACAACGGCATCCGACGGCCGTGGGCGAGGAGGCCGAGCCGCTGCCCGCGCGTGAGCTGCGCGAGGTCGATGAAGATCGAGCCGTTGAGCAGCACGACGCTGCTCACCGAGAAGCCGAGCGCACCGCGATTGGCCCGTGCCAGCAGCTCGGCGACCACGGTGGTGCCCATGTCGTGACCCACCAGCGCGCAGGACCCGACTCCGAGCCGGGCGAGCAGCGCCTCCACCAGGTCCGCCTGCTCGAAGAGCGAGTACGACGCGTCGGTCGGCTTCGCGGAGAACCCGTAGCCGAGCAGGTCGAACGCGATCGTCGGGCGGTCGAGGCGTTCGACCACACCCACGAAGTCGTGGGAGGAGCCCGGGTACCCGTGCACGATGACGACCGGCGTCCCGGCACCGTCGCGCTCGACGACGAAGATCCGGCGGCCGTCGACGTCGATGAACCGCCCCGCGTCCCGCCACGCCTGCACACTCGCGCTCGTCATGGCCGGACCAGGAACTTCTCCCCGGTGGCCATCCGCGCGTACCGCTGCAGCGTCTCCAGGTCCAGGGCCTCGGTCAGCGAGATCTGGTCGGTGTAGTGGCTGGCGAAGGTGGTGGTCAGCTCGCCGGCGACCCGCTGCCGCAACCGGGCCAGGTCCTCCCCGCCGGTCCGGGCGAGGAACGGGGTCAGCAGCCAGCCGCCGACGCCCCAGGCGAAGCCGAACCTCCGGTGCAGCTCGATAGGTCGCCGGTCCAGCGCGCCGTAGACATAGACCTGCTTGTGCACGTCGCTGCCGTAGCGGCTGTACGGCGCGTCGGGCGTCACGATGGCCGCCTCCATCGCGTTGAGGATCTGGCCCGCGATCGTGCCTCCCCCGATGGCGTCGAAGGCCAAGGTCGCGCCGGTCTCCCGGAGCGCGGCGACCAGGTCGGCCTCGAACGTCGGCTCGCTCGAGTCGCAGACGTGGACCGCACCCTGGTCCCGCAGCAGCCGGGCCTGCTCGGGGCGCCGGACGATGTTCACCAGGGGTACGTCGTCGGCGAGGCAGATCCGGTTGAGCATCCGGCCCAGGTTGGACGCGGCGGCGGTGTGCACCAGCGCGGAGTGCCCCTCGTTGCGCATGGTCTCGACCATCCCCAGCGCGGTCAGCGGGTTCACGAACGACGACGCACCGTCGACCGCGTCGGCGCCCTCGGGCAGCGGCAGGCACATCCGCGGCGAGGCCAAGCAGTACTCGCCGTACGTCGCCCCGCCGGCGAACCCCACCGTGCGGCCGAGGAGTGCCTGGGCCTCGGCCGAGGCTCCCGCCGCGACCACGACACCGGCTCCCTCGTTGCCCACGGTCATCTCCTGACCGATCCTCGCCGTCAGCGACCGCATCACCGGCTCGGGGATCGGCGCGGTCACCGTCGGCTCGCCGTCCGACCCGCCCGCAACCGCCCGGGAGACGTCGGCCATCGCCAGCAGCAGACCGAGGTCGGAGGGATTGACGGGGGCCGCCTCCACCCGGATCAGGACCTCTCGCTCCCCCGGCTGAGGCGTGTCCACGGTGGCGACCGAGAGCCGCACCTCGTTGTCGCTGGTGACCAGGCTGCGGAGCTGCCGCATGGTGGCCGGGATCTCGGGCATGAAGGTTCCTTCGTCAGAGGTCGACTGCGGAGCAGGTGGGTCAGTGCGGCGCCGGCAGGTCTACCAGGTCTGCGATCCGGGCGCGGTGCTCGCCCGACGTGCCGAGCGCGATCTGGTCGGCCTTGGCGCGCTTGAGGTAGAGGTGCGCGGGGTGCTCCCAGGTCATGCCGATGCCCCCGTGCAGCTGGATCGTCTCCTCGGCTGCGGCGACGGCGGCGTCGCCGCAGTAGGACTGCGCGACACCGGTCGCGACCAGGACGTCGTCGTCGCCCGCGGCGAGCGTGGCGGCGGCGTAGCGCGCGGCTGCGGTCGCGGAGTCGACGGTGATCGCGAGGTCGGCGAGCCGGTGCTTGAGCGCCTGGTAGCCGCCGACCACACGGCCGAACTGCTTGCGCTCCTTGAGATAGCCGACCGTCGTCGCGAGGCACCACTGCGCGATGCCGACCTGCTCGGACGGGAGCAGCGCCGCGGCAGTGTCGAGCGCGTTGCGGATGGTGGGCTCGGCCTCGGTGAGGACCGGCTCGCCCACCGCGACCTCGAAGGTCAGGTCGGCGAGCTGCCGGGTCATGTCCAGCGACACGACCGGGGTCACGGTCACGTCGGCCGTCGGGACGGCGTACAGGTTGACGCCGCGCTCGTCACGGCCCGGCACGAGCAGGACGTCGGCCTCGAGGGCGCCGGCGACGCTGGTGATCGTGCCGACGAGGCGGCCGTCGGTCACAGGCACGGATGGGAGGTCGCTGCGCGGCGACGTCGCCAGCGGTACGGCGAGCGCTGCCGTCCTCTCTCCGGACGCGACCTCGCCGAGCAGTGGCCCGTCGGTGTCGAGCAGTGCGGTCGTCGCCATCACGGCGCTGGTCAGGAACGGCACCGGGGCGGCGAACCGGCCGAGCTCCTCGAGCACGACCGCGGCCTCGCGCGCCGACGCGCCCGCACCACCACGGTCCTCGGGGACCAGCAGCCCGGCGAGCCCGAGATCGGCGGCCATCGCCTTCCAGAGCCGGTCGACGACCGAGCGGTCGTCGTCGTACATCGCGGTGACCGCCGCCGGGTCGCACCGGTCGGCGAGCAGCTCGCGGACCGTCGAGCGGAGGTCGTCCTCGACCTCGGTGTAGAGCAGGTCGAGGTCCGTCACTTCGCCAGGTCCTTCCAGGGCACGTCCTTGTCGACGCGGTGCTCGGCGGGCAGTCCGAGGACCCGCTCGGCCACGATGTTGCGGAGGATCTCGGACGTGCCGCCCTCGATCGAGTTTCCCTTGGCGCGCAGGTAGCGGTAGCCCGCGTCGCGGCCGGTGAAGTCGACGTGGTCGGGGCGGGCCATCGTCCAGCCCTGGTCACTCTCGAAGCGGAGGCCGTCCTCGCCGAGGATCTCCAGCTCCAGGCCGGACAGCTGCTGGGCCAGGCGCGCGAAGGAGACCTTCATCGCCGCCCCCTCCGGGCCGGGCTGTCCCTGCGCCAGCTTCTGCCGGAGCCGCTGGCCGGTGAGCCGCGCGACCTCGGCCTCGACCCACAGCCGCACCAGTCGCTCGTGCAGCTCGGGCGTCTGCCTGTCGGGGTGGTCGCGCCAGGTCTGCGCGACGACGCCGACCATGCCGCTCTCCCGCGGCGCCGCGGCACCGCCGATCGCGACCCGCTCGTTGTTGAGGGTGGCGGTCGCGACCGCCCAGCCCTGGCCGACCTCGCCGAGCCGCTGGCTGTCGGGGATCCGCACGTCGGTCAGGAAGACCTCGTTGAACTCGGCCTCTCCGGTGATCTGCCGCAGCGGCCGTACGTCGACGCCGGGGTCGGTCATGTCGCAGAGGAAGTAGGTGATGCCGCGGTGCTTGGGCACGTCCGGGTCGGTCCGGGCGACCAGGATCGCGAACCGCGCGAGGTGCGCGCTGGAGGTCCAGACCTTCTGGCCGTTGACGACCCACTCGTCCCCGTCGCGCACCGCGCGGGTGGCGAGCGCGGCGAGGTCGGAGCCGGCACCGGGCTCGCTGAACAGTTGGCACCAGACCTCCTCGCCGGTCCAGAGCGGGCGCAGGAAGCGCTGCTTCTGCTCCTCGGTGCCGAACGCCAGGATCGTCGGCGCGGCCATGCCGAGGCCGATGCCGTTCTTGCTCGGGTCGATGTCCGGAGCGCCGGCGGCGGCGAGCAGCTGGTCGACCACCGCCTGCATCGACCGCGGCAGGCCGAGGCCGCCGTGTCCCTCCGGGTAGTAGACCCACGCGAGACCCGCGTCGAACCGTGCCCGCAGGAGCTCCAGCCGGTCGGTGGTCGCCGGGTCGTGGGCGGCCAGGAAGTCCCGGACCCTCCCGGAGAGCTCCTCCGGCGTCACGCGCCGGCCTCGCGCTTGGCCGCCTGCCGGCGCAGCTCGGTCCGCGCGAGAGCGTTCTTGTGCACCTCGTCCGGACCATCGGCGAACCGCAGTGTCCGAACGGCGGCGATCATGTTGGCCAGCGGGAAGTCCTGCGAGAGTCCACCGGCACCGTGCGCCTGGATCGCCTTGTCGAGGATCCACTCCACCGTCGCGGGGGTGGCGATCTTGATCGCCTGGATCTCGGTGTGCGCCCCGCGGTTGCCGACGGTGTCCATCAGCCAGGCCGTCTTCAGCACCAGCAGGCGGAGCTGCTCGAGGCGCACCCGCGACTCGGCGATCCAGTCGCGGATCACGCCCTGCTGGGACAGCGGCCGACCGAAGGCCACCCGGTTCTCGACCCGTTCGCACATGAGCTCGATCGCCCGCTCGGCCACGCCGATCGCGCGCATGCAGTGGTGGATCCGGCCCGGCCCCAGTCGCGCCTGGGCGATCGCGAAGCCGTAGCCCTCCGCGCCGATCAGGTTGGCCACCGGCACCCGGACGTCGGTGAAGGACAGCTCGGCGTGCCCGCCGTGCTCGCGGTCGTCGTACCCGAGCACCGTCATGCCGCGGTGGATCTCGAAGCCGGGGGTGTCCCGCTCGACGAGGATCATCGACTGCTGCTGGTGCCGATCGGCGTCCGGATCGGTCTTGCCCATGACGATGAAGATCTTGGCGTTGGGGTTCATCGCGCCGGTGATCCACCACTTGCGGCCGTTGAGGACGTACTCGTCGCCGTCACGGACGATGCTGGTGGCGATGTTGGTCGCGTCCGAGGAGGCGACCTCCGGCTCGGTCATCGCGAAGGCCGACCGGATCTCACCGCTCAGCAGCGGCTCGAGCCACCGCTCCTTCTGCTCGGGAGTGCCGAACTGCGAGAGCACTTCCATGTTGCCCGTGTCGGGCGCCGCGCAGTTCATGACCGCCGGCGCCAGGTGGCCGCTGCGGCCTGAGATCTCGGCGAGGGGTGCGTACTGCAGGTTCGTCAGCCCGCCTCCCTCCTCTCCGGGGAGGAAGAGGTTCCACAGACCGCGCTTGCGGGCCTGGGTACGCAGCTCCTGGAGCACCGGGGCCGAGTCCCACGCCCAGCGGTCGTCGAGCTGGTCCAGCTGCTCGTGGAAGACGTGCTCGGCGGGGTGGACGTGGTTCTCCATGAACTCCAGGAGCGTGCCACGCAGCTCCTCGGTCCGCTCGTCGAATGCGAAGTCCATCAGCTGTTCTCCTTGATTGCGGTGAGGCCGGCATCGAGCAGCGGGTGGATCGCCTCGCCGATCTGGTCGAAGCCCGCGCCGACAGTCTGCCCGTTGAGGTAGCGGTAGTGGATGCCCTCGAGGATCGCCGCGAGCTTGAAGGCCGCGAGCCCGAGGTAGAAGCCGAAGCTGGAGAGGTCGCGCTCGCTGCCCTGCGCGTAGCGCTCGACCACCGCGCGCTCGTCGAGGAAGCCGGGCGCGGCGGACACGTCGCTGACCGACCCGCTGCCGTCGCCGGCTCCGGTCCCGAGCCGGTGGTAGGTGAGCATCAGGGCCAGGTCGGTGAGCGGGTCGCCGAGGGTGGCCATCTCCCAGTCGAGGACGGCCGTCACCCGGTCCTCGTGGTCGACGAGCACGTTGTCCAGGCGGAAGTCGCCGTGCACGATCCCGGTCGCCGACTCGGCAGGCACGTTCGCCGCGAGCAACCGGTGCAGCTCGTCGGCCGCGGGCAGGTCGCGGGAGTGCGAGGCGTCGAGCTGCTTCTTCCAGCGGCCGACCTGGCGGGCCAGGAAGCCCTCGGGCCGGCCGAAGTCGCCCAGGCCGACCGACTCCGGATCGACGGCGTGCAGCGCGGCCAGCGTGTCCACGAGCCGTTCGGAGATCGTGCGGGTGCGGGCCTGGCCGAGCTCGGCGAGCTCCGACGCCCGGCGGTACGGCGTCCCCGCGCACCGCTCCATGACGTAGAACTCGGCACCGACGACCCCGGCGTCGCGGCACAGCGCGTAGGTGCGCGGCACCGGCACCGCCGTGTCCTGGAGCGCCGACATCACGCGGTACTCCCGCGCCATGTCGTGCGCCGTCGCCAGCACGTGGCCGAGCGGCGGTCGCCGTACGATCCACTCCGCTGCGCCGTCGGTGACGACGTAGGTCAGGTTGGACTTGCCGCCGGCGATGAGCACAGCGTCGAGCCGGTCGCCGGCGCCCGGGATCTCGGCGGCGAACCAGGCACCCAGCGCGTCGAGGTCGAGCCCCGGCGGCGCGTCGGCCGTGGTCATGCGCTCGCTCCCGTCGGGTCCAGGTCGAGGTCGGGGACCAGCTCGGCAACCGCGGCGCGGGTCGACGCGGCGTCCACGTGCAGCAGCGCCTGCATCCCGACCTGCCGCGCACCGAGCACGTTCGGCTCGGTGTCGTCGATGAAGAGGACCCGGTCAGCAGGCAGACCGAGCCGGTCGAGCGCGAGCTCGTAGATCGGGGCGAGCGGCTTGCGGAGCCCGACCTCGCCCGAGATCACCACGGGCGAGAACAGCTCGTCGATACGCGCGCGGGGATAGGTGTTGCCCCAGCTGTTGGAGAGCAGCCCGACCCGCACGCCGGCGTCCCGGAGGTCCTCGGCCAGGGCGAACATCGCGGGGTCGGGCACCATGCCGGCGAACAGCCGGCTCAGCACGCCGGCCGGGTCGACGGTGCCGCCGTCGACGGTGCGCAGCTCGGCCGCCAGTGCGGCCTCGAACTCCGCCGGGGTCAGCTCACCGGTCTCGAGCCGGTGGACGGGGGTGCCGTCCTCGGCGCCGGCGGCCATCCACGCCTCGAGCGCCCGCCGGTAGGAGTCGACCTCGATCCCGTCGGCCGCCAACCAGGCCCGGACCGAGTCGCGGACCGGGCCGGTGAGCACCCCGCCGTAGTCGAAGAGGACGGCGTCGACCTGGCGCACGCCGCTCACACGCCACCGACGAGGCCGACGCCCCCGTCGACGACGACGGTCTGGCCGGTCAGCCACGCCGCGTCCTCGGAGAGCAGGAAGGCGACGACGCTGCCGATGTCCTCGGGGACGCCGAGGCGCTTGAGCGGGTAGTCGCGGCTGACCTCGTCCTCGCGGCCCTCGTAGAGGGCGGTGGCGAACTTCGTCTTCACGACGGCCGGTGCGACGCCGTTGACCCGGATGTCCGGGCCGAGCTCGACGGCGAGCAGCTCGGTGATCGAGTTGATCATCGCCTTGGTGGCGCCGTAGAAGCCGATCCCCGGCGCCGGGCGAACGCTGGAGAGCGACGAGACGTTGACGATCGCGCCGCCGTGCTCCTTCATCCAGGCCCGGTGCGCGTGCTGCACCCAGGCGAGCGTCGCCAGGCAGTTGACCTCGAAGGTCTTGCGGGCGGCGCCGAGGTCGAGCTCGACCATCGGCCCGTAGGCGGGGTTGATGCCCGCGTTGTTGACAAGCAGGTCGAGGCTCCCGAAGGTCTCGACCGCCGCTCGGGTCGTCTCCTCCTGGTGCTCCGTGTCGTCGGCCCGCCCGGCCACACCGAGCGCGACCTCCGGACCGCCCAGGTGGGCGACGGCCTCGTCCAGCGCGTCCTTCTTCCGGGCGGTCAGCACCACCCGCGCACCCTCGGCGACCAGCCGCTCGGCGATGCCGAGCCCGATGCCGCGGCTGGCGCCGGTGACGATCGCCGTGCGTCCCTCGAACCGCTTGCTCACTGACGGGCGCCTTTCGTTGGATGACTAAGCGCTTGCTTAGTGGTACTGTCCTACACACGCGCCGAACACGTCAAGGGGGGTCCGCATGGCCGACGTCACCGACGTCTCCCGCGCCGACGCCACGCGTGCCCGCCTCTTGCAGGCCGCAGTGAGCGCGTTCGCTGACAAGGGCTTCCACGGCACCACCACCCGCGACATCGCCGCGGCGGCCGGCATGAGCCCGGCTGCCCTCTACGTGCACCACCGCTCCAAGGAGGAGCTGCTCTACCTGATCTCCAAGGCCGGGCACGAGCGGACGCTCGAGCTGGTCAAGGCCGCGATCGCCTCCACCGACGACCCCTCCGACGCGCTCCGCAAGGTCGTATACGACTTCGCCGTCCACCACGCCCGCGGCCACACCGGCGCGCGGATCGTCAACTACGAGCTCGCCGCGCTCTCCCCCGAGCACCTCGCCGAGATCCAGGGGATCCGGCACCAGATCGAGGACCAGATCCGCCGGCTGGTCGCCCGCGGCGTGAAGGCCGGCCAGTTCGACACCGCGGACCCGCGCATCACCGCCGCCGCGCTGCTCTCCCTGGGCATCGACCTCTCCCGCTGGTACCGCGACGGCGTGCGCTGGACCCCCGAGCAGATCGCCGACCAGTACGCCGCCATGGCGCTGCGCATCGTCGGCGCCCGACCCGACAAGTAGAAACGAGGAGTCCATGCACCGCACCGTGTTCGACGAGGACCACGAGTCGTTCCGCAAGACGCTGCGCGCGTTCATCGAGACCGAGGTGGTCCCGCACTACGACCAGTGGTTCGCCGACGGCATCGTGCCCAAGGAGCTCTACGGCAAGCTCGCCGAGCTCGGGCTGTTCGGGATCTCGGTGCCCGAGGAGTACGGCGGCGCGGGCCTCGACACGCACAAGTTCGAGGCCATCCAGTACGAGGAGACCGCGCGGGCCGCCGTCACCTTCGGTGGATCCGGCGTGCACGTGCTGCTCGCATTGCCCTACATCAAGATGCTCGGCACCGACGAGCAGAAGCAGCGCTACCTGCCCAACTTCGTGTCCGGCGAGGAGATGTGGGCGCTGGCGATGACCGAGCCCGGCACCGGCTCCGACCTGGCCGGCATGCGCACCAGCGCCAAGCGCTCCGAGGACGGGAGCCACTACGTGCTCAACGGCGCGAAGACGTTCATCACCGGCGGTGTGCACGCCGACCGGGTGATCATCGCCGCGCGCACCAGCCCGGCCAAGGAGGACGACCGCCGGTTCGGCATCTCGCTGTTCGCCGTCGACGCCCACTCCCCCGGCTACACCGTCGGTCGCAAGCTCGACAAGCTCGGCCTACGCACCTCCGACACCGCCGAGCTCTCCTTCGAGGACGTCAAGGTGCCGGCCGAGGACCTGCTGGGCAACGAGAACGAGGGGTTCTCCTACCTCGGCCACAACCTCGCCTCCGAGCGGTGGGGCATCGCCTACGGCGCCTACACCCAGGCCGCCGCGGCGCTCCGCTTCGCCCAGGAGTACGTCCAGCAGCGCGAGGTCTTCGGCAAGACGGTCGCCTCCTTCCAGAACACCAAGTTCGAGCTGGCCGCCTGCAAGGCCGAGGTCGACGCCGCGCAGGCCGTTGCCGACCGGGCGCTCGAGGCCCTCGACGCCGGCGAGCTCACCGCGGCCGAGGCCGCCTCCGCCAAGCTGTTCTGCACCGAGGTCGCCCACCGGGTCATCGACCGGTGCCTGCAGCTGCACGGCGGCTACGGCTTCATCAACGAGTACCCGATAGCGCGGCTCTACGCGGACAACCGCGTGAACCGGATCTACGGCGGCACCTCGGAGATCATGAAGACGATCATCGCCAAGGACATGGGTCTCTGATCGGGTAACGCCGTGCGCGAAGATGCCGGCATGTCCGACGACGTGCCGGCCGAGGGGCTCACGGAGGTCCTCGCGCGCCGCCACCTGACCACCGACGAGGCGCGCCCGGACAAGGTCGCGAGGTGGCACGCCCGCGGTCGGCGTACGGCCCGCGAGAACATCGCCGACCTCGTCGACCCCGGCTCGTTCGTGGAGTACGGACGGTTCGTCACCGCCGCGCAGGAGAGCCGGCGGCCGCTCGCCGAGCTGGTCGTCGAGGCACCCGCCGACGGCATCATCGGCGGGACGGCGACCGTCGACGGCCTCCCGTGCGCGGTCGTGTCCTACGACTACCTGGTCATGGCCGGCACCCAGGGCATGCGCGGGCACCGTAAGTCCGACCGGTTGATCGGGCTGGCGCAGCGAATGGCGCTGCCCACGGTGTTCTTCACCGAGGGCGGCGGCGGCCGTCCCGGCGACACCGACCTGCCGCTGGTCTCGGCGCTCGACGTGCCGTCCTTCGCGCTGTGGGGCGAGCTGACCGCACCGCGGATCGCCGTGGTCTCCGGCCGCTGCTTCGCCGGCAACGCGGTCATCGCCGGCTCCGCGGACCTGCGGATCGCTACGCCCGACGCCAACCTCGGCATGGCCGGCCCGGCGATGATCGCCGGCGGCGGGCTCGGCGACTTCGCCCCCGAGGAGATCGGTCCGGTCGGCGACCAGGTCGCCAACGGCGTGCTCGACGTCGTCGTCGACGACGAGGCCGAGGCGGTCGACGTGGCGCGCCGCCTGCTCGGCTACCTCGCGGGTACGGCGACCGCGGGTCCGGCTCCCGACCAGGTCTGGCTCCGGACGCTCCTGCCGGAGAACGACCGCGAGGCGTTCGACGTACGGCCGGTCGTCGAGACGCTCGCCGACGAGGACAGCGTCACCTGGCTGCGCGAGGGGTTCGCGCCGGAGCTGGCGACCGCGATCGTGCGGATCGAGGGCGTCCCGGTCGGCGTGCTCGCCAACCAGTCCACTCGGCACGCGGGGGCGATCACCGCCGACGCCTCCGCGAAGGCCGCCGACCTCCTCGAGCTCTGCGAGCGGTGGCGGCTGCCGGTCGTCTCCCTCGTCGACACCCCGGGCTTCATGGTCGGCCCGGAGGCCGAGAGGACCGGCCTGGTCCGGGAGGCCGGCCGGATGATCAACGCCGGTGCCCGACTGACGACGCCGCTCGTCGGCGTCGTGCTGCGCCGCGGCTACGGCCTCGGCGCGCAGGCGATGCTCGGCGGCAGCACGCACCGGCCGCTGCTCACCATCGCCTGGCCGGGCGCGCACCTCGGGCCGATGGGTCTCGAGGGGGCGGTGCGTCTCGGCCTGGCCAAGGAGCTCGCCGCGATGCCGGAGGACGAGCGGGAGGCGGCCGTCGCCGAGCACACCGCCGCACTCCGCAACCACGCCAAGGCGCTCAACGCCGCCCGGGTCTTCGAGATCGACGACGTCATCGATCCCGCCGAGACCCGCGCACTCGTCGCCGCGACGATCGGCCGTGCCGACCGGGCCGACCGCACCTGAACCCCGACCGGACGGAGAACGCCCGATGGACCTGGCCCTGACCGAGGAGCAGCTCGGCTTCCAGCAGCTGGCGCGCGAGTTCCTCGACAAGGAGGTCGTGCCGCACCGGGCCGAGTGGGACCGCCGCGAGTCGGTCGACACCGCGATCATCCCGAAGCTCGGCGAGATCGGGTTCCTCGGGCTGACCATCCCCGAGGAGCTCGGCGGGCTGGGCGGCGACTACATCACCTACTGCATAGCGATGGAGGAGCTCGGCCGCGCCGACTCCGCCATCCGCGGCATCGTGTCGGTCTCGATGGGACTGTTCGGCAAGGCGATCCTCGAGCACGGCAGCGAGGAGCAGAAGCGGGAATGGCTGCCCGGCATCGCCGCCGGCACCAAGCTGGGCTGCTTCGGGCTGACCGAGCCGGACACCGGGTCGGACGCCGGCAACCTGAGGGCCCGGGCGGTCCGGGACGGCTCGGACTGGCTGATCTCCGGCACCAAGATCTTCATCACCAACGGCACCTGGGCCGACGGCTGCCTGCTGTTCGCACGCACCGGCGGCGAGGGGCCCAAGGGCGTCTCGGCGTTCCTGGTCCCGACCGACGCGCCGGGCTTCGAGGCCACCGAGATCCACGGCAAGCTCGGCCTCCGCGGCCAGGCGACCGCAGAGATCGCCCTCGACGGCGTCCGCGTGCCCGCATCGAGATCTCCGTCGACGCCGACGCCGCCCGGCTGCTCACCTGGCGCGCCGCCGACCTGATCGAGCGGGGCCTGCCGTTCGGCACCGAGGCCTCCAAGGCGAAGTACTTCGCCTCCGAGAAGGCCGTCGCCGCCGCGAACCTGGCGATCCAGGCCTTCGGCGGCTACGGGTACGTCGACGAGTACCCGGTGCAGAAGTACATGCGCGACGCCCGCGTGATGACGCTCTACGAAGGCACCTCCCAGATCCAGAAGCTGCTCATCGGCCGCGCCGAGACCGGGATCAGCGCGTTCCTCTGACCACCCCCGACCGCGCCGTCGTATCTGCGGCCCGGTCCGGAAGGTCCTCCAGTCAGGCGCCGGCGCCCCGCCGGCTCGACTCGGAAGGACTCCCATGCCCGACATCGACCTCGACTACCCCGAAGGGGACGGCGACGGCGTCGACCCGCGGCTGCGCAAGCAGCTGTCGCCGTACCTGCGCGACCGCGGGTCGCTGCTCTCGATCATCGACTTCCTGACCCGGCGGACGAGCTCGCCGTGGGCGGTGCTGGTCGTGACGTTCGACGACGACCCCGCGCCCTCGCAGGACCTGACGAGGTACCGGAAGGTCTTCACCTTCGACGGCAGCGGCACCATGAACATGGTCGACTACTTCTCCGACATGTCGCACGGCAAGCTCGACCTGTCCGGGACCGAGGTCTTCGGGCCCTACGTGCTCCCGCGACCGCGCGCCGACTACGTCGGGAACGTCTACCCCCAGCCGGCGGGCAAGCTGAACCGCAACGGCGTGCTGGACCTGGCCAAGGCGACGGCCACGGCGGCCGGTGTCGACCTCAGCCAGTACGCAGGCGTGGTGGTCTGCGGAACGCCGACCCTCGACCTCTGCGGGTGGGTCGGAGGAGCGGCGGCGCTCTGCGACGACCTGAGCCTGCAGCCGAGCCTGCTGGGGCAGGAGATGGGTCACGGCTACGGCGCCGACCACTCGCGGATCGACGGGAGCACCGACGACTACCAGGATCCCTGGGACACGATGAGCACGGCGAACGCCTTCGAGGCGGTGCACCCCGACTACGGCCGGGTCGGCCCGGGGCTCAACGCCGTCAACATGCAGCTGCGGGGCTGGCTCGACACGAGGCGGGTGCTCTACGTCGACCCGCACGTGGCCACCGAGCAGACGGTCGTGCTGCGCCCACTGCACGCCCGGCACCTCAGCGGCACGTTGGCGATCTCGGTCGGGGACTACCTCGTCGAGCTCCGGGTCCGGAGCCGGTGGGACGCGGGCATCCCGCAGTCGTGCGTGCTCGTGCACCGCGGCGAGGCGAACCGCAGCTACCTGATGCGGGCCGCGGACGGCAGCCCGACCTCACCGAGGGCGACGAGTTCACCGTCGGGATCGAGGGCGGCTTGTTCGGCCGGTTCGTCAAGGTGCAGGTGGAGGCCATCGACGAGGCCGGCCAGACCGCACAGGTGCGGGTCACCTACGCGCCGGCGTACCACCCGCACGTCCCTGACCTGGTCGGCCAGGTGCTCGGCGGCATCTCCTACGACGGCGGAGGCATCGTCATCATCGGCGGCAAGCCGCACCCGGTCCCGCCTCGCGGGCCGGAGACGGTGCTCGTGGAGTCGCTCGGCGACTACCTCGGCGCGACCGCACCGACCGACCGGATGGCCGCGCTCACCCGGCTGGCCGACGGGCTGGGCCAGGCGGTGCGCGACGTGGAGGTCGTCTCCGAGACGCCGCCGGGAATCTGACCCGTCGACATCGACTGAGCCGCGCGTCCGCGGGTACCTGGGGGTTGCCGGACCCCTGGGGCCCGTGGAACTGGAGCCACCCGGAAGGACTCAGGACATGAACGCGTGGACGCCGACGAGGCTGATCAGTGGAGTGGTGGGCATCAGCCGGACCGTGCACCCCGGTGGTCGCTGCATCGTGTGCGAGCGTCGCTTCCGCGACCTGGACCGGCACTGGACCACCGCACACCAGTGGTTCACCGCGCCGGCCGGCGCGGTCCGTCAGCTGTCGCCGGAGTCGTCGTCGCCCTCGATGACGACGACCTGGTAGTCCTCGTCCAGCCGTACGTCGACGGTGTCGCCGTTCGGCTTGGTCACCTCGACCTCATAGGTCGCGCCGTTCTCGGTGTCGGTCTCGACACTGTTGGCGGTGCCGCCGCCGGTCGCCGCGAGGGCGGCGCGGGTCGCGACGCGCGCCTGTTCGGGCGTGTACTGGTGGCTCTGCGGCCCGTCGTCCCCGCCGCGACCGGCGACCGCGACGCCGCCGGCCGTGATCGCAGCTACGGTGGCGACCCCGGCGGCGCCGATGAGCACTCGCTTGCGCATCAGCCTCTCCTCTCGTCTTGCTCCCCCACCCTGCCGCGGCACTGCTGAAGGCACGCTGAATGCGCCGTGTCTTCAGCCACGAAGCACGAGCGCGGCATCAGGCTGCGCTGGGTCGGCGCCGTTCGCCGGGTCGGTAGCTCCAGCGTGTGGTGTCGTGGGTGGTGGGTGGTGGGGTCCAGGTGGGTCGTCGGGTGTGGGGGTCGATGGTGACGGTCCAGGGGGTGTGGTGGGTGATGGTGTGGTGGTGGC
>NZ_BAABAH010000028.1:0-9294 GCF_039537325.1 Nocardioides panacisoli
GAGTTACGGCGGCCATAGCGACAGGGAAACACCCGGACCCATACCGAACCCGGAAGTTAAGCCTGCCAGCGCCGATGGTACTGCAACCGAGAGGCTGTGGGAGAGTAGGACGCCGCCGGACATACTTTCCGAAAGGGCTGTTCACAGGTTTCTGTGACAGCCCTTTCGTGCTTTTCGGGCCAGGAGCCGTGCACAGGGGAGGCGTCCGGACAGGTTCTCCACAGCCGTCGCGCCCGGTGCCGCCGCCTGTCGGACCCGGCCGGGAGTCTCGGTCCCGAAGGAGGTGCCGAGATGAGCACGAACGAGGAGAACCCGGACAACGAGGTCCGGCTACGGGGCACGGTGTCGGGTGCGGCGGAGGTCCGCACCCTGCCCAGCGGCGACGAGGTGTGCGTGGTCCGGGTCGTGGTGCCGCGGGCGACGGTGCGGATCCGGCCCGACGGCCGCCGGGGCCAGAGCGTGGACGTGATCGACTGCGCGGCGTGGGAGGGCCGGCCGCGGCGGTCCATGCGCGGCTGGCGGGACGGAGACGCCGTGGAGGTGGTCGGTGCGCTGCGCCGGCGGTTCTTCCGGTCCGGGGGCAGCACGGCGTCCCGAGTGGAGGTCGAGGTCGGCTCGGCCCGGGTGCTGCGGCGCTCAGCCGTCGTCGAATGAGCGGATGAAGACGCCGAGGCTGGGTTTGGGCTGGAACGACGTGGCCTTCTCGGGCAGCAGCCGGTCGGCCTCGGCGATCCGGAGGACGAGGTCGAAGGACGGTGCCGGCATCAGGACGCTGACGGCGCTGCCGGGGGCTGCGGCGGCGAGTGCGTCGTCCACGGTGTGGTGGTAGCCGATGCTCGCCGGGCCGTGGGGGAGCGCCGGCACCAGGTGCCGGTGCAGCACCTCGACCGCGGCGAGCTCGTCGGTCGCCGGGCTGAGGTCGACGACGGCCCAGGACCGGCCGTCGGTGGCCGCGAGCCGGCTCTGGCCGAGCGCGGCGACGGCGTCGGCCTGCGAGGCGTCCGCGCAGTGCATGCCGAGGCTCTCGGTCGCGGTCCGGAGGTCCCCGAGCGAGGTGCCCACGAGGGTGCGGTGGATCGCTCCGAGGAACAACGGGGTCGTGCCCTGGTCCACGAGCATGGCCAGGCCGTGGTCGCACGGACCGCCCGGCTGCCGCCGCTGGAGGCGCAGGTAGGCCGCATAGCGGTGGTGGCCGTCCGCGATCAGCGCGCGGGTTCCGGCGAGGTCCGTCCGGATCGTGGCGAGGCTGCCCGGGTCCCGGATCGCCCAGATCCGGTGCCGCTGCTCGGAGCGGTCGGTGAATTGGTGGTCCGGCGTCCCTCGGGCGATCTCGGCGAGCAGCGCGCGGGTCGGGCCACCCGCCCGGTGGACCAGCAGGATCGGCGCGGGGTTGAGCTGCATCTCGGCCATCCGGTCGGCCAGGTCGTCGGCCTGGGCCGGATGGATGCCCTCGTGCGGCAGCACCGCGCGGTCCTCGTGCCGCGTGGCCCGCCTCGACACGTCGAGCGCGCCCACCAGGCCGCGGATGCTCATCCCGCCCGCGGTGTACTCGTGCAGGTAGAGCGCGGGCGCGTCGTCGCGGGTCAGGAGCCCGCGCCGCTGCCACCGCGTCAGGCGGGCGGCGACGTCCTTGTAGGGGCGGGCGAAGGCCCGTCCGGTGGACGGATCGCCGATCCGTCGCGGCACCAGCATCAATGCGCGGAACGGCTCCAGGCGCAGCGGACCCGCGACGTACGGGGGCACGACGGTGTGCGGATCCATCCGAGCATCTTAGGGAGCGGCGCACCCCCTCCTGGCAGGCTGGGGGCCGTGTTGAGTGCCTGCAGCGTGCCGTTGGCCGAGGAGTACGACCTGGCGATGCTCGACCTCGACGGGGTCGTCTACATCGCCGGCGAGGCGGTCCCCGGCGCCGCCGAGCACCTCGCTGCCGCCCGCGAGCGGGGCATGCGCACGGCGTACATCACGAACAACGCGGCGCGTCCGCCCGCCGAGGTCGCGCGCAACCTCTCCGAGCTCGGCGTGCCGGCCGGGACAGCGGACGTCGTGACGTCGGCACAGGCGGCGGCGCACCTACTGGCCGAGCGGTACGGCGAGGGCGCGCGCGTGGTGCTGCTCGGCGGCCCCGGACTGGAGTGGGCGCTCGCCGACGCCGGGCTGACGCCGGTCGGCGCCGAGGACGACGCGGTGGCCGTGGTGAGCGGCTACGGCCCCGACGTGCCCTGGCGGGACATCATGCGGGTCGCGGTCCGGATCCGCGACGGACTGCCCTGGGTGGCGTCGAACACCGACGCCACCTTCCCCACCGCGTTCGGGCAGGCGCCGGGCCACGGCGTGCTGGTCGACACCATCGCGCGGTTCGCGCGCGTCGACCCGGTGGTCGCCGGCAAGCCGCAGCGCCCGCTGCTCGACGAGACCGTCCGCCGGGTCGGCGGCGAGCACCCGCTGATGGTCGGCGACCGGCTGGACACCGACATCGAGGGCGCCCGCAACGCGGACCTGCCGTCGCTGCTCGTGCTGACCGGGGTGACCGGCCTCCCTGAGCTGGTGGCGGCGACGCCCGAGCTGCGCCCGACGTACCTCTTCCCGGACCTCGGCGGCCTCCTCGTCACCCACCCGGAGCCGGAACGGGACGGCGACGGCTGGCGGGTCGGCGGCTGGCACGCCCGGGTGCAGCGCGGCCGGCTGGCGCTCACCGGCGCGGGCGAGCGCGCCGACTGGTGGCGGGCCGTCGCGACGGCCGCCTGGGACCACCGTGACTCCACCCAGGACGTCGTGGACGTGACCGGCCTGGATCCCGGATCCGAGACGGGGGAGCGGTAGCCTCCGGAGCATGACCGAGGTACCTGCAGCTCCCGACCAGGCCGCCGCTTCCGCGACGTCGCCGGTGACGACAGGCATCACGTCGATCGACTCCGTGCTCGACCTCGTCGCGGGGCTCGATGCCCGGCCGGTGGCGGAGCACGCCCCCGTCTTCGAGGCCGCCCACGCCGAGCTCCGTCGGGTCCTCGACGACCCGCCCGCGGCCTCTTAGTGCCCCCTCGTCGCCTGCGTCTCGACGCGGAGCTGGTCCGGCGCGGGCTGGCGCCCTCGCGCGAGCGGGCGGCCAGGCTGATCGCCGACGGCCGGGTCAAGGTCGGCGGCAGCACCGCCACGAAGGCCGCGACCGGCGTCACGACCGACGTGGCGATCGTCGTCGCCGAGGCGGAGGCCGGACCGGACTACGTGTCGCGTGGCGCGCACAAGCTGGTGGGCGCGCTGGCGGCCTTCGGGCCGGCCGGGCTCGAGGTGGCCGGCCGCCGCTGCCTGGACGCCGGGGCTTCGACGGGCGGCTTCACCGACGTGCTGCTCCGGGAGGGCGCGCGGGAGGTCGTCGCGGTCGATGTCGGGTACGGCCAGCTGGACTGGTCGCTGCGGCAGGACGAGCGGGTCCGGGTCCACGACCGGACGAACGTGCGGACCCTGACGCCCGAGGAGATCGGCGGCCCGGTCGACCTGGTCGTCGGCGACCTCTCGTTCATCTCGCTGGTCCTGGTGCTCGACGCGCTGGTCGGCGTCACCCGGGACGACGGCGACCTCGCACTGATGGTGAAGCCGCAGTTCGAGGTCGGCAAGGACCGGGTGGGGAAGGGCGGCGTGGTCCGCGACCCGGAGCTGCGCACCGAGGCCGTGCTCGGCGTGGCCGCGGCCGCCGCCGCGCGAGGATGGGGCGCGCGCGCCGTGACCGTGAGCCCGCTGCCCGGACCTTCGGGCAACGTCGAGTTCTTCCTGTGGCTGCGGCACGGCCCCGCGGAGCTCGACGACGAGCAGATCGGCGCGGTGGTCCGGGCCGGGCTTGACGGGGCTTGACGGGGGTGGATGAGACGATGACCGACGTGACGACGCCGAGCACCGAGCCGCGGCGGGTCCTCGTCCTCGCCCACACGCGGCGCGACGAGGCCCGCGACGTCGCTCGCGCGTTCGTGAAGGAGCTGACCGGCCACGGCATCGTCGTGCGCCTGCTGCGGGCGGAGGCCGACGCCCTCGGCCTCGACCCGACGGGCTACGACCCGCAGATCGAGCTCACCGACTCCGAGACCGACGCCAGCCGCGGGTGCGAGCTCACGGTCGTGATCGGCGGCGACGGCAGCATCCTGCGAGCGGTCGAGCTCACCCACAAGCGGCTGACGCCCGTGCTCGGGGTCAACCTCGGTCACGTCGGGTTCCTCGCCGAGGCCGAGCACGAGGACGTCGCCGCGACGATCGAGGCGATCGTCGCGATGAAGTACACGACCGAGGACCGGCTCTCCCTCGACGTCCGGGCGTTCCGGGACGGCGAGCTCGTCTACTCGACGTTCGCCCTCAACGAGGCCAGCGTCGAGAAGGCCGCGCGCGAGCGGATGCTCGAGGTCGTCGTCGAGATCGACGGCCGTCCGCTGTCGCGCTGGGGGTGCGACGGCGTCGTCTGCGCGACGCCGACCGGGTCGACCGCCTACAACTTCAGTGCCGGCGGACCGATCGTGTGGCCGCAGGTGGAGGCGTTGTGCATCGTGCCGCTCAGCGCGCACGCGCTCTTCGCGCGACCCATGGTGGTCGCGCCGTCCTCGGTCATCGCGATCGAGGTGCTCGGCGGCACCGAGGGGTCCGGCGTGCTGTGGTGCGACGGGCGCCGCAGCGTCGACCTGCCGCCCGGTGCCCGGATCGAGGTGAGCCGCGGGCTGCGGCCGGTCCGGCTGGTGCGGCTGCACAACGCGCCGTTCACCGACCGCCTGGTCGCGAAGTTCGGGCTCCCCGTCGAGGGCTGGCGCGGATCGGCGGAGCGCCGGCGGCGGCTGCTCGGCGGCTCCCTCGGGGAGGACAGTTGATCGAGGAGATCCGGATCAGCTCGCTCGGGGTGATCGACTCCTCGACGCTCGAGCTCGGGCCCGGCCTGACCGTCATCACCGGCGAGACCGGCGCCGGCAAGACCATGGTCGTCACGGCGCTCGGCCTGCTGCTCGGCGGCCGCGCCGACTCCGGCGCGGTGCGCTCCGGCGCGCGTCAGGCGCGGGTCGAGGGCGTCGTCGACGTCACCTCCCTGGCCGGCCTCGGCGCCGCGGTCGACGACGTGGGCGGCGAGACCGAGGACGGTCGGGTGGTGCTCGCGCGCAACGTCAGCGCCGAGGGCCGCTCGCGCGCCTTCGTCGGCGGCGCCTCGGTGCCGGTGGCGACGCTCACCGAGCTCGCCGAGCCGCTGGTCGCGGTGCACGGCCAGTCCGACCAGCACCGGCTGCTCAAGCCGCAGATGCAGCGGCAGGCCCTCGACATGTTCGCCGGCGACGCCGTGGCAGCGCTCTCCGCGCGCTACGCGGCGCTGTACGACGACCTGACCGCCTGCGAGCGCGAGCTCGCCGAGGTGGTCGCCTCGGCCCGCGAGCGCGCCCGGGAGGCCGACCTGCTGCGCTTCGGCGTCGGCGAGATCGAGGCGGTCGAGCCCCAACCCGGCGAGGACGGCGAGCTGGCGGCCGAGGAGGCCCGGCTCGGGCACGCCGACACGCTGCGGGTCGCCGCCGAGCAGGCGCGCGAGGCGCTGTCGAGCGAGCAGGGCTCGCCGGACGCGCTCGGCGCCGTCGCCGCGGCCCGGGGGCAGCTGGACGGCGTACGCGACCACGACCCGGCGGCTGCGGAGCTGGCCGACCGGATCGCCGAGGTGACCTACCTGCTCTCCGACCTGGCCGCGGACGTCGCGTCCTACGCGAGCGGCATCGACACCGACCCCCAGCGCCTGGCCGCCGTCTCCGAGCGCCGGGCCGCGCTCACCGCGCTGACCCGCAAGTACGGCGACACCGTCGACGAGGTGCTCGCCTGGGCGGAGGAGTCCTCGGCCCGGCTGCTCGACCTCGACTCCACCGACGAGCAGATCGCCGTGCTCGACGCCCGCCGCACCGAGCTGCGCGCGGAGCTGGCCGAGGTGGCGGCCGCGCTCAGCGCCGCCCGCGCCGAGGCGGCGGGCCGGCTCGGGAAGGCCGTCACCGACGAGCTCGCGCTGCTGGCCATGCCGCACGCGAAGGTCACCGTCGACGTGCGCCAGCACGAGGTCGAGGACCCCGAGGACACGGCGCACCCACCGACCGACCGGCTGCTCGTCGGCGGTCGCTGGCTGCGGACGGGCCGCTCCGGCGTCGACGAGGTCGAGATCCTGCTCGCCGCCAACACGGGATCAGAGCCCCGTCCGCTGCACAAGGGCGCGTCCGGTGGTGAGCTCTCCCGCGTCATGCTCGCGGTCGAGGTCTCGCTGGCCGGCACCAGCCCGGTGCCGACGTTCGTCTTCGACGAGGTCGACTCCGGCGTCGGCGGCGCCGCCGCGGTGGAGATCGGGCGCCGGCTCGCGGCCCTGGCGCGCTCCGCACAGGTCCTCGTCGTCACCCATCTGCCGCAGGTGGCGGCCTACGCCGACCGTCACGTCGTCGTCGAGAAGTCCAGCGACGGCAGCGTCACCAGCTCCGGGCTCACCACGCTGGACGACGCGGGCCGCGAGCGCGAGCTCTCCCGGATGCTCGCCGGCCTCGCCGGGTCCGACACAGCGATCGCCCACGCGAGGGAATTGCTCGATGTCGCCCGCGACACGACGCGTCAAGGTGCCTGGAACCGCGGTTAGCGGATAGCATGGAATCCCGTGATGATGTCGCCCGGTAGGGACCAGACCAAGCACCTGTTCGTCACCGGAGGCGTCGCCTCCTCCCTGGGCAAGGGTCTGACGGCGTCGAGCCTCGGCCGGCTGCTCCGGTCGCGTGGCCTGCGCGTCACGATGCAGAAGCTCGACCCCTACCTCAACGTCGACCCCGGGACGATGAACCCGTTCCAGCACGGCGAGGTCTTCGTCACCAACGACGGCGCCGAGACCGACCTCGACATCGGGCACTACGAGCGGTTCCTCGACACCGACCTCAGCCAGATCGCGAACGTCACGACCGGCCAGGTCTACTCCACGGTGATCGCCAAGGAGCGCAAGGGGGAGTACCTCGGCGACACCGTGCAGGTCATCCCGCACATCACCAACGAGATCAAGGACCGGATCCTCGCCATGGGTCGCGGTCCCGAGCCCGTCGACATCGTGATCACCGAGGTCGGCGGCACGGTCGGCGACATCGAGTCGCTCCCGTTCCTCGAGGCGGCGCGCCAGGTGCGCCACGAGATCGGCCGCGACAACTGCTTCTTCCTCCACGTCTCGCTCGTGCCCTACATCGGCCCCTCCGGCGAGCTGAAGACCAAGCCGACCCAGCACTCGGTGGCCGCGCTGCGCCAGGTCGGCATCCAGCCCGACGCGGTGGTCTGCCGCGCCGACCGCGAGCTCCCGGCGTCGATCAAGCGCAAGATCTCCCTGATGTGCGACGTCGACGAGGAGGCCGTCGTCACCGCCGCCGACGCGCCGTCGATCTACGACATCCCCAAGGTCCTGCACCGCGAGGGACTCGACGCCTACGTCGTGCGCCGTCTCAACCTGCCGTTCCGCGACGTCGACTGGACGACGTGGGACGACCTGCTCCGCCGGGTGCACCACCCCGTCGAGGCGGTCACCGTCGCCCTGGTCGGCAAGTACATCGACCTGCACGACGCCTACCTCTCGGTCGCCGAGGCGCTCCGGGCCGGCGGCTTCGCCCACGAGGCGAAGATCGACCTGCGCTGGATCCCCTCCGACGAGTGCGCGACCCCCAGCGGAGCCGCGAAGCACCTCCAGGACGTCGACGCGATCTGCATCCCGGGTGGGTTCGGCATCCGCGGGCTCGAGGGCAAGCTCGGAGCGCTCACCTACGCGCGGACCCACAAGATCCCTACCCTCGGGCTGTGCCTCGGGCTGCAGTGCATGGTGATCGAGTACAGCCGCTCCGTCCTCGGCCTCGAGAAGGCGGGCTCGACCGAGTTCGACCCCGACACTCCCGAGCCGGTGATCGCCACCATGGAGGAGCAGAAGGAGTACGTCGAGGGCGAGGGCGACCTGGGCGGGACGATGCGGCTGGGCCTCTACCCGGCCGAGCTCGCCGAGGGCTCCATCGCCCGCGAGGTCTACGGCTCCGGCCGGGTCGAGGAGCGGCACCGGCACCGCTACGAGGTGAACAACGCCTACCGCGACCAGCTGTCCGACGCCGGCATGGTGTTCTCGGGGACCAACCCGGAGCTCGGCCTGGTCGAGTTCGTCGAGCTGCCCCGCGACGTGCACCCCTACTACGTGGCGACCCAGGCCCACCCCGAGCTCCGCTCGCGTCCGACCCGGCCGCACCCGCTCTTCGCCGGCCTGATCGGTGCGGCGCTGGACCGCCAGCGCGAGCTGCTGATCCCGCTCGACGAGTCGGTGCTGCACCCGCCGCTCGCGGACGACCCGGAGAGCCGGGTCGAGGCACCCGGCGAGTGAGCGGATGAGCCTGGCTGACACGCCCGGCTCCTGGCCGGTCGTCGACTCGACCGACCTGCACCGCGACGACTGGGTCGTCGCGCTCCGTCGGGACCGGATCACCGCGCCGGGCGGCGACCCGGCCGACGCCGACCAGGTGTTCGGTC
The DNA here is from genome assembly GCF_039537325.1 of Nocardioides panacisoli. Taxonomy (GTDB): domain Bacteria; phylum Actinomycetota; class Actinomycetes; order Propionibacteriales; family Nocardioidaceae; genus Nocardioides; species Nocardioides panacisoli. The sequence continues at coordinate 8,512 of NZ_BAABAH010000028.1, forward strand.
GCCTGGTCCTCGAGCACCCGGGCGCTGCCCTGGTGCTCGCGATCGACGACGACGAGCGGGTCTGCCTGCTGCGCCAGTACCGCCACCCCGGCCCCGGCACCTTCATCGAGCTGCCGGCCGGCCTGTGCGACGTCGCCGGCGAGGACCCCGTGGAGACCGCGAAGCGCGAGCTGGCCGAGGAGGCCGGCCTGGCCGCGAGCGAGTGGCGGCACCTGCTGACGACCTACCCCTCGGTCGGGATCTCGGCAGAACGCCACCACTTCTACCTCGCCCGCGGGGTCACGGCCGTCGACCGCCCGGACGGCTTCGTCGTCGCTCACGAGGAGGCCCACCTCGAGGTTCTGTGGGCGCCGTTCGGCGAGGTGGTCGACGCCGTGCTGGGCGGCCAGGCCCAGGAGGGGCCGCTCGCGGTCGCCGTCCTCGCCTACGACGCGCTGCGCCGCCGGGAGAACGGCTAGCATCCAAGGGTGATCGTCGGCATCCCTGCGGAAGTCAAGAACAACGAGTACCGGGTCGCCATCACGCCGATCGGCGTGCACGAGCTGGTCGCGCACGGCCACGAGGTGGTGATCCAGGCCGGGGCGGGCGTCGGCTCGTCCGTCCCCGACGAGGAGTACGTCGCCGCGGGCGCGAGGATGCTGCCCGACGCCGACGCGGTGTGGGGCACCGCGGAGATGGTGCTCAAGGTCAAGGAGCCCGTCGCCGAGGAGTACCACCGGATGCGCGAGGGGCAGACGCTCTTCACCTACCTGCACCTCGCCGCGGACAAGCCGCTCACCCAGG
>NZ_BAABAH010000029.1:0-5428 GCF_039537325.1 Nocardioides panacisoli
AAGTATGTCCGGCGGCGTCCTACTCTCCCACAGCCTCTCGGTTGCAGTACCATCGGCGCTGGCAGGCTTAACTTCCGGGTTCGGTATGGGTCCGGGTGTTTCCCTGTCGCTATGGCCGCCGTAACTCTATGAACCAGACCCCCCCGTTTGTTCCGCGCGGATGCGGGGTGGGGGGTGTGGTTGGTTTGTGGACGCGTTGTGCGGTGACGGGTTCGGTGCTTTGTGTGTCTTGACGTGTAAACCCTGTGTTCGCAACCGGTTGTTTGTTGGTTGTGTTGGGGGTTTGTGTTAGGCAAGTGTTCGGCCTATTAGTACCGGTCGGCTGGGCATTGCTGCTGTACACCTCCGGCCTATCAACCCAATAGTCTGTTGGGGGCCTTACACCCTCGAGGGGTGGGGAAACCTCATCTTGAAACGTGCTTCCCGCTTAGATGCGTTCAGCGGTTATCACTTCCGAACGTAGCTAACCAGCCCTGCACCTGGCGGTACAACTGGCACACCAGAGGTTCGTCCATCCCGGTCCTCTCGTACTAGGGACAGCCTTTCTCAAGTTTCCTACGCGCGCGGCGGATAGGGACCGAACTGTCTCACGACGTTCTAAACCCAGCTCGCGTGCCGCTTTAATGGGCGAACAGCCCAACCCTTGGGACCTACTCCAGCCCCAGGATGCGACGAGCCGACATCGAGGTGCCAAACCATCCCGTCGATATGGACTCTTGGGGAAGATCAGCCTGTTATCCCCGGGGTACCTTTTATCCGTTGAGCGACACCCCTTCCACATGGTGGTGCCGGATCACTAGTTCCGACTTTCGTCCCTGCTCGACATGTCTGTCTCACAGTCAAGCTCCCTTGTGCACTTACACTCGAAACCTGATTGCCAACCAGGCTGAGGGAACCTTTGAGCGCCTCCGTTACATTTTGGGAGGCAACCGCCCCAGTTAAACTACCCATCAGGCACTGTTCCTGAACCAGATCATGGCCCTAGGTTAGACATCTAGTACGACCAGAGTGGTATTTCAACGTTGACTCCACAACCACTGGCGTGGCTGCTTCACAGTCTCCCACCTATCCTACACAAGCCGAACCAAACACCAATGCCAAACTATAGTAAAGGTCCCGGGGTCTTTCCGTCCTGCCGCGCGTAACGAGCATCTTTACTCGTAGTGCAATTTCGCCGAGTCCATGGTTGAGACAGCGCCCAAGTCGTTACTCCATTCGTGCAGGTCGGAACTTACCCGACAAGGAATTTCGCTACCTTAGGATGGTTATAGTTACCACCGCCGTTTACTGGGGCTTAAATTCTCCGCTTCGACTTGCGTCTAACAGGTCCTCTTAACCTTCCAGCACCGGGCAGGAGTCAGTCCGTATACATCGTCTTACAACTTCGCACGGACCTGTGTTTTTAGTAAACAGTCGCTTGGGCCTGGTCTCTGCGACCCTCCCCGCTGCCGGCCGTGAAGGCCTTGACGGTTCGGGTCCCCCTTCTCCCGAAGTTACGGGGGCATTTTGCCGAGTTCCTTAACCATGGTTGTCTCGATCGCCTTGGTATTCTCTACCTGATCACCTGAGTCGGTTTGGGGTACGGGCGGCACCATTCCTCGCTAGAGGTTTTTCTCGACAGCATAGGATCACCCACTTCCCCCGTACGGGGTCGGCATCACCTCTCAGGCTCGACATCGAAGTCAGCGACCCGGATTTGCCTAGGTCGCGCCCTACGGGCTTACCCACCGTCAACCATCGCGGTGGTTGGGCTACCTTCCTGTGTCACCCCATCGCTTGACTACTACCGGATCGGATCCCACGCTCCACCCACGCTCCACACCTCCGAAGAGATGCGGTGACGTGAGCTTCGGGTGGTTAGCATCACCGGGCTCGTCAGGGACGGCATGGCGCCGGTACCAGAATATCAACTGGTTGTCCATCGACTACGCCTGTCGGCCTCGCCTTAGGTCCCGACTTACCCAGGGCAGATTAGCTTGACCCTGGAACCCTTGATCATTCGGCGCACGGGTTTCTCACCCGTGATTCGCTACTCATGCCTGCATTCTCACTCGTGCCACATCCACCACTAGGTCACCCTGCAGCTTCACACGTGGCACGACGCTCCCCTACCCACCCACACCCCTGGATGCGTAAAACGCACCGAGGTTCCGTCTTCAAACGGGTATGGATGCCATGGCTTCGGCGGACGGCTTGAGCCCCGCTACATTGTCGGCGCGGAATCACTTGACCAGTGAGCTATTACGCACTCTTTCAAGGGTGGCTGCTTCCAAGCCAACCTCCTGGTTGTCACTGCGACTCCACATCCTTTTCCACTTAGCCGCCTCTTAGGGGCCTTAGCCGATGGTCTGGGCTGTTTCCCTCTCGACTACGAACCTTATCGCCCGCAGTCTCACTGCCACGCTTACACTTACCGGCATTCGGAGTTTGGCTAACGTCAGTAACCTGGTAGGGCCCATCGGCTATCCAGTGCTCTACCTCCGGCAAGAAACACGCAACGCTGCACCTAAATGCATTTCGGGGAGAACCAGCTATCACGGAGTTTGATTGGCCTTTCACCCCTATCCACAGGTCATCCCCTCCATTTTCAACTGAAGTGGGTTCGGTCCTCCACGCCGTCTTACCGGCGCTTCAACCTGCCCATGGATAGATCACTCCGCTTCGGGTCTAGAGCGTGCGACTCAACCGCCCTGTTCGGACTCGCTTTCGCTACGGCTACCCCACACGGGTTAACCTCGCCACACACCGCTAACTCGCAGGCTCATTCTTCAAAAGGCACGCCATCACCCCAACACCCACAAGGGGCAGCCGGGCTCTGACGGATTGTAGGCACATGGTTTCAGGTACTATTTCACTCCCCGCCAGGGGTACTTTTCACCTTTCCCTCACGGTACTAGTCCGCTATCGGTCATCGAGAAGTATTTAGGCTTAACGGGTGGTCCCGCCAGATTCACACACCATTCCAGGAGTGGCATGTTACTTGGGAAAAAGTTCCCACCCAGAAATCGTGTCTTACGCCTACAGGGCTCTCACCCGCTACGGCACCGCTTTCCAACGGACTTCGACTTCAACACAATCCCAGGCGAACCGCCGGCAGACGACTCCAGAACAATCCCACAACCCCCCACATGCAACCCCTGCCGGGTATGACACACATGAGGTTTAGCCTCCTCCGATTTCGCTCGCCACTACTCTCGGAATCACTGTTGTTTTCTCTTCCTGTGGGTACTGAGATGTTTCACTTCCCCACGTTCCCTCCACACGCCCTATTTCATTCAGGCGCAGGTAACACGACATGACTCGTGCTGGGTTACCCCATTCGGAAACCCCCGGATCAACGCTTCCTTGCCAACTCCCCAGGGCATATCGCAGGCTGGTACGTCCTTCATCGGCTCTCGATGCCAAGGCATCCACCATGTGCCCTTACCAACTTGCCCAACACAAACCACCAACACACACAACAAACACATGCGTCAGCGACCTGCGCTGCAGCTCAAAGCTGATCAAGACACTTACAAACGAACAATCATCACACTACAAACACACACCACAGGTGTGTGTCTGCTCGCGTCCACTATTGACAGATCAAGAACCAAGAAGCCAACCAGCCCCACCAGTCCCTTCCGGACCAGCAGGCACCTGATGCCTCAGACACCCAACAGCGCGCCATACACATGTCACTCAACGATGTGATTCCACTAGTGAACACCCCCAACCGGCCGGGCACATTCGGCCCAGCTCACGAGGTGTGCTCCTTAGAAAGGAGGTGATCCAGCCGCACCTTCCGGTACGGCTACCTTGTTACGACTTCGTCCCAATCGCCAGCCCCACCTTCGACGGCTCCCCCCACAAGGGTTAGGCCACCGGCTTCGGGTGTTGCCGACTTTCGTGACGTGACGGGCGGTGTGTACAAGGCCCGGGAACGTATTCACCGCAGCGTTGCTGATCTGCGATTACTAGCGACTCCGACTTCATGGGGTCGAGTTGCAGACCCCAATCCGAACTGAGACCGGCTTTTTGGGATTCGCTCACCCTTACAGGATCGCAGCCCTTTGTACCGGCCATTGTAGCATGCGTGAAGCCCTGGACATAAGGGGCATGATGACTTGACGTCATCCCCACCTTCCTCCGAGTTGACCCCGGCAGTCTCCCATGAGTCCCCAACCGAATTGCTGGCAACATGGAACGAGGGTTGCGCTCGTTGCGGGACTTAACCCAACATCTCACGACACGAGCTGACGACAGCCATGCACCACCTGTACACCAGTATCAAAGAGACCCCCATCTCTGGGGGCTTCCGGTGTATGTCAAACCCAGGTAAGGTTCTTCGCGTTGCATCGAATTAATCCGCATGCTCCGCCGCTTGTGCGGGCCCCCGTCAATTCCTTTGAGTTTTAGCCTTGCGGCCGTACTCCCCAGGCGGGGCGCTTAATGCGTTAGCTACGGCACGGAACCCGTGGAAAGGATCCCACACCTAGCGCCCAACGTTTACGGTGTGGACTACCAGGGTATCTAATCCTGTTCGCTCCCCACACTTTCGCTCCTCAGCGTCAGAACATGCCCAGAGAACCGCCTTCGCCACCGGTGTTCCTCCTGATATCTGCGCATTTCACCGCTACACCAGGAATTCCGTTCTCCCCTGCATGCCTCAAGTCTGCCCGTATCGAAAGCAAGCACCGAGTTAAGCCCGATGTTTTCACTCCCGACGCGACAAACCGCCTACGAGCCCTTTACGCCCAATAATTCCGGACAACGCTCGCACCCTACGTATTACCGCGGCTGCTGGCACGTAGTTGGCCGGTGCTTCTTCTGTACCTACCGTCACTTGCGCTTCGTCGGTACTGAAAGAGGTTTACAACCCGAAGGCCGTCATCCCTCACGCGGCGTTGCTGGATCAGGCTTCCGCCCATTGTCCAATATTCCCCACTGCTGCCTCCCGTAGGAGTCTGGGCCGTGTCTCAGTCCCAGTGTGACCGGTCACCCTCTCAGGCCGGCTACCCGTCAAAGCCTTGGTAGGCCATTACCCCACCAACAAGCTGATAGGCCGCGAGCACATCCATGGCCGAAAAAACTTTCCACACACCCCCATGCAGGGACGCGTCATATCCGGTATTAGACACCCTTTCAGGTGCTTATCCCAGAGCCAAGGGCAGATTACTCACGTGTTACTCACCCGTTCGCCGCTCGTGTACCCCCGAAGGAGCCTTACCGCTCGACTTGCATGTGTTAAGCACGCCGCCAGCGTTCGTCCTGAGCCAGGATCAAACTCTCCATAAAAAGCTGAACCCAGCAAAACAAACATCTGACAAAAGCCAGAATCATTGAAATGCCGAAAAAACCCACACACCCAACCCCAAAAGGCCAGATGCGCACAAACCTCACATCGACATATGCATGACACACTGTTGAGTTCTCAAACATCAGACGC
>NZ_BAABAH010000030.1:0-4448 GCF_039537325.1 Nocardioides panacisoli
GGAGCAGCGCAGGCCAAAAGAGAGCCACACCCAGCAGGCGGGCAGCCGAATTGAGAGCGACAAACCCCGGGCACCTCGACCGAGCCTCGTCAGCCCCGATCGTGGGGTCAATGAAACAAGCAGCCGAGTAGAGGGCATCTCTTGCGACGCCTTCGCCCTCGACCGCGTCGGGTTCAGGAAGGGCCCGTCTGATCGGCACGGGGCGTGCGTGGAGCAGGAGTGGGTCGGCCTTGGGTCGTCGAGTCCGTCACCAAGTAGTCGGGGTGGTCACATCCCACGTACAGCCGGAGTCCGTCGAGCAGCGCTCTATGAGCCACCTTCTGAGCGGGGCGGATCGGCAATATGGTCTCGCCTCTCAGCGGTCTCGAGTCGACCCGGTACCGGCATGGCGGCAATCAGGGCGTAGAGCACGACGAGGCCGAGGGCCGCATAAGGCGACAGGTAACTCGCGGCGAACGCTGCAGCCGGCACGATCCACACAAGCTGACTGCCAGGGATCCAGATGGCTCTTGTTGTTTCGTCGAGGCCCGGCTGCCACAAGCCGCGTCGGCTCGCGTAGGTCACAGCGCAGGCCCAGATGATCATTGAGCCGGTGATGATCCCCGACATTAGGCGGACGGCAATGCTGAGGTCGTGCACGTCGTGACCGGCGCTCGCCAAGGTTCCGACTGCGAACGGGCTCAATGTCCAGGCGCCGTTGGTCAAGATGACCATTAGCGTGAGGTAGTAGTCGACACCGATCAGGTAACGGAGCAGCCGCTTGGTGTTGATCCAACCCAGCACGACGAGGACGTACCCCAGTGCGTAAGCCGCGTAGTGCTGCCGCTCGGCGGCGAGGGCGTGTCCCAAACCGCCGCGAGAATGCTCGGGAAGTCTCAGATCGAGGACGAGCAGAGTCGCAGCAATCGCCACGATGGCATCGACCCATCCCGAAAGTTCACGGGGGCTTTCGAGATCCTGCATCGTGGGCGAGAACGCCGCGCGGTGTCGATAGTGACTCCAGAAGCGGCTGGGGAACGACCGGATCATGCCGCAGTCTGGCATGGCCAGGTGCGCATCTGTTTCAAGTTCCTGATCTCAACCCGCCGGATGCGTTGTACGTCGCCGGCCGCTGCGCCGTTGAGTGCGTGTCACCCGACAGCGCGAGGCGGCGGATCGGAAAGCCGATCGACGGCGACCTGGCCCGCATCAATGCATCGTGGCTTCCCTTGGACTATCGGCGGATCCTGGCGTCATGCCACGGCGCCTTCGTCCCCAGCTGCGAGGGGCGGGGCGCGGTGGTCGAAGGTCTCCTTGAGGCCCTCGACGAAAGCGCTTCTGCCAATGAGTGGAAGCTCGCGTCACGACTGGTGCGCTCAGGCCCTAGGAAAATCATGAAGGCTCAACGAGGATCCACCTATGAGCCATCACGACGACCCCGGAGGCCTTCTGGCCGACATCTTCGCGTCCTTCGGGAGCGGCGACATGTCCGACTGGGAAGACCACCTTGCCGACGACGCGATCTGCATCGGCACGGACGAGGAGGAGTGGATCCAGGGCAAGGACGCGATCGTCGCCCTCATGCAGACGCAGATGACGGAGATGAGCGCGGCAGGCATCAGCGTCACTGGCGGCGATTCCGTCACCATCGAGCACGGAGAAATGGTGATCGTCGCGGACCGACCCACCATCCATCTTCCGGACGGATCCTCCACCTCGGTGCGCGCAACCCTCGCAGGACGCCGAGTCGAGGGAGAGATCCTTATTCACCACCTGCACCTGTCAGCCCCCGCTCCGAACGCGGACGTGGTGCAGACCGAGCTCACGGTGCCCCAAACTTCCTAAGGGGAAGGCCTCTTCAACTCGGTCGGACAGATTCAGGGGTAGTCGGGCGTGAGCGAAGAACAGTCAGCACGGGACCTGCTGGACGCGCTGCAGGACGCAGTCGCGAACAAGAATCTCGATGCCGTTCTCGAGCTCTTCGACGAGGACGCCGTTGTGTTCGGCACGGCTGCTGCAAGCGTCGGGGCCGAGGAGGTGCGCGGCTACCTCACGCGGGTCCTGGAGCAGGAGGGAACCGTGCGCTGGGAATGGGACCACGTCGTCCCGCTGCTGAGTGATGCAACCGTCTTGGCCTTTGCCGTTGTCGGAACCGTCGGTTTCGACAACGAAGCTGGTGCGGCTGCCGAGGACCGAGATCCCTTCAGGCTGACGTGTGTGGCTGTGCGGTCGAAGGGGCGCTGGCGGTTGCGGCACTTCCACGGGTCGGTACCGCAGGTCTGAGCCGGGTCTCAGCGGCCCGGCACCCATCGTCACACTGAGCAGCGCACCATGGACGAGCCATGACCGGTGCCTACTCCCCGCCCGGCGGTCCGATCGCTGGATGTGGGCTTTCCGAAACACACGCTACTGGCGCCCCTCTGTGTCAAGACGCAGCCGGAAGTGGGGTTCTAGGGTGGGGATCGGCGGGTCCGGGAAGTGGCTTGTCCGAAGAGCCGGTGTGGGGTTGTGAGCCGGTCGCGCTGGAGTCAGAGTCGTTGCCCCGGTGCCCTCCCGGACCCGTCGCCTTCGCTCTCACTACGTCGTCGAGCATGGTCTTGTAGACCAGGTCGGACAGACGCCGTTTCAGGCAGCGCATCGCTTCCATGTTGGTCTTGCCGTCGGCCCGTTTGCGGTCGAAGTAGGAGCGGCCTTCGCTGGGCCGGCGCAGCTGCACGGTGGCCATGATGTGCAGGGTGCGGTTGATCTGCCGGTTCCCTTGACGCGAAAGCCGATGCCGGACGTGGTCGCCGGAAGAGGCATCGATCGGGGCGGTGCCGTTCCAGGACGCGAAGTGCCCGCGGTCGGGGAACCGGGTGATGTCCTCCACGTCGACCAGCAGCCGCGCGGCACCCGTGGGTCCGATGCCGAGCAGATCCAGCAGGCTGCTGCCGGTTGCGCGGACCAGCTCGGTCAGTTCCTTGTCGGCTGCCTTCTTCCGGACGTGGATCCGCTCCAGGTCACCGATCAGCTCCGCGGCCACCCGACGCCTCGCCTTGCCCGCTGCGTCGCGTGGACGGACCCCTGCCAGCAGCGCCTTGGCCTGGGCGGCGGAGAGGTCCTTCTTCGCACCGCCCGGGATCAGCTCGAGCAGCAGGTGGTGCAGCTGGGCGACCTTGCGGGTGTGCTCCTCACCCAGCCAGCCGCGGCGGTCGACCAGGACCCGCAGCTCCTTGCGCTGCTCATCAGCCACCACCGGCCGCAGCCCGCTCATCCGGGTCCCGACCAGCGCGACGGAGTGGGCGTCGGTGGCGTCGGTCTTGCGTCCCTGGCCGGTCGAGAAGACCCGTGCCCGTGCCGAGAGCTTCGGCGGCACATCAACGACTTCCTCGCCCGCAGCGACCAGCCGGACCGCGACGTGCCGGCCGATCCCGTTGCAGCCCTCGACCGCCCAGACCCGGTCACCGAACCGGCTGACGTAATCCATCAACGCGGCGAAACCGGCCTCATCAGTGCCGAACCGGCCACCATCGAGGACCCTCTCGGCGGCGTCCATCACCTCGATCGTGACCGACCGCTTGTGCGGGTCCATCCCGATCACCACACGACTGCTGCTCGTCTCACCCACTGCTGATCTCCGATGCTCGAACCGACAGGTCATCGAGCCGGGAGGGCAGCGCTACTTAGAGCAGGGCAGTCCCCTCTCGAGCCTCTCTCGGCTCACGGCGTCCCGCCCGCGCATGCCAGTAGAGAGCCACACGAACAACTCGTGGGCAGCCGCACAGAGAGCCACAGGCCGGACACCTGGACCGAGCCTCGCCAGGCACCGATCCTGAGGTCAATGAAACAAGTAGCCGCACGGCGAGGCGCGGTTCCGCACGCCAGTGTCGCGCAGAGCTTAGAGGTTCCGGTGAGCGGTCGCAGGTTTCAAGGCCTGCCGATTACCGGGTACGCGCTCTCCATGTCGTTCAGGCTGCTGATCCAACTCGCGAGGAAGGTCTGATCCACCTCAGGCAACTCGAAATTGCAGGACGTTACCTATGCCCGCTCCGTCCGCGAGTTCACCCGAAATCTGGATCCGACCACTGGACTCAGCTTTTACAGTGAGGGTGATCCAATCCTCCATGGTTTCGAGCACTGCCGCACCGAAGAGATTTTGGTTGAGGAACTTCAGCCCTTCGTTGAAGCGGTGGATCTCGTCCATGCGCAGTGATCCTCGGACCTGACCGGTGAAACTGCCTGTACCGATGGACACCGTGGCGATAATCCAGTTCCCGTCCCAGTAGTCGTCCGCGCCCGGGTGCTCCCGACCCAACACCGTGATGGTGAGGTGCTCGGCGTCAGTCGAACCGATGCGGAACTCTGAATCGCCCCGGGTCTGATGGAGGCTCTCAATCCATGGAGGATGAGAGTCATGGCAGCACCCAGGAAGTACCCCGACGAGCTGCGTGAGCGGGCCACCCGGATGGCGGTCGAACTGCGGCAGGATC
>NZ_BAABAH010000031.1:0-1562 GCF_039537325.1 Nocardioides panacisoli
CCTTGGGTGGTGATGGCTGTGATGACCAGCCGCGCTCTCGACACGGGTGAGCATCACGGGCCCGTCTTGCAGATGTCGTGAGACATGCCTTGCAGATGTCCTGAACCAGCACACTGTCAGCCCGACCATCAGACACCCGGACCCAGGACATGGGTCCGGGTGTCGTCGTTCCGGCGTCGTGGCGCGGTTCTCGGAAGTCCAATGCAGCCACGCGCTGCAGGATGCGGACGATCTCGTGACACACTGCACTGCATGTCTGACGAGCAGGACAAGCTGAAGGTCAGCTTGGAACCGCCCCGGCTGTTCGGTCGCAAGAAGAAGCCCGCCGCGGCCGAGGACGCCGCGCCCGCGGAGCCGGAGACCGTGGTCGAGGAGACGACCGACGAGACCGCCGGCGACCCCGCGGACGAGCCCACCCCGACCATCGAAGCCGGCGACCCGCACGCCTCCGAGCCGGACGTCCCCGAGCCGACGGCGCCGATCGAGACCGTCGAGGCCACCGAGTCGGCCGTGCCCGTCGAGGCGGACGAGCCCGCCGACACCGCCCCGGCGGAGACGACGGCGGCGGAGACGACCGCGGTCGAGGAGCCCGCCGAGCCGGTCGCTCCGGTGACCCCGGCGAAGGCCGCACCGGCCGCCAAGGCGCCGGCGAAGAGGACCAGCCGGTCCCGGAAGCCGGTCCCCCCGGTCGCGCCGGCGACGCCGGTGGAGGTGACCGCGCCCGCACCCGCCGAGCAGACCGCGACCCCGGAGCCGGCCAGTCCCGCACCTGCAGCGCCGGCCACGCCGGCTGCCAAGAAGGCCGCGCCGGCCGCGCCGGCTGCCAAGAAGGCCGCGCCCGCCAAGAAGGTCGCGCCGGCGAAGAAGACGACAGCCGCTGAGCCGGCCGCCGCGGTGCGGCCGCCCGCGGCCCAGCCCGCCGCAGCCCAGCCCGCCGCAGCCCGGCCGGCCGCGGCCAAGCCCGCTGCTGCCGCCACGACGTCCCTGCCGGTCGAGCCGGCGCCGCTGACCGACTACGAGGCCGAGGACGCGGAGATCGCGGCGATGGAGGAGGCCCCGATCCTGGGCCCGCTCCCGGCCGCGGCGGTGACCGGCGGCGTCGTCGGCGCGGCCGCCGTCGCCCTCATCTGGCTGCTCCTGCGCGGCTGCGAGGCGGTCCGCAGCACCGCGTCGTGCGGCGGCGGCCCGGGCTTCGTGCTGCTCGTGGCGACCTTCGCCGTGTGCGTGGTCCTCGGCAGCGCGCTGCTCAAGATGTTCTGGGTCAAGGACCCCGGGACGACCAGCTTCCTCGCCGCCGGCGTGGTCGCGGCGGTGACGCTGACGTTCCTGGTCGGCCTGCTCGACAGCTGGCCGATCGTGATCGTCGTGCCGGTGCTCTCGATCGCGGCGTACGTCGGCTCGGTCAAGCTCACCCAGCTCATCGACGAGACCGCGCGCTAGCTGTAGTTCCCCGTGAGGTTGTGAACGCGGTCGGCGGGGGCGAGGCCTCCGATGCCGGTGTGGGGTCGGTGATGATTGTAGAAGTGGACCCAGTCGGCGTAGGTCGCTGAGCGGGCCTCGTC
>NZ_BAABAH010000032.1:0-1425 GCF_039537325.1 Nocardioides panacisoli
CTCATGGCTCCCTTCTGTGTCAAGACACCTTCGGAAGTGCGGGTTTAGGGTGTTGTGTGGCGGGTCCGCGGAGTGGCTTGTCCGAAGAGCTGGCATCGGGATGTGAGCCGGTCGCGCTGGAGTCAGAGACGTTTCCCTGTTGCCCTCCCGGGCCCGTCGCTGTGTGCCTGGCGAGGTCGGCGATCAGGGTGCGGTAGACGGCGTCGGAGAGTCTGCGTTTGAGGCAGCGCATTGCCTCGTTGGAGGTCTTGCCGGTGGCCTTCTTGCGGTCGTAATAGGCGCGGCCTTCGGTGGCGTTGCGGAGCTGGACGGTGGCCATGATGTGCAGCGTCTTGTTGATCTGTCGGTTCCCGCCTCGTGAGAGCCGGTGCCGGACGTGGTCGCCGGAGGAGGCGTCGATGGGCGCGGTGCCGGTCCAGGACGCGAAGTGGTTGCGGTCGGGGAACCGGGTGATGTCGCCGACCTCGACGAGGAGCCGGGCCGCGCCGGAGGGTCCGATGCCGTGCAGTTCCAGCAGCCCGGTCCGGGTCGCCTTGATCAGCTCGAGGAGCTCCTTGTTCGCGGCCTTCTTGCGCAGGTAGAGCCGCTCGAGGTCGGCGACCAGCTCGGCGGCGACGCGCTTGCGGGTCTTGCCGACCACGTCGCGGGGACGGACGCCGGCGAGGCTCTTCTTGGCCTGGGCAGCGGAGAGGTCCTTCTTCGCGCCGCCTGGGACCAGCTCAAGGAGCAGGGCATGGAGTTGGCTGACCTTGCGGGTGTGTTCCTCGCCGATCGAGCGGCGCCGGTCGACCAGCAGTCGCAGCACCTCGCGCTGCTCGTCGCGGACCACCGGGCGCAGGCCGCTCATCCTGGTCCCGACCAGGGCGACCGAGTGCGCGTCGGTCACGTCGGTCTTGCGGCCCTGCCCGGTCGCGAAGACGCGGGTGCGGGCAGAGAGCTTCGGCGGCACGTCGATGACCTGCTCACCATCGGCAACCAGCCGCATCGCGACGTGCCGGCCGATGCCGTTGCAGCCCTCGATCGCCCACACCCGGTTCGGCCACTGGTCAACGCCTGCCAGCATCAGGCGATAGCCGGTCACGTCCGTGGTGAACCGGTCGCCGCCGACCACGCTCTCATCACCGGTCATCACCTCGATGGTGACCGACCGCTTGTGCGGGTCCATCCCGATCACGACCCGCTGCTCATTCTTCGACATCGATGCCTCCGTCCTGAGATCCGACTTGATCGGGTCAGGAGGGCACCGCTGCTTAGAGCAGAGCAATCCCTTCTTGAGCCACTCCTGCCCTGCGGTGCCCGGAGCAGCGCAGGCCAAAAGAGAGCCACACCCAGCAGGCGGGCAGCCGAATTGAGAGCGACAAACCCCGGGCACCTCGACCGAGCCTCGTCAGCCCCGATCGTGGGGTCAATGAAACAAGCAGCCGA
>NZ_BAABAH010000033.1:0-1377 GCF_039537325.1 Nocardioides panacisoli
TGAATCGCCCCGGGTCTGATGGAGGCTCTCAATCCATGGAGGATGAGAGTCATGGCAGCACCCAGGAAGTACCCCGACGAGCTGCGTGAGCGGGCCACCCGGATGGCGGTCGAACTGCGGCAGGATCCGGAAACAAGGAACGGCGCGATCCAGCGTGTGGCCGAGCAGCTCGGGATGCACCCCGAGACCCTGCGCAACTGGGTCCGCCAAGCCGAGATCGACGAGGGTGTCCGCCCGGGCACCACGAGCACCGACGCGCAGCGGTTGGCCGAGCTCGAGCGCGAGGTCCGCGAGCTGCGGCGGGCCAACCACATCTTGAAGACCTCGGCGGCTTTCTTCGCGGCGGAGCTCGACCGCCCCACCACCAAGTAGTCGCCTACATCGACGCCCACCGCCACGACGTGGTCGAGGGGCGCGAGGTCGGGGTCGAGCCGATCTGCGCGGTGTTGAAGAACGCCGGCGTGCAGATCGCCCCGAGCAGCTACTACGCGACCAAGTCCCGGCCACCGTCGGCACGTGCAGTGCGTGATGCGGAGCTGGTCGCCGACATCAAGGTCGCCCACAAGGCGAACCTCGGTGTCTACGGTGCGAGGAAGATCCACGCCGAGCTCAACCGCGAAGGCGTCAGCGTGGCCCGGTGCACGGTCGAGCGGCTGATGCGGCAAGAGGGGCTTCGTGGGATCCCGCGGGAGAAGACGCGCAAGACCACCATCGGCGACGGCGCGGAGACCGAGCGGCCCGAGGACCTGGTCAAGCGGAAGTTCGTCGCGACCGCACCGAACCAGCTGTGGGTGGCCGACCTGACCTACGTCAGGACCCATGCCGGCTGGACCTACGTCGCGTTCGTCCTGGACGTCTTCAGCCGGATGATCGTGGGCTGGCAGGTGTCGACCAGTCTGCGCACCGACCTCGCGTTGGACGCCCTCGATATGGGCCTGTGGAACCGACAGCGCGCGGGCCAGGACGTCACCGGCCTGACGCACCATTCGGATAGGGGCGTTCAGTATCGAGCGATTCGCTACACCGAGCGGCTCGCCGAGGCCGAGGCCGTCGCATCGGTGGGGAGCCGGGGCGATTCGTATGACAACGCGATGGCCGAGGCGCTGAACTCGCTGTTCAAGGCCGAGTGCATCCGCAACCCGGTCATGCGGCCTAAGGGCGGCTGGAAGAACGTGACCGACGTCGAGATCGCCGTCGCCGAGTACGTCGACTGGTTCAACCACCGACGCCTGCATGGCGAGATCGGCCTGGTCCCGCCCGCCGAGCTCGAGGCCAACCACTGGGCCGCAGTCAGGTCCGAGAACTACCCTCAGACACCCGTCCCGACCGGGGCTGGTTCCAAGTAACCGAGCCTCCACGAAACCCGGGGCGATTCAG
>NZ_BAABAH010000034.1:0-1318 GCF_039537325.1 Nocardioides panacisoli
TCGCCGGGTCGGTAGCTCCAGCGTGTGGTGTCGTGGGTGGTGGGTGGTGGGGTCCAGGTGGGTCGTCGGGTGTGGGGGTCGATGGTGACGGTCCAGGGGGTGTGGTGGGTGATGGTGTGGTGGTGGCGGCAGAGGAGGACCAGGTTGTCCAGGCTGGTGGTGCCGCCGTCGGCCCAGTGGTGGATGTGGTGGGCTTCGCAGGCGATGGCGTGGCGGGTGCAGGCGGGGAAGGCGCAGTGTTGGTCGCGGAGCAGGAGGGCGAGCCAGATGGCGGTGGTGATGAGTCGTTGGGCTCGTCCGATGTCGAGGATCTGGCTGGGGGTGCCGAGGACGGCGGGGATGATCTCGGCGTCGCAGGCCAGGCGGCGGACGGCTGCTGGGGAGAGGGTGTCACCGGAGGGTAGGAGGCCGGGGTCGGCGGCGGTGGCCTGCTCGTGGAGCTGCTGTTTGAGGTCTTCGTAGCTGGTGGTGATGAGGATCCGGGCGGTGGTGCCGTGGGCCTTGGGGAGGTCGTCGGTGGCTTGGAGGCGGGTGCAGGCGTCGAGGAGGGCGTCGAACATCCGGGCGCCGGCTTCGCGGGGGTCTTTGCCGTCGTGCCAGCAGTTCGGGTCGGGGCAGGAGCCGCCGACGGGTCGGCCCTGGGCGTCGCGGTTGTGGAACCGGTCGGGGTCCCCGCCGCAGGCGCCGGGTTGGGTGGTGATCGGTGCGGACAGGGGCATCAGGACGGTCTTGATGATCTCGATGTCCTCGAGGCTGCCGTAGCCCTTGATCCGGGCGCCGCCGAGGGTGTCGGGGGCGAAGGTGAGGTAGCGGGCGTTGTGGGCGCCGCGTTCGGCGTTCTCCTTCTCCGCGTCCGCGCGGAGCAGGGATCCGTCGGGGTCGAGCTCCTTGATCACCTCGGTGAAGCCGCGGTCCAGGTCGGTGGCGTCGAAAGCCTTCTCGGCGACTTGGGTGAGCATCGTGGTGGCGGCGGTTTCGCGGAGCTCGGGGGCGTGGGGCAGGGTCGCGACCCGGCCGCCGATCACGCCGGCCTGGGCAAGGGAGATCTCACCGGCGGCGAGGGCTTGGCGGACCTCGGGCAGCTCGGCGGTCTGCTTGGCGACCCGCAGGTAGGCAGCACCGGCGCCCTTGCGGCCCCCCAGGACGTGGGTGAGGTAGTCCTTGGTGCTCGCCCAGCCGGTGGGCCGGGTTGCGTCGGTGGCCTCGATCCGTTCGGCGAGGGCGACCAGGGCCCCGTCGATGAGCGCTTTCAGCTTCCCCAACCCGGCGGCGATCTCGATCGCGTCGGGGCCTTCGACCTGGTCCCAGGGGATCTCGG
>NZ_BAABAH010000035.1:0-1308 GCF_039537325.1 Nocardioides panacisoli
TGTGCTGGTTCAGGACATCTGCAAGGCATGTCTCACGACATCTGCAAGACGGGCCCGTGATGCTCACCCGTGTCGAGAGCGCGGCTGGTCATCACAGCCATCACCACCCAAGGCCTCACCCAGGCGGAGGCCGCCCGTACCTACGGCCTGTCCGAGGCCACCGTCAGCAGGCTGATGGCCCGCTACCGGGCCGAGGGCGAGACTGCCTTCGAACCCCGGTCCCGGGCGCCGAAGACCTCACCCGGCGCCACCCCGGCCGCGACCGTCGACCTGGTGCTGCGGCTACGCAAGCAGCTCACCGATGCCGGTCACGACGCCGGCGCCGACACGCTGGGCTGGCATCTGACCCAGCATCACGCGATCACGCTGTCGCGGGCCACCATCCACCGCATCCTGACCCGCCATGGCGCGGTCACCCCGGAGCCGACGAAGAAGCCGAAGTCCTCCTACATCCGGTTCGCCGCCGCGATGCCCAACGAGTGCTGGCAGTCCGACTTCACCCACTATCCCCTCACCGACACCACCGCGTTCCCCAAGGGCGTGGAGATCATCACCTGGCTCGACGACTGCACCCGGTACGCCCTGGACGTATCCGCGCACCGCGCGATCACCACCCCGATCGTGAAGGCCACCTTCCGTAAAGCCGCAGGTCAGAACGGCATCCCAGCCTCCACCCTCACCGACAACGGCATGGTCTACACCGTCCGCCTGGCCGGCTCGGGCCGCCGCGGCGGCCGCAACGGCTTCGAGCAACAACTACGTGACTGGCACGTGGTCCAGAAGAACTCCCGACCCAACCACCCGACCACCTGCGGGAAGGTCGAACGCTTCCAGCAGACGATGAAGAAGTGGCTGCGCGCCCAGCCGACCCAGCCCGCAACCATCGCCGAGCTGCAAGCTCTGCTCGACCGGTTCGTCACCCAGTACAACCAGCAACGGCCCCACCGCTCCCTGCCGCACCGAGCCACCCCAGCAGCGCTCTACAACACCATGCCCAAGGCCCTGCCGGGCCCCAGCCGGGACACCGACACCCACGACCGAGTTCGCCACGACCGCGTCGACAAATCAGGCACAGTCACCCTTCGAGTAGCCGGCCAACTCCGCCACATCGGCATCGGACGAGCCCACAAGGGAACCCACGTCCTCCTGCTCATCCAGGACCTCAACGTCCGCGTCATCAACGCCATCACCGGCGAGCTCCTCCGAGACCTCACCATCGACACCAACACCGACTACCAACCCCGCAAATGACCAAGATCCGAACCCACTCCGTGGGTTCGGATCTTGCAGATGTCCTGAGACATCACA
>NZ_BAABAH010000036.1:0-1098 GCF_039537325.1 Nocardioides panacisoli
TGTAGTTCCCCGTGAGGTTGTGAACGCGGTCGGCGGGGGCGAGGCCTCCGATGCCGGTGTGGGGTCGGTGATGATTGTAGAAGTGGACCCAGTCGGCGTAGGTCGCTGAGCGGGCCTCGTCGGACAGGTAGGTCTGGGCGTAGGCCCACTCGCTCACCAGGGTGCGGTTGAAGCGTTCGACCTTCCCGTTGGTCTGGGGCCGGTAGGGCCGGGTCCAGCGATGCTGGACGTCCTTGCCGAGCGCGGCGGCGAAGACGTGCGAGCGGTAGCAGGAGCCGTTGTCGGTCATGACCGCGCGGATTGCGATGCCGGCGTCGGCGAAGAAGGCCTTGGCCCGAAGCCAGAACTCGGCGGCGGTCTCTTTGCGCTCGTCGGGCAGCTGCTCGGAGTAGGCCAGCCGGGAGTAGTCGTCCACGGCGTGATGCAGGAAGACGTATCCGCGGGAGGAGGGAGCTCCCGCACGCTTGGCGCGAGAGCTCGCGACACCGCTTCGTCGGTGTTGAACAGAGTCGCGGCCGAAGGCACGCCAGCCGCCACCATCGGGGATCCGACCGAGCTTCTTGATGTCGACGTGGACAAGGTCGCCCGGCGCACCCGCTTCGTAGCGCACCGGCCTTGGCTTGCGGACCGGCAGACCGGTGGCCTGGTCGAGGTGTGCAAGTAGCGGCATCCGGTAGCGGGCAAGGACCCTGCCGACCGTCGACCTCGGCACGCCAAGGTGGTAGCTGATCCGGTGCGGACCCCACCGTCGCCGGTAGCGCAGGTTCACGATCCGATGCTCGAGGCGGGTCGAGACCCGTGTCGGGCTGGAGTGCGGTCGCGAGGGCAGGTCGTTCATCGGCAGCCCGGCGCGGTATCGGCGTGCCCACTTCGATGCCGTGGCTGGTGATACCTGGAACCGTTCGGCCGCTCGGCGCACCGGCCAGCCCTGGATCACGATCAGCTCGGCAAGACGTTGCCGGCCCAGCGGGGTCAGTGGAGCGTTAGCGTGAGTCATTGAGGACCTTCGGTGAAGAGGTTGGTGTGGTAACCCCTCCGTACCGGAGGTCCTCGCTATTCGTCTACGCCTCGCCGTTCACAACCTGCCGGGGAACTACA
>NZ_BAABAH010000037.1:0-1063 GCF_039537325.1 Nocardioides panacisoli
GGGCCGGTTGTTGACGTAGCGAAGACCTCCGGGTGCGGTGGGCGCTGTCTAGGTCACCTACCGTCCGGAGGTCTTCGTGACTCACCGTAATGCCCGGCTGAACTTCCGCGGCCGGCAACTCCTCGTCGAACGCGTCTGCCAGCAGGGCTGGGCGGTCGCGCACGCTGCCAAGGCCCAGGGGGTGTCTCGCCAGTGCGCACACCGCTGGATCGCGCGATACCGCGCCGAAGGCGAAGCTGGCCTGCATGACCGCTCCTCGCGGCCTCACCACTGCCCGAACCAGACCCCGGTCGAGGTTGAGGAAGCGATCGTGAAGAAACGCCAACAGGAGCGCCGCGGCCAGGACTGGATCGGCCCCGAGCTCGGCGTCCCGGCCCGCACCGTTTCCCGGGTGCTACGCCGCCACGATGTGCCATACCTGCACGAGTGCGACCCGCTGACCGGCGAGGTCATCAGGGCGTCGAAGACCACCGCCGTGCGCTACGAACGCGACCGTCCGGGCGAGCTGGTCCATGTCGATGTGAAGAAGATCGGCAAGATCCCCGAGGGCGGCGGCTGGAAGGCACGCGGCCGCGAAGCGACAGCTGCACAGCGTCACAAGCGCACCAAGATCGGCTACGACTACGTGCACTCCATGGTCGATGACCACTCCCGACTGGCCTACTCCGAGATCCTTCCCGACGAGAAGGGCCCGACCTGCGCGGCGTTCATCCTTCGGGCCGCTGTGTACTTCGCGGCCCACGGCATAGCCCGCATCGAGCGAGTGATCACCGACAACCACCTGTCCTACCGACGATCCAGCGACGTACGTGATGCCATCGCCACGCTGGGCGCGAAGCACAAGTTCATCAAACCGCACTGCCCTTGGCAGAACGGCAAGGTGGAGAGGTTCAACCGCACCCTGCAGGTCGAGTGGGCCTACCGCCAGGTCTTCCTCACCAACGATGACCGCGCCGCTGCCCTTGCTCCGTGGCTCGAGCTCTACAACACTCAGCGCCGCCACACTGCGCTCGACGGCCTGCCACCGATCAGCCGGCTGTCACCAACGTGACGGCCGAGTACA
>NZ_BAABAH010000038.1:0-744 GCF_039537325.1 Nocardioides panacisoli
TCATCCGCGAGACCCCACCCTGGGCCCGGATGTCGGCCGGCACCCGCTCCAGCGCCATCACCGCGACCGCACCAGCGTCCTCGGCGATCTTGGCCTGCTCAGGGGTGACCACATCCATGATCACACCACCCTTGAGCATCTCGGCCATGCCCCGCTTGACGCGGAGAGTGCCCGCGACCGTCACGCGAGAGCCTCGTCGACCGACACCGCGTCGATGCCGACGGCCTCGCCGACGGGGGCGTTGGTGAGCCGCCCGGCGTGGGTGTTGAGCCCGAGCGCGAGGGAGTGGTCGTCGCGGCAGGCCCGGGCCCAGCCCTTGTCGGCGAGCGCGACTGTGTAGGGCAGCGTGGCGTTGGTCAGGGCGTAGGTCGAGGTGTTCGGCACCGCGCCGGGCATGTTCGCCACGCAGTAGAAGATCGACTGGTGGACCTGGTAGGTCGGGTCGGCGTGCGTGGTGGCGTGGGAGTCCTCGAAGCAGCCGCCCTGGTCGATGGCGATGTCGACCAGCACGGAGCCGGGCTTCATGCGTGCCACCAGGTCGTTGGTCACCAGCTTCGGCGCCGCGGCTCCGGGGATCAGCACCGCGCCGATGACCAGGTCGGCCTCCGTGACCTGCTGCTCGATCGCCAGCTTCGAGGACGCCAGGCCGTGGACGCGGTTGTTGTAGCGCCAGAACGACATCCGCAGCTTGTCCAGGTCGGTGTCGAGCAGGGTCACGTCCGCACCCATGCCGAGCGCGATGTT
>NZ_BAABAH010000039.1:0-714 GCF_039537325.1 Nocardioides panacisoli
GAACGTGGTGGCCTTCACGATCGCCTCCGCACGCTGGGCAGGGTTCCCGGACTTGAAGATCCCCGAACCGACGAACACACCCTCGGCACCCAGCTGCATCATCATCGCCGCATCCGCCGGCGTCGCGATCCCACCCGCGGTGAACAACACCACCGGCAGCTTCCCGCTCTCCGCGACCTCCCTGACCAGCTCGTAGGGCGCCGCGAGCTCCTTGGCCGCCACGTACAGCTCGTCCTCGGCCAGACTCCCCAGCCGGCGGATCTCCGCGCGGATGGTGCGCATGTGGGTCACCGCGTTCGACACGTCCCCGGTGCCCGCCTCGCCCTTGGACCGGATCATCGCCGCACCCTCGGTGACCCGCCGCAGCGCCTCACCCAGGTTCGTCGCACCGCACACGAACGGCACCGTGAACGCCCACTTGTCGATGTGGTGGGCATAGTCGGCCGGGGTCAGCACCTCGGACTCATCGATGTAGTCCACCCCCAGCGACTGCAGCACCTGCGCCTCGGCGAAGTGCCCGATCCGGGCCTTGGCCATCACCGGGATCGAGACCGTCTCGATGATCGAGTCGATCATGTCCGGATCACTCATCCGCGAGACCCCACCCTGGGCCCGGATGTCGGCCGGCACCCGCTCCAGCGCCATCACCGCGACCGCACCAGCGTCCTCGGCGATCTTGGCCTGCTCAGGGGTGACCACATCCATGATCACACC
>NZ_BAABAH010000040.1:0-662 GCF_039537325.1 Nocardioides panacisoli
GGGTGGTCGCAGCCTTGGGCGCGGCAGCGGCGGTCGCGGAGTCGGATGGCTTTGCGTTGGGGTGGTCGGTAGAGCCGGTCGGCGCGGCCGAGGTCGAGCACTTCGGAGTGGTTGCCGAGGACGGCGGGGATGATCTGGGCGGTGCAGGCGAGCCGTCTGGCTTCTGCTGCCGACAGGTTGGGACCGAGGGCGGGGTCCGAGCCGTCGAGGATCGTGGCGGTGCCCAGCTCCTTGCGCAGGTCGTCGAGGGTGATGGTGATGATGAGGGTGGTGGCGTCCCCGCCGTGCTCGGGGAGCTGGGTGGGGTCCAGGTGCTCCAGCAGGGTGCACAGGGCGTGGGCGAGCTTGCGGGGGTAGGGGATCCGGTCGGCCTCCCCGGCACCGGTGGGGGTGTTCTTGGGGTTGCGGGGTGAGGTGTAGGCGTCCAGGTAGGTCTTCAACCGGGTCGCGCTCGCGTCGGGGAGCAGTCCGGTGAGCCGGGTGGTGCCGTCGCCTTGGGGTTTGAAGGTCAGGCGCATCTTCTGCCGTGCTGACCGTTCCTCTTCTTGGAGGCGCTGGGCGTCGGCCTGGTTGCCGGTGTCGGGGTCGACGACGGCCAGGATCCGTTTGCCCAGGGCGCGCAGCTCGTGGGGGGTGAACCGGGTGCACCAGGCGACCAGCTG
>NZ_BAABAH010000041.1:0-557 GCF_039537325.1 Nocardioides panacisoli
CTAGCTGTAGTTCCCCGGCAGGTTGTGAACACGCAGGCGTAGACGAATAGCGAGGACCTCCAGTACGGAGGGGGTTACCACACCAACCCTCTAACTGGAGGTCCTACGTGACTCACGCTAACGCCCCGCTCACTCCGCTCGGTCGCGAGCGGCTCGCGAAGCTCATCGTCGAGAAGGGTTGGCCGGTCCGTCGAGCCGCGGAGCGGTTCCAGGTCTCGCCTGCGACCGCGGCGAAATGGGCCGCCCGCTACCGAGTTGGGAGGCCGATGACTGACGTGTCGTCGCGGCCGCAGACCTTCCCGACGCGGTGCCCTCAACGACTCGAGCGACGCATCATCAAGCTGCGCTACTGCCGCCGATGGGGACCGCACCGGATCAGTTACCACCTCGGTGTCCCGCGATCGACCGTCGGCCGGGTTCTGGCCCGCTACCGGATGCCTCTGCTGGCCCATCTCGACCAGGCCACCGGCCTGCCGATCCGCAAGCCCAAGCCCGTCCGCTACGAGGTCGCAGCGCCGGGCGACCTGGTCCACGTTGACATCAAGAAACTCGGCCGG